>CAVOGS010000001.1:0-329659 GCA_963695575.1 uncultured Chloroflexia bacterium
AATAAAATCTGGAATTTGTGTCCGGACTGTAAAAAACCATTATTAGCTCGCTACGATTTGGAAGCGGCCAGAATACCATTCATAAAAATAAACTGGCAGACAGGGTACATACGCTCTGGCGATATCATGAACTACTGCCAGTGAGAGACGAAAAATATCAACTCAGTTTAAATGAGGGTTTTACCCCATTATTCCTGGCCAAGAATTTAGCAAAAGAATTGGACTTTGAAAATATCTTCATTAAAGATGAGGGTTTAAATCCCACAACATCTTTTAAGGCCCGCGGGTTATGCGTAGCTGTTTCGCGCGCTTACGAGCTGGGCGTAAAAGAAATTTCAATTCCCTCTGCCGGAAATGCAGCAGGGGCAATGAGTGCTTATGCAGCTCTGGCGGGAATGAAAGCATTTGTTTTTATGCCCCAGGATGTCCCGAGCCCATTTATTGCGGAGTGTAAAGCGTTTGGAGCGAGGGTGACTTTAGTGGATGGCCTGATAACCGATTGTGGAAAAATCACACCGCTGAGGAAATTCTTAAGTGTGGCCGGTTTGATATCTCCACCTTAAAGAAGCCTTTATCGAATTGAGGGTAAGAAGACAATGGGATATGAAATCGCAGAACAACTTAATTGGAACTTACCAGATGTGATCATATATCCAACGGGCGGAGGAACTGGACTGGTAGGTATGTGGAAGGCGTTTGACGAGATGGAAGAATTAGGCTGGATCGATTCAAAACGACCACGCATGGTAACAGTACAATCTGATGGATGCGCTCCAATGGTTCGGGCATTTGAAGAAGGAAAAGAATTTGCAGAAATTTGGCAAGGGGCAAAGACTGTAGCTGATGGATTACGTGTGCCGGGTGCTGTTGGCGATTTTCTCATACTGCGAGCATTAAGGGAAAGCCAAGGGAACTGCAATTTCTGTGTCTGATGAAGAAATGATGAACAAGATTTGACTTGATCGGCCGGACCCAGGGGATTTTTACTGCACCCGAAGGCGGGGCTACATTATCTGCATTCAAAAAACTTAGAGAACAACAGTGGATAAAATATAATGAAACTGTTGTGCTTTTTTAATACCGGAAGCGGCCACAAGTACCAGCATTTATGGCTAGATCGCTAATAGCACCAAAGGTTATTAACCTATTGTTGAGTTTGGTTACCTGACCGCACAGTATGGTTAATAATGTTAGCATGCCTGCCTGATGGCTGCTGTCAAGGGAACAGATTACATGAAACAATTGATTATCAACGCCGATGACTTTGGCCTGAATGAAGGAGTTGTGCAAGCCATTTGTGAACTGTACGAAGCGGGTTTGATTTCCAGCAGCTCCTGTATGACCAACATGCCAGCCTGGCCAAAGGCTGCTACCTATCTCCGCGAGCATCCCGATTTTGCTGCCGGAGTTCATCTGGTTTTCAACGACGGATATCCCGTGCTGCCTGGGAAGCAGGTGCCAGCTCTCCTGGGAGGAGGAACTGGGCAGTTCTTGTCAGACCAACAGATCATGTGGGGGTTCAAACCGGGCACGTCCCACCCTGTTTGTTGAGCTGCAAGCTCAGATCGAGCGTTTAGTCCAGGATGTGGGCATACTCCCAGACCATCTCGATAACCATTGTCCAATCTCCTATGTACGGCCGAGGACCAGTTCAAGATCACTCTCGATCTTGCCCAGGAGTACAAATTGCCTATTCGGGCTCCCTTTGGTGATGACCTTGATGATATAGCGCCAATTCTGGCAAGAAATAACAACTACCCAATCTGGCTGATCCACTTGCTGGGGAGATTTTACCGCCACAGGGTGGATCGCGCTGGCATCCCCCGCCCCAATACCTTCATCCAGCATTTTTCGGTTGCCGGCAACCAGACACCTCAAATCTCTACTGGAAGTAATGGGAAATCTGCAGGACGGATGGATCAGTGAATTGCTTGTTCATCCGGGATATGACGGCGGCTGGCGGGAGCAAGATCTGCGGGCGCTACTCGATCCGCGTGTCCACCAGCGATTGGCAGAACCGGATATCGAACTGGTGAGTTTCAAATCTCTGCTTCACCCATAAATGGGATAAAAGTGAATTCCTTGAAAAGTGATCAGCTCAGTTAATTAGATAGGTATTCATCCGGGAATCTGATCCGAGAATACAAATAACGAGTCATAAAAAGGAGTGACGTGACACAGCATCGGTAAAGTATCAACCCAGGATGGCCCCCAATCAGCCGGGGAAATTGAATATCAAGCGGACTGTTCTTCTGTCATTGGGTTTTATGTCGGTTTTAGCTGGATTGGGGTATTACAATTTAGCTGTCCCGTTATTATTGGGCGATATTGAATTTGGCCTGGTTCCAAAAGACATCCTGGTTTTCGGCGCTTTCGGGCAGCAAACCGTCATCGGCGCGATCCTGGTGCTCGACAACATTCTGGCCTTACTGCTGCAGCCATTTTTTGCCAACCTGAGCGATCGCGCTAAAAGCAAGTACGGTCGGCGGATGCCCTTTATCATCCTGGGCGTTCTATCGGCAGCTTTCTTTTTTATCATCACTCCACTCTTTAAAGTTCTGCTTGGCTTAATTGCGATTTTATTTTGTTTTAATATTGCCATGGCCTTATATCGCAGTTCTGCCCTGACTTTGTTGGCGGACTACACTCCGGATGAAGTCAGGTCCAAGGGAAGCGGGCATCCAGCAGCTGGTCGCAAACTCCGGGGCAATATTTGCCTTTCTGCTGCCGACGATCATTGGCATCCTCCGCCCGGGGCTATCAAATTTCGATGCCAGATATCTAGGGTTTCCGATTATTGCCGTGGTCATGATCATCATCGTGACAATCCTGTTTCTAACCATCAAGGAAACTCCGACAGGGGATGGATTTTTACGCATCAGCGATACACCGATCGAGATCGACTCAATCACCTTAGAACATCAGGTATCCAACATGGCTACCGAGATGGAAAAACGGGGTTGGGTATATTTCCGAAAGGCACTTTTTGGGAAAGATCGCAGCTTGTTTTTCTTAATGATTTATGTCACCTTTTCTTATACTGCTTTTGCTTCGATTGAAGCCTTTTTTACCTGATCTTTGCAAATAACTACCTGGGGATTGGTGATCAACAGGCAGGCCAACTATTGATTGATCTATGCTGCAGCGATGATCCTCTCCGCGTTTGTATCGGGGCTGGTCGGTCAGAAAATCGGCCGCCGAAAGGCACTCAGGCTGGGAACAACCGGCCTGATCATTCTGATGTCACTCCTATCGATCGTGGTCACACTAAAACAACCTATTTGGATCGCGGTCCTGTTCGTGCCGGTGGGATTTTTCTGGATGACCGTGATTGTCAATGTATTTCCTGTGTTATGGAATTTGTCACCCCGCAGCGAGGAAGGGACTTATACCGGAATTTATTATTCCTTCGATCAGGCTGCTTATGTTTTTGGACCCGTGATCATGGGACTGGTGTTTGACTTGATCGGCAAAGACATGGGGAATGATAAATATCTACTGATGTTTCCTTTTATTGTGTTCTGTGAGATTTGCGCCTTTGTACTGCTGTTCGGTGTCAAGGGAGGAGATCCTGAAATAAGTGAAGAAGAAATCGAAGAACTGCGGGATAAATATTTGGAAGCCGACTAAAAAACAAACCATGAAATTCAAACAGGATTGGTTAAATTGATTAGGATTTGGCGGGTGATATTATTGTGATCTTTTACAGCGAGCTCCAGAGTATAGAGAAAGTAAATACAAAAACAAATATTTCGCTCAATTATTCGTTTCTAGATCCTCTTTTTCTATACACCAGCTGATTGAGTCCCAATTCAGCGTAAACTCTCATACCAACTTTTTCCAGAACCCTGTTGGAAGCCGGGTTTGAACGCTGTGTTTCCGGAGCTCCACAGCAGCAGGGGATCATCAAACGCCCACTGAATTAACCCCCCTAAAGCTTCGGTGGTATAGCCGAAATTACGAAATTCTGGATCAATCCCATAACCAACTTCAACAACTCCGTTTTGGTCTGGAAGGCCTTTAAAACCGATCAGACCAGCGCCAAATCCTTCCGGCGGCACCCGGATCAACCAGTAGGTGATCCAGGGCAGTTCTTTTTCCGGAGAAGCCTGGTCCATTTTGGAAAGTTTCGTCCAAATCGCTTTCCGAAGCATTGGGGTAATTATCAGGCGCGATGCCGGGCCGATTTCCCGGATAAACAGGTCTCCCTGCGCAAGGAAATTTCCCAGCAGGATTCGGTTTCAGGGGAATCATTTCAAGCCTATCTGTCTTGATCGTGATCAATTCAGCCATCAAATTAGAATTAACTATTCCTTCAAACTGTTGGTCTTCTTTCTACCTCGCTGTACCAGAACCACACCCAAGATCATAATCGCCATACCAATCCCTTGTAATAATGCCACAGGCTCTCCGAGCATAATCCAACTTAATAGTGCAGTGAACAAGGGCGTCAGATTCATCACCATATTCATTTCCAGGGCTGTTAACTCCCGAAGAGCAAGATTATAAAGATAGTAACCCAGGGATGTATTTACCAACGCCAACCAGAGCACAACCCAGAGAGATCTTGCTGTGAATTGAGGTATTCCCTCTACTAATAACGCAATACAAACAGTTGTCAGACCTCCAATAATCAAGGGAACCGTGGTTAAAACTAGAGTGTCTAAAGTTTTTTCTCGAGCAATACTTCGGCCCAATAAACTAAAAGCCATAAAGCCCACAAGTCCCATAACCAGAATGGCGATTCCCAATGGTTCTCCCGGTTCCAATCCCCCGGAAAAGAATATAACACTTCCAGCCAGTGATATGAACACACCAATCCCCTGCCATATGGCAGGGATCTCTTTCAAGAAGATCGTCCCACCGATCATAACCAACAATGGGATTAAGCCCATCAAGAAAGAACCTGTTGTAGCGGGTATATATTTTAGTCCCCAGAATAGGGCGCCATTCCCAATTGTGTAGGAACTGATCCCGATCAATACCAGGCGGGGCCACAGTTTTTTCGGAATTGGTTTGTTTTTGCCCCGCCTCGGCAGCAAAAAGGGAGCCAGGGCAAGAGCCCCGAGCGGAATACCTTAACCCGGCAATAGTGAGAGGGCCAAGGGTTTCCCAGGCCAAACTTCACAATCACAAAGGAGGAGGACCAGATCGCAGTTACCAACAGTGCAGTCAGCAAGGCAAGAGATTTGCGTTTCTTATTTAATAAATCGGTTTTCCAGATTCGATCCATCTCCTTAAATATCCTTTTGATAGATCCGGTAGCGCCGCAATGGTTTAGCCAATAGCTTACGGATGGCATTGTTCATATGAAAGTTATCTTCCAGGACGTAATTGATCTCCATCCATAAATCAGGGCTAAAGAGGGATTCATAAAGAGCCCGGTAGATCAAGCTGTCTATCCCTCGACCATGATATTCCGGAATCACTCCCAGAGCAAACATGCGATAACTGGTCAGCCTGGGAATACCGAGCAGGAGCTTCAACCAACCAAATGGAAACATACGTCCATTTAATCCCTTCAGCAGCACATTAATATCAGGTATGGCGATTGCAAAACCGATCGGCCTGCCATCAGGATCTTCAGCAAATAACACCCCTTTAGACTGGATGACCTGTTTGAGATCCTGGGCCATATCATCTGCTTCTTTTTCAGTCACTGGCGAATATCCCCAGTTGTCAATAATGCTGGAATTTGATAGATCCAGGAATGTCTGGACTTCTTCCTCATATTTACTCATATCCATCTGCCTGACAGTAACACCATAACGCTCCGCGACCCGGTCAGTCAGGGTGAGGATACGCTCAGGTATTTGATAATCTTCTTTTCCGGAAATGTAATAACACAGCAGGTCTTTGGCTTTCTTGAGGCCAAACGCAGTTAACTGATGATTGTAATAAGGCGGGTTATGGGGAGCCATGATACAGGGAGGAGGTGAAAAACCTTCCACCACCAGACCCCATTCTTCGGAAACAAATGTCCAGGGCCCACGCATGATTTTCATGCCACGCTCACGGAGCCAATCTGCCGCCGAAGCAAATAATAATTGGGAGGCTTCTTGCTCCTGGATACAATCATAGTATCCAAACAGACCGATCTTTTCTCCCCAGAAATCCACCGCCAGATGATCAATAAAAGCGGCTATGCGCCCAATGATCTTTCCTTCTCTGACCAGCAGGAACAGTTGATAATCACAGTGTTCCAGATAAGAGTTTTTATGGGAGTTAAGTGTTTTCGGTATTCTGCCCGCAGCGGGGCAATCCAATTTGGATCTTCCCTATAAAAGTCATAAGGAAATGAAATAAAATCATTTAAGTCAGCTTTTGAATTAACTGGTTTGATGATCATAAACGCCATCCTGATCCCTGATTTAATACTCGAATTTAGTTTGATCCTAAAAAACAATCAGCCTTGAGCCGACTTTTGTAATACGACAAGTCCTCTGGTAGCAAATAAGGAAGGAAATAGATTAAAAGCTTTGTCGAATAATTGCATTACAGGAAAGAAGAAATTTGGATACAGCTGCGGTTTTGAGTATCCTCCAGACATAACATATGAAATATCCGCAAACCTCTTTACGGCAATTATTTTCCAATCAGCATCTAGAACATCAATCTCCTTTTTCACAAATATCCTGTGTGCATTACCCTGGGATGCATAATAATCAATATCGTCGGCAGACCAATCCGCGGGAGCAGCCCAGGAAATTTTTTCATTCAACCCTATCGGCTCCGGGTGGAGTGGTCCATAAACCAATCTTCCCAACAAGCTTATCTCGGGATCAAAAATGATCAAGCGGCCTCCTGGTTTTAACACCCGGAGGAATTCTTGAAAAGCTCTGCCTGGATACCTCAGGTGGTGAAACACATCAAACAGGATCAGCGCCGCGACGGATTGGTCGGAAAAGGTCAAATTATAGGCATTCTCTACCTGGTCTATCCAGGGATTGGGGAATAAATCAGTACGCAGGCAATCGGGTATTGTTTCAGTGATGTCAGCCACGCCTGATCCAAGTTCTACAATTTTTCCAGGAAGGTCAGGGGGAAGATAATTGGCTATCCGGTTATGGAAGGTGTTATATATTTTCCGTAAAACTGGTTTTTGATCCCATTGTCCCTGATTGTATAAAATTTCCTTTTGATGCCTATCTATTGATTCCGCCATTTTTTTCTTCCTTCCACATTAACAAGAGTTCAATTATCTTTCTAAAACAAATTCCCTAAACTAATAATTTACTCAATTTGTTTTTTGGTATCCACCAGATACCCGTACATTCCGGTAGAATCGGTTGGGTTTCATTTCCAATCTTGTCCAACATCTCTTCGCCGAAAAAGAACTTTGTCAATGTTTGGGCTTCTTGTTGATCCCTAAATTGATAATCGGTTCGCAACCAGGTACTTTGAAATCCGGACTTCTCCAGATACTGGAAATACTCCTGTAGTTTGTCTGGTGGCGAGGGGTCTCGGACGCCCGTACCCAGGGTTTCGATGATGATCATCTGGCCTTCATCCCTGAGCAGGCGCTGGGTTTCTTTTAAACCTGCCTTGAGAGCAACTTCCCAATTCTCTTTTTCCCAGACGACCAAATAACAAAAACTCCAGCCCGAGATCACCAAGTCGGCTGAATTTGCAACCAGGGGAATATGGCGGTGCTCTGCAGCGACAGCGTACCAGTTTTCTAATCCCTGGTTATTCAGCCGGGTCGAGGCAGTCTCCAGCATATGCGGTGATAGATCAAAAGCTACCATGGATCTGGCGAAAGGCGCCAGCAGAGACGCCAAACGACCTGTTCCCGAACCCAGATCGACCACATCCCGGGCTTGGGAGTACATGATCCCGCGGATTGCAGGCAGAAGTTTATTCTGATAATCCTCCCTGGCAATCAGCTTCTGGTAATTTGTTGCCTCCTGATTGTATACTTGTTTATGTTCGGGCATAAGAACCTATTTAACTGGAAGTGTCCTGGCAAACGCCATACCCCGATCGACCCATTCCTGGAGATCAGAGTCCTTTTGATATCCTGGTGCTTGTACTGCAATCCAGCCGGTCATCGCCCTCCCGGTCAGATCAAAAACACTGACGTGCGGTTTTAACAGCGCTTCCTGATAATAATCGGGTCCAACACGAATGATCAGGGCCTCTTTGTTAACTCCACAGGCCATATTACCCCAGAGAAGGAAACCAACCCCGCCAAACATCTTTTTTTCTTCAACTCCAGCACTTTTACTGATAAGTTCCCGAATCCGCTGCGTCAGACCTTCATCGTATGCCATGAACAGCTCCTTCTGAGAAAAACAATACTAAAAACAGGGGTGACTCTCTGAGCCGCCTCGATATCAATCTATTCAAAATTGCTACCCAGATCCAGAACCTTTACCAGGTCCAGGCTGAATTTAATATCACTGATCGTAAAATCTGCCTTTTTCCCGGTCTGCTCCTGGTAAAGTTCAACAACCTGGCGGGGAGAATATGATCTGAATTGCCGGATGGAATGAATCCCCGTATCGTAAAGAATTCTGGCAAAAACCGGTCCAACACCATAAGCCCTGACCAGGTCGGACAACCCCAGCAGCTCGATCAATACTTCCCGTTGAATGCCTGATTCGTCTGCCAGAGATCGAAGGCCCGGGTCCGCTATGGCTCGTTCAAAAAGATGCCGGGAACTCTTGATTCCTTCGTCTGCCAACCCTTCCAAAACATCTGGGGAGAATCCTGAGAACCTGTCCAGTGTAACTGGATTGGGAAGGTAGCTGTTAGCTTCTCGACGCAGAAGGACCAGATAGTTCTCATTGATACCGGTCCGGATTGACAACTCTATCAAATTCTTTTTATTCTTCAGGGCAGAAATCAAATCTTGCAGGGTGTGAATCCCATGCTCTTGAAGAAGATCGAACTTCGCTTCCAGATCTTCTTTTAACGAAACACGACTGGGTATTAATTGCCGACCAATTAGATCATCTTTCATTTGTCGGAGAGTATAGAGCGAAGGATTGATATGGTAAGACGCAGCCACGGGTTCTCCTTTGAACCGGGTTTGGTATTAATTGTACTGTAGGTCAGGAAAAAGGTCTGGCGGGGATGTCAGGCCAGGAGAGACCGGAGGTACTGGAGAATCATCTGCAGCGTGATCAATCCCAGTATGATTGCCAGAAATTTAAAGGTATTTGTTCCAGAAAATTTCCAGATTTGATTCCAGAGGGATGACCAGAAAGTAACTGGTTGGGTATCTTCCTCTTCTAGCGGCGCCTGATCGGCGATACGTTCAAACTCGTAATCTCCTTCTGCATTGGAGAAAACAAAACCATTCACTTCGCCATTGGAATCAGGCGAAAAAGTGATCTCAAAGTAGTCAAAATAGGACAGGTGGAAAAACTCGGTCTGGGAAGTAGGTATCAGTTTCATCCAGGCTTTATCCGGTTTCAACTTTAGCAGCAGCTCACCATCAATATAATCCACCGAATAATACTCAAAGGCCATATCCAGCTCTTCAGGCCCTTTATAGTCACCCAGATAAACACTGTATAGCGTTGGATCCTGTTCGATAATTATATATGCCGACCTGATCTCTTCCTGGCGCGACCGTTCGTTGGAAGAAAAAGCCCAATACTCCAGGTTGTCCAGGAACAGATCCCCCATCCGATACACATGTTTGCCCTTCTCCAGCTCTTGATCGAGATCAAAGACCCGGACGTGTTCAAAATCATGGAACAGGTATAAATAGATCAAATTTTCTTTCAAGTCATAGATCGTAGAATATTGGGTTGGAGAATCAACTCCCAGCTGGGTCGCACTTAAGATATCACGCATCAATTCAACAGAGATGCTTTCCGCTCTCTCGAACATACTCCTGGCAATCCAGTAACGCTCACAATTACGGCAATCATTTTCGTTGGTTTCAGATTGAAGGAAATTCGTTCCAACCTGGAAATTTCCGCCTCTGATGATTTTGTGCGGTTCAATGATCACCGAATTACCAGATGAGTCTCCGAACATGAACTGAAAGACCCAGGTGTCGTAGGCATGATATCTTTCGAATAAATCCAGAACACAATCCACATCAGCGCAAACTTCCAGCGCTTTTGCTGGCAGGGTACCTGGATAAGGTGTTTTATTTCCTTGTTCAACCTGATACGCATTTTCAATTGACATGGCGTCAAAGAATAAACCCTGGTCGTTTACCCCTCCCTGCCAGATAAACCCCTCATACCCGACCAACGCCCGGCCGAACTTGCCTGATTCTGGTGGAAGGAACCAGATCCGCGTCTCCGGATCTGGATAATCTTCGTTATTACCACCCAGAGTGTTATATTCATCAACACCATAGATCACAGTACAACCAGAATCGTAATAGGATGAAATATCTTCTTTTACATCGGCGCTGGATCCGATCTGGTCCGCGACTAAAAAACCGCCCAGCAGGGTTAAGATCAGGATCAAGCCAGTTATCTTCCAGGAAATTTTCATCGAATCACTATTCCAGATAGGTTTGTATGGTCAGCCTTCTTATTTTAACAGCACTAACACCCCAGTACCCCCGTCTTTGGGACTGGATTTACAATTCCCGAGAAGTATTCAAGACTGGATTATGGAAATATCACTGAAATCGCATCTGACGGCGCTTGAAAATCCAGATTCCGATCAAGTAATAGACCAGCGAGAGAATCACAAGGGAAATCAATTCATACAAAACCTCATCGATTCCAGCGCCAAGGGTAAGGATTTTGTTAAGCGCCGCCACGGCATGGGTGGGTGGAATGACGTCATAGATACTGATATTTATCCCTGCAATTTGGCCGATCAAGATCCTCGGGATGGGATATACGCCACCCGAAAAAAACATAAAAAAGATCAGGGGAAAATTGGCAATGATAAAAGCCTGGCTGACAGATTTGGAAAAAGCAGCCACTATCAATCCCACACCAACTATTGACACTGCGGTGATTGCAGCTATCAATAATGCCAGCAGAATGGACCCCTGGCTGTGAAATCCCAGCCCGACAGCAACTACCAGCGTGAACAACAGAGAGACAATGCCCAGCAGGACAGTCGGCAGGCTGAGGCCAACCAATAGCTGCGAGGTTTTCATTGCGGTCATCTGCAAACGCCGGATCGTGCCTGCCTCCACTTCGTGAGTGATAGTCATAGAGACAATAAAAACAAGCATAACCACAGATATGATCAGGATACCCGGGATATAAAGATCGAATTCCGACCTACCCGCAGATCCCCCCAGGGCAATTTCGTTGTACTGGATCGAGCGAGTTTCCCCAGTCTGGATCTGGACAAATTCATCCAGCACACTACCCGCCATGACCGCTCCAACAGCGTAGTAGGGATTAGTGAGATCACCAACCAGGATAATTTCAGCCGGCTCTTTCTGTTCTCCCCTTGAAATAGCGTCCAGGGTTTCTGAAAAATTTTCCGGTATGACCAGGAGAACTTCTGCATCACGGTCGCTGAGTAAACTCTCTGCATGATCCCTTTCGTTTATCTGGGTGACCTCTAGAAGTGGATCGCCGCTGGGATAACGCAGTTCTTCCAGCGTTTGGATGGCATGATTCCCTTGGCGGCCGATGTCCAGGTTCTGGATCATCACTCCATAGGTCGTGGAACCGCTGGGAATCATCAACCAATACAGCAGCACAAAAAAAGGACCTATGACAAGACTTAAACCCAAGGTCACACTATCTCGGGCCTGTTCCTTTAGATTCTTCCAGGAGATCTTGAGGATTTTCATTCCAGCAGCCTCCTCCCGGTCAATTGAATAAAAACATCCTCAAGTGTATTTTTCCTCAAGCGAATATCACCTGTTGTCAGTCCAAGCTCCTCCATCCGGACCAAGATCCCTGGAAGCAGGTTGGGCAGATCCAGCGCTCTGATATGCAGCTGATCATCCACTAAGGTGGTTTGGACCCGGTTGCCGAAATTAAGATCTTCCGCCCCGATACCAGCAAAATGATTAATAAGGGTAATTTCCAGGACATCACCCTCTCCTACCGTACCCTTCAGTGCTTCGGGGGTATTCAGGGTCAGCAGTTCGCCGTGGTCAATTATGGCCAAGCGATCAGCCAACCGGTCTGCTTCATCCATGTTATGGGTAGTGAGGATAATCGTCTTTTCCCTGGCAAGGGAGCGGATGTATTCACGGATACTGATCCTGCTGCGGGGATCCAATCCAGCTTCTGGTTCATCAAAAATCAGGATATCAGGATCATGGATCAACGCCAGGGCGATATTCAGGCGGCGCTGCATGCCCCCGGATAATGTGCCTGCCAAGCGGTTGCCAACTTCGGTCAAATCAAGTGATTCCAGGAGCTCGCTGGTTCTTTTCCGGATCAAGGCCGGTTTCAGGCCATACATCTCACCCAGAAAATGAAGCTGTTCGGAGCTTGTCAGCTTTTTCCAGTGGATGTTTTCCTGGGGGCATATCCCTATTCGGGTACGATAATCTCCCCCTGATCCAAGAACCGGTTTGCCCCCCAGTAATACTTCTCCCCGATCAGGTTTCAGGAAACCGGATACCAAATTTATGGTAGTGGTTTTTCCTGCCCCGTTAGGGCCAAGCAGTCCAAAAATTTCTCCGGCGAATATATCCAGGTTAAGATCTTTCACGGCGATCACTTCACCATAAGATTTTGACAGATTCTTCAATTGGAGAATTATTCGATCTGACAAGGATCTCCTGCTTGAATATATTGGTGAAAGAATGATAACAATTCACCATTAATACATAGCCGCTTACGCTTGATTATAACTAATTGGGCAGGATTTATGACAAAAAGACCAGGCTGAAATGGTCCTTATTTAAGAGAACAGGAAATATTGAATTGATCAGAGTTGGATTTCTGGATCAAAGAACCGGAAATCGTTTTTCCCGGATTCTTTCACACTGTACAAGGCCGCATCAGAGGTATTAATTAGATCAACCACTGGAATTTGGTCCTTTTCTGAAAAGTTAATACCAATGCTGACAGTAATAATTATCGGTAGATCCTTGATCATAAAAGGATCAGAAATACTGTGAATAATTTTTTCTGCCACCTTAATGACATTTTCTTTGGTATGGATATTCTCTAAAATAATGATGAATTCATCTCCCCCTAACCTGGCCACTGTGTCACTATCCCTTACCGATCGCTGAAGGCGAGATGCTAACTCTAACAGCACCTGATCTCCAGCATCATGGCCGAATTGATCGTTGACTGATTTAAAATCATCAATATCCAGAAAGAAAACCGCCATCATCCTATGGTCATCCGATCGGCGGTTATTATTATTCAAGAAATGCTGCTCAAGGTACTTCCGGTTCGGGAGCTTGGTAAGGGGATCGTGTAAGGCTTCAAAAACCAGGTGACTCTCATATGCCTTCCTGTCAGTGATATCCCGCAAGATACATTGAATATGGTGAGGATTCCCATCCGAATCAGGTACCAGGGCCAGGCTGATTTCGACCGGGATCTCAGACCCATTTTTATCACGAATGACGTTTTCAATGACCGGAAGTTCTGATCCTGCCAGAATGTCACGTAGATATTCTGTTCCATTAGTGTGACCAGGGCTTCCAAACCAGCTAGTAAAATCCTGGCCTGCCAAAGCTGGTGGCTGAAAACCAAGTAATTTTGCCGCTTGAGGGTTCGAGTTTAAAACACACCAATTCAGATCCAGGATCATTACTCCATCATTTGTATGATCGAATAAAGCCCGGTAGCGGTCTGCAGTCGCCTGGCTTTCCAAGAAGGCCTTTTTTATAACAACATCAGCCCTCCAAATATAAATTGCCGCCAATGCAGTATATATTGTTTGGATGATATAACGGGCTAAATTCGCTCCCAGCGGTGCTGGGTCTGCCAATATGCCGTATTGCTCAAGGTAGAAAATGATCAGATTGGCTACCAGGCTAACTCCTGTGATAATCAGGGCTGATCTTCCGTTGATAGCTAATCCGGCAAACATCACAATTAAAACCTGACCGAGGATGTTTACACCCCTGATGCCTGAGATCAACGCCAGGTCCAGAGTCAGGATTAACCAACCCAATATCACTATGATCCAGCCCGCAATTTCCAGTTTCCCTATCTTAAGAAGATAAAAAGAGCTGATGATTGCGGCTGCTCCTACTGCTCCTTGCAGGAGGACCTCGGGGTGGTCTGGGGTGAGAATATAAGAAATCACCACAATTAACAATATCATCACTATGGCGGCAACCTGGGTCCCAACCAGAATGCTGGCCCGACGCTGTTTTGCGGGATCTGAAAAATGAGGTACTGCAAAAATGTTAATCATTATTAAGAAAAACCAGCCTGCTGGGCTGGACAATCAATTTGATCTATTTCTCATGATAATAGCAATCAAAGGGGAAATCCTAACAGCTTTGTTATCGGACACCATCCCAGCCTATCGAACAGCTTACAAAATGAAGAGCTTTTCCTATTTCCAGCCCTTAGGGGCCATATTTTCAAGTACAGGCTCAAATATGCAATGTTTTTCAGACCGCCATCAGGTCACTTGTCAATCGGGTTGAAAATAAGGCTCACGGTTCTAATTCAAGGTGTGTTCATTAACTTCAACCAGTGCTCATTTTAAAATAAGAAGGCGCCTGTCCCCAGGCGCCTTCGTTCGAAATCAAGATTTTATCTGTTCACTCAGTTGAAATCAATCTGCCCCGGCGTCACGAGATACACCCCGGCATTTTCAAGCTCCTGCTCGGTTTTCTCAATCAACGCTTCAGGATTTTTGTCAAAATTAGTATGTCCACCTTGCACCAGGAAGACAGAATATCCCAACTCCAAAGCTCCCAAAGCGGTGGCCCGAACACATTGATTAGTGACCATGCCTGTGATCAATATATTTTCAATACCCCTGGCTTCCATATCGCCCTGAAGTGTTGTGCCTACAAAAGAATTACCATTCTCTTTCATGATTGAGAGATCCCTGGATTGAGGTTTTAGATCAGGATGGAGCTGCCAGCCATCTGTTCCCCGCTTCAAAACAGACGTATTAGAATGCTGAATATAGACGATAGTAGCACCATATAGATGCGCATGATCTGCCAGTGAATTTATCGCCTGGATGACTTCCCAATCTTGATAGACAGGATTTGGCCTGGTAAACAAGGCCCGCTGAACATCAATAACCAACAAAGCAGTTTTTTTAGGGTTTATGCGGGCAACTTTTTTCATAATCAATCTCTCCAATATTCTTCAAGTCCAATACTATTAATCATCAAATAAGGAAATCTGGCGCTTTTTTCCGATCTTTTTTACTGGCTCAAAGACAGGTATTGCGGATTTTATTCCTGCAATATCTATTTCTCTTAGAAATATATCATTTAATTGGCGCCAATTGGGAACATTGCACTGATAATTATCTCCAAAGGTTTGAATATACTTATCTTTCACCCCGGGAAATAATAAATCCAGTTTTTGATAATAATACTCTCTTGACCCTGGCCTTAATGTCATACCAAAAGCAGGGATGATGTAACTGGCGCCATTGTCTTTTGCCAACTTAATGATCTGGTGTATATTTTTCGGATCATCTTCCAAAAAAGGCAGGATGGGCATCATGGTCACCCCAGTGAGAATCCCGGCGTCAGCCAGTTGACGCATGGCACGGTATCTCGCGGATGGCCGAGGCGCGCCGGGTTCCACTTTATCAGCCAGATCATCATCCGCTGTTGTGATGGTAAAACTGACCGCTGCGTAAACCCTGCTGATCTCTTTCAGAAGATCCAGGTCCCGTAATACCAGGTCGGATTTGGTTAAGATGTGGACTGGAAACTGATGATCTTGAATGATCTCCAGTGCTCCGCAGGTTAATCGATACTTCATTTCTATTGGCATATAAGGGTCATTCATGGACCCAAAACCAATTGTTCCCCGCACCCTTTTGCGCGGCAGGGTATCTTCAAGCAACTCAAGGGCATTCACTTTGACCCGGATATCCGCCAGGTCTCCCAACCGGTAACATTCCGAGCGCGAATCGCAATAAATACACTGGTGCTGGCAGCCCCGGTACAGGTTCATGTTGTATTTCAGGCCAAACCAGGGTTCCGGTTGTTTAACGTGATTGAGGATAGTCTTGGAAGTAATCTCGCTGACCATAGACATATAGGTAACCTTTCCTGTATAGGAAAGGTTACCAGATTTTACATCTAACGTTTGTGATATCGTCTTCTTTACACCCCCAAAAATATCAATCAGGGAACTTCGTCAAACACTGCCTGGGAGCCAAAACCTACGCCCACCATGCTGGGTCCCGTGTGAGCACCCAATACCAGGGACATCGGTCCCACCGGCAACCAGTTGCATTTGTAGATCTTATCAATCTGCTCTCTTAACATTGAAGCTGCTTCCGGGTTAAAGGCATGCAAAACCTGAACTCGCAGCTCACTTCCGGGAATATGCTTCTTTTTAATCTGTTCAACCAAGCCCTTCATGGCACCTTTAAATGTCCGCACCTGTCCCAGCTGGATGTAAGTTCCGTTTTCCTTTTCCACGCCGATCATGGGTTTAATATTGATCAATGATGCGATCACACCTTTCATGTGGCTGATCCGGCCCCCATGGATCAGGTACTTCAACTCATCAAGGGTGTAGACACTATCGCAGGCATCACCAATCTTTTTTACCAATTGAAGAATGCGGTCCACCGCCCAACCCGCTTTCCCGGCCCGGGCTGCCGCTTCTACCTGCCACCCTGCCACGGCAGAAAGGGTTTTTGTATCATAATGGGTGACATTGGCTTCAGGGACTAACTCTGCCCCGGCCAGGGCAGAGTTAAAGGTGCCGCTCAGGCCTGATGTCATGTGTATGGACATAATGTCAGGGTCATTTTTCGCCAGGTTCCGGTAGAGCTCTGCAAACTGACCCGCTGAAGGCTGCGAGGTGATGGGGAGATTTCCGGATTTAACCAGCAGGTCATAAAAGTCTCCCGGTTCAATATCGATCCCTTCCCGGTAGGTCTTTCCATCCAGGGTAACGTTAAGTGGAACTGTGTGAACATTAAATTTTACTGCTTGCTCCGGCGTGAAATTCAGGTCGGTGCCGCTATCAGTTACTATCTGCATATTCTTCTCCTTATCTATAACCGCTTACAATTTTTTACCCATACTCAGGCGGTCTTCAGCAAAATAACCCAAACTCTCATAAAAAGCCTGAACTTCGAAGTTATTGGCCCGGATCTGTAAATTGAGTTTGGGGCATCCCATGCCTAACAGGCAGGATTCAACCCGCTTCATCAGTGATGTGCCTATACCATGGCGTTGATATTCCGGGTCAACTCCAAGATAATATACCCAACCGCGGTGGCCATCAAAACCAGCCATAGCAGTACCCACTACCTGGTCTTCCAGTAAAGCGACCAGAAAGAGCTCCGGCTGGACCTCTCTTTTGGTGCGGATATCGCGGGCGGGGTTATTGTGTGGCTGAGCATCTGGGAAGACTTTCTCCCAGAGTGTTATGATGTCTTCTTGGTCGGTTTCGCGGAAAGGGCGAATGTTTATTTTCAATAGATTATTTTGGTATCTACCCTGCTAACCTTGGTCAGCAGCGGATCCTTATCCTTATCCTCACAATTTTCACCGATTATAACAATAATAACTGATTGTTTTTCCCGCAGTCATAATTATTAATAAAATAGTGACTGGAGTAATTTTAATTATAAAACTGGATAAAACGCCAGGCCCAGGGCTCCGGGTCCGACATGAGTACCCACCACAGGGCTGACATCAGAAAGGTGGACCAGGGGAGGATCAAAACGCTCCCTCACCTTTTCAACCAGAGATCTTCCCTCTTCCAGGCAATCAACATGCACCACCGCGGCTTCCGCCATCGGCTTTGAACCCAGCCGATCCTCAGCGATTGATAATAATTCTTCGATTCCCTTTTTCTTGGTGCGGGTCTGAGAGAGGGGCTGGATAGTGCCGTCTTCAAAATGCAGGATGGGCTTGATGTTCAATGCCGTTCCCAATAGTCTTTTGGCACCGCCAATGCGGCCGCCTTTATGCAGATATTCCAGGGTATCCACCACAAATAAGAGATTGGTGTGATCTCGGGTATTCTCGGCTATAGTTACTACCTCATCGATAGACTTGCCCGCAGCGGCAGCCCGGGCGGCGGCGACGGCAACTAAACCCTCACCCATAGCGCTGAAAAGCGAATCCACCACCCTGACTTGTAAACCGGGAACAAATTCCTTGGCGGCCTCCGCACTATCCACCGTTCCACTGATATTGGAGGATGCCAGCACATTAACAATACCATCACATTCATCAGCAAGCTTCTGGAATAACTCTTTAAATTCCAACGCTGAGGGTTGGGTGGAGGAGGGCAAGGATTTTGAAGTTCGCAATCTTTGATAGAAGGTCTGGGGGTCGATATCCACACCATCTCGGTAACATTGGTCATCCCAGATCAACCACAACGGGATAACCCGGATATCTAATTCAGTAATCAAATCTTCGGGTAACGAAGAAGAGCTGTCTGTAACAATTAATATTTTCTGATCACTCATACAGGACTCCTCTGATCATAGTGACAAAGGGCAAAAGAAACCGGTTACCCTTTCATTGTCGTGACATAGTCGGGAAGGTGCCTTTGTAGGTGGATTAGGATCTTTTCCCGATTCTGAGGATACCAAGGATTTTCATCCTGTGGAATCCACCTCACATCAATTAATTCCTCGCTATCATTAATTTCAACACCATTTACAAGAAAAAGATACCACAAGCATAGTTCATTGTACCCACTGAAATAATCCACCGCCAGGCGTTCACGCCATTCCTGATCGCTGTTAATTAACGTTATATTCTCTTCTTCCAACTCCCTGATGATGGCCTGCTCGGCGCTCTCCCCATCATCTATCGCTCCTCCAGGCAAAGCATACATCCCTCCCGGACGATGTAAAGCACCCAGTATTGCGCCATCCTCTTTTCGAATGATAATTGCCCTGACTGAGAGGTGAGAGAAAGGGAGTACTACAGATTTTAGGTCCCCCTCAATTCTTTGCCCATCAATAATTAGCGTATCTCTGAATTCAACCTTCATCATTGACCTCTCTCCTGCTGCTGGATCCCGTAGTATATCAAACCCAATAATTAAGAAGGAATGATTTTTTATTTATTTCTTAAACTTATTACCAGCCTGGAATGCTCCAGTTATTTTCTCCCCAATCTGATGATAGGAGCGGGCTTTGGTCGCATACACAATGGGAGAAACCTTATTGATATCCGGATTTCCGTCCTCGAGAAGATACTCAGGGTCAACTTTGACATCCAGGATCTCACCTATGAATTGTGTATGAAGGCCTATTTCAAAATGGTGCAGCAATTTACATTCCAGGATCATCGGGAACTCTTTGACATAAGGAGCATCAACCAGGTCGGATCTTAGGGGAGTTAACCCCGTAGCCTGAAATTTATCCACATCACGCCCGGAAGCGATTCCAAAATAATCTGCCTCGGCCGCATATTTTGCAGGCGGCACACTTACTGTATAGGCTTTTCGTTCCAAGATATTTCCATAGCTATAGGTGGCTTTTCGGAGGGAGACAGTCAGGCAGGGAGGTTTTGAGCAGCAAATTCCTCCCCAGGCGATAGTCATGATATTGGGTTTTCCTTCCTTATCATAGGTACCAACACACCACACAGGTGTTGGGAATATCAAAGTTTGAGGTCCAAGAGATTTTTTCATAGGATTATCCTTGTTTCATTTCTGCTGTTAACATCTCGTTGTCATATCAATGGTCTTCTATCAGGGAGATACCAAAATCGGTGATCTTTTGGATGTCATGATCCTGATAGTATAGTTTCCTGAACATGATTTGAATTCCATCTGGTGTCACCAATAAATGGGGGACCAATTCCCCTTTCTTGGCTTTTATGGGAGGGTTATCCAGCCAGCGGATCATTTTATCTGACCGGGATTTCGTCAACCAGCTCTGGGCAGCCCCTGGATCGTTAGAGATGCATGTGAATTGGCTTCCGAGCAAATGGTCATTCTTTTGGAGCGGAGCTGCATCCTGGAATCCGGGAATCGTCTTGTCTTCAACCATCAGCGTCTTCAAATATTGACGGTAAAAGAATCGGGTCGTTTTGCTCAATTTGCCTGTACCCAGATTACCGATACTGGATGATGGGAACAAGAGCAGAAATCCACTCTTGAAGCTGGCTGCCTGGCAGAGCCAGTGGGTTACGGGTACCATATCATTCGCTGAGAGGAGATCTACTCTCCAGGGCACTGCCTGGTTTTCCCCTTTCCTCACTACCTTAACAACTCCTTCCAGGGCTGGAGAGATCGGTTGGCTGCGGTACTGATTCAATGTATCTGAGATCCGTTGAGCCAATTTTTGTTTGGGCCTTTTACCGCTGCTAGGGTGGGCTGTGACCTGAACCGGCTCTCCCGAGTTAAGAACCAGGGTCACTTTATGTGTCCGGGTAGTTGTGCCTAAACTTGAGGAAACTACTGCTACAGTATGAACAGCATCAAAGGGTATTACCCTTTCAGCTTTTTTCCAGATTCTGCGCTGGCTGATATAGATATTCCTTCGATCCACATCAAAAACGGCACTGTTTTGCTGGCCGACAAACAGCAGGAAAGCCACAAATAACAAGAATAATCCCAGGACTACTCCCCGCCAGGATTGACCAGAGCGCCAGACCACAAGCGTGATGAGCAGCATTCCTGCTGTGATGAGATAAAACAAACCGGGTCCGTTTCTGTGTTTCCAGCTGCCAGTTTTATTTTCTTCCCTTCTACCCAGCATATAGTAACCTCCCGGATCTGAAAAGCGTCAGGCGTGCCCCCATCAGAAGAGTAACACAAAAACCCATTTCAACTATGGTTGGAATTGCTGTTCTTTACAGTCAATTAAAGGTTAGTAGAAAAATTAAAAGTCCAGCAAATGCGGCAGGATCTACTTCAGACCTGAATGCACAAAACTCTGGATGAATCTGCGCTGGAAGATCAGAAAGGTGATAAACAGGGGAGCAGCGACCATCAGGGTTGCCGCAGTCAATAAAGACCATTGCGCGCCAATTTCCCCAAGTTGTGTAAAACGAACCAATCCGGCTGTCAGAGGGCGGCTTTTATCGCTGTTGGTGATGATCAAAGGCCAGAGAAACTCATTCCAGTGCCAGGTTGCTGAAGACAGGCCAAAGGCGATCAAGGAAGGAATCGATGGAGGAAGGTACACATTCAGGATCAGCTGCCACCAGGAACAGCCATCGATCACTCCGGCATCAACCAGGTCTTTAGGCACACTCATAAAGGCTTGACGCATCAGGAATGTACCAAAAGCCGATCCAAAGTAGGGGATGGCAATCGCTAACCTTGTATCAAAAATTCCTAAAGTACGAATTGTGGCAAAATTGGGCGCCAGCAGAGCTGATGTGGGAATCATCATTTGCAGCAGCACAAAAAAGAAGATCCATCTTTTTCCAAAAAACTCATAATTTGCGAAGGCAAATCCAGCCAGGACGACAGTTATCAGCTGGACCACAAGAATAAGTAAAACAACAATAATAGTATTGATGTAATACTTACCGAAAGGAGCCAGAGACCAGGCCCGGGTATAGTTCTCGACTGTTAGCGTGGTGCTGAACCAGACATCACCCCTGCTCATGGCATCGTTTGCCGGGCGGAAAGAGGCTATGACCGCCCAAATGACAGGCACAGACCACAACAGCGCTAATAATGTGGCCAGAAGATTGGTTATCCAGGTGCCAAATTGGCGAAGTGTTTTTCTGAAGGCTGAATTTTCCATCCCCGTCTCAATCCTCTTTTTGTTCCGAAGTTATAAAGTTAGTCACAGTAAAAGCCAATAAAACAATCACAAAAATGACGGTGATCGCCGCGGATATACCAATGTCCTGGTATTCAAATCTTTCCAACCAAAGTTCAAACAGCAAAACTGTGCTGGAGCGGCTTGGTCCACCACTGGTTAACACAAAGATATGATCTACTGTCCGGAATGAGTCAATAAAGGCTACGATAGTGATAAATAAAGTTGTGCGTCGCAATAAAGGAAACGTGATTTTCCACAAAGTCTGCCAGCCGTTGGCTCCATCCAGCGCCGCGGCTTCATAAACATCCACTGGCAGATTTTGAAGACCCGCCAAGTAAAAAACCATATAGTATCCGGAATTTTTCCAAATGGCGACAATAATTACAGACAAGATCGCCATATTAGGGTTCCCTGTCCAATTCTCTGGGCCGCTGTAACCCAGGAAGTTGAGAGCTGAATTGAATAAACCATAGTCAGGCGTGAATAAAAACAGCCAGATCGTCGCAGCACTGACCATTGGCAAAACCATGGGGTGAAAAAATGCCAGCCGGAAAAATCCAATTCCCCGAACTTTGCGATTGACCAACAAGGCAAACAGAAATCCCAAAATTATGCTGAGCGGGACAGTTCCAGCAATGTATGTGAGGGTATTTTTTACAACCTGGATGAAATAGGGATCAGAAAAGAGGTCAATATAATTACCAAATCCGATGAATGTTGGCTCACGGAATTTAGCAATATTCATCCGCTGCCGGAAAAAACTTTGGTAAATGGAAAGCAATACCGGCCAGGCAGTAAATAAGGCGACAAAAACTGCCGTAGGTAAGATCAATATATAGGGTAAGGGTTTTAATCCTTTTCGAGTACCTATCAAGCTCAAAACGGACTCCTTAGAAGAAACGGGGTGACCAAATCAATCTGGCCACCCCATTATAAATCATTTATTCTTTGCCTTTAATTAGGGACAGAAATCCGCTAATGCCGCGTCTGCTTCAACTTGCGCCGCAGCCATTGCATCGGCAGCAGCCATCTCGCCATTAATGGCTCTTTGGATGTAGTCGTGGAATATTCCACGGACCTGTCCAAGATTCTGGATAGCTAACTCAGCACCAGCATACTGCAGTGCATCACGGGTGTCCAGAGCCTGAGGAACTTCCGCAACATAGGCCTTCATTGCTTCAGTGTCGTAAGCGCTGAACCTGTTGGCGATATAGCCAGTATTGATACTGTAATCAGCCACATATTCCGGCCGGGAAATGAATTCTATAAATTTCCAGGCTGCATCCTGCTGTTCCTGGGGAGCACCTTTCATGATGTAGAAGTTTCCACCGCCTGGCACACTGGCATAGGTCCCTTCTTCCTTACCGGGATATGGCATAACACCAAGTTCGAAGTCAGCCTGAGCAATCAATCCTGCCAGGCTGCCGGAGGAATGGGTGATCATAGCTGTCGCACCACTTGCCAGGTCTGCGGGATCGGTCGGCCAGGAAGCCTGAACACCTGCAGGCATTGCGCCGTAAACAGCGGAAAGGTCAATATAAAATTGAACAGCTTCGATTACCGCAGGATCATCAAATACAACTGTGCAGTCGTCTTCGAGGATATTCTGTCCAGCACCAATGGCCAGGGGCTGGAAGAGCCAGTAGGGCCAATCAGATGAGAAATGCAAACCATAGTTAGTGGTATCGCCGTCAACAACAGTAAGTGCCTGGGCGGCTTCAGCCCATGTTTGCCAGCTGGTGGGAGGTTCCAACCCGGCAGCAGCAAACATATCTGCGTTATAGTACATCACCACTGCACTGCGCTGGAAAGGTATACTCCAGAGCTGATCATCGTAGTACGAGTTTGCCAGGAAAGCAGGCAGGATATCAGACGTTAAAAATATATCCCTTCCTAAAACATCAGTGACATAATAATCCAATGGAATGATGTAATCCGCATTGATCAGGTCATAGAGAGCAGTAGCCAGCATCACACCCAGGGCGGGTGGTTCACCACCGCCATCGATGGTAGTCTGAATGGCCGTTTGCACATCAGCATAACCGCCAGAGAACACTGGCTCTACTGTGATATAGGGATACTCGGCCTGGAAATCCTCAATGTAGCCATTCAGAATGGCTGCAATGGGGGCATCCACAGCTACAGGGTAGAAGACCTGGAAGGTTACTGGCTCCATAACAGCTTCTTCAACCTCTTGCTCTTCTTCAGTGTCTTCCGCCGGTGCGGCATCTTCCACTGGTGCAGGTTCATCTTGAGCAGGTTCTGGGGCTGGCGCGGGTGCACAAGAGCTCAGCAGCAAACCGAGGATCAAGAGTACTGCAAATATTTGGTACACCATCTTTTTCTTCATGCTCTTCTCCTTTCTAAGTTGGCACACGAGTTGTCTGATTTAAATCATCCGAACGATATTAAGTTCGATAATATTTGAGTTAAAGCACAACTTACTGAAAGTTACCGGTTGGTTTTCCTTTGTGTAGATTGTTGATCTAACACTTAATATGGGTGCTCCTTTTGAAAGCTCGAGATAGATACTGATCGGGGCAGGAAGGGCGTCCGCTCTGATATAAGATTGGATCTGATGTAAGGGGATCTGGAGGGCATCACCCAGGACCTCAACCATATTGCCCTTAAATCCATCCCAAGTAGATATTTTAGCGTCCACATATAGCGGAATATAATCCTCAACAAAAATGACTGGTTTTTGATCCGCGAAAACCAACCGCTGGATACACCGAACCTGGTCCCCAGTCTGTAATTTCAGGACATCACATACATCAGGAGGGGCTGGCATCAATTCAATTGAAAGTGTTTCAAATTTGGGTATATATCCAACATTTTGAATGATCTGGGCAAAGGGAGAAAAATCATTCAGGGAATCCTGGATCAAAGGAGGATTAGCTACAAATGTGCCAACACCATGCCTTCTTAAAATTATTCCTTCATTTTCCAAAGAAATATAAGCTTCACGCAAGGTGTTCCGACTCACACCAAGATTCTTGGCGATCGCTGCTTCGGATGGCAGTTGATCATTTCGTTTAAGGTTATTCTTGGAGATATAGTTGAGCATGTGCGCTTTTACCTGGCTCAAGCGCGTATCTGTGATGATAGCCATACCCATCCCTGGTAGATCTCTTCCTAATATACTTCCAGCTAGGAGAAGAGGTTGGACGTCCTATCTCTCCATCATATATCAATTTAAATCCCCTGTCAACAGGATTCCTTATGACAAATATCCTGTTTTAGAAACTTGGGGGGTACTAAAAAATGAGAAGAATTCAGTTTTTCCGCAACAGGAATTTTTCAACAATCTTGTTGAACTCCTCCGGTTTTTCAGCCGGCAGAGCATGACGAGCGCCCTCAACAAGGATTAACTCGGCGTTGGGCATCATCCGGGTATATTCGTCCTTCTCAGTATTCGAGAAATAATCCCCTTCAGATCCAATTACCAGCGTCCTGGCCTGAATTTCCCCCAAACGCTCTCGCACACTCCATCCATAGGCCGCTTTCAGGGAAGCCAGGTAGGACGGTTTGTGATTTTCCGCCCAACGCTGTATGAAAATTTGTCTTATTCCTTCCTGTTCCGGTTCAGTGAAAAAACGTTCGGCCAGTACCTGACCCATCTTTTCCAGGCCAAACAGCCTGACGATCAACAAACGCTGCCAATAACTGATCCTGTCCTGAAAATTATGGGCGATCAGCTCCGGGACGCTGTTAACGATCACCAGGTCGCGAATCAGTTCCGGAAAATCCAGTACCAATTGGAAGGCCACCATGCCTCCCAGTGAAATGCCCACCAGATGGACAGAAGGAAGACCAAGCGCCCTGATTACTTGAGCCGTATCTTTTGCAAATAGCGGTATGTTATAGGGGCCGGGTGTTTTACTGGATTGACCGTGCCCGCGTAAGTCGATAGTGAAGACTTGATGATGGCGGGAAAAATCCCCCATTTGCATTTCCCAATCCCGGCTGCTGGAACCCAGGCCGTGGATCAACAGCAGGGGTTCGCCCTGCCCGTGAACCTCATAATAGATCTGGACATCGCCTAGAGTTAATAACGGCATACGTTTCTCTTTTTTTTTAATTATAAGTTCTCTTCAATTTAGTATATCTCCTAAACAGAAAGGTCCGTATTAAACGTTGGATTGGACCAACGTTAAATTAGTTTCTCTGACACAATTCTGCCACAATTTTATGTTATGCTAATTTCATGACCCTAAAGATCCTGGTTGTCGACGATGAAACATCCGTAACCGATCTGATCGGCTATAACTTGAAAAAAGCCCATTATGAGGTTCTGGTTGCCCATGACGGAGAAGCAGCCCTGAATATCGCCAGGGAAAAAGACCCTGACTTGATCCTACTAGACCTGATGCTGCCCAAAATTGACGGCCTGGATGTCTGCCGGGAACTGCGCAAGACCAGCCAGATCCCGATCATCATGGTCACCGCCCGGGGTGAGGAAACAGACCGGGTGATAGGCCTGGAATTGGGCGCCGACGATTACCTCTGTAAACCCTTCAGCATGCGCGAACTTCTAGCTAGAATTAAAGCCGTGCTGCGCAGAAACCAGAATGACCTCTCGCTCAGCCACAATGTGGCCATCATCAAAGGCCCATCCAATCTGGAGCTGGATGAGGATTCTCGGATAGTAACAATCAACGGGATCCCTCTTCCGTTAACAAGACTCGAATTCGATCTGATCCAGTACCTGGTGCTCAACGCCGGGAGAGTGCTCTCCAGAGAGCAGCTGCTCAGCCAGGCCTGGGGATACGATTTTGTGGGTGGCGTCCGGGCTGTGGACAGCGCTGTAAAACGCACCCGGAAAAAGATCAGCTTGATAGATCCCGATCTCTCCCTGATTGAAACCGTCAGGGGGATTGGCTACCGGATGGTTAAGTGACCCTATGAGAACCCCGATCCGTTTACGGCTTTCGTTCAGTCACCTGCTGGTATTGATCATAGGTATGGCCCTGGCGGGCATACTGGTCTGGCTGGCCGTCGAAAAAGTCTACATCATCACCCAGGGCGAAAACCTGCTGGCCCAGGCCCGGTTGACAGCGGCAGCATTGGAAGGCAGCCCGATAACAACTTTTTCGCCGGATCTCTATTCCCAAACCACCAACATCACACCTGGAATCCACACCCGCCTGCTGGATGAGGGCGGAGCAGTAGTCATCGGAGTTCCTTTCCCGGAGGGGGAAGATCCCGTCCAGGTTCCCCCCAGCGAGGACCCGGGGTTTGTCTCATCTGCCGAACTGATAAAGCGCTCGGAAATCCAATCCGCTCTGGCTGGAAAAGCTGATACAGCTATCCGGAAAATCGAGGCCCTGGATGGCCAGCGTGTTTTATATGCCGCCGCACCAGTATTTGGAAGTGAGGGAGAGGTGATCAATCTGGTTTACCTGGCTACCCCCCTGCCACCAAACGGACTACCAGAGAATCTTACCTTGCAATTGATCAGCGCTGTGCTGGTGGCAGGACTGTTTGCGGGTGCTGCAGGTTTATTGCTGGCCAGAGGTATCGCCCGCCCACTGGAAAAACTAGACCGGGCCGCTGCCGCGGTATCAGCCGGGGACTTATCTCAACAAGCACCCACAGCCGGCAGTATCAGAGAACTGGATAGACTGGGCCAGACTTTCAATGAAATGACCAAAAACCTGCGCCAATCCAATCAGGCCAAAAACGCTTTTATAGCTGATGTCACTCACGAACTTCGCACACCACTGACTGTCATTAAAGGCACCGTGGAAACACTGGAGGATGGCGCAGTGGATGATAAAAAAGGAAGGGGAAAACTTTTAAATTCCATGAATCTGGAAACCAACCGCATGATCAAACTGGTCAACAATCTGCTGGTTTTAACCAGATCAGATGCCGGGGCACTCTCATTGGACATGCAACCATTTGATCTGGGTGAATTAATCCAGGATCGCTGCGAGATCATGGAACCATTAGCTATTCAAAGAGGTGTCAAGTTTCAGCAGGAACCTCACCCTAAATTTCATCGCCGGTGTATGGGTGATCCAAACCGGACCGCCCAGGTGCTCGATAACCTGCTTGATAATGCCCTGAGGTACGCACCCCGGGGTTCAAATATATTGATCTCTCTGGAGATTTGGAAAGAACAGATCCAATGTTCTGTAATTGATCAGGGTCTGGGTATCTCCTCCGAGCACCTGCCGCTGGTCTTTGACAGATTCTACAGAGTGGAGAAATCCCGGGACCGCGAAAGCGGGGGGTCCGGCCTGGGCCTGGCCATTTCCCGGGCGCTGATTGAAGCCCAGGGCGGATCAATTTGGGCTGAAAGCACAACAGGAAAAGGTACCACGATCACTTTCCGACTTCCGGCTGAAAAACTGCCTGCGGACTGACCAATTCCTGACATCCTCCTGACACGGTGATCTTCTATGATGGAGAAAATGGACATTCACCACTAGGAGGTCTCCATGAAAACCCAATCTACCTTACTCAACTTAATATTAATAATCGCGGTGGTATTTTTGGCAATTAACAGCGGGTTCCCTGTCACAAAAGCCAGCGCCGCAGAAAACAACCCCGCCCCTTTGCTCAACGAAGGGAGCTGCAGCACCGGCCGCTCAGTCTCTGTCAGTGGAACAGCTGTAGTGAACGTCACGCCTGACAGAGTGCTCATTCAGCTAGGTGTGCAATCCAATGGACGTACACCCCAGCTGGTCGAGGCAGTCAATAGTGCGACTGTTTTCAGGGTCATTCAGGCCATCAAAAAACAGGGAGTAGAGGAAAAGGATATCGTAACCGACAGGTACGTGATCGATCCCATCTATGATGACTACGATTCCCTAACGATTGAGGGTTATCGAATCTACAACATGGTGGCCATCACCCTGAGAGATATCACCAAGGTGAACGACATAATGATTGCCGCATTAAACGCCGGTGCCAATCAGGTAGTGAACGTGGAATTCTATCTGAGTGATCTGAGGAAATACCGCGACCAGGCCCGGGAATTGGCCATGGTTGCCGCAAGTGAAAAAGCCCGGGATCTTGCGGAAGCCGGCGGCGCAAAAGCCGGTTGTGTGTTAAATATCAGCGAGAACACCTGGTCCTATTTCAGCGGGGGCTGGTGGGGACGGAATAATAATCTCTGGACCCAGAACACGGTTCAGAATATCCCGACATCTAATGGGCAGGGGGGAGATTCCGATTTTGGTCCAGTCAACCTGGGGCAGATCTCGGTCAGGGCAGAAGTCAGCGCAAGTTACAGTTTGGAATAGGTCCATAGACAAAAAAATACCCCCGGCCAGAAGCCGGGGGTATTTGATATTGGCTCTCTCAACCAGGCTGAAAAAATATTCAGCGAGTATGCCAGGTGATTCGTTTTGGCGACAGGTCCAAAGATTCTATAGCTTCAATGATTTTGTGAGCTTGTTTATCAATAACTCCTCTAGAGTAAAGACGGATCACAAGCGTTATTGTTAATGTTTGTGTGGAGTAATCCCGGTTGAGATCACAGCGAAGCACTTTGACGTTTTTCGTTTTTACCGCATCTAAGATCATACTCACATCAACGTTAAGAGGGAAACTGACCTCAAATATCCTGTAGGAATGTTTTTTAAAGATCAGTTCGAAAAAAGGTAAAAGAACCAACGCGATAATAGCCAGGACGCAAATCAAAACTGCCTCAACGAAAAGGGAAGCCCCGCAGGCCATGCCAATTGCTGCCGCAACCCACAGGCAGGCAGCTGTTGTCAGGCCGCTGATATTAACACCTTCCTTAACAATAGCACCTGCTCCCAGAAAACCTATCCCTGTTACAATTTGCGCCGCGATTCTCCCGGGATCTCCCAAAACAGTTGGCTCCATGCGAGCTATCAAGGGGGACATAATCATGAAAGCTGCCGCGCCGAGGCTGACCAGCAAATGGGTCCGCAGGCCAGCTGGCCTGCCGTGAATTTCTCGTTCCAGGCCCAGAATACCTCCCAGTAATGCCGAGACAGCAAGCCTAAAAATGAGATCCGTCGAAAATTGGATATTCATTATGAAATCTCCTTCTTGAAATTTTTCAGAGTTGTGCTTGATTATAGTCCTTCCCCCTCTCATCGTACAGAATCACAGCTCAAAGTAGATCTACATTAACGGAATACTCACCATTCAACATCTAAGTACCATCAAAACGATCCTGAAAAAAACGTTTATGCCAGCTCAGGTACACTAAATTAATCCCCCTGATAAGCTGTTCAGCTTGACAAATGGCTATTTTCAGGTACTATCAGTGCCGGTTCATTACGCTAAGGCAGTCGGTGCTGTTGTGTTATAACGCCCCTTGATTCCCCTGGTAACCTGAAAAAATGAATAAAAGGATTACATTTTATGAGCTTCACTCAGTTCAATCTTGATTCACGCTTAAATACAGCCATTAAACGGTCTGGTTTTAGTACACCTACCCCAATCCAAACCTCAGCAATTCCTCTGGCCTTGGCCGGGAATGACCTGGTCGGCACTGCCCAAACAGGCACAGGCAAAACCGCCGCGTTTGTCCTACCAATTCTGCAAAAAATTCTCACCACGCAGGGCAAACGGACTCGGGCATTAATCATTACCCCGACCCGTGAATTGGCTGAACAGATCCATCAGGCCATCGGTCATTTAGGGTACGGAACAAATATTCAAAGTGTTGCTATTTATGGCGGCGTAGGTCCTGCCCCCCAAATTGAAGCGCTGAAACGCGGGGTAGAAATTGTTGTAGCTTGCCCTGGACGGCTGCTGGATCATATTCAAAACCAGCATGCTACATTAGATACTATCGAATTTTTAGTTCTTGACGAAGCTGACCGGATGCTGGATATGGGTTTTTTACCAGACATCAAACGTATTCTCCGCCATATACCAAAAAAACGGCAAACGATGCTGTTTTCAGCAACATTCCCGGATGAAATTAAAAAACTGGCAGCGCAGGTCACTTTCAAACCAAAACGTGTATCCATAGGCCTCGTCCGCCCTGCTCACACCGTAGGACATACGCTATATCCCGTTCCACACCATTTAAAGAATCGGTTATTGATTAAATTACTCGAACAGACCAATACAAAATCGATCTTGATCTTCACCCGCACAAAACACCGGGCTACGAATTTGCTTAAAAAGATCAAGCGCACAGATTACAAAGTGACCAGCTTACATGGTGACCGCACCCAGGGACAGCGCCGGGCAGCCTTAAAGGGTTTTAAAGAAGGTAAGTATCAGATCATGGTGGCGACCGATATTGCAGCCCGCGGATTGGACATCGACGGTATCTCACATGTGATCAATTATGATATGCCAGACACTGCAGATGCTTATATCCACCGAATTGGCCGGACGGGCAGAGCTCAACGAACCGGAGAGGCATTCACCTTTGTGACCCCAGACGATCAAGAACTGGTCAAGAAGATCGAGAATGTCATGAAGGAAAATTTGCCGCAGAAAACTATATCGGATTTTGATTACTCGATTCCTAAACCGGAAAACCAGCAAAATACCCGGAAACCACGGATCAGGGCAGCAGCGCAGAAAAGATAAGCTCACTTCCTCTTTGGTAATAAGTAATATTCAAAAGTCCTGCTTTCGCAGGACTTTCTTTTATTTGGAAGCTCAATTAGCTACTGGACACCAGAGTTTCAGAACAAATCCAGCTGGTTGTATTGCAGTTTCATTCCAAACCCACCCTGATCTTCAACCCAATCCAGGATTTCCTGAACTGTGGCCTGGGCGGATTTTCCCTCTGTAAAAAATGTCTTCTTGGCCAGCAAACCATTAGACGGATGGCGGACAAAATGTTCGTTTAGCGCTAAGAGCTCGTTATCGGTTTTCCCAACTTCGTTTATAAGCAGCTCTGAGAAACGCTGGTTAACAACCTCCACCGAGCGGTCTGGATCCGGTGAGGGCAGGATCAAAAACACATACTTGTGGGGCTTAAGGGCTTTTTCAACTCGCTCGAATAATTCCTGATCCTCATAAACGGAATGGCCAGCACCAAAATCCATCACACAATTGTTATACTCTTCCAGGGCCCGTTCCACCGCATGGGCTTCAAAGGGCTTCCAGTAATCGATCAAACCCTTCATACCTTCTTTACCAACAGTCTCGGAAGCGAACTTTTCATCATAACCAATTTCGCTGTTAAAGCGCTGGCGGACCTCATCCAGCTCAATACGAGGCACACCCAGCTGTTTGGCCAGTTTTTTGGCCAGTGTGCTTTTACCTACGCTCATGGGACCGATCAAGATGATGATGGATTTCATAATTTTGATATTTTTTACTAATGTCCTATTTATTTATCCAAGGAATTCATATTCCTGTTGGCCCCTGACATCCGTCCAGGCGCAGAACAGGTCCCCGGCCAGGGGCTGCTCTTTTCGTTCTTTTTCGCTCAATCCTGTCCAGGCGGAAGTGATAAATAGCTGGGTCAATTCAGGTCCACCGAAGGTGCAGCTGGTTGGACGTTGGACAGGCAGGTACAAGGTCTGTTCGATCTTCCCATCCGGATCGTAGCGAGTGACACGCCAGCCGTCCCAATGGGCGCTCCAGATGAATCCTTCACTATCAACGGTTAATCCATCCGGGAATCCGTCTTCATTTGGGATTTTCACAAATTCCCGCCGGTTATTTATCGAGCCACTCTCCAAATCACATTCGTAGGCGTAAATTACCCGCAAGGGGGAATCTGTATAATACATGGTCTTGTGATCCGGGCTCCAGCCGATGCCATTGGAGATCTGGATGCCGGTTTCCATAACATGAACCACGCCATCCGGGTCCAATCTATAAAGGCTGCTCTGGTCATCGTCTCCCAACGTGCCAGCCCAGAAGCGTCCCTTTGGATCCACTTTGCCGTCATTGAATCGGGCGTCTTTGCGCTTTTTTTCGGGATTTTCGATGATCTTGGTCTGTGCGGTTTTTTGATCCCAGGATGCCAGCCCATCCCTTAATCCCAATAGCAGCCCACCAGAAGCCCGAAAGGCCAGGCAGCCAATCGGCTGACCGACCTGAAATGTATTTTGTTTGTCAGTTTCCAGGGAATAGGTGTGAAAACAATCTCCCTCAATATCCACCCAATAGAGGGTTTCACTATCAGAATGCCAGAGTGGTCCTTCTCCCAATCTGTTTTTTGTTTTCAGGAAATGTTCTACTTGAGCCATGTCTTCCCTCTCAAGTTGAATAGTAACATATTTGAGTGTTTGAAAGGGGTCAGCTGGATGAGTTATTTGTAGCGAGTTGGATCTGTTAAGGGGTAGTATATTTCTGGAGTATCCTGTTCTATTTTCTCTCTCAGGACCCTGATCTCATTGCTGATCTGCCGGCTCAAGTCAAAGACTTGATTAAAATCAGCCTCTGTCCACTCCCCATTATCCAGCAGTATCCACCCTCTTTGAAAACAAGCCTCAATTTCCCCCAGAAGCGTGCTGAGTTTTCTGCTCTTTACAGGCAAGGACAATGATTGGATCCGCTGGCCTTCAAACTTTCGGAAATAATCAGTTGTTGTGTCCATATCAAAGAGCAAATCAGTTCTACTGACGGTGCCAACAAAGTCACCAAAAATAAGAACCCTGCTCAGAATATAACCCTCAATCCAATCCAACACTTTTTTATTTATCATTCCAACCAATAAGTAGCAATAAATATACCAATAAGAAGATAAATTCTTAATTATTTGAATTTAATGAATCAAATATACAAGTTGCGATTATACCTTAAATGTTTTTAAGGTATTCCCTGACCATCAAAGCCGCGGCTGCGCCTTCCCCTGCCGCAGAAGCGACCTGCTTCGTACTGGAAGCCCTGACGTCTCCGGCACTGAATATGCCCGGAACACTGGTCTCCAATGAGGCTGGATCGCGGGTTTCATAACCATCCCGATCAGTTTGGTTATGGACCAGGTCATGTCCGGTCACTATGAATTTCCATTTATTCAATTCCACTTCCGATTTTTCCAGGAAGGCAGTATTAGGCGTCTGACCGATAAATATAAAAACGCCAGCTGGCGTGATTTCTTCCTGTTCCCCGGTTAAACTGTTCTTGATCGTTACTGACTCCAGTTTTCCGCCAGATCCCTTAAACTCTTGAACGTTTGTATTAAACAGGATCTTAATCTGAGGATGGGATAATACCTTGTCCTGCAAGATTTGGCTGGCAATGAGCTCCGGTTCCCGAACCAGCAGTGTGACCTGATCAACAAATTTAGTGAGGAATAAACTTTCCTCGGTAGCGCTGTTGCCGCCGCCTATAACCGCGACTGATTTTCCTTTATAAAAAACACCATCACAGGTAGCACAGAAATGAATGCCCGCCCCGATGAAATCCTCTTCGCCCGGCACGTTCAGCAGGCGGTAATGGCTGCCGGTTGTGATCAATAAAGCACTGGCGCTGTATTCACTCCCATCATTGGTTGTTAAACAATGATAATTACTGTGGCTGTGAATACTGATCACATCCTGGGCCTGAAGCAGCTCAGCTCCAAATCTTTCAACCTGCTGACGCAGCTGCCCGGAGAAATCTGCCCCGGATATGCCTTCTGAAAAACCCGGCACATTATCAAGCCATTGCGTAGTGGCCGCCTGACCGCCCGGCGCAGCTCGTTCAACAACCAAGGTATCGATCCCTTCTCTGGCCGTGTACAGCGCCGCGGTTAAACCGGCAGGTCCTCCACCCAGGACAATCAAATCATAGTGGGTTCTTTCCGCCAATGTCTTTAGCCCCAGTTTTTCAGCCAGGGCGGCATTGCTGGGCTCAACCAGGATCGATCCATCCTCAAATTCGATGGTCGGAATAATCCTCTTCCCATCATTTTTTTGGATGACGTATGCTTCTCCAGTCTGATCTTCTTCAATATTTACCCAGTTATAAGGAATCTGGTGTTCACCCAGGAATTGCTTACTTCGACTGCAGTCCGGGCACCAGTAGGCGCCGTACACTGTGATTTCAGGTGTCTGTTTCATATTTCTCCATTCATCTAATTATTGCTGAGCATTGAATGGATGCGTCCAGAAAACTGAGCCTTACCTGACACCCAACAAATAAGGAAATAGGTCGGTTCGTTATGGGGATTTAAATATGTGGATCAGACTTCCAGGGAATAACAAACCACCGACTCTGTGAGGACAAATCCTTCAGTTTCATAAAGTTTGATCGCTCCATGATTCTCGCCATTCACTGAAAGAATTACCGGTTTCAGTTTTTGATCATGTAGAAAATTGATACCATATCTCAACAAATTTCGTCCAAGGTCCAAGCCGCGATATTCCTCGATGATTCCAAAAGCCCCGATCTCTCCCGCGTCCATATCATCCAGATCTCGCATCATGGATATAGTACCTACAGGCTCTTGCTCTTTCTTAAGCAGACACATACCACCTTCTATGTAGCTCTGATCCTCAAACCAGGTTTGAATATCCTCCGCCGTGGAGGGCGTATGGCCGGCCAGTTCCTTAAATTCCTCGTTCAGACAGGCCGCAAACTGGCTGATGCCTTCCAGATCTGTTTGATCAAGGGGATGGATTGAAAATCCCTCGGGGAAAACAGGCTCTGCCAGGGCAGGTTCACTTCGCTCGAGAATGAAAGAATAACGTTCAACCTCGAATCCAAGTGTGCTTAGAATCCCTGCCGAAACCTCGTTTTTTTCCGGGATGAACATAAAAACGTTCTGGAGATCATCCATATGGGGGCGAATAGCGTGCAGTAATTTTTTATATGCAACAGGGTTTCCATTTTTGACATGGAGGATGGAAAACCTGCCCTTGCCAACGCTCAGGAAGCGTTTGGTGCGCATCAGGCTGACTGCGCCAGCAACCTGGCCGCTTTCCATCAGGAGATAGGAAGGATGTTCTTCAGATAGGTCAAAATCACGGCCGGGCACATAGGAGCTGTCATGCTCCACCGCGTATTTGGAGCAGTAGTCAACCAGCTGCCCCTGGTTGTTGTTGTCTACTCTGATAATATCTGCCGTCATTTTGGCCTGCCTTTTGGATATTGTATAGTCGGGTAAATGGTTTTCTAAATCATTTTATTGTACAACGTTTGAAATAAAAGTCGCACAATAATCCGCTCACTATTCCCACTCTTCTTTGTTGTCATTCTCTCGCAAAATCCCTCTATCAGGTAAGCTTTTTTTTCTACCCCCCATCCATTCTTAACATGGCACTCTTGCAAGATCCATTAATCTTATCTCCAGAAAGGAGTTTCAAATGAGAATAATAAAACCCATCTGGGTTCTTATTCCCGCCCTGGCTTTCACCCTGGCTGCCTGCAGTCCAGGGCTAAATAACGGAACCAGATCAGAGATTGAATCCCCCCAGAATGAACAAGATCCGTCTACTGCACCTCTACCGGCAACCCCAGAACACGAGGAGGCAGTCTGCGAAGACCCTTTTGGCGATACCATACCTGCTTTTCGCACCGATGGCTGGGATACCAATTTCTGCCTGCACAATGTATCTTATGATGATATATTCTCCGGTGGTCCACCGCGCGACGGCATACCACCCATCGACAGTCCCCGTTTTGAAAGTATAGAATCAGCTGATCAATGGATCGAAGATCTTGAACCGGTCATCCTTCTGGACCACGCGGGTGAAGTCCGAGCCTATCCCCTACAGATCCTGACCTGGCACGAAATAGTTAATGATGTGATTGCCGGTGATCCCATAGCTGTTACATTTTGTCCGCTGTGTAATACCGCCCTGGTCTTCCTCAGACCAACCATCGCAGGGGAACTTCTGACCTTCGGGACCTCTGGCAACTTGAGGTACAGTGATTTGGTGATGTGGGACCGCCAGACCGAGTCCTGGTGGCAGCAGTTCACCGGGGAAGCCATCGTGGGGGATCTAACTGGTACCAAGCTGGAATCTCTTCCAGTAGCGATCACCTCCTGGGCAGATTTCAAATCCAAACACCCGGATGCCCAGGTCCTGTCCATTGAAACGGGATTTCAGCGAAGTTATGGCCGAAATCCATATGCCGGCTATGACAATATCAACTCCCTGCCATTTGCCTTTGTGGGCGATCTTGATGCACAACTGCCGGCTATGGCCAGGGTAGTGGGTATCAGTCTTGAAGATGGACAGGGAGGGGCCTTTTCCCTGGATCTACTGCGTGAAAATCAGGTTCTAAATGAAACACTGGGAGAACTTCCTGTTGTTCTTTTCTGGAAATCAGGAACAGCCTCCGCCCTGGACAGCGGTTCAATTGCCGATGGCAGGGATATAGGAACCACCGGTGTCTTTTCAGCCCAGATCAATGACCAGATACTGACTTTCTCTGCAGTGGAAGATGGTCTATTCCAGGACCAGGAAACCGGATCGACTTGGGATATCTTTGGGAACGCACTAGAGGGTCCTCTGGCGGGCAGCAGTCTTTTAAGATTGCCTCATCACGATACTTTCTGGTTCGCCTGGGCGGCGTTTGTACCAGAAGGCAATCTAACACAATAAAGGACAAGATATGGCAGCCCTGGATATTTATGTTCACGGACGGGAAAAAGTCCTCAACCTGATTACCGGTGTAAATCCTGATTCAACCCTCAATGCGCGGAGTGTGCCATCACAGGGCCTCTCTGCTGATAATTATCTGGCCAGAGATATCAAAGATTCTCTTAATAAGGTCCTATCTCTAGCCCTGGGTGAGAACGGAAAAGTCGATTATCAAAAACTGGTCAGGGACCCACACTATCTTTCCTTCCGGGAATTTGTCGGTGGTCTGCAGAGTTTTGATTATCACGAGCTATCGACCACAGAAGAACAACTGGCGTTCTGGATCAATCTTTATAATGCCCTGGTGATCGACGCTGTGATCCAGGAAAATATCCAGGTCAGCGTCACGGAATCGTGGCTGGGGATCCTGGCCTTTTTTCAAAAAGCAGCCTACCACATCAATGGCACCCGATTCAGCCTGACTGATATTGAACATGGCGTATTAAGGAGCAATCGCGGATTTCCTTATTTTCCCTCACCTCATTTTGGTTCCGCAGATGCCCGGCTCGAAGCAGTAATCCAGCCTTTTGATCCCAGGATCCACTTTGCGCTCAATTGTGCCAGCAATTCATGTCCGCCTATCGGGATCTACACCCCGGAAAGTATCCACGACCAACTGGATCAGGCCGCCAGGAATTTCATCAACAACGACTTAGTCGTCAACCTGAGCCAAAAGGAAGTGTCCATTTCAAAAATCTTCCAGTGGTATCAAGGTGATTTTGGTGAAGGACCGGGCATTACCTCGTTTTTGATACGCTACGTCAATGATCAAGTTGTCGCCCGCTGGCTTTCTGATAACCAACCTGCTGTCAAGATAAAATATCACCCATATGATTGGGGTCTTAATAAGATCGGCATCTGACGGATTTTTCCCAAAAACAGACCCATTCCCGAAATCTGCATGCTATAATACTTTCACTTCCCGAGGAAGGAATCCATGCAGACACGAACAAACGATGAATGGCTCAGCGACCTTCGTGGTGAAAACCAGGATCAGGCCATAGAAGATCTGCGCCGGGTGTTAAAGAGGGGATTAATATACGCCCTTTCCAGCCGCATTAAAATAGATCTCGAAAGTCAGGTGGAAGATTTTGTACAGGACTCAATTTTACGCATCCTGGATAAAATGGACAGTTTTCGAGGAGAGAGCAAATTCACCACCTGGGCTCAGAAAGTGGCCGTTCGGGTAGCTTTTACTGAAATGCGCAGGCAGCGCTGGAAAGATATCTCTATAGAGGATCTGCTGCCTGAAGACAGTGGGGATTTTACACCCCTGGTGCTTTCAGACCCCAGCCCGGATCCAGAAATCAGGGCCTCTCAGGCACAAATGCTAGAAATGGTGGACGAAATGCTGTCAAACGACCTCACTGAGCGCCAGCGAACAGCCCTGCTGGCCATAATGCATGGCGGCATGCCCCTGGACGAAGTCGCCCGCAAGATGGACACCAACCGGAATGCCCTCTATAAATTAATACATGATGCCCGGAAACAAATGCGCAGCCGATTGAATGAAAATGGTTTAACCCCCCAGGAAGTCCTGGCGGTTTTTGAAAGCAGGTAAGAGTTAACGGTCCAAAGCCGTCAGAAGTGCAGGAGCACAAAAATGAAATTATCTTCTGAATCTATTCGCAATATGATGAACTCGATCCGAATGACCCGGGATCAGGAATTGACCTGCGATCATTGTTTTGACGAGCTGGATGAGTTCATCGAAATGAAGCTACATGGAAAAAACGCGGAAGAGGCCATGCCTCTGGTTCAGGAACATCTGGACCGCTGCGCCGCCTGCCGCGAAGAATATGAAGCCTTGCTTGAAGCCCTGCAAGCTATGAGTGAGTAAACTCATATTGTACAAACTTATTTTATTGATTATTAGTTGAGGAAAAATGACAGAAAACACAAACATTACCTGCATTCACTGCGAACGAGATGACAGCCAGGTTCCCGTGGTTGTTTTTTTTTATAAGGGTCAGCAACATCATATCTGCACAGAGCACTTTCCTGTTTTGATCCACCGGCCCACAGAATTAACCGGCAAATTACCGGACATGGACAAACTCAATCCGGTTGATCACGATTAGTTCATCTACAACCCTGACTTATATTTCAGTACAAGTACTCACCAGGGTTTCCACCAGGAGGTATATCTCATGCGAATATTAGCTCTTGTATCTGGTGAATTTGGCTTACGTAATATAAGGAATATCAAAGAGAATGGCCCCCAAGAATGGACCTTTGAAACCTGGCAGGCTCCCCCGGCCTTGCCGGCCATGATCGATTATCCAGAAGATCACCTTCCCGATACATTTAAAGAAGCAGATCTGATCCTGTCATTTGCTGAGCTCAAAGGGGTGGCTGAGTTGATCCCCGAGATCGCCAAATTGAGCAAAGCCAAAGCAGTGGTCGTTGCTGTAAATAATGAAACCTGGCTGCCGTTAGGCCTTGCCAGACAGTTGAGGGGATGGCTCGAGGATATTAATGTCGTCTGTGCAACACCAAGACCTCTGTGTTCATTAACAGAAAGTGACTACGGGGTCACCCGCCAGGATCGGATCAAATTTTCCAGTCCGGAGATCGCCGAGTTTGCACATCATTTTGGAAAACCCGATCTAAAGATCGTGGTCGATCAGGAAACAAATACCATCCAATCAGCAGAAGTGATCCGGGATGCTGTTTGCGGCAATACACGCCATGTTGCGAAACAGATCATCGGCCTGCCTACAAGCGAGGTGCTCGACAAAGCCAGCCTGCTGCATAAACATTTCCCCTGCCTGACAACAATGACCAAACTTGATGATTTCGATCACGAAACCCTGATGCATGAGTCCGGCCATCAGCTGACAGGCAACATTGCAAAACAGTTACCTGCTGCCTAAACAAACCCCCTTGAAAATTATATAACTGGCAGATAGCCAAGGAAATCAATCACCGGATGAGTGTTTTTCTAATGCCGGGATCAAATAATTCCTGATCAACTCCTGGGTCTGAACAAATTCCTCGTCAGACAGATTGCCTGTGATCACAATTACCAGATCCTGTTCAGGGGCAAGGTAAATGAACTGTCCTTTATATCCATGGGCTGCATAAAACCCATCACCATGAATCCACCACAGAAATCCGTAGTATAGATTCCACGGCTCCAGCGGGTCCGGCACTTGATGATAGCTGAGTCTGGATAATTCCACCCAATCCGGCGGCAGGATCTGCTCCCCATCCCATAAACCGTCATGAAGATATAGATATCCGAATTTCGCCATGTCGCGGGGAGATAACTCCAATCCCCAACTTCCATTGGGATGCCCGTTTGGGCCCCGCTCCCAGCGGAAATTTTTAATTCCCAGAGGATCAAAAAGGTACAGCTTGGCAAATTCAACCGTATCCATTTCGCAAGCCTGGCTGATCAACGCAGAAAGGACCTGCGGACCCCCATTGCTGTAAAACCAGGACTCCCCTGGTTGATAGATCAGCGGCTGGTCCAAGGTGTATTGAGCCCAATCCATGGATGCGTACATCTCATCCGGATTGTAGGCCAGGCCAGAGGACATGGTTAAGAAATCCTTGATAGTAAGCAATTCTTTTTGTTCGCTCACGTTTTGGAGTTCCATTTCCGGGAAATAGGGAAGAACAGGATCTTCTATACTATTGATACATCCCTGGTTTAAGGCGATACCCACCAGCGCGGATATAACACTTTTAGTGACAGAGTAAGTTTCGTGCAGCGTCGATTCTTTATAAATGTAAAAATACTTTTCAACAACAATCACACCCTTATGAACAACAACAAGACCATCAAGACTTAATCCAGATTGATCGATCTCGTCGATCATGGCTGCAATAATATCCTTATCCAAACCAACTTTTTCTGGTTTTTTGACTTTCCAATCCTTGCTCGGCCAGCTGGGATAATTTGCCGGTTGAATGATGGCGCAGCTGCATAACAAACACACCAGGATAAAAATTGGAATTGAGGATCTGAATTCTTTCATTTTCATTTCTCTTTTCCTAACGGTTCTGTTCTATTTCAGTATAACAAGTCCACGAGTCTGGTCAACAAGCTGATGTATAATCTTGATTGGATAATCTAAGGTTCATCATGAGCAGCCGGTTCCGGACATTATTATTTATAGGCGTTTTTTTTATCCTCCTGGGAGGATTATTTCTTTTTTCCGGACCGGTCAGCGCAACCTCTTCATCAGAACAAAATCTATTAACTACGCCGGTTTATGACAGGCCAGGACCCGTGGCGACGGTTTACCCGCCATCCCAGGCAGATAACGGCGCCCAAGTATATTGGGGTATGTGCCAGGATTGCCACGGGGATCAGGGGCAGGGCCTGGACGCCGAATGGCGGTCCACGTTCGCGCCGGAATCCCGGGATTGCTGGGCGTCCGGCTGCCATGGGCAAGATGCTCCGGATAACAGCTTCACTCTTCCGGAAGCCGGCGCGCCCGTCCTGGCGGGGCCAGGGGCCCTGCCCCAATTTTCCACCGCATTTGAGCTTGGCACCTATATCCGGGAGAGTATGCCCTTCTTCCCCACAGGATCACTCACGGAAGACCAGGCCTGGGAATTGACGGCCCATATCCTGAGCCTCACTAATAATGGCAGCTCAAAACTAACACTTTCGGGTACTAACAGCGCCGCGATCCCGATCCACCAGGCTGCCAACCTTCCGGGAGCTGTCCTGCCAGGGATACTTATTCTGGTGATGTTCCTCGGAATCGCCGCGGTGAGATATTTCCAGGCTTCAAAATTAGCTATCCGAAAAAGCGCCAAAGAAGATTTTTACCACCATTTGCATCCAGCCACCATCCCTGAGGTCCAGACCCGGTTCGGGTATACGCTGGGAGCAGGGGGGTTGGCGGTCTTTTTCAGCCTGGTCTTATTGATCACCGGTGCCCTGGAAATGTACTTTTACCTTCCCACACCAGATGGTGCGGCAGAATCGATCCAGATATTAAGCACCATCGTCCCCTACGGGAACCTGATCCGCAACCTGCATTACTGGTCCGCCCAGCTTTTGGTGATCACAATTATGGTTCACCTGTTGCGGATCATCCTGACCGGGGCCTATGCGCCTCCCCGCAGGTTCAATTTCCTGCTGGGGTTGATGCTTTTAGTCCTGATCCTGTTACTTGATTTCACAGGATATGTGCTGCGCTGGGACGAGGGCATACGCTGGGCGCTGGTGGTTGGCACCAACCTTTTGAAAACCATACCCGTAATTGGTGATGGTTTATATCATTTTGTGATCGGCGGGTCTGAGCCGGGCGCTCCTACACTGATCCGTTTTTATACCTGGCATATCTTTGGGCTTACTCTGGCAGTTGCCGGCATCACTGTTTGGCATATCTTTAAGGTCAGAAGGGATGGTGGAATCAGTGCTCCTCCGGCACAGCGCGGAAAAAATACCCGGCGCATCCCCCGGGCAGAGTTGGTGCGGAAGGAAGTTTTGGCTATGTTAATTGCAGGGGTGATCCTGCTGCTGCTTTCTGCTGTTATCCCGGCGCCGATAGACAAACCGCTGACGGCCAATGGCAGCCTGATCGGTGATTCTCAGGCGCCCTGGTTTTTCCTCTGGATCCAGGAGACTTTGAAGTGGGGCGATCCGTTTTTCTGGGGTGTATTATTGCCGCTCCTGGTGGTGATCGTCCTGGGGTTACTGCCCTATATACTTCCCAATGCCCGGGAAGAGGAATTGGGGCGCTGGCTGCCAGAAGGAAATCGGGCCGGCCAGATCATCGGCATCATAATAATCGCAATTATGTTCTTGTTAACCCTATTGGGGTGGATCAAATAAACCATGGTAGAAGAGAACAGTATCAACCGCAAGAAGTTCCTCCAGCTCAGCACCCGAATAGCGCTCGGCCTGGCCGGGATGCTTGGCCTGGGAGGACTGATTCGTTATTTCAGCCACGAGCCATCAACAAACTCACCCTCCAGTTACGATCTGGGACTGGCAGCTGATTTTCCAAGCAGCGGAAAACTCCTCCGGTTGGATATTCCGGCTGTGATCTACCAGACACAAAATGGCTTTCAGGCATTCAGTCTGGTTTGCACCCACCTGGGCTGTACCGTGGAAGAGGATGGGGATAATTTCAGCTGTCCCTGCCACGGCTCCCAATTTGATCAGGATGGAGAAGTGCTGAAAGGACCAGCTGTCGAGGATCTACCTGAGTTAAATGTGTTTATTTCAGAAGAAGGCCAATTGATCCTAGAGACTGGCGGGGTGGGTAAATGAACAGGATCATCAAGTGGATCGGGGTAGGCCTGGGCGGCCTGATCGGATTGGTTCTGATTATCATCCTCATCCTGTATGGCATTGGCCAGGCCCGCTTGAATAAAACCTATTCGATCACACCCAGAATGGTAGATCTACCGGGAGATGAAGGAAGTCTCCAGGAAGGGAAGAGGATCTTCCAGTACCGGGGCTGTGAAGCCTGCCATGGCGAAGACCTTCAGGGAGTTGTTTATCTCGAAAACCCGGCCATCGGCCAGGTGATCACACCCAACCTGACGCAGGGTGAAGGTGGAATTGGAGATCAACGCACGGATCTGGACCTGGTCCGGGCTGTGAAATATGGGGTCAGCGCGGACGGCACAGCGTCATTATTTATGCCATCAACTGAATTTTATTATCTTTCTGATATAGATCTGGGTCATATCCTGGCCTACATACGCAGCAAACCTCCGGTGGATAATCAACCTCAACCCAGCCAGCTTTCAATCACCGGGTTTATCGTCATGAACCTGACCCAGGAGATCACCTTTTTACCGGCCGAGTTGATCCCTCCTGGAGAGGTACCGCCGGCTGCGCCAGAACCGGGATTAACACCAGCCTATGGAGAGTACCTGGCTTTATCCTGTCCTGTTTGTCATGGTTTGGAATTATCCGGGGGAGAGATCCCCGGCTTCCCCCCTGAGTGGCCCGCGGCAGGGAATCTGACCGCCGGCCCTGGCAGCCGTCTGCCAAACTGGGGGGAAGATGGATTTATCGATATTATTCAGGATGGTGAAAAACACGGACGGGGGATCACTCCAGACTACATGCCCTGGACCTCCTACCGCCATATGTCCGACCTTGAGCTGCGGGCAGTGTATCTATATCTGATGTCGCTGGAGCCCAGGGGTTTTGGGAACAGATAAAGGCGATTCTTAGGGTGTCGGTGTGGCTGTCTTCAAATATATGATCGGCCTATCAGTAGGTGTTGGCGTGTTGGCAGGAAAGTGAATTACGGGTTTTGGCGTTGGAGTGGGGGATGCGCCCTGATAAGGATCGAACATTTCTGTTGGGGGTGGAGTTGATCCCGCATAAGGATCGAACATTTCTGTTGCCGGTATACCAATCAGCAAAGTAGGAGCTGGCTCGGCGTAGCCAGTCACTGGGGTTTCAAGAATAGTTTCTGCATATGCAGGCGTTGTATAAACCACTTCTATAACTCCCCCCGCTGGTCCCTCGGGAACGGTAAATTCCATTGTCGGGATCTGGACCAGATTAGGATATGGCGTTGGCGTGGGTTGGAAGAAGTTGCCAGGATTAAATGCGATCAATGTCGGAGAGGGTCCGTCATCCTCATCAACCGGATCAATCTCGGGAAATACGATCGAAACCGGATTCTCATTCATTGGATCCGCAAATTGGTCATCCGGTGGCAATAACTCATCCCCTGAGAACTCGATAGTCGTTCCACAAAGACCAGGCTGAGGTTGAACCACCTCTCCCCCATAAAAATGCAGGCAGGTATTGTCCAATGAAGCCAGTTCTTTTAGCGGATAGTTCGGACTGTAGAGGTAAGGGGAACCGGCCTCAACCAGAGAGTAGTGGTCGTTATATTCCACCCAGCCAGGGTGAAAGATCTCTCCCTCCAGCCAGACCCGCCAGACATATTGATCACTGCCGATCATATTATTTAGAACCGCTATCTGGTACACGGAATTAGAATCCGGTGAAAGCCTGGCATACACACTTGGCGTTGCTCCGGTTTCTAATTTTCCTTCAAATCCATTCCAGGTATCTTTAAAAGGTTCAGCCAGGCGGGGCAGGCTGCCGCCAGCGTCCCGATTTTGATCCAGCAGGGTTGTGACAACTAAATCATTCCAGGATGTTTCTTCCACTGCCCGGGTTAAGACCAGCAGGTCCGGTCGGTTATCCAGATCCGTATCAATTTCCAATGAGATGTAAATCCGATTATTTAATGCAGGCTCCACGGCCTGGATCTCAAATACCGTCCACTCTCCTGTGGGACGAAGGCGGGCCTCCCGGATATCCAGGAAGGGTTGATATTCCATGGCGCCAGCGGTAAAGGGGCGTTCATATTGATTGACAAACCAGGTATCTGCCCAGGTTCCCCCGCTGATATATTGGGCCATCCAGTTACTGTATTCACCATCTGATCGGGCATCCTCAACGATCACGGCGGCTGACCCTAGTTCCGGGGGTGTTCCTGCTTTTCCAGCTTCTTCGGTAGAGGTTAGGTTGCAGCCCGCCATCCAGATCAACAGCCAAGTCAGGAAAAGGCAAGCCAGAATTTGAAATTTTTTTCTAGAGAAATTGGGATCGGAGGTCTTCATTTAAACCGCCTGGCTATATCTGATGTACGGGAAAGAACGATAGTTCTATAAAATTCATTGTATGAAATAAACACCAGGAAGTCAAATTATCAGATCACTGATCCTTGACAACAGGCTGCCCAACTGCTATTATTCCAGTACTGTAGTATTCTAGTACTGGAATATATTATGCCAATTAATCCCTTAACTGACGCCGAGCTCGTTATTCTCAGCCTGATCCTTGAGCAGCCTCAACATGGCTACCAGATCGAGCAGCAGATCACGCTGCGCAATATGCGGGCCTGGACTGACCTTGCGACGTCCTCCATCTATTATCTGCTTGGCAAACTGGAGGAAAAAGGATTAATTCAACAAATCCCAAAAGAGACAGAAAACCAGGAGAAAAGGCCAAAAAAAGTCTACCAGGTAACTGAAAAAGGGCGCTTAAGGTGGAAAGAATCGACTTTACAGGCGCTTTCGACACCAAAAACCACCTACACAAACTTCCTGATGGGGCTGCACAACCTCTGGAATATCCCTCCCGCCGAAGCACTGGAAGCAGTGGAGTCTTACCGGGATTGGCTCGAAAAAGACCTCCAGCGTCAGCGGGATGAGTTGAAGCAGTTGGGTATGTCTTTTTTCCCTTTGGATGTCTTATTTGACTACAGTTTTGTATTAGGGGAAGCTGAACTGGGATTTCTGGCGGAGCTGATCACCCGCCTGGAAAACATTAAAGAAAATGCGCAATCCACATCAGAAAACCAATCATAGATCGGGGAGGTAAAAATCCTATGGATAAAACTACTTTTGAAATATCAGCTATTGGACAGGTTGAATCAGATCTCAGTCAGGGGATCTTTCGCCTTCAAATTGACAAAGCCTTTCGCCCTGCTCTCCAGGGATTAAACAGCTGCACCCACGCGATAATCTTCTGGTGGGCTGACCAACACGACAACCCTGAAGACCGCGCCAATAACCTGGTTGTTGATCTGCCCTATTCCCCCGGCCTTCAATCCGGGGTCTTTGCCAATCGCTCCCAGGCTCGACCCAACCCGATTGCCATCACAACGTCCTATCTAGTCAATGTGGACGAGGAAAACGGGGTCATCGACCTGGCTTATATTGATGCCTTTGATGGAACACCTGTGATTGACATCAAACCATATTTACCTATGTCTGACCTGGTGTTAAGCGCCGAATATCCCAACTGGTTGGAAGGCATGCCGGCTTCCATGGAAGAAGCTGCTGAGTTCTTTTCAGATCCGAAAAATATCGAGAAGTTTTCTTGATTTAAATCAAGAAACGGTATCCTTAAAAGGATACCGTTTCAGTGTTCCCTATAAAATCAAGCAGGGACGCCAGACAGGCGTTCCTGCTGTTTATTACTCCGCGCCGCCCTCGGCCGCGCCGCCTTGCATGGACTGTAAAGCGAGGTAGGACACGCCGAATTTTTCGATCTTCAGCACCTCATCATCGTACTGAGAATAATGGCGCTCTTCATCTGCGACCAAACCTTCGAAGATTTGGCGCGATCCCGCATCGTTTCCCGCCGAGCACTCATTCGCCCAAACGTTATAATCCTTCACGCTGTCCTCTTCCATTTGGCGAGCCTGCTCAAGCATTTTCTTGACGTCCTGGACTTTTTTAACTTCCGAGCCAACAACCATTTCCACGTCACCACCCAGGAAAATAATTCTTTCTGCGCATCGTTCGACATGGCCCATTTCTTCAATTGCAGTCCGGATGAATAGACCGGCCAGTAATCCAAATCCCTGGTCCTCGCAATGGAAATGAAAATACATATATTGGTTAACAGCATACAATTCATCGGCAACTGCCTTGTTCAGCAATTCAATACTTTTTTCGTGCATTATTAGCTCCTTTAATTTCGAGGTTAACATAATTATAACCCACGAATAATTATCTATTCTTTGATCAACTTTCCCGGATGATCCAGAAACCACTGGAATTCCTCGTAAAACTTACCCGCATGCAATCCGTCCATTAAAGCATGGTGTCCCTGGACAGACAGCGGCATAATGATTTTATCTCCTTCATCCCGAAATTTTCCCCAGGCAAATCGTGGCACCGAATCGGCTGGATATAACTTTACTGGATGAGAAAAACCCGTGAATGATACCCAGGGGATCGAGGTCATGAATAACACGTTGTCATCGTGAACCTTTTCTTCCAGGGAGGGCTGGGTTTTTACACGAAGGATCTCGTCCTTTGCCTCTCTTGTAAAAGCCAGAAAGTCGTCCTTATACAACACTGTGCAAAAAGCAAAAAGGTCGTTTTGGCTGAGAATTGTTGCCGAAGGATGAACAATTTCATGTTCAACCGGATCTTCCTCCCGAACCCGCTGGCGAAACTCGGGGATGCTGTTGGCGACCCGGGCCACCAGGTACATTATCGCGGCTGTAAAAGAAATTTTCTTCTGCTTGATAAACGGCAAAAATAACGTGATGTCCATATTGGTGCACAAGCTGAAATAAGGGTTATGAAATTTAGAGAAAAACAGGTAGTGATCCCGGCGGGGCCAGCCCTCTAGACTTATTATTTTCATATCATACCTCCTTGGTCTACCCATATCTTAACCTCCCTGGTATGTTTTTGGGAAGTAGAAAAATAAAAACCGCCCCGAGGTAAACATACAGGGGCGGTTGACTATTTCTGTCTAAATGAGAGGATTTTATTTTACGGCTTCAATGGTTGCCGAGAGAACGTAATCTTCGATTGGAACTCCCGGAGTCCATTTTTTGATGAATTCCCGGCTTTCGTCCTTGGGATGGATCCTGATATCTTTGAAACCGGCCTCTACCAGGATTTGATTAAGCTCATCCACCTGCAGTGCACCTGCTACGCAGGAGGAGTGCAGATCGGGGTCATCCCGGATCTCCGGCGGCATTTCACCAGAGGAGACCATATCTGATATTGCCAGCCGGCCGCCTGTTCTTAATACCCGGTAAGCTTCCTTATAAACAGCAGACTGATCAGGTGCCAGGTTTATAACACAATTGGAAAGGATCACATCAATGCTATTATCATCTACCGGCAGGTCTTCGATCTCGCCCAATCGGAATTCCACATTTGTATAGGAACCTCTCGTGGCATTTTCCTCCGCCTTTTTGATCATGTCAGGGGTCATATCGACACCGATCACTTTTCCATTTTCTCCAACCTGCCTGGATGCCAGGAAACTATCGAATCCTGCACCGCTGCCCAGGTCTAAAACCACTTCCCCCGGCTGCAGGGCGGCAATTGCCTGGGGATTTCCACATCCCAGGCCCATCACAGCTTCAATAGGGACACTGTTTATTTCATCTGCTGAATACCCCATCAATGAAGATTGTTTATGGGGCCGGATCAGATCAAAGGGATCGATAACATCACCACAGCAAGAACATCCACCCAATTCGTTTTGGCTGGATCTGGCGATCTCACCGTAGCGCTCCTTGACCATATCACGGATCAGTTTTTCTTTATCACTACCCATTCAATCCTCCAGAGATACTCATAAAAAATCTAGAATTTCTTCTGATATATGTGGCAGTAGGGCTGCTGGTTCTTCTTGACATAATAATCCTGGTGATAATCTTCCGCTATCCAGAATTTCTCAAGCGGGAGTAATTTTGTCACCACGTCATAACCCTTTTCTTTTAGCTGATCAATCAAAGCGGTGGTAGTATTTTTTTCTTCCTCCGAACTGTAGAAAATGGCCGACAGATACTGGGATCCGATATCAGGCCCCTGGCCATTTGCCTGGGTGGGATCATGGATCTCAAAAAAGAATTTCGTTAACTCTTCAAAACTTGCCTGTTCTGGATCATAGGTGATTTCTACCACTTCCAGGTGACCTGTCATGCCTGTACAGACTTCCTGATAGGTTGGATTCTTCACCGGGCCGCCCATATACCCAGAAACAGCACTGACCACCCCTGTTTTGCTTTGAAAGAGATGTTCAACGCCCCAAAAACACCCTCCGGCGTAATAAGCCTTTTTATTTACCATATCTAATTCTCCGGTTTGAACACTAACGATATTGAGTTTACACAGTGCCTGGTATTCTTATCTGTCAATCTCTCGCCGCTGAATACATGTCCCAGATGACCTCCGCAATTTGTGCAAACGATCTCAGTCCTTCTACCATCTGCATCTTGATGCCTGGTCACCGCACCTTCCACTTCATCATCAAAACTGGGCCAGCCGCAGCCGGATTTAAATTTATCTACGGAGCTATACAAGAGGGCATCACATTGTCGGCAGTGATAATTTCCTGTTTCGTAGAAGTTATCATACTCGCCTGTGAAAGGCCGCTCTGTTCCTTTATGTAAGATTACTCTCTGCTCATCCGGGGATAGGTTACGATATTTTTGATCCATATTTACCTCAAATTATAGTACTGTCATGTAATCAGGAATAATATTTCTTTTGGGATCTCATTCACACTTAAGACTTCGTCTGACCCCGGTTTCTTACTCGTTCATCCAGCAGTTAGCTCAGAATATTTTTTTCTTCCGGAATCCCGGGTCCAACAAATCTTACGGTCCCGCAGTTCATAGTAGTTCTTATTGATCATTTTGTCGAGCTGGATGAAATGGATAATATGTATCTCTACATTAATCCCTGAAAAATTCACTGCGCCGCTCTAGCAAGAGCACATCCCGCCAGCTTCCTGCCTCGGGCCCATATTCCATTTTTCCGATTTTTTTACGCTCGCCAACTATCCTGAATCCAAAATCTTGATGCAGCTGGATGCTGATTATATTCTCCGGGAATATACCCGCCTGCAGCGTCCAGAAACCATTTTCCTCCGATTTGGAGATAATTCTCTCCATCAGTAAATGCCCGATGCCCTGTCTTTGAACTTCTTTGCCAACATACAGGCTCAGCTCACCAACACCTTTGTAGACATTTCTTGAGGAGACCTGAGAAACCGCCGCCCATCCCAAGACCTGATCTTCATCCAGGCAAACCAGAGACAGCTGGTGTAGGAATTTTTCAGACCAGGTTATCCATGTGGCAGGTGGTCTTTGTTCAAAGGTTGCCTGACCCGTATCTATTCCCTCTTGATAGATCCTCTTTACTTCCGGCCAATGAGCCGATTCCATCAAAGAAATATTCATAATAACCTCTTTCAGGCGTCTTCAGCTAACCAGTATCTGACTGAGAGCAAATGCAATGATCCCATTTGCCGCTACTATCAAGTAATAATAAACCCCGATGCGGTGATACGTAAGCTGGCCGTCCTTTTCTTCAACCTTAAAATCCAGCCAGCTTTGGGTATATTTTTTTGTATTTATGCGGTAGGCCATATGCAGGATCAGACTCAGCCCAAAAAACACCCCACAGAATATCAGGGTTTTTGCGCTCCCGAACAGCATGAAATATCCGACCAGGAAGCCCAGGATCAAAAATACTTTTAGCACCTTGTACCATTGTGGTTGAAGTGTATGCCCCTTGATGAATGCTGCGTCAAATTTGACCTCTTCCAGGAATTTTTTCATCTTATGCTCCACTTACCATGCTGTTGGAACGATAAAATCAAACCGGCGATGATCGTACCCACCGACAAGAGAAAACCTGAAATTAAATTCCCGGGTTTATTCATTTACCTTCTGTGCTTTTTTTCCAAACACAAGAGTATAGGAACCAAACCCTCCCAGTTTATCCTTCAGCTGAAATCCTGCCGTATCAGCCAGCCGCACAAGGGTCTGTGCCAGAGGGTAATCCGGGTCCATCAGCAACTCGCTGAATGCCAACCGGCCGCCGCTCTTTAATACCCGCTGGAATTCCCGTACAGCCCTTTCCGGAGTGGGAATTTCGCCGATCACCGCGATCATATATACCAGGTCGAAAACCCCATCCTCAAAAGGGAGATCGTACACATCTGCAACCCGGGCCTCGATATTTGTTATACCTTCTTCCTGGATGCGCTTCTTTACCCGATCGATCATTTTGGGTTCGATATCGATCGTGATCACCTGTCCAGCATCCCCCACAGCCCGGGCTGTGGCAATCGTATAAGTGCCGTTGCCGGGTCCTACTTCCATGACTTTCATACCCTCTTTTATCCCGTGGCGGATGGGCATTGCCGCCGGCGGTTGGATTCGGCGGCGCAGGGGATTATCAATAATCTTGGCAGCAAACTCCGGCATGGGAAATTTATAAATTTTGCGGACGATCCGGACGATGGTATGCAGGACCAGCAGAAATCCCAGCAAACTAACCAGAATCAAGGGAATGTATATCAGGATTTTAGCTATTGGTGAACCATTCATTTTCTATCTCCTACAACAGAAGATTAAAATTGGATGAAACAACAATATCAATCAAAAAAAGATCCCAGCAGGTCGATAAATGATTGGTCGATCACTGATCTTTTTTTATTACCTTGGGTCTCTTTCTCTTGTTCAACAGGCTTCTTTCTGGGTACACCCCTGTCTCTACCTGGCGCATCAACTACCTTATTTAATTCCCCATAATCCAGCCAGATCAGATCGTCTTCGTGGCAGGTGTCGATCACTATATTCCCTGGTCCGTTATATTGAAAGGTTTCCATTTTTTGATTACATACAGAACAAATGGTGACCCGTTCCAATTCAGTTTTATCAAACGTGCCCGGCGGCTCAGGAGGTTCCTTGGTCCTGGATCGATGAAAATCTATCGCCTCTCTGAACGTTGTCCTGTTAAAAAGCAATCCGGTGCATTTTGGACACTGGTATCCCTGGTAAAAATCATCAAACGTGATCAGATTCAAAACCAGTTTACAGTGAGGGCATTTAATTCCTTCTGGGTTTTCTCCCAGAACTCTCAATCCTTCTGTATTCTGGTGGGGGAAATGGTAGCTTTTACAATGATCACAAAAATAATAATCACGATCTCTGAACAGGATCATTGGAGCGCCGCAGTGGGTGCAGTTCATCTATCTTTCAACCTTTCTATTGGAGTAAGTATAACCGACACCGGGAAGGTGATCTAGAAAAAACGTATTGGGGGTTTGGTGTTAAACCATGCTCTCCAGGATCAATTTCCCCAGCCAGAAACCCCAGACCGGATAACAAATAGCCAGTAATAAAGATCCCCCATAAAATAGCGGATCCTTTTGCCCTCCCTTCAAGAACCCGCCTACAATAAGCAAATATCCAACGCCGGCAGCGATACCGATCCAGATCAGCGGGTTTGGCAGAGCCCTGGATCCAATCAAGAACAGGTTAACCATGATCAACCAAAAACCAATTGCGCCCCCGGCCGGGAAATACTTTAGGGATCCCTCAAAATCGATCTGGTTCAGCAGCAGCCTGATCTGTCCATAGACAGAAACCAGGATCCCTCCCAGGCCAAAAACACTGCTGATGATCCTGGTAGCATAACTCGACGGCGTGATCAATTGATTAAAGAAAAATATCAGGGGGATCATCACCAGGATCTGGATAACACTGAATAGATCATTGATCTTTCCAAACCATTTACCGAAAGTGAAAAATAGCAACCCTGTAATGAAAGTCAGGATTGTGGCGGCCGCGCTTAGAATTGCAGCCCAGGCGTAAATAGAGAACCTGAGTGTTGCCATAGGGAAAATCCTTATCTGCGTTAATAACTAAAACGCCGGATTCCGATCGCTTGGAATGACATTCTTATCTGAATTATCCAAACGATAGATCCGGCGTTTTATCGATCCGGGTTTTTTGGCGATCGGTTTAGACCGGTGCCAGGGTGCCCGCGAAAATGATCCAGGCCAGGACTGTCTTGGCAGCCAGGCTGAGGACAATGTAGGTTCTTTCTCCAAACAGGTAGTCCTTCCAGGGACCAACCTTCTTGTACTGCAGCACCATGTTGACAGCAAAGATGTTAAAGAAAACAAACAGAGTGGGGTTGATGATGTACACAAAGGTTGGTGGGCCTTCTCCATCTCCACTTACGGAACCGAAGAAATACAGGAAAATCACGATCCAGGGGATGATACCGGCAATGCTTCCATAGATGAAGGAAATCCAATTGGTCTTTTTAGTGTACTGGTTGTGATACTCCATCATGATGCCAAACAGGTTCATCATGGCGTTGATACCAAAGATCAGGATGATGGCACCCAGATCCCAAATGCCTGACAGCATCCCGATCAACACAATCATCAAGGACGAACTCAGGGCATACTCGTAGAATCGGGTAGGGTTCATGCCTTTGGCAAGGTTTTCCAGGTATTTCTTTTTACCAATCGTTGCCAGGTAGATATGGGCAACTGCTGAGATTAATAGGAAAGCCGCCACAGCCGGGCCAAAACGAAGCTCATAGAGCAGGCTGGATTTTGGGCTCAATGACATGGATTCCAGATCAAATCCCAGGAAATTGGTGAAGATCGGATAGGTTGTATCATTGCTCAATACAATCATCAGGATTCCCTGAACCAGGTGCAGGAACCCCATGATCAAATTAAAGCGGACCAACCGCGCTAATTTCCCTTCCTGGTCAGTCCCTGCGGGGACAGTTTGGTTTTTCATGATAACTCCTCTACTAAAATAAAAGTTGTAAATTAATTATGTGCAATATATATACAATATCTGTACATATTATACTGTCGGAGTATTTTTGTCAAGGGTGTTTTTGAATTATCTTGAGAGGATCAGTGGTAGTTCCTGAATGAGGTAGTTTTCAGGAATCAAGTTGGCGGGTGATGAATTGGAATTCTTGCTGGATGCGCTTTTTGCTCAATCCCATCTTCCGCAAGGAATAGCGGTGTTTGCTCTTATAGGATTTGGCATTCTCTGATTCGGCTTGTAATATCTCAGCGAAATCCTCGTTGATCTCGAAGTTGAATCTCTGATATATATCGCGGATAATACCTTCCGGATCCGCTATAAGATCTTCATAAAAGACACGCACATATTGATCAGAAGGCAGGGTTTTTAAATATTGGTGCGGGTACAAATACCAGTGTTTGGAATGCTCAATGACCGTTTCCTGCAGGTTATATTCATGCTCTGGATCACCATAGGTGTGGCAGTGTTTCGAAAACAGGCTGATCGAGGACGGGATCACCTGGAGCGGGTTGCGGACGATGTTGATGAACTTTGCATCAGGAAACTGTTTGTGAAGGGTTTTTACCTTGGGAGAATGGCTGGGGTTCTTTGATACGTAGCGGCGTCCCCCATGAGCATAGATATGTTTTTTAATTATCTCGGAATAATATCGCATATCCCTGTCTTTGACATCATCAGGGATTTGATCGTCATAATAGATATATTCTTTTATCAGTTTTGGGAAAGGAAAAAAAGCCAGCAAATGGAAAGATGACCAGATCTGGAAGAATACCTGGCCGTCTTCTTCCGCCTCGTCCAAGCCGATTTTATGCATGTAGGCTTCTTTTTCCACGATGCGGTTGAATAAACCGATCACCCATCTGGCAGGATTACCCACGGCTCGATTGATTTTCATCAACCAGTGATAGAACTTCCTTCCTACTACAGATGGCGCCAGATATAGTTCCCAGCTGGTAAAGCTGGTCGATTGATCATCTTTGGTCAATAGACGGTGTAAAAAGGTTGTGCCGGAGCGGAAATTACCAACAATAAACACCGGCTCTTTAACGGGTTGATACTGATGATCAGGATAGAACAAGTTATCAAATAAATAAGCGATCCTCATACTGAGCATCCAGGCTGGCCAGAAGAGGAAAATTAACAAATTGATCAAAAAGCGTTTGGGGGATAATCGACCCGGTGTGCCTTCGGATTTAAAAAAGGCATACTGAATCGTTTTCAGATAAAGCTTTAGATTAAATCTCATATCATGAATGCTGTCAGTGCTTGGTTAGAAAACCTATTCTTGTTTGAGCCGGGGTTTAATCTATATCTAGTATAGCATAATCGGAAAACTTGTATGTTTTTTGTGTTTTCGACCGGATTTCCATCGCTTGTCATTCTTTCACCTTCCTGTATAATGAGAGCGAGTATTATCATTAAATGATGTTAGCGGAGACCAGTACCCGGTCCCCCCATTCAGAGAGTCCCCGGTTGGTGAAAGGGGATTGGATGGGACCGATGAAATCCCCTCTGCACCTTCAATCTGTAGGTTGAGGACATCGTTCCTGTAAGGGAGCCGGAGCGGCCGTTACCCGCAGCCAAAGAGACCGCGGTTCGCGGTGAAAGCAGGTGGCACCACGACCACCCCTCGTCCTGCTGGCGAAGGGGTGTGTTAATTAAAGGAATCTAGGAGTGCAGCCATGTTAGATATCCAAATTTTCCGCGAGAATCCCGACCTTGTGCGCCAATCCCTGATCAGGCGCCATCAAGATCCAGCAGCTGTTGAAGAGGTCATCCAGCTTGATGAGGAAAGGCGTTTATTAATCCAGAAAGTGGAAAGTTTAAGGGCGGAAAAAAATCAGGCATCGAAAGAGATCGGTATAACCAAAGAACCCGACGAACGCCAGGAGAAGATCAGCGCCATGCAAGTTCTTGGTGAGCAGCAGGACAACCTGGAAAATGAATTAAAGGACCTGGAACCTAAGCTCAAATCATTGCTGGGCACTTTTCCAAACCTGGTGGACGAACGCGTCCCGGATGGAAAAGACGATACTGAAAACAAGGTCGTAAAAACCGTGGGCGAAAAACCTCGATTTGATTTTGAACCCAAACCTCATTGGGAGTTGGGTCCCGCCTTAGGCATTCTTGATTTTGAACGCGGCACCAAGTTATCCGGGACCAGGTTCTATGTCCTGAACGGGGCAGGGGCCAGGCTGCAGCGCGCCCTGATCAGTTTTATGCTTGACACGCATACAAAAAATGGCTATCAGGAACGCTACACTCCCTTTATGGTTAAGGAAGAGATTGTATATGCTTCCGGTCAGCTGCCAAAATTCGAACACAATCTATACCATGACCACGAGGATGATTTCTGGTGGGTACCCACCGCTGAAGTATCCCTGACAGGATTGCACATGGATGAGATTCTGGAAGAAGCTGACCTGCCGATTTCCTACACAGCCTATACTCCCTGCTTTCGACGGGAGAAATTCAGCGCGGGCCGCGACGTGAGAGGTATCAAACGCGGTCATCAATTCGACAAAGTCGAAATGTACGTGTACTGCCGGCCGGAAGATTCAGAAAAGCAGTTTGAACGCATGGTGACAGACGCAGAAGGGATCTGCCAGGCGCTGGGATTTACGTATCGCCTGAACACGCTCTGCACTGGGGATCTCGGTTTTGCGGCGGCTTATACGGCAGATATTGATGTCTGGGCAGTTGGCTGCCAGGAATGGTTGGAAGTTTCATCCACATCCAATACCCGAGATTTTCAAGCCCGCCGGGCAGCTATCCGCTATCGACCCGAGGAAGGAAAAGGTACCCGGTTTGTCCATACGCTGAACGGATCCGGTCTGGCCCTGCCCCGGGTGATGATCGCAATCCTGGAGAACAATCAACAGAAAGATGGCTCAGTTCTGATCCCTGAGGTTCTGCGTCCCTGGATGGGCGGAATTGAGATTATAGAACCACTATAAAAAGTAGATCTCCGGAGTCTCACAACATCCAAGAAACTCCCTGGAGTGTTTAACGTATATAACATTATGCCAAATTGGTTGAACCTTTCTCTTAATATCCTGGTGTATGCGATCATGGCGGTAGGCTTGTTCGGCATGATCCTCCCCATCTATCCTGGAGTGGTGATCATCTGGGCAGCTGTACTGCTTCATGCCCTGGCTACCGGATTCGCTGTTCTCGAGATCTGGGTCCTGGTGGTCATCACCCTGTTAATGATCGCCGGAACCCTGGTGGATAATTTCCTGATGGGCGGCAAGGCCCGTCAGGCGGGTGCCAGCTGGCTCTCGATCGGCGGCGCCCTGGTAGGTGGATTAGTTGGGACATTCGCCTTTCCTCCCATAGGCGGCCTCATCGCTGCTCCAACACTGCTTTTCCTTCTGGAATATGCCCGCCTGCGGGACAGCCAGGAAGCCTGGGATATTACCAAAGGCCTACTTACCGGTTGGGGACTTTCTTTTGTAGCCCGTTTTTTAATCGGCCTGGCCATGATAGTGGTTTGGGTTATCTGGGGCGTAAGATAAAATCCAGACCTACAAGGTCCCTACTTAATTTGACACCTCCCTCGCGTTCATCTACACTTAAACCATAACTGGGAGATTCTCTATGTCCAAGGATACTGGCGGTTATCAATCCAACCCTCATGTTGCCCAACTGTATGATCAGGTGATCCCTTATCGCGATCGGCCGGATGTGAAGTTATTCGTGGAAGCCGCAGTTGAGTCCGGCGGCCCAGTTCTTGAAGTGGGCTGCGGCACTGGCCGGGTCTTACTCCCCACAGCCCGGGCGGGGGTCTCAATCACAGGTCTGGATCTTTCAGAGTATATGTTGGATGTCTGCCGCTCAGCGCTGCAGAACGAACCCAGGGCAGTTCAGGAACGGGTGGAACTGATCCAGGGAGATATGCGGAGTTTCGACCTGGGCAAGAAATTCAACTTGATTACCACACCCTTTCGTCCCTTTCAGCATTTGATCACAACCAAGGATCAAATCCGCTGCCTGGAAAACATTCACCGCCACTTGAAACCTGGTGGGACATTTATTCTGGATATCTTCAATCCGTCTCTGAAAGGTATCACCGCTGATAATTTGGGCAAGGAAGTGGGCGCTGAACCTGAATTCACCACGCCAGAAGGCATCAAGGTGCGTCGTTATAATAAAACAATTCATCGGGATCACTTCAAACAAATCCTTGATGTGGAGCTGATCTATTACCTGACCCATCCTGATGGACGGGAGGAACGGATCGTACATACCTTCCAAATGCGCTACCTTTTTCGCTACGAGGCAGAACATCTGTTGGCCCGCTGCGGTTTTGAAGTGTTGAACCTGTATGCTGATTATGAGAAAAACCCATATGGATCCTCTTATCCCGGAGAACTGATCTTTTTCGCCAGAGCTCTCTAAAAATGGTTGGGGCTGGAGGGATCCCATGTCTCGAAAAATGATCCTGCAGGGCACCTTGTTTGCTGGTACCGCCGGAGGTCAAATATGATCAGTCCACTGAACGGGTTCCCCGCTTTTTGTTTAGATTGCCGGGTATACTATCAGAAAAACCAATGGGGTAAGCCATGACTTTATTCCCTCCCCTCAGCCTGGGCTGGCTTAACGGCTGGGTCCCGATGGTTATCTTTTACGGGATCTTTATCATCCTGCTGAAAGTATTCCCAAAAGAGACTACCGAACGCCTCTATGAAGATTCTGGCTGGACCCTGGAACAAGCCAGGCCGGCCAAGATCGGTCTGCCTTTTGCCCTGGCTGCAATGGTCTTGATTGTTTTTACATCTCTGAAAATCGATCAGCTTGTTTTCTGGGTTGGCCTGGCTTTGGCTTTGATCGGCCAAATAGGATTTGTCTACTCCCTGCATACTTTTAACATCACACCCCCGGATCAACCTGCAACAGCTGGACTGTACAGCATCTCCCGCAACCCTCAATGGGTAACTTTTGCGGTAGTCATGATCGGTTTCAGCCTGATGGTGGGCAGCTGGACTGTGCTCGCGCTGCTAACGGTCAGAGTAGTCATGAACCACTTCCGTATCCTGGGTGAGGAACAGGCGCTAGAGATCCAATATGGAGAATCGTACCTGATCTACAAACAATATATACCAAGATATTTCATTTTCTTCTAGGGATTGATCCTTATGCCTGCTATCAATTTCAAATCGAACAGCGTGATCCTTTTCCAGGGGGATTCAATTACCGATGCAGGGCGCAGCCGAATGACTGCCGGCCCCTCTTCCGGTGACGACCTGGGTTTCGGTTATGCCCGTTTGATAGCTGACCGTCTTCATTCAGAAGATCATGCTCAGCAGCTGTTGTTTTATAACCGGGGGGTCAGCGGTGACCGGATCAAGGACATGGCTCATCGCTGGGAGAGGGATTCCCTCCATTTAGAGCCTGATCTGGTCAATATTCTGATTGGCGTAAATGATACCTGGAATTATCTCTATACCGGTATGGGCAGCTCCCCGGAGGAATATTTGGCGGTATTTCGCCAAATTCTGAAAAATACCAGGGCTTCTTTACCCGATATTCAGCTGGTTCTTTGCGAACCGTTTATTCTGGCCACCGGCGAAGTGACCGGGGAATGGGAGAAAGATATCATCCACCGCCAAACCGCAGTCCGTACTCTGGCGGCCGAATTTGATGCGGTTTTTATACCCTTTCAATCAGCCCTGGATTCTGCTGCGATCAACACACCGCTTCACCATCTACTGGATGATGGTGTACATCCCACAGAACAAGGACATCGAATTTTAGCAGATTGCTGGATTGAGGCAGTGTTATCTTAAAAAGGATACGGTTTCCCCAAAGGAAACCGTATCCTCTATATTTGATTTTTTCCCACATCCTGGATCTTATTTCTCGGGCGGCGGGACGGGCAGATCTTCAACGGCCGTTTTTATCCACTTATCCCCTTCATCGATCAACATCACCGGGATATCCTGCCGGATGGGGTATTTGCGGCCACATTCCTGGCATACAAGCCAGGCTTTTTTGTGATAATCCAGGGTGCCTTCTCGCGTTTGCACACAAGCCGGGCACCTCAAAATTTCAAGCAATTCTTTGCTAACCATTCATTCCTCCTCAACTGGAGTCTCATCTTTATATATTATAGCTTACTTCTTTTTACAGGGATCGTCGGGATCCGGATTCTCAGGAGGAAAATTCTTTGTGCCGGGTCCATACTGGCAAATCGCGGCCCAGGGTTGGTACTTGGTAGTGAAATTATCCTGCCAGAGTTTCTGCCCATCCCGAAAAACGTCGCGCGTGATGGTTACAGTACCGCCTTCCACGGCCCAGTCCACCTGTTTGATCTCACCTTTAGCCAGTTCGGGGTTTTCTTCATATATGGGATCCGGGGGATCTTTTTTGCTCCTCAATCCCGTGGTGCTCCAATCGACAGATCGTCCATCATCAGTGCTGTAAAATTTCCAGACCAGCTGCCGGTACCCTTCATAGACATAAGTCTCCATTAACAACCAGTGGTCAGTATCATTGGTGAATCTAAAATCAACTATCGGGACATAAACCGTAGCGTCCAATCCAGTTAATTTTGGGTCATGACTTTGGTCAGCACGCTGTTCATAATAACCAACACGGTAAGCATGGGGGTGGCGTTCCACAACCGGGTAGCCCCCAAAAAACACTGTTCTGAACAGCGTTGTACTCACCTGACAGACGCCGCCACCCACCCCCTTAATGGTACGGTCTCCCAAAATGATCCAGGCTTCTGAGTAACCCTCATCAAGGCTGATATCACCTAATTGATCAACCATGGAAAAAGTCTCTCCGGGAGCAACAAAAACTCCCTGGAACTTTGCGGCGGCTGTAGCAATGTTATTAATCCTTGCTGGGTCAGAGCCATAATAATAGCTTGTTTGTGAGCTGACCAGCTCCGTGATCCCCAGTTCTTCAGCGGTATGTTCAGAAGTAACTGCCGGGAAAGTCTTCTCAACGCTCAGATCGATCTGGTGTTTTCCTTCCGAAAGTTGGGCCTGGATATCTATAATGGATTGATCAATATCCAATTCCAAACCAGTTTGATCGTCTTCGATCAGGACCAGCTCTTCCGTTTCATCATCAAAATACATCCGCGCATTTTGTGGCGCCTGATTGATAGTCCCTGCCCTCCCAACCAGATATTCCCTCAAGGCTTCTGAATCCAGGGCAATCCGGTAATCATCGCCATTCCCAGTGGATACCCGTTCGATGACCATCATCTGCACCAGTTTATCTGGCTGAATGGACCACGGGCCAGGATCATTATCCGCCGCGTCCGGGATCTGCAACATTAAAGGCTGGCTTAATATCTGGCGGGCGAACTCTGCCTGGGCAGTGACATCCAGGATGGCAGGATAGGTTTCGGTGACAATCAGCGGGATGCTTCCATTCTGCATGCTCTCCATCTGCAGGGCAACCACATCGAGTGAGGCCTGGATATCCATTTCCCTTCCGATCTGGCCGGGCTGGACCAGGACTTCCAAACCATCTAATTCCAAAGATGCTTCCATCACAGGTTGATTGACTTCGGCTGCCAATCCGATCAGGTATTCTGAACCTGTTTGTTCATCCATTACAAACTGAGGCGCCAGGATAATACCATGGCGTAAAATTTGGATCTGGGCAGCGATCCTGCGGGCGATATTTCCCTCTCTCCCCATGTTAAAAGCAATTTCAGCGTTATATTGGGGACTGAAAAACATGCCTAACTCAGCCGGCGTGGCGGTCCAGCTCAGATCGTCATATTGCAGGGTGATCTCCCCTTGTTGAGGATACTGGAATTCTCTTCTGAGTAAGTCTGCCGCCTCAATTGGCGCCTGGCCGCTGAGGTTAACCCAACCAAGTTGTATGTTTGGAAAAATCCTTCCAGAATAAATTGCCCGGAAACTCATCGTGGCTATCCCGATCATCAGTACAAATATCAGGATCCCACCTGCCAGGGCAGCTCCTATCTTCAGGAGTGTTTTTGATAGCGAGGGAGAAAGTTTCATAGATTTCATTTTACCAAAGAGGATTGTTAACTATGAATAATGAACAGAATTGGGTCTCGTTGTTTGTGCAATAATCCTGCCAGACAGCTCTGCGGATTCAGGAGATCTCTTCTCCATTGGGCATTGAAATTTCCTGAAGAAGTAAACTCAAAGCATCTCCATCAGCCTTATTCTTTTCAGGAAGCAGGCGGCACAACGCCTCTCGGGTTCGGACAATTTCTGGTATGGTGACCGACCGACCGACCCTGGCTGATCCATGTCTCAAGAACAAACCATGTTGGGATCGATGGCATTGAACCGCGTTTATCTTTTGTTCTCTCCAGTGGGTGATGTCCACTAGAAAGTCTGGTTCCGGTATGAATTTCCCAGCTTCTCTCGACAACCAGGACGGTGCATATATCGCCTCAACAGAGGATTCCAGCCCTTCCATGGCTGCCAATAAGGACTGATGAGCCTGGATGTGAGCTGGATGTCCGTACTCTCCCCCGGGACCGTGGGTCAGGATCACATGAGGATCAATATTCAAAATAAAATTCTTGACCGCATCTGTCAGTTGACCAAAATCATCACTGAAAGGGTAAAGTTCGCCATCCGGGCCAACAGTCGGATCAATATAGTCCAGGAACTGAACAGAGCTTCCGCCTAAGGCATCTACCGCACAGCGCAGTTCCTTTTCTCTTACTTCTCCAAGTTCATCTCTGAAGCAAATGGGCGGATCTCCCATCTCGCCTCCTTCACCGCGAGTGGCGCAGAGATAGTGGATCTCAGCTCCACGTTCAGCAAGAAAAGCCAGTGTTCCTCCCAGAAACACAGTCTCATCATCCGGATGGGCGAAAAAGGTCAGAATACGAAGTGCTTTATTATCAATAGTAGCCATAGAATCAAAATGTACCACAAGCTCTGTTAATACGGTATAAGAACCTTTTTAGACAACTTCTCCTCCCCTTCCAACGTATATAATTAATAGTGAAGAGAAAGGTCCACTTTTAGAAATTTTTCCGAACTGGAGGAGAAAAAATGCAAATCACGATTTTAGTCTCAGCACTCGCTGCTTTTTCCTGGCTGGTGGTCGTAGGCTTTTTAGCTTTAGCTGTCTTGCGCACCAGGCAGGGCAAGAAAGTCCGCGGGGCCGTGACCGGGATAGTCGCTGCCGCTATCGCTGGTATAGTATTGAGTACCGTCAGCGCTGGACTGGTATTTATCCAGCCCCAGGAGCGCGGCGTCGTTATCAGCGCCATCGCCCCGGACGGATACCGCAAGGACATCATGCAGCCCGGTCTGCGATGGGTGATCCCCTACGCTGAAAATGTAAAAACCTATTCGATCTCAAAAAATACCTATACGATGTCAATAGCCCAACTGGAAGGGGAAATCCAGGGTGACGATTCCATCGCCGCCCGCACAGCGGACGGTCAGGAAGTATATATTGACGCTTCCATCATCTATTCCCTCAATCCCGCCGAGGTTCTGAATGTCCATATTGTCTGGCAGGACCGCTACGTGGAGGGTCTGGTGCGCCCCACGGTCCGCGGCGTGATCCGAGATGCAGTATCCCAATTCCGTGTCAACGAAGTCTACAGCACCAAACGTGATGAACTGAAACTGCAGATGGAGAACGAGATGAGAACTGCCATGGAAAATAATGGCTTGATTCTGTCGGACTTTGTGCTGCGCAATATCACATTCACGCCAGAATACGCGGCCTCCATCGAACAGAAACAGATCGCCGAACAGCTAGCCCAGCAAGCTGAATATATTGTTGAACAGCGGTTCCAGGAAGCCGAACAGGCCAGGCAGGTAGCAGAAGGTACCAAGGACGCCGCAATTTTAGCAGCTGAGGGTCGCGCAGAATCCGTGGTGATCGAAGCCAAGGCCGAAGCCCAGGCGCTGCAATTAATTGCCGAGGTGCTGGCAGCTAATCCTCAACTGCTTAACTACCGGTATATCGAAAAATTGGCCCCTGGCATTCAGGTTATGTTAGTGCCGAACGACAACCCCTATATCCTACCTTTGCCAGATATAACCCCCTAATTACGATCTTTTTAATGGTAAACTCCCGGTGTGTATTACACCGGGAGTTTTAATTTAATCTAACATCCCCGTTAGGAGAGAACCATTATCATTCTAGTGTGTTAGAATTTTTTCACCGCAAGAATGCAAAACTATCTCACAGGATAAGAATGCCGAAAAAAGAGAAGAAACCCTCCGGAAAGCAAATTCGTCTCACCTCACTCTCCACCTGCGCAGGTTGAGCGTCCAAACTGAGCGCAGATGCGCTGGCGCAGGTTCTGCGCCCTCTGGATGGGATGTTTGATAAAAAGCATTATCCCGATCTACTGGTTGGATTGGGAGAACCCGACGATGCAGCTGTTTGGCGGTTGGATGATGATCGGGTCCTGATCGCAACCACAGATTTCTTCACGCCTGTTGTGGATGATCCATATGACTACGGGGCCATTTCAGCTGCCAACAGCCTTTCGGATATCTATGCCATGGGCGGCACTCCTTTCATGGCATTGAACATAGCTGCCTTTCCAGCCAACTTGCCGCCTGAACTCTGTGGCGAGATCATAAGGGGCGGCGCTGAAAAAGCAAAAGAAGCCGGCGTAGTAATTGCTGGAGGACATACTGTCCAGGACAAAGAACCCAAATATGGATTAGTATGTTTGGGATTTGCCCATCCCGACTTGGTCATGACCAAATCTGCCGCCAGGCCCGGAGATGCGCTGGTGATCACCAAACCGCTTGGGTTTGGTGTAACCACTACGGCGCTTAAAGATGGAAAAGCGAAAGAGGAACACGTCCGAGAAGTTGTGATCTGGATGAAACAGCTCAACAAAAAAGCCAGTGAGTTGGCCCAGGCCCACGGCGTAAAAGCAGCCACCGATATCACCGGTTTCAGTTTACTCGGCCATGCTTGGGAAATGGCCCTGTCCTCCGGGGTTGGATTAAATATTCACTGGGATATGATCCCCTTAGTTAGCGGCGCAAAAGAATATGCCAGTCAGTTCTGTTTCCCGGGAGGTGCGTATGATAATCGCCTTTTCTTCGGCGATCATATCAAAGCCCCCAAATCCCTCGCCGAAGAAGAATTGATGTTACTCTTTGACCCTCAAACCAGCGGTGGTCTATTACTTTCAATTGGCTGTGATTACCTGGACGATTTTCGAATCCAGGCCGAAAAAATGGGCCAACCAGTTTGGGTCATTGGTGATGTGGTGGAAGGAAACCAGATCACAATAAAATAACTGGATTAATCAAGAAGGTATCTTACCCGTAATAATAAAAGGCTGTCATGTTGACAGCCTTTTTCTTTTCAAATGGCAGATTACCAATCTCCCGCATATTCCGGGCTGTAGGGTTTGGTTTGTTCCACAAGGTAATAACGCTGTAGTTCGATCAATTGTCTTAAGTGCAGCGAGTCATGGCTCACCCAGGATACAAACATATCACCGGCCGTGATTTTCCCAAACGGCGCTTCAAACTTTGTGTCCCAATCTGGATTTTCAACGGAATCCAACCAGGACAGAGCTTCGTTGCGGAGTTCCACATAACGATTAAGGGTCTCAAAAAGATCTGATTCGTTGTACCTGTGTTCTTTAACCCATCCTGCCGGATCAATTTCCGGCCATTCCTTTTCGGATTTTTCCAGTATCATTCGCAGCCGAACCGGAAAGTCAAATTCCTCTTCGTCCGCCAGGTGGCAGATCACTTGCAGGATTGACCAAGATTCCTTATTAGGCCGCCAAATAGCCTGGTCTCTAGAAATTCCCCTGGCCAACGCGGCAACCCGGTCCCTGTTGAGAGCCAACTGTCGTTTTAAATAGACCTCGTCCATATCTCCTCCGCTTTTTCATCCCTTTTGTAGGGTAAATTAATTATACCGGATGTGCCCGATCAAGTTATTTCATACCGCCCCAGGGCTGCATCAACTGCCGCCAGGGCATGGATTTCCATCGTATCAAAAACAGGTACAGCAACGTCTTCCTTCTTTACCAGCAGGCCGATCTCAGTACAGCCTAACACAATTCCCTCCGCCCCATTTTTTACTAATCTTTTAATGACTTCCTGATAGTTCCGCCGGGAATTTTCTTTTATCTGGCCCTGTACCAGCTCGTTATAGATCACATTATGAACCAGGTCGCGCCCAGCCTCATCCGGTACAACCACCCTAAGCTGGTGTTTTGTTTCCAATCTGCCGCGGTAAAATTCCTTTTCCATCGTAAAACGTGTTCCCAGCAAACCGACAGTTTTTATACCAACGTCACTGACTGCCCTGGCTGTGGCATCGGCGATATGGAGCAGCGGAATATTGATTGCCTCCTGGACTTCATCAGCCATTAAGTGCATGGTATTGGTGCAGATCAGGAGAAAATCAGCTCCTGCTTTTTCAATTTCTCTGGCGCTTTTGACCATGATCCGGGTGGCCTCTTCCCAGTCTCCCTTCATCTGCAGTTCTTCAATTTCCCCAAAATCAACCGAGACCATCACGCTTTTTGCCGAATGTACACCACCCAGGGCAGCCCGAACTTCCTGATTGACAATTCGGTAATACTCAATGGATGATTCCCAGCTCATACCGCCCAGCAAACCAATCGTCTTCATATCCAGCACCTCTTCTCTAAAAAAATCGGTGGTCAGCAATCAGAATAAAAGTTATGTAAGATCATACCTGTCAACATCACAAACCGCTCTATAACCTATCTGTTGGTAAATATGATTCGATGTCGGATTTAGCAAGTCGGTGAATAAAAAACAAAACTTATACCCCATATTCAGAATATGTTGGCTTAATCCGGCCGTTACAGCGCTGGCATATCCCTTTTTACGCTGCCCCGGCGGTGTATAAACCGCGCCGATCCGGATGCCATTGGGAGTAGGACCGGCGTAGCCTGCCATGGAAACTGGAACCCGATCTTTCTCCCATACCATTAATCCCCGTACTTTCGGGTCTGCTTTTAAGTACATATCAACCTGTTTTCGAACCCGGGCGGGGGCTGAAACTTCCTGCACGGCCTCTCGATGAAAACCTGAATACCAATCAAATAACAGCCTTTTTTCCCTTTTCTTAGCTGGCCTCATGTGCCCTTCGGCCTCGGTTAGAGGGATTACCTGATCCAGTTTATAAATGCGCATGGCCATATGCAGTTCGGCGTTTCTTCCTGTTAATCCTTCCCAGAGCTCTTTGATCCGGGCCACCAGTACTTTGTTTCCAGAAATGCCCACGAATTTTTCCCCCAGGAAATCTATCAGATCAGCCAGAACCAAACTTAATATCTCGTCAGTGGGAGGGGACTTTTGGTATGAAAACAAGACCGGGAAAGGCGGGGTGCATAAACAGGCTATCCTGGGCATCCCGTCCTGTTCCACATAGGCCAGATATGGATTTTCGTGTATATACTCACCGGAAATTACGTTATTTAGGATACCGAGGGGAAGATTATTTTCCGCTTCGTTCTGGATTAAATAATCCTGGATCTTATCTTGAAAGAGTCGTGGATCATCAAACCGCTGAATTTTCATATCTATACTCCAACATCATCTCAACGACACAGCCCTCTTACATCATAACATTATCAGCTCTTTGCCGTTTCCTTATGTATAATAAAATCATTCATTCCAAACGAGGAGGCCCAATGGCATTTAAATTTCCAACTGATGAATGGGTCAAAGAAGTCAGGGAGCTGCTGAACAGCAGCGAATCTTATCAACGTTCAGCTAAAGATTGGGAAGGAGATTTCATCTTTATAGTTGAACCCGATGAGGCCTATTCAGATACCGCCTATCTTCACCTGGAGCTTTACCACGGTTCCAGTCCTGGAGCAGGCATGGCAGATCCTGATAACTTGCCTGAAACGGAGTATGTCATCAATGCGCCATTCAGTACCTGGCGCAAGGTCATCGACGGGAAATTAGACCCTATCCAGGGTATGATGACCGGTCAGCTGAAGCTTAAGGGAAATCTGATGAAGATTATGAGATATCCCAAAGCAGCCCAGGAAATTGTTCAGTGCTGCGCAAAGGTTCCAACGGATTGGTGATATTCAATTAGCTCTGTTCTTGTTATCAAAGGAGGTCCGGGATGTGGCATTTTGTCTCTCCCAGGATAATATTTGGTGAATCTTCCCTATCGTCATTGGAAGATATCAGCATGTGTCGGGCATTGGTTGTCACCGATAAAAATCTGGTGCAAATCGGTCTTGTTGATCCAGTTCTCAATCTGATCAAAAAATCGGGCTGCGAGGTTCTGGTTTTTGATGATGTTGAACCGGATCCAACTCTCACCTCGGTTAAACTTGGAAAATCAGCTGCTATTGATTTTCAACCGGATTGGATCATTGGTTTGGGTGGCGGATCCCCCATGGATACCGCCAAAGCTATCTGGGTTTTGTACGAACGTCCCGATCTAAATCCCGCTGAGATCAACCCCTTCATTAAACTTGGATTGCGGAAAAAATCTCACCTGATCACCATCCCCACTACCAGCGGGACCGGCGCGGAAGTGACCTGGGCAATTGTATTAACCGATTCTGAGAACAACCGAAAAATGGGCTTGGGAAACCGTGAAAATGCTGCCGATATCGCCCTTATAGATCCAGCCCTGGCTGCCGGAATGCCGCCCCAACTCACCGCCGATACAGGCCTTGATGCACTCACACACGCCGTAGAAGGTTTCATCTGCACCTGGCATACCGATATCACAGATGGTTTGTGTTTAAATGCCGTCCGGGAGATCATCAAGCACCTGCCTTTTGCTTATGAAGCCTCCCAGGCTGATCACCCAAAAAAGGAAAGCTACCAGCTGGCCCGTGAAAAAATGCATAATGCAGCTACCAGCGCCGGTTTAGGTTTTGGCAATGCTATGGCCTCGTTGGCCCACGCCATGGGCCATGTCCTGGGCTCGGTTTTCCATATCCCGCATGGCCGCGCTGTAGGTTTGTGCCTGCCATATACAATTGAATATGCCTCAAGAGGTGAAGATCCGTCCCAGATAATTGACCTGGCTAATTTTTTAGGCATCAATGGGCCTGATTCTAAGAAAGGCGACCTGTTTGCCGCTTCGATAAGGGATCTGGCGCAGAAGATAGAAAACCCAATCAGTTTATCCGAATTGGGGATTGAAAAAAAAGATTTTGATGAAAAATTAGAGAAAATGGTTGACGATTCCTTTAACGACACCCAGATCATCACTGCACCGCGAGCTCCATCCTACCAGGAACTGGACAATCTGTTCCAATCTGTCTATGGCGGCCAACCGGTTGATTTCTAATAATCTTGATTATCAATTTGACAAGTTCTACTGGAGCCTAAATGAAAAAACTCTTGGTTGTTGATCTCACGGGTAAAACATTCCAGGTTGAGGAAATCGATCCAGAATTGGCCCGGGATTATATCGGCGGCAGCGGCCTCGCTGCGCGCCTGCTCTACGATCGGATCAGATTAAATACCGATCCTCTAGGCCCTGAAAATCCACTGATGTTCATGACTGGCCCCATGGTAGGAACCAGCATGCCCTCAGCAGGACGTTGTACGGTTAGCGCCCGCTCTCCTCTGACAGGTTTCTGGGGAGAATCCAACACAGGAGGATTTATCGGTCCCGAGCTGCGTTTTGCGGGTTTTGATGGAGTTCTGATCAATGGGAAATCAGAATATCCGTGCTGGATCTCAATCATAGATGGCAAGATCGAGTTTCATGATGCTTCCCCTCTCTGGGGATTGGACACATACCAAACTCAAGATAGCATCCGTGAAATCCTAGCTGACGAAAAAGTGCGAGTGGCCTGCATCGGACCAGCAGGTGAAAACCTAGTTAAGATGGCTGCCATTGTCAATGACCATGGCCGGGCTGCCGGTAGGACCGGAATGGGCGCAGTGATGGGGTCAAAGAATCTCAAAGCTCTAGCATTCAGGGGCAGCGGGAAAGTTCCACTGGCTGATCCTGAATTATATAAAAAGACCGTTGCGGAAATCCAGGGTGCGGTCAAAGAAGATATTGCCGCCCAGGCCATAAAGTTGGCCGGCACAGCAGGATATGTGGATATGGGCTCCATGTTCGGAGATATGCCAGCGGGGTATTACCAGCTGGGAGAATGGGAAAAAAGCAGCAATCTGTCCGGGGTCTTGATGGCAGAAGAACATCTGATACGCGGTACTGCCTGCTACCGCTGCCCGATTATGTGCGGTCGGGAAACGCGCACCGTGAAATATAAAGTGGATAAGGTAGATGGGCCAGAATACGAAACTGTAGCCGCCTTTGGATCGCTGGCCCTGATCGATGATCTGGAAGGAGTAATTTATGCCGGCCACCTGTGCAACGTTTTTGGGCTGGATACCATCAGCACCGGGGCAACCATTGCCCTGGTTTGTGATCTCTTCGACAAAGGGATTCTGAGCGCAGAACATACCGGGGGTTTGGAGATCCGTTTTGGTGATGTGGAAACCTCCCACAAGCTGATAGAAATGACCGCCAAAAGGGAAGGGTTTGGAAACATGATAGCGGAAGGAAGCGCTGCCCTGGCAGCCCATTTTGGTGTGCCCGAAATGGCGGCCACAGTGCGCAACCTGGAGGTGCCTATGCATGATGCCCGCTCATTCAGCGGTATGGCACCTGTTTATGCTCTCTCCCCCCGGGGTGCCTGTCACCTTCAGGGTGATATGTACGGGGTCGATACTGGCCAGGGGCCACCAGTGGAATTGGGAATTATACCAGGAGAGCGATTTGAGAACTCCGAGGAAAAGGGCATGATCACTGCCCGGGCTCAGGCCTGGCGCAGTCTCTACAACGCCCTGACCGTATGCCACTTCATGAATCCTGGCGCAAGCAATATCCTTAATGCTTTAAATGCGGCCACTGGGTGGGATTACACCCTTGATGAATTAATGTTGGCCGGGAAACGGAACTTTTCCCTGAAAAGGATCATTAATCACAACCTGGGGTCCACAATAGAGGATGACCGGCTTCCAAATTTTTTATTGAAAGCTTTCCCGGATGGCGGGACTCTCGGCTTTGTACCAGATCTCAAACCCCTGCTTGCCGGAGCATACCAGGAACACGGCTGGGATTCCCAAACAGGGTTACCAACAGCCGAGGCTGTTGAGGAATATGGGTTGAAATTTACATTACCCGATTTGCCTGGATAAAACATTTTCACACGCTGATCTGGTTATTCATTTATTATATAAATCGAATTTCAGGAGCCCGTAAAATAATCGGCTCCTGAAATCTTTTCCGGGAAAAATCTGGGGTATACTTGGCATTTAGTTAAGTATTCAAAGTAAGGAATATAATGAATTCTCAAAGACGTAATCTGATTCTTTTATACTTTACCCTGGCTGTGATCCTGCTGGGGTTTGGTGTGTTAATTCCCTTGGAAGCCTTTCTGGTAGATGATTTTGGCGCCAGTGGGCAAGCTCTGGGCGCACTGGTCTCTCTTCATGCGCTTTTCCAGCTGTTATTTTCCCCCATCTGGGGATCGATATCAGATTCCGTAGGCCGTAAACCGATCCTGATCGTTGGCGCAGTAGGCAATGCCCTGTCCCTGTTAATGTTTGGGCTCTCCACCCAGTTGTGGATGTTATTCATCGCCCGGGCTTTGGGTGGGATGTTTGCAGCCGCAACCATGCCAACCGCGCTGGCTTTCATCGGTGACAGCACCACTAAAGAGAATAGGGGCGGAGGCATGGGTGTGATCGGCGCGGCGATGGGAACAGGTATGGTGCTTGGCCCTGGTATCGGCGGCTGGCTGGGCTCAGAATCCCTCTCTCTGCCATTTTTTGTAGCAGGTGGTCTTTCCCTTTTTGCTGGATTATTGATCGTCCTGATCCTTCCTGAATCCCTGCCGGTAGAAAAAAGGGCCAAAGGTCTAAAGCTGGATATTTCCTCCCGGTACGCTGGCATGTGGAAAGGCCTGAAAGGTCCGATGTCTCTGTTTTTCTTATTAAGCTTTCTGGTCAGTTTTGGATTAAGTAATATGGAGGGCATATTTGGCCTCTTTGCCCTGGAGAGGTTTGGCTTTGGTCCCAAAGAGGTGGGCACAGTGATGGTCGTTGTAGGCACAATGGTTGCTGGGGTCCAGATGGTGCTTACCGGCCCGGCCACCAAACGCTGGGGTGAACGGACTGTTATTAAAGCCACTCTGCTGGGGTTAACGGTGACCTTTTTGTTAATCCTGACTGCCTTTAATTTCACATCCCTTTTAATCACAGTGGGGTTATTTGCTTTCACCAATGCCATGTTGCGCCCCTCGATCTCCTCTCTGGTTTCTAAAGAAACCACCGTCGATCAGGGTTTGGCTCTGGGATTAAACAGTTCCTTTATGAGTCTGGGGCGTTTTGCCGGTCCCTTGCTGGCGGGATTTTTATTTGATATCCGGGTTTATCTTCCCTATCTGACAGGTTCCTTGATCATGTTCCTGGGTTTTATATTTGTCCAAACTAAGATGAAAGAACCTGCTACGCCCACTAAAACATAACCACATCCACCCCTTGCACTGAATAGAAAAAGAAGGTCATTCAGTGGCATAAAGAACCATCCATTTGGATGATATAACGCCAATTCTTCTATGCTATAATCCCTTTTCGTTCTAGCAAATGGAGACCTTATGTTCAAGCGGCTGCAGAAGATTTACAACGATTTTCCGCAAAAATTCTGGGTTGTAGTGGGTACCTCGTTCATCGACCAGATTGGGAATACTTTACTTTTCCCTTTTTTCACCCTCTATATCACTCAGAAATTCGGTGTGGGCATGACCCAGGCCGGCATTGTGCTGGGCACATTTTCTGCTTTTGGTCTGATCGGTTCCATGATCGGCGGCGCGCTGACCGATAAATTCGGGCGCAAGAACCTGACTTTATTCGGGCTCGTTTTCAGTGCTGTCAGCACCCTGGCCCTGGGACTGGTAAATGAATATGCTGTTTTGATCCCCCTGGCTGTGGTGATCGGCCTACTATCCAATATCGCGGGTCCAGCCCGCCAGGCCATGGTAGCAGACCTGCTGCCCGAAAAAAAACGCCAGGAAGGATTTGGTATCTTGCGGGTAGTGGCCAATATGTCCTGGATCATAGGCCCAACCATCGGCGGATTTATCGCTGACCGGAGCTACTTTGCCCTCTTTGTGCTGGATGCGGTCATCAGCTGTATTGTGGCTGTGATCTTCTTCATGTATATCGAGGAGACCAAACCGGAAACCACTACTGAACCAGAGAGCATCTTTAAGACCTTTGCCGGTTACAGCATTGTTCTGAAAGATTATGCCTATGTGGCTTTTTTGTTTGTATCCATGTTAATGGGTCTTGTCTACCAGCAAATGTACAACAGCCTTTCTGTATATTTGAGGGATAATCACGGCATACCTGCCCGGGGGTATGGCTTCCTGCTAACAATTAGCGCGATCACAGTGATCTTGCTCCAATTCCAAACAACCCGGTACATCAAAAAATTCCCTGCGTTTATTATGATGGCAGTTGGTGTGTTTTTCTATATGATCGGATTTGGTATGTTTGGATTCGTGACTGTCTTCTGGTTATTTGCTGCCGCCGTTGTGATCATCACTATTGGTGAGATGGTGATCATGCCTACCGCCTCCGCCCTGGCGACAAACTTCGCCCCCGAGGATATGCGCGGTAGGTACATGGCTGTCTTTGGATTATCCTGGGCGATTCCCGCCACCGTAGGTCCCAGCGCGGCAGGGTTGATCCTCGACAACTACAACCCTAATCTGCTTTGGTACGTGGGCGCTGCCATTTGTGCTGTTGCGGTGATCAGTTTCTATGGTCTTCACCTCTGGCTGGGAAGATGTGATCGGTTTAATCCCCCTGAACCGGAGAAAGAAGCCCTACCAGTCTCGTAACAAATACAAAACTGCGGCGCCTTTGGCACCGCAGTTTCTTGTTATCGCACAGATAATCGTTTCTTTATACTTTATAACTCTTCTTCCTTTGAACCAGCGCCACGCCGGCCAGGCTCATGGGCAGGGCCAGGGAACCGATGCAGGGCAGATTTCTTCCGCCGCCAGATTCTTCACCGCCTGGATCAGCTTGTGCGATTTCTTCAACGACCGGCTCCTCCTGGATTTGCGCACTCCCTCCTATCCAGCCCAGATTATCAATCCACAGCTGACCTTCTTCTTCATTGTCGTCGGTCCCGAATCCGAATGCCAATCCCGAGATCTGGCCTTGGTGGGCAAATGGCGCACCTGCGTTTGCTTCCCAATCCACCCGGTGGAATTTATCCCAGGAGATACCTATCTGCACCCATCCTTCTTCCATGGAAGAAGTGAGATCCTGTTCAAAAATATATGATTCGTGTCCTTCAGATCCTTCTGCGTAAAGGTCCACATGCAATAAGCCACCGCTTTGTGCAGCATGGATCGAAAATGCCAATCCCCTGGATAAACTCCAATCCTGAGGATTATCAAAAGACAACCCGCAGGTGCCCCAGCTGTACGGTGTGATGTGATAGTCAAGCTGCAGGCCACTGCCGCTGATACCGACACCTGTTCTGTCCCACAGCTCATTGAGGAAGGCGTGCCTTCATCCCAGTAGGCTTCCCAGCCGTTGGTGCCAGTCGGTGATCCTCCCTCAAAATTATCGATCAATCCGGATAGCTCTGGGGAGGCGGCGGGCGGAAGATTGTCTTCCGAGTCCGTGCTGTCGGTTCCAGAATCTGCTTCCACATTTGGAAGCGGAGCTGGGTTATCTGCTTGCCACCTATTAAAGAAATAATTCAACAGGGGAATGAACTCTTCGGTGGCTTTCTGGCTGCCCTTTTTTGAGGGATGGTCATCCCCGGAGGGATATGCCAGCGTGTCCTTGCTGCCCACCTGGTGGACCTCCTGCCCATTTTCAAAGGTATGATGGCCATCCTTTCCTGTCAGAACATTATAGAAATCGAATACTGCCACATTATTGTAGGCATAATCATTCTCGTCCAGCCAGTCATTCATCAACCACAGGTTAAAAGCCCTGGCATTGGCGGCATTACTCCGATTACTGAGGGGTGGAGCAGTAATGACCACAAATAACTTTTCAGGGTGCTGCCCGAAGTAGTTCAGAATCTCGTTGTAAACATATTTGGCGTGTCCCACCGATAGCCAGCCATCTGGGGTAGGGAGATCGTCGGGACTGCCTTCCAGATCAGAGTTGGGAAAACATGACTTAAACATGATGATCTGATTTTCTCCGCCGGGATCAGAAGTTGTGCGAGTATAGTCGGCGTTCTGTTCTCCTTCATTAAAAAGGGCCTTCATGTATGTTTCAGTATCCCCACTCCTGAACCACTCCTCCCAATCCGGGATATCGGTCCTGTCACCAATGCCATTCGGCCCCCAGCCGTAATTGGTGTCACTGACATAATAGTTGTTATCTGCCAGGGCTAAACCGAGATTCCCATACCCATCGGTTAACCAGTTCTCTCCCGTAGAGTGGTGAATGAAGATCAATTTCACCAGACCTTGGGGGGGATTGGAATCACCGGCTTGCTCTAGGGGAGATGCGAGGGCAATCGTCGATGTTGCTGCAATTCCAGTCAAGACCAGGGCACAGATCAGCATCAGGCTAAAAATCTTAGATTTCATAGTAGGCACCCTTGCTCCAATTACTTAGTATGCTTTAATGCCAAAAATCCTGCCGCCGCCAATCCGATTCCGCTGCCGATCATGCCAAAGATCAATCCTTCCGAAAACAAGCCGCTCCAGTAGGGCCGGGCTGGATGATCAGCGGGATGTGTTTCAGGATCCCAGCCAGGGCCAGGAAAATCCCATACTTATGGCCCCGATCACTCCCCCTCTTTGACCCCTCGCCAGGGGGATCAAAATTCCCAGGTAGATCAGGATGAAACACCCCGCCAGAAATTGGGACAGATGGACAGAGATCCCAAATTCAGCCGGGATGTCAAACAGGAAATCATCGATCAGGTGCGGAACGGAAAAGAGCGCCAGGAGCAGATAGAAGGTTATCAGCCAGGGATGATTACCATCGGAATGATTCGCCATTTTACCTGATCCTGTTTTTATACACCGAATTGCTGTTTATTCATAATCCCTACGGCATAAATCGTATCGCAAATTCCATTCGGATCCACCGTTGAACCAGGAAAGGTTATGTTCTCCAAGATCGTCCCGCATTATCCAGAAAGTGCATCTGTCTGTGGATGGATTTTGTCCACCGGCTCCCCAGGATGGACCGCTATAAATCTGGGTTGCTGCTAGACTTTCCCACAGTGTACCAAAGTGATCGATAGTGATCACCACCTCCAGTTCTTCACCTCCAACAATCATAAAGGGCTCGCTTATCCGGGAATCATCATTGAATTGAAAACTAGTCCATCCCCCGGATTCAAACCAACTGTTCCAGTTGATTTCCTGGTTCAAATCCATATTTACTACCTGTTCAACCCTCATCCTCCCTTGAAGGATGTAGGCATCTATATGAAATTCCACTTCATCACGAAGATGATAAGGAGCTACAGCGCTGAACCAGTCCAGTACAATTTCTGTTCCCTCACTTACCTGGAGTGTATTATTTTCAAAATTACTCTCCATGAAAATTGCTCCGGGGTTAAGGGTCACAGAATAGCCTGCTCGCAGTTGGTTCCGGTCAACAGATTCCGCTGGTATTTCGTAGTACTGCGATCCTCCAGCGCCTATCCCAACACCTGAGACTGAAAAGGGATCAACCAGGAGATTATTCTCGGCATCCCTGATCTCAATTTCTAAGGTTCGGAAAACCAGCGGTCCAGGACCTATATTACGAACGTCAACAGAAAAACTCTTTCCACCTTCGGTGCCAAAATAGACGTTTTCAGCAATAAGGTCCGGCAAAGGCTGGCAGATAGGCATATGGACCAGCGCCCCCGAGCTTTCGTAATATTCCAGGACCTCATCCAGGGGGTCGATCACCACGCAGGCATCATAGGGAGGTTGCAATTCAAAAAGCGGATGGCTCAGGTCCATGGTTTCACCGGTTGCAAGGGTGACATTGTCAAAAACAGCGATGCCCAGGGATCTGCCGTCCCTGGTCTGCATTTCAATCATCAGGTCTCGACCCACCCAGGCAGCTGTTCCTGTATTCTGCACAGCGATGTGGGCAGTGCCGGTGCTTTCATCCAGATAATAAGAAGCCAGATCTATCCAGGGAAGGGGTTCCCTTCCAGTAGCCCTCTCACCGACGGGGCTGTCCGCTGTGGGTTCAAATTCAAAGGTCACCAGGCAGCGGCCGTTTTCAGATGGTATCGTATCTCGGTGATATCCATCCAGGTTGATCGGTAAATAGACCCCAGAACAGACCTCGTCATCCGGGTTGTTGTCCCGGTCCATGATAATGTAACCCATCCACAGCTCCCCTTCATAAGGCACTTCAGTGATTATGCTGTTGGGTCCATTAAAATGCCAGCCAAAATCTCCTGAGAGGGTTGCCAGATCATAGGTCCTATTATGACTTAACCCATCCGGCCTATCCAGACCGCGTCCTTCCGGTCCTTGATCAAATGACACCCGGGCATCATTGGCATAAAAAGACCCATATACCGGGCCAACATCTCCGTGGCGGCGTTCATACTCTCCATCATCCCCGAGATCAAAGGTCTCCAGCTCCAGGAATGTGACCCGCATGATCCGCATACAGTCTTCCCGGGGCTGGGTAAGCTCAACCTCGCTGGGGGGATCAGATTCCGGGCCATCCGGAAAATCAATCTGATAGGCAGTAACACCAAAGGTATAGGTCCAGGCGCAGGGAGGACGGAACCATTCAGGTGGAAGCCGGGTGGACCGGCTATCTTCATCCTCAACCCACTGAAGGTTTCCATTCAGGTAGATGCGGAAGCCATCGATAATCTCACCCTCAGCTGCTTCAAAATCCCATTCCAGGGTATGGTCCGTCTCGTTCAAGCGGACATTATACGGTTTAGACATCAGCGGATCAGGTTCCTTGGGCGTGTTTCTGGGGTCGCCGGTCAACTGGGTAACCTGGATGGCAACTTCAAGGTGACCTCCCTCTCCCTCACTTTCATGACCATGGCGGATCCCATCCCATTCATCGGGTTGGATCTCCAGTGCAATTGCACCTAAATCAAGCGCCTCCGTACCACCTGACACGCCAACACAAGCGATGGACAGGGGCAGGGGCTGATCAGCAGGCCAGCTGATGATCGGAGCTGATTCGCTTTCCAGAATACCGGTTGTGATCCACATCCCATCATTTCCAGCGATAAAGGATTCGTCTGTGGCTTGATTATGGTCTCGATCTGGATACCACTGGGGCAGACTGTCGGCTAGACTGACATAACAGTGCAAGCTGTCAAAACTTTCCCCGGTTCTCAACTCAGGCACCTCGAGACGCAGGGTTACATTCCCTGGATCAGGAGTAAAGAGCTGGAAAAGCTGGAAGAAGAGCCCCACAAATGGCCCCTCGCCTTCCGGTTCAGGAGGTTCTTCTGCGCCGCTTTCACCCCCAGGACCAGGCGCTTCATCATCTGCCGGTTCTCCATCAGGAACGATTATCGCGTCCCCGGGTTCAGGATCTCCTCCCCCTAACCCTGGATTCAGGTCCGACAATTCCTCTGCAGAAGATCCGTAGTCTTCTGCAATGGCGTCAAGCGTTTCACCTTCTTCAACAAGGTGTGTCAATTCCTTAGCCGCTGCAACAGATACCTGAACCATGGATTGTCCGGGTATGCCATCAGTTGAGATCGCCCGCACAATAATTTGCTGTTCACCCTCAAATGTTGGCAACCAGGTAGATACCAATGCTAAGTTCGTCGGGGCAGATTTTTCTGTATTGTCCGCATCTTGTGAAGCAATTAACTGATCATTAACCCAGAGCTCAATCCGGCTTAATCCCACGTCTTCCCGGGCTGTAGCATGGACGATAACCCCCTCTCCCACCTGCACTTGATCCCCGTACCCGGGATCAAGGATTAACACCAGGGGTCTTGAATTCAGGGCTTTTCCCCGGCGGGATAACTGCCCCAGGAAAATTCCCAATAGGATTAATCCAATTAGCAAGACAACACCCATGATGACCAATAAACGTTTTTTATTCTTATCCATGACAACCTCCCGGAGGTTTTGCATTTTCAACGGTTCAGAAAGATTGTTCCGTTTTAATTCAGATTGTCTACAAAAGTCCACCAACCAGACCAGGAACCGACGTTGCCTTCGCTGTCCACTGCTCTCACCTGCCAGCGGTAGTACCAGCCACATTCGACTGACAGTTGGTAAGAAGTACCTCCTATGCCAGTAAAGGTGCTGCCAGGTAGGTTAGCCCAGTTATTATCTCCACTATGCCGCTGGGCATTAACCTGGTATTGGCTGATGCCGCTCTCATCATTTACAGCGGCCCAGGATACATCCTGGTAGGATCGACAGGACAGAGAAGACCCATTTCCAGGACTGGTTTGTTTTGGTACTGGTGGAGGTGTAGTATCCGCGCATGTGCCGACCACATTGATATTCAGCTTAAGTTTTTCCTCGCTATCGTCCAGTTGTGTCACTGTCAGCGTGTAAGTCTCGTTTTTACACAGACAGGTATTGTAAGTGCCTTCCATTGCCTGTTCCACTCCGCCAAATACCAGGCTTTTTACGTTCTCAGCCTGCCAGTGGATATCTGTACACATCCCTGCGTCGATCGTTTCTGGATCAGCCCAGAAGGCAACGCTGGATTCTGGTTCCGGGGGCGGAGTGGGTGTATCTGTCAGGGTTGGCGTGATCGAGATTACTGGCGTAACCGTTATCACAGGGGTTGGAGTTTCAACTCCAAATGAGATTTTGATTTCGTCTGGGGGACTTGCTGTATCCCCTGCTCCATATGCCACTGCATGGATTGTATATGTCCCTTCTCCGGGCGGAAGCCACTCAGCCTCAAACCAGGCCAGGTCATCAACAATCTCTGGCTCTTCTATTGCTATCCAAGGCTCACCGTCCACAAATAGTTCTATCCGGGAAATTCCTTGATCTCCTGTTGCGTGCCCCTCAACCATCACCGGCTGCAGTTCTGGAAATGACAATCCGTCGATAGGAACATCAATCCAGACATAAGATCCACCTGGTACTGACCCGCCACAACCTGAGATCAGTAAGGTTAACAGAATGGCAAAAAATGAAAAAGTGAGTGACTTCTTTGACAACACCTTACACCTCCTCAATTCGATCTTGAATTAGGCGAAACAGATAAACACAGAACCACTAATATCCTGCTGCATGACCCCACTGACCCAATGAAAACCAGAACGAATTCTTACAACCAGGCGGAATATTAACTAATATTTAGTGTATACAGTCTTATATGCTTTGTCAACAAAATCTCTGCAACTTGTAACTCAGTAGATCGTATATATCATATGACAAGTTACCAAGGAGTATTTCGTGAACAAACAGCAAGGCTGCCTGACAGGTTTATTTAAACTCTTGATGCTGGATGTGTTATTTGATTGGCTTCAAGACACCTTTGGTTTTGGACGGGGCGCATCCTGCTCCGGCTGCGGCTGCGGATTCATTTTGTTGATCATCTTCGTCGCCCTCACCTGTCAGGTGATCTTTAATACCAACTGGTTCCAGTTTGGCTTTTAAGGTTCAGAACCATCTGTAATATAAACGTAACCAGTTGATTAAAGGTTACATCGATCAATCACCAACTTCTACTACGAATTTTTCGCCCGCGCTAATGGCCTGGACTTCTGGGAAGTAGACCTGCCAGGCGTGCGCCGGCAGCACCTGGTACTCACCTGGATGAGCAAGGGAGATTGTGTATGTCAGTTGATAGGTTCCTGCAGGCAAGAAATTTGCTGACCAGGTAACCCGATCATCAAAAACAAGGGGAGCATTAAAGTACCACCAGCCCCAACCATTCTTGAAAGGTGCTGCGGCCTGATACTCTTCCAGATCCTGTCGGGATGTTTTTAGTCTCGTGTCCAGGATCTCGGCACCGGCCGGGATCTTGTCTTCCACCATCAGATAATAAGATTCGTTTTCCAAAACTAACGTCAGTTGGACCTGGATTAAATCACCCACCTCTCCCCCCTGGGTGAATTTAACTTCTTCAGGATCTGCCAGGCTGGCATAAACCCTGGATAAACTCAGTCCATGTCCATAAGGTTGTACATCTTCCGCCAGGCGGTAAACCTGTAAATGAGACTTGTAATATAATGTGCCGCTACCTTCAGAGCGATTGATTATCAGGGCATTGGGGTCATCGGGATACAAATTCTCCACAGGCAGAGACGCATATACGGTTTCCATCTGACTTAATCCTTCTGCCCGGCCGCTGATCAACTCTGTACCATTTACAGCACTTGAAAAATCATATCCACTCGCCAGCTCTCCGCTATTTCTTAGAACTTCGTTTAAAGCCAGAATAGACCAGCCTGTTTCATAAGCAGACCACCAATCACCTGCTGGTGTCTGGGTGGATACCAGGTAGCGGACAGCCTCTGGAAGTAAACCTGGTGACTCATCCACTTTGGCCAGGGCATAGGTAACAATAGCCGTAGTTGTTGTAGTGTTGTTCATCCAGGACCGACTGTTTTCCCCATTTTCCCAGTGGATTCCGGTGGAAGTTCTGATCCCGGTTCCGGCCAAATTCGACAGCAGGGAACGGGTCGAATCATTACCAGGCTGCCCTTTTTCCAAAGCTAGCGCCAATAGAGCCTGGCTGCCCGGATCAAGTTGGCTGCTTAAGGACACCAGGGATTGCATTCCGTTATTTACATCAATCCCAGCTTCTGTTAATGCGAAATATCTCAAGGCCAACAAGTTATACTGCCACGGTTCAGTTAACATCTCCAGCGCTGGCAGGGTTGCCAGTAAATATCCGCGGGCTTGCTGGATCATCAGGTCTTCGACAAACGCTCCAGCTTCCTGGGCTTTGATCAAACCAAACAGGATATTGGAACTGATTTCCGGGTCACTTGCTCCTCCTCGCCACCACCCCCAGCCACCATCTTCATTTTGGGCTGCGGATAAAAGGTCAAGGGTTTCAGGGATCAAAATATCCAGCCTGCTTTCCAGTTGGGGATAGTTAAGATCAAATTCTTGAAGAGCTTGATAGGTTATAACATTAGGTAAGAAGTGGAACATTTGTGCTACTATAGAGAAGTAGTGATCCTCTTCCATCGCGTCCAGAGCGTTAAGAACGGCAGCAGCCAGAGATGGTGAGAGCTCAATATCCAGAGATCCCTGTGAAGGATCATAACTTTTGGGTAAGCTGACAATCTCAAGTTTTTGCCCCGTCTGATCCAAAATACCGGAGGTAGCATAACTTAGAGGAGCTGTATACCGCAGAACCGGCAGTGGACCCTGATAGGGTTTAACTGCATCCTGATAAATACCCGCATCAGCCACGAATAATAGGTCTGCTTCATCAACATCTTGCACGGTCCCCCACCATTCAACCCGTGTCCGTCCCCCGGCGGGAATATCTACAGTTTGGTTTGAAAAATCAGGAATATCCAACTGAATGCCCGTTCCCTGCAGGGACACGTCAGCTGTCATTTTTACCTCTGTATTATTGTGGATAACCGCAGCCAGGGCCAGATGGTCTCCTGCTACCAAGAATCGCGGCGTCACAGGTCGGATCAACAGATCTTTTGTGGTCACAACCTCTGATGTTGCCTGACCAACCTGGGTTTGTTTGGTAACACCTCGGGTGTCTGCCTGCCAGGTTGTCAGGTTATCCGGCAGGGTAAATACTACCTGGGCTTCCCCATTTTCATCAGTCACAATATTTGCTTGCCAATATCCAGTATCTTCAAACTGGTTTCTCACTGAAAAGTCAGCCCCGTCCCCACCTCCCATCCCTCCCGGTACCCAAACCAGTCTACCGGCATGCATTCCCAGTGGAAGACCCATTCGGACAGCGAGGGGTTGGATTCCATAAAAAGCATCCTGGATCTGAGGAGAGTTCGGATCTGCCAGAGCTAAAACAGCTTTATCTACTACCGCAAGGGAGAATTCACCTTCCAGCGGATCTCCATCCTGGTCAGTCACGCGGATTGTAAATTGAACTTCTTCTCCGGGTCCAAGCTTCTCAGGCTCACCAATCACTTCAACTTGAAACAGTTGGTTGATGGGTTCCACTAACAGGTTGATATATCCCTGTCGGAAACTTACCCGCCCTTCGGGATCTTCGCCGATCAGTGTAACAGCAAGGTAGACATTCGGTGCGTCGTCATCACTTAATGGGATAGTTACTTCTTGTCCTGAAGCGGTAATCGAATAGGTTTCGTATGAGATCACCTTATGGCGCTCAACAGTCACCAGGGCCTGGGCGCCATCTGGGAACGGATTCGGGATGAACACAGTCGCTTCATCACCTGGTTGATAGTTATCCTGATCTGCAATTAATTTTATCTTCTGGTTGGTCTGGGTAGGCCAGGTAGTTGTGCCTGGTCCACCAACCCAGAGGGTCACTTCTGTCCTGGCTCCATTTCCATATATATCCAGTTGGTAAGTGCCCGGTTCAGGCGGAGTAAATGTCAATTCAGCTTTCCCGGCCTGGGATGTGCTGAGTTTTTCTTCTTTAATCAATTCTTTTTCACGGGTGTATTCAATTTCCCCGATCTCTCCGATCTCATACTGCCAGACTACCTTATTAAACTCAGCAGTCAGAGCTTTTATCCCATCTGGTTCTTTCTCCCAATTCACCACCAGGATTTCAAAGTCCACAGCCTGATCTGCAACGGTCGCCCAGGCAGAGGGTTTTACACCGATATAAAAATCACTGGGGTGCACCAGGATCTCTGCTCGATTACTAACTTGAAAACCTGTTTCATCCTCCGCCGTCACCTCGAGGGAATAGCTGGCTGGCAGGGTGACCTCTCGATCATAGATATCAATACTGCTCAAGATTTGCTGAAGGGACCATTCACCATTGGCATTGGCCTGGTCTTCACCCGAATCCATTCTTGTTCCCCAGTTGAGCGAGTAATATTCACCTGGATAGGCGAACCAGTCACTTCTCTGCACACCAACCTGGTAATCTGGAATTCTGAAGCTGGTCGGCTCTGCGCGCAAAGTCCAGGAGAGAGGTATCTCACTGGCCGGGGCATCAAAATAATAACGAGCTTCAATCTCAGCTTCGAATTCTTCTCCAACCAGGGTCTGTTCCTGGTCCATACGAACTTCCAGTTCAACTTCCGGTTTCCGGTAGTTTGCGACCTGGAAATAAACCATCCCGCTATCTGTTTCCAACCGGTAATAACCAGGTTCAGCCTGAGAAGACAGTTGGATCTCTCCCTGGGCAGTACCAAATTCCGAGAGAGGCAGGTTGATTGTACTTTCCTCTTTGCCGTACAGGTAAATTGTCAGCTCAATGGATTGTTGTTCGGGCAGAATATACCCTCCATCTTCGCGGTCGCGGTGAATCAAACGATAGTAGACCGTCTGACCCGGTTGATAAATTGGTCGATCTGTGTAGATATATGTTTGTGCTTGTGGCACCCCGTATTCAGACCTTAATCCAAAATTATACGGTTCAGAACCAAATCCCCAATCACTGGCCGTGATGCTAAAATCTTCCTGGCCGGGTTCTCCCGTGATGGCGTAGAAAACATTCTTATAAAGGTCAAAAGTGCGCTGGAAGTCCGCCTGGAAGACACCATTCTGATCAGTTTTCCCCGAGAAGAGAACCTCTCCACCGGTATTGTAGATCTTGATCTCGGCGTCCTTGACTGCCTCTCCAGATCGCAGATCAACCGCCCAGACCAAGAGGTTTTCCGGGCTGGTTTTCATAGTTAAATGGATATTGCTAACTGACAACAGATATGGTGATGGATTATATGGCAGCTCCTGGGAATAGATCTGGTAGCGGTATAGTCCTGGCGCCAGGGCTGTGCCTGTTTGATTCAAAGGGAGATTTACGGTGTATTTATCATCTCCTTTTACAGTGGTCAGATGTGTCCAGTACTGAACATCTGATGGATAATAATCATCCAGGGTTTGGTAAAGCCCAGCGCTAAAAAGTGTTGGCAGCATTTCGGTCGGTATGGTGCCCAAATTAATGGAGAGCTGGTGTATGTTCGTACCCTGGGCAGGGATCGTGTTTTCAGTCCCGGTTAAGAACAGGATGTTGTTGCCCTGGGTGATAGTCAAGTTAGGCGGGAGCGGTTCAGTGGTGAAGTTAACCGATCGAATATTGCCCAAATTGCTGCCCCAATCATCTGCCAAAGATTCACGGATAATTATCGTGTAATTGGTCAAAGGCTTAAAATCACCATATAGGGTCAGCACATTGCCAGATTCCCCATTTGAGGGTCGCAAATTAGTGACTTCAGGAGTGATGGTGACATTTTCAGCTACTGTATCAGTGTCTACCGGGTTATTGAAATATAAGGTTACTCCCTCATAAATAGAGGTTGTGTAATTCTGTCCTCCGGGCGTTCCGAGATACTGAAACTCCCCAGTGGTTTCGAAATCAAAATATGTATCAAGCTGCAGGGGAGAGCCTCCCGCAGATTTCACTTCCCCGGCAAGAATTCCGCTGTAAAAAGTCGACCTCGATAACAACTGGTCGGGGGTAAATACAAAATTCCTACCTTCCTCATCCCCCTCCATTTTTCCGGGAATCGGCTGACCTACTTCATCAATCATTGAAAAATTATCAGTAACACTGTCTGCGTCCATTGCCTGATTGAATTCCATCTGGATTTCCATATCCAGCGGGACTCCTAAATCACCCTGATATGGTTCCCGAGATAACATTTGTGGATAGGCTGTTGAGAACGACCAGGATTGTATACTTTCAGGATCCAATCCTGCGCCTGCCAGGCTGGTAAAAGTGGATGGGATGGCCACCTGATAAGTTATCCCTCCAGGAAGACCTGGATCTGGCAAGAATTGATATGTACTGGTGTTGATCCACTCACCTTTTCCGGCTACAGATGGGCTTATTGTCAGACCTGGCGGGAAATTTGATTGGGTGCCTCCCAGGGTGACAATTGGTTGATTAAAGGCAACCACAATGGCGGATTCTGGATCGATTTCTATCCCATTTGGAGACGGAAGAAGGGTGATCGGCTTCAACCAATCGGGGGTAAAATAACCCAGTTTTGTATCCACTGGCAGAGTTAATCCATTGGCGGCCATGGCTGTAGTATCAAGATTCAGTATCAGGTTTGTATTGGGCGCCAGATTCTGGTCAATGCTTAATTTCAGGGTGGCCTCATCAATCCAAGAATATGATGATTCCAAAACGGGATCAGAAGACAGTGCGTTAATAACAGAGTCCTGGTCCATAGCCTGGTTAAAATAAAGAACGATCTCGCCCTGTAAAGCAATGGTTGAACCTACCGGAGGATCTGATTCCACGATGGTTGGCGGTAGCGGTTGGGGGGTATTCGTTGGTGCCGGTGTGGGAATTAAAGTTCCTTTCGAGCCAAAAAATCTTTCCTGCAGCCCGGCAGGCAGATTACAGGACAAGCTGATAAACCCGATTAATAGGATTATTCCAGTTAAGAGTAGGGCTGTTTTATTCTTTCCAGGGGAGAACATAGGCCAGTTTCCTTTTGCAAATTCAACTTGCATTTGGTATGGATCTGGTAGATAAGGAAATTATAACCGCTCGCCCCAGAAATCAACTTAGGACCGGCGCATAAAAAACACACCCAGGGCTAAGGGTGCCCGGGTGTGTTCTTTTATGCGCTAACTTTTTGCTTGCTTTTTTAGTTTGTGCCGGCGTTTTTAGATTCCAGCATCTGCATTTGGGAAGAGATTATTTTGGTGAAATATCGCGTATTACCTTCCTCCTCGTACGAGTCTATTTGCAGACGGCCCTCTAAAAAGACAAGGCTTCCTTTGTGAAGATATTCCCCACAGATTTCAGCCAATCTCTCCCAGGCTTCGATATTAAACCAATCAGCTACCTGTTGGGATTCTCCCTCTTTGTCCCTCTTCAGGCGATTGACCGCCACACTAAAGGTACACACTTTTTTTCCATTGGGAGTGTTCTTCAGCTCAGGATCTCTGCCCAGACGACCGATCAGCTGAACACGATTCAGGCCCACCATATTTCCCTCCTTATACGATATAATTGATAGGTCTTATTATGCAGTGTAGCGTTAATCCCTTACCCTTGTCAATAACGAGGGGTGTTTACATTTTTTCTGGAATTTTCGGTTCGTTCAATAATTAAATACCCCAAGAATAAATATATATCAAAGGATAAAACCAGCCCCATGTACATAGCAATAGAAGGCGCAATTGGCGTTGGAAAAACCACTCTTTCCCGATTATTATCATCCCGCTTCCAGGCTGACCTCCTTCTGGAAGTTTTTGAAGAAAATCCATTTTTAGCTGATTTTTATACAGACAGGGATGCTTATGCCTTTCAGACCCAGATTTTCTTTTTGTTGAGCAGGTATCATCAACAGCAGGAAGTTCCCCCAGCGTTGGAAAGTGGAAATAACCTGATTGCTGATTACACATTTGAAAAAGATGCCCTTTTTGCACGTTTGAATCTGAGCGGTGATGAGTTAGACACCTATTTCAGCGTCCATAACGCTTTGGCCGATAAGTTACCTGTTCCAGATTTGGTTGTATACCTGCAAGCTGAAACCAATGTATTAATGCAGCGGATTGCCCACAGGGATAGGACCTACGAAAGGAATATGGATCAAGGCTATATCGAAAGCTTAAATGATGCCTACGATGCTTTTTACAGCGAAGAACTCAGCGGCGCTCAAGTTCTCAAGATTGACACTAATCAGCTCAATTATGTCGCCAATGAAGGGGACCTGGATTGGGTTGAAAACCGCATTCGCCAGACTCTCAAATTGGGTTCGTATCAGACTCAGTTTTTTCACAAACCCTAATCCAGAGAAGGATTGCAGTTAAATGCGTTTCACTCCAGAAATACTTAGAAAACATGCCCAGGTGCTGGTTGATAAGGAAACCAAACGAGATCGCTCTATCTTAGCGGTTTACTTGCGTGGATCCCTTTTGTATGGTTCTCCCTTAATTGATGGAGCAGGGGACATCGATCTAGTTTTCATTCATAATGCTCCGCCTGTAAATGACCATCAGATCATCAAACTCACACCAGAAATCTATTTTGATATTGAACACCATGACGAAGTCATTTACAGGACTCCGCGGGAGCTGCGCCTGGATCCCTGGCTGGGCCCAACACTGCGGGATGCAGTCCCACTCTATGACCCCCGCCACCTACTAGACTATACGCAAGCCAGTGTTCGCAGCAATTATGCTTTTCCTGAGAATCTCCAGTCCAGAAGTAAACCTCTGATCGATACCGCGCGCCAGTTTTGGATGGATCGCCAAATCTCTCCACCCAAGGATGTGATTGTTGAATATCCTGCTTTTCTTTCTGCCCTGGGATCAGCCGTAAACGCCATAGCTATTTTATCGGGACCCCCTTTGGCAACTCGCCGGCTGGGAACCGATTTCGCTGATCGCGCCTCTGCTGCAAATGCGCCAGGATTAAATATTGCATTTCAACATTTATTGGGAGGAATTGGGCTGCCTGAAGATACTCTTTTGAAGTGGATCAATAATTGGGAAGATGCCATGGCAATTCTCAAATCGAAATCTTCTTCCTCACTGCTTGTGGAGCGTGAGATTTACTTCAAAAAATCCTTCCACGCCACTTTAAAAGGCAGCAAACCAACTGACGTCTTATGGCCTCTGCTTGTAACCTGGACAGAGATCGTCACAACCCTGCCAAACCAAACCGACCTGCAGCTTCCCTGGATAAAAACCCTTACAACCCTGGGTTTTGCAGGTAAGGATTACCTTGATCGAATAGCAGCCTTTGACAGCTTTCTGGAGTTTTGTGAAACGCTTGTATTGGGAGAATCCAGTGCGAGTGGATAAGACAGTATTGAATTTAAGTAGTTGGTTTCGGCAGCACAACCTGGAAAGTGGCACCCTTACCAAAGCCTTCACTTTCAGCCCAGATCCTTCCCCCATGCAGGTTGACTAATTCACGCGCAATTGAAAGCCCCAAGCCCAATCCCCCATATCGTCGGGTCATATGGTCGTCTTCCTGGTGGAAAACCTCAAAGATCTTTTCCAGGCTTTCTTTGGCAATCCCCCTGCCGGTATCTGAGATAGACACCATTACCTCGTCTCCGCGATCTGACACACTGAGCACGATCTCACCTTCGACCGGCGTGAAGCGAATTGCATTCAGTAGTAAATTGACAAAGACCACACTCATCTTGGGCAGATCGATCCGGAGCGGAATTGGTTCATCCGGTATTTGATAAACAACTGTGTGGTCCTCTTTATTTACTGTGGCCTGAACCTCTTCCTTGGCATAATCAATAACCTGCTGCAAGGTTGTGTCATTAAGATCCAGGTCCGCTTCGCCAGTGTATAACAGATTCATATTTGCAATATCATCCAGCACCGCCCGCAATTTCGAAGATGCCTTCAGGATCGAGCTAGCCAGAGGTTTATTCTCCTCAATGGCGTCTTCATATAAGAGCGTTGCATAACCAAGGATATTCCCTAACGGGGTTCGCAGTTCATGAGAAGCAACCGCCATCAGATCCCGTTTTAGTTTATCAGCCTGGCTCAACTCTAGATTGGCTTTTTGCAAAGCCTGGATCAATTGGGCGTTATGGATGGAGATAGCAGCCTGAGATGCGACAACCAGAAGCAGAGAAACATCAAAATCCGTGAACTCTCCCTCTTCTTTATTTAATGCTTCAATCACACCGGTAACCCGGTCTTTGATACGCATCGGAACACCCAACAGGGAATCCACCTGCAAACCGACTTCATCTCCCACCTCATCATAATGGCGTGGGTCGTCCTTGGTATTGTTAATCACAAGGTGCCGGTTTTCGGTATATATTGTTCCGGCAAGGCTGTTATCAAGGGGAACCGGTATCTGTTCCAGCTGGTCGATATTCACGCTTGATGTAGCCGCAAATCTTAATTCCTTTTCCCTTTCATCGTACAGCAAAATGGAAATCACACAACAATCCAACAGATCAGCCGCAGATTCCAGGATATTCTGCAGGAGGATCTCTGGCTTTAATGTGGAATTTAAGATAGCGCTAATTTCCACTAACTGGGCAATCTTTTGGATCTTCTTACGGATTTCCGGTTCCGCAATTGAGGATGTGAGTGATTTGAACATAGAAAGTCTCAGGGCTCATTTAACTATAGGGAATTAATTATAGTCCAAGCAAGCCCTTTTAACTTAAGAGTTTCGAAAGCTAAATAGATCAGTTTTCAAATCTGGAGTCGTCGAGCTGTTTTTGAAGGTCCTCTTTTCCAGGGCGGATCATCCCGGGATCATCTTTCCGGGAATAGCGAGCTTCCGCATCTTGTAATCGGGCACTTGAAGCACGGGCCAGGATGCTGATTTTTCCGCAGTGCGGACAGCGGACCAGTTTTCCTGCCACCAGGTTCGGCGACATGACCGATCGGGAGAATGGCATTTCACAACGAGGGCAAACAACTCCTCCCGCCGGTCCGTATGCACCAAGAACAAATTCCTTGTTTTTATTCAAGAGAATTGGCAGACCCGTACCTAATAATGTTAATACCGCTACACCAATAAGAAGCGGGGCTATGATCTGGTTGGTTTCGCCAAAGGCTTGATCTGTTGAAAGAAATACCTTTGAAATACTATTGGAGTCCACACCTGTGCCATCAGTAAGGATTCCCACGGCATACATTTTGTGCTCACCTTCGGAATAAGTGCTGGTATGGAACTTATACTGGAAGGGTTCTTCTTTCACCTCTCCTATTAATTCCTCATCGATATAAAAACTGACTTCACTTAATTCTTCCGGGGGATTGGATATCTTCAAGGTGAAGTTTCCCTGGATCTTCCCCAGTCCACCGTACCCGAAATTCCTGACTAAACCCAGCTGCAAGCTGGGTCCATCCTGGGCCGCAAAGGCCGTAACCGGCATTATTAGGATCGTTACTAGAAGAAGTATCCTTAACCAATTTTTCTTTTTCATAAATCTATTTCCAACGCGATAAGATTGTCTCTCTCTGAAAGATCTGGGTCGCAAAATAAAACAGGATACTGTCCAGCACAATCAGCGCCGCAGCCATCCAAAGAATAAACGTTTCATTGATCAGGATGATTCCCGTGGTCTGTCCAACGAATAAACCTACCACAGGAAGCACAAAGATTCCCGATATCTGCTCTGCCACGCGGGGGTCATTTACCCGGGAAGAAATCATCACCGCTATACTAACACCCATCAACGAGAGAAGCGGACCAACCAGAAAGATAGCGATCAACCACAAAGGATCAAATAACTTACTCACCACGGCAGTATTTGAAACCATGAGATAGGCTCCCGCTGCGTAGATCAGGTATCCAGTCCAGGTCGCTAAAACCGCTGGTATAACTCCAGCCAAACCCTTGCCCACTAGTATCTCAATAGTTGTCACAGGAGTAGCCAAGAGCGGCTCCAGGGTCCGGGTAGTTTTTTCACCCACAATGCTGTAAGAAGCGATAGTCATCGGAATGATCACCGGCACCATCATAAACAACAAGATGAATTGGGTCACAATGTAGTACAACATACAATCGCCAGCGCCCAGATCCCCGCACAGCGAAATAAACTGAGGTGGAATATCCGCCGCAGAAATTCCCCCAAAATCATCGGAAGCTCCAGCGAAATATAATATAAACAGCGGCAGGGCTGTGATCATGATCGGGAGGAATGAAACCGTAAATAACACAAATTTATTCCTAAATACTTCCCGCCATTCCTTGATAATTATCGCCTTAATTCTATTCATGATTATTTCCTTCCATCGCTCCCATCAACTCCATGTAAACGTCTTCAAGCCGGCGTCTGAGCTCACCTACAAACTGCACTTCCGCTCCGTTTTCCACCAGGGCTCGGATAAGTTCTGGGTTATGGGTTTCTGGATCTTCAACTGCTGCCAGGATTTTATTGTCCACTAACTGCACACCACTCACAAAAGGGAACTTTTCCAGCACATCTACCAGCGACAGTTTGCCTTCTAACAAATGAAACACAACTTTTCGCCCAAAAATCCTTCTTCGTAATTCTCCTGGCGAGTCTAGCGCCAATAAATGACCGGAGATTACAGCCACTCGATCACACAGGCGGTCAGCCTCCTCTAAGTTGTGCGTTGTTAAAATAATTGTTCGGCCCTCACTCTTTAACTCCTCAATGAATTCCCGCACCAGCCTCGACGCCTGGGGATCCAGGCCGCTGGTTGGCTCATCCAGGAAGAGGACTTCAGGCTCATGAAGCAAGGCCCGGGCAATGGCCAATTTCTGGCGCATACCTTTAGAAAAAGTTCCAACCGGTTCATAACGCCTGTTCCACAAACCCAGCAGCTCCAGGTATTTCTGGGTTTGACCAGGGATATTCTCTACACTGTACATTGAACCAAAAAAGGCCAGGTTCTGCTCAGCGGATAGGGAATCATACAAACCCGGAGCTTCTGGCAGAAGCCCGATCTTACGGCGGATATCCTGATCATTCTCACCGATCTGAAACCCTGCCACGTGCGCCTCTCCGCTTGTGGGCACCAACAGGGCAGCCAACATCCTGACAGTTGTGGTTTTCCCAGCTCCATTTGGACCCAATAATCCAAAAACTTCTCCGCTTTGGATTGACAGCGATAACTGGTTTACGGCTGTGATGTCGCCAAATTTCTTGGTTAGCTTTTCAGTGACAATGATCGCGCCATTTTTAGCCATATTTGCTCTCGTCTATTTGTTCCGGTGAAATTTGAGCTGCTGAAATCTGCACTTGTGGCGGAACGGGCGAATCCAATTCTTCCTCAGGATCAATTGCCCGGATCTGCCAGGCCCAATAAAGCCAGCCCGCAGCAAAGGCGAATAAAATGACCTCCAACAGAATGAAATCCATTTGTTTTACCGCAACAACTGCAAAAGCATCCAGCAGCGTATGCCCCAGAATTGCGATGATCAGGTAAATGGGATTTTTTGTGCGAACACTTTTATACACCAGGATCGACGCCCCGATATGGAAAGCCATTGCGGAGATCCGCTCCATAGCGCCCAGAAGTGTAAGGTACCAAGGAACGGCCCAATACGCCTCCAACTGGGAACTGACAAGAGACGCCTGCTCAGGACTCAGCGCCGCGACCACGCCCTCTCCCCTCAGCACAAATACCTGGACCAACGCAACAAAGGCCAGTATCCCCACCAGTAAAGACTCAACACCCCCATGACCTATCCCGTATTTTAAAGGCAGTAGAGTATGGGGATTCTTTTTCAGCCAGAACTTCAGAACCAGGAAACGGGTGATTTCCTCGAATATCCCGGCAGATAAACCGGCCGCTACTCCCAGAGCCCAGAGAGAAATTCCAGACTGGGCTGCCACATCAACACCGAGAGCCGTTAAACCCGGGATCATCAGGAACTGATTAAAGGGAATATGTCCTACCTGGGAGAGAATAAAGGCTGCCGCCCCGATCCAGATCGGACGAAATCCTTCCTTTCCTCGCTTGTAAACCCAGAGGGCGGCCACAACCGGGATTCCGATCATTAAAAGGGCGTTTAGTATTCTTAGTATTAGTCCAATAATTGTCATCTTTTACTATGTTTCACGTGAAACATCCTCCCTGATAAAGTGCTTTATTTACCATCATTTTCCTCGACCATATCATCAAAACAGCTTTTAATTTCCTCTGGTTTAAATCCCAGATAAGTGGCTTTTCTGATATAAAACCTGGTCAGATCCTCAATGTTTTCTGCCTTTTGTTTTTTAGTTTTCCTCTTATTATTCTGTTCCAGTATAAATGTTCCTCTGCCGTGCTGCGTTGATATGATCTCTCCCTGATCCAGCATGCGATAAGCCCGGGCTACCGTATTAAAATTCACGCCCAGTTTTACAGCGAGCTTTCTGGTCGTTGGCAGCTGATCCCCGGGTTTCAACAAACCACTGTCTATCAGCTCCAGTACCTGGTGGGCTATTTGTTCATAAAGAGGTATGCCACTTTGGAATTCAATTTCAATTTCAATTTGCATGGCTTTGTTCCTGTTAAGTATCCCTAAATTGTATCATTGTATCATGTCTCATTCTACCGCATAACTCCGGCTTGGCAAGGGGTATCTTGACCTTGGATATTCTTTTGGTATACTAATGCACGACAAGCCGAAGTGGCGGAACAGGCAGACGCGCGCGACTCAAACTCGCGTTCCCTTGGGATTGTGGGTTCGACTCCCACCTTCGGCACAGATCTTATCAAAACCGATCCATTATTTCACGGATCGGTTTTTGTTTTTCATTAGTAAAGGTCTTCCAACAGGGATTTACTCTTCCGCTTGTACCGTCCTTCACTTTCTACAAAATGCAGGGTTTATAATGACCTCTCTTGTAGTATTTTATCGGATTCAGTAAGGTGTAAGGAGGCTCAAAATGAAGGTGCTGGATAAGGTTATTGTGGTTAGCGGGGGAGGAAGCGGCATGGGTCGCGAGCTGGTGTTGCTCCTGCTCAAAAAGGGTGCCCGCGTAGCCGCTGTAGATATCAATCCTGTGTCTCTGAAGGAGACCATTTCCTTGGCTGGTGAGATCGGGAACCTTGTGTCATCTCATGTTGTCGACATTACTGACAAAACCGCTGTTGATGCACTCCCAGAAAAAGTTATTGCTGCCCATGGTGCTGTGGACGGATTGATCAATAACGCCGGAATCATCCAGCCCTTTGTCCGGATCAATGATCTTGAATTTGATGCCATAGACCGTGTTCTCAAAATCAATCTCTACGGCTTGATCTATATGACCAAGGCTTTTTTACCCCATTTGCTCAAGCGCCCTGTGGCCCATATCATCAATACCTCCAGCATGGGAGGATACCTGCCGGTTCCCGGTCAGACAATTTATGGAGCATCAAAGGCCGCTGCCAAATTATTTTCTGAGGGTTTAAATTCTGAGCTGTTGAATTCCAATGTGCGGGTTAGTGTGGTGTTCCCCGGCGCCATCGAAACCAATATCGCAGTGAATTCAGGGGTTTCGATAGGAGCTCCGGAGGATGCCGAATCAAGCAGCATGCCTACCACGCCAGCTGATAAAGCAGCCGAGATCATTGTGGATGGAATCGAAAAGGACAGCTACCATATCATGGTCGGCTCAGATGCCAAATTGATGAATTTCCTGGTTCGATTAAATCCCAAAGGTGCAGCCAAATTCATTTATAAACAAATGGCTTCTCTTCTGCCTGATTAATTTCCTCAGGAAAATCAGCGGGCGGCTCTTTAGATTATTGTCATTCTCCCGTTGTTAATGACCCTCCTAGTGTGCTTTTTATAGAAACATTTAACCTCTCCTTCAGGGAGAGGTTATAATTTAATTTAACGACCAACAAGAAGGAGCCAAGCTTGCCATCTACCAAAGATATTCTGGCTGTGATCATGGGGGGAGGTCAGGGAACCCGCCTATTCCCTCTGACAAAACATCGCGCAAAACCAGCTGTCCCGATCGCGGGGAAATACCGCCTGATAGATATCCCCATCAGCAACTGCATCAATTCCAATATCGATCGCATCGCTTTGTTAACCCAATTCAATTCCGTTTCCCTCCACCGTCATATCACCCGGACTTATAACTTCGACCCTTTTCACCGCGGCTGGGTCCAGATCTGGGCAGCAGAGCAAACCAACCTGAATGATACCTGGTATCAGGGTACAGCTGATGCTGTCCGGCAGCAGTTGTTCGAGATCCACAGCACCGGAGCTGAATACACCTTGATCCTGGCTGGAGACCATCTCTACCGAATGGATTATGGACAAATGGCTCACCACATGTGGGAGAACGACGGTGATATTTCCATTGCCCTTCAACCAGTGTCCATGGAAAACGCCCCTCGCCTGGGAATTCTCAAAAGGGGAGGGGACCAACTTATCACTGATTTTGTGGAGAAACCCAAATCCCCTGCTGTTCAGGAATCATTCATAAGTCGTGATGATCCAGATCTCCCTCTGCTGGGGTCGATGGGTATCTATCTATTTAAAACTTCAGTCCTTGACGAGCTGCTTCATGAACTGGCAGTGGATGATTTTGGAAAAGAAGTCATCCCCCATGCCGTCCACTCTCACAAGGTCGTGGGATATGATTTTGAAGGATACTGGGAGGATATCGGAACCATCCGGTCTTTTTATAAAGCCAACCTCGATCTGACAAAACCTAATCCTCCATTTAATTTTTATGATCCCGATCGTCCAATATTCACCCATGCCCGTTTTCTTCCGGGTTCAATCATCGGCGGCGCTAAACTTAACGGTGTCTCACTTTCTGATGGGTGTACTATCGGCAATGCAGAGATATCTCATTCGGTCATTGGGCTAAGAAGCCAGATTCAGGATGGCGCAGTTGTCAAAGATACAGTCATCATGGGAGCCGATTATTATGAGGAAAACAGCTCTCTGTCTAATCCTGTCCTGATCGGTATCGGAAGGGATTCCTATATTGAAGGGGCAATAATTGATAAAAATGCCCGGATAGGAGAGAAGGTTGTCATCAAGCCCTTCCCTCCTGGAACTGAAAAAGATGCGGAAAACTGGTCGATCAGAGACGGAATTGTAGTGATTCCAAAAAGCGTCGTAATTCCAAACGGGACTGTTATTTCTCCAGATTAAGCCTTTTTTTCACCATTTTTCAACAAAAAACCCTTCCTTTTGAAGGGTTTTTAACATTAATAAACTGTTAACACGGTCTCTGTTTCTGTGGATAAGTGCACCCTTTGTGTGGATAAGTGCACTCTTTTGGGGATAACTCCTCCTTTTTCTGATAATTATCAGTGGTTAAAAATGGACCTTATTCACAGGCAGAGCTCTTTTCTGATTGAAATACCACTTTTCCCCCGAAAGGTCTATGTTTTCCAAATTTATCCCCACCCGCCTGTTAGCAATAAAAACCCGGGGTATTTTAATACACTCCCCATATATGGGGAGTGTATTCTTACCAATCGCTGTATATTACCCTCTTCTGGAAAACATTCTTGCCTATTCTGTTTACTCCACATATCCACAAGCCCTACTACTATTACTATAAATACTTATTAATACATATTGGGGATAATGAATAAGGAAAATTTCATCTTCCCGTCCAGGTCGGGTTCCTTTTTTCTAGAAAAGCCCTCATTCCTTCTTTTTGATCCAGGGAGGAAAAGAGTTCAAAAAACAAATCTCTTTCTTGATTAAGTCCATCGGTCAAATTAAGTTCATCAACTTGATTGATGGCCCGTTTGGCGGCCTTGATAGCCAGAGGTGCTCGCTCAGCTAATTCCTGGGCGAGGGATAGGCTTTTTTCCAGATAGTCTTCAACATCGTACACTGCGTTAATTAATCCAAACGAGAGTGCTTCCTCGGCTCTGAGAGTTCGATTGTTTAGGATCATTTCCATGGCAATAACTTTCCCTACTGCGCGGGTTAATCGCTGGGTTCCTCCCGCTCCCGGAATGATCCCCAGGTTGATTTCCGGCTGACCGAATTTTGATTTAGTTGAGCATATGATCATATCGCATGACATGGCCAATTCCAATCCACCTCCCAGGCAGTAACCGGACACTGCGGCTACAACAGGTTTTTTAATTTCCCTTATTAGAGAAAAAGTGGGAATGAAAGTGCTGTTTTTGATGTCTTCCGGAGTGGCCTCTACCATGGCAGAGATATCAGCACCTGCTGCAAATGATTTTTCATTTCCAGTGACCACCATCGCGCCTATATCGTCTCTCTCGTCCAATTCTTTCAGAGACACCATTAATTCAGAAAGGAGCTTTTGATTGAGAGCGTTATAGGATTCAGGACGGTTGAGTTTTACCAATCCTACCTTCCCTATAATTTCTACCAGAATGTGTTCTTTTTCAGCCATGATTTATCTCTCCCTGATGGATAGGTTATTCAGTACAGACGGGTATTTCATTTTTATTATTATTACCATTTAAAGGCAGATCAAAATAAGGTGATGGATCCAGGGTGTTTTGGATTTTTAGTTCGTTCAGAAAGCTTCCCTGTCCGTCATCCTTAACAATTGAAAAATGGAGATGAATTCCGGTTGGATTACCAGGAGTTCCGGAATAATTACCCTGATATCCTAAAAGGGTCCCCTCCTCTACAAATAACTCACTTGTTCCTGGAGGGAAATCATCAACAATATAAGAGTTCCCATCTGAATCGGCCATATGGGTGTAATAGATCCAGATCTGACGCTGGAGTGAAAGAGGATCTGCTGGAATGCGAATGATCAGAGAGGATTTCCAGCCAGATAAACGGGTCAGGTACCCATCATAAGCTGCAAAAACCGGGGTTTCACCAGTCTTTAAATCAGTGAAAATATCGATACCTTGATGATGATGTCCGGGACGAAAAGAATCATCCCATAAAAAACCAATATAACCATCCGTTGGAAATAAAAAGGGAGTGGATCCAGTACAGCGAGTTTTTGAATTCATCAACCATTCAGGATGAGATTGAGGTTTTCTGATCCAGGTGATCACCCTCATTGATCTTGGGGAGGAGCCTATTGTGAGTTGATAATAAGTAAAACCCAGGGAGGTAAGAATGATTAATGTAAGTGGGAGTAAAAACCATTTAAGAATTGGGTTTGAGGTAGATTTTTTCATAAAACTTAATTCTATTCTTCCCAGGATTTGATCCGGTCCAGAGTATCTTCATTCAGGGGACCGCTGAGAAGTATTACTTCTCCTCCTGTTAACTCGTGGATGAGCTTGCCTGCTTTTTCACCTGGTGGAGAAAGAAGAGACTGTTCAAAAGAAGGTTTGTCTTTAAATATAAAACTGTAAATTCGTTGAATATTATTTTGACCATAGATACAGCGATCAACTCTGCCTACCGATTCTCTGATCAATCCCTCCATCGATTCAGCAGTTTCCAGGAATTCTGGCCAGCCTTCATCAAAGGTAGTAATGTTAACGCTAATAGGGAGGAGGATTAGCAGCTGATACATGGTTATAGGGTTCTCTCAGGACGTATAGATATGGTAGACATTACCACCTTTTTCCTTGGCTTTATACATGGCAATATCCGCTTTTTTGATCAAATCATCAACTTCTGTACCGTCATCAGGGAAGAATACAATTCCAATACTGGTGGTTATATTTATCTGGTACCCCTCAAGATGGAAAGGTGTGCTCAACGCGCTTAGAATCCTTTCGGCGGTTAGAACAGCATCATTGGAAACCTTCATTTCGGGAAGGATCAGTAAAAATTCATCTCCACCCATACGCGCCACGGTGTCACTTTTTCGCAGCAAACCCAACAAGCGCTGGGAAACAGCCTGGAGAAGAAGATCTCCAACAGAATGTCCAAAGGAATCATTCACTTTTTTTAGCTGGTCCAGATCGAATAACATAACACCTATCTTTTGATTATTTCTCAAGGAGCGTGATATTTCCAGGGAAATCCTTTCATTGAACAACCTGCGGTTGGGAAGTCCCGTCAGGGAGTCGTGGTGAGCCAGGTGTTTAATCGCTTTTTCTGCTTTTTTCCGGTCGGCTATCTCTTGTTGAGCCTGTTCATATAACTTTGCGTTTTGAATCGCTATCGAGGCCTGGTCAGCTAAAAACTCCAGGATTCGAATCTCATTTTCAGAAAACTTATGGGCTCTATTCAGAGCCACGTTCATTACCCCCAGTACCGTGTTGCCTATTTTTAATGGAAGCCCAATGATAGAACCTTCCCAGCGGCGATCCTCAAATATGGGATCAGTCATGGTATCGTCAACCACAATACTGGTTCCTTCTCTGGCAACCTTGTAGGTCAGTCCATGGGGCCGCGGATTCAAATGGGGTTGTTTCGGTTGATGTCCATCAAAAAGAGCGGCAGCAAAAGACAAAACACCGTGTTCATACAGAAAAATATGGGTATCTTCCGCTGAAACTAATTCCATAGCGCTGTCCAGGATTGCTTCCAACACAGAGTCCAGAGACAGATTCATTGTCAGGTGAAGGCTGGCCTTTCTGATTAACAAGAGCTCGTTTAAACGATTATTGAGATTTTCTTCAACCTGCAGATTGGCATTGATCAGCCTGGTTTTATCCACCAAGGTATTAATAAAAGCCAGAAAAAAGGAACCGTCAAGGATTTCAGGTTTGACGAGTGAAATATTCGGCGGAAGTGGAATAGGGGACAAAACTTCTTCATTTGACAAAAGAAGGAATATGATATCTGGATAGAGTTTTTGAATCAGGGTTACTGCTTCCTCTATTGGAAGTGATGGGGGGTTCAAGTCAACAATCCCGATCCAATTCCCTTTCCCGAGTTCGGGAGGCAGAGCATCTGTTAATGATGAGACATGATTGGGGAGAAGATCCAGGACGGGAGTTACTAAATGCTTGATTTTCCGTATCAAGGAAGGATTATGGGAAAAAGTCAGTATGTGAAAGGCGTCCATATTTGTGTCACCTTGGAAAAAGAAACACTTTTTATATTCCCTTTAGGAGAAAACGGCCTGGCTGAACTTGACAGATTAATGTATTATACTTCAGAAGCGAAAAAGCCATTTCTTTACTGATTTTGTCTGAAAAAACCGTAAGCAGGTTAGTGGTTTACCAGACAGAAAATTATGGTAATATAGCCCTAAGTGGAGGAATGGATCAGATTGATCCAGAAGCTGGATGACAGAAAAAATCACCATCATTGAAGGACCAACACCTGAATTCCGCGAAGTGAACGGTTTGTGGATTCAGGGTGTAGCCGAAAGCCCGGGTCAGTATGATACCTTTTATACGGAGCTACGGGCATTTGACGGTTTATCTCTTGTAGATCGCTGCAGCACTGCCTGGCAAAAGAACGAAAGCATTGTGCTGGAGTATCGGACAGAGGTTGGGTTGGTAGAAGAGATCGCCATTATCGCCGCCAACTCTGAGGATACTGATGATGGGGACCTGATCCAGCTGTGGGTTAGACAACCCAGGGAAGATGTTGAATTTGAGATTAAATTTGACGACTGGGATGACGAAGAGGATTATTTCTAAACTTAACTTCATATAAAAAAACTCCCCGCAAGGGGAGTTTATATTTTAAAGATTGGTCATTCTTCCCAGAATTCCCCTTCGATGATAGCATCATCTGCATCGGATTCGGTTTCCTCATTCTCCTGCTCATAACGGTGTTCCTCAACCAGCTCATCTGGCACAAGGCCTAAAAAGAATTGAAGGAACAAACCAATGACCACGGCGTCGTCAAAGGGTCCCGGTATCAGGTCGGGATAGACCAGATAGAACAAGGATAAAAAAGGCAGCACTTTGATCAGGGGATGAACCCTTTTATCTCTCATTAAGCGGATAATTAGTTGGAGTTGTTTCACCATAGCGTCGGCCCAAAGAGTAATTTAAAGGAACTGTTTAATTATACTACTGTAAGGTTAGAGAACTCAGGATATCCTGTATAATCACTGATATGATGTTAAAAACACCGCTGAAAGGCCTTTTATTTGATTTTGATGGTTTGATATTGGATACAGAAACACCTATCTTTCAGGCCTGGGAAGATAAATTTAAGGAATACGGCAAGAAGCTTCTGCTTGAGGAATGGGCTGAAATTCTCGGGAAATCCAATGATGAACTGGGTCCCCTTGAAGGATTTTTGAACGGTTTTGATGGTGAGCTAAAACGGCAAGAGATCCTTCAAGAAGTAACTAAAAAAGAAACTGAACTGGTTCTTCAACAGAAACCACTGCCAGGCGTGGAAGAACTGATCGTTAAAGCCAAAGAGAATAAACTCATATTGGGTATTGTCTCCAGTTCCGACCAGAAATGGGTTCACTCCCACTTGGAGCGGCTGGGACTGATGAACTATTTTGACCATACAAGCTGTGCAGAAGAAGTAGAAATAGCCAAACCTGACCCAGCTCTTTACCATCTAGGATTGAAGAAGTCGGGTCTGAACCGAGAAAATGTGTTGGTCCTGGAAGATTCCCCCAATGGCGTACTGGCGGCCAAGCGGGCCGGCTTGTATTGCGTTGCTGTGCCCAATCAGCTCACCATCCAGCTTCCATTTTATAATAACGGCGGTGGACCAGACCGCGTGCTGCCATCAATGCTGGAATTTCCCTGGAATGAATTTATGAGAGACGATCGATGAAAACACTTTTTACTGCCATTTTAAAATTCTTAGCCTTTTTGCTGGCTGGCGCGTTAATCATCGCCCTGCCGCTGTCATTGGTGGCCAGCAATGTTGGCAACGTGATCTTTAACCAGGAACAGATGAGTGAGATTTCAACTGGTGTTGTATTGGACTCGGAACTGATTCCCGCAGCCCTTGAGATCATGACCAACCGGCAAGCAGAAGACATCTCAACGAAAATTGGGCAAACGGATAACCCCGGGGGACGTGAGCTAAATCTCTATAATTTGATCTACTCGATGGAAGAGCAGAACTGGAAAAACTTCAAAAAAGCGCTGCTGGCAGATGATGTGATCGAGTCCTGGATCCAGGCCATCATAGATGGTTTTTATAACTGGCTGAACACAGATGAACCGCTACCTTATGTGAGTTTAGGGATGCAGCCTGTCATTGATCGAATGAAAGGACCAGAAGGCGAGGAAGCAGTGGTTGCTTTTTATGATTCTCTGCCAGACTGCACAGACATACAAATGGAGGATATGCAAACCAACCCCGGAGATCCCCTGCCGCGAAGCAAGATGGTTAAAGAATTATGTAAACTTTCGACTTTCCCCCATGCGGACCAGATTAATGTATACAAAGAAGTCATGGCAATGGTCGTTGATGCAACTCCTCTTCAATATAACGCCACACAAGCGATCTTAAAACAGAGGGAACAAATAGGCGGGGTATTTACACTAAAATGGACCATCCGCACCTGGCGCTGGAATATGGATACCGTACTGCTGATTCCCCTGGTTTTGCTCTTGTTGGTGCTGTTCTTTGGTGTGCGATCCATGGAAGGGCTGGGACAATGGTTCGGCATTCCCCTGATAGGTGGAAGTTTGATCTCGCTGATCACTGCCTTATTGTCCAGGACGCTGTGGCGGGGATGGCTGGCAGAGCGCATGCCTGACGCGATCCCCCAGACATCATTGTTGTATCATGAACTGATTGAAGCCAGCGTCAGGGTCATTGGCCCGATATTCAACCCGCTGATATTGCAGTCTTTTGTCATCTTGTTGATTGGAGCAAGTTTGTTAACCATGGGCTTTATTTTAAGGATGAGAAAAGCGACCGGAGAGAAAAAAGCCTGACCTTTTCTGAGGAATACAAAATAAAAACCTGACGGAATCAATTCGTCAGGTTTTTTTATTACCTTTGATTTTGGATAAAAATGGAGCGGAGGGGGTGGGATTCGAACCCACGGTGGCCCATAAGGCCACAACGGTTTTCGAGACCGCCCCATTCGGCCACTCTGGCACCCCTCCTCAACCTAAGTTGGCATTATACCAATTGGAACCAAACAAGTAAATAAATGAGTACTTCAATTCAGAAAGGGGACCTTTACTTTACAAAATTGTTGTTTCAGTCCCAATTCAGGGATATTTACTCAAGTTTACCCACAAGCCCTCCAGAATAAATCCAGATTTATAAGCTAAAATGATGCAGGATTTATTCAATTTACGTAAATAGTACAGCGATTATCCTTGGAAATAAAGACCAGGAATGTTTGAAGAAGGGAGATTCTCATGAAAAAGAAAACCATCATTATCATTGTTGTATTAGCAGTAGTTCTGGCGGGAGCGACTTACGGCGTTGTCAGCGCCAGACAGAAAAGCCAGGCCAGTAGTGGAGATTTACAAACGTACCAAGTAAGCTACGGTGAGCTAAGCGCGGTTGTTGATGAGACCGGAGTTGTTCATGCGGATCAGAGCGCAATCCTGTATTGGGAAACAGCGGGCATTGTGGATGATGTAAATGTAAAACTAGGTGATCAGGTAAAGGCAGACCAGGTTCTGGCAGACTTAACGGATGGATCTCTACCTCAAAATTATTATATGTCCCAACAGGAATTGATCTTGGCCACCCGGGCACTGGAAGATCTTTATGAAAACGCAGCCTCAGTATCTGCGAATGCCCAGGCGGCTGTTGCTGCAGCTAGAGATGCAGTAGATGATGCAGAGTATCGTTGGCTGTTGAATCAGCCTGGAAACAGGGCAGCAGAAGAAACTCACAAAGCAGCCCGGGCGCGGGTGATCATCACTGAAGACCAGATGAAAAATAAACAGAAACGTTACGATAATGCCAAGGGAAAAATAGCCAAAGCCTATGCCCAGTTAGTTATTAACGGATGCTATTAATGCCTGGCAGCAAGCGGTCTGGTATGAACAATGGCTGAAGAAAGGCGCTGATGAAATTGAAATGGCGATCCTCGATGCCAATGTTGCAGTTGGACTGGCTAATTTAGAGGCTGCTGAACGGCAGTACGAGAAGGTTAAAGATGGCCCTGATCCAGACGACATCACTATGGCTGAAGCGCGCATTTCCGCAGCGCAGGCTTCATTGGACGCAGCTTTTATCACTGCTCCGTTTGACGGAGTGATCACCGCTGCTGAGGTTTTGCCTGGTGACCTGGTATTGCCGAACAGCCAGGCTTTCCGGATTGACAATCTCAGTAATCTCCTTGTAGATGTGCAGATTTCCGAAGTGGATATTTCCCAAATCAAGATAGGCCAGCCGGTTACGCTTGCTTTTGATGCCATCCTCGATCAGGAGTACTCCGGGGAAGTTGTTGAGGTATCACCCGTTGGTGTCCTGCAGCAGGGTCTGGTCACATTCGAAGTGACCATAAAAATATTGGATGGCGATCAGGAAGTACGCCCTGGTTTGACAGCCTCAGTTCAGATCGTTGTCAGACAGGTTGAAGATGCTTTATTGATTCCCAATCGGGCAGTGCGATGGGTCAAAGGAGAGCAGGTTGTCTATCTTTCTACCAACGGCGCACAGGCAAAACTTGAGGATCTAAAGAGAGTACCGGTTACTTTAGGTGCATCTTCCGATGAGTTTACTGAACTGCTGGAGGGAGAGATCGGAGAAGGAGATTTCTTGGTTCTTAATCCACCCAATGTTAGCATCTTTGAAACAATGGAAGGAAGACAGGGCCCTCCCCCCGGTATTCAATAGATTTGAAGGTTTTGATTGGAGTATGTTATGACAGATTGGGTAGTTGAAGCAAAAGATATTACCAAGGTCTACCAGATGGGTGAAGTGGAAGTGCACGCCCTCAGAGGACTTTCTGTAAATATTAAACCGGGCGAGATCCTGTCTATCATGGGCCCCTCAGGCTCTGGGAAATCAACCTTGATGAATATCCTGGGTTGCCTGGATCGTCCAACGGCTGGTGAATACAAACTTAATGGTGAGAGCGTGGCTACATTGAATGACGATCAATTGGCAGAGATCCGCAATCGTGGAGTCGGGTTTGTCTTTCAAAGTTTTAATTTATTGCCAAGAGCAACTGCGCTGGCCAATGTTGAGCTGCCCATGCGCTATGCGATATTGAATGGACGCAATCGGAAGCAGGTTGCTCTGGAGGCTTTAGAGGCTGTGGGCTTGGGAGATAGGATTCATCACCGTCCCAACGAGTTATCTGGTGGACAGATGCAGCGAGTTGCCATTGCCAGAGCCCTGGTGAATAACCCGGCGATCATTATGGCCGATGAACCGACAGGAAACCTGGACACAAAATCTGGGGACGAGATCATGACCCTGCTTAAGAACTTGAATAAAGACCGGGGAACTACCTTGATCATTGTCACCCATGACCCTGAAATAGCTGAGCTAACTGACCGTATTATATCCATCCGAGATGGAAGGATAGCGGAGTAGACATGAATTTTGGATCCTCATTAATTGAGGCGTTAGAAAGCCTCACCTCTAATAAAGTACGCACAGCCCTCACAATGTTGGGCATCGTTATTGGCGTAGGAGCTGTGATCGCTATGCTGGCGATTGGTAATGGTACAGAACAGGCCATTGTCGGAGAGATCGAAGGTATTGGCACAAACCTGCTTTTTGTGGCAACCAATTACGAAGACGTGAAAAATCCAGAACCGCTGACCATTGGGGACGCAGACGCTTTAGGTGATTCACTTCTTGCTCCCTCTATTGCGGCAGCTTCCCCGGTTGTGCAAGGTCAGGCAGAATTGACTAACGCAGGGGAAGTTAAAAACGCTTCTCTGGTGGGTGTAACAGAAAATTATGCGATAGTACAAACTGTTGAGCTTTCAGAAGGAGAGTTCTTTGATTCCACCCAGGTCAGTGGCTTGGCTTCAGCAGCGATTCTAGGGTCAAATATCGCTGAAGATCTATTTCAGCGCAGTGATGGATTAGTAGGTGAAACTGTACGTGTGAATGGACAGCCTTTCAGGATCGTCGGCATACTCAAAAAAGAAGGTGGGTCTGAGTTCGGTTCAAGCGTAGATGATCAGATTCTGGTTCCTCTAACTACGGCCCAGGTCCGCCTGCTGCCGCGTAAAGCCAGCAACCAGGTAGATTTGATTTACGTTTCTGCGATTGATTCTGACTCTGTAAAAAAAGCCCAGGATGAGATTTCAATCATATTACGAGAGAGGCACAAGATCAAACTTGCTGAGGATGATTTTATAATTCTTACTCAGGAATTGTTCCTGGATTTCGCTTCCACAGTCACCGGAGTATTTACTATTTTCCTGGGTGGTGTGGCCGGTATCAGTTTGCTTGTTGGCGGTATTGGGATCATGAACATCATGCTGGTATCCGTGACTGAACGGACCAAGGAAATTGGCCTCAGGAAAGCAGTGGGAGCCAAGAGACAAGATATCTTAACCCAGTTTCTGATAGAGTCTTCCTTGCTCAGCGCAATCGGAGGCATTATTGGTATTCTTCTGGGTTGGTTGTTATCCCTTGGTATTGGCCAGATCGCTGCCGCCAATGATTTCCTGCTTAATCCAGCGATCACAATCAATTCAGTTTTGCTGGCAACCTTGTTTTCTGCTGCTGTAGGTCTTTTCTTTGGTATTTACCCGGCTAATCGGGCAGCCCAGCTTGAACCAATTGAAGCTCTGCGGAGCGAGTAATAATTCAAACTGCTTCCTGAAGACGGGATCGGCCCGAGGCACAAAATCATGGATAGAATTCTCGTTGTAGATGATGATCACGATATCGTACGCCTGGTCAGATCCTACCTGGAAAAGGCTGGATTTGAGGTCCTGACGGCTTATGATGGTGAAACAGCGCTGCGTTTATTAAGGGCTGAGAAACCCCACTTGCTGATCCTGGATCTAATGCTTCCCGACAGAGATGGTTGGGATGTGGCCAGGTTGGTGAGATCTGATAACAAACTGGCAGCTACTCCTATTATCATGCTCACTGCCAGGGTGGAAGACAACGACAAGATCGTGGGCCTTGAAATTGGCGCGGATGATTACATCACCAAACCTTTTAATCCACGTGAAGTTGTTGCCCGCGTCCGGGCTTTACTGAGACGCACACAACTCCAACAAGACGCCCAGATTCCACAATGTTTACAGGTAGGCACGCTGGAGCTTGATATTGGCAAACGGGAACTCTCGTCTGCGGGAGAGCTGATCAATCTCACCCCCTCAGAGTTTGAAATAATTAAAGTATTGATGCAAAATCCTGGATTTGTGATTACCCGGGATGAACTGGCAGAAAAAGCACTGGGTTATGGATCGTCCAGCGCTGGACGAACCCTGGATTCCCATATCAAGAACCTGAGGCGGAAAGTTGACCGGGATACCGATCAGGAATCCTTTATGCAAACGGTTCATGGTGTTGGCTACCGGATGAGGGATCGATGAAATTTAATCAGCTCTGGGTGAGGATCAGCCTGACATATTTGGCGATCATGATTTTTTTGATCGTTATCCCGACCGGGATCTACCTGACAATTCAGGCGGATAATATCAATCTTGTCCAACCGGATGGTGGATTATTAGAAACTCTTCCAGATGGTTCTCAGACTTCGTTCCCTAACAGAATTAGCCGCTATGGGCAGAGTGAAATTGTCATTGGGTTGGTCAGAATGTTATTTGGCATATCCATGATGGGTACGCTGGTTGGAGTGATCAGCAGCCGGGGATTGGCTGCCCCCCTGAATAATCTGTCCAAGGCAGCCATGGCAGTTGGATCCCAGGACCTCACTCAGCGTATCGAAGTGAAAGGCACAAATGAGATCAGAGAGGTCGCTGTTGCTTTTAATGCCATGGCCGCCGCGCTGGAAGAAGCCAATAATTTACGGAATAACATGTTGGCTGACATCGCCCATGAACTCCGGACGCCTTTAACTGTGATCCAGGGTAATTTGAGAGCAATCCTTGATGATGTCTATGAACTTGATAAGGTTGAAGTAGCCCGCCTCTATGATCAAACCCGCCAACTTTCCCGGCTCGTGGATGATTTGCATGACCTGGCCCTCCTGGAAGCAAAAGAATTCTCCCTTAATATCAGCGCCCAAAATCTACCGGAAGTAATCCAAGATGTTGCTGATATTTATCAACCCATATTTGATGATCAGGGCAAAACCTTGGAAATGGAGCTGCAGGTAGATATTCCCGAGGTGCAAGGAGACTGCGCCCGAATCACACAGTGTTTGAACAACCTGCTTAATAACGCTCTTCGCCATACACCAGAAGGGGGCAAGATCACAATCACCCTCCAGAACCAGGATGGATGGGCAGCCCTATCAGTTCGGGATGACGGAACGGGAATCGACCAAGAACATCTGCCTCTTGTATTTGACCGCTTTTACCGGGTAAACATAGACCGGAATCGGGCTACTGGTGGATCTGGATTGGGATTGGCGATCACAAAAGCACTGGTTCAGGCTCATGGGGGAGAAATATCAGCTGCCAGCCCAGGCAAGAACCAGGGTAGCGAGTTTACGATCAAGCTGCCAGTCGGATCCTGATCATTCTGAAATAACCCAAATTCTTGAATATGTAAGCCAGAACACTTCTCAATCCTGGAATCTTGGCAGGTTTGATGGTTTTTGGTTATAATGAATTTTCCCCTCGGGAGGACGACATATTAATGAAAACCGCGCCACTTTCCTGAGGAAAAAGCCCGGATCAAAGAATTTGACCCAGGCAGGAAAATAATTATGGAACATATACTGATCATTATATTAATCGCCCTGGCATTGATTTTTGATTTTCTGAATGGATTTCATGACAGCGCCAATGTGGTGGCAACCATGATCTCTTCCCGAGCAATGACCCCTACAGCAGCGTTAGTGATAGCCAGTGTGGCAAATTTCATTGGCCCGTTTGTCTTCGGGGTGGCGGTGGCAAAAACAATTGGACAGGATGTCGCTTCACCAAGCTCGATCACCATTGCTGTGGTTCTGGCGGCCTTGTTAAGTGCCAGTATCTGGAATCTTGTGACCTGGATCTTTGGCATCCCCTCCAGTTCGTCACATGCCCTGATCGGAGGCATCGTTGGAGCTGTTATAGTGGGGACGGGTTGGCATTCCTTAAAATGGGAAGGACTTGGCTTGGTTGGTCTAGCCTTATTTGTCTCTCCGGTTCTTGGATATATGCTGGGCCAAGTTGTAATGCGTATCAGCATGTGGGCCGTTCGAAATGCCTCGCCCAGGGCAAATATGTTTTTTAAATATGCTCAGATCCCAACGGCGTTCACCTTGGCTTTAAGCCATGGTACAAACGATGCCCAAAAAACAATGGGAATTATCACTCTGGGACTGGTAGTCTTAGGCTACCAGGACCACTTTGCTGTTCCTTTATGGGTGATAGTTGCCAGTGCAACAGCGATCGGTATTGGCACAGCGATGGGGGGATGGAGGATCATCCATACCCTGGGAGGAAAATTCTACAGGATCAGACCCATTCACAGTTTTGCATCTCAGCTCTCTTCCATGGTGGTGATCCTGACAGCTTCTTTATTTGGTGGTCCCGTCAGCACAACACATGTGGTTAGCTCTTCCATTATTGGGGTTGGTGCTGCCCAGCGAAGATCACAGGTTCGCTGGGGAGTGATGGGTGATATCATTGTTGCCTGGGTTTTAACTGTTCCAGCCTCGGGCCTTCTTGCCGCCGGGCTGTACTTTCTAATTGATTACCTCATCGGGTGATGGGGGAACTGGATTTTCCAGTAAGGGAGGTTTACGATGGGTGTTACAGGAATCTTTAAACGAGGGAAAAAAGTAGATAAATTTGTCGGGATGCTGACCGAGCAGACCCAGATCACGGTTGAAGGGTTGAAGCTCTTAGAAAAATGGCTGGGAAAATCCGAATTAAAAGATAAAGCCATCGATCAGATGCGGGCCAAGGAAATTGAAGCTGACGAGGTACGCAGGATATTAATTGACGAGCTGCACAATACCTTTATCACACCCCTGGATCGGGAAGATATCTTCATGATCTCGTTATATATCGACGACATCCTTGACTATTGTTATACGACAGTAGAGGAAATGCAGCTATTGAGAATTGAAGCGGATGTACACCTGATGAAAATGGTTACCTTAACCCGGGAAGCGACTGAAGAGCTGGAGATGGCGTTCCATACTATTTCTTCCAACCCCCGGGTCGCAGGAGAACATGCCCGCCGGGCGAAAAAGATCGAGAATGAAGTGGAACACCTTTACAGGGTGGCTATTGGAGATCTATTTGTCAAAGCCAAGGACTTTGAACCCTTAATGGTGATGCTTAGGCAGCGGGAAGTGTACCGCCACGTATCTAATATGGCCGATCAAGCAGATAAGGCCGCCGATATTTTAGGAATGGTGGTCATGAAGTTAACCTAGGAAAGGCCTATTTATAGCTAGAAAAGTGCGCCAGCCCCAGCTGGCGCACTATATATTTAATGGATGATACTATTGATCGAGTGTCTAAACGGACCCTGTTTTATGCCTGGACTCTGCTAGTTCAGTTCTCTACAATACTCTGAATGGCACTGGATCAGACCAGCAGGTTATTGTGGCGAAAGCTTGAAGATCGAGCCTTCTAGGTCAATAAGATAAACCTCTCCGCTTTCATCCTGGTCAATAGCAGCGATGCGGCCGCCTATGCTGAAGAGCTGCCGGTTTTGCCAGTTCCCGTCGGGAGTTTGCAGAAGGCCCCAAATTATCCCAGAGCAGAAATCACTGTACAGGTAAATCCCCTGCCATTCCGAAAGGGTACCCCGGTATACAGCGCCGCCAGAGATCGAACAGCCCAGAGAATGGTCATATTCCCAGATGGGATCAATTACCTCAAGTCCAGCCGGAAGTGATCCTTCATAAGGATGGCTGCCTTCCAGGTAATCCCAGCCAAAATTGGCGCCGGCCTTGGCATCTGCAGCTAGATAGTTGATCTCTTCCCATTCTTGCTGGCCCACATCGGCAATATATAGATCGCCATTCGCGGGATCAAAAGTGAAGCGCCAGGGATTCCTGAGCCCATAAGCCCAAACTTCATTACCAAATGGATTATCCGCCGGAACTATGTAAGGCTGCTGGTTAACATCAACCCGTAAAAGTTTTCCCAGCAGATTATCCAGCTTCTGGGCATTATCCTGCGGGTCACCGCCACCTCCGCCATCTCCAGAGGCGATCCATAAATATCCTTCAGGCCCAAAGCTGATCTGACCGCCATTGTGGTTCTGGAACGGCTGGTTAATACTCAATATTTTGGTCTCAGAATCCCCGTCCCCGCGATCTGGATCGGAAGAAACCATAAAGCGCGATACGACGGTATTCCCATTATTATCGGTGTAGTTGACAAAGAAATACCCATTATTTTTATAATCGGGATGGAAAGCGAGACCAAGCAAACCTTGCTCTGATCCGTTGGATCCCACTCGGCCCTGGATATTCAAGAAAGGAGTGTCCAGAAGGGTTTCACCATCATATATCAAGATCTGACCTCGTTGCTCAATAATAAACAAACGCCCCGAACTGTCCCCGGCAGAAACCAGGCCAACAGGCTTGTTGCGATCGGAAATTATCTCGACCCAGTTGTATCCGACGGGATCGGGAAATTCGGTAACATCTGCAGGGGTGGGTGTTGAGGCAGGTGTATCTGTCGGGGTGGAGGTAGGTGTTGGATCGACGGGAGAAGGGAAAACTGTTGAGGATGGTGAAGTGATTGATATTGCTGTGTCAGCTGGGGGAGGAACATCCAGGGAATTACAGCCCGCAGCCAGCAGGAGCAATAGGAGTATCGATATAGTTAGATAGGGTTTGACTATTGATGAATTAGACACGGGAACACCTCTCACAGGATACTTGATACGAGTAAAGTAAGTTTTATTATATGCATTGAAGATTAGAATTGGATAAGAAAGGATGTAGAACTCAACCGCACCAGGGTGTAACGGACAAGCTCCAGGGCCGGGCGCTCATAAAAATTACTTTCCGTGAGGATATTAAAATCGGACTATATCCAAGATCAATTTTGGTTTGCTTTCTCTTCGAGAGCTTCCAGGATTTTTGTTGTTAGCGGCAAGTCCAGTATTGGAGGGCCTCTATCAATGAACACAGAATCAACGACAACCAATTCGACTCAAAAAAAAAAGTAAAAATACTGTTATCATTATGCTGAATACGGAGCCACTCTGGAGCTTTGACGGAGAAGGTATTGTCAAATCCAGGTTCTTTACTAAAACAAATACAGGACTGAACTATGGAAACAGTTATAAAAAGTAGCTCAAAAGAAGTCATCATCAGCATTGAAAAACCGTTTGTGGTGATCGGGGAGAAGATCAACCCCACGGGCAGGAAAAAACTAGCCGCGGCTCTTGTGGAAGGCGATTTTGAATATGTCAAACAAATTGCCCTAAACCAGGTTGCTGCGGGTGCTGACATCCTGGATGTAAATGTAGGCGTTCCAGGCGTTGATGAAGTTGATCTGCTGCCCAGGGTGGCCAAAATTGTTTCTGAGGTGGTGGATATTCCTTTATGCCTGGATTCCGCAAACCCGGAAGCCCTGGCGGCTGCCCTCAGGGTTTTACCGGGTCGCCCTTTGGTGAATTCGGTCAATGGGGAAGAACATTCCCTGGATGCAGTCTTGCCTGTCATTAAGGAATTCGGGGTACCGGTCATCGGGCTGGTTATGCATGATGATGGCATTCCCATTGACGCAGAGACCCGGCTTAAAGTGGCTGGAAAAATCATTGAAAGAGCTGCTAAACTCGGCATTCCCGCGCAAGATATTGTCATTGATCCGCTGGTGCTGACAGTGGGAGCAGATAACAATGCCGGCGTTGTGACACTGGAAACTGTCCAGCGCGTGAAACAAGAATTTGGCGTAAACATTAATCTTGGGGCCAGCAACGTTTCCTTTGGGCTTCCGGATCGCCATACCATTAATCAGGCTTTTTTGGCCCTGGCCATGGGCGCCGGCGCAACCTGTGCAATTACCGATCCCATGAAACTGACTTCCAGTATCCGCGCTTCGGACCTGCTGCTGGGAAGGGATTATTATGGATCCCGCTACATTGGGTATTTTAGAGAGCACAAACCTGATTAAGCCTGAAAAATTATGACAAAATGGCAGGTCGCAGATTTAAATCTAACTGTAGATGGTGTGCTCCGCGGGCAGGGGGCAGATCCGGATATTATCCGGTCTCGCAGTCCACGCCTGGTTGCCACCGCTGAAAAAGCCCTGGCCGTAGGGATAAAAATGCTTGAACCACAAGTGCTGATAAAGGAAATCAAGGTGATTGATTTCCAGCACAACAGCCTGGAATTGGAGGAGGGGAATAGTTTATCTGGTCCGCTGGTAACGGGACACCTGGTTGGCGCAAGTTATCTCACGGCAGCAGTATGTACTGTCGGGTCCAGGATCGATGATTATGCATCTGAGGTTATGGATGATGATATGCTTCTGGGCCTGGCAATTGACGGTGTTGGGTCCACAGCTGTTGAATCTCTTGCAAATGAAGTCTGTAGAGAAATTGAACTAAAAGCGGCTTCCGAGGGTTATCAAACCACCATTCCTCTCAGCCCGGGTATGATCGGCTGGGGAGTAGAGGATGGACAGCCAATCATTTTTGATCTGCTTGATACTGATCAGATTGGGGTCAGTTTAACCCCTTTCTGTCTGATGATTCCCCGCAAATCACTTTCGATGATTATTGGTGTTGGGCCAAATATCAGTTCGGATGCACGTATATGTGACTACTGCACCATGCGTAAAACCTGCCGCTACCAAAACCAGCACGAGGAGTAAGAATGACCCACAAGATTGCTTTGTTAACGGACAGCACCTGCGACATTCCCCAGGAATTCCTTGATCAATATCAGATCCAGGTTATTCCCCTGACCATTATCTGGGGAGGGGAGCAGTTCAGGGACGGGGTTGACCTCAGCGCAGACGAATTTTATAAAAGACTGGAATCAGATCCAACCATACCGACCACTTCTCAACCCACGCCACAGCAAATGGTGCAGGCCTATGAATCCGCTAAAAAGAAAGGGGCTGAGGAAATTCTGATCATCACCATCAGCCGCGCCATGAGTGGAACCTTCGAGTCAGCTACAGCCGCCGCGGGAATGGTGGATATTCCTGTTACAGTGCTGGATTCAAAAGCCAATTCCATGAGCCTGGGATGGCAGGTGCTGGCAGCAGCCAGGGCGAGAGAACAGGGCGGCGATCTTCAGTCCATGATCAACGCGGCAGATAAAGCACGCAGCACCATGGTATATATCATTTCTCTTGATACGCTGGAATATTTACATAAAGGGGGACGCATTGGGGGCGCAAGCCACTTTATCGGTAATTTATTGAACCTAAAGCCGCAGATCTCAGTTGACCATAACAGCGGAGAAGTGGCTGGGGGGCGGCGATCCCGTACTCGAAAAAAAGCCCTGGCAGACCTGTATATGGATTTCTTTGACCAGGTAGATAACGAAAAACCACTCAGGATCGCCGTATTGCACAACGCTGCACCGGATGAAGCCCGGGCTGTTGCAGAGAAAATCAAGGCCGAGTTTGATCCTGAGGAAGTGATCATCAGTATCGTATCTCCTGTGTTGGGTGTGCATACCGGACCGCGGGCAGTGGCGATTTGTGGGTATGCTGAATAAGTGAAGCCCTGAATACTTTCCAGACTGCCTTATCAGTTGATCCCGGAAAACCATGTCTACTCTCAAAACCATAGCCGCATCTTTAAAAATCCCGCTCTCTGGCGTGCATGCTGTTGTCTCACTGCTGGATGATGGAAATACCATTCCCTTCATTGCCCGCTACCGGAAGGAAGCCACCGGCGGACTGGATGAAGACCAGCTGCGAAATATTAACGAAGAACTCACTCGCCTGCGTGCTCTTGCCGAACGCCGGGAAACAATTCTGAAGACCATTCAAAACCAGGGGAAATTAACCCCAGATCTTGAAGTGGAAATTAACGCCGCGAATTCCAGGACAGACCTGGAGGATCTTTACCAACCCTATAAACCTAAAAGAAAAACCAGGGCGAGTATTGCCAGGGAAAAAGGATTGGAACCCCTGGCAGATATGATCCTGGGGCAGTCTCAAAACAAGATGCCTCTGGAGGAAATTGCCCGGGCTTTTATTAATGAACATGTCCCGACACTTGAGGAAGCCTGGCAGGGAGCCCGGGATATTGCTTCAGAGGTAATCAGCGATCATCCCAGGATCCGCCAGCAGCTTCGTAACAAAGCCCTCCAGAACAGCCTGATAGCGACTGGTAAAAAAAAGGCAGCAGAAGATGACCGACAGGTCTATAAGGATTACTATCAGTTCGAGATCCAGGCCAATCGTATCCGCCCTCATCAAACCCTGGCTATCAACCGTGGTGAAAAACAGGGTATTTTAACTGTAAAACTCACCCTTCCTGAAAGAACATGGGAACCGGTGATCCTGGAACAGTTCCCCCTGAATTCTCATTCGCCTTTTTCTGAAGAACTTAAGCTTTGTATTCGGGAGGGGGCCTCCAGACTATTACTGCCGGCCATTTTTCGAGATGTCCGCCGGCTTCTGACTGAAAAAGCAGAAGAAAGGGCATTGCAGATATTCACCAAAAATCTTCGGGCCCTGCTGCTGCAGTCCCCGCTGGCAGGGTTTACGGTGATGGGATTAGATCCTGGATATCGGACGGGATGTAAGGTAGCAGTGGTGGATCCGACCGGAAAAGCACTTCATACCGGAACGATCTATCCTGTTCCTCCTCGAAATCAAATAGAACAAGCCCGTGAATATTTGCTAAAAAACATCCAGGAATGGAAAGTTAACCTGATCGTTATCGGCAATGGTACGGCATCCAGGGAAACTGAATTATTCGTGGCTGATGTCATAAAAGATCTTGAAGGGGTGAAATACCTGATCGTCAGTGAAGCAGGCGCCAGTGTGTACAGCGCCAGCAAACTGGCAGGAAGAGAACTGCCTGATATGGATGTCAGCTTTCGCGGCGCTGTGTCCATCGCCCGCCGGGTGCAGGATCCCCTGGCTGAGCTGGTAAAGATCGATCCCCAATCTCTTGGGATAGGCATGTATCAACATGATGTCAACCAGTCACAGCTGAAAGAGAAGTTGGAGCAGGTCGTAGAAAGTGTGGTGAATCTGGTTGGTGTGGAGATTAACACTGCCTCGCCGGCTTTATTGTCTTTTATCTCAGGCATTGGTCCAGGGCTGGCTGAGCGGATCGTGGCTTATCGCGACCAAGCGGGCCATTTCAACGACCGCGAACAATTGCAGGATGTTCCCGGCATGGGTGAAAAGACCTATCAGCAGGCTGCCGGTTTTCTGCGGATCAGGGAGGGTGATAACCCCCTGGACACCACGGCTATTCATCCAGAAAGCTACCCGGCTGCAAAAGAAGTCATTCGCCAGGCAGGAATCGGGTTGAACGAAAAACACCAGGCAAAAAAGAGCGCCCTGGATAGTTTGAGCCAGAGGATCACAGTTGAGGATCTGGCGGCTTCCCTTAAGATCGGGATCCCAACTCTTGAAGATATATTTAAGCAGCTTGTCCAACCTGGTCGCGATCCAAGGGAGGATCTGCCCAAACCATTCCTGCGCAAAGATGTGTTATCTGTAGAAGATCTGGTTGTAGGCATGGAACTGCAGGGAACCGTTCAAAACGTGGTTGAGTTTGGGGCTTTTATTGACCTGGGAGTAAAAAACGCCGGCTTGCTGCATAGATCGAAAATGCCAGCCGGGTTGGACCTCAATCTGGGAGATATCGTCCGGGTTACGATCAAGCAGCTGGATCTGGAGCGGGGCAGGATCAGCCTGGGCTGGGCCGGGGAGTGAATAGACCTTTTAGGGTTCCTTTGGGGTTGTCGAAAAAACACCTACCTGATTTGGACAGTAAATGGAAAATGTATTTGATTGACAGATGTTATAAGATTTTGTAATATTGAGTGCCCCAAAATCAAATTGAATAGAACGAGCACCAAAAATCAGGAGAATATACATGGTTGAAATGAATTCGCGAGAGCGGGTGGTGACAACTTTAGAACATCGCGAGCCCGATAGAGTCCCTTTTGATTGCACCTTCGGGTATGAGGGTTACCTGCGCCTGGCGAAGTATCTGGGTCTAAAAACTAAAAAAGATGTTGTTCCTGGCAGTGCCTGGCTGGCAGTCAGCAACCCGATCGAGCTATTAACTGAACTGAACATCGATCTATGTTACATCGGTCTGGGCAAGACCAAAGACACACCGGTTTTCGAATATGGAATGGATTTTTATACCGACGATTGGGGGGTCAAGTTCCGCAAAGTTGAGCTCCCTACCGGGCTGATGTATGATATTTATGATCACGTCCTAGCGGGGGCCACCATAACAGATCTGGAACAATACCCCTGGCCTGATCCCTATCATCCGGACCAGGTTGAAGGCTTGGAGGAAAAGGCTCGGGATCTGTACGAGAACACTAACTTTGCCCTGATCGGAAAGTTCAGCAACTCTATTTTTGAACAAGCTCACTATATGAGAGGTTTCGAACAATTATTGATGGACTTGAGCTTGGAACCCGATTTTGTGGATGTGTTGATGGGAAAACTGGTTGATATCGCACTGGCTCGCCTGGAAGTTGGCCTTAAAGCCTGCGGGAAATATATTCAGGCTGTTCGATTTGCCGGCGATGATATGGGGCAGCAAAATGGACCGATAATGTCACCTGCTATGTTCCGAAATTTGATCAAGCCCCAATTCTCACGTTATTACCTGGAAGCCCGGAAACTGATCAATCAGTTCAATCCTGATATCAAAATCATTGCCCATACCGACGGGGACGTTTACCCACTCATCCCTGATTATATTGAAATGGGGTTGGATGTGTTAAATCCGGTGCAGCCGTACGTAGCAGAGATGGAACACGACAAATTAAAAACTGAATTTGGAGATCGTTTATCTTTTCACGCCGCCATTGATATTCAAAAGGTTATGCCATTTGGGACGCCGGAAGAAGTTAAAGCAGAAGCCATTAAAACGATCAAAGCTCTTGGCCCAGGTGGAGGATATATCCTGGCCCCCACCCATTACCTTCAAGCAGATGTGCCGCCCGAGAATATCATCGCTTTGCGTGATGCCGTTCTGGAATATGGAATATATCCATTGGGTTCGTAAATCATTAAATATGATCGCTTTGAACATTCAGCTGCCTGTTCAAAATAGATAGAATAAAGGGTCTTATGAAAATAACAGAAAATCAATACAAGATTCTGGCAATCATTTTACTTCTGGCAATTATTTTGTTGGTTGTCTTTGTGATCATTCCAAAATATACACCAGAGCCTGCGGTACAGACTGCAGAGAAGATTGATTTTTCTAATTCCGCCTGGATTGAGAATTATGTAGAAGACACCATAGGGCTTTATGGAAAAGATTTCTTTCTAAACACGGCTTTTTCCTATAATCCAAGGTCCAATAAAATGATTGTGACCTATGCTTCGCAGAAAAGTGTAGAAGAAGCACGCGACCATTATTCTTCCCTTCCGGGAGCAGAACAAATTGGACGGAACGACGAAACCAGTCTGTCCATTACAGCGGAAAAGAATGGTCAGCCTTTTAAGATATACAACTACTATTCCTCGATTTCCCGGGTATTTGAATTGGAACTTGTTCTTGAGCAGGAAAGGGCAGAATTCATCATAGCCCAGTTGGAGGGAGCGTTCCCAGTCCAGGAGCTTGCCCAGATCAACGAAATCCAGGAAATCATTGAGGGAGATTTGTTCGGGGGTTACGTACGTTATAGGTATGATGAACTTGACGAGTACAGCTACCCAGATATACCAATATTCTCTCGGGCTTATCTTTTTGAAGGCTCCGAAGAGGATTTTATTATTGCCTTGAATGGATTGAATGAAGTATATCCAGATTACAAATACAACGACACTCAGAATACCTATTATTATAATATTGACGGAAAAATCATTTCGGTGAGTTATTTTATAACCGATCTGAACGAAAGAATTGTATCGATCAGTATTCAAGAAGAGGAAAATTCGGGTTCGTAAAACCTAATTATTCCAGGGCGTCTGCCGGCTTGCGCCAGGGTCATTTCCCGCTGGTTTTAATCAGTCTGTTCTGCCAATAGCAGCGGTTTCATATCCATACTTACTTAGATATTCACGAGAAAGGATCTGGATTATTGGAGGATCTTCGAGCCAAGATACCCGAATCTGCCCCCACCTGACTTAACTCCTATTCTTTTGGAAAATTACTCACATACGTGATTGAGAGGTTGACAAACGTGAACTAATCTATTATCGTTTAACTGTACTGCTAATGTGACCAAAATCACAAAAACCGCCCTCCCGCCGAAAAAAAGAGTTATGTAAAGATGTATCCAAGAACTGCGGCTTAGCACTACTTGTGGATTTGGTTGAAATTATCTGAAGGCAAGATGTCAAGGCTGTTTATTAGGTTGTGACAATTTGATCTGCCAACTTCTAAGAAATCAAAAAAAGGAGGATCGAGGAAAATAAAAATCACCTGTAAGTCAAAATATTGTCAGGAACTTGAAGGTGAGTTCCCCCAAGAACTATATGTTCATTTACCAGGAGAGAGAAATGAAATTCCGAACAGTATCAATTGCTTTAGTGTTTGTGTTGTTGATTACAATGTTAGCTGCCTGTGCCCCGGCCGCTCCTGAAGCTGCAGCCCCCGCTGAAGCAGAAGCAGCCGCTGAAGAACCTGCAGAAATGCGCACCTACTACATGGTTTCATCCCATCAGGCGCATCCCTATTTTGCTGATTCCCACCTTGCCCTGCGTTATGCCGCTGAGTATTTCCAGGTCAACATCATTGCCGCTGGCCCCGAAGGTTGGGATACCCAGGCTCAGGCTGATGCAATTGAAGTTGCTGTCGCCAATAAGGCTGACGGCATCATCACCAGGATGTGGGATGACTCCCCCGCCGAAGCTGTCAAAACTGCTATGGCTGCCGGCATCCCGGTCATCATGACCGAAACCAGAACTGCTGTTAACCCTGGCCTGACCTACATTGGTTTGGACAATTACCAGTGCGGTCGTGATACCGCGAAAGAGTTGATCGAGCGCGCCGGCACCACCGGCAGTGTCGCCCTGATGGGTAACTGGGGTGCTGCCAATACTGATGCCAAGCTTGCTGGTGTCAAAGACTACCTCGCCGAGTACTCAGAGTGGGAAGTTGTCGTCGAAGCTGATGACAAAGCCGCAACCGCTGATGCAATCGAAGCCGCCAAGAGCGTTTTCAACAACTATCCTGACGTTGATGCAGTCGTCGGTCTGGACTCCAGCTCCGGCACTGGTATTGCCCTCGCCATGGAAGAATTGGACATCGAAGCCGGCAGCGTGAAAGTTGTTGTGCACGACCGCGAACCAGCTACCCTCGAGTACATTGCCAAGGGTTACATTGATGCGACTTTGATCAACAAGACCGCCACTGATGAATACATGGCTATCTTGATCATGGAAGACTGGAACAATGGTGGTCTGAAAGACATCCCAGTTTCCTCAGATAACGCAGCCGCAGGCGTCAATCCTGTTCCTGAAAACATGTATAATACTGCTGCAGTGATCGATGCTGACAATGTTGATTTCTTTGTTGCAGAGAATATGCCGACATTTGAGACAAGTCTGTACAACTACTAAACAAGTAGTGCTCTAACACAAAAAGTCGAAAGGTTGACCACTCCGCCTTTCGACTTTTTATCAAACAAACACAGCATTAAGTGGTAGTAAGGTAACGGGAGTGAATAATGGAGCCAAATTCTTTTAATGGCAAATCCAAAGCGAAGGTTGCGCCGGCATTCCACGAAGATGATTTTATACAAATTCATGACATCAAAAAATCATACGGTATTGTCGAAGCACTTCATAATGTAAGTTTTGGCATTACAAAAGGAAAAGTTCATACCCTGTTGGGAGAAAATGGAGCCGGGAAATCTACCCTGGTAAAGATTATCATGGGGGAAGAGGAACCCGATTCAGGCACCCTGGTGATCGACGGCCAGGAAATTACACACTATTCTCCTGACAACTCCTACAGCCTGGGCATATCAATGGTGCACCAGGAGCTGGCCATTTTTGAGAACCTGACTGTTGCCGAAAATATTTTTCCATCCCGCTACTTTACTAATAGAATTGGCACAATAGATTGGAATGCCTTAAAACAACGGGCGCAAGAAAGTATCGATATTTTTGATATTGATATAAAACCATTCCAAAAAATGGATTCGCTCACCCTTGCACAGCAGCAGATGGTAGAGATCCTGCGCTGTATCAGTGACAACCAGCAGATCATCCTGCTTGATGAACCAACATCAGGCCTCAATAATCTTGAAACAGAGAAATTGATGAGAATCATCGATCAGCTGCGCAACGAAGGAATTACTTTCATTTATATATCCCACAGGATCAACGAAGTCCTGGAGATCAGCGACAAGATCACCATTTTGCGCGATGGTAGATATATCCGTACCTTTATCAACGACGAGAATCTTACCGAAGATGATCTGGTCAACTCAATGGTTGGACATGAGTTATCGGGCAGTCTTTATACTAAAAAAGAATTTGTTGACGCCAGCGCCAACTCGGTGCTGTTCAAAGTTGAAGGACTGGAAAAGAAAAACGCGCTTAATCCGGTGAGTTTTCAACTTCAGGAAGGCGAGATCATCGGCTTTTTTGGATTGGAAGGATCTGGACTAATAAAAGTATCGCGCATGATCTACGGATTGGAAGGAAGGGATTCTGGCGAGATCACTTTTAAGGGTCAAAAACTAACTACTATTACTCCCCAGGAGATGATCAAAAATAAGATCCTCTACCTGAACAATAATCGCAAGCAGGCCGGGCTGCTGATGAACAGCGGTGCTGCAGATAACATGATGCTGCCGAGGATGGATGACTTGTCCGTCATGACCATATTAAGGGAAAGTGCAATCGCAGATTTTGCAGAAAAATACATCAAATTATTTTCGATTGTATTACCCAGCATTTTTGAAAAACCCCGCAATTTAAGCGGCGGCAACCAACAAAAATTGATGTTCTCAATGTGTACTGGAGCAGAGCCGGAACTGATGATCGTCAATGAACCAACCCGCGGCATCGACGTGGGCGCAAAAAGCGAGATCCATAAATTTATCTTAAATGCATCAGATCAGGGGACTGGATTTATTATTTTCAGCTCTGACCTGCCTGAACTGGTCGGGCTTTGTGATCGAATCTACATCATGAAGAACAAAGCCCTTGTAGGTGATCTTCAGGGTGAAGACATTAATGAGGAAGCTATCCTGGCATTAGCCTGTGCATAATCGTGGAAGGAGGATTTAGCAGATGGAAATTAGCTCATCTGAAGCTGTTGCAACCATCAGCCGGAAAAAGAAGTTCAACTTTGGTTCTCTGACCATTATCTTAATCACGGCTATTTTATTTACGGTTCTAACGCTTACCAGCGAAACCTTTTTTACATACAGAAATATCTACGCTATTTTATATGGCGTCTCGTTCCAATTTATAGCCGTGATAGGTTTTACTTATTTGATGATCATCGGCGAAATCGATCTTTCGGTGGGTTCAATTTATGCTTTCTCTGGGATGTTCATGGGATACCTGATGGTTATGAAAAAGGTTCCCCTGCTTCCGGCAATGGGCCTCTCCCTGCTGGCCTGCGTGTTACTTGGCGCAATTACAGGTTTCTTGATCGTTAGATTCAAATTGAACTCCATGATGGTGACAATTGCAACCATGACCCTGATCCGGGGGCTGGCATCCAATTTTGTCAAACGTATGTACGGCGCCACCTATCCGTCAGCCATGCGCCATCTCTCAAAGATTGAGGTCAGCGATGTTTACCTGACAATAATAATCATGATCGTGCTGGTTGTGATCCTGGAAATCCTTCTGAAAAAATCTTCAATCTTCAAAAGGTTATACAGTGTGGGTGAAAACCGCTTAACCGCCCGTATTTACGGGATCAAATCCAACCGGATCATCATCTCATTATTCGCGCTTTCCGCCCTGGCTGCCGGCATTGGAGGAATCTTATTATCATCCCGGGTGACCTACGCGGATACAGCAATTGGCCTGGGACTTGAATTCCATTTGCTTACCGCTGCTGTGTTGGGTGGAGCCAGTCTCTATGGCGGGAGAGGCAGCATGTTAGGTTCTGCAGTCGGCCTCATCTTCCTGGCCACAATCCTGAATGGTATGGTCATCTTCAACATTGAGCCGCTGCTCCAGCAGCTGATCGTTGGCATCATCCTGATAGTTGCGGTTTTTGTTGATACACGCCTCAACAAGCAGGAATAAGGAAAAATAAACTCATGGGAATGAATTTTTCAAAAACAAACGGAAAAGGAAAAATTGCCAGCATCCTGAGAAAGAATGAAACAGTTTCTGTTGCTCTGGCAGGATTACTGCTCATTTTTTTGGTGATTGCCAGACCCAACTTTCTTGACCGCGTAAATATTGACTCCGTTCAAACCTCGATAGCTCCTTACGGGATCATGGCGATTGGCATGATGGTCCTGCTTATTTCCGGTGTCTTTGACCTCTCCGTTGGTTCGACAATGGGCCTTGGAGGCCTTGTTAGCGCAATCAGTCTAACAATGGGTGCATCTCCTCTGGTTGCAATCCTGGCCGGAATGTTGTCCGGCCTTCTGATCGGGTTCATAAACGGTGTTATTGTCGAAATAGCCAAGGTTAACGCTTTGATTGCCACCATTGGAACCATGTATATCGGCAGAGGCATAAGCGAAATCGTTTTAGTCGGACGAGGATATGCCGGTTACACCGATTTTCCTGAGAGTTTCAACAACCTGGGTAGAGGACAATTCCTGAATGTGTACTATATGTTCTGGATTTTGTTAATTCTGCTGATCGTCTTCCAACTTGTCCTTCGCTATACAAAATTCGGCCGGCAGCTCTTTTTTATTGGTGGCAACTATGACGCTGCAGAAAAATTGGGTATTAATTCACGCAGGATAAGAATCCTTGCTTTTACATTAAGCGGATTCCTGGCAGCATTAGCAGGTATCCTGGTCACCTCCCGGGCAGGGATAGCCAACCGCTATACTGGAGTCGGCGCCCATATGAACATTATCATCGCCTGCATCATCGGCGGCGGGTCATTGATCGGCGGGCAGGGATCCATTGTCGGCGCCTTTTCAGGCATGGTCTTCATGGTGCTGATGTCAAACGCTTTCAACCTATATGCTATACCTCCTCAGTGGCAGAACATTCTGGTTGGGATTATCTTGCTGCTCGTGATCACAGTTGATGGATATGTTTCCCTGAACAAACAGAAAAGACTTGGCAAGATTTAAGGAATATTTGCAGGCCAAATTATAAATGGAGGGATTATGTATCTTCTTGGGATTGATATTGGCAGCACAGTAATCAAAGCTGCAATTTTTGATCTTGAGGGCAATGAACTCGGCGTTTATGGAGAGCTGGCCGATAACCATTCACCTAAACCCGGCTACTACGAGAGGGACATGGATGATAAATGGGCTGCCTGTTTATGCGCGATTCAAGAAGTGATCAAGAAGGCTGATATCAATGGAAAAGATATCAGCGCTGTTTCATTAACTGGACATGGCAATGGAGTCCATTTACTGGACAAAGATAAAAAACCTGTCCGGCGAACGATCGAAGGGGCTGACAGCCGCGGGCTTCCTTACTTAAAGATCCTGGAAGAGGAAGGATACTACGATCAGGTTCATCCATTAAACATGCAGATCCTCTGGCCCGCATTATCATTTGTCGCGATGCGCTGGCTAAAGGATAACGAACCCGAGAGTTATCAAAACGCCAGATATTTCCTGACAGCGATCGACTTTATCAGATATAAACTTACCGGTGAACTTCGATCTGAAATTTCCACCATCTCTGGCACGGGTTTGATAAATACAAAAGAACAAAAAATTGATCGCGAGATGTTAAAACTGGGAGGCATTGAGGAAGTTGCAGACATGATCCCTCCTCTGGTTGGATCATTTGATGAAGCAGGAAAAATTACCGCGCCTGTTGCCGATGAATCGGGACTAAATGAAGGCACTCCCGTTTTTGCAGGTTGTTATGATATCGACGCAGCTTCACTGGCAACTGGATCAATTGATGAAAAAAGAATTTGCATCATAGTGGGCACCTGGGCAAATAACCAATATATTGGCAAAAAACCGATTGTCGCCAAAGAATTCTTTTCGACCACTATCTTTTCACGCCCCGGATATTATTTAATGCTGGAAGGATCCCCAACTTCGGCAAGCAACCTGGAGTGGTTTATTGGTGAATTCCTTCAGGAAGAGTGCAAAAAGGCGGAAGCGGAAGGAAGTAGTGTTTATGACCTCTGCAATCAAGCGGTTCGTGATGTCAGCCCGGAGGATTCTGAGCTTGTATATCTGCCCTTTTTATATGGCAGCAATCTGAATCCACATGCCCAGGGTAGTTTTATCGGCTTGCAAGGCTGGCATGACCGGGCACATCTGATCAGGGCGATTTATGAAGGGATCTGTTATTCCCACAAATACCATATAGGAAAACTGCTGAAATATCTCGCCCCCCCAGAGGCGGCCAGGATCGCTGGCGGCGGAGCGAAGAGTTTGGAATGGGCCCAGATGTTTGCCGACGTACTGCAAATGCCGATTGAGATAACAAAGGCAAGTGAGCTTGGTGCGCTGGGGGCAGCTATCTGTGCGTCTGTAGGTTCTGGACAGTATGCCAATGTCGAAGCTGCGGTTAATGGCATGGTCAAGATTACCAAGGTTGTTCCGCAGGATGTAAATAAAAAAGAGATCTACAACATCAAATATAACCGCTATCTGGAAGCTGCCCAGGCCCTTGATGGGTTCTGGAAATCATAGAGTATAGTGAAGGAGGTTTCACATGACTGAGAAATTCCGCTGGGCAATTCTGGGAACCGGGGCTGTAGCCAACCGGTTTGCGAAAGCGTTAGCAAATATCACTGATCAGGCAGATCTGGCCGCTGTGGGTTCCCGCAGCCAGGCCTCTGCGGATAAGTTCGCAGAGCTTTATACCATCCCAACCGCTCACGGCAGCTATCAGGCTGTAGCGGATGATCCCAACGTGGATATTGTCTATATCGGCACCCCCCACCCCTTTCACCATCGAGATGCAAAAATGTGCCTGGAAGCCGGCAAACATGTGTTATGTGAAAAGGCTTTCACAATGAATGCTGACGAAGCCCAGGACTTGATCAACTTGGCGCGGGAAAAGGATCTTTTCCTGATGGAAGCGATGTGGACCCGCTTTTTCCCGGTCCACGTGAAGATCAGGGAGCTGCTGGCCGAGGGAGCATTGGGCAAACTCCAGGGTTTGGTGATCCACCACAACTATATGGGGCTTCCGGAGCTGCCGGATGTTTATCCAAATGAGCTGGGCATGGGCACCTTTATGGATCAGGCGCCCTATGGATTGGGGCTGGCATTTTCTATTCTTGGTCCTCCTGTGCGCACGACCGGATTTGGGACTTTTGGAGAGCGCGGATTGAACCTTCAAGTCTCTGGAGTCTTTGAACATGAGGGCGGGGCGCTGACCACCTGGATGGCTTCCCGTACGACCTATGACGTCAAGGATGTGGTGATCTTCGGATCGGAAGGCAAGATTGAAGTGCATGACCCCTGGTATAAACCTACCAAGATGACCCTATACATAAAAGGGAAAGATCCGGAATTTATCGAATTCCCACTGGACGGTTATGTGGGATACGAGTATGAGGCTCTGGAAGTCATGAACTGCATTCGGGACGGCAAGCTGGAAAGTGAGATCATGCCCCTGGATGAAAGTCTGGCGGTTTTGAAAACGATGGACTCGATGCGAACGGAGTGGGGATTCTAATTCCCTGAAATTCGCCTATGACTGAAATGAACTCCATTGAGCGGATCCTGTGTGTCCTGGAGCGCAAGATACCAGACCGCGTACCTCATTTTGAATGGATGGTGGATCACAAGGTGCGGCAGGCGCTGTGTCCCGAAGCCAAAGACCCACTGGATTTTTATGACCAGATGGGTTGGGACGCGGTCATTGCAGATACTTGTTATCAAAAAGAGAAAGTGGGGGAGGGCCGCTGGCTGAGTGAATGGGGTTTTGTTACCCAGGATACTCCCGAAGAACACGGCATTGAAGTTGAATCACCGATCAAAACCCTGGCTGATTTTAGAAAATATACACCTCCAGATCCACGGGCGCCGGGTCGATTTGAGGCGATTGAAGACGCCGTGGAGAGATATGGCGGCCACAGGGCAGTGGTGGTCCATTTGAATGATGTCTTTACATTGCCGCGTTATTTGATGGGTATGCAGGACCTGCTGATGGCGGTTGTCACCGAGCCGGAGTTAGTCAGAGGACTGGTGGAGATGTCAGTGGATGTCAATCTGGAACTGGCGGAAGAGGTTGCCGCTCGGGGGGTGAAGATTGTTTATACAGGCGATGATTTTGCATATAACAAGGGGCCGTTGATGTCCCCGAAGCACTTCCGGGAACTTTTTTATCCTGGTCTGAAGCGAGTCGTTCAGGGTTTTAAGGAGCTTGGGCTCTACGTGATCAAACACACTGACGGCAATATCTGGCCGATCATAGACATGATCATCGACTCGGGCATTGACTGTCTCGATCCTATAGATCCACAAGCTGGAATGGACCTGGGTGAAGTGAAAGCCAAATATGGGCATCGGGTCGCGCTTAAGGGAAATGTGGATTGTGCCCACCTTCTATCCTTTGGGACAGAGGATGAAGTTATTGAGGCTACTAAAACTGCCTTAAAAATGGGGATGCCGGGTGGAGGTTTTATTCTTTCATCAAGCAATTCAATTCATTCGGCGGTCAAGCCTGAAAACTATGCTGCCATGCTGCGCACATTGAATGAATTTGGGTCATACGTATAAGATTTCCCCGCGCTGAACTTAAAATAGACCAGGTCTAGCAAATAGACCTGGTCTATTTTGTTCCTTTAGGCGTGGATCGCTTCACCTGTGACAGCCTTGGCTGCTTCGTGTAATGCTTCGCTCAAGGTTGGGTGAGCGTGGACATTATGCCCGATCTCAACAGAAGTGAGCTCGTTGGCCTGGGCCAGGGTCAGTTCCGGCAGCAGCTCGGTCACTTCGGGGCCGATCATATGGGCGCCGAGGATCTCCCCATATTTTTTATCAACAACGATTTTGACCCAACCGGAATAATCATTTAATCCAAGAGCTTTTCCGTTGGCCTGGAAATTGAATTTTCCGACAGCGACATCATATCCTGCAGCTTTAGCACTTTCCTCGCTCAAACCGAAGGAGGCTACCTGAGGGTGGCAGTAGGTCGCTTTGGGCATATTCTGATAATTCAACTTCTCGGTTGATTTTCCAGAAATGGCCTCTGCGCATACCATGCCCATTGCCATACCGGCATGAGCTAACATCAGCTTGCCTGTTACGTCGCCGATAGCCCAGATCCCCGACACATTGGTTGACATTCGTTCATCAATTTCAACAAAACCGCGCTGGTCCAAAATGACACCGGTTTTCCCGAGCCCCAGGCTGTCGGTATTAGGTACAAAACTGGCAGCCAGCAGAACCTGGTCAGCGGATAATTTCTCCACACCATCAGGGCTTTCAATGGTCACATTCAGCTTGGTTTTTAATTTTTCCACACTGGTGACTTTGCTTTTGGTCATGGTCTTGATGCCCAGTTTATTAAGAGACTTTTCCAGTTCAGCACTAATCTCTGGGTCTTCGTTTGGCATGACCCGGTCCATCATTTCTACCACGGTGACTGGAACGCCGTAGCTGTTCCAGATGGTGGCAAATTCCATACCGATCGCGCCAGCGCCGACGATCAGAGCGGATTTTGGAAGGCTTTCCTGGAGTATGGCCTCCTTGTAGGTCACTATCTGTTTGCCGTCCACTTCCATGCCTGGAATGATAAAGGGCCGGGCACCTGTGGCAATGACGATATGATCTGCCTTGATCTCTTGTTCTCCATCAGCCCCTTTTACCTTGATGGTTTTGGATGCGGTAAATTCAGCGCTTCCGGTAAGAAGGGTGATCTTATTCTTTTTCAGCAGGAATTCCACACCTTTGGTCAGGCGTTTGGATACCTGGCGGCTTCTTTTTACAGCCGCGGCATAGTCCAGTTTTAAGTTATCAAAGGATATCCCGAAATCTTTGGCCTGCTTGGTGAGCGTATAGGCCAGATCGGCATTCTTTAACAGGCTTTTGGATGGGATGCAGCCAACGTTCAGGCACACGCCACCCAGGTATTCTTTTTCTACCACTGCAACTTGCTTTCCAAGCTGAGCAGCCCGGATCGCAGAAACATAGCCAGCGGGTCCAGCACCAATCACAATCACATCAAATTTGCTCATAATAAACCTTTATTCGAATGTATTTATCTGGATCTAACTATTTTTCAAAGGGGAATTTATGTCCCCACTGCTCACGAACCGTATCCATTGTTTCCATAATGGTGATCGTTTCATCCAAGGGCATGATAGCAGATTCTGTTTTTCCAGCCTTGATACAGTTCATCACTTCCATCGCTTCCCACTCATAGCCGTTATATCCATTCAGCGGCATTTGGATCTCTTGGGGTTCTTTGCCTTCCTGGTAAAGGGTCATTCTAACTGGTTTGTACCAGGGATCATGAACCACGATTTTGCCAGTAGAACCGAAGAGGACGGCATCTTTGTCATCGTATGAGATCTGGGATGAAAGCAAACTGACCAATTCATTACCGGCATAACGCATGACCAATGCGGTCTGATTATCCACGCCGGTTTCGCCAAAGCTAGCCAGACCAGTAATTGCGGCAGGCTCCCCAAACAGGCTGGACGCCCAGGAGATGCTATAAGATGCTGTATCAAGCAGCACGCTGCCGCCAAGATTAAGATCAAACCAGCGGTTCTTGGGATTAAAAGGCGGTTTGGCAATGAAGTTGATCGTCATCCCATTAGGGGTACCGATTGCTCCCTCCGCTAGCAGTTCACGGATCCTGATATGGATAGGGAAAAATCTAGTCCACATAGCCTCCATCAGGAAGAGATTCTTTTCTCGGGCCAGGGCAATCATTTCCTTGGCCTCCTTGGCATTGATGGTAAAAGCCTTTTCACATAACACGTGTTTGCCGTGATTGAGGGCCATGCTGGCGTCTTTCAAATGGTAGACACCGGGGGTGCCGATATACATGATATCGATATCAGGGTCCTTGGCAACTTCCTCATAGCTTGTATAACGCCGGGGAATGTTGAATTTATCCCCAAATGCATCAGCAGTATCCTGATTTCTTGATCCCACCGCCAGAAGCTCTGCGTGTTCCGGGATGTTATTTAATGCTTGTGCAAAACGGTTGGTGATCTTTCCTGTTCCCAGGACGCCCCACCTCATTCTTTCTGCCATAAAAAACCTCCAGAGTTAATCTTAAAAGATAATAATTTCAGTCAAATTGAATGCCTTCTTCAGCCCAGACGATTTTACCGCCTTTTTCCCGCTGGGCAGGAATGACGCATAAAAACCCCAGCGGCCCCTTGCTAGTATTGGTTATTTTGTGCAGGGCGTCTGGTGGTATATGTATGATGTCTCCCTGTGATATTGAATGGGCCTCTTCCCCTAGTAAGACTTCACCGGTACCTTGCAGAATCAAGATCCCATGGTCATAAGGATGTTGTTCTTTTTTGGAGTTGCCGCCGGCTTCAATTTGATAATACCGGAATGCGAAGTTTTCAGCCCCCTCTTTTTTGCCGATCATCCAGGTTTCTGAAACTTGGTTCACTTCTTCATTCTGATACATCCGGGTGCGGGTATCTTCCCATGAAAAGACGGTTTCCCAATCCCCTGTAAATTTATGGATCGTTCCAGTCATTTATTCTTCCTTATTTTAATAGTTCAACATCAAATAAACCAGTAAGCTTGTCCAGACAATTACGAGATGTGAGATCCAGGCTGAGAGGGGTAATAGAGACCAGCCCTTCGGCCAGGGCATAAGCATCTGTGTCTTTTCTGGAATATTTCCCCTTGCTAGGCAGGTGAGAAACCCTGGCAGTGGTGCCGAGCAATTCTTCCCTCTTAATAGGGGTGGGTTGATAATAAACCAGTCGGTCCTGCCGGGTAATAACAGTGCGGGTATTTAAGTCAGCGCCGAGGGGGATTTCCAGTTTTAATACATCAGCATCATAAGGCATTTTATTATTTAGCATCACTTTCGCGACCAGGTGGGTAAAATGAATAGCTGTGGAAAACTCCACCACGTTGCTGTAGGTGTGATAATCCATTCCAGCAATTTCCTGGGAGATAGCCAGGGCGGGAATGCCTTTTTCGGCGGCCTCGAGGGCCGCCCCGATGGTTCCCGAAACAGTTACACAGGTTCCAACATTTTCGCCATAGTTGATTCCAGAAACAGCCAATCTTATTTCTCGATCTGCCACTTCCCTGACAGCATGGACAACCGCGAGGGCGGGAGTAGCCTTGACGCTGTAACCTTCCCAGCTTTTATCCCCGTATCGCACAATAGTTTTTTCAATGGTCCCGTCGCCGCCGCACTGCTGGGATCTGCTGCGGCTCATGGAGGTTTGTTGTTCGTTAGGAGCAACGATCAGGAGTTCTCCCAGGGGATCAAGAGCCATTGCCGCAGCCGCCAAACCCGGGGAATGGATGCCGTCATCATTGGTGAGCAAGATCAGGGGTTTCATGATTTGTAGGCCTCTTCAAGAGCCTGATGAAGGGAGGTGATATCGTCAAAGATGAAATCAGGTTGAATTTCATTCTGGCTGATCTCTTCTCTTGATGTCACGCCGGTCAACACAGCTGCTGTTTGAATACCCAATAGATTTGCACCTAGTATATCTGTATTAAGACGATCTCCTACCATCAAAGTATCTTCCGGGCGGGCATCGAGGGCTTTTAAGGCGGTTTGGAATATTGCCGGCTGCGGTTTGCCAACCACGTAGGGTTTTATCCCAGAGGCAAACTGCAGAGCGCCAATTACGGTGCCCGTGCCGGGATTAATGCCTTCAGGGGTTGGGAAGGATCCATCCGTATTTGTGGCAATAAAATCAGCCCCGCCCATGATCAATCGCATGGCAATGGTGATCTTCTTTAAATTTATTTCACGGTCCATGCCGGCCACCACGGCGGTAACCTTTCTATCGGGTTGTTCCTCACCGGAAGTGAATTCAAAACCAGCTTCAGTCAATGTTTTTAATAATCCATCCATACCTACCACATGCAGGAAAACATCCCTGCCGTAGTTTTCCAGTAAATAATCAGCAGTTACAGTTGAGCTGGTGAAAACCGAATCTGGTCCAGCTTGAATGCCAAAGCTGCCAAGCTTGTCGATATAATCCTGGGCTGTGCGGGTGTTATTGTTGGTCAGCAGGGCCCAGCGAACGCCCTGTTCATTTAGAAAATCAAAAAACGGTTTTATGCCAGGAATAGGTTGGTTTGATTTCCAAAGCACACCGTCTCCGTCCAGGAGAATGGTTTTGTATTGTTGAAGCGACATAGTTATCCTTTTTGGTTTTTTGATTGCCTGTTAACTTTGGCCTTGATCCAATTCCAGGACTTTCTTAGCGGTCACATTATCCGTAACCAGGGCGTTGATAAACCCACCTCGGATCGCTCCCAGGATAGCTTCGGCCTTTTCGATACTTCCGGCAACGGCGAGGCGGGTGTCGATATTCTGGAGCCCGTTTTTCGAGGCGCCAATTCTGTGATTATGAAAATCGACCTGGGCTAAATCCCCGTCGAGTTTATAATAAAGCGCGCAAACATCACCCACGGCGGAAGCTGATCGAATAGTGTCCAACTCTTCCAGGGTGATGTGATTTCCTTTATAGAGACTGCAGTATTCTGGTTTGGTGGTCCCGATGCCCATCAGGGCTATGTCACATTCCCGGCCGATCGAAATAGCCTCTTCTACCGCAGGGTCTTCCAGCAGGGAAGCGGCAGTCATTTTATTTTCAACGATGAATGGCGTGTAGAGATAGACCCCCTCACCATCAATTTTATGGGCCAATCTTTCCACCAGGGTCTGGGCGCTGTACGAGTGCCGGGTAGACCCAAGCACACCAACCAGCTGCACAACTTTTGTTCCAGCCACAGGAGTGGTTTCGAAGGCATCGATGGTTGCCTGAACGGTGGTTCCCCAGGCAACACCGATTTGGAAGCCGGGTTTAATCAGTTTACTCAATAATCGGGAAGCGGCTTTGCCAAGTTGTTTTCTGAGATCATCATAGTTGGGATGATTGACGAACTCAACGATGGAAACATGTTTCATGCCCAGCCGTTTTTTAAGTTCTTCTTCCAGACCGCGGTCGTAGCGGAATGGGTGGTGAACGACGATTTCAACGATGCCTTTCTCCCGGGCCTCGGTTAACATTCTGGAAACCGCGGACCGGGTAAGCCCGATCATTTCAGCGATATCAGACTGTCTGTGATCTTCCAGATAATATTTTTCGGCGACAAACGCCAGGATCTCGTCCCTTTCGCCATTGTTGGCCATATTTGGTCACCTTGTTATGAATAGAGTTAATTATATTAGTTAACAATTTCAATTGACAAAAGATTTGCTGACTAGTATTATATCACATATGTGATTAATGCCCTCACGTATGTAAATAAGTGAAGATAATCACATATTCAATGTAAAAATTGGCTGTATAATAGCGAAGCATATTACACTGCGAGAAAAAGGCCCATGAATATCAAAGATTTTTTGTGTGAAGAAGCTGTAGTTTTGGGATTGGATGCCGCCACGTCTGAAGAAGTGATTCGAGAGCTTGGCGGCAAACTGCGCGACCAGGGATACGTGAAGGATAATTTCGTAGAAGCGGCCCTGGAACGGGAAGCCAATCTGCCTACAGGCCTTCCGCTGGGGGGAGAGTATAATGCAGCTATTCCCCATGTGGATATCGAATACGTCAACAAGTCTGCCCTGGGACTGGCCACATTAAAACAAGAAGTTGTGTTTTATAATATGGTAGAGAGCGACGAAGAAGTTCCCTGCCGGTTGGTTATCATGTTGGCGCTGGATCAACCAAAATCCCAGATCGAGATGTTACAAAGTGTGGCGGCAGTGCTCCAAAACCCAGAGATTATCAGTAAACTGGTAAACGCGGAGACTACTGAAGAGGTCTTTGAAATACTTTCTTAATCGAGAAATTAGAAAAGGAAAAAAGAATGGCAAAAACCGTGATCGTATCTTGTGGAACAGCAATTGCTACTTCAACCGTGGCCGCTAAAGCCATTGAGGAAGCCTGTAAAGCGGCAGGGATTGCCGTTGTTACCAAACAATGCAAAGGGCAGGAAATTCCTGAACTTCTTAGACAGGGCGCAGATCTGATTGTTACCACATCCACTTTGCGCTTTGACCCCGGGATTCCGGTCGTTAAAGGCCTGGCATTTCTGACTGGTATTGGTATTGACCAGGTCGTGGAAGAGATTCTAGGATATCTAAGAGACTAGTAACCAAAGTTGGGTTATGGTGTTTATACTGACATCAACCTTGATCTAATAGAATCCAGCGAGAGTATATCTCCCTGGAAGCTTTTGTGCGATAGTGCTTTACCGAATGCAGCAGAGAGAGGATTTCCTGGACCGGGTCAAAAGAACCGGCTGCCAAAATTAGGGGAGGGTTTTTTGCCCGAATCGTTATTTCAGCAGAAACCAGGAAAGCCTCAGCATGACAGAGGAGGTGATGACTCTCATACCAGTTGTAGGATCAAGCAATAGTATTTTTTACTTTCAAGCATTAGAATTCTTTGGAGGAAAATAAATGGATTTCGCAACCGTATTAAAATCAATAGTTGATACCTTGGGTGCCACGGTATTGCTGCCTGTGTTCATCTTTATCTTTGCTCTCATCCTTGGAGCAAAGGTGGGACGAGCTTTCCGGGCCGCGGTGACCATTGGTGTGGCATTCATCGGTATTAACCTGGTAATCGGCTTAATGTGGGGCGCTCTTTCCGGTGTCTCCCAGGCCCTGGTTACCAACGCTGGTATCTCCCGCGATATTGTTGACGTTGGATGGCCCGCTGCTGCCGCAGTTGCCTTCGCCACAGACGTTGGCTTGTGGGTGATTCCGGTTGCCCTGCTGGTGAACTTTGCACTCTTACTCCCGGGCATCACCAAAACCCTCAACGTTGATATCTGGAACTTCTGGCACTATGCCTTCCTTGGTTCCCTGGTAACCGCCGTTTCAGGATCTCTTCCCATGGGCTTGGCCGCAGCTGCAGTTGGCGCGGCATTTATGCTCTTCCTGGGCGACTGGACTGCCAAAGGCATTCAGGAATTCTATGACCTGCCCGGCATCTCCATTCCTCATGGATTTACTGCTCCTATGGTTCCCCTGGCTCTGCCCTTCAACTGGCTGTTTGACAAGATCCCCGGCCTGAACAAAGTGGATGCTGATCCTGATGGAATCGAAAAAGCTCTCGGCTCCACCTTTGGTGATCCGATGGTTATGGGCCTGGTCATTGGTGTAGTTCTCGGCCTGATCGCCTACTTTGGCGAATTTGCCGGTGCTTTTATTCCCACCCTTGGGAAAATCATTGTTCTAGGTTTTGAGCTGGCCGCTGTTATGGTTTTGCTCCCCCGTATGGTCCGCATCCTTATGGAAGGCCTGATCCCCGTTTCTGAAGCTGCCCGCGACTTTATGTCAAAACGCGCTTCTGGCCGCGAAGTTTACATCGGTTTGGACTCCGCAGTTCTGGTTGGCCATCCTTCCGCGATTTCCACCGGTTTGCTGTTGGTCCCGATCGCAATCTTGCTGTCCATCATTCTGCCTGGCAACCGCATGCTGTTGTTTGCTGACCTGGCCGTGCTGCCTTTCCTGACTTCTCAGATTGCACCGATGGCTAAAGGCAATATCGTCAAGATGGTATTTGTTGGAACCATTCTTTTGATCTTCGGTTTCTACTTTGCCAACGCTATGGCCCCGGTTATCACCGAGGTAGCTGGTGGCGCTGGATTTGCCATCCCCGAAAATGCTGCTATGATTTCCAGCATTGCCGATGGATTTGCTTGGACACCGCTGGCCTTCATGCTTCTTGGTAAATACACCGGCTGGATCGGCGTTGGTTTATTTGCCGTCCTCACCGGTGTTCTGTTCTTCTTCTACAAGAAAAACGAAGCTGCCTGGGACAAACTTGCTGGAGCAAAAGGCGAGTAATTGAATCACAAGTAATAGATTGACAGAATTGGGGTGTGTAATATCATAATGTTACACACCCTTTTCTTTTGAAGTTATCTGGAGGAAATTGTTTATGGTTGGACCTTTTATTGAAGCCATATTGGGAGATGTCGGACGAACAATCCTTTATTTTTATCAGGATAATTCCCTCGTGATCAATGTAATCATTCTGATCTATGGCGGGTTTATGTTTTACAGTTGGAATAATCTTCTCCGCATTTATCGATTCCTTATTGTAGAAATGGCCAAGGGGGCTCACACCTCCGACGAGCTGAACCGGAAAAAATCAAACAAAAAGATCCGCAAGATCATTGGCATTCCCTGGGAAAAAGCAATAGAAACCTCACCATTCCCTTATATCGCCAGGATAGGGGCTCTGGTTCCCAAAAGAAAGACCGTTGAGAACCTGCAGCTGCTTTTTGACGAAAAGGATCTGGCGGATCAAGCTCTCAAAGCGCTGCAGGGAGCCAAGATCCAGCGCATGATGCCCAGCAGCCGCAAAATGCTCCAGAACGAGATGGATCGGCGGCAAGAGGAACGGGACGCCAAAGAGAAAAAGCAAGACAAATAATACTCAAACAGGAACATCTCTGGTTTAATAAAACGCCCGGAAGGAGAAAATTCTCCTCCGGGTTTCTTTTTTCTTTGGATGGTCTTATTTTACGGTGTATATACGACCTGCATATTATTTTACCCCCACATATACCGGCTTGACAAACCAGTTCCCTTCATCTATAATAATCACATATGTGAAAAAGAAAATCACATATGTGATTAGGAAGGGATATGAAGAAAACCTGGACCAGTAATCTGGAAGCAATTAAGGTAGGCTTGTATGAAAAAGCCCTGCCTAAAAACCTTTCCTGGGAAGAGCGGTTGAATCTGACCCGGAAGACAGGTTTCGATTTCTTGGAAATTTCCATTGATGATACAGACGAACGTTTGGCCCGTCTGCTGTGGACCCCAGCAGAGATTTCTGCTATTAAGGATCTGGTAGAAAAAACAGGTCTTAAAATCCAATCTCTGAGCCTCAGCGCCCACAGGCGGTTCCCGCTGGGCAGTAAATCAACTGAGACCAGAAATCGTTCGCTGGATATCTTTAAACGGTCGATCGATCTAGCTGTCGAACTCAATGCCAGGACCATACTGCTGGGTGGCGCGGAAGATTATTACGAAGATGTGGACCAATCCACCAAAGACAGATTCCTGGAAAACCTGGGCAAGGGATTTGAATGGGCCAGCAGCGCTGGCGTTATGTTGGCGCTGGAAAACTGGGACATACAGATCAATACCCTGCCCCGGGTGATGGAATATGTTGAATATTTCGATTCCCCCTGGTTCCAGACCTATACCGATCTCGGCAATCTGATCTACGCTGGCGTTGATGTAGTTTCCCAGCTGGATTATGTAAAAGGCCATATCGCGGCCCTGCACGTAAAAGACACCCTGCCCGGACAACTTCGTTATGTCTCTCCCGGGGAAGGTGCGGTCCCCTTTGTGGATGCATTTGAAAAACTGGCCGGGATGGGTTTTCAAGCCCCGGTTGTGTTAGAGCTCTGGACGGAAGATTTCCCTGATGCTGTCGAGATCGTTGAGGGAGCCGGGAAATTTATCCGGGCCAAAATGGCACAGGGCTGGAAAAACTATCAGGACAAACACACTAACAAAGGAGAATAAATCCTCTATGGCAGATCAACCACTTATTCAATTAGCATTAGATTATTTTGATCTGGCACCGGCGTTGGCGATGGCCCAGGTAGTCCACAAAGAAGTGGATATCCTGGAAGTCGGCACACCGCTGACCAAAGGCGGAGGTATGCTCGCCGTCAAGACTATCCGGGAAATGTGTCCGGACAACCTGATCCTGGCAGATATCAAATCCCCTGATGTGGGAGGCGGTGAAGCCAAAATGGCTTTTGATTCGGGAGCGGATTGGATGACAGTCTTGGGAGCAGCTCCGTTGGACACTATCAAGCTGGCTCTGGCAGAAGCTAATTCCAGGCCCGGGAAGGAAATGTTCATCGAACTGACCGGAATTAAGGATATCATGGCCAATGCGACAGAATGGCGCAGTATCGGCATTGAGCGCATGGTCTATCACCGGGGCTGGGATGAGGGTAACCTGTCACGCTCCTGGGACGAAACTGACCTGGCTACCATCCAGAAGTTAACCCGGATGGGATTTAAGGTCTCGGTAGCCGGTGGTTTGGGGTTGGACATGATTCCATTCTTCCAGGGTGTCGAGATCTCGGTCTTTGTGATCGGCCGGGCTATCCGTGAAACACCGGATCCAGCCGCCACAGCCCGCAAATTCCGGGCAGCCATCAATGCCAATTGGTCCGGGGGATTTACTCCTGCCAGATCCTTTGATGACGTGGCAGCCAAAGCTGTTCGTTGGGGTGTGAGTGAAATGGGGTTAGATCTTGCTATAGATGGCAGAGATTGTCCTGGATGCAATTCCCCGGCCCGATTTTGCCAGCACACAAAAACTGAGGTCAGGACACCAGCCGGTATACGGAGCGAGATATTGGTAGATTTGATCCAGTCCAACCTGGGGCCTGGTGAAAAGGGATCAGTTGGCGTTGAGGGTGCAGATAGTTTTTACCTGGATGTGGCCCAACTGCCCCAGATGAACAATAATAATGTGCTCGGATTATTAACTGCAACCAGCGCCGCTTTACATAAAACAGGCCTGGCAGCAGATATTGGCGCTGCCATGACAGCAGCACAAAACATATTATCAGAATAAATAAGCATGACTTCTAAAAAGGAGTATTGATATGGCTAATGAATTTCCAATGAATGCACTTGGTATGGTTGAGACCAAAGGCCTGGTAGCTTCAATTGAAGCGGCCGATGCCATGATCAAAGCCGCAAACGTAAAACTCTACGGCCAGGAAGAAAGCGGCGGTGGGTATGTTACCGTTTATATAAGGGGCGAAATTGGTGCAGTCCGCGCTGCGGTTGACGCAGGGGCAGCTGCAGCAAAAGCTTCCGGTGAACTGGTAGCCGTCCATGTAATTGCCCGACCTCATAATAATGTTGAAAAGCTGCTTCCCGACGAAGTGAAAGTTGTCAGGCTTTCAGCAGACTAGTTCCGTTTTGAGGTCAGCTAAATTAAGTAAAGGAAAATAACATGCAATTGCGAACATATGTGATGGTTGATAGTATGCAGCCCCAGTTTGCGGCTTTCACTGGAAAACGCACCTTGGGCATGATACCTGTTGAGGGAGACGCTCAGTTATATATCGAGATTTCTCCTGCAGCTGAGGTTTATCAGGTAATGGATGTTGCTTTGAAGACCACTGATGTCCAGCCTGGATATCTTAATATGGGCCGGGAGTATGGATTCCTGGAAATTCATTCCAGTCATCAGGAAGCAGTCCAATATACAGGTAAAAAAGCCCTGGAATCAATCGGCTTAAAAGAGACCGATCGATTAAAACCAGTGGTCCGTTCCGCTAATATGACATCCGGGATTCATCCCCACGAAGCGCAGTTGATCAATGCTCGCAACGCTGGCGGCTTGGTCCTGGCCTTTCAGACTTTCTGCGTGATCGAAGTTGTGCCGGCTGCTTACATTGTACTGGCTGCCAATGAAGCAGAAAAAGCTGCCGGGATCACCCTGAACCACTACGATTCCAGCGGTGCATATGGACGGTTGATGATCTCTGGATCCGAATCCGCTGTTAGGCAATCCCGGGACGCCGCAATTTCTGCGGTCGAATCCCTGGAAGGCAGAGTAATTAAATAAAATGAACATCTATTACACAGCAAAAGATATCGAGGAATTGGTTGCCAAAGGCATATTTGAACTTGAGCTTGGCCCCAATACTTCCCTCACAGATTTTGCCCGGGAGACTGCCGAACAGATGGATGTCACCCTGATAGATGGGGCGCAGCTGTCAGAAGAAACAGTGAGAATTTCACCTTCACCTTCACCGGCTCCATCTCTCCGCCCGCAGGCTGTATCTATCAGTCAATCCTACAATAAACCCAGGGGATGCCAGACAGGTGCCCCGAGCATTGAGTCCCGGACAACAGCCAATCTGCCTGTAAATACCGCGGACCAATCCGATTCTGCTCCAGTGAATAGATTGGTTGATCTAATGGGCAAGATCATCAAACGAGGAGAATAATATGAAAATTGTGAAAGTGGTAGGTGTGGCAGTAGCTACCGAGAAGGAACCCCGCCTGGAAGACAGCAAATTGCTGCTGGTAAGAGAAGCGGATCCTTCCGGAAAAGTTACAGGCGCACCCTTTATCGCCCAGGACGCTGTAGGTGCAGGAACGGGAGAATTAGTCCTCCTTGTTGAAGGAAGCACCGCCAGGGTGGCAGCGGGCGACAACAATAAACCGGTGGATGCGGTGATAGTTGGCATCCTGGATTCCCTATCGGTGGATGACAAGATTACATATCAGAAATATGGATAGTTGATTTGCTATCAAGGAGAATGATCGATGGCTGAAAACAATAATACTGAAGTGATTGGAATTCAAGCATTAGGAATGATCGAAACACGCGGCCTGGTATGCAGCATTGAGGCTGCGGACGCCATGGCCAAGGCATCCAATGTGGATTTGCTTTACAAACGCGCTATTGGTGGTGGTTATATCACAGTGATGGTCCGAGGTGATGTTGGGGCTGTTCGCACCGCCCTGGGCGCTGGTAGAAAAGCTGCGTCAAAGATTGGCAATGTTATTTCAACCCGCATCATTCCTGGCCCGCACATGGACCTTGAAAAATTACTGCCTGACTCCACAAAAAAATAAGCTGAAATACACTTAAGGAGGCTGGCGATATGAAAAAAGTGACCCCTTCTTCGCTGACAGCCAAAAAAAGGCGAGGCGAGAAAATTACCCTGCTTACTGCTTACGATTTCCCAATGGCTAAATTCATCAATGAAGCAGAAGTGGATCTCATTCTGGTCAGTGATGCCGTTGGAACTGTTGGCCTGGGAAGGCCGGAAGCGGTCTCAGTCAGTATGGATGAGATGATCTATCACACCCAGGCTGTCCGCAATGGAGCGGGGCAATCCATGGTTGTGACTACCCTGCCATTTGGTTCTTATGAAACTGCAGAACAGGCAGTGCAAAATGCAGTCCGGCTGATGAAAGAAGGCAAGGCGGATGGTGTCCATCTGGAAGGAACACGCGATGATGCCGGAAAAGCGGCAGCGATAGTTGATTCGGGTATCCCCCTGATCGCCCATGTTGGCATTACCAAGAAGAATATCGTCCGTTCTGGTGCAATCCGCATTCAAGGTAAAACGGCCGCTGGGGCTTCGGAAATCCTCAAGGATGTTATAGCGTTTGCAGAATCTGGTGCGTGTGCTATTATTCTGGAATGTATTCCAATGCGGCTTGGAGAGGTGATCTCTAAAAGTCTGGATATACCCACTATCAGCATCGGCGCCGGACCGTTTTGTGATGGGCAGGCCCTTGTCACCCAGGATATGCTGGGTTTGTTCAAAGAATTATCACCAAGATTTTTAAAGGTGTACTTAGATTTATCTGATATCATTGTACGGTCTTTAACTCAGTTCCGGCAAGAAGTTGAAAGCGGGATCTTTCCCACTCCGGAGCACAGTTACACAATTGATGACCATGAAATGGAAAAACTAGTCTCTGAAATGGCAGATTTATTGGGGAGGTAAGGAAGAATGACTTTATTGAAAGAACAGGCAGAGCACTATCTTCTGCAAATGTACCAGGTAAGGGCTTTTGAAGAACAGGCTGAAAAAAGTTATATGGCTGGAAAGATCCACGGCACAATGCACCTGTCCATTGGACAGGAAGCATCCGCCATTGGATCCATCAGCACCCTGGAAAAGAGTGATTATATTATTGGTCACCATCGTGGACACGGTCTTTGTATTGCTAAAGGCGCGGACTTAAATTTGATGATGGCTGAATTTTACGGCAAAGAGAACGGATACTGCCGTGGACGGGGCGGATCGATGCATATCGCTGATGTCAAAGGCGGCAATTTGGGCGCCAATGGTGTTGTAGGTGGCGGCATCCCGATGGCCGTTGGCATTGGTATCGGCCTGAAGATGAAAGGCGAGAACCAGGTGCTGCTGGCATTTTTTGGCGATGGTGCGGCTTCAACCGGCGCTTTTCATGAATCAATGATCCTGGCCGTCCTTTTTCAAGTGCCGGTGGTCTTTATTTGCGAAAATAATCAGTACGCGATGTCTTTCGCGGCCAATGACTGGACTACATCCAAGAAGATCGCAGCTCATGGTGAGATCTATGGCATGAACAGCGAATCAAATGACGGCAATGACTTGCTGGTTGTCAAGAACTCGGTTCAGAAAGCAGTTGACCTGGCCCGCAGCGGGGGAGGTCCTTCCTTGATTGTCAATGATACCTACCGCTGGCGCGGCCACTCCAAGAGTGACCGCAACCGCTACCGCACACCAGAGGAAATAGAGGATTGGAAAAAGAAAGACCCCATCCTTAAATTCCGGGATTATTGTGTTAGTGAAAAACTGCTGACCGAAAAGGAAGCAGATCAAATCAAAGAAACGGGATATGCCGATATTGAAGCAGCCCGGGTATTTGCTGAAGCCAGTCCAGAACCGACGGTTGAAACACTGGAAGAAGGGGTTTACGCACCATGAGAGAGATCACATACTTAGAAGCAATACGCGAAGCAATGACCCAGGAAATGGAAAGAGACTCCCGGGTATTCCTGATTGGCGAAGATATTGGAGAATACGGGGGAGCCTTTCAGGTTACTTATGGCATGCTCGAAAAATTTGGCCACGAGCGCATCCTGGACACTCCCATCACCGAGTTGGGACTAACAGGAGCTGCTGTCGGCGCTGCACTGATTGGCATGAGGCCGATCGCTGAGATCATGTTCATGGATTTCACCACCCTGGCCTCAGAGCAGCTGGTTAACCAGGCAGCCAAACTCAGGTTTATGTTCGGCGGACAATCCACAGTTCCAATGGTTCTGCGGACACCAGCAGGATCCGGAACGGGTGCGGCGGAACATCACTCCCAGAGTTTCGAAAACTGGTTTGTGCATGTACCAGGATTGAAGGTTGTTATGCCCACCACGCCCTACGACGCTAAAGGTTTGCTGGTCTCGGCTATTCGGGATGATAACCCGATTGTTTTTATTGAGCACAAATTGCTTTATAAAACTAAAGGTGATGTACCAGAGGAACTGTATGAGATCCCTCTTGGAAAAGCAGATATCAAGCGTGCGGGGAAAGACCTGACGATCATCGCTACCGGGATCATGATTCAGAAATCGCTTGCAGCGGCTGAAGAATTAGCTAAAGAAGGTATCGATATTGAAATTGTCGATCCCCGAACCCTGCGCCCACTGGACACTGAGACCATTGTCAATTCAGTCAAAAAAACCGGAAAGGTATTAATTGTCCATGAGGCAGTCAAGACCGGCGGCTTTGGCGGTGAACTGGCAGGCGTGATCGCCGAAAGTGAAGCGTTTGGATATCTGGAAGCGCCTATCCTCCGGTTGGCAGGTAGGGAAGTTCCGATCCCATATAACCGAAATCTGGAACAAGCAGCTGTCCCGCAAATTGAGGATATTGTCCAAAAAGCCAGGGAACTGGCAACCTTAAAGGTGTAATATGGCCATTGAAATGATCATGCCCAAAGTAGACATGGACCAGGAAACTGGTACAGTCGTTGAGTGGATAAAAACCGACGGACAACAAGTAACAGAAGGTGAAACCATTCTGGTAATTGAAACAGATAAAATTGCCATCGATGTAGAAGCGCCTGGAACCGGTATCTTAAATGGGATCTCAGCCAAACAAGGGGATGTTATCCCAATCGGTACTGTGATTGCCTATATTCTTGAGGAAGGCGAGGAACTGCCCGAGACTGCCACGGCGGCGCCATCCTCCCCGGAACCTTCCCCGGCGCCTGCAACAGCAATTGAAGAGGTTCAAGCAACGCCTGTGGCGAGGAAAATGGCAGCAGAACATGGCCTGGATCTATCCCGGGTGACGCCAACCGGCAAAGGTGGAAAAGTCACAAAAGAGGATATTCAATCTGTGCTTGCCCCGGCTGCGACAGCCACAACTGGTGATGTGATCGCCACACCAGCCGCCCGCAGAACCGCCCGACTGAAAAGCGTGGATTTGAGCCTTGTCCAGGGAAGCGGTCCCGGAGGCAGAATTCAGGCTGGAGATGTGGAAAACTTCCAGCCCCGGGCTGGATTACCTGCTGCCAGGCCTGTTCAAAGTGGTGAAAAAATTCCCCTGGTAGGTATGCGGCGCACTATTGCGGAACGACTGACTGCCAGTTATCAATCCATCCCGCACATCCAATTCACAGCCCGGGTGGAGATGACAAATTTCAACAAAGCCCGCAAGGATTATAATGATTTAGCAATAGAGCGCGGTGATGATAAGGTCTCTGTCACTGCAATGCTGGTCAAGCTGGTAGCGATGGTGATCGCAGATCACCCCATGATCAACAGCTCCCTGGTAGAGGATGCTATTATTTTGCACCAGGATATCAATATCGGCCTGGCTGTAGCCCTGGAAAAAGGTTTGATCGTTCCGGTGGTGAAGAATGCCAACCAGAAAGGCATCAGTAAAATCGCCCTTGAAACCACTGACCTGGTAACCCGCGCTAGAGAGGAAAAGTTAGTAGGCGCGGATGTTAAGGGCGGCACGTTTACGATCACTAACCTGGGACCGTTTGGCGTGGAGCAGTTTAACGCTATTATCAATCCACCTGAAGCAGGCATCCTGGCCATAGGCGCCACAACACAAGAAGTTGTAGCCCTGGAGAATGATGCCATCGGGGTCAGGCCAATAATGCGCTTTACGTTATCAGCAGACCATCGTATCGTTGACGGCGCTGTTGCGGCCCGATTTATTGCGGATCTTAAAACAACTTTTGAGAATCCAATCCTGATGAATTATTAAATAGGAGAGAATATGCCGGAAATTAAGCTGACAATCACCCACGAGGTAGGCCTTACATGCCCGCCCAGCATCGATGTTTGTTCAAACCGCCGCAAAATTTAGCAGTGATATTGAAGTCACTCATGGAGAAACCACAGCCAACGCCAAAAGTATCCTGGCCGTGCTTACCCTGGGCGCGCATAAAGACTCAGAGATTGTTATCAAAGCTGAGGGGGAAGATGCAGATGAAGCACTAAAAGCGCTTGAAGAGCTGGTGCTTGATAATTTTGGTGAACACTAAAATGAAAACGATCTCAGGAATACCCGCTTCTTACGGTATTGCGATTGGCCCGGCCTATGTTTTTACCCGGGCTGAGATCGTCATCGAACCTTGCAACATCGATGATCCTGATGAAGAATGGGAAAGATTTATCAAAGCCCAGGAAATAACATTAAAGCAGCTTGATGAAGCATTTAACAAAGCCCAAAAAGAACTGGGTGATGAGGCCGCGGAGATCTTCAACGCCCAAAAATTAATGCTTCAAGACCCTGAACTGATCAAAAGTATCAAATCCCGGATCGACACCGACCTTATTAATATAGAGACCGCTTTATTTGAGTGTTCAGAAAGTTATGCTCAGCAACTTGAAGCCATCGACGATGAATATCTCAGTGCCAGGGCCCTTGATATTCGCGATGTCTCATCTCGCTGTCTCAGGAATCTTTTAGGCCTGAAGGAATCACCAGCTGCAGGATTAGTGACGCCGTCGATAATCACTGCCCGGGATCTGACTCCTTCGGATACAGTCTTGCTCAATAAAGACTTAGTCCTAGGTTTCTGCATCGAAGAAGGGGGTTCAACATCACATACTGCCATCCTGGCCAGAGGTTTGGGCATCCCCGCAGTGGTCGGTGCAGGGGTGGCAATCAAAGAGATTAAAACTGGTGACAGCCTGGTGATAGACGGGGATGCTGGTGAGATCATTATCGATGCCGATGATAACGCGCTCAAGGAATTCAAGAAGCGCCAGGAAGAATTTCTAATCATCCAAGCCGAAGCGGAAGCCATTTCCCATCAACCCGCGATCACAACCGATGGCCATGAAGTGGAAGTTGTAGCCAATATTGGCAGTGTGGATGATGTTCAACCTGCGCTGCTCTCGGGTGCAGAGGGAGTTGGTTTACTTCGATCAGAATTCCTCTATCTTGAACGCAAAAATTTACCTACAGAAGAAGAACAGTACCAGAGTTATAAAACCATCGCCGATGCTTTTGGAGACCGACCAGTCATATTAAGAACACTAGATGTAGGCGGCGACAAAGATATCCCCTATATAGACATGCCAGAAGAAACCAATCCCTTCCTGGGTGTGCGCGCAATTCGGCTCTGTTTGATGCGGCCAGAATTATTCAAGCCCCAGCTGAGGGCTGCCCTGCGAGCAGGATTTGGAAACAACCTTAAATTGATGTTCCCGATGGTGGCTACTGTTGATGATGTTGAGCAGGTCAGAGCTGTGTTGGAAGAATGCAAACAAGAATTGAGGGATGAGGGGTATGATGTGGCAGAGAAGATGGATATTGGGATCATGATCGAAATCCCTTCTGCCGCCATCCTGGCTGATCAACTGGCTGAAGTGGTAGACTTCTTTTCCATCGGTACCAACGATCTCAGTCAATATACAATGGCGGCGGATCGAACCAATGCACAGGTAGCTCCATTGGCCTCTGGTTTCCAGCCGGCAGTATTCCGATTGATTAAAAATGTAATCGATGCGGCCCATGCCAAAGGCAAATGGGTGGGATTATGCGGCGAAATGGCAGGCGAAATGCTGGCAATTCCGATCCTCTTAGGTCTGGGGTTGGATGAATTCAGTATGAACCCGCCCGCCGTTCCTTTTGCAAAACATCTAATTCGCTCCATCTCTATGGAACAAGCCCGCAAGGTCGCGGAAGTTGCTATCAACCTTAAGGGGGATAAGGAGATCAGGGATTACGTTCAGGAAGCTATTCCGCAAGTGAATAGGGGGTAAGTAATGAAGACTTATCCTGAATGTATCGGCTGCATATTCAGACAGGCCGTCTCAGCAGTCACGTTCAATGCTGCTGATCCAGATCTTCAGATTCAAACCCTGAGAAAGGTACTTAAAACACTGGAATTGGCGGATGACCATCTCAGCCCCTCTGAAATCGCCGGAGAAACCAATCGGGTGATGCGGGATTGGCTGGGGATTGCTGATCTCTATAAAGAAGAAAAAGAAACCAGCCATATCAACGCCATGAAATACGTGGAAGACCTGCGGGTATTGATCAAACAGGGTTCAGATCCCCTGGAACAGGGCCTGAAGGTCAGTGCGGCGGGTAATATCATTGATATAATCCATGCCGTTGATTATGACCTTTGGGATGAGGTGGAAAAAACAGTTAACCAGGACCTTCAAGGTGGAGGGCTGGAAGCTTTCCGTGAGCGACTGAGTAAATCTCCCCATTTGTTATATCTGGCCGATAATGTTGGTGAAACGGTTTTTGACCGGATATTTATTGAAACGCTGGATATTCCAGTTATCTACGCAGTCAAAAGCGGACCAATCTTAAATGACGCGACCCTTGAGGATGCCCTCGCGGCAGGTATTGACCAGGTAGCTGAAATTGTAGAGACCGGTTCATGTTTTCCCGGCACAATCCTTTCTCAAGCCACTCAAGAATTTCAGGAACTGTTTGGGGAATCTCCCCTGGTTCTGGCCAAAGGACAGGCCAATTTTGAAACCGTGGACGAACAAGGCGAGAAGGTGTTTTTCCTGCTACGGACCAAATGCCCCGAGATCAGCCGCATGCTAGATATTCCTGTTGGCAACCTGGTGTTAAAACAGGCTGATTCTCTGAACTGACCCTTAAATTTCAAACGCCGTACCACTCTCAGGATAGTACACATCAGGAATTCCCCCTTCCTTGATTTTCTCCATTAATGGTTCTGCGCCGCGCGGCTCGCCATGAACCAGAAATACTTTTTTAACGCTATTCCGGGTTGCATTCGCGTAAGCCAGCAGTCCGTCTTGTCCCGCATGGGCAGAGAAACCATTAATTGTGACTACTTCTGCTCGACGGGAATACTTCTTTCCAAAGATCTTGATTTCCTTTTCCTGGTCAGCAAGACGCCGGCCAAGGGTGTGAGGCGCCTGCCAGGAGACGATCAGAATTGTATTTCTGGCATCTTCAACATGATTTTTTAGATGGTGGAGAATCCGTCCGGTTTCCGCCATGCCCGAGGCTGATATTACTACATAGGGCGGATTGGCGAAGTTGATGGCTTTTGATTCCTCGACGGACAGGGTGTATTTCAAACGATCAAAACCCAGGGCCGCGTGATGTTTATCATCTTTAATGAACAGCCTGGTCTCCTCGTCAAAACACTCTGGATGTTCCCTGAAAACCTGAGAGGCGCGAATAGCCAGTGGGCTGTCCACAAAGACAGGTATCTCTGGGATAGCGCCATTTTCCATCATTTTGTGAAGACCAAAAACCAACTCCTGGGTTCTTCCGACTGCAAATGCAGGAATAATAATCCGGCCTTTGCGCTGAATAGTCCTCTGGACCACTTCTTTTAACTCAAGGAAAGCGTCTTCTGACCCCCTCTTTTTTGTATCCCCGTAAGTGGATTCCATGATCAGGTAATCGGCATCCCGGGGTAGAACAGGGTCCTGGATCAGGAGCAGTCCAGGCCTGCCAATATCGCCTGAGAACCATAAACGTTTGGTTTGTCCATCTTCCTCTATATCCAGGACAACAGCGGCTGATCCCAGAATGTGGCCTGCATCTACCAGGGTTGCTTTCACCCCGGGAGCAGGTTGAAAAACCTCCTCATAATCCAGGCACTCAAATAGCGGCCCAACCCGGGCGGCGTCTTCCTTTGTGTAGAGAGGTTCTATGGACGGCTGGCCTTGTTTTTGGCGTTTTTTATTGAGATATTCAGCATCTTTTTCATGGATATAGCCCGAATCCAGCAGCATGATATTGTCCAAATGGGCTGTTGCATATGTGGTGAAGATCGGCCCCTTGTAGCCCTGTTTTACCAGGTTGGGCAGATTCCCACTGTGATCGATATGGGCGTGAGAGAGGATTACGGCATCCAGATCGGCTGGAGAGAAGGGAAAATTCCTGTTGCGGGTATAGCTCTCTTTTCGTTTTCCCTGATACAACCCGCAGTCCAATAAGATCTTATGCTGTCCTATTTCCAGCAAATGCATCGAACCTGTTACTGTCCTAGCAGCTCCGATAAATGTGATCTTCACAGTTTTCTCCTGCCTAGTCTACCTTTGTTAATATAGACAGAATGTCATCGCCAAATCTCTCCAATCTCCAAGGCACATCTATCATCACCCTGGCCAGATCCATTTTGCTTTGGGGGTTTTGAGAGATCAGGTTGTAGAGCAGGTCCCGGGGTAGCACAACAGCGGAATTGACTTTCATTTTCCGGGCTTTGTTCTTCCGCCACTCCTTGAGGGCTTTTTCCCGGGCGAGGTAAGAATCATCCAGGCGCTCTTTACGCGGGGGATGTTTAGGCTTGGATGCCAGACCGTCCTCGATGGCTTTTACCAATCCTTCAGCATGACGCTGGATGGCTTTTCCGCCGGGAATGTCCAGCCGCTGAAGCTGGTTTACAGACCCGGGCGTTTCTTCAGCAAGCCGGAGCAGACTGGCTGCGCTGAGAACCTTAAATACTGGCAGATTTGTTTCTTTAGCAGCATCATCCCGATATTCACAGAGTTTGGCAAGAACAGCTGCCTTTTGGGGAGATAACTTTCGGGCGCCGTTAATACGCCAACAGGAAGAGACGTTCTCATCTTTGGGAAGACGGTGTACCTGACAGGCTCGATTAAAATCCTCTGCGGCGATCTGTTCAAGATTATTCTCTTCCAATTCTTTTGCCAGGGTTTGCCGGATTTTGATCAGGTAATGCGTATCCATCTGTGCATACCGAAGCATGTCATCTGTCAGCGGTCGTTTGCCCCAGTTTGCCCTCTGATATTTTTTATTGACCTTAATGCCAATGATCTCTTCCATTAGAGCATCAAGCCCCAGTTTTTCCCTGCCCAGGATCTGGGCTGCCAGCATGGTATCAAACAGGTTTCTAAACTCAAAATCAAAATCGTCATTCATGATCAAAATATCATATTCTGATGCGTGAAAGATCTTTTCCACTCCGGGATCCTGAAAGAGCTCACCCAGGGACGTTAGATCATGCAGCGAAAGCGGATCGATAATAAAGTCAGTCTTGTCGGTTGAGATCTGGATCAAGCAGACCTGTTCGCGATAAGCGTACAAACTGTTGGCCTCGGTGTCGACCGCCAGGGTTTTTTCTCTTGCTAAGCGCTGCATCAGGTCTTCAAAAACTGATTGCTGATTTATAAATTCGGGCGCGGGTAAAGGTTTAATTTGAGACGGCATAGAGACATATTATAGAACAATCATTGAAAGATGGTAGGTTAACGGTGAAACCTCTATAATGAGAATAGCTGTTATTGAGTTTGTAGAAATTTGTTGTCGTTGAGGAAAATTATTTTATTACTTTCTCAAAAACAAGTGCGTTATCGCCACCCTTATAGTATTTCTTCCAGATCTCGATTTGCTGGTAGCCGTGTTTTTGATAGAGCTGGATGGCGGGTTGATTGGATTCGCGAACACTTAAACGGATCCTGGGCAGGTCCACCTGAGCCTCGCTGGCCTGGATCAGGGTGGACGCGATGCCTGTTTTTCTATAGTCTGGCAGTACAGCCAGCGTGGCAATCCAGGCAGTCTGTTGTGAACGGCGCAGATCCACTGCAATAAAACCCACCAATTCTTCCTTGTCTACCGCTTTCAAACGGATAATCTGTGGTATTGACAAAACACCCAGGATATCGAGCAGCGGCCAAGCATCCAGCTGGAAACATACTTTTTCCAGCTGATGCAGATCTTTTACATCACGCCAGGTAGCAGGTAAAATGGTGATGCCGCCACCACCGGGAGGGGTTTGATTTTCGGTCATGCAGCAATCCAGACTTAAGGGTAGCTAGAGGGCTTTTTCGTAAAAGCGGTATGTTTTATAGACTTCCCCGCCCATGGCGATTATGGGGCGGTTCATTTTGTCATTATTATCCAGTATCCAGCTCATTTCAGCCATTTTCATGCCTTTTTTAAGGGCTGCCTGGGCTGATTTATAGTAGAACAGGGCATCAATTCCCAATGTGCGGTATTCGGGAATGACTCCCAGAACCAGGACCCGAACCCAGCTAACTGATTTGCGGACCTTCCAGTACCATCCCAATTTTGCTATTGCCAACCATTCTGGTGTATCGGGTTTGAGGTAGGCTTTATGCAAGGCTTCATTCAAATCAGGGAGAGTGATACTGAAACCGACAGTTTTACCATCTTTCTCAGCGAGATAGACCAGATCAGGGTCGAGGAAATCACGCAATCCTTCAGCCAGTTTATCAAATTCGGCATCCGTCATTGGCACGAATCCCCAGTTCTGAGACCAGGCTTCATTGTAAAGAAGTTTCACTTTAGCGACTTCCTCGTCATAGATCTTCTTGTTCAACTTACGGATCGTGATATCCTTGCGCTCGAGGATCTTGGTAGTGATCCTCTCGAGCCGTTCACCGATATTATTCATGAAATCTTTTACTGGAAGTTGATAGGCCCACAGATCCCTGGCGTATTTGAAACCTGCCCGTTCAATAAATTCGACATAATACCGCGGGTTATATGTCATCATGATACGGGGCAGGTCATCAAAACCATCCACAAGCAAACCACACTCATCATTAGTATTCCACTGAGCTGGACCCGCGCAGGGCCGCATATCCCTCTTTCCCGGACCCAATGTTTCGGCAGTATTTAATAATGCCTCAGCAGCTTCGTAATCTTCCAGCACTTCGAAAGAATCCAAAAAACCCAACATTCTCATTTTGAAGTTCATTATGGCGTGGTTGGTAAAAGCGGCAATTGTGCCGACGATCTCATCTCCCCGCAGGGCCAGATACAGTTGGGCTTCATTGTGTTCAAAGAAGGGGTTTTTTTCTGGATCTGTAAAGTGTACTCGTTCAGAAAAGATGGGAGGGACCCAGTAGGGATCGTCTTGATATACTTTCCAGGGAAAGCGTAAAAAGGCTTTTCTTTCCTCTAGATTTTCAACAGGTTTAATGACAAGAGGTTTCATATATAATTCCTTGGTGTTAAGAAAATCAGAGAATAAACTTAAGATTTACTCATTCTGATTATACTAGATAGCCCCCCTATGGTATTATTTTAGGGTGATTACTCAGCCCCTTTTCCTGGGGACTTTTTCCCTTTATGCAATCATCCTGTCCGCTATTGCTGCGCTGGGATTATTCCTGTCCTGGTGGTTGGCTCAGGATAAACGAACATTTATCCTAGACGCTGGAGTAGGGATATTATTTATTAGCTTGCTGGGTGCCAGAACAGGTTTTGTGCTCAGGAACCTGTCTTATTTTCTGGTTCATCCTGGAGAGATACCTCAATTCTGGCTGGGCGGCTTAAGCTGGATAGGAGCGGTAGTTGGCGCCGGTTTGGCCATTCTTGGCATTCATCTGATTTGGAAAGAACCCCTGGGAGAACTGGCTGACCAATATCTACCAATGTTGGGCGTGATGGCGTTTGGTGTCTGGCTGTTGACTTGGGGGACCGGGACGGGATATGGGCCAACGATTGACAGTTGGTTCGGCATTTCCATCAGGGACATCTATGGCGCATTACTCAAGCGCTGGCCCCTGCCGATAATGGGGGCAGTATTGACCGGCGGCTGGATAACTGGCGCGATCTTGTTTCCGATCAAACGCCGTAGGCAGCCGGGTTTCCGGGCGCTGATTGGCTCAGCTGGTGTTGTAATATTAAATGGATTGATCTCATTACTAAAAGTTGATCCAGCCCCTGTGTTGTGGGGGCTGCGCTGGGAAAGCTGGTTTTCCCTTATCGTGCTGTTGATCACCATTATCTATTTTATCTTGACAAGGAATACTGAGAAAAATGAGGGACCTGACTCTTAACTCAACCAATGCTATTCAGTCATTAACAGATTTCATCCAGGAAGTTGTCCGGGGAGCCGGTTATACAAAGGTGGTCCTGGGAATTTCGGGTGGCGTGGATTCAGCCCTGAGTGCTTTTTTATCTGCCAAAGCTTTAGGAGCAGAGAACCTGCTTGCCCTGCGATTACCATATAAAACTTCCTCACCAGAATCTCTCGCACACGCTCAGTTGGTAATTGATAAACTTGGCTGTCATACAAAAACTATTGAGATCACTGATGCGGTTGATGCGATCCTTGCCCAGCACCCGGATGCGACACCGGTCCGGCGCGGTAACGTCATGGCCCGGGTGCGGATGATCAATATTTACGACCAATCAGCGTCATTTCCCGGTTTGGTGGTGGGTACAGGCAATAAAACGGAATCCCTGCTGGGCTATTGCACCATTCATGGTGATGGAGCTTATGATTTTAACCCCCTGACCGATCTGTATAAAGCTCAGGTCCGGCAGTTGGCAGAAGAGTTAGGCGTCCCCAGAGTCATTATTGATAAAGCGCCATCGGCTGATCTGTGGGCTGGACAAACCGATGAGGAAGAACTTGGGTTTACCTATGATGATATGGATCAAGTTTTTTATTTACTGGTGGAAGAAGGTCTGCCCCGGGATGCCTGTGTTGAGAAAGGTTTCACGCCAGAATTCGTGGATACGATCATCAAACGGATCAAAAAATATCGGTTTAAGAGTATTCTTCCCCGGGCGGGATCAGTTGGACAATATCCTCTAGCGGATCTGGAAAGGCTTCCATTCTATAAAGAAAAATAAGAAAAAAAGTCGTTGGAAGACGGCTTTTTTCTTATTTGATCTGGTGGCGTTAGATCTTTACACCGTGTTTATTTCTGAGCAGTGTCACAACCCTTTCTATTTCCCCTTTTCGCTGATCCGCTGTCCACCCCAGGCTGTCCCCAACAATAGAAGCCAGTTCGGCCAGGGATGCCTGTGACACGTTGCCTACCCAGGCTGTTTTTGTGCGGCGCAGCAGGATATCATCCAGGCGAGTAACCATTTCTTTCTCAACCAGGAATTTAATTTCAGCGGTTGAATACCCACCCAGAGATTTCAAGGCAGCATCTTTAGTTCCCTTTATGAAGGCCGCGATCTCGGCAGCCCGGGTGCCGTAGCGTTCAAAGAGCGTTTGGGCTTGCTCCGGGCTGATATTGTGTTCTTCTGCGAGAGCCTGGATATAAGTATTTTTGTCTCCATTATTGGCGGGGTATGAGGTTCCGCCCCCGATCTTCAATTGGGCTGTGCTTCCTTTCCGGGTCCTGCCCAGACGGTCCAGGATCTGGTCTGTGACCTGTTCGGAAAATGCCCTATAACTGGTCCACTTCCCGCCCACCAGGTTGAGTATCGGCCAGGGTGTTTGTTCATTTTTCTCAAGCACTTCAATAGAATGGTCCCGGCTGATCTGCCCCGTGCTGCCTTTGGCGACCGGCAGCGGGCGGACGCCGGAAAACTGGAATACGATCTGCTCGGGGGTGACTTTCAGACCGGGGAAGATCTGGGGCACCATATCCAGGATATAGTCAATCTCATCGTCGGTGCAAACTGCCTGATCAGGATCATCAATTCGCAGATCAGTTGAACCGATCATGACGTGGTCATCCAGATAGGGGAAGATCAAGACGATCCGGCCATCAAGGTATTCAAAGAAAATCTCATGTCCGCCGATAGCTTTCCTTAATGCGGGATGATCAACAATCAGATGGGAACCTTTTGTGCCGCCGATGAATTTTGATGGAGCGGCGATCTCCCGGTTGATGATATCGATCCAGGGTCCGCCGGCATTGATCACGATCTGCGGCCGCACCGTGATCAGCTCGCCCGTGATTTCGTCTTTCAGAAGGACCTTATCTCCCTCTGAGCCGATGGCACTTAGATAATTCACTGCCCGAGCGTGTTCTCCCTCGTTCACGCCATCCATCAGGATCTCCAGAGCCAGGCGTTCAGGGGAATGCATGCCACCATCATAATAGGTGGCCGCAAAGAGCAGTTCAGGATTAAGTGCTGGCCATTTTTCGAGGGCTTTGGCTCGGTTGTCGAATCGATGCCCAGGCATGGGGCTGTCCCCCCGTACGTAAGCATCATACATAATCAAGCCCAGTTTGATGATCACAGCGCCGCGTTCAGCGGGCTTGGTCAATAAACCGATGAATTTCAGAGGTGAATTTAATATACCGGATAACCATTTGAAGATCGGGATAGTTGTTGGTAAGGGATGGGTCAGGTGAGGAGCGTTGCGGAGTAAATTGTTGCGCTCGTGCAAAGCTTCCCTGACCAGCCTGAACTCACCATTTTCAAGGTAGCGAATGCCGCCGTGCAGCATGTGTGATGAGGCGGTGCTGGCTCCGGAACAGAAATCTGCTCGCTCAACGATCAGGCAGTCTACACCCTGCAGTGCCAGATCCCGGAAGGTGCCAATGCCGTTGATCCCGGCGCCGATAATTAACACAGTTGTTTGAGGATTGTCCTTGAGGTTTTGAATAATAGCATTTCTGTTCTTCATGAACTGTAATCTCCCCGGTAGAATTCCTTCACTGATGGCAGTTCGAGCCCTGAGGTTATAATACTGACAGGTCTATTTTATCACTCTAGATTTGAACGATCAGCGCCCTTAAATATATATTGATCTGAAAGACCTGGAAAATTTGGAGGTATTATGGGTTCATTCCACACAATTAAATGGATCGATCCTGGCCTTGTGAGCATGATTGACCAGCGATTGCTTCCGCATCAAGTAATTTATAACGAATATAAAGACCCTGGTGCTGTCGCCGACGCGATCAAGAACATGGTGATTCGCGGCGCCCCAGCAATCGGGGCTGCTGCGGCTTTTGGGCTGGCCCTGGTGCCCTGGTACTCCAAATCGGAAGAGGTGGAAGTCGTGCTGGCAGAGCTTCATGAAGCAGTTGAGATCCTGCGCCAGGCAAGACCTACGGCGGTGAACTTATTCTGGGCCATCGAGCGTATGATGAACCTGCTTGAGACATCCAGGGTAGGATCCGTGGCTGTACTAAGGGAGATTGTACTGGGTGAGGCACAGAAAATCGCCCGGGAAGATATAGAGATCAATCGATCCCTTGGTTCTTATGCCCAATCTTTGATACCTGATGGGGCGGTAATTTTTCACCACTGCAACACTGGCAGCCTGGCCGCTGTGGATTATGGTACAGCACTGGGCGCAATTCGTATTGCCCATGAAATGGGGAAAAAGATCTTCGTCTATGTGGATGAAACACGACCCCGTCTTCAGGGTGCAAGACTGACCGCCTGGGAATTAAAACAATATGGAGTTCCCTTCAAAGTTGTAGTGGACAGCAGTTCGGGTTTTTATATGCAGACCCAAAAAGTAGACCTCTGCATTGTAGGCACTGATCGGGTAGCAGCCAATGGCGATGTAGCAAACAAGATCGGCACCTATAACCTGGCAGTCGTTGCGCATGAGAATAACGTGCCATTTTATGTTGCTGTACCAAAATCGACTATCGACCTTAACACTCCTTCAGGGGATCTGATCAAGATAGAAGAACGTCCTCCGGAAGAAGTAACCACCGTTGGGAATTGGCAGATCACCCCGGATGATACACCTGTTGGAAATCCCGCCTTTGATGTTACGCCCGCTAAATATATATCCGCATTTATCACTGAAGATGGAATTATTTATCCACCTTTTAATGAGAACCTTGCCAAACTGTTCGAGTAGAGCATTATTTATTAATAGGTGCCGGAGGAGTAGCCCATGATAGCGGAGAGGATCAAAAAAACGGCCTGTTTCCTGTTTGATCTGGACGGGACTATATACCTGGGAGACCAACTCCTTCCCGGAGCAAAGGACTTATTATCATTCCTGGATCAAACTGGAAAACCTTATTTCTTCCTTACCAATAACTCTTCCCGTTCCCGGGTGGATTACTCCACAAAACTCACGAGATATGGTCTCGATATACCTGAAGAGAAGATCTTTTCATCAGGCATGGCGACCGCGATTTTCCTAAAGAAAAAAAAGCCCGGCGCCCGGATTTACCTGGTAGGCACACCATCCCTTGAGCAGGAATTCAAGGCGTATGGATTCCAACTTGTGGATGATGATCCCGATTACGCTGTTTTGGGATTTGACACTACGCTAACCTATCAGAAGATCTGGAAGCTGTGCGATTTTGTAGTTGATGGGATTCCTTATATTGCCACACACCCAGATATCAACTGCCCAACGCCAGATGGTTTCATGCCGGATATTGGAGCGATGATGGCCATGGTCAAGTCCTCCACCGGCAAGGATGCGGATGTGATCGTAGGTAAACCTCATTCTCCAATGGTTGAGGCGATTGTTGAGCTCACAGGATTTAACACTGAAAAATTAACCATGGTTGGAGACAGGCTCTATACTGATATCGCCCTGGGGGCAGCAGGCATTCAAACAGTCCTGGTTCTAAGCGGGGAAGCTGATCTGGAAGATCTGGCATCCGCTCCTGTTCAACCAGACCTGGTTTGTGAGAATCTGGGTGAGCTGCTGGAGGTACTAAAGTAAGTAGTAAATGGATTAAGATTCAGTAAATATAAGGCCTTGTCAGGTCGGCAGGTCTCGATCCAATGCCGGAACGGCAGGTTCCAGCTATCTCATCCGCACAGTGACCATATTAAACAACGACAGCCGCCCCCAGGTGCGCAGGAAGTCTTCCTCCGTCATCCAGTAAAGCTGATCCTTGCTGACCCAGGAGCTCAGGAAACCCCAGGGAGTACAGACCCCGCTGAGGTTGTGGTGAGCAGGATCATAGACACTCAGGATCATGATATGGCCGCCAACCCAGCGGCTGGCCGCTAAAGCGCTGCTTGTATTTTGGCCCCTGGCAATTGATGGCTCTTCTCCCTTGAAGTATGTCACCGATACCAGACAGATCGTTCCTCCATCTTTCAACACTTCAAGCAGATCTGGTACTTTCCCCCGCTTGATGTGGACCTCAAGCTTGATCCCGTTTAATAAACCCAACAGCCTGAGCTGATTGGCCGTCTGGAAAACAAGGCTTCCGTTATGGTTGCCAAAGATCGTGTACCGAAAAGTACCCCGCAGGATCTTTTTCTCCAGCGAGTTGACCAGGGAATCGCCACTGATAGATGAGCCTAAGAGCAGGTTTACTGCTGTGGCAGAGGCGTATTTGGAACAATGATTGGTGCTGCCCTGATCCTGCTGATAATCAGCCAATTGTGTTTCCTGCCAACCACGCCAATAGACGGTCAAATCAGACATAAATTTGAAACTCCCACAACTCTTTTACCCTTTGGCCTAAGTATACCCTGCTGGATATCTTTGGCTTTGGATTTGACTTCCCGATTATCATTCTCTATAATCCATGACAGCGAGTGTAAATTCTTTCCGGGCCAGATATACCAGTTTATATAAGAACAGGAATTTTATTATGAAACATAAAGTAGTTCTGGTGGTGTGGTTATTAATGCTCCTGCTCCTTGCAGTCGGCTGCCAAACGCAGAATTCTGATTTCAACCTTCCTTGTGAAGAAAAGAAAACACTCTTTTGTGAGGATTTTGAAGGTGTTGATCCAGCACTGGGAGGAAGCCAACTGGTAGTCTCCACTGCTTCTGATCAATGGTGGGTTACCAGAGATGATGATCAGGATTATCTTTTTCAAGATTTTCCTTTAGAAGGAAGATCCCGAAATAACATGATCCTCGTGAGTGGAGGTTTGTACAAAGATCAAGCCAAATCCTTTTTGTATACCAGGGAAGTTGATCTGGAGTCTGCAACCCAAGCCAACTTTAGTTTTAATGTAATCTACAAAACTGAACAATATTGGGACGGTCTGGTGGTCTTTGCCATTACTGATGGCATTGAGGGAGTGAAGGATCCCCAGAAATGGGTCATGTTAACTCCCCAGGGTGGTTATCCAGACAGCGTCCTGTTAAACGGCTCGCTGGTTCCGGGATTTTCCGGTAGTAGCGCTGGCTGGGCTCATCAGGAGATCGATCTCGCTCCTTTCTTGGGTGGGAAATTGATCCTGGGATTTTATTTCACATCGGATGATTATTTGAATGATTGGGGAGTTGGACTGGACGACATCATAGTGAATGCGGATGCCGGCCAGGTAGCCAACCAGATGGCGGGGTTGACAGAACATATTATTAGAGATATCAGGCCCCCCAAAGACCCATTAATCTCCCCGGAATTACCAAGGGCAAATCCGTTACAGGACACACTCTGCGTAATGACAGACGAAGAAGTAGTGAGTGAAAGCCAGAGAGTAATTATCAAGGCGATCAGCGCAACAGAAGAACGAATTCTGGTTCTGCATCCCCAAACAGGATCTTTTTGCTGGATTGACCAGGCTGATATTTGGATAGACGGCGATTCTGCTGCCTTGCCAAAAATAGTTGAAAAATCCCGGAACACCTATTTTCCAGTAAGCCTCCTGGGGCACACACCGATCGCTTCGGATACAGCCTGTGATTCTGGATCACCAGGTTCCTTGCCCGTCTCTCTCCAAACAGCGCTGGTTGAGGCAGGCAAGATCACAACACTCTTCTTTAAACCAATTTTTCCCAACGAGGAAAATCTGATACCAGAAGACCCGCGGGTCGGGGAAGTTACCGGTTTTAATGAGCTGGACCTGCGCAAAAGCCCGGGGGGAGAAATTCAGGTGAATGTTAGCGGGACAGGACATAGCTGCCTGTCTGACTGGAATCATCCCGGTGAGATCATATGTCAGGGGTTGGCAGTGGATGCAGCCGGACCGTTGAATTTAGAAATCTGCTGGCAGGGATGGGATAAAACCCAGGCCTGCCCAATTGGATATTTTATAGACCCCTTCAGCTCGGCTTGTGTTCCGATCGATGGAGCATCTGGTTGCTCTGTGGCTTGTGAGGAGGGTTATTTATTTCTTGATGAGATAAAAAACTGCCAGATTGATTTGAAGGATGATTCCCTGGTCGAAGATCTGGACTACTGCCCTCCAGGTACCTTAGTCAATCTCTCCGCACAGCGTTGTATTGGCACCACATATTCGATGGATACGAGCTGTCCGCCCGGGTTTTCCTACTCGTCGGATGCTGGCGCCTGCATTTTATTGGATGAAGCAGAAAACTGCCCGGAAGGATATCAAGAATTGAGTGATTCTGACGGTTGTATCCCCGGGAAGCACATGGCTCCGCCTCAGTGCAGGACCCTTGAATTGTCCTTTGCTGTCAGCGTGGTGACTGTAAAAGAGTCCACTCGCTGTATCAAGGATCCTGGAAATCAAAACGAGATCGTAAGTTCCCTGAAAGCTTTCGACACAGTAGAGGTTTTAGGGCTGGGGGAAGAGGGAGGCTGGCTGGTGGTCAACAACCCCGATTATCAGATCCCTTGTTGGGCACCCCTGGATGATTTTTATCTGGACAATGTGGATCTAAACATACAGCCGGTGATCTCAGCTCAAAAGACTGACTAATTATTGGTCTACTCAGCCAGTTCGTTTTGCAAGATTTCCCATTCGATCATCAGTTTTTCCAGTTCATTTTCTACTTCCCGGTAATCATGCCCCAGGCTGGCAACTATGCCGGGATCGTTTGGCGGATCAGCCAGTTTTTTCCCCAAGCTTTCCAGCTGGACTTCAAGCTGCCCGATCTGTTCTTCCACCTCTTCCAATCTGGCGGTCCTTTGGCGGTCTTTTGCCTGGGCTTTGTTTTTCGCTGATTTGACATCCTTGTAATTCTCAAGGGGTTCCAAATCGAGATCTGGCTGAGGAGCTTCGATTTCAATTTGATCCAGAGCATTACCCTGATAGGCTTGATAGCTCCCCTCAAAGACGATCAGACTCTCCTCGTTGACATCAATTTCCCAGATCTGGGATGCCAGAGCATTGATTAGATAGCGGTCATGAGAGACGAGCAGAATGGTGCCGGGATAGGAGGATAACACGGACTGAAGAGTTTCTTGAGACGGGATATCCAGGTGATTGCTGGGCTCATCCAGCAGGAGTAAATTAGCATCGGAAAGGGAAAGCTTGGCAAGCGCCAGGCGCCCGCGTTCTCCACCGGACAAGACACTGACTTTTTTAAGAACATCTTCGCCGGAGAATAAGTAGGCTCCCAGATAACTTCTGGCAGCGTTCTCTGATTGGAAGTTCCCTGCCCGATCGATCTCTTCCAACACGGTGTTTTTATCAACGAGATCCTGATGGGCCTGTGCAAAATAACCCACATCAAGATTTGCGCCCAACTTAACCTTTCCAGCCAGAGGCGGGATTTCTTCCAGGATTGTTCTTAGAAAAGTAGTTTTCCCTGCGCCGTTGGGGCCGATCAGGGCAGCGCATTCCTGCCGCAGCAGTGTTATATCTGGCACAGAAAATAAAGCTTTCTCTCCATCGCTGTACCCAACTTCAAGATCAGTGGTCCTTAAGACAAGATCACCGCCGCGTTTCTTGGTTCGAAAATTCAATTTCACTAACTGGGGTTGTTTCGATGGGTTTTTTAACCCCGCGATGCGACTGTGTGCCTCCTGGGGGCTCATCATGCTGGTAGCGGTGTGAACATCCTGACTGATCTTGGACCAGCTTTTACCCTGGATGGCCTGGATACCCACCTGTTCAATTGCCTGAATTCGGCGGCTTAAGCGGCGCAGTTTTCCTCTGGCCATGTTCACTCTTTGGCCTTCAATATTCCTCTTTACAAAATCCAGCTCGTTAACCAAGCGGGCTTTTTCTGCCTCAAATATTTCTTGCTGCCTTTCCCAGCGAGCCTGGCGCTGATCAAGATAGGCTGTGTAATTGCCCCGATAGGTTTCAAAACCTGCCCTGCTCATTTCCCAGATGTGATTACAAACCTGGTCAATAAAATATCGATCGTGAGAAACCAATAAAACTGCCCCATCAAAATTCTTCAGATATCCCTCTAACCATTGGATGGCTTCAATGTCCAGGTGATTGGTGGGTTCGTCAAAGATCAAAAGGTTGCTGGAAGAGAGCAGTAGTTTTGCAAGTAATAATCTGGTCCGTTCTCCACCAGAGAGTTGGTTAACAGGGTTGTGGTAATATGATTTCGAAAACCCAAGTCCTCCTAATACCTGCTGGATGCGGCTTTCGTAAGTATATCCACCAAGACGTTCGAATTTTTCTTGAAGGGATCCATACCGGGATAGTAAATCCCCAGCTGAACCTCCAGCCTCTTCCATAGCTTTTTCAAGCCCTTTTAATTCCTTCTCAATTTTGAGGATGTATTCCAGGGCTGTAAGCGCTTCTTCCCAGAGTGTCTTGTCGGACGATAAGGTATTTTTCTGGGGTAAGTATCCGATCTGCAGTTGGTTGGCTTTCTTGATCTTGCCCTCTGAAGGGGATTCGATATCAGCCAGTAAATTCAACAGAGTTGTCTTTCCGATCCCGTTCTCGCCGACCAGAGCAATTCTGCTCCCGGGGGGAATGGTCAGATTCAGGCCACTGAAAATATCAATTGACCCATATGATTTTGATAAACCTGCTGTTGTGATCAATGACATAATATCTACAACTTGATTAATCTACTAATTAATTACAGGAATCCAGCAGTCTTGAGCGTGTTATAATGCCGACCAGACTCTAACCATGTAACCGTCAGCTATTATAGTCTGGTATAAAGGAAAATAAAGGGTTTTCCCGATATCTATGCAAGCTTATCCGTCTGAAAAAAACACTTCACCCGACCCGATCCGGCGTTTATTATTGGGGGCTTTTCTTGTCTCAGCAGCAGTAACCCTATTGCTGGCTTTCTGTTCCAGGAAGGAACCGACTCAGCCCACTTCGGATATTGTTAATAACGGGGATCTGTCAACAAATCAACCAGTCGATGACGCACAGCCGACTCTGGATGATACCAGATTGCTGCAAACCAACGCCAACCGGCCCGGTTTTAAGGAACTGGATCTTGATCAAACGCTCTATTTCCTTTTAACTGGCCTTGATAAAAGGGAATGGTTAGGCGATACAGGACCCGGATTAACGGATACTATCATTGTGGCTTTCCTGGACGTAAAACAAGAAAAAGCTGGATTGATTTCGATTCCAAGAGACACCTGGGTCGAAGTGCCAGAATATGGACCTTATAAGATCAACCAGGCCTATTCTCTGGGGGAAGCTTACGGCTACAGTGGTGGTGGAGGACCGGGGCTTTTGATGGATACAGCAGGGGATCTGCTTGGAATTGAGATTGATTATTATGTCCAGGTTGATTTCGAAGCTTTTGTAGTTCTCGTTGATGCCGTAAATGGTGTTCTGGTGGATGTGCCTGCTGAAATCCTGGTCTGGCCAAATGCTGAGATGGAAGGGGATATGAAAAGACTCCAGCCCGGCATCCAGGTTTTACCGGGAAACCTGGCACTTGGATATGTCAGAACGAGGGATACGGATGAAGGGGATTTTGGTCGGACAAAACGTCAGCAGCAAGTCCTGGTGGGACTACAGAAGAAGATCTTCTCTTATGAGATCCTGCCGGTCGTAATACCAAAAGTTCCAGCCCTATACCGGGACCTTTCTTCAAATATGGAGACGAATCTGGCCCTTAACCAATTAATCTCATTAGCCTGGGCTGTCAGGGATATAAATCCTCAAAGTCTGCACACGCGGACCATAAGGGAGCCAATTGTTGAGGCCGGGTTTAATGATAGGAATCAGTACGTTCTTTTCCCGGATATCGAGCAGATCCGAAAGATCTGGCACGATTTGCAGGAGATTTCTGCCACTCCGATACCGGAACCAACCAAAGAGCCTTCACTGGAAGAATACATTCAGCAGGAAAATGCCAGCATCGCGATCTTGAATGGAACCTCATCACCAGGACTGGCCGGAGAAGCTGCCGATTTTTTGATAGCCAATGGAGTAAATATCACTGAAGTTGGCAATTATGATAAATTCAAAGACCAGACCTATATATACGATTACACCGGAAATCCCTACACTGTCCAGTCCATCCTGACCCTTATGAACTATTCTCAGACCAGACTCTTTCATAGATCGGATCCAGATACAACAGCAGACATTGTTATCATTTTAGGAGCCGATTGGATGCAGGAAAACCCAATGCCAGTAACGGATTGACAACCAAAAAACGCTGAAAAATCCTTATAACTTGTTTGACACCATTCAAGAAAACCGATAGACTTTAGGTAAGTTCTGAGAATTAGATCAGGAGGAACCATATGGGGTATAAAAATTACCGTCTGACGATAATTAAAGGTTTCAACAAGGGAGCGGTTTATCCCTTGGATGCTGACGAGACCATCATCGGTCGTGGGGAGGAGAATGGAATTGTCCTCAATATCGCTGAGGTATCGAGAACGCATGCGGTTCTGATCAAAGCTGAAGAAGGTTTCATGATCAAAGACCTGGGATCGACTAATGGAACTTATGTCGACAAGAAAAAAATTGGAGGCAAATATCTCCTTAAACCAGGAGATACGATCATGTTGGGGGACGCCATATATATGACCTACCAGGCAGATATTGATCCAGAGGAAACGCTGATAGCGCCCCGCCCGGAAGAAATGGAAATTGCAGAAGTAACCGCAGTGACCCCAAAACCAGCTGAGGTGCCCAGTGAACCCGCACCGTCTACCACGCCCCGGAAAACCAAGTCAGTTGAAGAGTCCCTCAGCAAATCTGAGGGGGCAGAGGACAAAAAAGGAAAGACCTGGTTATGGGCTGGAATTGGTTGTGTTGTGGTGATCTTTTTCTTGATCGTGGTTGGTTTGATCGCATTTGATTACCTGAATCTATACTGCACGCCGCCTTTTGATACTTTGCTGAATTTCCTTTACACCTGTCCGTAAAGAAAATTTACTGGTAGAGAAATTAATGGAATCCTCACAAGAATATATAATAATCCCCACCACTTGTGTTTATGGTGGGGATGCCCTAGCCCGGCTCCCTGATGGCCGGGCTGTTTTTGTCCCCTACGCACTGCCAGATGAAGAACTGCGTATCCGTTTGGTTGAAGAAAAAGAACGTTATGCCAGGGGAGAGATCCTTGAGATCCTTAAACCATCTCCTGCAAGGATCCAGCCTCGCTGTCCCCATTTTGGCGAATGTGGAGGGTGCCATTATCAGCATATCTCTTACCAAGAACAACTTAAGATCAAAGAATCGATCTTCATTGACCAACTGGAGCGAGTAGGGAAACTAGTCGATTGTCCAGTAAATGAAATCGTGCCTTCCCCCCTGGTATGGAATTATCGAAACCAGATCCAGCTGCATATATCCAAAGAGGGAGACCCTGGATTTTTAAAACATAAGTCGAATCAAGTTGTTCCTATCCAGGAATGCCATCTGCCTACAGACAGCCTGAATGAAATCTGGCCAGCCCTGAGCCTTGAATATATACCCGGGCTGGACCGGATCAGCCTCAGGGCGGGGGATGAAGGGCAGGACACACTGATCGTTCTGGAAAGCAGTGATCCAAAGCCGATCGAATTCAGCGTAAACCTTCCTTTATCAGCTGTTCACCGTGGACCAGGTGGCGAGATAGTGCTGGCGGGAGATGATTTTACAGTCATTCTAATTCGGGATATCCCTTTTATTGTATCTGCCGGAGCCTTTTTTCAAGTTAATACCAGTGTAGCTGAGTTGATCGTGGATTTTCTATTAGAGAAACTACCTCTCTACGAAGACAGCCTGGTTCTGGATGTATATTGCGGGGTGGGTTTATTCAGTGCGTTTATCGCCCCCATGGTTGAAAAGGTAATAGGCATCGAATCAGATCCCAAGGCGGGAGATGACTTTTTATATAATCTATCTGGCTTTGAAAATGTGGATTTCTATGACCTACCTGCAGAGGATGTGCTGCCTTACCTTGAACTTTCCCCGGATATAGTATTGCTGGATCCCCCCCGGGCTGGACTTTCAAAAAAGGTTCTCGACAGCGTGGTGTCCCTGAATCCTGAATTAATTGTGTATATCTCCTGCGATCCAGCTACTTTGGCGCGTGACGGAGGGCGGTTCCAGAAACAAGGTTATATTTTGCAGGAATCAACACCTTTTGATATGTTCCCACAAACTTTCCATATCGAGAGCGTTAATATATTCCAAAGGGCATAAAAACAGGTGTGATTTATCTCACTATTACATAAAGAAAGACTGGTGTAAAATTCTGACAGAGTACTTTTCAGCCTCTGGATCCAATCAGAAAAAAGGATAACTGTTCGGAGCAGGGATTTTACAGGATATGATTTGATGGCAATAAACAGTTCCTTGATTTTATTACCTCTCCAGCGACCTGATCAATTGATCAGGTTGTTGGTCCTATTGCAGTTGTCATTATATAGACCCGTATAAAGAATCAGGCCTGTTTCGAGGAAAAAAACCGAAACGGGCTTTTTTTATCAATTAGATCGGGAGGTGTATATGAATGTAGATTCCGACTTGAACCGCGACATACCCGTTTTGGATTGGGATTCCCATCTGGCTGAACGCACAAAATCCATGCAAAGTTCTGCGATTCGGGAACTGCTTAAGATCACCCAGAATCCTGAAGTGATATCTTTTGCCGGAGGTCTTCCAGCCCCGGATGTATTCCCGATTGAGGAAGTAGAAAAAGCATGTTCCACTGTATTGCGTACGCTGGGTAAAGAAGCCCTTCAATACAGCGCAACAGAGGGATATTATCCTTTAAAGGAATTTTTGGCTTCCTCAATGCATAAATATGGCATTCCCGCCTTGCCAGAGAATGTCCTGTTGACCAATGGCTCGCAGCAGGCTTTGGACTTGATTGGCCGGATTTTCATCGATCCGGGCAGGTACGTCCTTTCGGGTAGGCCGACCTACCTGGGTGCAATTCAGGCCTGGGGAGCCTATCAGGCAAAATTCCACACAATGCGCGTGGATGAACAAGGCCTGGTGGTTGATGAAATAGAACATGCCTATGAAAAAACGATTAAAGATAGTGGAAGACCGCCGGCATTTATTTATGTGCTGCCAAATTTCCACAATCCTGCCGGGACAACACTGCCGCTGGAGCGAAGGATTAAATTGGCAGAGATCGCCACAAAATTAGATATCGCTGTTATTGAGGATGACCCCTACGGCCAGCTCAGATTTGAAGGGGATCATATACCTCCTATCTGTAATTTGATTCCAGAAAGAACCATATACCTGGGTACATTCTCTAAAACAATGGCCCCGGGACTGCGATTGGGATGGATTGTTGCCTCGGAGGTTTTGATGAAAAAACTGATCCAGGCTAAACAGGGCTGTGATCTGCACACTGGAACTTTTGTCCAGTACGTTGCTAACGACATTTGCCAGCGGGGGATCCTGAAACCGCATATTATTAAGATCCGCGAAGTATATAAAGAACGTCGCGACACCATGTTGGAAGCACTGGTGGAATTCTGGCCGGAGGAATGCAGCTGGACTCGGCCGGAAGGAGGGTTGTTCTTGTGGGCTCGTGTACCAGAATCAATAGACACTGAGAAATTCCTGCGGGAAAAAGCCCTTAAAGAGAAGGTGGCTTACGTTCCCGGTATAAATTTTTATCCCAATGCAGATGGCGGCAGCGAAGCGATGCGTTTGAATTTCTCGTATGCGCCGCCGGAAGTCATTGTCGAGGGTATCAAAAGATTAGGGCTGGCATTAAAAGAAGAATTAGCCACGGGCTAATTTATTGGAGGAGGTTGGTTTCTTAATCACTGAAAAAGACTGACATTCATCATAAAAACAACTACCCACAACACCAGATGCCACGTTGGCTTGTATGATATAGGATCTGGAGAGTGTATAGACAAGCAGACTATATTTTTGATTGAATTGTGCAAGGAGGATTATTGTGTCCCTTATTCAAGATGTGATCGCCAAAACCAAGGAAAAGGATCCGGGCCAGCCCGAATTTCATCAGGCGGTTGAAGAGGTATTGAATACCCTGGAGCCAACTGTTGAGAAACATCCGGAACTTGTTCAGGCCAAGATTTACGAACGTGTAGTCGAACCCGATCGGGTTATTATGTTCCGTGTTCCCTGGATCGATGATGATGGAGAGGTTCATGTCAACCGGGGTTTCCGGGTTCAGTTTAATAATGCAATTGGTCCATATAAAGGCGGCCTGCGATTCCACCCCTCGGTAAACCTGGGCATTATTAAATTCCTCGGTTTCGAACAGATCTTCAAGAACTCCCTCACTACGCTGCCTATGGGCGGCGGGAAAGGTGGATCGGATTTTGACCCCAAAGGTAAAACTGATCGGGAAGTGATGAGCTTCTGTTATGCATTTATGAGAGAGCTCTATCGCCACATTGGCCCGGACACAGACGTTCCCGCGGGTGATATCGGTGTAGGCGGCCGGGAAATTGGCTACCTGTATGGCATGTATAAAAAAATCCGCAATGACCATGCTGGTGTTTTGACGGGAAAAGGATTGGAATACGGCGGAAGCTTGATCCGTCCAGAAGCAACCGGTTATGGCGCAGTATATTTTGCCGGTGAAATGCTCAAAGTTCGCGATATGGATATGGCTTCCAAGGCAGCCATTGTCAGCGGATCCGGCAATGTAGCCCAGTACACCATCGAGAAACTGCTTGATTTGGGCGCAAAACCCATTTCCCTGTCAGACTCCTCCGGCACCATTATTGACGAAGGCGGCATAGATAGGGATAAGCTGCAGTACATCATGGAACTGAAAAACATCCGCCGCGGTCGAGTTAATGAATACGCCGAAGCTTATGATGTTCCCTACTTCCCCGACCTGAGCGTTTGGGACGTAGTCAAGAAAGAGGGCATCAAGGCTGAATTGGCATTCCCCTCAGCAACCCAGAATGAGATCAACGCAGAACATGCCCAGGCACTTGTTGATAACGGATGCATCTGTGTTTCCGAAGGCGCAAACATGCCTTCCACCCAGGAAGCTGTGGATATTTTCCAGGAAAACAAATTAATGTACGGTCCAGGAAAAGCCGCCAATGCAGGTGGCGTGGCAACTTCCGGTTTGGAAATGAGTCAGAACAGCCTGCGGTTGTCCTGGTCCCGGGAAGAGGTGGACGAAAGACTGCACGGCATCATGCGCAGTATTCATAAAACCTCCCTGGACGCGGCAGAAGCTTATGGAGATCCCGGCAACTATGTGAAAGGTGCCAACATCGCCGGCTTCTTAAAGGTCGCCAAGGCCATGCTTGCTTATGGTGTTGTCTGATCTAGGAGCGCATTAAATGTAGAACCGCCAACCATATTGGTTGGCGGTTTTTATATTAAATATTAGGGACTGAATCCTTTCAAAGGATTCAGTCCCTAAGTGAATATTTTTTAATTTCCATTTAATTCTTTTTCAGTAAAAACGACCACCTCTTTCCCGGTCAATTTTTCCTGTACTTTTTTGATGATCAATTCAAGGTGACCGTTATTGGCTACAAAATCGAGGTTGTCACCGGGAATGGTCAACACCGGACAGAGGTCAAAATTATCGATCCATTGGTCGTATAGAACATTCAGCTGCTGGAGGTATGAGGGATCGATTTTATCTTCATAATCCCTCCCGCGCTGTTGAATGCGCTGCTGCAGAGTGGGTACTGAAGCCTTGATATATAAGACCAGGTCTGGGGGAGGCAAGAACTCTACCAGGGCCTGGTAGAGTTCCTGGTAAGTTTGATAATCACGTTCACCCATTTGCTGTTGTTTATAAAGATTGTGAGCGAAGATCTTGGCATCTTCGTATACACTCCGATCCTGGATAACAGATCCGGGATGGGCACAAAGATTCTTATGGGCGCGAAGCCGCCTGGTCAAAAAGAAAACCTGGCTGTGAAAAGCCCAGGTTTGCATGTCTTTATAAAAATCCGGTAGATAAGGATTATCGCTTTCGGGTTCAAAAAAAGGGGTCCAGCTAAGGTTGTCACAGAGTCTCGTTACCAAGGTGGTTTTACCCACGCCAATATTGCCAGCTACTGCAACAAACTTTTCCATTTTCACTCCAGATAACTAATAAGCCTTACACTGCATTTTACTACCAATGCCGTGAGAAAATCCCCAGTAACATTAAAAAATAGTCCTTCCAATCTTAAAAAATTGAGTCCCGGTTCTCCAATAGCAACCGGGACTTATATTTAAGTTGGAATCGGGTGAAGTAGTAGTTAATTTCCCAGGTGCATGGGCATGATCACATGCAGGAAGTTATCATCACCAACCGGACGGAGCACGCCCGGACTGGTGGATTTTGAGGTCTCAAGGGCGACATTTTGAGTCTGGATCACATCAAGCACTTCTCTCAAGTAACGGACGTTAAAGGCGATGATTATATCGCTGCCATCAATCGTGGCATCCATCACAGCCTGACTGGAACCGGTTTCTTCAGATTGCCCTGAAATCTCTACCTCGCCAGGTGAGTTCTCTTCTGCACCCGGGCGGATATTTACCTGGGCGATGAGAGAGCCTTCCCGGGCGAAGATCTCAGCCTGTTTGCAGGATTTCAGGAAGGATGCAGTGGAGAGAATGGTGCGGGACTGATAATCCTTGGGGATGATTTGTTGATAGTCCGGGAATGTGCCTTCGATTAACTGGGAGATCAATTCAATATCCTTGGTCCGGAAGATCACCTGACCCCGATCTGGGGGAAGTGCCATGGTGATAACCTCGCTGCCATCATTGCTGATACGGGCCAACTCACTTAAAGCGCGGGCTGGAATAACGGCCTTGATTGGCGCTGGCACAGGGTTGGACAGTTTTGCAGTCCTGACTGAGAGCCGGAATCCATCTGCGGCGGCCAGGGTCATGGTGTTATCTTCCACGGTAATAAGCACCCCTGTCAGAATGGGCCGGGCCTCATCATGGGATGCAGCAAATACAACCTGTTTGATCATTTCCTTGAAATCAGCCACATTGATTTCGATGCCCGCCTCCATATTCGGTGATGGCATAGGGGGGAACTCCTGGGCATCAATACACTTGATATCAGTATTCAGGGAACCACTCTTGATATTTAGTGTCTGGGTAGGTTCATTCAGTGTGATATCGGTTTTGGCCGGGGGGATGGTGCTGACCAGGTCAGTAAAAGTCCGGGCAGGCACGGTGGTGGAACCTTCTTCTTCGATCTTAGCCCCAATCCAGCAAGTGATACCCAGTTCGAGGTTGGTTGCGGAGAGGCGCAGTCGGCCGTCATCGGTTGCAACCAGGATATTGGATAAAACAGGCAGGGTACTTCGGGGAGAGACAGCCCTGGAAACTATGCTTAATCCATGGGCGAGGTTTTCTTGCAGGACGGAAATCTTCATAATTGCTTTCCTATTATGACTTTGTCGCAACGGCTATTAAATTGTACAGTAAGTATACAATGAAACTGTTTTTTGGGCTATAAGAAATCACCTGGATAGGGCCCACCCTCTGCAAAAGGGCTTGCCTCTGACCGAGAGGATGTTTGCCCTCAGAATTGGATCAAGATTAATTGACAGCCAACCTGACCCGTGATATCATCCCCGTACAATCAAATAAGCCCCTAAAAGGCACTCTTATCCAGAGAGGTGGAGGGACCGGCCCTGTGAAACCTCGGCAACCGGGCAGCGCTACGCGCTGCAGATGGTGCTAACTCCGTCAGGTGGATTCTGGAAGATGAGAGGGCACTCTTGAGTTTTTGCCCTTTCCTGCAGACCAGAAGGGGCTATTTTTATTAAGGGAAGGTACCCAACTCAGGAGGTTAAATGAGCAACAAACCAATATATAATCCAAGTATATTATTCACATCTGAGTCGGTGACAGAAGGTCACCCAGACAAGATGTGCGATCAGATCAGCGATGCGGTGCTGGACGCCTGCCTCGCACAGGATCCCAGATCAAGGGTTGCCTGTGAAACGGCGACCAAAACCGGCTATGTCATGCTGTTGGGGGAGATCACTACCACAGCAGACATCAATTATGATCAATTAGCCCGGGACGTTGTCACCGGTATCGGTTATGACAGGGCGAAAAAAGGTTTTGATGGCGCGACCTGCGGTGTACTGGTTGCGATATCTCAGCAGTCGGGTGATATTGCTATGGGTGTGGACAAGGCCCTGGAATCCAAAACCGGTGAGATGACTGAAGAGGAAGTAGAAGGTATTGGTGCAGGAGATCAGGGTATGATGTTTGGTTATGCCTGCGATGACACTCCGGAATTAATGCCCATGCCAATTTTCCTGGCCCACAAACTTTCCCGACGTCTGGCGGAAGTCCGAAAAAACGGAACTCTTGACTGGGTTCGTCCGGATGGTAAAAGCCAGGTAACGATCGAATATCAAAACGATAAACCAGTCCGGGTTGATACAGCTTTGATCAGCACACAACACTCCCCCAATATTTCCCAGGAAGAGATCCGGGAATTGATCATCAAACATGTCATTATGCCTGTTCTACCAAAAGATATGGTGGATGACAAATTGAAAATCTTTGTAAACCCCACAGGGCGATTTGTCACAGGCGGTCCATTAGGTGACGCCGGCCTGACAGGGCGCAAGATCATCGTCGATACATACGGAGGCATGGGCCGGCATGGCGGCGGCGCCTTCTCTGGAAAGGATCCCACGAAGGTCGACCGCTCCGCGGCCTACGCCGCTCGCTGGGTTGCTAAGAATGTGGTTGCTGCCGGACTGGCCAGCCGCTGTGAGATCCAGGTGTCCTATGCGATCGGTGTTGCCCATCCCCTGAGTGTAAATGTTGAGACCTTTGGGACTGGCAATATCCCTGAAGAGAGGATCAGTGAATTGGTGAATGAGTTCTTTGATCTGCGCCCGGGCGCCATCATCCGTGACCTGAACCTGCGCCGGCCGATCTATCAGCAGCTGGCAGCTTACGGTCATTTTGGCCGGGACGATCTGGATCTGTCCTGGGAAAATACCGATCGGGCAGTGGAGATCAGAAAAGCCGCTGGTTTGTAATCCTTAAACAGCAGGTCCCGGAGATAAGAAATCTCCGGGACCATTTGTTTTAACTTTTGATCATGCTCCTGGAGTTCTAAGAAACTCCGGGAGCTTATTAATTACGAGAGATGGGATTCGAATGCTTTTAAGAGCTGTTTCTTGGGTTTAAAACCTGCTACCCGGGCGGCGACATCCCCGTTGACAAATAATAACAAGGCAGGAATACCCATTATGCCGTATTGGACTGGTACATTTGGATTCGAATCTACATCCATCTTAAATACCCTGGCTTTACCATCCCAATCTCCGGCCAGTTCTTCAACCAGGGGAGAGACCATTTTACAGGGACCACACCAGGCTGCTGTAAAATCAACCAGAACTGGCAGATCTGATTCCAGCACTTTTGATTCGAAATCATTTTCAGTGATATATTCAACTTCTGCCATTACTATCTCCTTGGGCCTACATCTAAATTTCCAAATCCTAAGATCTGTTTCATTGTATATATAGAGGCCATGTCAGCGCAAAATTATACTAAAGTCACCCTGGAACCCTGGGGGGTTTTTTCCACCAGAAGCTGAGTTGCGAAGGCTTCCTTGATTTGTTCCACATGCGTGATGACCAGGATCTTCTCAAAATCATCCTGAATTAGATTGATTGCTTCTATCAGGCGTTGGCGGCCAATGGCATCCTGGCTTCCAAAACCCTCATCCACGACCAGGGTTTGAAGTCTGGCTCCTGCCCGCTGTGCCAGAACATGTGATAATGCCAGGCGGATGGAAAAATTTATCCGGAAAGATTCGCCCCCGGAATATAACTCATAGTCCCGGAACCCGGCCTGGTCCCTGATTTGAATTTCCAGAGTTTCTTTAAGATCTTCCCGTTTGGCGTCTTTATATTCCCGCTGGGTTAAAAATTGGATTGACATCCCGCCGCCGCTTAATTTTTCCAGGATCTGGTTGGCTTTGGTTTCAATATTTGGCAGGGCTTGTTCAATTAACAAAGCCGGTACTCCATCTTTACCAAAGGCGGCTTCCAGCTGACGGTATTGTTTCACTCGCTGTGAGATCTCCTGGCGCTTCTCCCCCAATTCTTCCTGTCGCAGTTTTTGTTTTTCTAGAACAGCGACCTTTTGTAGGGCCGCGCCAACTTGCCGCTCCAGGATTTTTTCCTGTTCTTTAAGTACGATCAGAGATTCTTCGGTGGAACGAGTATCTGGTGAGGCATCCCGTGCCTTTTCAAGCGCTTTTTGGGATTTCTTCAGGTCGCCTTCCAACCCCTTGATTTCAGCTTCGTCCTGATCCAGCTGGGATCTAAGCTCCTTTATTTCTCTGTTGATTGGTTTTAAGGTTGCTTCTGCTTTATCCAGTTCGGCTTTTTTCTCCTGGACTGCTATCCCTTGACTGCTTATCTCCCTGATGCGGTCGTGTTCCTCGGCATCATAACCGATATCTTTTAACTTCTTATTGAGAACAAAAAGTTCCTTGCGGGCCTGCTCCGCGAAGGTTTCCTCTCTCAGGGTCTTTTGGATCTTCTCTAATCCTTTTTGATGGGTCTTATCCCATTTTTTTTGTTCATTTTCTAGGCTAATGATCTGGTTCTCGATTTGATCCACTTCCTTAAGTGATTCCCGCAGTGTCTTTTCAGCCAGGCTCAACTCAGTGATCTGCAGCTGGAGATCCATTACAACCTGATCTGCCTCTTTTAGGGTTGATTTATTCTGGCGGTAGCGATCTCCCAGGTCTTTGCCCTCTTCCTGGAGGCTTTCAACCAGGGCTTCCCTTTCGGCGCGAGATAGTTCCTGTCCGCAGATCGGGCATGTCGCCCCCTCGGTTTTTTCGAGTTCAGCAATCCTTTTTTCCAGATCCTTCATTTCTTTGTAAAGGCGTGGATTTTCAGCCTTTGCATCAGCCTGTTCCTGGCGGGCGGTTTCCAGCAATTCTTTTTTCTGGTCCCGGGTTTCCAGTTCTTTTTTGTTCTTTTTAATTTTGTCCTCCCCCTCTTGCTGTTGTTTTTTCAATTGGGGGATTTTCGCCAGTTCTATTTGAAGATCCTTGAAACGGTTTTCCAGAGAAGTGCTTTCCTGGAGAAGACGGGCTTTTTCCGCTGTAATTTGCAGCAGAGGCTCCTGTCGCTGGATCTCGCTTTCACGGTATTTCTCTGCCACTATTTCCCAGTCCGCCAAAGACTTTTGGGCTTTTTCCCAATCTTTAAATGACTGTTGAATGGCATCTGCCTGAGAGATGGTTTTCTCATGCATTTCTTTCTCTGAGATCCGCAGCTTTATCTTCTCTTTGGTTTGAGCAATGGTTTTTTCTTTATTATGTACAACCCGGGCCGAAGCGGCTACTAATTTCTCCTGTTCATTAAGGGAAATTACCAGAGTTTGGAGATCTGCTAGCTGCTTTTCTGCCTTTTTGCGGTCTTTCTGGGCCCTGGATAGATCTTCCTCCAAAACCCTCAAATTATTTATTCGTTGGACTTCTTCTTCCAACTCAGCGATAATTTCGGCGATTCGCCCATCCAGCTGACTGAGCTCTTTTTCGGCAGAACGCCTTTTCTGTAAAGTCCGGTTGCGGTACTCTTCCCAAATTCCCAACCCGAGGATCTGAGAAAGTATCCTTTTCCTGGCAGCAGGATTCTGCTGCGTAAATTGATCTGCCTCTCCCTGTAGCAGAAAGGAAGCATTTGTAAAAGATTCATAATCCAGCCGCAGGATCTCTATTATCTTTTGATCCGTATCCCGCAAGGTTCGCTCTGTGAGCGGGATCCAGGTTTCACCTTTCCCCTTCCGTTCTTCCAGGATAAATAACTCTACTTGTTTGGATTTTCCCTGCGGATTGGACCGGACGATCCTATATTGATTGCCCTCGTAACTGAACACAAGGCTCACTTCTGCCTTTTTAGAATCCAGGTTGATCACGGATTCGTCGTTTTTTCTGGCTTTGCCAAACAGGGCCCAGGTGATTCCATCCAGGATGGATGACTTCCCCGCTCCATTCTCGCCAGTAATGCAAGCTAGAGCAAAGCTGGTGAAATCAATATCCACCCGCTCGTTATAAGATAAAAATCCTTCCATGGACAGGGAAATCGGGATCATGCAATCAATGATAACAGAAAGTGATATTTCCCCCAGAGTCTTGTAACGGGAAAGCTAATTACCAATTTCTTCCTTCACAGCCTGGAGTAGAATATCGGCCTGCAGATCAGACAAACAGTAGTAGGAGGCATCCAGGTGTTCGGCAACTTCGCTGGCGAGGCCCTTATCAAATTCCTTATGCTCCATGTTGATCACAACGCTGGGAATTTCATCCTTGGCAAATTGTTCTGCGATCTTGTAAGCCTCTTCCTGGGGGGGCATGCGGGAAATGGAAACATTTCCAACCCCGTCAGTGAGCAGGATCATCAGGGATTGTATATCAGGATGGGCCAATTCCTCCCTCTTGATGACTTCATAGGCCAGCTTTAATCCAGCTGAAAGAGGGGTCTTTCCGCCGATTGGGATATCCGCCAGGTAGCGGCGGGCCAGTTCTACGGAATTTGTAGGGGGAAGTACGATCTGGGCTCGATCCTTTTGGAAAACGATCATGCCAACCTTGTCCCGGCGCTGATAAGCATCTGTCAAAAGGGATAAAACCGCTCCTTTGGCAGCGCTCATTCTTTCCGCTACAGCCATAGACCAGGAGGCATCCACAACAAAGAGAATTAAATTTGCTGTTTGTTTGACCCTGACTTTGCGCTGGATGTCTTGTTTTTGGATCAAAAAAGCGACCTTGTCATCAGGGCCCTGGCGTTCTTTCTGGAAAGGAGCTGCGGCCCTGATGGTAGCGTCAAAAGCGATATCGGACAGCTCGCCATTGGCAGGCCGGGCCTGAATATACCTTCCCCTTTTGGTCTCTGTTTTTGTCTGGGATCTACGGCCGCTGGAGCGGCGGTGTTTTTTATCTAGCGGCGCATCAATTTTATCCGGATCAATGGTGTCCCCGATCTTGACTGGATTGCCGCCTTCCCACCAGGTGGATGGAGTGCCCTCAAACACATCTCCCGTGCCACCATCTGCGGGCACTTCCATACTGGCAGTTTCAGTAACGGAACTTACGACTGTTTTTTTTTATCTCCACTCTCGCCCATTTCATTGCGGGTCTGTTCGCTGCCCTCACCAACTTTGTTATCACCATCCGCAGAACCGCCAGCTAATTCCTCGATCTTTTCCGCTAGTTCCTCGGCTGAAATCTCAGATTGCTGGAATGGTCCACGTTTAATGCGGTGAGGATAAGCAAGCTCGGCTGCCAGGGCGATATCCCTGCCAGTGATAGCTTTTCTTCCCTCAAAGGCCGCGTGAGCCCGGGCAGTTTTCAGGATAACCAGGTCGGACCGATGTCCATCTACCCGGAGTGAGGTGCTTAGATTGGCAATATCCACCATGTTTTTGGATGAATACTGAACTGCTGGAAGCAGTTTTCGGGCCTGCATGATCTGTTTGGAGATTTCTTTTTCTTTGGGAAGCCACTGCTCCCGGAAAGCCTCAGGGTCGTCTTCATAGGCCAGGTGGCGCTCCATGATCAAAACCCTTTCATGGGTTTCCCGGATACCGCGAATATCCACTGAGAGTGCAAATCGGTCCAAGAGCTGGGGCCGCAGATCCCCTTCTTCGGGGTTCATGGTTCCGACCAGGATGAATCTTGAGGGGTGGCTGAAGGAAATGCCCTCCCGTTCGACAATATTCATGCCCATTGCGGCGGAGTCAAGCAGCAGGTCCACAACATGGTCATCCAGCAGGTTCACTTCGTCAATATATAACAAACCTCTATTGGCGTCTGCCAGCACACCAGGTTCAAAATGGCGTTCACCTTTTTGAATAGCTTTTTCAATATCCAGGGTACCAACAACCCGGTCTTCAGTTGCGGATACTGGCAAGTTTACAAATGGAGTGGGCAGCATTTCTACCTTACGCTGATCGCCGCTGCTGGCTCTTTCCCGGCATTCGGTGCACCAGGTTGCGGGTCGATTTGGGTCGCAACCAAAACGACAGTCCGAGAAAGTCTCCACAGTTGGCAGGAGGGCAGCTAATGCTCGCGCCGCTGTGGATTTTGCGGTTCCGCGTTCTCCACGGATCAACACACCGCCGATCCGGGTGTTCACTGCGTTGAGGACCAGGGCGCGTTTCATGCGCTCCTGGCCAACTACTGCTGTAAAGGGATAGATTGCTGTCATTTTGATCCTTGTTAAGGCAAAATTGCCCTTTTTACTAAATATTCGTTACAAACATCATACATATTATTGATGTTTTTTCTTCGCGTCTATCTTACCACAAAGGTTTACAAGTTGATATTTGCACTGTATAATGATTTCCATTCTAAAACGGAGCGTGCCCTACTTATGGAAGAAATGAAGTCCCAACAAGGGGGAGAAACAATGAACGATAGTTCATCCCCCGCCGAATTAATGGATATGGAAACCCTTTTAGCCCAGGAAGGTCTGGGTCTGGGGAACATCCCTGAAAAGGGAGATATCCGCAAAGGCGTAGTTACCGCCATTACGTCGAACGAGATCCTGATTGATGTTCAATCCAAAGCTGACGGTTTAATAGCTGGCAGAGAGTTGGAGCAAATCAATCCCAGGACCCTGGAAACTTTCCAGGTGGGAGAAGAGATCCTTGTTTATGTGCTCGAACCCGAGGATATCAACGGTCATGTAGTGCTTTCTTATACCCGCGCCCAGGAAGAAAAGGACTGGGAGCAGGTGGAACAAAGCCTCGAAACCGGAGAAGTGATCACAACCTTTGTAGAAGGTTACAACAAAGGTGGTTTGCTGGTGCCGGTTGGCCAGCTGCGCGGCTTTGTGCCCGGATCACTGGTTAGTGTTTTCCGCGAGGGAGACACTGGCGCACCGGAAGATCGCTGGAACGAAGCTATCGGGAAGGAGATCACCCTTAAGGTCATTGAGGTCGATCGTTCCCGCCAGCGTCTGATCCTTTCCGAACGGGATGCCATTGGAGAAACCAGGGAAGCGATCAAAGACCAGCTGCTGGATAATCTAGCCGTGGGTGACCGCGTTACGGGTTATGTAAGCAGCCTGGCAGATTTTGGCGCTTTTGTCAATATTCAAGGCGTGGACGGACTCGTCCACCTCTCTGAACTCTCCTGGGACCACGTGGATCATCCCAGCGACCTGGTGAAAGTTGGCCAGGAGCTCGAGGTTGAGGTCATCAGCATTGACGAAGAGAAACGCCGGATCGGTTTATCAATGAGAAGGCTGCAGGACAATCCCTGGATCGAAAAAGCAGAAGAAATTCAGGAAGGCCAACTTATTCAAGGCACTATCACCAACTTAACTGATTTTGGTGCCTTCGCCCGGATCGAGAACACTGATCTGGAAGGTTTGATCCATATCTCTGAATTGAGCATGGACCGCGTTGGACATCCTTCAGAGGTTGTCAGCGTTGGAGAAACCCTGGCCTTGCGGGTCATCAGTCTGGATATGGAACGCCACCGGATCGGATTGAGCTTGGAAAAAGTGGATTCTGATGAATATGCTGCGATTGACTTTGAACAGATCCAGGAGGAAATGAACGGAGAAGGCTCTTTAGATGAGATCCTGTCCGACATGAAAGAATCAGTAGAAGCATCTGAAGAGGAAGTAGTAGTAGATGAAAAAGACCCGGTTGCAGAAGAAGAAATAGAACCGGAAGATGAAGCTGAAACTGAAGAAGAAACCGAGCCAGAAGAAGAGTGAACTGAAGAAGAGGCTGAAGAAGAAACCGAGCCAGAAGAAGAGGCCGAACCGGAAGAAGAGAGTGCAGAGGAAGAATCTCCTCCTGAAGTAGAGTAAAACACAATAATTAAAGCGCATCTGACCGGATGCGCTTTTTGTTTTTAGGGACAAATCTCGGAATATTTACATTAAATTAACACGCTTCCCGCGTTTTTAAAATGGAATTTGGTAGAATGTGTACACAAAAATACAGTGGGGAGTGCTTGATTTATTCATTTACAGTAATATTCGGGGAATCCCCGAATAATTGCGGGAGGTTGTCTTTTGGCTAGCATGGAAAGATTTACCCAACGAGCTCGGCGGGTTTTGAGTTTAGCTCATAAAGAAGCTGAACGGATGAAACATGCCCAAATTGGAACCGAGCATTTATTATTAGGTTTACTGCTTGACCAGGGGGGTATAGCTGGTCAGGTTCTGCGTGATCTCGGCCTTGATATCGATAGCGTTTTAACCATAACGGAGACTATCACCGGTTTTGGAGAATACACTGGCGATGCCCTGGCACTTTCCCGCGGAACACAGCGAGTACTGGAATTAGCAGTAGAAGAAGCCCGGAATCTAAGCCATCACTATATCGGTGTGGAACATATCCTGCTGGGGTTGGTTGCTTATGGAAAAGGCGTTGCAAATGACGTTTTAGACCAGATGGGAATTTCAGCTGAGCAGATCAGACGCCAGACCTTAAGGGTGATGGAAGAACAGAAAGATAAAGGAAAGACTCAGCGGGAACGCAGGCAGCCCGGAAAACCCAAGCGATCCAAATCAAAAAGCTCAACCCCGATGGTTGACCAGCTTGCGGTTAACTTGACTGATCTGGCCGAAGATGGAAAACTTGATCCGGTGATCGGTCGGGAAATGGAAATTGAACGAGTTGTCCAGATCCTGGCCCGCCGCACTAAGAATAACCCTGCCCTGATCGGTGAACCCGGCGTTGGTAAAACCGCGATTGTGGAGGGGCTGACCCAGAGAATTGCTGATGGTGAGGTCCCGGCCCCATTATTGGGCAAACGGGTCATGCAGCTTGATCTTGGCTCAGTAGTTGCTGGCACAATGTACCGCGGTCAGTTTGAGGAACGCCTGAAGAGGGTAATCTCTGAACTGAAACAATCGGATGCTATTTTGTTTATTGACGAGGTCCATATGTTGGTTGGCGCTGGCTCTGCCGGTTCTGCCATGGACGCCGCCAATATCCTTAAACCAGCTCTCTCGCGAGGAGAATTACAGGTTGTGGGTGCCACAACGCTGGATGAATATCGTAAACATATTGAAAGTGACGCGGCTCTGGAACGCCGTTTCCAACCCATCACTGTGGATGAGCCCTCCAAGGAAGAAACCATTGAGATCCTGCAGGGTATTCGCCCGGCTTACGAAGAACATCACCAACTAAAGATCTCAGATGAAGCGCTGGAAGCAGCCACGGACCTTTCTGCCCGCTATGTTTCTGGTCGCTTTTTGCCTGATAAAGCCATTGACCTGATAGACGAAGCTTCTTCCCGGGTCAGGATGTTCAAGAATCCCATTGGTGAGGATGCCAAAGAAGTTGTTTATAAATTACGCTCTGTTCGAAGGGAACTAAAAGGCGCTGAGGAAGAACAATCCCAGTTTACTGACCTTGAGGACCTTGAAAAATCTCTGGAAGAGAAACTCGAAGAACTTAAATCAGCCTGGGACCGCGACAGCAGCCCGACAGTATCCGTTGAAGATATTGCGGAAATCGTTTCGATGTGGACCGGGATCCCGGTAATGGAATTAGCTGAAGAGGAATCTGACCGTCTTTTGCATATGGAAGAGGAACTGCATCAACATATCATTGGACAGGATGAAGCGATTGAGATGATCGCCAAGGCTGTACGCCGTTCTCGGGCAGGATTGAAAGATCCCAAACGCCCGGTAGGATCATTTATATTCCTTGGGCCAACTGGCGTGGGAAAGACCGAACTTACAAAAGCCCTGGCAAAATTCATTTTTGGCAGCGAAGATGCCTTGATCCACCTGGATATGTCTGAATTCATGGAAAGGCATAGTGTCAGCCGCTTGGTTGGCGCGCCTCCCGGATATATCGGCTATGAGGATGCCGGCCAGCTAACTGAAGCAATTCGCAGGCGGCCTTACTCGATAGTGGTATTCGATGAGATAGAAAAAGCTCATCAGGAAGCACATAACATGCTGCTGCAGATCATGGAAGAGGGACATATCACAGATGCCCGCGGAAGGGAAGTTGATTTCCGCAATGCCATGATAATCATGACATCCAATATCGGTGCTGACTTGATCCAGAATAACGCTGCGATCGGTTTTGATCTGGCTAAGAACGAGGAACAATCCCGCAAAAGGGATTACGATGATATGCGCCGTAAATTGCTGAAATCACTTAAGAGCACTTTCAGGCCTGAATTCATCAACCGGGTCGACTCCGTGGTTGTCTTCCATGCCCTGAGCAAGGACCACATTCGGCAAATTGTTGATCTGGAGCTGAACAAGGTTCGTGAACGATTGGTGGAAAAGAACCTCCAGCTGGAAATCACACCGGAAGGTATTGATCTGCTGGTGAAGCTGGGCTATAACCCCGAGATGGGTGCCCGTCCGCTGCGACGGGAGATCCAGGAAAAGATCGAAAACCAGCTGTCCGATGCTGTCCTTTCTGGTACGTTTAAGAATGGGGATATTGTACTGGTGGACGCCGCTGGTGAGAACGAGGAAGATCAACAGATCATCCTGAGCAAGGGAGATCCAGCCATTTACGGAAAATCTTTCCTTCCTGAGGAAGAAGATGAACCAGTAGCAGTTGGATAACCAAATTTAGATATAACTTCCGAAGTCTTTTAGCTAGAAGTTCAGGAATATTGAACCTGGCAGACTTCGGAAGTTTCTCTTTTAAGCTCCCGGAACCGGGAGCTTTTTGTTTAATTAAGGACTGCCAGCACCTCGGCGCTGTGTGTAGCTGGAGAGACTTTCTGGAATACTTCCTGTATGACCCCTGCTGGATCGATCAGGTAGGTGGTGCGGTGCACACCATCATATTCTTTCCCAAAGCTCTTTTTTAGCCCCCAAACCTGATATAACTCGCATACTTGATGATCTTCATCAGACAGCAGCGTGAAGGGCAGCTGGTATTTCTCTTTGAAATTCTTGTGGGATGCCGGTGTATCCGGACTGACACCCAGGATCACCACGCTGGCATTCTTGTAGGCGCTGTAATCGTCCCGGAAGTTGCAGGCTTCAGTGGTACAGCCGGGCGTGTCGTCCTTGGGGTAGAAGTAGAGCAAGATATATTGGCCAGTATAATCCTTTAGTGTATGGACCTCCCCGTTTTCATCGAGGAGATTGAATTCAGGTGCTTGTGATCCAACTGATAAGTACATGTTTCCTCCCAATTATTTGATATTTAGATCTTGTTATATTCCCTGAAGCTGTAGACATCATGGGCGCTGATGGCTTTGACCTCATCGCCATGGTCCTCCAGCAGTGATAGGAGTTGTTGGTTATAGCCGCCCAATATTTTGTCAACCAGCCTGTCCGGGAAGAATTTCAACATATATGCTTCTTCACCTCGATTGTGCAGATCGGCTCCTTGATGAAAGGGAGAAGCGGCATCCCCACAGTGCAGAAGCCAGCTGCCCGGTTTGCCGATCGCCACGCCGCTGTGTCCCCGGGTATGGCCGGGCAGGGGGATAAACAGAAAATCGGCTTCCGGTGTGTTCAGGATCGGTACAGCTTCGAACCCAAACCAATCAATGACAGGCTTGTTATGTCGGACCCAATTGGGACCGTGCCGCCAGTGATCCTGGACATACGCGAATTCCATAAAACCTTTGGGTTTGGATATCCCCTGGTATTCAACTTCATAAATGTGAACGTTGGCCCAGGGAAAATCTACCAGGCCGCCTGCGTGATCAATATGCATATGGGTCTGAATGATATTTTGAACATCTTCCGGCTTATAACCCAGATCCTGAACCTGATTAACAGCTAACTCCTTCGGATCACGGGGAACGCCCATCCAGTTTAAGAAAAAACGCATCTTCCGGGTGGGTTTTTTATAATCCTGTGTGCCAAAGCCTGTGTCTATCAACACCGGCCCGCTGCTGGTTTCGACAAGCAGGCAGTAAACTAGCGTTTCAACATCTACGAGGTGTGGCCTGAGCGATCCGCAGTTCAGGTGGTGAATTTTCATAGGTCCTCCGGAGCAATATTAAAATTCATCTGCCCGCTGGATCCGTTTCTTGAGCGCGGGATGAGAGTGGAGCAGGAATTCCACCCAGGGTTCAGGATCGATTTCGGCCAGATTCTGGTTGCTGAGACGGATCAAGGCGGATTTGTAAGCCTCAGGTTTCCCGGTGATCTGAAGGGAAAAATCATCTGCCAGATATTCCCGCCAGCGGCTGAAGGCATTGCCTATTGGCATGGTGATTAATCCGTAAATCCCCAAAAACAGGGCAAATAGCGGCAGGGCAGCGATATCAGAGACGGATTCATAACCGAAAATAGAGACGCCCCAGGTCAATCCTAATGAGGTCAGGTACAATCCCCCCAGGGTGAGAAAGGTTTGAAAAACCATGCCCAAAGGGATATCGAGGTTTTTCTGATGACCCAATTCATGAGCCAGGACAGTTTCAATCTCATCGGGCTGGAATTCATCCAGAAGAGTGTCTCCCAGGATGATGCGGCGGGTATTACCCAATCCCGTCAGGCCGGCGTTGGCGGCCTTGGTCCGCCTGCTCATGTCAAAACGATAGACTCCCATGACCTGGGTTCCAGTCTTTTCTGCCAGATTTAATAACCGTTCAGTCAAGTCCTGATATTCATCTTCCAGGGGAGAGAATTTATAGAAGATCGGGAAGAGCAAAACAGGCGCCAGGTTGGCAATAAGTACATTAAATATCAACAAGATACCTGCTGTCCAGAGCCACCAGGTATCTGGCGCAGTCCGCAGGACCAGGTAGATGATTTCGAGTAATAACCCTCCCAGTAAAGCGGAGATCAGGAGGTTCTTGATCACATCACCGATCCATCCTCTCAGGTTCTGGTTGGATTGTTTATAGCGGTGGGGCAGGATATATCCAGTGTAAAAGGATATTGGCAGATCCAGAATTGTGAATAACCCACTAAAAATACCACCAAAGGCCAGGACGGCCAACCAGGGCTTCCCGGTCCAGCTCAAGATCCAATCCCGCAGCAGCGTTGACCAACCCAGCAGTAACCACGCCACAAGCAGTACTGCACCCACTAACAAATCCAGGAGCATGTATCTGCGGCGTATCCGGGCATATTCTATAGCCAATTTCTGCCGCTCCGGATCCAGGAGGGGTGGGCCGGCAAAATCTTCTTGATTGTTTTCAACCATAGATATACAACCCTTTTTTATAATGGATTACTGTTGAAAGTATTATAAGGGATTCTGGATGTTCCACCCCGGAGGCCTTCTATTTCCTAAAATCGGGAATAAAAGCTCTTTTATCGACTCTTGTTAGATAATGGTTAAAACCATGTACAAAATTGAAAGTATATTTTCAGGTAATTAAAAGACGTATATAATAAATGGCAATGGCTCAGGATAGAAAGATCACCCTTTATGCGTTGGATTGTGGGACAGTAAATTGGCGCTTGTACCGCATGGAATATCATTATGACGGTGCAAAGGCGCAGCACGTTACGAGTCCATTATCTTCCCCCTTGGCAAATTTCTCTGATCGCAAACTTCCTGCTGTACTGACATTGTCCCCGGACGGGACTGACCTGGAAGACATCGGCGAGACCGCCCTGAATTTCCTGGAAGACACTGAGGTCAGGAACCGGGTAAGGGAATTCTTTAAGCCTTCTATCGGAAATCACCTGATCGAAAATCCACCTCCCCATCAACAACGCTACAGCCATTTTGAAGCACTGCTCTTCACGCGGCTGTTGTTAAAAACCCTGATCGAACAGATCCGCGATGAAAAATACAACTCCGATGCCTTTGACGACCAGGTCCATTTTTCGATTGCTTATCCGGACCGCTGGCGAACCGAGTTTAACGGCAAGATTTTTGAGGATTATTACCATGTCATCCTGGAATGTTTCCCTCCGGCGATTGCGGACCGGGTTCATTTTGTGCCCGAGTCGGAAGGGGTGCTCCTGGGCTTGAGGGACCAGTCGCTGCTGGAAAGATTCCATTCTGAACTTATCAATTTGATCATCGATGTCGGCGGCAGCAATACCACTCTCTATGCCAGAAAATATAACGCCGAGACTGGCGTGTTAGTCAATGTTAATCGTTATGAGGAGCCCTTCGGGGGAGGTTTATATGATGCTCTGCTGGCCCAGCACCTGGCAAGTGAACTGAGAATCCCTGCCAAGGTATTATCAGCTGACCCCGCAGCATTTATGACTTTGCGTATCTGGAGTCAATTGATCAAAGAATCCCTCAGCCGTGAGATCCTGGGTGAGCCTGAAATTGTTACCGCTCTCTCAGGTCAACACGGGTTAACATTAGTGATGAATAACGGACAAGTCTTCCGGCAAAATGAAAAACTGAAGCCAACGGAATTTGCAAAACTCTGCCAACCGCTGGATCAGGCTTTCCAGGATGTGTTAACCCGCGGACTGGAAGGTATGGGAATTAGCGAAGATATGATTGGCCGGGTGATCTTGCTGGGAGGCGGGACCAGGGTTCCTGGTATTCTCAAGGGAATAGAGGAACGTTATGGCGATAAAGTGATCTTTCCCCCGATACCGGAAGAAGTGATCGTCCGGGGGATCGGCCTGGCATTTACCTCCTCTTTACCAGAACGTGAAGAGGAAGAGAAAAAACACATCCCGGAGAAAAAAAATGGCTGGCAGCTTATTAGCGAAAACGGGGAGATCGTGGAGATCAAAAAAGAGATCTTGATCGCCGGGAGAAGCCAGGAGTCTGATATTCCATTAGACAGCAAAAAATGCTCCCGGACACATGCTTTGATCAAATTAGAAGGCAATGCCCTGACGCTGATCGACTTGAGTAGTAAAAATGGAACTTTTGTGAATAATATTCAGCTAACCCCAAATTCCAGCCAACACCTCCGGGAAGGGGATAATTTGAGGTTTGGTGACCAAAAATACAAGCTAGTTTAAGATGCAACAGCGTTTAAAGGCAAAACCCCGGAGTAACATTCACTCCGGGGTCTTTTTTTGTAGTTGGTAGATCCTAGATCCAACCCTGGTCTTTGCAGAATTGGGTCAGCCAGGGAATCTCAAACCATTCACCCTGGTATGCTTTGATGGCCGGGTAAATTGTGATCAGGCCAAGCAGGGGGGTGATGCAGGATAATAAGACGGTTACCACCAAGACCGTGCTGACAATCCCGATGACAATATTAGCACCTATGGATTGAACGGCATGAAAACGGACAAAAGGACGTTCTTTCTGCGGTTCTATCAAGAGAGCGATAATGGCCAGCACTACACCGAGCCAGGGAATCCAGCTCAGCATGGCCCATAATTTATCATCAGAACTGATTTCCACATCGACATCCGGGGCATTGATAATCTCTTCGGTCATTTTTTGCTCCTTTATAATTGATCTCTGATTTTTCTTTATTCTACTTGTTAAACACAATTCCGGTCTTTAAGTTTCTGTTTATTTTATTCAGCGTCACTGAGAATGAATTCAACCAATGCGTTGATCTCGTCTGCAGATAACCGGCTTCCCCATGATGGCATGGGGCCAGAACCATTGGTTATGGTGTTTACATAACTTGAGGCATCCTTGGTTAAGTTTGCCGGTAGCAGAGGGGGGCCATTGACGCCCTGTCGATCAGTTCCGTGGCAGCTTGAACAGCGGGCGGAAAAAATGGCAGCCGCGTCAATGACAGCTGCTTCATCAGCGCCGTCTTGATCGGTATCTGAGTCCGAGCTGGTATCAGCATCGGCATCACTATCATGGCTTTCTTCTGTGTCCATATCATTATCCGCTGGCGCTCCCTGGGCTTGATCTTCAACAGGAACATCTGATGTGCCGGTACAGGCAGCCAGTGACAGGATCAAAAGAATTGTAAATAAAACAAATAACCATTTTCTACTCATATTGAACTCCTCTCTTTACCAATAAGTCTCATTCATACTATACCTTAAATTCAATATCCGACTGAGAAATTAACCAATTATTAACAACTTCAACGAAGTATTAATCCTGATGTTCCTCATATCATGTACAATAATCATGTCAGACAAAGATACTCCAAAAGCAGGTTGTGATGAGAAGGCTTCCTTCTTCCCTGGACTTCAGGATCCAGGCCCTTCAAGATAATCGCTATTTGTCAGGATTGGATGATACGATCCTGATGTATTTGGCCGAAAACACCAGGCTCATTGCCTATGATGCCGATGAGATCATCATCCATGAAGGCCAACCTTGCCAGGGACTGGCAATCATTGAGTCCGGCAGGGTGAAGATCTACAAAGGATCGCCATCAGGCAGAGAAATGATCTTCAATGTTATCGAAGCAGGTGAATCATTTAATGAGGTGCCGGCTTTTGACCAATCCGATAACCCGGCAAATGCCAGCGCGGTACTCAGCACCCGGATCTGGTTGATCAATGCCGAAGCACTTCGCATGACCATCGCTGAACATCCCCAGGCTTGCCAGAAGATCATCATCAACCTGGCTCAAAATTTAAGGATGATGGTCGGCAAGGTAGCTGAACTGTCATTTTATACAGTGACAGCCCGGTTGGCACGACTGCTGCGCGAACTGCCAGAGTCCCAGCTGCTCGGGAGCGGTGATTCGCGCCTGACCCAGGATGATATGGCAGCCCGGATCGGCACGGTTCGTGAAGTTGTGGCCAGATCCCTGAAAGAGCTGGAAGGAGTGGGGGCGATAGACATCCAACGGGGAAAGATCACTATCCTGGATAGGGAAAAGCTGATCGATTGGGAATAGCGTTTTTAGGGACTGAAGTCCTCAGTTGGGTCAGCGTGGAGCGCTGACGAAGGTCCCCGCTGGGGACGTTTTGGATCTTGTGAAGAATTGAATCCAGTTCATTATTACGATTACCAGATCCGCAAAATTTCAATAAGACTTTGGTCGATATTAGGGGGTTCAGCCGCATTTGCTGGATGTCCCCTCTTTGGATTTCAATCCCGTTAAATCAAAACTGACGCCTTAATTATTCGACGCCAGTTTTTTTATTTATTTCAGCAATAAGGATTTATTTGTTGAACTTGTAGACAGGTTCACCGGTTCTGGAAACAAATTTCCTGGCGATAAATCCCAGGCCAAGAAGGATAAATCCACCACCGATCAAGAGCATGGCATTGTGAAAAGCGTCAGCATAATTGACACCATTCATCAAGTGGGTAGGGCCAGCCCAGGCCTGGACGCTGAGCACCAGGCCGCCTATAACAATGGAGGTCAGTCCTCCAGATACATCGGACTCTGCTCCAGCTTCTTTGGTGTACAGGCTCATTCCCTGTACCTTGGGCAATTTGAAGAGCAGGAAGATAACCAGGGTCAAAACCGTTGTGTAGACCACACCATCTACCGGCATGGATGAGCCTCTTAATGCCCGGGAAGTGATCATGTGAATGCCCCCAACGACGATTCCCGATATCAGAGCGATCAGGGCGGATTTTTCCGCGCCTTCTTTGGCTCTGATCAGCTGAATTGTTGCCCGAATTCCCAAAATACCGATGGCGACTCCAGTCAGCACATACAGAATATAGAGCCACTGATATGGCGCGATGGCTTTCATGCTGTCATATCCTGAAGGATTCAGGGCAACACATGTAGTGCCAACCCCGCCCAGCAGGGTAAAGGCTGCTGTCAGGCCCATAAATAAAATGCCGATAAATCTTAAAAACTTTTTCATCAAGTCTCTCCTCGTATAGGCTACATTTTGAATGCGACTATTCTGACCTCGGATTTACTTCAGCATGAATCCAGTCAAGTAAGCTGCCGTCATTAGCAGTAATAACCCCGGAAGCACCGATAAAATAGTTTCTCTCTGCAAGATTGGTTTTCCCGCTTTAAGAAATGCCAGTAATAACCCGCCCAGGCCTATCAACGCCCCTCCCAGACCAACCAGAATGTACCCGGTCGATACATTACCCTGAATACTCAGAACAACTGGTAGAAATGTGATTAATAACCCGGCAATGCCGTGAGTCACAGCCAAAACAAGCGTGGCTATTTTACCTTCAACCGTATAACGGGTGACAGCCACTGCTGCAAACCCAAGGATAACAAAGATCATGTACGGGAGTGTGTATTGGGGCAGGTGTTCCGCAATCAAACCCAGGGAGATGCTGAGGGGGATCAGCGTGGATACAATGACCACGATCTGGCTTTCCAATCCCTCAAATCCCAGGATGATCAATAGCAGTCCGGCGACCAATAATACACCAAAGCCGACAGTATAACTCCAGGTTGCCAATGGTTCTAAACCATTTAAACCAAAGCTGATCTGATAGGCTGCCAGCAGGACAGTAAGCAATAGAAGGATACGATCCAGAATGGATATCTTCTTCATTGATTAAAACCCAGTGATAAACATCAGTAACATAGCGCTTAACATGTACAGGGAGGCATATTTGAACAACCCAAATGTTAAACGTTCTGATGGTGATGTAAGACTTTTAACCGCCAGAATGAATAAACCTGCTGATAACACAGCCAGCAATCTCAAGAACCCCCAGGTTAATCCAATGCCATATCCGGCAATTCCAAAAGACAGGGTAGCAAACACACTGGAGATGGCAATGATCAGACGGGTGGTTTGAAAGCTGTAGGTGCTTGGGAAGGTAGGAACTTTAGCTTTTTGGTAGTCATCATGATAGCGGATACTAAAAGTGAGAATGTGAGTCGGTATCCAGAACAAAACCCCTAACGCGAGGGCAATTCCGACCCAGTCAATTTGACCGGTTCCCAGAATCCGTCCAGCCAGGACGGGCATTCCTCCTGAAATACCGCCCCAGATGATGGACCAGGCAGTTCTTCTTTTGAGCCAGATCGTGTAAATCACCACATCAAAAAACAAACCGGCAAATATCACAACCCCGTAAAGAGTGTCCAGGGCAAGGGCCCAGGAGATACCAATAATGGACAGGATCAATCCGAAAATCAAGGCTTCTTTTGGTTGGGTTTCTCCTGTACTGAGCGGCCTTTTGCTGGTCCGGGGCATGATAGCATCAATATCGCGGTCATACCACATGTTCAGAACAGTACTCCCGCTGATCGAGAGCAATAAACTGGCGGTTAATCCCAACACTGTTGGGATATTGTGAACCGGGCAGCGGGCGCTCATATATCCCGCTAAACCAGTGATCAGCAGCAAACCGGTCTGAAGGGATTTAACCAGCGGGAAATATTTTCTTTTTATTGTTTTTAGTCTTGATCTCAATATTTTCATTACTTATCCAATATTAAATACGCTACTATTATACTTCTGCAAACCACCGATTTTTCGAATGTTCTCTAACCTATTAATCTTGAGCGCAGCGGAAACCAACATCTGGTGATAGGTAGGTTGGGCCAGCGCTGTCTCGCTTCCAGACCCGCAGATCTACCTCGTAGGAGTAAAAACTTCCGCCTCTCATGTAGCGGTAATGCTGTTTGTGATAATCGTCTCCGGTCCACTGCCAGACATTGCCAGCCATATCATAAAGACCGTAGGGGCTGGCTTGATCTTCGGTTTCATAGCCTTCGTATGTACCGCCGTTATACAACCCGACAGGTGTGGTGTTGCCGAGTTTGCCGTAAATTTTCTCGAACAGGTCAAAAGATGAATAGAAATTTGCCTGATTGCGCTCAATTTCGTAACCCCATGGAAATGCCAGCCCGTGACCATTTTCATCAAGTTCCGTTCCCCGGGCAGCTTTTTCCCATTCCAGTTCTGAAGGTAGGCGCCAATCGTAGAAATCACAATAAGCGTTTGCGCCAAACCAGGTTACCATGGTGACGGGGTGATTGGCATACTCTGGAATAGATGAAAATTCTTTGCCATTGAGTATGATGCGGGCGGCGGAATCTTCAAATGCATAGAGTAATTTGTCGCCGGCTTCGATTTTTTCTTCATGTTTATAGCCATCAAATGGATCGCCGGGGTAAGGCCCGTAAACTCCATAAACTGTACGGATATTCTCGTTTTCCTTTACCTCAACGTTACCAATTCCGACAGATTGATTTGCGATAGCACTGTTTAAGAACTGGGCATATTGTTCATTGGTTACATCGGTGATCATGATCTGGTAATCGTAATCTATCTCGGTCATGTGATTGTGCTGACCGCTGGGGAATTCCCCTGCCGGGACCAGGACCCAGGCGTTTGAATCCACGCCTGTATCAATGATTGGAGGGTAGGTTTGGGATGCAATCTCAGATGCCGAACTGCAAGAGGTCAATAACAGGAGTATTCCTACGATGAAAATGCGTTTCATTCTGATTCCTCCTCAAGGGCAGAAGTAAGCTCTTCGAGTCTTGCGTTTTTGGTCTTCGATTTCTGCCTGGGCAAATACTTTCTTCTCATTTGCCATTTCCGCTGCCCAATGGCCTTTCTTTTGGAACAGATCAAACAAGCGCCAAAGTAAGAACACTGCCAGTATAACAAGCACGGCCGCCAACCCAATATCAGTTAAGAGCATAGTTGTATTTACCACGGATTGCTGGGCGGATTTTTCGACAAACAAGCGTTTCATGGAGAAAACTGTCACTGAGCCGAAGGCCAGATCAGAACCGATGATAACAACCCACCCAAACCATTTGCGGGCCTTTCCTTTTAATCCGGAGAGATCCGCAAAATAGAACAGAATGATGGTTGCTATTAGCCCGGACAGGATATGCCAGTGGCCAGTTAATGTAATTCTCTCTTCCCGATGAGGCCAAACCCGGAAAATCTCGTCCAGTTTGACTGCCATGAAAATACCCACAAAGCTGACGGTGAAATTCATGAAAACCATCTGCCAACCCGAACCAAATTTCAGGGGATCACTTAACAATGCTTTGATTTTCTGCCAGGCATTTGGTTTGTCCAGATCGGCTGTGCCGTCCTTGATGAGTTTGTCCCAGGAGTAGATCACATACATTAAGCCAGCCAGGAGAATAAAAGTTGAACCCCCGTAAATGATGGTGTGAGCCCATGTCAGCCAGGTCACCGAAAGCGCACCGACCGTAGTTATTATGGTTCCGGAGATCATCAATGGCATGGCGATCTTATGGAAAATTCCTTTAAACTCCATCCATTTTCCAACGATCAATGTGATTCCAACTGCAACCAGCGTAACCATAATGTGCAAATGGCCGATAATGGCTCGCTGCAGAATTGTCTTATCTGGTATGCGGATCAGGTCTTCAGCCAGGAAAGTCTCGTGACCATTGCTCCAATAGGAACCGGTAACTGCCCCAAAAGTCGCAGAAACAAGGGTGGCGATGGCCATGACCAAAAAAGCAACCCTTTCCAGATCCACGCCTTTTTTGGTTTTGGATTTTTGGGAATCTTCGGGGAGCAGGTATTCTTTTTTCCAGGGCCAGAGGGCCACTACCAGCAATATCCCGGCGAAAAATACCAGGGTTTGCCCAACCAGGAATAGGCCGTGAAAGACATAATTATGGCCAAAATAGCCGAATATTAAACCGAAGATCAGGGAGGTCAGATAACCGATGGTGATTGTGGCATTGATCATCACTCGCTGATGGTGTTTCATTTTCACTATTTCAGTTATGAAGTAGACCTCAGCAGCAATAACCGTCATGGCGATGGTATGGTAGAGCATGATGATACGCCCTTCCCGCTCCGCCTGGATAAGATCCAACCCCAGAACTTTAACCGTAAAATCCCTAACTCCCCATTCCACCATGGGTCCAGAAAGTGTGCCCCAGATCGCAGTCACAAGTGCGACCGCAGTGATTGCTGTCAGGGCCAATCCTCGAGTGGAGGTAAAAAGGTAGACAAAGCGTTTCTTAATTGCTTCCATGAAAGGAGCTCCCATAGTGATGAATTTTCCACAGATGATATATAACAGCGCGCTGTGAATTAAACATAACACAGCGCGCTACCTGAGACATTATTAAAAGGCAAATACGAACCGTGTTATTTGAGTGCGCCAATGTCTTTTTTGAAACCAAATGTGAAGGCCAAAGTCATTAAGAACAGCAGTGGAGCAAGGATCATAAAAATGAAATCTGCGGTAAAGATACCAAATAGTGGTTTGCCGGCGAGCATGAATGCTAAGGCCATGCCGCCGATGCCGATCAACGCGCCGCCGATACCGACCAGGCCAAAACCCTTAACGGCATTCTTTTCCACTGCGCATTTATAGAGCGGTAGTCCAAAGATGATCAAGCCGGCCACACCGTGAAAGACAGGAACAGCCACGCTTTTCAAGGACATACCACCGATGCTAGTAACAGCGATGGCCAGGAAGCCAACCAGGGCGAACCAGGAATAGACTTTTTTATACTTGGGGCGGAACTGGTTCATCAATCCCATTGAAATTCCCAGGGGGATCAAAGTAGCGACTGTGAGCACATATGGAGAGGCCAGAATGTCCCAACCAAAGAAGATCATTAACAAGCCGGAGACCAGCAATACACCAAACCCCAGCATGTAATAAACATCGTAAAGGGCTTTTTCTTTCTGATATCGTTTGTAAAAATTAAACAGGATGTAGATGGCCGTAAGTCCGGTCAAAAGCAGGATAATCCGATCAAAGACGGTCATGAAAATCTCCTTTTGAAGAATCATAGGATGATAATTTTGATTGATCTTATTGTCGCATAAAAAGGTGAGGTTGTCTGTGATTATAGTCACAAACTACCTGGTTTTCAGCAAGGATCATTTTTTCCAGCTAATTGAATAAGTGATAATTGATCATGACGAGCTTAATTATTTAAAAACAACCTGTTCATAATTCCTTAATAATTTCCTTGTATGATTTGATTGTTAATTACATCGCTCCCACTTTATTCGTTTCCGGGGGCTATAGGGAGAAAAAATGACGACTCAAAAAAAAGGGGTATTTTCAGTTCAGACAAGAAATAACATCACTCTGGATATGTTTTTATTGATCTCAGGGTTGATTTCAATCTTGTCAGGGATCTATTTTTTATTCTTGCCGATAGGCGGTTACATGGGAGGAAGGAATCCGTACTTCGATATAATTATTTTCTTCGAACGCCACACCTGGGATGATATCCATACCTGGTCCAGTGTGGCCATTATGGCCCTGGCTGCACTGCATATCCCATTGCATTGGCAATGGATCGTCAAGATGACAAAAACAGGTTTTCGATCCATGATTGGAAAAAGCAATCTGAATAAACACAGTCGATTTAACCTGTTCATCAATGTTTTGTTCGGAATTAGTGGGTTGATCTGCGGTTTGAGCGGCTTATATTTTCTTTTTCTGCCTTTAACCCCAACCTGGTTGTTCACGGCTTTGGCCTGGGATTTGATCCATACCTGGAGCGGCGTGGTAATGACTGCGGCAGGCATCCTTCATTTTGCGATCCATTGGAATTGGGTAGTAAAAGTATTGAGTAAGTATGGAAAAGTTCTGTTTACCCGCAAACCCAACCAGCTGTTAGAACCAACTTTAGGAACCTCGGCAGTTTTTACTGACGACAGGATCTGAAGATTAAAAATTAATTACTTGTATTCCTTAGAGGTGGCTTATGTTTAAGAAACTTATTTTGTGGACAGTCTATGCTTTGATCGTTGGGTTGCTGATCTTCGGTGCGGCTAATCGCACTGCGGCCAAAACGGATCAAGGGCTCTTGTTTGGAACCTCGAACGAAGTCTTTGGAGAGCGAGGTCAAGGGAATAACGGTTCCAGCGGCAAGGAAGGCTACGGCGATTTTGAGGCTGATGACCATGAAGGGATTATCGAAGGGCAAGACTGGGTGGTATTGAGCGGCCAGATCACAAGAATCAGCAGTGATACTCTTGAGATTCAGACAATAACTGCTGGAATCCTGGAAATTGAAGGCCGGTCATGGCGGTTCGTCAGGGAATTAGGATATGTCCCGCTGGAAGGAAACGAGTTGGTTGTTCAGGGTTTTTATGAAAATGGCGAGTTTGAACTATCTATCATTCAGGACCTGACAGCCGATCAAGTTTTCCAGATCCGAGATGAATCCGGCAGACCCATGTGGGGCGGCGGCAGGAATAACTGAGCGGGCAAACACGAAAAAACGGAGCCTTTTTGGCTCCGTTTTTATTTTAAGGGGTAAAGGAATGTTAATTAAAAAAGGTTTAATTCCAAAGCATTTTCTTCCTGGCAGGTTTCCTGGCATTCCAGGCACTGGATACATTCAGCGCTGCGCAAATGATGGGTCAGGTCAGAGATATCCATAGGACAGGCAGCATCACAGCGGCGGCAATTTGTGCAGCTGTCCTGATTTAGGACCAGGCGTAACGGTGCGATTTTGTTAAATGGAGCTAAAACGGCTCCAAGCGGACAGAGGTACTTGCACCAGAAACGTCGGTTTACCAGTGATGTAATAATAAAAGTAATCAATACGCTCCACAAAAGCGCTGTAGTCAGTTGGAAACTGAAAATAGCCCGTGCCGGACATATTTCCCGCAGAGGTGGATAGACAGCTGCAGGTACTTGCGAGCAGGATGATTCCCAAGACGAGGTATTTGAAACTCCGCAGCCAGCGATTATTTTTCTCAGATATCCGGAAAGGCAAGCTGACTGAGTTAGCCCCCTTATGTTTATTGTTATTTTTATTCAGCTTATGGGCGAGATTTGCCAGGAAATCCTGAAGGGTACCGATAGGACACATCCAGCCGCAGAAAGCCCGTCCAGCTAACAAGGATACACCAAGGACACCAAACAGGATCGCGAAGTTAAGTGGAGAAGTGGTTAATAATGTTTTCCCGGTGCCCAAATATGACCATAAAGTCTCGATCGCACCAAAAGGACAAAACACATCAAACGCGCCGCCCCTGGAAGATTCCCCTGGCAAAATGTGCCTGATACCGATCAAAATAGTAACAGCCAGGAATATGATTTGGATGATCAGGCGAGTGGATATGCCGGACTTATCCTTTTTTATTTTCTTAGAATTTTTATCCATAAAGTAAGTAGACCTCAATGATAAAACCTGCAGGTTCTGCCTGAGATTTGCATGTCAAGTTTTAAGGCAGAATCCTGCAGGAAAGGAGAGAACGGACTGTTTTTTATTTCAGCCAGCCAACAGTAAAATTGGGATCAGGTTATGTTCTGCGCCGCTGTGAGATGGTCGAAAACCCAGCGCCAGGCCCAGGATGGTGAAAATCACAAGAGCCACTATGATAATAACGGGATATTGATCCGGGTTGATTTTCATCATTAAGCAGGATTATTCTCCAAAATCCAGTCATTGATCATTTTCTTCGGGCCAGGAAGCAGGATGATCACCAGGATGAGAGCGCTTAATATTGGTCCGGGAAGGAACATCGAAAAACGGCCCAATCTAAATACATCCGTGATCCCTACCGGGATACCACCATAAATGGAGAGAGATGCCGCCAGGATACCGACAACGAAAGTATTTTGTTTTCCGCTGACCAAGGATACGATAAATACAACCCAGGCGGCTGCAGCCAACCAGCAAACCATCTGGCCCATCGCATACATACCTATTGTGAATGGCAATTTGACGGTTTGATAACGGGAGATACCGCCCACACCATCTATGAATGTCATTACATAGGCCATTCCGGTAATAAACGCCAGCAAGACAATCTTCCCTTTTACTCCTCCGATCCACATCATGCCAATCCAGAGAGCAAGGGCAATTAAGATCACCCACAAAGTGGGCGAAAACATACCAATGCTTCCAGCAGGGATCATGGGGAAGAAACCGGACAGGATCTGCATACTCGCGGCACCTACGCCTAGTGACCAGGCCCAATCTTTCTGATTTACAAAACCATACAGAGCCACACTCCAGATTGCACCCCCAGTCATGCCGACCCAGCCCATCAAGGCATAGACGATTCTAACTGTGATAGCTTCGTCGGGTCTTCCTTCAAGTATTTTCCCTTCCACAACCGGTATATAGATCCGGGCGATCAATACCATGGCCAGGAAACCGGCCAGGATACCGATGATAGACAGGACGGCTCCAAGTTGGTGGTTGTTCTTAAGAGACTTCATTTGTGCTCCTTCCAGTCATAATATTGATGGCACAGCTTATTCTGAAAAAAGTGGAGCTGGGCTATCCCGTGTGGTTCTTTTGAAAGGAAATTATTCGGCAATATTTTCCTCTGTCAGAAGTTTATTCTTGAGATAAGGCACGAACATAAATACCAGGACACCAGCAGCCAGCAGTGCGCCGTAGAGATAATCCAGGGTCTTGGTTCGTATAAATTGGGTCGGGATATTGATCATCAAAATAGCGATCGATCCGGTTACTGCAAACCACCAGCCTTTTTTCTTGCCCAATGCAAGCAGGGGAATGGCGCTGAAGATCAAAATTACAGCCACCCAGTTCGCTTCTCCAACCCAGTTAAATAACCACCAACTGAAATCGGGATAAAGCGGATGTCCCGGTCGAGTCCACATGGTTCGCTGGGCGCCAATACCAATCGTGAAGGCATGGGTGGATAACATACCCAGAAAAGTTAAAGCGCCCAGGCGGGTTAGTTTAACCGGGAGTTCAGCCTTTCGCAATAAAATAAAGCTGAAGTATCCAACTAAGCCGATCGCGGAGATTGTCATAGGCAGCGGGAATCCATCAACAAAGCTGATATATGGCAGGAACATGAACATGCCGCCGACAGAAGGCAAGGCAAAAAGTGTAATCGCCAGAGCATAAGTCCACTCAGTGCCTTTCCTGATTTCCCCCGAGATGATGATCAACGCAGCGCCAGCCACAAATATGACTGCCCGCCAGACCGGATAGAAGAAGTCAAATAACTTCAATCCACTGGAGAAGGTTGGGTTCCCCGCGTCTATATGAGCCATGAGGTTCACAAGGACGCGTTCCAGGGAGGTCTGCACCAGGAACGGGATTAAATAGGCCATTAACAGGCCGATTACCACCGCGATGACCGACATGATAGTACGATTTTTCTGGGGGGTTTCTTGCATGATCTCCTCCTGTGATTAACTCTTATACGGATTCATTACTCACATTGTATGGGTTTATCTGCTTTATATCTTTGACTTAACGCAAATCTCACCCGGGGGGAATACACGATTGTTCAAGATTCGGGATAAATTCATCCCGGGCTTAGTATAATCAAATCAGGGCAGGGGTTATTTCAATCAAGAGGTAGACATGGATGCTGGTCAGGATAATTCAACTACAGAGAATCCGCTTTTTTCTAAACTGGATGCTGGACAATTAGAAGAATTGAATAAGTTAAGTATCTCCAGATCCTATCCAAAGGATCAATGGATCACACATTATGGATCAGACTGGCCCCATCTATTCCTGGTTGAAGAGGGCCAGGTGACAGCTTTGAAGGAATCGTCTGGGGGTCGAAGCCTGGTTGTCACCTCGCTGGAAAAAGGAGATGTGTTCTGGGGCACAGGTTTCTTTAAAGAAGGCATGGGAATGCCGGTTGCCCTGGTTGCCAACCAGGAGACCAGACTCCGCCTGTGGTCGAGGGAAAGACTTCAGCCTTTTATGATCAATAACGGCCAATTTACCTGGGATCTTGACTCAATTGATGGCGGAACGCATGATGAGAGCCAGCCAGATCCTGGAAGAGCTGGCCTTTCAACCCGTAGCGGGCCGGCTGGCACACTTGCTCCTGGAGCAATTCGAAGATCAAGCTGGAGATACTGTAGCCAGAGATTTAACCCTGGATGATATGGCAGCCAGGATTGGCTCAACCAGGGAAATGGTTTGCAGACACCTGTACCATTTTGCGGATAGAGGGGTTATTCAGATCAATCGAACAGAATTCAAGATCATGGATCAAGATCGACTGCAGATCCTGGCGGGCAAGGGCACTGGATAGAACTTTATTCCGAATATTTTCCAGGCTTAAATTGACGCACAGTCTTAAAGGGTTTCACCTGTTCTCCAACATTATTCTTTAACACCTGGCCAGAGACATGCATCAGTGTATCGTGATCAAAGTGCGGTAGTTTGACCATGCTGGCCAGACAGGGATAGTGATGGTGAAGTAAACCGGCTTTTTCCTCAGCCTCATTTGCTGTTAATCCGATCAATCCCTCAGCAACAAAACGGGCGCAGCCGCATACCGCATCCCGTTTTACGGTTGCGGACGTGATGGTGGCATTATCAGGATCGATTTCCAGTTCCAAAACTGGTCTCCCAAAATATCTGGCAAACTCGGCGATGAGGGGATTTTCGTACGAAGCCATTTCATGACGGGTAACGCCGTATTCAGTTTCAGTCAGAGAGCAGAGTGGTTTAGGTGTAACGCAAGCAACATTAATGGCCTCAAGCCAGCCGTGAAGCTGGCGGTCCAGGCCCCTGGGAAGCCAGGCTTCATCATCTACTGCAACCAGAACCGCGCTGGCCCCGGTTTTCTTGGCGATATCCGGCAGTAGCTCAGCTGCTCCTTTGTGTTCTGCGAAAGATAACAGCAGATCGGATGCTGGCATTTCATCAGGCAGGAAATCATCGGGATCATCAATGAAGGGAGGAAAAGCAGCTGGTGTTTGCCAGGTTTGGATCTCCCAGGAATCTGGTCCATGCGCCTTAATATTCTCAACGTGCCGAGTCCCGTATTCTCCCGAGATAATGGCCAGGATCTTCATAAATCAGCTCCTATATCAACGATTAAAGTACCAGGGTTAAAAGCATTAATACCTTGGTTTTTGCCAGGATGCTGTGGGGCATATTGGGTGGTAGGTGAACCCAGGTACCTTGTTGGGCAATGGTGGATTCATCTCCCAGTGTTAAATCTGCCTCACCCTCAATGAACTGAAGCACTGCCGGGACTGAAGCGGTATGTTCAGATAATTCCTGGCCGGGCTGGAAACCGAACAGGATTGTTTTTATGGAATCGTCTTGATAAACCATCCGGCTGAGAATACTGTCTGGGGGAAAACTGTCGATCAGCTCTTCCAATTGCTTAATATATACATACTCTTTTTCCATTTTGAACCATCCGTCTGGTAGTCTTAGGATAGAGATTTTTGCTGATTTTTACTGCATCAATTGTACACCAGGCCGTAACTGGAGTCTGTGACAGATGTTACATTGCGTATAAGCTATACAGATATACCCTTCTTGATTTATTGGGTAGCATTTTGTACAATGAAATGGCACATCATGTTGTACAACTGGACTACGTCTTAACCAGGGAGCAAGTCATGGATACCGACAATGTAGATGTCATCAAGGTTGCAGCGACGTCTCGGACCTCAGCCGTAGCGGGGGCAATAGCAGGTATTTTTCGTGAACGGCAGCTTGTAAATGTTCAGGCGATTGGAGCCAGTGCAGTAAATCAGGCTGTCAAAGCTCTGGCGTTGGCACGCAATTACCTGGCTGAGGATGGATATGATGTTGTTAGCATTCCCGAATTTGTGGACGTGGAAATTGACGGCAATGTTCGGACGGCGATCAGGTTGAGTATCATGCCGCGGTAAACCTCCTGTCACCAAGCTGATCAAAGCAAAAAATCCATTTCGCCTGAATCCCTGGAGAAGTGATCTCTTCCCTTGATTCAATCTGATTCAACCACACTCGCTTAGCCTGATTCCATACCAGGGAAATTTGCTTGCCAATATCGTGCGTGGTAAAATCAAAACGCATCTAAATTACCGGACCCATCCTGCATGAATATCCCCTGGATGGGTTTTGGCACGGATTTTGAGTTGATCTGAACTGTTTATTTCCATGGATCAGATCAACTCACAAGTAAGCAGGAGGTAGGAAAAAATGGAATCTCAAGTAAGTACTTTTAAAACTAAAAAAGGCCTTGCCCAAATGCTGAAAGGCGGCGTGATCATGGATGTTGTCACTGCCGATCATGCAAAGATCGCTGAAGACGCCGGTGCAGTTGCTGTCATGGCCCTGGAACGGGTTCCTGCAGATATCCGCGCTGATGGCGGAGTAGCACGTATGAGCGATCCTGAGCTGATCATCCAGATCATGGAAAGTGTTTCTATTCCGGTGATGGCAAAAGCCCGCATCGGGCATTTTGTAGAAGCCCAGATCCTGGAAGCACTGGAAGTTGATTATATTGACGAGTCTGAGGTTTTAACCCCGGCAGATGAAGCTTATCACATTTACAAACATGCCTTTAAGACCCCCTTTGTCTGCGGCTGCAGGAATCTCGGTGAAGCTTTGCGGCGAATTGGAGAAGGTGCTGCCATGATCCGCACCAAGGGCGAAGCAGGAACTGGTGATGTTGTGGAAGCTGTCCGGCATGCTCGCACGGTATTTGGTGATGTCAAGCGGCTCGTGAATATGCCGGAAGAAGAACTGATGACATTTGCCAAGAATATTGGAGCACCTTTTGATCTGGTATTGGAAACCAGAGAACTTGGCAGGCTTCCAGTAGTTAACTTTGCTGCAGGAGGAATTGCCACACCAGCTGATGCAGCTTTAATGATGCAGTTGGGCGTGGACGGCGTTTTTGTTGGATCGGGTATCTTTAAATCCGGAGACCCAGCCAAACGAGCCGCGGCCATCGTCAAGGCAGTCACTCATTTTGAAAACCCAGAGATCCTGGCTGAAGTCAGCCGAAATTTGGGCGAACCTATGGTGGGCCGTAATGTGACCGATCTGGAGGATAATGAGCGCCTGGCAAAGCGGGGCTGGTAAATCCTGGTTATATATTTTCATCAAATATGACTAAAAATTCACCTCGACAACCCCTTGACCCCACCAAGATCAAAGTGGGCGTTTTGGCGTTGCAGGGATCATTTCTGGAACATCTTGATATCCTGCGCCAAATTGGTGTGGAAACAGCACAAGTACGGCTGCCAGATCAATTGGATGACCTGGACGGATTGATCATTCCTGGTGGAGAATCAACCACAATTGGAAAGCTAGCAGTGGATTATGGACTCTTGGAACCACTAAAAGATTTTGGGAAGGAAAAAGCCATCTGGGGCACCTGCGCTGGAGCGATCTTGTTATCAAAAGATGCCCACCGCTCCCAACCACTGCTTGAGTTGATGGATATCACTGTGGATCGGAATGCATTCGGCAGGCAGATCGCCAGTTTTGAGACAGATCTAGAGATGCCTGTCCTGGAATTAATTTCACCCGGGGCCGGACCATTCCATGGGGTTTTCATCCGGGCTCCACTTATCAATTCTGTGGAAGGGAATGGAAAGATCTTGGCTTCCCTGCCAGACGGCAGCATTGTTGCTGCCCAGCAAGGTCGTTTATTGGCGACAGCGTTCCATCCTGAATTAACTGATGACGATCGGGTGCACCGCTATTTTGTCCATCTCGCAAGCGAGAAAACCAAGAAATAATTATTGAGGATTATGGCACGTAAGATAGCCTGGAAAGATTTAGCTGCCCTTACCCGCTTCAAGAATCAGAAGCTGGTTCTGGATAATTCTTTCCAATATGTTTATAACCCGAGTCTGTTTTCCAGTTCCCTTCTGTCAATAGTCTCACCACCCAGTGGGTTCTATACAGCAGTTGAGCTGCTGAATTCAGGAAATTACCCATTCCTGCTGGGACAAATGTTCCATCCGCCGGGCGATTTTACTGCCAGGGTTGTATTCCTCGCTCCCGCTCATTCCAACCTCGATCCAGCTTTTGGAAGAGTTCTCTCACAGCTGGCAATCGGAGCCGGGGAAAGGGGCGCATTGCAGATCAAGGCTGAGGTAAACGAAGACTCACTTGGTGAAGAGATCCTTATTCAGGCAGGATTTCGTTCCTTTGCGGACCAGCAGATCTGGAAACTTCCCAGGAGGATCGTATTTGGAACTGGTAAAAAAGCCTGGGTACCGATCACAAAAGACACGATTGACCTGGCGACAGCTTTTTATCAGAAAAATCTTCCCGGACAGATCCAACGGGTAGAACCTCTCCCGGAAGCCTCCGATATCCAGGGATTGATCAGCTGGAAAGAGGGCAAAATTGTTGGTTTTGCCGCAACGCAATTTGGCCCCCTGGGTATCCTGGTGGATCTCATTCTGGCTTTGGATCTGGATCAGATAGATGAGTATCTAAGCGCTCTGCTTTTTCACCTCCCGTACAGGGATACCCGGCATGTTTATTTTCGGGTTCGTTCCTATCAGCAGCAGATCGCGTCAGCCCTGGAACGGGTAGATGCAGAAGCTGGCCTAAACCAAAAAGTTATGGTGAAAAGGCTTGCAGTCCACTATAATGCCAAACAGACCTTTCGCGTGCAGGGATTTGAAAATCAGCCGGATATCACCACCCCGATATCTAATACCAAGTTCAAGAATTAATACTATGTCAAATCATCGAATTACCGATAACCTGGATTCCTTCTTTGATGTCCTTCCGCCGGAAATAAGCCAGGCAATTTCTGATAATAATAAAAATGCCGATCTGATCGAAATCATTCTGGATCTGGGTAGAGTTCCAACTGCGAGATACATCGATATGGAAGTGGAACTCTCAAAGGACGAAGTGACCAAGAGTGATATTAAATACGTGGTGAATCGGATCGGGAACTTTGACGCCGATAACAGGGCAGGCCTGCCGCGCACTTTACATCGGATTGCCGCCATTCGCAACAGGATTGGAAAAATTGTCGGATTGACCTGCAGGGTTGGTCGAGCAGTATACGGCACCACAGATATCGTTAAGGATTTGATTGAAAGCGGTAAAAGCTTGCTGATCCTGGGACGCCCTGGCGTTGGCAAAACCACCATGCTGCGGGAAGCGGCCAGGATCCTGGCTGAAAACAAACGGGTTGTTATCGTGGACACATCCAATGAAATTGCCGGGGATGGGGATGTTCCCCATCCGGCAATTGGCAAAGCTCGCAGAATGCAGGTTGCCCAACCTTCCCAGCAACATGAGGTGATGATTGAGGCGGTAGAGAATCACAATCCGGAAGTGATCGTCATTGATGAGATCGGACGTGAACTTGAAGCCCTGGCTGCCCGCACGATTGCGGAACGTGGTGTGCAATTGATCGGAACTGCCCATGGAAACACCCTGGAAAATTTGCTGATAAATCCCACGCTGGCAGACCTGGTGGGAGGCATCGAATCAGTAACTTTGTCTGACGAGGAAGCCAAACGACGTGGTACGCAAAAGACAGTTTTGGAACGGCGTTCGAACCCCACATTCCATGTGCTGGTGGAAATTCAAACCCGGGACAGCGTGGCTATTCACCAGGATGTGGCGACCGCAGTGGATTCGCTGCTGCGGGGTGAGTTACTGATTCCTGAAGTTAGATCCCGGTCTTCCGATGGAGAGATCACCATCAAAAAAACACCCAGTAAACCTGTTATGCAAAACATCGGTTCTGATCCAGTTCCCGAGGAAGGTTTTGCCTTCAGCGATCAATTGTGGAAACCCGACCAGGAAGAGCTGGAATCTTTGCCTATCTATACCTATGGTGTAGCCCGGGACCGGATGTTAAAGGCTGCTCGCAATTTGAATGTGCCTGTAACAATAGAAAAACAAATTCGCGATGCCCGGATTGCCGTTACACTAAAACATTACTACCGGGATAACCCAAAATCAATCGCCGAAGCAGAAGAATTAGGGATTGCCGATCTATGTGCTGCGCTCAAATACCATTAGCCGCATGGAACATTTATTAAGGGATATATTCAACCTGAAGAATGGGATGCTTTCAAAATCTGATGAAAAAGCACTTCAACAGACTCAGGGTGCCATTCAGGCAGTATTAAATGGGGAACGATGGGTAGAATTACCAGCTGCAACATCCACTATTCGCCGTCTGCAGCATCAAATGGTTACCCAGGCGAATCTAGTTTCCCATTCCTACGGCAAGGACCCAAACCGGCGAGTGCGGATCTCCAGGGAATCAAAAGATTAAGTTTTTAGCTGCTGGCTTTTCGCAGCAGACCATGAGTTGATATGGATAATAAGACAGGCAAGTTCATTACATTTGAAGGACCTGATGGCAGCGGAAAGACCGCTCAGCTTGACATCCTGGCAGAGGAACTCATTCAGGCAGGATATCCGATCCTTCGGACAAGAGAACCTGGCGGCACGCCAATTGGTGATCAGATCCGGGCCACACTGCTTGACCTTAAAAACACTGCAATGATAGACAGGGCCGAGGCCCTCTTATACCAGGCAGCCCGGGCCCAGTTGGTCGATGAGATCATCAAACCACACCTGGCTCAAGGCGGAGTTGTGATCAGTGATCGATACGCGGATTCGACTTTAGCTTACCAGGGATACGGGCATAAAAATACAGTGGCATCACTGGAAGGCATAATCAAATATGCTACGGGAGGGTTGATCCCTGATCTGACACTCCTGTTGGATCTTGCACCCGAAGTTGGATTACAGCGCCGGATGGACGCAGGCGGATTCAACCGCCTGGATTCATATGATATAGATTTTCATCATCGGGTAAGAGAGGGATACCTGGAATTGGTGAAAGCTGATCCTTCCCGGTGGGTGGTCATTGATGCTGACAGGCCATTTGATGAGGTACAGGCCGAACTCAGAGACACGCTACAAAGCTATTTACAGGTGTGGGGATTTTGATCAAGTTGAATTAACCGGGGCAGGATAAGATTAGAGGTCGGGATCTGTACCAATTCCGCCCCCATCTGCTCCCAGATCCGGAAGGTCTTGTTCGATCTGTTCTGGTGATTGACCTTTTTCAAGGCGATCCACAACCTCATCAAACTCCGAGCCCATATCCTCTCCCAGCTCCCGGCTCATTTGGCGCATCATTCGTCCCAATGTCTGAGGATCATCATCCAGGCCGGCCAATTGAGCAGGATCCGCCAGAGATTCCAGACGGTCACCTTCAGTTCTTGTTATTCGAACAGGCCTGATAATCCGTTCTGGATGGAGGTGGCCGCACTTCGGACAGGTGACTGCAGCGGACTCATATTCCTGATAGGAAAGGTATATTTCGAATTTATGGTTACAATCTATACAACGGTATTCGTAAGTAGGCATAATATATTCCGGGGAATGGAGGGCTAAAATCCCATCCCCATTATAATGGATAAGGAATTTTGAATATGACCACCGAATCAACCAGTTCACCCTTTGTTTTGGATCCACCCAATCCACTTTTGATCGTGATTTCCGGACCTTCAGGCGTAGGAAAAGATTCTGTCCTCGAGGAGATGAAATCAAGAGGTCTGCCTTTTCACTTTGTGATTACGGCCACCACGCGCCCCCCCCGGCCAGAAGAAGAGGATGGTGTGGACTATTTTTTCCTGAGTCAGGACGAATTTGCCAGGATGATCGATGAGGGGGAACTATTGGAATATGCAGTTGTTTATCAGGATTACAAAGGCATCCCAAAATCCCAGGTGAGGAAAGCGCTGGCCAGCGGTAAGAACGTGATCATGCGGATTGATGTTCAAGGAGCGGAAACAGTTAGGAACTTGGCCAAGGATGCCCTTTTGATCTTCCTGACTCCTCAAAATGAAGACGAACTTGTCAAACGCCTGCAGAAAAGAAATACAGAGGATAATGAAAGTCTAAAACTGAGAATTGCCACTACGCGCCAGGAATATAAGAAGATCGATCTGTTTGACTATATTGTGGTCAATAAAGACGAGCAGCTCTCGGTAACAGTGGATATGATCGAAGCCATTATCAAAGCGGAACAGCAGCGCGTCCATCAGCGCGTCGTAAAACTATGAACCAGGACCCCTTATTCGTTTCAAATGACATCCAATCTGATAAAAAGCAGCTTATCTTACAGATCCTGTCGGATTTTAAGCACAAATACCAGTTGGATCTTTCACAGGATCCTGTCGCCTTGGAGCGAATTTCCGAGGCGGTAGACCAGGCTTTTCAGCATCTGGAAACCAGCTCCACCGCCGAGATCGATCTGCCGTATATCAGCGCCAATTCGGCGGGTCCCATCCATATCCGCAGGATGTCAAACGGACGGATCTAACTGATCCCCCCGGGAAGTTGGAACCGGGTGGAGAAAGAAATGAGGGGGAACAAGAAACGTCACCTCAGCGGGTGAATATTCAGCTCCCCGATAAGAAACCATATCTCACGATTGTTTTGCTGGTCATCATGGCGGTTCTGTTTATGGCCTGCAGCAGTTAACAGACCTTGTTTTTGGGATCGATCTGCTGGCAGTTTACGGAATGAAATCAAATGAACTGATCATTGCCGGGGAATACTGGAGGCTGGTGACCCCGATCTTTCTTCATGGATCGATCCTCCACCTGGGATTTAACCTCTATGCCTTGAATATCCTGGGCCGGCGGGTGGAGCGTTATTTCGGTCATATCCGATTCCTGGGCCTTTTTATGATCGCAGGCATCACGGGCAATCTATTTTCATTTATCTTTACGCAGGCCCCGTCGCTGGGATCTTCCACGGCGATCTTTGGTTTGCTGGGGGCGGAAGGTATTTTCATTTATCAACACCGAAAATTATTCGGGCAGCAATTCAAGACTGCCTTGCGCCAGATCGTCCAGGTTGCAGTGGGCAACCTGGTGATCGGGTTTTTGGTACCCGGGATTGATAACTGGGGCCATATAGGTGGTTTGATTGGCGGCGCAGTTTACACCTGGTTTGGCGGTCCTTCCTTTCAAATTGTGCCTTCTCCACCTGATTTACGTCTTGAAGATCAGCGTCCGAAGAGAGTGCCTTGCTGTAATGTGTTCCTGGCTTTAGATCTGGTCTGTGATTATCAGCCTGGTTGTCTGGATAATCCCTGTTATCTGGAAAATCCTAGTACTTCTCGACTGATTATGTTGAAGATAGGATATTTACAAATATGGTCGAAAAAATTTCCCGATCCTGATCAATAACCTTATTATGCGCTATGGAATTGAATGAGTAAGCGGTATCAGGTATATCCCCCTGATTTGTGCTGCAATCCAGAATTACTATCGGCAAATCTCTTCTCGTGAAGTAATAATCGAACTGAACAACCTGGCCATTGACGAGGCTCATTGACTGGGTATTGGGCTTCTGGTAAAATCTTTCGGCGTCTTTTGCGTTGTACCCTTCGCACTGGACGAATCCTATTCATTAGTAAGGAGAAAGGGCTAGATACCATGAAAGTCTTATTACTCGAAGATGTATATAAATTGGGCCGTGCTGGAGATGTCAAAAAAGTGGCACCCGGATACGCCCGCAATTATTTGATGCCCCAGGGATTAGTCGTTCTGGCTACTCCGGGAGCTGTAAAACAGGCTGGACGCATCAGAAAACAAGGTGAAATCAAAAGAGCCAAAGTCAATCAGGAACTTGGTGGAGTTGCAGAGCAGCTGGCCGGAAAACGCTATACCTTTGCTGCTAAAGCCAGTGAAACCCGTCGATTGTATGGCTCCATCAATACTCAGATGATCGCAGAAGTTGTTAGCGAGGATATCGGAGTGACAGTATTGGCGAAGCAGATTGAATCCCAGCCGTTGCGCATGATCGGAACTCATAAAGTGGCTGTCCGATTAACCGTTGATCTTATCCCCGAGATTGAGATCATCGTTCATCGTGAAGGTGAATCGGTGGAATCCGCACTTGCGGAAGAAGAGAAAGAAGCCCTCAGGGCAGAAGAAGCCCTGGTGGATTTCCTGGAAGAAGAGAGCGCCGAAAGTGATGAGGAATTAGCACCGGAAGGGGAAGAAGACAGCGCTGTTGAAGAAGAAACTGTTGAAGAAGTTCTTCCAGAGCAGGATGAGGAAGAAACGGAAGAGACTGCTTAACCCGATTGTCGTGCCTTAAGATCAAAACCGGTCTGGAATCAGCAAAGCAGCTGGCCAGACCGGTCTTTGTATTGACCTATGACCGATCAAAACCGCACTATTGGAGAGATTTTACGAGCTGCCAGGGAGGAACAAGGATTGTCCCTGGAGGAAGTGTCCCTGTTAACCAAAGTGCGTGAAAAATATCTCTCGGCTATTGAAGTAGATAACTGGGATGTACTTCCATCCTCTGTTCAGCAGAAAGGGTTTGTTCGCACTTATGCTCGGGTTCTCGAGATAGATCCTGGACCACTGCTAACCTTGCTCAGATCGGTCATCCAGGAGGATGATCTTACTGCTGAGCCTCCCCCGGAAATTCCGCACCAAGAACCGCCGCCTGAAACGCAGCTTCTGGAAGAAATCGGATCGATTCTGAAAGCTCAGCGGGAAAAGCTGGGATTCACTATTCCTAATGTTGGCGATCAGATTTTTATACCAGAAAGATACTTGCTTGCCATTGAAAAAGGAAGCCTGGAAGAATTACCCTCTACGGTTCAGGGCAAAGGCATGGTAAAGAATTATGCTCAATTTTTGGGATTGGATCCTGACCCATTGTTGTTAAGTTATGCTGATGTGCTGCAAACACGCCTGGAAAAAACCAGGGAAGGGATACCGGATACAAAACATCCCTCATCTATCCAGGTCAATATTAAAAGATTTCTGGCCAGCCCAACCATTTTATGGGTAGGAGTCGTAGTTCTAATCGGCAGCATTTCTCTTTGGGCCGGGTCATTATTATTTGGTACTGGAGGTTCCCCAGCGGAAGTAACTTCGACTATCCCAGGCGTGGCGGATATTTTGCTGCCAACTTCAACTGCATCAGCTACTCCTGAGCCGATCGAAGCTACCCAAAGTGAAATCGAAGTGGACATCACTCCTGAAATTGACGGGGAAGATGGTACAGTTGGCGATGGGGGCCTTACATCTACTCCTGGGATCACTGGTAATGAGAAAGTTCAGGTTCAGCTGGTTATCATACAGCGAACCTGGGTGAGAGTTATTGTCGATAATATCCTGGCATTTGAAGGTAGATTACTGCCAGGAAGTGTCAAGTTATTTGGGGGTGAATTAAGCATTGAAGTTCTGACAGGAAATGCAGCTGGTGTTGAAGTGATTTATAATCAGCGAGATTTGGGCGCCATGGGGCTCTTTGGCGAAGTGATTGATCGAGTATTCACAGCTGAAGGTATTGCTACACCTACTCCTATCAACACAACAACTCCTACGCCTTCTGACACGCCGGAGGCAACAACAACGCCAACCATCACTCAGGAAGCGGAGTAAATTCTCCCTTAAGATTTTATTTATGAAGAAGAATACTTTTCATCTGGTTTCCCTCGGTTGCGCCAAAAATACAGTTGATTCAAATTCTATGGCACAGCTGCTTCAGGGCAATGGTTATTCAGCAGTTAATGATCCTTCAGACGCCGATATCATCCTGGTCAATACATGTGGCTTCATCGAACCTGCCCGGGAGGAATCTTATGCGATCCTGAGAGAACTGGCAGAAGAGAAAAAGGAGAATCAGCTCCTGATAGCTGCCGGATGCCTGACCCAGCGATACGGCGAGGAAGTCCTGAAAAAGGTTGCCGGGATTGATGGTCTCTTAGGGACCCGCCGCTGGATGGATATCCTCCAGGTTGTTCAGAATCTGCGTTCAGGAGGATTCCCTCAGCCTTATTACCACCTGCCTGAAGCGGCGATAGTTGGCCAAACCCCCGGAGGTGTTCTTGGAGCCTTTTATCAGGGAGGCAGTGCATATCTGAAGGTGGCAGATGGCTGCCGGCGGCCCTGTGCGTTTTGCGCGATTCCCTCGATCAAAGGTACTGCTGTCAGCCGCCCATTGGATGAGATCCTGGAAGATGCCCGTGTCCTGCAATCGCGGGGAGTAAGGGAGATCAATTTGATCGCCCAGGATACAACTGATTACGGTCACGATCTTGGTTTAAAAGACGGGTTAGCATATCTTCTGGAATCTTTGACAAATGAGGTTCCGGATATTAACTGGATCCGTATTTTGTACGCCTTCCCGGGATATATCACGGATAGATTAATTGAAGTGATGGTTAATTCTAATCAAATCCTGCCCTATATCGATATCCCTCTGCAGCACGCAGACCCTGAGATCTTAAAAGGGATGCGTCGGCCAGCCAACATGGACTGGGTTTACCGGACAGTCGAAAAACTCCGGACCAATTTGCCTGGTCTGGCTCTACGCACGACCTTTATTGTTGGTTATCCCGGTGAGACTGATCAGGCATTTCAAAAGTTGGTTGACTTTGTAGAGGAGATGCGTTTTGATCGGGTTGGTACTTTCATGTTTTCGTTTGAGCCGGGAACGGCGTCTGAAATTTATGGTGATCCAGTTCCTGGGGAAATAAAAGAGGAACGACAGAAGATCTTGATGCTTAAACAGCAGGAAATTTCCCTGCAGATCAACCAGTCGTATATAGGAAAATCCCTCGATGTATTAATTGAGGGGCAAGGAGAAGTGGAAGGTTCCGGTGAAGTAATTTCCCTTGGCCGCAGCTACCGGGATGCACCCGAGATCGATGGCATGGTTATAGTGGAGGGCAATCTGCCAGAGGGAGAGATTGTCCCGGTCCAGATTACTGGTGCAATGGTGTATGATCTGACCGCTGTCCCGCTCATAAAAGAAAATAAAGCAGATCTACAGGATGGCAAAGAAACATGATTAATTTGAGTGATAAAAAAGTGGAATTTGCTCTGCGGGCAGTCCGGGAGGCAGCCTCCCTGGCAGCGTATATCCAGGGCGAGATGGTCTCTGAGGCACTAACAAAAGATGACCGCTCACCGGTGACCGTGGCGGACTTCGCTGCCCAGGCGGTAGTTGGATATTTGTTGGAGGCTGCCTTTCCGGGAGCTCTCCTGGTCGGTGAAGAAGCATCCGCAGTCCTGCGTTCGCCGCAAGAACGGGAGACCCTGGAAAAGATCACTGCATTTCTAGGGCGAATAGTTCCGGGTGTCAGCCCCGAAAGTGTATGTGCGCTGATCGACAGGGGAGTGGATGAACCAGGTGAACATTATTGGACCCTCGATCCCATTGATGGCACCAAGGGATTTTTACGGGGAGCCCAATACGCTACTGCCCTGGCGTATGTCGAGTTTGGTGTTGTGCAGTTGGGGGCCCTCGGTTGTCCTAATATCACTCCCGACTTGCGGGAAGATATCGGAGGGGAAGGCTCCCTCTGCATCGCCCAGCGGGGCAAGGGCAGTTGGATAGGATCATTAAGGGAACCTGCCAAAGATGATAATTTCTCCCGACTGACTGTATCTGCTCAGTCTGATCCAGTTCAGGCCCGCCTGATGCGATCCTTTGAATCAGGACATACCAATACGACGCAGATCGACGCCTTCCAGAGAGAGTTAGGAGGAGACGCAAATCCAGTTCGGATAGATAGTCAGGTTAAGTATGCCCTGCTGGCGTCTGGAGATGGCGAGATATATTTGCGGCTATTATCCCCGGACCGGATGGATTACCGAGAAAAGATCTGGGATCAGGCGGCTGGTTCGATCATAGTTGAAGAGGCAGGAGGAAAGGTTACTGATTTGGATGGCAAAGTACTGGATTTCTCCCAGGGCAGAACCTTGAAAAACAATCGGGGCATCTGCGCCACCAATGGAGCCTTGCATGATAAAGCACTGGAAGCTCTCAAGGCAGTGGCCGCTTAAGTTGGACAAAACTATATCAAGTATCTACACCTTTGAATATTGAAGGAGCACTATATGGCGGATTTTAAATACCCCCGAAATATATTCCAGAGAACTATCCTTAAAGGGTTAATCAGCCTTGCATTGCACACATTTTCTGATTTTGAGGTCATCGGGGCTGAAAATATCCCTGACAAAGGACCTTTGATCATCACCGGAAACCATTTCAGTTTTTCTGATTCAATTGCCATGCTGCATATTTGTCCACCATCAATAGAGATGTTCTCTGGGGCCAACCCGGCTTTTACACCCTGGTGGGGGAAACTTTTACCACGCTTATGGGGCGTTTTATATGTTTACAGGGGAACCGGATCCCGGCAAGCCATCAGGGATGCGGAATATGTGCTCAACCAGAATGGTTTTTTCGGCATCTTTCCAGAAGGTGGCGCATGGGCTGAGATGATCCGCCCCGCCCGTCCTGGAGCTGCATACCTGGCGGCAAGAACAGGGGCCAGGATTCTACCTGTTGGATTTACAGGTTTTAATGACGTGCTGCCGCTTCGATTCAAGAATCAGAGCAAGGTGACGATCCGGGTTGGAAAACCCTATGGTCCAGTAACGGTAACAGGAAGGGGGCAAGAACGCCGAGAGCAGCTGGATGAACTGGGAGATCGGATCATGAAAGAGATTGCCGAGCTTCTTCCCGATCATCTACGGGGAAAATTCTCCAGTGATCCGGTTGTGCAAGAACAGGCCAAAGAAGTAGAAGCCTATCCCTGGGAAACAGCTTCCTGGGATGAGGTCTGATCCAGTCTTTTATCTATAGAAACATTTTGGTCAGGTAGTAGATCCCGGTCAACCCAAGAAAACTTAGTATTGAAGTCAGACTGACTATGCCCGCTGTTTCAGTGACTTTATAGTCGTATCTTTCCGCAAACACCACCAGGGCGATAGCTGCTGGCATGCCGTTTTCAAGCAGAATAAATTGATCGATCGCTCCTCCGCTGGGCAGGATATACCGAATTGTCAACCAGGCAACTGCTGGCAGGACTATCATCCGGAACAGTGAGTACGGCAGGGCGGCTTTAATGATCTTCAAGGAAAATCGATCATGGATGAACATGCCAAGCACAAAGATAGCCAGCGCGCTGGATGTCTGACCCACCAAAAATAAGGCATTCTTTAGAAATGATAATTTAATACCAAGCAGTGAGAAAGCAGAACCCAGTAAAATTGACAGGATTAAGGGATTAGTGAAAATCTTGCGCAGAAGGCTGCCGCTTTTTTTCTGCTGGTTGGCGTATTCCAATAACAAAAGGGTGGAGATGATACCCAGGATACCTAATGGGGAAGCCGCGACAATGGCGTTCTCCAACCAGACCCCATTCTGAAAGGTTTCAAAAAAAGCAATTCCAAAAAAGGCATAACTGCCAAAGCTGATTGACAAGCCGAGAAGAATAAAAGTGTCTTTTTTCAGAACCCCAACCCACTTTAAGATCAAAAGCATAACCAGAACAATCACAGTGGGCAGCAGGGATCCCAACAAGAGTTGGGGATCGAGGCCAGGCAGGTTCAGGTTAGCGATCTTCACAAAGAATAAAGCTGGCAGTCCAAAATAATACACAAATGAAGACAGTATTTTGGCCTGCTCAGCTTTGAAGATCCCGGCTCTTCGGCTCAGAATTCCCAGGACAACAATGATAGAGATGGTGAATAAACTGGTGAGGACTTCCATAAAAACTCAAATGACAAGCTAATTTTTCTCTGGATGACATTATACCTGCCCGGTTATCACCCCTTCGGTTGTCTAGACAACTCTAATGCTTTTCTTAGATAGATATCGAACGATAATTCCTGTTCTCAATTCAAGTATAATGATTTTATGTCAAATTTTCGATTCTTCCACCCAATTGTAGTCCGCTACGGGGATCTTGACCCTCAGGGCCATGTCAATAACGCGGTTTATCTCACCTACCTGGAACATTCCCGCGTTGCATATGTACGGCATCTAGGTTTATGGGATGGAAATTCCTTCCTCGAGATAGGAATTATCCTGGCCCGGATTGAAATGGATTATAAATCTCCAATCCTGATGACCGACGCGGTTGAAATAGGGCTACGCACTTCCCGGCTGGGCAATAAAAGCCTTGACATGGAATACGTGGTCAGAGAATTTAACACAGGCCAGATATTTGCAGAGGCAAAAACTGTCCAGGTAGCTTACGATTACAAAAAAGGGAAGACCATTCCCATTAGAGACAGCTGGCGGAAAACACTCCAGGAATATGAAGGATTAGACTAATCTATCTCCAAAGGTTATTATGATTAAACTGCCTGAAATCGATCATGAACTATTAACTTCCCTTCTCACAGACTTATTGGCCATTCCCAGCCCAACTGGCTACACTGAAGAAGCAGTCTCTTTTCTAGAGAAAAAATTGACTGAATACCCATCCCTTAATTTTCACAGAACAACAAAAGGCGCATTGGTGGCCAACTGGACCGGGGACCTAAGAACCTCCCTTCGGGGTTTGACTGCACATGTGGATACTCTGGGCGCAATGGTAAAGGAGATCAAGAGTAATGGGCGATTAAAATTGAGCCAGATCGGTGGTTATAACTGGAATACGATTGAAGGGGAAGGATGCACGATCTTTTCCTCAGAGGGCGATCAGATCCGGGGCAGCATTTTACTCCATCAAGCTTCCCGTCATGTCACAGGGCGGGATATGGACACCATGGAGAGAAATGCGGACACCATGGAGGTCCGGATCGATATCGCCAGTTCCAGCGCGGAGGAAACTCGCAAGGCGGGAATTGAAGTAGGTGATTTTGTTACGTTTGATCCCCGAATCGAATCTAACCAGGGTTTTATCCGATCCAGACACCTGGATGATAAAGCCTGTGTCGCCTGTGTGTTGGCCGCTGTGCAGGCTATGATCAAAGCGGATCTGCAGCCTGCTCAAGATACAGTACTGCACTTCAGTAATTATGAGGAAGTGGGACACGGGGCTGCCAGTGGTTTCCCGGAAGGATTGAAAGAATTGATTGCTGTGGATATGGCGGCAGTCGGCACAGGACAAACCTCGGACGAGTTCCATGCCACCCTGTGTGTAAAAGATTCCGGAGGGCCATATCATCACGGACTGAGCCAGCATCTGCGATCCCTGGCCAATGAATATGAGATTCCCTACAAAGTGGATATCTATCCTTATTACGGTTCGGACGGGGAAGCGTTTTGGCGAGCTGGAGGTGATGTTGCTGTTGCGTTAATAGGTCCGGGAGTGGATGCTTCCCATAACTATGAACGTACCCATATTGACGCCTTGATTGCGACTACAAAGTGGATTATGGCATATCTGTTGAACTAATTTTACATTTCCAGGATAGAAAGTGGCTTTAATTGACTATCAAGCGGCCCGAAAACGTATGGTAGACGGACAAATAGCCGTTCGAGGAATTACGTCTCCAAGGATTCTGGGCGCTTTCCTGGAAGTCCCCCGCCATCGCTTTGTTCCGGAAGGCCAGCAGGCGTTTGCATACCAGGATGGACCTTTACCGATAGGTTTAGGACAAACTATCTCCCAACCTTATATTGTTGCTTATATGACAGATTTGCTCCAGCTAACAGGAGCAGAGCGGGTATTGGAAATTGGGTCCGGATCTGGATATCAGGCCGCCATCCTGGGAACTCTGGCAGCGGAAGTACATACAATTGAAAGACACCCTTCCCTGGCAGAAAACGCCGCCAGCTTGTTGGATGAGCTGGGATATACGAACGTTAAGGTTCACAAAGGAGATGGCACAATAGGGCTGGAGCAGTACGCTCCCTATCAGGCCATCATGGTAACTGCAGCTGCCCCAGATGTTCCCATTCCCTTGTTAAACCAGCTGGAGGATGGAGGTAAGTTGGTGATGCCTGTGGGCAATAGAGGAGGACAGGTCTTATTGCTTTACACGAGAACGGGGAATGATTTTCACAGACAAGACCTGGCGCCGGTCGCTTTTGTACCATTGATAGGTGAACATGGTTGGGCGGGAGAGTGATATGAGGAAAAACCCACCCGGGGTGACCTGCGGCTAACCAGTATCCCTGAACCGAGATTTAAACGAAAGGGCGACTCAACCAGAGTCGCCCTTTTTAAGTCCAATCTAGCGGGTTTTTAGAGGTAGCTAATCGTCGCTAACACAACAGGTCGTTTCTTTGTTTTACTGTACAGGAATGATCGAATCGATTGCACCAGATCATTGTGCAGATCCCCCTGGGTTTTCTTAACAATCTCCAAAGTCTTCTGGCTGATTTGGTCAATCAGGTTGTGTTCATCATGTTTGTACACAAATCCCCGAGAGATGATTTCCGGATCTTCATGCAAATTACCTTTTTCGTCAAGCACCAGGCTGATCAACACCACGCCATCCTGGGAGAGCTGTTCTCTTTCCCTGACGACAGAGGGGCCGATCTCTCCCACACGGGATCCATCCACAAAGACATAATTTCCGGGGATGCGGTCCTTGATCTGCAGCTTACCATCATCAAATTCAATGACCTGTCCGTTCTCAATGACCAGCACGTTGTCCATTGGGAAACCGGATTCTTCAGCTAGAAAGGCATGCTGCTTGAGATGCCTCAATTCACCGTGGACTGGGATTAGATATTTGGGATTGACCATATTAAGCATCAATTTCATCTCATCCTGGTTGGCATGTCCCGAGACGTGCACGCCGCCAGCGATAGGCTCATAGATCACATTGGCTCCCTTGCGGAATAACCAGTTGATGGTTTTGAACACTGTTTCCTCATTACCGGGAATGGTATGGGAGGAAAGCACGATGGTGTCATCCTTAATAAGCTCGAACTGTTTATTCGTACCACGGGCCAATCTGCCCATGATGGAATAAGGTTCTCCCTGGGAGCCAGTCGCCATTAACACAACATCTTGAGATTTCATATTAAGGGCTTCTTCTATGCCTACTTCAAGATCAGAGGGAATTTTCAGGTAGCCTAATTTTTTGGCCATCTTTGAGTTTTGTTTCATGCTTCGGCCCACAAAGGTTATCTTTCGCCCATGCTTTTCTGTGGCGTCTATCACCTGCTGCATGCGAGATACCAGTGAGGCAAAGGAAGCCACGATGATGCGGCCGGGTGCATTACGAAACACCTTGTCCAGGGAATCGTTGATCACCATTTCCGACGGTGTCCAACCCGGTTTATCTGCATTAGTGGAATCGGCCAGCAGGGCTAAAACACCCCGGCCAGAGAATTCTGCCAGTTTGGAGAAATCTGTTGGCCAGCCATCCACTGGAGTGGGGTCAAATTTATAGTCTCCGGTATGGACTATTAATCCATCCGGGCAAGTGATACCCAAACCTACGCTGTCAGGGATGGAGTGGCAGACATGGAAAAACTCCACTTCAAAGGGACCAATGGTTGCGCTCTCACCGGCATGAACAGTGTTGATCGTGGTTTTATCCAACATGCCTTTTTCTGACAGGCTGTTCTCGATCAAACCCCTGGTCAGCGGTGTAGCATAGAGGGGCACGTTGATTTCTTCCAAAACATGTGCGATTGCTCCCACATGGTCCATGTGGCCGTGGGTGAGTACCATACCCCTGACCAAATCCTTATTCTCTTTGATATATTCAAAATCCGGGATGATGTAATCAATTCCCAGCATATCATTATCAGGAAACATCAGTCCGGCATCGACGATGAGAATGTTTTTCCCATATTCGTATACCATCATGTTTTTCCCGACTTCCCCCAGTCCTCCCAGGGGAATAATTCTTAATTTACTTTTACTCATATTTACTTCCTTCAATTTTCTCTCTATCTGAATTATATTAATTCAGTAAGAGTTATTTGTCTAATAAAAAAATACCCGGGCGGTACAAACCGGCCGGGCAGTGCTTTTGGAAATCTATTCAATATTATATCTTACGATAGAACCTAAATAATCTTCGTCGAGCAAATTTGCTGCTGGATATTTTCTCCAGCCGGGGGTTTCTTTTCCAGAAACCGGAGTCATTCTAGCATGATAGTCGGGATTTGTCAAAAGGAATTCCTGATTTGTATGTTCGGCCAAGTGGTTATTCTCCCTCATAGGAAATTCGATATATTATCCCTGCTAAGTCATCAGAAAGGAAAAGGCTGCCATCCGGCCCTCAATCAAATCCATGGGAGTGCCCCAGGGAACGCCATCATCTCCCAGCCATCCCACAGCAAAATCCTGTACAGGTCCATATACCTCCACCTAACGGAATGCGGATGATCTTGATAACCACTTGCCTCGATCCCCTTCCCTGTGCCATGAAGGGCAACAAATAGATCCAGTCTTGATATTCTTCAGGAAATTGATCCCCTGTATAAAATTCTAGGCCGTAGGGAGCACTCTGGGCATCCAGTTCAAATGTTGGGGTTAATAACCCTTCTGCACAGGAATCCTTATTGCCAAAATCAGGGTCGATGATCCTACCTGCATGACAGTAGGGCCATCCACCATCAGCATCGATATATATCCCGTAGAGAGTTTCCGGAGGCAGCCCATCTTTTAATCCTTCTCTTTCCATCACGGCAGCCCATAGGATGTCGTTGTGTGGGTTAAAGGCCAGTCCAATCACATGTCTCAAGTCCGGAGCTGAATATCCGACCTTCGCTCCCGTCTGGCATTAAATGCTCATCACGCCAGCCCGACGTTCATCTTGTTCCAGGCATACATTGCAGGAAGAACCGATTGCCAGGTAGAGATGCTGCCAATCTGGACTGAAGATGATGGTGCGGTTTGTATTGCCCCCTGCAGGAATTCCGGCAGTGATTATTTCTCGGTCCTGAAAATAACCATCACCATCTGAATTCCCAAGTCGAAAAATACGGGTAGTTTCAGCGACGTAAAGGGATCCATCCTCGTAAAAAGCAATCCCGGATGGTTCTATTAAATTTTCCGCCACAACTTCGACTTCGTCTGCAAGGCCATCCTGATCTCTATCGGGCAGAGCTAAGACCCGTCCAGTGCTGAGTTCAGTGACATAGAGCTGTTGGTCAGGACCAAATGCCATCATCTTGGGTTCTAGTCAATCCTTCTGCGAACACGGTGATATCAAAACCTTCAGGGAGTGAGATTGGATGTAGCTGGGGGGATTAATCCGTTCAGGCGTCTTTACAGTTCGGTCTGAGGGATTCGAAAGAGGAACCGAGGTTGGGGCCGGTTCCTGCCCGGATTCCTGATTACAGCCGGTCAGCAACGTAAGAATGACAAGAACAGGATGACTATTCAGTGTTTTTTCATCGGGATTCCTCAAAAGGGATTGTTTTCAGGATAAATTATACTCGCAGCGTGTGGGTGAAGGATATGGGATAAAGTAGTTGTTAAATAAATGTAGTGTGGATCACACCCCTATCCACACTACATAAAGGTCCAAATTTCAAGAGAATTACATCATGCCGGGCATTCCGCCGCCCATGCCGCCCATGCCTCCGGGGGGCATATCGGAGTCATCTTTCGGCTCGTCAGCAATCAGCGCTTCTGTGGTGAGGATCATGGCTGCAATGGAGGCAGCATTCTCAAGAGCGCCGCGGGTAACTTTGGCGGGGTCGATCACACCAGCTTCAACCATATCGACGTATTCCTCGCTGAGGACATCGTAACCAATATTGATGTCTTTTTTCTCAGCCTGATAGCGGCGAACGTTCTCAAGGATCACTGCGCCGTCTTTACCAGCGTTCTCAGCGATTTTCTTGAGGGGAACTTCCAGGGCTTTGCGGACAATCTCAACACCAACCTGGGCGTCAGGATAGTCCATTTTGAGTTTGCCTATTGCCTTAGTGGCATTGATCAGGGCAACACCGCCGCCGGGTACGATGCCTGCTTCAACAGCAGCACGAGTGGCTGACAGGGCGTCTTCAACGCGGTGTTTCTTTTCTTTCAATTCGGTCTCGGTTGCGGCGCCAACACGGATGATGGCAACGCCTCCGGAGAGTTTAGCTAAACGCTCCTGAAGTTTTTCGCGATCGTAGTCGCTGGAACTGGAGTCGATTTCGTTACGGATCTGCTGAATACGGCCCTTGATCTGGGCGGCATCGCCTGCACCGCCAACAATGGTGGTGTCGTCTTTGGTGGAAATGATCTTTTCGGCTTTGCCTAGATCTTCCACAGTGGCGCTGTCCAGTTTGCGTCCCAGGTCTTCAGAGATTACTGTGGCGCCGGTCAGGATAGCAATATCCTGCAGCATGGCTTTACGGCGGTCGCCAAATCCGGGGGCTTTGATAGCCAGGACATTGATCATACCGCGGAGTTTGTTGAGCACCAGGGTAGCCAGGGCTTCGCCATCCACATCTTCAGCAACGATCACCAGGTCACGTTTTCCGATCTGGACCAATCGTTCCAGAAGGGGAACCAGGTCCTGAGCAGCAGAGATCTTGGCGTCATGGATCAGCAAATGGGGTTCTTCAATAACTGCTTCCATATCTTCAGCGTTGGTGACGAAGTAGGGGGACAGGTAACCGCGATCAAATTGCATACCTTCAACATATTCGGTTTCAAAAGCCAGAGTTTTCGATTCTTCAACGGTGATGACACCGTCTTTACCAACTTTGTCCATCACATCTGCGATCAGTTCACCAATGGAGCGGTCCTGGGCAGAAATGCTGGCTACATTGCCGATCTCTTCCCTGGTGGTGACATTGATTGCGTTTTTACCGATTTCTTCAGAAACTGCTTTTGCGGCAGCTTCAATTCCCTGTTTGAGCAGCATAGGATTAAATCCGGCTGCCAGGTTTTTCATACCTTCGGTCACAATTGAGTGAGCTAATAAGGTTGAAGTCGTGGTGCCGTCACCGGCGATGTCGTTGGTCTTGGTGGCTGCCTCTTTTAGAAGCTGGGCCCCCATGTTCTCTAACTTGTCTGAAAGCTCAACTTCCTTGGCAACAGTCACACCGTCGTGGGTGATGGTGGGGCTGCCAAAGCTTCGATCGAGGGCGACATTGCGGCCTTTGGGACCGAGGGTGGTGATAACGGCTTTTGCCAATTTATCCATACCTGCCTGCAATTTACGCCGGGCTTCTTCTGAAAAAACAATTTGCTTTCCTGCCATAGATTTCTACTCCTTACTTAGTTACAAAGAATTCACAGTATTATGATAAATGCTTTAACGCCGACTCAGGTTATCTTTGAAACGGTGTATTAGCAGTCCATAGAAATGACTGCTAATTAGCGGAGATTATGATAACTTTCTTCGATTTGAAAGTCAAGTTTCGTCAGAGACTTTAACATGATTCTTATATAACGTTTAGGTTCGAATCCGGGGAATAAATCAGGGAGAGGGTGTAGCTTCGAGCAAGTAACAGATGTCTTCGTTATCGGCCACGATATTCATCAGGGTGAGATCAGCTCCATAAACGCTTTTTAATTCAGCCATCACTTCCAAAGCTTCCTGGCAGTAATTCTCTTCCGGGCGGCTGAGTGCAGCTAATACAGAGCCGTAGCGGGCGTAATAATAAGCCACATCAAAAGTGGTCAGATCCAGGGCTTGCACTGCCACCCCGCCGACCTCGTTTTCTTCCGCGGTGCAGCCCACAACAGCACATTTCAGGACTGGTAAAGCGCCCTCGTAATTTCGAGCCCGGACATAAATATCTCCCAGCTGGCCGTAGGTGTCTGCATTGGTGGGATTGATGGCGATGGCCTTTTCACCGTTTACAGCGGCGATGAAAAACTCACCATCGCGTGAATAGGTTTTAGCGATGGCAATATATGGTAGTGGATCTTCAACGCCATTCGATTGGTTGATTGAGATAGCCTTGGCGAAATAATCCAGGGCTACATCATAGACTTTAAGTGCCCGGTAGATCACACCGATTCGGATATATAAGAAGGTCAGGTTAGGGTTGATCTCAGCCGCTCGTTCAAATTCCTTGATGGCAAAGTTGTATTCACCCAGGGATTCCAGTACGGTTCCGTATACTCTGTGTGTGTCCATCAGCTCAGGACCCTGCTGGACGGCAAGGCGGGCGGCTTCTTCTGCCTGTGCCTTCTGATTTTGATCTAACAATACTTCAGCATAAAATGCCATTGCCAGACTGTTATTGGGATCCAGCGTAATTGCCAGGTTGGCAGCCTGTTCCGCTTCATTGATCCAGGCCAGTTTTTCTTCCTGGCTGGCAGCCGCGGAAGTCGAACTCCAGTCCAGCACCAAGGCCCGGATCGCTTGTACAGTGCTGTCGCCTGGAGCAAGGTCTGAAGCCCGCTGAATTTCCTCTCTTGCCAGGGCCAAACGTTCAGTGCGTTCTTCTGTAGTAGATAATAGAGCGGATGAGTAAGTCAGTAATCTGGCCAGCTCAGCCCGAACCTGAGCATTTTCCGGGTGGCGTTCCAGGACATCGTAATATGCATCTATGGCGTCTTTACCTTCCGGATCATAGATCTTACCAGCCTCGAAATAAGCTTCTCCTTCCAGGACCAGGGAATCTACTGTCCGGGTCGCAGTCGGGGTGGGCAGGAATAAAGGTTCAAACCGGCCTGCTGGATCATTCACCTGGAATGCAAACCATAACCCGATCACGATCAAGGCGATCACGATCAAGACAAAGACATAGTTAATGGTTGTCTTGTTAGAACTGAATGTTGGTCTTTTGCCAGTAAGTTTACGGTCCATGTTTTTCCGGAGAGACGACCCCGTGGTTTAAATAGTCTGGTAATGTCAGAAGATCGTGGATCAGGGTGTTGGGCTGGGTTCCACCAGATTGGCAGTGCAGATCGACAACCCCTCATTGGCATTAATGACAGCGATATCATTATCTGCAACCTGACTGAGCATGGTCTGAAAAACCGGGACGGCTTCTTCGCACATATTCATCCTGGCCAGGGTCAAACCATAGGCAGAAAATATCTCGATCACCTTTGGTTTATAGGATAGCGGCACTCCTTCTACGATCACGCCATCATCCGTGGTGCCGCCTCTTACTGCCAGTCCGAGATATTTTAATGCCAGATCATAATCCCTGTTTCTGAAATGCAATACGCCCAGATTTCCCTGCATAAGTGGATCCTCAGGCGCATCCTTCGCGGCCAGTTCTCCATATTGGATGGCTTTGTTGTAAACTCCATCCAGGAGATAGATGCGGGAAATTTCATAATCCGGTGTTGGGTCAGTTGGATTGAGGGCATTTGCCTGGCTGAAAGAAGTGACAGCCTTATCGTTTTCCTGGTTAGCGTAATAACAATATCCCAGCATTAGATGTAGATTGGGAATGGCATTATTTATATTCAAGGCGCTTTGATATTCCCGGATGGCTTCGGTGTAATTGCCGGTCCAGTACAGCACATAACCTCGGGCGCGATGGGTCTCGAGCAGGTTAGGTCCCAATTCCAGAGCCCTCAGTGATTCAATACTGGCTTTCTCATAATCTTGACTATCGATCAGGATTTCTGCGTAGACAGCGTGAGCCAGTGGGTTTCTTTCGGCCAGGTTCAAGGCACGCTCTATTGAGACTTCAGCTGCGATCAAGTCCCCCATGAAATCAAGAGCCCAGGCTTTCACCACATGCGCAAGGGGATTATCAGGACTGCGGAGCAGAGCGAGTTCTGCGTTCTCGTGAGCAGCTTCCGGATCACCAGACAGGATCTGGACCCGCGCCAGGGATACATAGAGAGACGAATCTTCCGGGTTGGCTAAAATGGCTTCCCGGTATGCTTCGATGGATTGGCTTAATTTTCCTTCCTCAAACAGGGCTTGAGCCCGGTTGACGAATACCTCCGGGTTCTCGGTAGGCGTTACTGTGGGAATGAAAGGCGGTTCAATCTCCGGAATTACCGTTTGATTTAAGTAGACTATTACTCCAATTAACACCAGCAAGAGGATAATACGCCAGGGATTGGCTCTCTTGCGGGGTTTTTTGGACATTTTCCAATTGCTGCCGTTAAGGTACATGCGCACATCTTACCACTGTCGTTAAAAATGAGTCAAGGAATCCATGGTAGTTCCTGAGAAGGATTTGTTGATGATACTTGGACCCTCACTTGCGCATCTATCCTCTCTCAGCTAGAATGGGTTTATGAAATTTGATATTTTTACACTTTTCCCCGAAGTATTCCCGGCTTATCTGGACGCCAGTATCCTGTTTCGGGCCAGAGAAATGGGGCACCTCACGGTGGATATTCATAATATTCGAGATTGGGCGACAGATAAACATCATGTTACAGATGAACCACCTTATGGCGGGGGAGGTGGTATGGTAATGAAACCTGAACCTATCTTCGCCTCTGTTGAAGGTATATTGGGGCAACCACCCTCCTGCCCTGTAATATTAATGACTCCCCAGGGAGAATTGCTTAATCAGAAGATAGCCCAGAAATTAACAGAGTATGACAGGATAGGTATTATTGCTGGTCATTATGAAGGTATTGATGAGCGGGTAAGGGAACACCTGGTAACCGATGAAATTTCAATTGGAGACTATGTGCTGACTGGAGGAGAACTGCCAGCCCTGGTATTAATTGATGTTTTGATACGATTAATCCCTGGAGTCCTGGGAGACCCCATGGCAGCCGTGAACGACTCCCATGCAAGCGGGTTACTGGAATACCCGCATTACACACGGCCAGAAGAATATCGTGAGTGGATTGTCCCCGAGATATTAAGATCAGGGCATCATGCAAAGATCGATCGCTGGCGGAGGAACCAGGCTTTAAAGAGAACTCTGGAAAGAAGGCCTGATTTGCTGGAAGAATTTGTTTTAACAGACGAGGATCAGAAGTTTTTAGAGGGATTGAAGGATAAGGGAAATAATCAAGTGTGAATCGACGCTATGGGGGAATTACTAAAGGTCATTCAGCTAACAGATAAACTTCTCGAATCATTGAGAGAGGCCCTGAGCATGGCCAAAGGGTCAGATTTGAAGAGCATCTCTACTCCCCCCTCAATTCCGCAGGGGGTCCGCTCGGTGAATTGAATTAATATTAACATCCTGTAAGAAACCCCTGAATTAGCACCCGCTTTTCTTGACTGCTAAGAACCACCATGATAGACTTTATACCGTTATTAGCACTCTCAATGAGAGACTGCTAAATGGTAAAAATAATGTCTGTTTTATCGGAAAGACAAAAACTGGTTTTAGCCTTGCTGGTTCGGGATTATGTGGAAACAGCTGAACCGATCAGCTCTGGTCGATTGGTGAAAAACTACCAACTCGATTTCAGCTCAGCAACCATTCGTAATGAGATGGCTGTCCTCGAGGAAAAAGGTTTTTTATCCCAGCCATATACTTCAGCTGGTCGGGTGCCTACGAAAGCTGGATACCGATATTATGTCCAGCGGCTAATGGGTGAGGATCGACTTCCAACCCATATCCAGGAGATGATACGGCATCAGTTTTACCAAGCTCGCCGTGATGTGGATGATTGGTTGTCATTATCAGCCTCGGTGTTAGCCCAGCACAGCATGGGCGCAGCTATCGTGACCCCTCTGCACACCGAAGGGGCAAGATTTAAACATATTGCTTTGTTAACAACCAGGGGCAGGCAGGTTCTGGTTGTGATAGTTTTGAGCAGTGGCGAAGTCAGCCAGCAAACGCTGGTGCTTGATGAGACATTATCGCAAGACCGGTTAAACGGAATCGCCGCCGCTATTAATCAACTGGCAGCGGGTTTAGGCGCTAAAGAGTTGGAGGAAATTGAACCGGGAAGTATTCAATCTCCTCAAACTGAGATCTTTAACATAGTTTTACAAACGATCAAAGGATCAGAAATAATCTCTTCGGGTGAAGTTTATAGAGATGGTTTGGCTAACATGTTATCCGAGCCGGAATTCTCTGAGCCGGAAAAGGCAAAACAAACACTGGAATTATTTGAAGACCGAGTGATGTTGGATGATCTGCTTTCCAGAACGGTTTTTGACAGTGACACTCCCGGGGTGCACGTGATCATTGGTGGAGAAGATACCTGGGATCAATTGGCAGATACATCGTTGATCCTGGCCAGTTATGGAGCGAAAGACCATGCTATGGGAGCGGTTGGAATTTTGGGACCCCTGCGTATGTCATACAGCCGGGGAGTATCCACTGTCCGCTTTGTGTCGGAATTGATTAGTGAATTGATATCTGAATCAATGGGCAGTTGATTTTTATCGAAGGAGATTTTGCGGAATGAAGAAGAAAGAGGATCAAATAAATCCGGAATTAGAAGACAATAATCATGATCTTGATTCGGAAATTGAGGGTTCTGTAGACGATGTTGAACAGGAAAATCTTGAACCTATAGAGGAGTTGACAGTTGAGGAACAAATTGAAGCATTGCAGGCAGACCTGGGCAAAATGACCACAAAGGCTGAAGAGTACCTGGATGGCTGGCAGCGGGCCCGGGCTGAATTCGCAAATTATAAAAAGCGGGTTTTAAAGGAAAGCACAGATATCCGTCAAGTAGCGAGGGGTGAAGTGATCAAACTATATCTTGACATTGCAGATGACCTGGGTAGGGCACTGCTGGATAAACCTGAAAGCGGAGAGGGAGAAACTTGGGCTGAAGGGATTGAGATCATCTTTCAGAAATTACGTTCCCGTCTTGAAGCCGAAGGGATCAAAGCTATGAATCCCTTGGGGGAGGAATTTGACCCAAATATTCATGAAGCACTAATGAAGGAAGAGAGCGAATTATATGATAGCGGTCATATCATAGAAGTAATGCAGGAAGGCTATTGGATTGGCGACAAAGTACTACGTCCTGCGCTGGTCAGAGTAGCTGCTTAAAAAGCAATTATCAGAAAACGTTGAAACTGTAAATAATGGAGGCTAGTATGGCAAAAATAATTGGAATTGACTTAGGAACAACAAATTCAGCTGTAGCAGTAATGGAAGGTGGAGAGCCAACGATTATCCCGTCAGCAGAAGGGGATCGCTTAATACCATCTGTTGTGGCTATGAATAAAAATCACGAACGACTGGTAGGCCGACCCGCTAGGAACCAGGCGGTTGTTAACCCAGAGAACACCATTTCATCGATTAAACGATTTATGGGTGGTAAGTTTAATTCTCCCGGAGTCGAACGTGCCCGGAAAATGGTTTCATACGAAACCAAGGAAGCCCCCAATGGCGACTTGCGTGTGATTATGGACGGGAAGGAATATTCCCCGCCCGAAATCTCAGCCATGATCCTGGCGAAGATCAAGGCTGACGCAGAGGACTATCTGGGAGAACCGGTAACACAGGCCGTGATCACTGTCCCGGCGTACTTTAATGATAGCCAGCGTAATGCCACAAAAGATGCTGGCAAGATCGCCGGCCTGGAAGTGCTGCGGATCATCAATGAGCCCACAGCTTCATCCTTGGCCTATGGCCTGGACAAAAAACAAAATGAAGTAATCGCGGTTTACGACCTCGGCGGCGGCACATTTGATATCTCCATCCTTGATGTGGGTGAAGGTGTTTTTCAGGTTCGGTCCACCAGCGGTGATACCTTCCTGGGCGGTGATGATTTTGATCAGCGTATTATTGATTTCCTGGCGGATGAATTCAAGAAAAATGAAGGCATTGAGCTCCGGGATCAGCGCCAGGCCCTCCAGCGGTTGAGGGAAGCTGCCGAAAAAGCCAAGATCGAACTTTCAACCATGCAGCAGACAGAGATCAACCTGCCATATGTCACAGCAGACGCCTCTGGCCCGAAGCACCTGGTAATGAAATTCACACGCTCCAAACTGGAACAACTTACCATGGACCTGATCGAAAAATCCATGAAGCCTGTTCAGCAGGCGCTTGATGATGCTGGCTTGAAACCTGGTGACATCAATGAAGTCGTTCTGGTAGGCGGCATGACTCGTATGCCTGCAGTTCAGGACGCAGTCGGTAAATTCTTTGGTAAAGCACCCCACCGTGGTGTGAACCCCGATGAAGTAGTGGCGATCGGTGCTGCTATCCAGGCTGGTGTTCTTGGTGGAGAAGTTGATGACCTGTTGCTGCTAGATGTCACCCCGCTGACTTTGTCAGTAGAAACCCTGGGTGGCGTGGCTACCCCATTGATCGAGCGCAATACCACCATCCCGGCCCGCGAAAGTCAGACTTTCTCAACGGCAAGCGCCAATCAGAACCAGGTGGAGATCCATGTCCTTCAAGGTGAACGCGCCATGGCAGTGGATAATAAATCCCTGGGACGGTTCATTCTGGATGGCATTCCCCCTGCGCCTCGCGGTGTTCCACAAATTGAGGTTACTTTTGACATCAACGCCAATGGCATCATGGAAGTGACCGCCAAAGACAAAGCTACGGGCAAGACCCAGAACATCACCATCACAGCCAGCTCTGGTCTGAGTGACAAAGAAGTCGAAAATATGCGCCAGGATGCTGAGCGTTTCGCGGAAGAAGATCGGATTAACAAGGAACAGATCGAAACCCGCAATAATGCTGATACTCTGGCCTATAACTCAGAAAAAACTCTGCAAGATATGGGCGATAAGGTCCCGGCTGATATCAAAGCTGAAGTAGAAGGGAAAGTTGCTGAGGTGAAGTCAGAGTTGGAGAAAGAAACAATTGATGTTCCCCGGCTGAAAGAACTGACAGAAGCCCTGGGTTTATCCCTGCAGAAAGTTGGAGAAGCAGCCTACCAAGCAGCTACAGAAGCCGAACAAAGTATGCCCGGCGCGGGACCAGATGATAGCGCTGGAGAAAGCGACGACGAAGACGATGTTGTTGAAGGTGAGTTTGAAGACGTCTAATCTTTATAAGAGATTCAGAATCAAAACCGGGGAAAAATTTTCCCCGGTCTTTGATTATCTGGCGAAGTACCATTTTCAGCGGGATAGTAAACGGTAAGTGATATGGATAAACGAGATTATTATGAAGTGTTGGGAGTGCCCCGGGATGCTTCGGAAAGTGATCTAAAGAGCGCTTTCCGCAATTTGGCTCGCAAGTACCACCCGGATGTAAGTGATGCGCCTGACGCAGAAGAGAAATTTAAAGAAATTAATGAAGCCTATGGTGTGTTGTCCGATACTGATAAGCGCGCAGCCTATGACCGTTTTGGTCATCAGGGTGTAAGAGGACCGAATGGAGGTACTGGATTTGAAACAGTAGATTTCTCTGATTTCGCGGATATTTTCGGGGATATGTTCGGCTTTGGAGGGTTTGGAGGACGTTCCAGGACTGCCAGTAGAACAGCACCTCGCCGCGGAGCGGATCTACAGTACCAGGTTGCGATTTCTTTTAAGGAAGCTGTTTTTGGAGCTGACAAGGAAATCGAGATCACCAAAGACGAAAGATGTGAAACTTGCGGCGGTGATGGCGCAAAACCCGGTTCTTCGCCTAAAACCTGCCCCGAATGTCAGGGTCGTGGTGAAGTCCGCCAGACACGGCAAACATTATTAGGAGCCATGGTTCAGGTAACAACCTGTCCGGTTTGTCAGGGCAGGGGAAAAATCATTGAATCTCATTGTCCCACTTGCTCCGGTAACGGAAAGGTGAGACAATCCCGCCGCAAGAAAGTCAGTATTCCAGCTGGCGTAGATGATGGCACTCGCATCCGTTTAGCGGGAGAGGGACAGCCAGGTGAGAATAATGGCCCTTCAGGAGATCTTTATCTGCTCGTCAGGGTACATCCTCATAAATACTTCCGCAGAAGGGATAATGATATTTTATTAGATCTTAATGTGAATGTGGCCCAGGCCACACTTGGCGCAGAAGTGAAAGTACCTACAGTTGATGGTGATGTAAAATTGAAGATCCCGGCTGGAACGCAGCCAGGAAAGATCATCAGGATGAGAGGAAAAGGTGTTCCCCATTTACGCAGCAGTTCCAGGGGAGATCAGCTGGTGATTATCAATATCACAATTCCTAAAAAGCTGGATCCAGAAGAACGGGACCTCTTTGAACAGCTGGCTGCCAAAATGGACAGCAAGGTTCTTCCCCAGGAACGCGGATTTTTGGATCGGTTAAAGAATGTCTTGGGAGGATAACCTGACCCATTTTGAAGAGGTTTACAGGTGCAAATCGATGCTAAATGGCAGTGATTTGCACCTTTTTAATATCTATGAATAAAACCAAACCCGAAATACAATGGATAGAGTTTAGCATTTTAGTTGACCAGGACCTGGCAGAGATGGTTGGAAACGCCTTGCTGGGAATACTGCCGGCCGGATTGGCTTCAGAACGGGTTTTTGATGGGGTATTTCCCCATGAGCTGGATCAAGTCACCGGGCCAGTTCGTATCTTCGGATTTTATCCAGAAGAGCAGGACCTGGAATTCAGGAAAAAGATCCAGCAATCATTAAAAGGTCTGAGCGCTAAAGTAGATTTGCCCGACCCCGTTTTCTCATCATTGGTGAATAAAAATTGGGCTGCTGCCTGGCAGGATAGGTATCAGCCCATTCCACTGGGTATGAAGTTGATCGTAGTTCCCTCATGGTTGGAAAATCCAGATCCAGAACGAATCCCGATCTATATCGATCCGGGCATGGCATTTGGATCAGGTGTCCATGAGACTACACAGTTGTCCATGGTCTTGCTGGAATCTTGTTTAGTTGATCAGCCCAGCAGCGAGGTGATAGATGTCGGTTGTGGATCAGGAATCCTCTCCATTGCAGCTGTTAAATTAGGCGCGAACAAAATATTGGGTGTGGATTCGGACCCCGAAGCCATTCGAGTATCAGAAGAGAATGCCATTAAAAATGGCCTGAAAAGCGCCGTTAATTTCGCCCCAGGTTCTGTAACCGATATTTTGACCGGGCAGTTATCTTTGTCCAGTGCATCCCTGGTGGTTGCGAATATCATCGCTCCCATCCTGCAGGAATTATTTGAAGTTGGAATGGGGGATCTAGTCACCACCAATGGTCATCTTGTCTTGTCCGGTATCCTGGAAGAGCAGGAGCCAGCGATAATGAACTGCCTGGACAGGGGTGGGTTTAAGATTAAGACCAGAATGCAGCAGGGAGAATGGGTTGGGTTCCTGGCGAAAAAAATCCACTCATAAATAGTCTTTCCCGCTCAGGTATAATAAATAACGCAAGAGCTGAATCTGCCAATCCATAGATTAATAGAAGGAGTTCCATATGACTGATCTCCACCCGGAAATTGAAAGAATCTTGATCTCCGAAGAAGAGATCCAGCTGCGTGTGGCCGAAATCGCAGCTAAGATCGACCGTGACTATAAGGATGCGGGCCAGGTAGTATTGATCGGGATTTTGAAGGGAGCTTTTATCTTTACGGCAGATTTGTCCCGGAAAATGAAAGTACCTCATAGTGTGGACTTCATGGCCATTTCCAGTTATGGTGATCAGGCAACATCGGGCGCCGTAAGGTTGATCCTGGACTTAAGGAAACCAATCGTTGATCGGCATGTCATCGTGGTGGAAGATATCGTAGACAGCGGCCACACCATGAATTATCTCTACCAGACTTTGATCGGCAGGAACCCTGCATCGTTAAAAACCTGTTCCCTGTTTAAAAAGAATCGCGATAACCTTGAGGTTCCCCTTGATTATGTTGGGTTTGATCTGCCCGATGTCTGGGTCGTCGGTTACGGCCTGGATTATGCAGATACGCACCGGACCTTACCCTATATCGCAGAATTGAAAAAAGAAGTTTATTCCTGATATTGAAGCCGTTATTAATTGGCTGCAGACTTTGTTAATACTGCCTGTCCATGTCTAGTCGAGAACGTTCCGTTCGCACCGAAGGAATAATCCTGCGTCGAAGGGATTTCGGAGAATCAGACCGAATTCTGGTCCTGTTTACTCGCAAACTTGGCCGAATATCTGGGATTGCCAAAGGATCAAGGAAGCCAAGTTCAAAGATTGCAGGACACCTTGAGCTGTTCATGCGATCATCTTTCCTGATTTCCCGGGGCAGGAATTTGCACCTGATCACCCAGGCAGAGGTGATAGACTCATTCGATTCATTAAGGGCGGACCTCCCTGGCATTGGGCAGGGATCTTATATAGTTGAATTGGTTGATGCTGTGACCTATGAAGAAGGCAGCAATCTCAACTTGTATGATTTGCTGGTAACGACCTTGAAAGCCCTGAATTCGGGGGATGATCAGACGATCATCACCCATTATTTTGAACTTCATCTCCTCGGTTTAGTTGGGTTTCAACCAGAATTTTTTATATGTGTGGAGTGTGGAAAGAAAATCACAGAACAAGACCAATTTATATCTGGTGAATTGGGGGGAGTGGTTTGTCCTGGTTGTGTATCAAAGGTATCTGGCGCTGATATCCGCCCTGTATCAGCCAGGATCCTGAAATATATGCGGCATTTTCAACGTTCGAGTCTGCAGGAGCTGATGGTGCTTGACCTTTCAACTGATGTTAAGAAAGGGCTTGATGAGGTGATTCAGTATTATCTGACCCATACCCTTGAAGGTCATTTAAACAGCCCGGACTTCATTAAAAGGATTAAGGAATAACTTCAGATCTTCTAACTTAAAAAACAAAAAGCGTAATCAACCGATTACGCTTTTTTTCTCCATTTGGATGGTTTATCTCAACTGGCCTTCTATGCTTGGTTTGGCATCGCCAATTTTATCTCCCTCATAGATAAAATATTTTAAAGTAAGGGGGATAATCTTACCTATCATTGCCTGGGCAGGGCAATATGTATCCGCGGATAATTCCATTGCCCGGGTAACGGCACTCTCGGAAATATCCTTTCCTGCCACATGGTATTCAATGATTGCCTTGGTGAAAACCTTGGGATGTTGATCAGACCTTTCTGTATCGACCTTCACTTGAAAGTCTGAGACAGCCTGGCGTTTTTTTGTCAAGATGGAAATCACGTCCATTGCTGTGCAGCCGGCCAGGCTGACAGCCATCAGCTCCATGGGACGAAAGCCGTCATCATCCCCCCCTACTTCGGGGTATGATCCCAGGGGAACCTTAAAGCCCGAATCGGCTGATCCAGTAAAAGATAATTTGCCTTTCCATTCAACTTTTGCGTTCATGAATTACTCCTTCAGAAGGGGGGTGACATATTTTTCCAATGTTGGCAAATTGATTGCGCCCAACCAGGCCATACGCAGGTGACCCCTTCGGTCTATGACCCAGGTATTCGGAAGGGTGCTGTTCTGAAAGGTGATCAATGATTCGTTGCCTGGATCCAGCAGGATGATAAAATTCAACCCTTGCTCTTCCACAAAAGCACGAACTTCCCTTTCTGGCTGACCAGCTTCAATCGCGACGATCTGAAAACCCTCTTCATTGTATTTCTCATAATATGCCTTAAACTCAGGCATTTCCTGCCGGCAAGGTGGACACCAGGTGGCCCAGTTATTTACCAGCACGACCTGGCCTACAAAATCGGACAAAGATACCTGATTGCCATCCAGATCAAATAGAGTCAGCTCAGGAGCTGGCTGATCAACTTCAATGGGAGGGAGTAAAAATGGATCTTGAACTGATTGGTTTTCAGATGTACCTCCCTGCACATAAACAGCAATCCCAATTAAGACCAACAGTCCCAGACCGACAAAGATGAACGGGAGGAAATTGGTTTTGTTCGTGTTGGTTTTGGTCATTATCCTGTTCCTTGATGATACCAATAAAAACTAGGGCTATATTTTTCTATTGTACTATTTAGAGTCGATCTTCAGGCTCCTTCTTACATAAGATTTACAACCTTGATTTCAGATTGATCCCGGTAAAATGATGACATTACTGAGCAAAATCTAAGAATTGAGAGATATCAATACCTGTTTCCATTTACCATGACCGGTCAGCTCCGAAAGCCTTGATTTGTCTCTTTTTGACCTCTAGCACCCCCTAGAACCGGAAATTTGCCAGATAATAAATAAATGTCACCTAAAAAGGGTGAGTTTTGTCAATCGAATCACGGGTTTATGGCGTGAAATATGATTTGAATACTGGTATACTAAACCGTGAAAGTTCTTATTAACTTTGGCTCCGTTGACGTTATCCATTACACATGAAAAATAATCATAAGTGTTGCTTGAGCAGCGCCCAGGCTGTATTAAACTGCACCCACTTTTATTGGTATCAGGTATTCAAGAAAAAGAAACCAGGTATCAGGGGTTATATTAACACCGGATTTAGCGGAGGAGAAGCTCCCAGGGCGAATTTAAGCGACTTGGATTGCTCCTCTGTTTGATTTAACTGTGGAATTTTGGAAAGGAGAAAAAATATGGCAAGCTTGTCTCTAGAACTTCCGAAGATGTATGGAGACCATCATGTACTCGAAGTCAGGCGCATATTGCTTGGATTTGAGGGTGTATCGGAAGTGTACGCCAGCTCCGGGTTTCATGCTGTTGAAGTGGAATATAACAGCAAAAAAACACCCAAGAAAGATCTGGAAGCTGCACTTGAAAATGCCGGGTATATGGGAGATATTTCAATAGCGGTGGAACCATCTACTCCAGCAAATGATGATGTTAAAAGTGCAACTTTCCGCCATTCTGAGGCCAGTGAACAGGTCGGGAACACAGTGAGTTTTGAACACACTGTTAAAGTTCAACGCTCTCCCCTTTGGCCCTGCCCAGGTATGGGTCCTGTGAAAACGCAAATTTTAGAAGTGGACAAGGAGAACTAAGATGGCTAAGACTAAACGCACCCTTGAAGAACTGAGTATCGATCCTGCATCCCAGGAAATGCTGCAACGGGCTGAGGCTATGGGGCTCAAAACGGCTTTTACCAGGGCGGATGACATGGCACCCTGCAATATCGGCGCTGCCGGTATGTGCTGTAAAAACTGCGGTATGGGACCCTGCCGATTGACCAAGGATGGCCAGGTTGGTGTTTGTGGGGCAACCATTGATACCATCCAGGCTCGAAATTTCCTACGAGCAGTTGCCGTTGGCACGTCAGCTCACTCCGATCATGGCCGCGACATGGCATTTACGCTTAAAGCGGTCGCCAATGAAGAAACAGAAGGTTACGTAATCCGCGATGTAGCCAAGTTAAGAACAGTTGCCCGGTATTACGATATTCCGGTTGACGATCGATCCCCTAATGATATCGCTAACGATCTGGCCGACCTTTATATCGCCCAGTTCGGACAGCAAACTGGACAGGTTGCACCAATCGTCCGCGCCCCGAAGAAAAGGCAGGAGATCTGGAAAGAGCAAAAAGTCACTCCCCGTGGTGTTGATCGCGAGGTGGTGGAAGCACTGCATAGAACTCACATTGGTGATGACCAGGACGCGAATAACATTCTCCAGCAGGCCATAAAAACCTCGCTGGCTGATGGTTGGGGTGGCAGTCTTATGGCCACGGATATATCCGATATCCTGTTTGGAACCCCGGCACCAATTTTGGGTGAAGCCAACCTGGGTGTCTTAAAGAAGGATTGGGTCAACGTGGTTGTGCATGGGCACGAACCGACATTAAGCCAGATGGTTGTGTCAGCCTCCCAGCATCCTGAGATTATTGCCTACGCCAAGGCAGCCGGTGCGGAAGGTGTCAGTTTATCCGGTATCTGCTGCACCGCTAATGAGGTTTTGATGAGGCAGGGTGTTCCCGCTGCTGGGAACTTCCTCCAGCAGGAACTGGCCATCATGACCGGCTCTGTAGAAGCCATGGTGGTGGATGTGCAGTGCATCATGCAAGCCCTTGTGGGTTTGGCGGAAAATTTCCACACTAAGATCATCACTACTTCCCCCAAAGTGAAGATCACAGGGGCAACCCATATCGAATTTGATGAGGAACATGCCCTGACAATTGCAATGAACATTCTGAAGGAAGCCATTGACAATTTTAAGAACCGGGGAGAGGTTCAAATTCCGGATTACAAATCCGAACTCATTCCGGGATTCTCACACGAATATATTAATTACACTCTGGGAGGATCTTACCGGTCTTCCTTCCGGCCGCTCAATGACGCCATTATTTCCGGCCGAATCCGCGGCGTGGCAGCAATTGTGGGTTGTAATAATCCCCGCAGTCAGCATGACTACCTGCATACAAAAGTTACAAAGGCACTTCTCAAACAAGATGTTCTGGTAGTTGAAACTGGATGTGCATCAATCGCCAGTGCCAAAGAAGGTTTGCTGATGGGTCAGGCTGGCCTGGACCAGGTTGGACCTGGTCTGCGAGAAATTTGCGAAGCCACCGGCATGCCCCCGGTTCTCCACATGGGCAGCTGCGTGGACAATACCCGTATTTTAACAGTCCTGACCCAGGTAGTTGAAGAGGGCGGTCTGGGCGATGATATCGATCAGGTGCCAGCGGTAGGATTGGCGCCGGAGTGGATGAGCGAAAAAGCCCTGGCAATCGGCACTTACTGTGTGGCTTCTGGAGCTTATGTTATCTTTGGCGGTAGCTCACCAGTGGGCGGTATGCCTGACAAAATGTCAGAGAGCACATTAGTTTCCAATATCATGATCGATGGCTGGGAAGAGAAATTCGGGGGCAAAATGGAATTTATCCCCGATCCGGACGACATGATAAAGGCTACCCTGGACCATATCGATAAAAAGCGGGCTGCTCTGGGTTTGATCAAATATGATCCCAGCCTGTTTGGTAAGAGCGGCGACAAAGACATGATTGAGCTGGAGAAACTTCCACTCAAGGAACGTCGGAAAGCGATCTACGGATCCGCTGAGTAATGAAGGAGATAAGATAAATGTCTAAGTACATTGCAACCCGAGCCGTCCGCGGCGCTAATGCCCTTGTCTACGAAGCAGAGGCAATGCTTTTTAAAGCCCTGGCTGAAAAGGGGCCGGAAACAGTCGTAGAATTTCCCAATACGGCTTATTACCTACCCTTGATCTACGCCATGACTGGAGAAAAGATTGCTACATTGGGTGATATTCCCCCTCTCCTTGAGAAGGCCCGCAGTCTGCTTCATCCCATTCCGTCCGATGATAAATGGACTCCGTATCTTGGTGAAACCCTGGACAGCGGCATGGCGACGTTAATTGCTGCTGAAATCATCGAAGCTATCCGGGCGATTTACGGCCTCCAGCCAGAGATGTATCCGGGTATTGAATTGGCAGGCGGAACCGAGTATGGAGACCGTGATTTTGGGTTGACCGGCCGCTTAAACGGACCGATCGATGATATTCAGCTCCGCTCCTGGGGTATTCAGCTGGTAGACGGCAGGATGCCCGGATTTGCGGCAATTGTCGGCGCGGCCAAATCCAATGAAGTGGCCGTAAAGATCGTCCGTGAACTGCAGCAGCGGAATATCCTGACTTTCCTGTGCGGCAACGTCAACGGCAGGAGCATTATTGATCAGCTTGTTGAAGAGGGTGTGGAACTGGGATATGACACCTACACAGTGCCATTCGGAACAGATACCCTGAGCGCGATCTACGCTTTGGGATTTGCCTCCCGCTCCGCTCTGACATTCGGCGGCATTGATGCCGGCGAAGCCAGGAATATCCTCAACTACAACCGCTCCCGCGTTTTTGCCTTTGTGCTGGCGCTGGGTGAAGTGGATGATTTGAAATACGCTGCAGCTGCCGGCGCCATCAACTTTGGCTTCCCGGTCATTGCGGATACGGTAATCCCGGAGATTCTACCCACCGGTGTGACCACTTATGAACATGTGGTCAGCATGCCATTCGATCAAATCGAAGGCAAAGATGACATGGAACGCGCCACTGCCCTGGTTCAGAAATGCATTCAGATCCGCGGCGTAAAGATCAAAATCACAGATGTGCCTGTCCCCGTTCCTTACGGTTCAGCCTTTGAGGGTGAGGTCGTTCGCCGGGCAGATATGAGGATCGAGTTTGGTGGGAAGGGATCGCGCTCATTTGAATATCTGTTCATGGCTGATATGGAAGACATCACCGATGGAAAAGTTTCACTTGTCGGTCCTTCCTTCGAAGATCTTGAAGATGGCGCCTCCATGGATATGGGTATCGTCGTTCGGGTTGCCGGACGCGAGATGGAAATGGACTTTGAACCTGTTTTGGAACGCCAGATCCACGATTTTGTCAATGGCGCTTCCGGAATTCAGCATATTGGTCAGCGCGACATTGTTTGGATCCGGATCGCAAAATCTGCTGCGGAGAAAGACTTCAATCTGGAGCATTTCGGCAAAATCATTCATGCCCGCCTCCATTCCGACTTCGGTGCGGTGCTTGATAAGGTCGAAGTAACTGTTTATACCGATAAAGATGAAATGGAAAAATGGCTTGAGAAAGCCCGTGAGTCGTATGATTATCGCAATAAACGTCTGGCTGATATGACAGACACATCAGTGGATGTGTTTTATTCCTGCACCCTGTGCCAGAGTTTTGCGCCGGACCACGTTTGTGTGGTCAGCCCGGAACGTTTGGGATTGTGCGGCGCCTACAACTGGCTGGACTGCAAAGCTTCCTTCAGTATCGATCCGACTGGTCCTAACCAGCCTATCCAGCTGGGAGAGACTTACGATGAAGAGGTTGGTTACTGGGAAGGAACAATAAACTATACAAAATCAGCATCTCACGGGGTGATCGATAAAGTATCCATGTACTCGATCATGGAAAACCCGATGACAGCCTGCGGCTGTTTTGAGGCTATTTTGATGTACATCCCTGAAGTGGAAGGTGTGATCGTGGTCAGCCGAGAGGATACCGGGATGACCCCCATGGGAATGAAATTCAGTACGCTGGCCGGCATAGCTGGCGGCGGTGTGCAAACCCCTGGTGTGATGGGTGTGGGTAAGTATTATATGCTCAGCCCCAAGTTCATCTCAGCTGATGGCGGATTTAAACGAGTTGTCTGGATGAGCAAAAATATCAAAGACAGCATGCAGGGAGAACTCGCTGGTGTCGCTGAACGGGAAGGCATTCCTGATTTGATCGATAAAATTGCCGACAGCGAATCAGTGACCACAGTTGAAGAATTACAGGAATGGGTCAAGTCTAAAAACCATCCTGTGCTGGAAATGCCCACCATGCAGCGGGAAGAGAAAGAATTGGATATTCCTGAAGCAGTGCAGGAGAGCAGCGAGGTTATCGCTCAGGCAGAAGCAGTGATTGCCAAAAAGACCCCCGAAACGCCAAAACCTGCACCAGCGGTAGCGGCAACCCCTCCAGCACCAACCCCGGCTGCTCCAGCTCCATCAATACCAGCGGGCGTAACAGGAGATGGCCCAGAAAAGGCTGTTAACATGCTGCGCCGGGCTCTGATGGCAGCTTTGGCTGAATTGGGCGGCATTGAAGGAATGGAGGATTTCCAGCTCCCGGCAATGCCTGCCGCACCTGCGGCAGCGCCAACATCGGCTCCTGCAGCCCCAGCCCCGTTGTTTCTGACGAACCCTGGCTGCCGGCTGGTACAAAAACAAAACTCTCCAAGGAGAACTGGGATGGTGTTGTCAGAGAGATTACCCTGGGCGCAACAGCGGCCGAGGGTGGCACTCGATCTCACACTGTCACAATTGGTGGCTCCACCGCTATGCCCTACATGCACTTTGAAGGACAAACACCCAATAAACCGGTGATCGCGATCGAAATCCAGAGCCGTAAACCAGATGATTGGTCTGATCTGCTGCTAAAAGCCTGGGGCGATGCAATGAATGATCCTGGTGATTGGGCCAAGGCAGCCGAACAGGCAGGCGCAGAGGTTCTTTATCTGAAACTGAACCTCACAGACGCTGATGGTAATCCGACAACCAAAGAACAGGCTGTTGAAGCAGTTGATAAAGTTCTCAAGGCTAGTGGATTACCCCTGGTAGTCTTTGGACCCGGCCAACCAGAACCGGATAATGACCTTCTGGTAGAGATATCCACCAAATTCAAGGGCGAACGATTGCTCCTGGGTGTATGTGAAGACAAGAATTACCGCACAATTGTGGCCTCGGCCATGGCAGATGGACAGCTGGTTGTGGCTCGCACCGCGATGGACGTGAACCTGGCCAAGCAGCTCAATATTCTTATCACGGATATGGGCTTGTCAGCTCAGAATATCGTTATGGATCCCACAACGGGAGCCCTGGGTTACGGATTTGAATATGGTTATTCCGTAATGGAACGCCTCAGGATCGCGGCTTTACAAGGTGACTCAATGACCCAGTTCCCAATGCTGGTAACTCCTGGCGAGGAATGCTGGAAGGCCAAAGAATCCAAAGTTGGCCATGATGTGCCAGAGCCCTGGGGTGATTGGGAAACCCGAGCTCTTGCCTGGGAAACTACCACGGCCATCATGTTGGTTGAATCCTGTGCCGATCTGATCGTTTTGCGGCACCCCGAAAGTGTCAGACGGACCAAAGAAGCCATTGAAGATTTGATGACTGGATAAACAGTTGTCTGATATATCCGAGTTGAGCCTTATTTTAAGGCTCAACTCAGCAAGCTTAAACGAAAAACAAATAAGAACAACGGAGAAAACGCATGGCTCTAACCGGAATTCAAATTTACAAGCTGCTCCCTCAGACAAACTGTAAGGAATGTGATTTCCCTACCTGCCTGGCCTTTGCCATGAAATTGGCTGCCAAGCAGGTTGAACTAGCAAAATGTCCTTATGTAAGTGAGGAATCAGCAGCACAACTGGCTGAGGCTGCTGCACCGCCAGTCCGTCCTATAACAATCAAGTCAAATGGACATGAAGTGAAAGGTGGAAACGAAATTGTTTTGTTCCGCCATAATAAAAAATTCTTCAGTCCTCCCGGTATTTTTGTCCGGGTTTATGACGATCAATCGGCTGATGATATCAAAGCCAAGGTTAAACCAGTCTCTGATTATGTAGTGGATTATGTTGGCATGGATCTGTCAATGGGCGGGATCGCCGTCCAGGCACGCGGTGGAGATTTTGGTGCCGCAGTGAAAGCTGTCCGGGAGGTCAGTACACTTCCGCTGATCCTGATTGCTCCTCCGGAGGTATTAAAGACCGGCTTGATAGGCTTGGGCGCTGATGATATCCCGCTTTTATGCAGCGCGACTGCGGAGAATTGGGAAAAAATGGCCGCTCTGGCAAAGGAACATAATGCTCCCCTGGCAGTAGAAGCAGGCAATATCGATACCATGGTCGATCTGGTGGAGAAGCTGGAAAGTAAAGATTTAAAGGATTTTGTGTTGTCACCTACCCAGAGGACTCTGATTGGCACTTTAACCGCCAATACAACCATTCGGCGAATGGCATTGAAGGAAAATTACCACCAGCTAGGTTTCCCGATTATCAACTTCCCGGGCGATGCGGGTGTTCCTGCCCGCGAGCTGACTCTGGCGATGCAAGCCATTGGCAAATACAGCAGTTTTATAGTGATGGATACATTTGATCCTGCTACCGCCTATTCCCTATTGGTGCTGCGGGCGAATATCTACACAGATCCCCAGGAACCTATTCAAGTCACTCCGGGAATTTACGAGATCAATAACCCTGGCCCCGAGGATCCTTTCCTGGTCACTACGAACTTCAGCATCACATACTTCAGTGTTGCCAATGAAGTGGAAAGCATGGGCTTACCTGCCTGGCTCCTGGTAACAGACTCGGAAGGCATGAGTGTGCTCACAGCTTGGGCAGCTGGTAAATTTGATGCCGAAATCATTGCCAAGGACGCCAAGCGATTCAATGCGGCTGAAAAGGTGACCAGGAAACGTATTGTGCTGCCGGGACACACGGCGGTATTGTCCGGCGAACTTGAAGAAGAACTTCCTGATTGGGAAGTAAAAGTTGGCCCCAAAGAGGCTGTTGACCTGCCCGCATTCATGAAAGAAGCACTTTAGGATTGCAGGTGAGAGCAGGTTGTGTTCTATAATAACAGGTAGGGTTACCGTTCAATCAATGAATGGTCCCTACCTTTTATTATCTTTAATTGTTGGATAGGGAAAGATGGCAACTAATTGTTCGGTAAAATTTGATATTGCCCTGGAACCGGTTGAAGTTCCGGCAGGAACCCTGTTAACGGATGCTGCCGAAAAAGCAGGTATAGAGATCAACCAACCGTGTGGAGGTCAGGGGCGCTGTGGGCAGTGTGCTCTTCAGGTGACATCTGGAAATGTACGGCGCCGGTCCACGATGCGTTTGTCGGCAGAGGATGTTGAAGATGGCTATGCTATCGCCTGCCAGACAATTATAGAAGGGGATTTGACCGTTGTCGTCCCACCGCAAGAGAAGATCCAGCAGCGGTTGACTACGGGCCAGTCTGCAGCTGATGTCGCAGTTCCTGAAGGGTATGATCATCGAAAGGACCAATCTGTCCACCGGATTCATGTCACATTAAAACAACCCTCAATGGAAGATCAAACCAGTGACTGGGCTCGATTGAAGACTGCCATACTTCAAGAGACTGGGTTGACGAATATATCGATCTCCCTGCCCAATTTGCAGAAATTACCGGGTGTGCTGCGGGAAGGGGACTGGAAAGTCTCCCCGATTTTGTATGTTGAAGATGGAATTGAAGCAGGAGGCTTTGGTGAAGTGATAGATCTGCTGCCGGGGTTGGTTTCCCCCGATACGCCTCTCTGGGGAGCGGCAGTGGATATTGGCACCACCACAGTTAAAGTGATGCTGGTGGATCTGATCAGTGGAGAGCCAAAAGGCCAGGCAACTGAATATAATGCCCAGATCGCCCGGGGAGAGGATGTGATCTCCCGGATTATATTCGCTGGAAAAGGGGAGGGTGATAAAACCCTTCGGTCTCTGGTGTTGGAGACAATAAATGAGCTGCTTGAAAGGGCCTGCCAGAGAGGAAAATCATGCCCGGACAGGATCTACAAAACCACCATCGCCGGAAACAGCACCATGACCCATCTTTTGCTGCAGATACCTCCCTCGAGTATTCGGCTGGCGCCATTTATCACGGTAGCCAATCACCTGCCAGTGATGACAGCCCTGGAAATAGGTTTAAGAACCCATCCGCAAGGTAAAGCGATCTGTCTGCCCGGGGTTGCCAGTTATGTTGGGTCGGATATATCAGCGGGCGTGTTGTCTTCCGGTATGTCAGAAACAGAGAAGATCACCCTTTTCCTCGATGTGGGCACCAATGGCGAAATGGTCCTGGGATCAAAAGAATGGCTGGTAACCTGTGCCTGTTCGGCGGGCCCGGCCTTTGAAGGTGCAGGGGTGCTACACGGTATGCGGGCTACGACCGGCGCAATCGATGAGATCTGGATCAATGAAGAAACCAAAGAAGCATCCTGGCGGGTGATTGGGGAAGGGAAACCAAAAGGATTGTGCGGCAGTGCTTTGATCTCTCTGCTGGCTGAGTTGTTGATGACCGGAGTGATCAACAAAAGCGGCCGATTTGACTTTTCTTTGGATTCAAAACGGGTCCGGAAAGGCTCCCACGGCGGTGAATACGTGGTCTGCTGGGCTGATGAAAATGAAATTAAGGAAGATATCATCCTGACCGAAGTGGATATCGATAATTTGATGCGAGCAAAAGCAGCAATTTTCGCGGGGTTTTCAGTTTTGGGCGATAGCGTAGGAATTCCTCTGGAATCTGTTGAACAAGTCTTGATTGGCGGTGGTTTTGGCCAATATATCAACGTCGAAAAGGCGGTTCAAATAGGCTTGCTGCCAGATATGCCCTGGGAACGTTTTCAGTTCCTGGGAAATACTTCCCTCAAGGGAGCTTATCTAGCCTTGCTTTCCATAAAAAACCGGCAGGAGATATCGGAGATCGCTAACCGGATGACCTATATTGAACTTTCTGCAGATAACCGCTTTTTTGACGCATTTACTTCAGCCATGTTTTTACCCCACACTGATATGACTCTCTTCCCATCTGTGAAGATCGGTGGGGATAAGTAAAACAGCACAGGAGTGAATTATAATAACCCTAGAAAAACCAAAAGAGGATTGAGGAGGCATTTGTATGTACATAATAGGAGAAAATATTCATATCATTTCCCCGAGTGTTAAAAAAGCTCTGGCTGAAAAGGATGCTGAATTCTTTAAGAAATCAGCAATTCAACAGGTGGAGATGGGTGCCAGCGCTGTTGACTTGAACCTGGGAAGACAGAAACACGATTGGGAAGAGGTCTTTCCCTGGGTAACCAAGATCGTTCAGGATGTTGTTGATGTCCCGCTTTGTATCGACAGCACCAATTTGGCTGGCATTGAAGCTGCTCTGAAAGTGATCAATAAAGCCAGGCCCATCATTAACTCCACTTCAGCAGAAGCTGAGCGGTTAGAGCAGGTTCCTCTGCTGGCGAAGAAATATGACGCCCAGCTCATCGCCTTGACCCTTAAGAAAGAGGGTATTCCTGTAGAAGCTGATGAAAGAGTAAATATTGCCCTGGAATATTTGATCCCCAGAGCTATAGAAGTAGGCATCGAGATGCCAGACCTGATCATCGATCCGTTGGTTCTGACTGTCTCTGGATGCCAGGAATACTGTCCGGAATTGATCGAAGCCGTTCGGACAATTAAGTATGCTGGTGATCCTCCCCCCTCAATTTCGGTTGGTTTATCCAATGTATCCAATGCTGTGCCGGAAGAAACCCGCCCGATCCTCAACCGGGTTTATCTGGCCATGTTAATGGGGGCCGGGTTGGAAATGATGATTGCGGATCCATTTGATGAAAAACAGAACGAAGTCATCCGCATCATCGAAGAGCGGGATGAAGGAACATCCCTGGGCAAACTTTATCTAAAAATCCATGATGCCACTGAGGCGATGGGCGAGATCACCAAGGCGGATATTGATGAAAGCGATCCCGAACAGGTCGCTGTCTGGAAATCCGTTCAGGTGCTTCTGAATAAAGTGATCTACGCCGATTCTTTCCTGGAACAATAAAAGAGAGATTCTCCCGGACTGTACGATAATGCTCCCGGAGCCTTCAAGGCTCCGGGAGCATTTATTTAATGAAATGACATGCTAAACGACACCTGATGAAAGGATAAATGCTAGGGTAATTCAAAAATCGAATCATCTATAATGAAATCGGTCTTATCAATGAAAGTATTCCAGATGCCACAGAAAAGGAATTGGAGGATGTATGTCTGAGGAAAACATCAACATAGAAGAATTGCTGGAAAAAGCAAAAAAACCAGCAGCAGATGCTTTAAAACTACATCCCTTTTATAAGGGAAAGATGGAAACAACGTTGAAATGCACTGTGCGAAATATCGATGATTTTGCAATCTGGTATACCCCGGGCGTTGCCGCACCCTGTCGGGATATTTATCAGGACCCCGAGATGGTTTATCAGCATACCAGCAAGGGAAATACCATTGCCGTGATCAGCGATGGAACACGGGTACTCGGTCTTGGCGACATCGGTCCCAAAGCTGGCCTTCCTGTGATGGAAGGCAAGGCTCTGCTTTTCAAATATCTGGGCGGTGTAGACGCAGTTCCGATCATGCTAGATACAAAAGATCCTGATGTTTTTATTGAGACGGTTCTGCTGCTGCAGTCCTCTTTTGGAGGAATAAATTTAGAAGATATTGCCCAACCCAAATGTTTCCGGATCCTGGATGAACTGCGCGAGAAGTGTGAAATCCCCGTCTGGCATGATGATCAGCAAGGAACAGCAACTGTAACCCTGGCGGGATTGATGAACGCCTTAAAAGTTGTGGGAAAAAAGAAAGAGGAGATCCAGATCACCTTTATTGGTTCTGGCGCTTCAAATGTGGCGATTTCTCGCTTGATTTTCAGCTGGGGTGTTGATCCTGGCAAATGTATGATGGTAGACAGCAAGGGCATCCTTGGCACCCATAGAGATGATATTAAATCAAAAAAGGATCAATTTAAGGAAAAGTGGCATTTGTGCCAGATCACAAATAAAGAAGGCCGCCAGGGTGGAATTCCAGAAGCTATGAAAGGCGTGGATGTAGTGATCGCGCTGTCCAAACCTGGTCCAGATGTGATCAAACCAGAATGGGTTAAGTCTATGAATCCCGACGCGATCATTTTCAGCTGCGCCAATCCCATTCCCGAGATCTGGCCCTGGGTTGCAAAAGAAGCAGGTGCCAGGGTTGTTGCTACTGGACGGTCTGATTTCCCCAATCAAGTAAACAACTCCCTGGGTTTCCCGGGAATTTTCAGGGGAGTATTGGATGTGAGAGCATCAACGATCACAGATGAGATGTGTTTTGCAGCGGCTGAAGCCCTGGCTGACCAGATAGGCGATCAACTTGATGAAGAACATCTTCTGCCTACGATGGATGATTGGGAAGTATTTGCTAAAGAAGCAGCGGCGGTAGGTATGAAAGCCCAGGAACAGGGTGTTGCCAAGTTAGAGCGCACCTATGATGAGCTTCTGAAAAGCGCTACTGAAGTTATAAAACGATCCCGGGACCTGACATCCCTGATGGAGAAAAAAGGTTTCATTCCAGCTCCACCGGAAGATTAAATAGTTCCTTCAACCTTGAATAATTACTAAAAAAGACCAGCGAGCAGCCCCTGTGAGAACAGAAACCCTCGCTGGTATGGTTTAAGGAGATAATATTTCCCTACTTCAGGATGATTTTAAGGGTTTGGGTCAGAATTGAGACTTGATTTTTTGCCAGTTGCAGTATACTGAGTTGTACCTTAGTTTATCTTGGTCAATTACATGCCAGCCAATGATGTCTTGCGCTGAATATATTCTGAGGAGAAACATAACACGAAGTTGACAGGATTTGAAAGTTGTTTATAATCAAATCCCAAGCACGTAATTTGAGTAAAGATTCTCAGGGGGAAGTTCCTAAAGGCAAATCCAATTGCGTATTAACCTTTAGGCGGTGCCAAGTGGGGAAAGGATTGAGGCACGGGTGATCAGAGGGAATTGACTTACTTGGACTGCACCATTAAACTATTTCCATATTCCTTATCTTTGTTCCCATTATTAAGAGGGAACCTATTTGCATATAATTGCTATTAAGGAGGTGATGCCTGGAGACAATACGCCTTGTATAACGCAGTAAGCAATACCCTATATCTAATTCTCAATAGGAGGAGAAACAGTGTCAAAGAAACTATTTTTTATTTTAATCTCTCTGCTCATGATCAGTTCCTTCGTTTTGGGCGCCTGCGCCCCAACCCCAGCCCCTGTCGAAGAGGTTGAGGAAGTCGAAGAAATGGAGGAAGTAGAAGAAGAAGAGGAAAGGCAGAAGAAGAGGAAATGGCAGAAGAAGTTATGGGCGAAAAGATTCCCCTGACCCTTTATTACATGCCAGTAACACGCTTCTATTATCCGAGTCCGAAAGAAATCGGCGAAGCTATGGCTGCCGATCTGGCGAATGCCGGATTTGACGTTCAGCTTGAACTGGCTGGCGACTGGCCCACCTACCTTGGTTTGCGCCGCGAGGGTAACCTCGATGGTCTCTACCAACTTGGTTGGGGTGGTGACAATGGTGACCCCGACAACTTCTTGAACTACTTCTTTGGTTTTGCCGGTGCTGATAAGGTCGGTGACGATCCTTCTGCATGGGTAAAGAGCCCAGAAGCCCGGGAAGGTTGGTATGCCAACACTGATGTAGCCTACTTGCTGTATCAGGCATCCATCACACCGGATCAGGCTGCAAGAGAGGCTATGTACAAGCAGGTCGAGAATTTACTGCACGATGATGTTGCCCGCCTCTGGGTAGCTCACAACAATACCCCACTGGTTTTCTCCAGCGCAGTCAGCGGCTATGTGCCGCAGCCTGTTGGAGCTGACTACTTTGAGGGTGTTGTCGTTGAAGGTTCTGACACCTTTGTGTTTGGCCGCGGCGGTGACTCCGTCCAGTTGGATCCCGCTGTTGTAACTGACGGTGAGAGCTTCCGTGTTACCGGACAGGTTCTGGAACCCCTCTATCAGTATGAACCAGGTTCCACCAAACCAATCCCCGCGCTGGCAGAATCCTGCACAGCCAACGCTGAAAGCACAGAATGGACTTGTGTTTTACGACAAGGTGTGAAATTCCACGACGGCACGGACTTTAACGCCGATGCAGTGGTTTTCAACTTTGACCGACAGCGCTATACCGATAATCCTCTTCACTTTGAAAGCCAGGTGTATGAGTATTATGAGTACATGTGGGGCGGATTTGATGATGAACAGCATCATCTCTTCTGTTGAAAAAATTGATGATTACACAGTCAAATTTGTTCTTTCTCAGCCTCTAGCTCCCTTCCTGGCTAACCTGGCTATGGATATCTTCGCGATCTCCAGCCCGGCCGCTCTGGAAGCTGCTGGTGAAGACTATGGTCTTCCCTCCAATGGCGCTGTGGGAACCGGCCCCTTCAAGTTTGTTGAATGGGTAGAAGGCGACCACATTACTGTTGAAGCCAATGCTGACTACTGGGGCGGCGCGCCCACAGTGAACGAGATTGTCTTCCGTGTAATCGCCGATGACTCCGCTCGTTTCTTGGCCTTACAGGCCGGAGATATCCAGGGCTTCGAACAGGCTGTTGTAGAAGATCTCGTGACAGCTGAAGCCGCTGATGATCTTTACGTTATGACCAGACCAGCCCTCAATACCGGCTACCTGGCCTTTAGCTACAAGATCGTTGAATTCCAGGATGTGCGAGTTCGTGAGGCGCTGGCCCACGCCATTAACCGCCAAGGTTTGATCGAAAACTTCTACGGTGCTTATGGTGAAGCCGCATCCAACTTCCTGCCTCCGCTTATTTGGGGCCACGATTCCTCTATTGTGGATTGGGAATATAACCCCGAGTTATCCCGAGAGTTATTGGCAGAAGCCGGATTCCCGGATGGACTCAGTGAAGTAACCATTGACCCTGCCTTTGTAACCGAGTAAACCTATCAGGATATTAAAATTCCTGTAAGTAGAAGGTTAGGTCTATCTGTTGAAAAAAGGAGGGGCGTTAACCCGCCCCTCCTTTCTGTAAGGAATTATTGGAGGTCTTCTTTGACTCGCTATATTATTCGACGTATCATCTCTGTGATCCCCACTTTAATTGGGGTCACGTTTGTGATCTTTATGTTCCAGCGCTTGATACCCGGAGATCCGGCAATTGCTATGCTTGGGGAACATGCGACCGATGAAAGCATTGAAAGAATCCGAGAACAGTTGGGTCTTAATCGCCCTCCGTTCCTGGATCGGGAAGCACTGGCGGAAGGGGACCTGGCTGGTTTTTTTGACAGTCAATACATTAATTACATGGCCCGTCTCAGCCGGTTAGATCTGGGAGATTCAATTCACCGACGGATCCCTGTGCTGGAAACACTGAAATTGAGATTCCCGGCAACGGTTGAACTTTCATTACTTTCCATGATCATCGCCGTAATGGTAGGTATACCGGTAGGAATAATTTCCGCTTCCCGCAGGAACTCGCTGATTGACAGCGTCGCCATGGTGGGTTCTCTTGTGGGAGTTTCAATGCCCATATTTTGGCTGGGTTTAATGGAAATCATGCTCTTTGCTGTGTTCTTAAAATGGCTTCCTGCTGGTGCTCGATTAAGTACCGGGTTTGAAATCCAAGGAATCACCAATCTATACTTGGTTGATAGTCTAATAACTGGCAATTGGGCTGGGTTTAAAGATGCTTTGTCTCATATCATTTTGCCTGCTGTGGCCCTGGCAACCATTCCAATGGGTATTATTGCCAGAATGACGCGTTCCAGCATGTTAGATGTGCTCCAGGAAGATTATATAAGAACAGCCAGGGCAAAAGGATTGGGGGGAAGAAAGGTGCTTTTTAGGCACGCCCTAAAGAATGCCGCTTTACCGGTAGTCACAATCATTGGTCTTCAAGCAGGCACATTATTGGCAGGAGCCGTTTTAACCGAAACAATTTTTTCCTGGCCTGGGATCGGCCGTTGGGTTTATGATGCCATTCTTGGCCGGGATTACCCCATCGTGCAGGGTGGCACGTTATTAATTGCGCTGATATTTGTTGGGGTAAATCTGATTGTAGATATTTTATATGCACTGCTGGATCCCAGGATTCGGTATAAATAAGGATGCTTTATGGCACAGATCAATCCGGAAGAGTTTACTGTAACTGATTTTGCGGTTCGGGAACACCGTTCCCTATGGGGCGATGCCTGGAGGCGGCTAATCTCCAGTAATACAGCCCGCCTGGGGATGTTTATTGTGGTCCTTTTTATTTTCTCAGCGACTTTTTCGCATTATTTTTGGGAGTATGAGCCCAAAAAAGACCTGGACTATTCCTTAAAACTCAAAGCGCCCAACCTGGTGGTGACAGAAGAAATCCCTTCCATCCATCCCTTTGGAACTGATAAATTGGGACGGGATATCTTTCGAAGAGTTATCCATGGTGGCTGGAATTCCTTACGGGTTGGTATTGTGGCTGTCGGGATCTCGTTATTATTTGGAGGGGTAATCGGTTTGCTGACCGGTTTTTATGAATCCACTACCATGACAACAGTGGAGCGGATTGTATTATATGGCATAACGGGTTTCCTGCTGGGTATGCTGTCTGCCTGGATTGCGAACCAGTTTTTCCAACTGGTTGTTTTTACTGGCTTAGGCATATCAGCAGGCTATTTTGAAAGTTTATGGGAGGGAAAATATTATCGGGTAGTGTTTTTTGGAGTCCTGGGAGCCTTGCTTAGTTTTGGGCTTGCTCTGTTTGCTGGACTGTCTGTCGCATTAGTTTGCGGTTCTCTGGGTTTGTTAGCGGGATTGCTGTTATCTGTGACTCTGGATGGAAGGTTTTTCTCGAATGTAATGATGCGAGTGATGGATATGATTTTATCTTTCCCGGGCTATTTATTGGCAATCGCCATTGTTGCATTTTTAGGACCTGGTCTTAGTAAAGGTATGATTGCCATCGGTGTTGTTGGAATCCCGGTCTATGCCAGGCTAACCCGATCAGCGGTCTTATCTGTGGTGAATAAGGAGTACATCCTGGCAGCCCATTCCGTGGGAGAATCCCATGGTCGGATCATCTTCAGGCATATCACCCCCAATATTCTTTCCCCAATTATTGTACAAACGACAATGGGTTTGGCAAATGCGATCCTGTCCGCGGCTGCTCTTGGTTTCCTGGGACTGGGCGCTATTCCACCGGAACCAGAGTGGGGATCGATGCTGGGTGATAGCTACCGATATTAACCAGCGGTGCCTGGTGGGCGGTTTTATATCCCGGTCTGGCAATTATGCTGAGTGTGCTGGGCTTTAATTTACTGGGAGATGGCCTCCGCGATGCGCTAGATCCTAAACTGCGGACGTAGGAAAAATGATATGAAACCATTATTAGAGATTAAAAACTTAAAAACCCGATTCTATACCCAGGACGGCGTTGTTAAAGCTGTTAACGATGTAACCTATTCCATGAATAGTGGTGAGATCCTTGGCGTGGTCGGAGAAAGTGGTTGTGGTAAAAGTGTTCATGCCCTTTCGATGATGCAGCTGATTCCGGATCCTCCTGGAAAGATCACTCAGGGAGAAGTCTGGCTGGACGGGCAGGATCTGCTTACACTATCAGAAGAGGAGATGCAAGAAGTCCGCGGCCGGGATATCGCCATGATCTTCCAGGACCCGATGACTTCTCTCAACCCGGTTTTCACGGTTGGATTTCAGATCATCGAGGCAATCCAGCTTCACACTGATATGACTCACGATGAAGCGAAACACCGGGCAGGAGAGCTGCTGGAATTGGTAGGGATTCCAGGAGCTGCAGACCGATTAGATGATTATCCCCATCAATTTTCCGGCGGCATGCGCCAGCGAGCAATGATCGCAATGGGGTTGTCTTGCGAGCCAAAACTGTTGATAGCAGACGAACCTACAACAGCTTTGGATGTCACTATCCAAGCCCAGATCATTGACCTGGTTAAAAAGCTTCAGGATGAATTGGGCATGGCAATCATGTGGATCACCCATGACCTGGGGGTGGTGGCAGAACTTGCCCATAACATCAATGTGATGTATGCTGGTTCTATCATCGAAACAGGAAAAATTCGTAACATCTATAAAGATACCAAACACCCCTATACAATTGGATTGCTGGGATCGCTTCCCCGGCTGGATGATGCTCCTGGAACTGAATTGGTTTCAATACCGGGTTTACCACCAGACTTATTGGCTTTCCGGAAGGTTGCCCTTTTGCGGCCCGCTGTGAATATCGGATTGAAAAGTGTCAGGTAGAGAAACCAGCCCTGGTAGAGGTTGATGGACAAGATCATTCTGTGGCTTGTTGGCGATGGGAAGAGATAGCAGGGATAGGATCAAAATGAAAGCTGAGAATAAAAAACTACTTGAAATTAAAAATTTAAAGAAATACTTCTCGGGTTCAGAAGGGCAGTTATTTAAATCCAGTAATGATGTGAAAGCGGTTGATGATGTCAGTTTTGATATTTATCAGAAGGAAACGCTGGGATTGGTGGGTGAAACCGGCTGCGGCAAAACAACAGTAGGTCGAACTATGCTGCATTTATATAAACCGACCGGGGGAAAAATCCTGTTTGACGGAGTTGATTTAAACTCCCTTGGAGAAAGAGATCTACGCCATCAGCGCAGTAAAATGCAGATGATCTTCCAGGATCCCTATGCGTCCCTAAACCCGCGCATGACGGTTGGGTCTATTGTAGGATCTCCCCTGGATGTGCACACAAAACAGAGCAGAAAAGATAAACAGGAGCGTGTGCAGGATTTATTGGATATTGTTGGATTAAATCCGGATTTTGTCAACCGCTATCCCCATGAATTCTCTGGAGGCCAGCGGCAAAGAATCGGCATAGCCCGGGCCCTGGCACTGAATCCCGAATTTGTGGTGTGTGATGAACCTATCTCCTCATTGGATGTATCTATCCAGGCTCAGGTTGTAAATTTACTGGAAGATCTGCAAAAAAAATTAGGACTGACCTACCTGTTTATCGCGCACGATTTGAGTATGGTACGCCATATTAGTGACCGTATGGCTGTCATGTACCTGGGAAAAATTATGGAATTAGCAGATCGGGATGAGATCTTTTTGAATTCTCTTCATCCCTATACTCAGGCCTTAATGTCTGCTGTGCCAGTTCCTGATCCAGATTTAGCCGAGGGAAAAGAGCGGATCATCTTGGATGGAGATATTCCCAATCCTGCTAATCCGCCAGTGGGCTGTAATTTTAATACTCGTTGTCCAGTAGCCACTGATATTTGTTTTAAAGAAGAACCAGAATATCTGGAAGTAAAAGATAAACACTGGGTAGCATGCCACTTGGTGAAATAAACATGTCCAGTAGGACTTATTTCTAAAGGATTTAGACCCTCCTGGTGTATTTACTGGGAGGGTTTTGGTTAGATCACGTTAGAGAAGAAGTTAATGTGGAGCTAGATATTATGGACTTTGGCCCTAGGCTTTCCTGCGAGGTTTTCACGCTGAAATTGCATCACCCTTTTCGACTCTCAACAGGAGTAAGTACAACACGGACAGCTCATTGGATCCGGCTTGAGGACGATCAGGGCTGGGGGGAGGGCACAATACCTCCTTACTACAATATCAGTGATCATGATATGCAGGCGTTGTGGGAGGGAAAATCTCACAGTAAGGAACCCTTTCCGGATGATCCCGGTGAGATATCTAGCTGGGTTGGGGAGGATGGTCCTGCGCCAGCAAGAGCGGCATTGGATTTGGCCCTGCATGACAGGATTGGTAAAAACTGCTCGCTTCCTCTCTATCAACTTTTAGATCTACCGGCTCCAGTTCCTTTTTCAACAGCTTTCACAATTGCGATATCAGAACCGGAAGAAATGGCACAAATGGCGCTGGACCATCCGGATTTCCCGATGATTAAGCTAAAACTTGGCAGTGAGGACGATATTAGCCGGGTGGCCGCAGTTCGAAAAGCCAGGCCTGATGTGAGATTGTTCGTTGATGCAAACGCTGGCTGGGAACCAGATGAGGCTGTCCGCCTGATCAAGGAGATAACTCCGTTTGGGATCGAAATGGTCGAACAGCCTGTCAGCGGAGATGATATTGATGGGCTGGGGTATGTACAGAGCCAGACTGCAATCCCGATCGTTGCAGATGAATCCTTGACTTCATTGTCATCACTTGAGGAATTGGCCAAAAACGGAGTGCAGGGTATCAACCTGAAACTTATGAAGCTCGGAGGATTGGGACCGACCTTAAACTTCTCCAACGGGGCCGGGAACTGGGTTTCAGGATCATGCTGGGGTGCATGACGGAAACTTCCCTTGGAGTGACAGCTATGTCTCACTTGGCTGCCTTTGCAGAGTGGCATGACCTGGATGCGCCCTTGCTGATAGAAAATGATCCTTTTGAGGGTGTTCAGTACGACCAGGCGCGTGTATCAATGCCGGATCGGCCGGGAATTGGAATTATAAGGAGGGTCAGATCCAAGTTGATCTTCAGCAGACGGCAGCGATAACACCCTAAAAATACCCTTTTCAGATAGTAAATTGGCTCGTTTAACATATAATTAATTGACATTATATCAACCGCAGACTACAATGTAGATTGACTGAGGTTATGGCCCAAATCGGTTAGGAGGAGTCATGAGTGCCTGGCGCGGAAAATATGCCATTGGGTTAACCGGAAATATAGCAACCGGAAAGAGTGTGGTCCGGAAGATGCTTGAGCATCTGGGCGCATACGGTATTGACGCGGATGTGCTCTCTCACCGTGCCATAATGAAGTCTTCCCCGGGATATCAGCCCGTGATCGATACCTTTGGGCAGTGGGTTTTGGGGGCAAATGGAGAAATTGACCGGAACAAATTAGGTGAATTGGTGTTTAAGAATCCAGACGCGATGATGCGGTTGGAGACAATCATCCATCCTCTCGTTAGACAGGCACTGGATGTGCTGGTCAATAAGACTACCCATCCGATTGTAGTTGTTGAGGCCATCAAATTGCTGGAATCTGACATGCACAACTTGTGTGATCAAGTTTGGGTGACCATGTCCTCAACAGATCTTCAGTTGGAAAGGTTGATCGAAAAGCGGAGCATGACCCGTCGTGAGGCAGAGGACCGTATCAATGCTCAACTGCCGGCAACAGCAAAACTGACCAAAGCGGATGTGGTCATTGAGAATGATGGATCATTTGAAAAGACCTGGAAACAAGTTTATGACGCCTGGCAGGTCATCACCCAGGAAAAGCCCGGGTTTACGCCGGTGCCAAGCAAGTCATATGGCAAACTGGATGTACGCAGGGCAACACCGGAATCCGCTGAACAAATAGCTGTCTACATGAGTGCTCACAGCCGCGCAAAGCGGAAGATGACAAAAGACGATATTATGGCAGCTTTTGGCGAGAAGGCTTATATGCTGCTGATGTCGGATGAAGAGATTATCGGATTGTTAGGCTGGCAGGTTGAAAACCTGATCACAAGGGTTGATGATGTCATGTTGAATGAAGGATTGGCGTTCCAGAATGGTTTGGAAGCCCTGATGAGCTTTGTGGAGGATTCCTCCAAGGAGCTCCAGAGCGAGGCTGCCCTTCTGTTCCTGCCGCCGTCTCTGGCTCAACATGAGAATCTGTGGAGCGGTCTTGGCTATCAGGCCAGAACAGTAAAAGATCTCCAGGTGAAGGCCTGGCAGAATGCAGTTATGGAATCCATGCCTCCAGGCACAGTCCTGCTCTTCAAACAGCTTAGAAAGGATCGGATTTTACGTCCGATGCAGTAATTATTTCTTCATCAGGTAGATCGAAGTGATTAATAATCTTTGGAATTATTTGCTTTTTATATTTCAGCGAGCAAATTGGCTCAGCGTTGTTGATATTTTCCTGGTAGCTGTAGTTGTGTTTTTTGTCCTTTACCTGCTCAGGGATACCAAAGCGCTGGTCCTCTTGAGGGGCGTTCTTTTTCTGATCGTTGTGATCAGCCTGCTCTCCAGCCTGAGAGTCCTGCCTGCCTTCTCCTGGTTAGTAACAAGTACGTTGCCGACTTTGCTGCTGGCAATTCCGGTTATTTTTGCGCCAGAAATCAGACGTGTTCTGGAACGTATTGGTAGAACAGGTTCAATATTCGCTCAGGATCAGCTCACACCAGCAATGGAGAAGATTATCCAGCGTGTAGTAAGAGCATCCCGAAGAATCGCTGAACGTAAATATGGGGGATTGATCGTGTTGTCCCGCCTGGATTCTCTCCAAGCCTATATTGAAACCGGGGTGCATCTTAAAGCAGCTGTCAGCCCGGAAACTTTGATCCAGATCTTTTACCCCAAAACGCCCCTGCATGATGGCGCAGTGATCATCTCTGATAATGTCATTTCTGCTGCAGGTTGTGTGCTGCCGCTCTCGGCCAGTGGTGTATTGGAATCCTCACCGGACAGATCGATGGGATTAAGACACAGGGCTGCATTAGGGATAGCAGAGGAAAGTGATGCAATTGCAATTGTGATCTCTGAAGAAACCGGTATTGTTTCCCTGGCTCATGATGGAAAACTTGATAAATATGTCCCTCTGGATGAACTGCAGGGCAAGCTGAACAACTTTTTCCAGCACGAGCCAGTTCAAAGATCGCTCCTCTCCCGGCTCAGTACACTCTTCCAAGGAACGATAGAATGAGATTTATGCGCTGGTTGGGCGTTAATCTAACCTCCTTGGTCATCTCGTTATTATTGGCTGTGGTCATCTGGATCTCAGCTGTAACTTCTGCCAATCCCAATGTTGAGACAGAGCTGACGGTGCCGTTTGAAGTGCGCCAGCAGGCGTCCGATATTGCGATCGTTGATCCAATACCAGAGACAGTAACTTTGAAGGTCCTGGCTCCGGAAAGCATTATTCAGAGCCTGGAAGAAGAAAATCCTCTGGTTGCCTATATCAACCTCACGGATATATCTGCTGGAACCTATCGATTTACTGTTCAGATCTATATACCAGACCAGTTGAAGCCGATCCGTGTCCTGGAACAAAATCCTGAAAAGCTGGAATTGAAAGTCAGCAACCTGATTTCGAAGTTATTACCGATATCTATCCAGGTGGAAGGAGAGCCAGCAGTCGGCTATCAGACCAGCGGGTTATCCTGGGAAGGGAGCTCTGTCACTATTACTGGCCAAGATATAGCTGTTCAGCAAGCGTTCATAGTTGTTGGCGTCCTGGATATATCAGATGCAACCGGATCGATCGTTAGAAGTATCAATTTGGAAGCCAGGAACAGTAATGGGGAGATGGTTGAAGGATTGGTGATCTCTCCTGAGACCGTTCAGGTTACTCAGTCAGTCAGCCTGCAGGGGGGTTACAGGAACCTGGCGGTGAATGTTACCACTCAGGGTGCTGTGGAACCGGGCTATCGCTTTACAAGCATCACTCCGGCACCACCAACCGTGATGGTCTTTTCCGCAGACCCCCAACTTGTGGAAGGGCTTCCAGGATACGTGAATACAAAACCTCTGAATTTGAACGGAGTGGATGGTTACCTGGAGACTATTTTGGAGCTGGATTTGCCAGAAGGGATCACTGTAGTAGGCGATCCGACGGTTTTGGTCCAGGTGAATGTTACCGCCTTAGAAACCAGTATGTTGATCACCCGGAATATTGAAGTAGTTGGACTATTGCCAGGCTTAAACGCACAAGTATCACCTGAACAAGTAAGTGTCCGGATATCTGGGCCAGTGCCAGTCCTTGAAAACCTCACCTTAAGAGATATCAGGGTGGTGGTTGATCTCACTAACCTGGAAATAGGGACCTATACGTTGGAACCCACAGTGGAAATCCTGCCTGCGGATATAATATGGGAAGATATCTCTCCAGCAACTGTTGAAATAGTCATTGAGAAGGGGCAGTAAAGCGATTTCGCCCCTCTATAATATTTCCTGCAAACAATTATGTCAAAACCTGTCGTGGCCATTGTTGGCCGACCCAATGTGGGTAAGAGTACTCTTTTTAATCGCCTTGCCGAACGCAGGATGGCGATTGTGGATGATATTCCGGGAACGACAAGAGACCGCCTTGCCACTGAAGTTGAATGGACCGGCGTGGTTTTTGATATCGTTGATACTGGAGGATTGGATCCCACCCAAGTTGGTCCCGGCAAAGGACAGGATCCGCTTTCTGTTGGATCTCACCAGTTCATCGAAGAAATCCGTAAACAAGCCGAAATCGCCATTCAGGAATCCGATGCGATCCTTTTTGTTGTTGATGGACAATCCGGTATCACGCCTGCAGACCGCGAGATCAACGATTCCCTCAGGAAGGTCCAGCAGATCAAGGATGGAAAGGACTATCCTCCTATCCTGCTGGTTGTTAATAAATGCGATAACCAGAAGACGCGCCAGAACGCAGTCCAGTTTTACGAGCTTGGCTATAATGAGCTCCATATCGTATCTGCGATTCATGGCTCAGCTACTGGCGATATGCTGGATGCGTTGGTGGCGGTGCTTCCAGAGGGTGGAGAGGAAGAAGAGGATACTTCAGTTAAGATCGCCATTGTGGGCAAACCCAACGTTGGAAAATCCAGCATACTGAATAAAATCACCGGGGAAGAACGAGTGATTGTCAGCAACATCCCCGGAACAACCCGGGATTCGATTGATACCCGGTTTGTCTATAAGGATGTCCCGATTACCATCATTGACACAGCCGGGATCCGGAAACGAGGCAGCATTGATACTGGTGTGGAGAAATTCAGTGTCTTAAGAGCGATGAAGGCCATTGAGCGGTCAGATGTTGCCCTGCTGGTTGTAGATGCGTATGAGGGAGTAAAAGCCCAGGATACGCATGTTGCCGGATATATTCTGGATGAATGGAAAAGCGCTGTTGTAGTGATCAATAAATGGGACCTGATCGAAAAAGACTCCCACACAATGGCTGAATTCACCAGTTACGTCCGGTATGAATTAAACTTCATGGATTATGTGCCCATTCTTTTTACCTCTGCTCTGACTGGCAAGCGAGTTGATCAGATCCTGGATCTGGCACTTGAAGTCCAAAAAGAGAGGATGGTCAGACTACCAACCTCTCAGGTGAACCGGATCGTTCAAAGCGCCCAGGATAAACACCCGCCACCTTCTAAAGCCGGCAGGCATTTTAAGATCTATTATGGAACCCAGGTCCGGAATGACCCCCCAACATTTTTGCTTCATGTCAATGATCCCAAGTTGACCCATTTCACATACCTGCGTTATATAGAAAACCAGATCCGGGAACATGCGCCATTTGTAGGTACCCCAATTAAGATCCTGCTCCGCGCCAGTTAGGATCGCTCCACAAATTCCAGCAAAACCCGACAGAAATATATGATTGTTGAGTTAGGGCGAGTGTCAACCTTCCCCTTGCCTTGACTGAGTTTGGATTATATAATCGGGAATACGTTCAAAGGCGAAGGTTAGTAAATGACAGAAGAATTTGATTCTCTCCATCTCGAAAATGAGGAAAACCGCCCGGAAAAACCAAATCTATTGGGTGTGCTGGTTGATATTCTTGAAACCTTATTGCTTTCAGTAGTTCTTTTTTTCCTGATTAATGCTGTATCCGCAAGGATCCGGATCGATGGATCCAGCATGGAACCCAATCTCCATCATGGTCAATTTGTGATCGTCAGCAAGATCAACTACAAGATTGGAGAGCCAGAAAGAGGCGATGTGGTGGTGTTTGACTTTCCGCGCAACATCACCGAAGAGTATATCAAGCGCGTGATAGGTTTACCAGGAGAGCAGGTCCAGGTAAAAGATGGCCAAGTGTATATTAATGGTCTATTACTTTCTGAACCGTATTTGATGGTGGATCCGCAGTACGAAGGAGATTGGGTGGTTGACGAAAACACCCTGTTTGTATTGGGTGATAACCGGAACAACTCCTCTGACTCTCACAATTGGGGTATGGTTCCGATGGAAAATATCGTCGGGGAAGCGTTGTTGGTGTACTGGCCGCCGGAATCCTGGGGATTAGTTAACGGGGCAAACCCGGTTTTGGCTTCAGAATAATCAAGAGCCAGCCCGTATATTTCATGGGGCTGATTTATTGGAAAATCTATTACTGGTAGAAAAAATAAAATAGCACAGCCGGCGAGCAGTATCTGTTATCATTAGGAAGAATAAACCGGACACCTAAAACGCCAATCCCCAGAGGGGTTGGTGTTATATCAGTGTTTGTTGTTATAAGATCTTTTTACGGGAGTTTTGTATGGCTAATGGGGCACTTACTAAGCGTATCATCCCAATCCATGTGTTGACTTCCAGTTACCGGATCGCAGGTACGGTGAAGGTCAGTAACAGTGGATTAAGCGGGCTGATGACAGACCAAACCAGTCAGTTTATGACCATTATGGATGCCAGTCTTGGTCGTATCCACGACCCGGATTTCCTGGTTCAAAGACTGCCTGACATCCGCCTGGTAAAAGACCAGATCCACAGTGCCAGCGTAAAACGGCGCCAGGATATCGGACCGAGAGGGATCATGCGCGCGGGTTACGAACATGTTAATGTGTTTCATATCGCCATTACCGATTCAACTTTTGAATATGAAGGCTGCCTGGAATGGCCGGGGCGATTTGATTTTAAAGCCCTGATGTCTGGTGGGACCTGGGAATACCTGCCTGTTTTTGATGGAACTGTTCGTTCCATTATCTATCCCGAGATGGAGATTAAAAGCGAAGCCATGTTAATCAACCGCAAACACATCGCTACTTTTACCCACGCTTTGAAGAAGGCGGATGAAGACTCTTCCCTGCCGGGAATTCCGCTAGGCTTGACCTGATTTAACGCTGATGGTAAAATTTTTGCCGTTGTCTTAATATATTTTTTTTGCCCCCATCGTCTAGGGGACCAGGACATAACCCTTTCAAGGTTAAGACCGGAGTTCGAATCTCCGTGGGGGCACAGAAAAAAATCCTCTGAAAAGAGGATTTTTGGTTTAAGGGAAATTGAGGTACCTCCAAGGTTAAACCGCCTTGTTTTTTGAGTCTATGGCCTCGGAGGTCTTAACATGAAAGGTTAAACCGCCTTGTTTTTTGAGTATATGACCTCGGAGATATCGAGGTCTTAACATGATTGCGGGGATCAGTAACATCCCAAAAACTCAGCAATTAGCTTAATGCCCTTGGTTAGGAATTACTGGATTACAAAAGCAAGTAATAATTGGTCAGCTTTAATATTATCTGAATTTAATAGATGTGTGATATAGTGGAGATATTATTTAGTAATGTTCATGTTTATGATCTGTAAGAATTGATTTGATAGCAGGTGATGGTTGATTTTTTCTGACTGCAAGCACACTAGGGCAGGTTTACCAACTCTGAAAGGTGAAGACCTATCATCAGGTCTTCAATGGAAGAGTGAAGAATCTGGCCTTCCTTGTCGAAATAACAACCAGTGCGTCACCACCGCACCTTTTTCTTTCAGGCTATTCAGTTCTGTCAGGGATAAATAGCCATGAATGAACAGGATTGCCGTTTCATCGAGGGGGCCTACGCTTTGTAAAACGATATCGCAGTTTCTGGCACGCTCCAGGGATTTTTTCACGGAACGTTCTTTGATCAATTGATCTTTTAGGTGAGCTGTGATACCAGGGTTGGCGCATAAAACACCTCGGCTTTGCCACCACATTTTTCCGCCATCCGGGATGCGATGTTATTGGAATCAAAACCCAGCTGTGATGATACTGCCCCGGTTATCTCTGTGAAAATGCAGGCAACAGATTTTTTAACCTCAAATACTTCCGGGAGATAGGATAAAGTCCTTCCCAAACCTAATCCAACACGGATCCCGGGCTGGAGATGATGTTTCAACCAGCTGGATGCTCCCCGGGTCAGTGCCAGGTAAAATTCCTCGCCACGGAGAGCTTTCAACAATTACACAATCCCTTAAGTTATATTTATGAATGAGTTTGTGTTCAAGTTCTACACCCGGAATTACCGTCCATAATATGAACCTGAACGATGCCAGCTTCCTTGGCAGAATGTAAGATGATGGATCTTAACCTGGAGAAGCCAGTTTTTTTGCGATTAGAAATTCAGCGCTGATTTTGGTACGGGGTCAGTACAAATCCGCCAAGATTTCAATCACTGGCAACCCCCACATACTCTTTTCGCGAGATTCGGCGATCCTAAATCCTGCTTCCTCGACCAGCCTTTTCGCCGGGATAGGCCGGCAGTCAGCCAGTTTGGGGTACCGGTTATGAAAACCTTCATAGATCCTTCCTATAAGACCCAGGGGACGATCTTTGGAAAGGGAAACGACCACCAGTCTTCCGCCTGGTTTTAAAACCCGGCGACATTCAGCCAGTACTTCCGGGATCAGGGGGGTATCAAAAAGCTCCAGTGTAAAACTAGTAAAAACCCCATCAAAAACTTGGCTCTGGAAAGGGATTGGCAGGGTATCGCTCCGCACCAGGCTCACTTGATGCAAAAGGCCGACCGATGATAATCTGTTTTGGGCGACTTTACCCATGCCGACAGACAGATCCAGCCCGATGCTCGATCCGCCCTGAACTGCCCGGGCGATATGCTGCTGGGCATACCCGGTGCCAAAACCGACTTCCAGGATTTGTTCTCCGGGCTGGGGATCCAGTAATTCAAGGCCATCCCGGATGAACTTTTTTTCACTGGAAGCCAACCCATCATAAAATCTGCTCAGGCGGGAGTAATAATCCTCCGCTGCCTGGATTGGACGGTTTACACGTGAAAATTCAGGGATGGTATTCATAGGGTGGTCCTTGGCCTTTTGATTTCAGTATATCTCATCCCCGGCGATTATTTACAAATATGGTTTAAAACAAAAACGCTGCCAGGATTGGCAGCGTTTATTGGTGTCAAGCACTGGTTTATCCCAGGGTGACTTTCGGGCGTTTTTTTCCACCTTCTGTCCAGTCCAGTTCGATCTCCAGCTGTTTTTTGACCCCATGTTTTTTGGGCTGTTCATAATATTCCAGCTCGAAACTAACTGTTTCAGGAAGGACCACGGAAACATCCTCCTCGCCCTGCACCAATGAAACTTGGCCGGATTCAACCTTGTCCGCCAATTCCCTTAAGAAAGCGGCCACATCAGGAAGTTTTTTTCTCGATTTGCTTTTAACCAACACATTTTTCTTAGCCATTTTATCTCCTGTATGATAAATAATTGCTATCACGCCTATTCCATTCTAGCAAATATCCTTAACTTGTATATTAGTAATTTATTAAATCAAATAATTCGGGTTCGTTTTAAAGCAGAGAATCCCTGGAAGACAATGGAGATTAACTTCGTTGGGAGTTTAACGTCTTGCTCGCAATCAAAGATTCAGGCAGAGATGATTTGGTTTTCAATCACCTGATACTATTCACCGCGGTAGGGCGGTACGGTGATTGCATAAATTCTGCACAGGCGCCGGTCCAGAATGCGGCTCCGGATGCGGGGGTCCATTTCGCTGAGTTTGTCGGTGGTGGTGATCACGGTTGGTAGTCCGGCATTATAGCGATAATTAAAGAGCTGGTAGAGTTTCTCTTTTACCCAGGGGGTCATGGACGCTGTGCCCAGATCGTCAAGGACAAGCAGGGGTGATTTTTTGATCTCATCAAATCGGCGGTCGTAACTGACGGTGCTGTCAGGGCTGAAGGTTGCCCTTAAATGATCCATTAGGTCAGGTACCATGATGAAAAGCGGCGGGATACCTTCTCCAGAGCGGTAATTGGCGATGGCGGCTGCCAGGTGGGTCTTTCCACTGGCATAACCTCCTTGAAGTATCATCCAGCCCTTGGGTTTCTCTGCATATTTCTGAGCTGCTTTAAAAGCGCTTTCCAGCTTTTTCTTTTCGTCCTTTTCCAGGTTTTCATCATTCCGAAGTGAAAAATTACCGAAGGTATTGTTTCCTAATAATGAAAGCGAGGAGAGTTCAGAGTGACCGGTATCGTCCATCGGTCGGCGGTAATCAGGTGCCAGGATCTTGACCCGGTTTACCAGTTCGGGATCCTGCAGGCGCGAGCGGATGCGGCCTTCCAATTGATTAAGGGACAGGTTGGTGGTGATTAAAAGTGGAAGGTTATTAATATAGCGGTAATTGAGGATCTGGAACAGCTTTTCCTGGGCCCAGGGAGTGGCATTTTCGGTTCCAAAATCATCCATGATCAATAGTGGAGAGCGGCGGATTTCCTCAAAACGCTGTTCAAAACTGGACTCCGGGTTGTTGTAGGAGAATCTCAGACTGTCCAGCAGATCCGGGACAGTCAGGAAAAGGGTCGGGATGCCAAGATCGACCACGAAATTAGCCACGGCTGCTGCCAGGTGAGTTTTACCGCAGCCATAAGGACCTTGCAGCACCAGCCAGCCTTTCAGTTTGCCGGCATACTGCTGGGAGTGATTAAAAGCCTGTTCCAATGAATCCGCCTGGGCTGGGCCTAAGCCGATCTGTCCCCGAATTTCAAAATTCTCGAAAGTTAAATGAGACAGCTCATTCAGGTTGCTCATTTTGTACAGGCCATCCCGGGCTTGTTCCTTCAGCTGTCCGGCACGACAGGAGCAAATCTGGAGTTTGCCAAAATCGGGGTGTCCAACCGGGAGATCATGGCGAAGATAGCCAACCCCGCCGCAGATCTCACAATCAGGATTACCCGGGTAAGACCCGGCGCCTGGATCAATCTTCGATGAACTCGGCGAATTCATCTTCGAGATATCCGTGGCGGTCTTTTTTAGTATGTCCTCTATCCGGTCGCTCATCTCTTCCACCGTCCTGCCAACTACGTAAGATTGCCTCTATGTAATTCCATTTTCTGACGTTATTCTGGACTGCGATCCCAACTGCATGCCTGATCCAATCCTCGGGGAATTCTTTCTCTGCTTCTCTTAATGTATCCGCGATCAGGGGAGTCAGCGGACCGATATTCTCTTCATAAAGCCGGAAGATATTGGGCTGTTCCAAACTCAATGTCGGGATCGGACTGTCCCCGTCTGAGGGGCGCCACGATCCGTCTGCGACGGATTGAACCGCGGCCTGCCCGCGCGGAGAGTTGAAAAAATAAATCACCAGCTCACCTTCACCTTCAGGGACGGCTGTCTTTAAAAAGGTGCCGCGGTTCACCGCCCGCTCCAACCCATTTTGGACAGCAGCTTGCTGGACGGCGGCCGTGGCGCCCAGGCCAGTCATGAAATCTGGGTCCCCGGTGAAGTTCTCTTCCTTCAAGTAGCGGACTTCGCCTTCCAGCCGGGTGAAGAGCCACAGGGCGTATAATGTGACCTTCATTTCATCCAAGTCGTCTATTTGCGGAAGCAGGTCCGAAAAGAACAGGCTTGGAATCCGTGTGGTACTAATTTTTCCGGGTGGAAGACCGCTAAAAGTCATCAGGTTACCTGGGAGAGGTCAATATCTCGGGTGGCAGCATTCTCAAATTTGGCCAGGTTCTTCCGGAAGACCAACTGTACATCCCCGGTAGGGCCGTTGCGGTGTTTGGCAATGATAATTTCTGCCAGGTTCTTATATTGGGAATCTTCATCATATACTTCCGGCCGGTAAATGAACATCACAATATCAGCGTCCTGCTCCAGGCTGCCGGATTCTCTGAGGTCTGATAATACAGGCCGCTTGTCAGAGCGCTGCTCCACTGCTCGAGAAAGCTGGGCGGCGGCCAGTACAGGCACGTTCAACTCTCTGGCCAGGATCTTCATGTTGCGGGAAATATCAGATACTTCCTGAACGCGGTTGTTATTGCGGATATCCCCGGCCATCAGCTGAAGATAATCCACTACAACCAGGTCCAATTTATATTCCAGGTGCAGACGGCGGCATTTTGTGCGCAGCTGCAGGGGTGTCAGGGCGGGTGTATCATCCAGGAAAATATGGGTATCGGTCAGCACCTCAATGGCCTGCGTGAAGAGCAGCCATTCGTCAGGACTGAGTTTACCAGAACGAAGCCGGGTGGAATCGATTCCGGTTTCCTGGGCGATGAGGCGCTGCACAAGCTGTTCGTTCGACATTTCCAGAGAGAAGATTGCCACATGTTTTTTGTGGGTCAGGGCAGCGTTTTTTAAAGCGGATAATATAAAACCGGTTTTTCCCATTCCGGGTCGCCCGGCGATGATTAATAAATCTGAGGGTTGTAACCCTCCCAACATTCTATCGATATCAATAAAACCTGTGGGAACCCCCACCAGGGCTTCATCCCGCTGGGAAAGCTCTTCCATGCGGTCAAAGTAATCACTCAGGACGGAGCGAATGGGCTGCAGGTCCTGGTTCGTTCGGCGCTGGCTGACGTTAAAAACGGCTTTTTCAGAGTCATCCATCACTGTATCAAGAGATAGATTTTCCTCATAAGCCAGTTTTGCGATCTTGTTGGCTGCGTTTAACATCCGGCGCCTGATAGCGGTTTCTTCCACCCGGTGTCCGTATGCCTCAGCATGGAGAGAAGAGGGAACATTATTGATCAGCTTGGTGATATAGGCCGCTCCGCCAATATCCGCCAGATGCCCCTGCTGATCGAGATCCTCTGTAACTGTCACAAGGTCGATGGCTTCGTTGCGGTCATGCAGGGACACAAAAGTTTCCCAGACCCATTTATTGCGGTGGATATAAAAATCATCCGCCGCCAGGAATTGCGCTACATCATAATAAGCTTCGGGATTGATCAACACTGCCCCAATGACAGCTTCTTCTGCTTCCCGACTGTGGGGAACCATCTGCGGTCCGGATGTTTCGGGAGAGGATTCGAATTCTAGGGATTCAGTCATAGTTGGTTTTGTAGTGGTGTTGGTCACCTGAGCACCGAAATAAATTCAGTCAGTTGAAGAGAGGGAAGCGGGACTATAATTCCTCGGGGTTTTCTTCGTCAGGGTTGTCTTTAGATTCTTCGGGGTCGATTTGATCCAGATAATTTTCAAAGATAGATAAACGCTCGCTATCCAACTCTTCGTCCGGAAGGGCCTCTGATAGGTCATCTTCCGGGATCAATCCTGCCTCATCCATCACATCTTCAGCAACAAATATCGGTACATTCAGGCGAATGGCAAGATTCATGGCATCGGAGGGGCGGGAGTCAATATTATGCAGGGTGCCGTCAATGTTGATGGCTATATTGCCGAAGTAGGTCTCATCTTTCAAAGAAACAACTTCAACGTGGATCACGTCGGCATCCAGGGAATCCAGAATGTTCACAAATAGATCGTAGGTCAGGGGGCGAGACACTTCCACTCCTTGCAGCGCCAAGGTGAGGTGTTCGGCTTCGTATATCCCAACCATAATGGGTAGATAACGATCTGAGTCTATCTCCCTCAGAATTACCACCCGCTGCTGAGACATTAAACTGACCCGGATGCTATCAATGACTACTTCGATCATGTTGGCCATAAAAGGAGCTTCCTTCAGAATAAATCCTGATGTCTTGTTATTCTATCACGGGGGAATAACGACTGCAACAAATGAACCTTAAAGGCTTAAATTTGTTAAGGAAAAATCTCCTGCTGGGGCAGCTCTGGAAATAACTCTCAGGGATGTTATCGAAAATCATAATTGTCATTATAATGAATCCGGCATCTTCTGAATATTCAAGTTTCCTTGGAGAGCTATGGCTATTGATAATCCACCCACAAAAGAAAACCGGTTGCTCCCGCTTGATCTGCTACGGGGATTATTGATCATTTTGATGGCCTTAGATCATGCCAATTATCACATTGCACAGCAGCACTCCCCGGGAGAATATTGGGGTGGATATTATCCACTCTATCCCAACCCCCTGCACTTCCTGACCCGATTTGTGACCCACTTCAGCGCCCCGGGGTTCTTTTTCCTGCTGGGAGTGGGCATGGTTTTATTTTCTTCTTCCCGCAGAAAGAAAGGTTGGAGAGAAATTGAGATTGGGGGGCACTTTCTATTAAGAGGGTTGGTATTGATCGCGCTGCAGGGATTTCTGAATTACAGCCAGGCCTGGTCAGCAGGGGGTTCTTCGGCGCCAGTATTATATGTGGGGGTGCTGGCGGCCCTGGGTTTTGGCATGATCTTGTGTATCCCTTTACTGAGATTATAAAACGGGTTGGCTGGCAGGGATCGGCCTGGGATTCTTTGTAATTATGGAAATTTTAACCCCCGCCCCTGAATTGTGGGGTAGGAACTTTGATAACCTGGCCGGGACTCTGCTGGTTTACAGTGGGGGAAAAGGAGAATTCTGGACAAATTATCCACTCCTGGCCTGGGTTGAATTGATAGTTTTGGGGTTAATATTTGGCAAGTGGATTCAGGTTGATTCCAAAAAAGCATATCAGAAAGGAGCTTGGCTGGGGTTGGCTTTCCTGGTAACTTTTGTGCTTCTGAGGTTAATCAATGGTTTTGGAACTATCCGCCCTCTAGCATTTGAGAGCTGGATGGAATTCTTTAACCTGGTGAAGTATCCCCCCAGTATGGCCTTTGTGATGCTGACCTCGGGGGTTAACCTGATCTTGTTAGCTGTGTTTTCGCTGATAAAGCTGCCTGGGTCCAGAGACTGGAATCCAGTGCTGGTTTTTGGGCGAGCAGCTCTGTTTTCTTATCTGGCTCATATCGGAATATATGTATTGATGGGCAGGCTGCTGGCCCCGCAGGGTTCCAGTTTTGGCGTGATGTATGCTCTCTGGTTAGCAGGACTGGCTATCCTGTACTTCCCTGCCTTGTGGTACGGGAAATATAAGTCTGGCCAGCCGCTCCGCTCCTGGGTGCGGTTGTTCTAAGGGCGGGATTAATTATTCTTCAGCCGCCGATCTTTTCAGCTTCTTGCTTCGATTCCCGCTTCGCTTCCCGATTTCGAATATTGTGATCAAGGATCCTTTTCCGAATCCGGAGATTTTTAGGAGTCACTTCAAGCAGCTCGTCATCCGCCAGGTACTCAATATATTGGTCAAGGCTCATTTCTCTGGGTGTTACCAGGCGCTGATTGATTTCACGGATGTTATTCCGCATGTTGGTGAGGTGTTTGGTTTTGCAGACATTGACCTCAATATCATCCGGACGTTTGTTTTCTCCGACTACCATTCCATGATAGACTTCCACGCCGGGCTCTATGAAGAGCACCCCGCGTTCTTCTGCGTTTTTTAATCCAAATGTTGTTGCCGTCCCGGTTTCGTAGGCTACCAGGGAGCCATGAGATCGGACATCCACTGAGCCGACCTGAGGAGCATAACTGTTAAAGCTTGTGTTCAGTACACCGGTCCCCTTGGTCATGGTCAGAAATTGATGACGAAAACCAAGGATGCCCCGTGTGGGAGTTAAAAATGTGAGCAGAACCGTTCCTGTGCTTGATTCCCGCATATCCTGCATGACACCCTGGCGGTGATTAAGAGATTCCATTACCACACCTATATCATCTTCCTGGATCTCGATCCTCACTTCCTCAAAAGGCTCGAGAATCTGGCCGGAGGGCGATGTTTTAAGGATCACTTCTGGCCGGGAGACGTGGAATTCAAATCCTTCCCGGCGCATGGTCTCTATCAGGATGGCCAGGTGAAGCTCTCCCCTGCCGGATACAAGCAATGTGTCCGCGGATCCGGTATCTTCAACCCTCAAAGCCAGGTTGCTGCGGGTTTCGCGAAACAAACGCTCCCGGAGTTTGCGAGAGGTTTTCCAGGTTCCTTCCCTGCCGAAGAATGGAGAAGTGTTGACACCAAAAGACATCCTCACTGTAGGCGCTTCAACTTTGATTCTGGGGAGGGGTATCGGGTTTTCAAAATCGCAGATAGTATCTCCGATAGTGATACCTTCCAGTCCGGCGATGGCGACGATCTCGCCAGCGTCAGCCAGCTCGATCTCCTGGCGTTCCAGTCCCTGGTAATCATATAAATAAGTAACTTCACCCGGAACAGTTTTTCCATCTGCAGTTATATAAACAACCTGTTCCCCAGCTGTAACTTTCCCAGATAAAATCCTTCCTATGGCTGTAGATCCCCGGAAGTTATCATGTTCCAGGGAAGTGACAAGCATTTGCAGTGGTTGTTCTATGTCCACAACCGGGGCTGGAATTGACCTCAGAATAGTTTCAAAAAGAGGCTGCAGATCCGGACCCACATCCGGTGTGAGGCCGGCCCTGTGCTCAGTTGCAATAGCATAGACCACCGGGAAACTGGCTTGTTCTTCACTTGCCCCAAGCTCGATAAATAAGTCAAAAGTGTCATTTAAGACCTGTTCCGTGTCTGCCAGTTTACGATCGACCTTATTGATGACCACAATCACTTGATGGTTAAGTTCAAGTGCTTTCTGAAGCACAAAACGGGTTTGAGGGCGAGGGCCTTCAGCAGCATCAACTAATAATAAAACACCATCGACCATATTTAAGACTCGCTCCACTTCGCCGCCAAAATCCGCATGCCCTGGTGTGTCAACAATGTTGATCTTTGTCAGCTGGCCGTTCTCTGGATCCTTGATCGTGATAGCTGTGTTTTTTGAAAGGATGGTGATGCCCCTTTCTATCTCTAATTCGTTGGAATCCATCACCCGGTCCTGGAGTTTCTTCTTTTCATGGAATACACTTGCCTGGCGCAGAAGCCCATCAACCAGGGTAGTTTTCCCGTGATCGACATGAGCGATGATGGCGATATTCCGTATGTCTGTTCTTGTTGTTTGCATAATATTCTCTTATAACGCATAAAAAAACCGACCGATCTTGGCCGGAGTTCATTGAAATGAGACCTAAAGTTTACCAGAGGATGGTGATATTGGATAGAGTGCCAGATTTATTCACGTATGAATCCTGGGAAAAACCATTTCTTAGATTATTCCGGAACTGCTGGCGATGGCAAAGAGGAGGACAGGCAAGATTTGCAGCATCAATCGGTTAGACGAGTCTGTTTGGCCCAGTCTGTATGGTATCCTGGCGAGAACTAGCAGCAGGACAATTAAAATATAAACAGCAGAGCAGTACAATCAGTAACTGATTTTCAGGATGAGATTTCATTTGTTAACTAGACATAAATGGCAGGAATGTGCAGCGATAATCAGCCAGGTCCAGCTCCAATAATAGACATTTACAAGATTTTGCCAGAAATGAGTGAAGGAGTGATCATATGATCTGGTTCAATCAAGATAGCCAGGATCAATCCAAAAAACATTGTGCTGATCAAGAGCTTCGGCAATAAGTCTCAATCAATGCGGGAATCCACTTACTGACCAGGGCCAGTATCGTCAAACCAACCAGTGCGCCAATAATCAGCATAAGGTTTGTTTGACTGAGCTGTTCGTTTTGAGTTACGTTGGTGAGTAAAAGTAGTATGCCAGAATAAGGCCACAATCGTATAGGGAAGAACAATGGACAGGGTTCTTTTATATTCTAGTGGTTTAATGCTCATAACCAATAGCAGGATGACAACGGCGTACAGGGGCCCTTCAATTCTCGTGAAGCTGAAACCCAATAATAGACCAGTCACCCAGGATAATCCCACTCCCAGCCTCAGTTTTCTTATAGGAATGCCAGAAAGAAAATAAGGACAGAAAATAAGAAAACAGCGGCAGGTAAATTGTTGTGGATGTAGAATGCATGATTTAGGAAGGTATTTGAACCCAGGACTAATATCATCACACCGGATATGATCAGGGAAATAACAGGTGAGAAATCCCGCTTAAGCAGTTCCCAAGCAGCGATGAAAAGGACAAGGGCAAGGATAATACCAAGCAGGGTTTGATATCCGGATAGATATTCTCCCGGAAGAAGCTGGCTGTTCATCTGGATAATAGATGAGAAAGCGCCGATTTTAGTAAAGTTATCAATCGTCCATGGAACCAGACCGGATTTTGCCAGGATCTTTCCATGATAGATGTAGTTAAAACTATCAGTTGAGGTATAGATATAGCTGAATCTTGTCAGCAGGTAGGATAGACCGGCAACCCCAATGACGCTGACTATGACGAGAAACCATTGGTGGATCTTTAATATATAGGTCTTGTTTTTATAGTTGAAATATAATGCCGCACCTAAAAAAGGCGCCAGCAGGAGCCCCATGCTTAACCAGCGAAAGGGTATTCCCAGGAATAATATTACCTGTGATAAAAACATCCATAATAGAATTCCCCAGACAAATCCGGTTGAGGCTAAAAACCAGAGGGGGACCTTCTTGGATAAAGGCAAAGTACAAATCAGGCCAATTATATAAAGAGAGAGATAGAATAGGATTGTCATTTAGTTACTCAGTGAACAATTTCTCTGGAACAAATAAGATCATGTCTTTGTACCTGGTAAGCACAATTTTTTCAGTAGGGGGAGGTCATACAAGCGGTATTCAAGATCATCCCTGGTGATCAGGAGATAGGAATCTCCATAAATCTTTTCCAACATATCAAATTGAGGGGAGGCGAGATCTGTTGGAGCTTGACTGGATTCTCTGACGGTAGATCCCAAATCTTTCAATCCTTTTTAGCTCTTCGAGAGCGTCAATTTCAGGGTTAACCAATACTGTTTGGAGGTAGTATTTCTGATACATGGCAGAATACATGGCGTATGGATAGTCGTGTGTCCAGCGTTTTTCGCCTAACTTGTCAATATCGCCATATGTGAAAGTTGAGTAAGGCGGGAAGAATATTTTTTTATTGATGTACTGGTTGCAGAGAATGGTCCCGGTGAGCAGAAGAGTGACTAACAGGACCCGCAAATAGTGTTGTTTTTTGATAAAGATCACAGAAAGCAGGATAATTATTCCAGAACCTCCAATAAAACCAGCCAAAGTCCCCAACAAGTCCAGTTGGAATGGAAGCTGAATATCAAGCAGCCCTTTTCTGATCATCTGTCTCTCGGTGAGGATAAACCCATAGTAGAAGAAACTAAAAAGCACCAGGTTTAGCAAAACCGATTTATTATTGTGTTTTGTAGATCTCTGCATCTTGCCTGTATCCGCCTATTACCGTTTAGCTGGGTGTCACTGTGAAAGTAATTTTAACCCATTTTCCAATCATATCGATGAATCCATGCTGGACAATAACTTCTCCTGGGTTGATCGGTTAATATTCTTTTTCACATTACCCTTTCTTTTTAAGCTGATTGATCCTCCTGAAAAGCTGAATGATTCCGTAAGCCAAAAAGACCATTATCAAGAAATAGAACCCTTCCAGGATGGAGAAAAAGGCCCATACCTCTCAGCTGAGGAAATATTGGGTATCATAACAATAAACAAAGGTAAAAGGATTGCCAGGTAGGTCAGGACGCGCTGGTACTTCCCTATTTTGGAATCCAGGTCGCTGTATATCTCAGGCGCTTCGCCGTTTGCGACTTTATATCGGAAATATACCCAGCCCCCATTTCTCCAACCTGCTCCCATCCTGCATCAGCAAAAAGCTGCAGGTAGGAGTCTTTGTCTTTTGTCTTTAAGGATTGGTAATCCAATCTGTAAATTATATTCGCCGGTTCACCTTTGCGGAATTTGTAACGACCGGGTAAGGTAACTGTCTTCAAGGTGATAACCTTCTCTGGCCATTGCTGTTAACCAGGCTTCTTCTTTTTCATCCTGCCAGGCCCAGAACCATTTTGGTTTAATTACGAGTTCCTTAGCCATATCATTCCTCCTCGGCAGTCTTTTCCTGCCAACTATCAAAATTCGTTGCTGCACTTTGCAGCATGATTTCCATCCGCCGGATCTGACCCAATAAAACCTGGATCCCGATTTCTGTGATCTGGTAAATTTTTCGACGACCCTCATTGCCAACCAAAGTAATCAATTGGCTTTCTTCGAGGGAGCTAAATGCGCCATAAAGTGTACCCGGAGCTAATCTGAGCGTGCCCTGGCTGATCTGCTCGGCTTCCTGCATCACAGCGTAGCCGTGTTTGGGCGTGACCAGAGCCAGCAGGATGTAATAGGTCGATTCAGTGAGGGGTAGATGTTTTGTGATTGATTTTTCTTCCATAACTGTCCTCTTATATAACTATGAATATACCGTAAGGCGTTATATCGTAAACGATATAACGTATACCGATATAATATATTAAGATTATTAACTTTGTCAAGGGGATATTAAATATCACTTGCGATTGTTAACGATAATAACGTTGATCTTTAAATGATTTCTGGAATGGGAGATATTAATAATTCGTGGATTATGCGGTTTTGAACCTGTTGACGAAATGGAATTTCAATCCGTGGGGATATATAATGGTTTACACTATAGATATCCAGATAGAGATATTTGAGGGGAAGGTATTGCGGGTGAACATTATCATCTCTGTCATAGGAGTGGAAACCGGGGGGCGATATTCTTTAACGACAAGGACTATAGCTTTTTCCTGTTTAATATGGAAAGGTATTTTTACCAGAAATGAAATTAGGGGCTTATTGCTAATGCCACCCAAATAGCGCTTGTTGATCAATGAAAAAGAGATCCCGTAGGTCTCATGTCACCTCGTATATAATACAATCATCGGTTCGGGATATATTTAGGAGTTCCAGGATGACTATGGCAAAAACAGATTTAAAAAAAGAACTGAAACACCTCTACCAACCTCATAAAAAGGATTTTCAGATTATCGAAGTGCCTGATATGCAATTCTTTAAGGTCGATGGCCACGGTGATCCGAATGTGGCTCCGGAATATACTGCAGCGATTGAGGCCTTGTATGCCATGTCCTACAAGGTCAAATTTTTTAGCAAAAAAGAGGAAAAGGATTACGTGGTCCCGCCCCTGGAAGGTTTATGGTGGGCGGAAGATTTGGATTCTTTTTCATCTGCCAGGGATAAAAGCCTCTGGGATTGGACCATGATGATCATGACCCCCGAATGGATCACTGCCGAAATGGTCACTAAGGCCCGGGCAGAGGTAATCAAAAAGAAAGAACTACCGGCCCTGGAGAAATTGCGCTGGGAAGTGTACCAGGAAGGGCTTGCCGTTCAGATCCTGCATCTGGGATCCTATGACGATGAGGGCCCGGTACTGACTAGGCTGCACGATCAGTGGATGCCGGAGAATGGCTACCTGTTCAATGGTTTGCACCATGAGATTTACCTCAGCGATCCCCGGCGGGTTGAACCGTCAAAACTGAAGACGATCCTCCGCCAACCCATTAAAAAAGGCTAGGAGAAAGCCATGGCAGAACCGTTTATTATTCCAAGTCTGGAAACGGAGAGACTTTTCTTGCGGGCATTTACGAAGCATGATCTGGATCCTTTTGCTGATATGGTGGCGGACCCGGATGTAATGCAAAAAGCAACCTATGATGGAACACCCATGACGCAGGCCCAGGCCTGGAATTGGCTTTGTTTGATGTTGGGGCATTGGCATATGAGGGGTTATGGTATTTGGGGCGTTGAAGAGAGATCCTCCGGTGTGTTGATCGGCAGGATTGGCCTCCAGTTCCTGGATTGGTTTGAAGATGTTGAATTGGTCTGGATGTTGGCCAAACCTGCCTGGGGGAAGGGGTACGCTTCTGAAGGGGCCAGGGCTGCCATCAATTTCGGATTTGAGATCCTAAAGCTGCCTCGCATTGCGGCTGTGATCCACTGTGAGAATCAAGCCTCGATCCGGCTGGCTGAACGCCTGGGCATGACAATGGAAAAAGAGGTTGTGCGTCAGGAAATCGATTTTTATCAATATATGATCTCCAGAAATTAACCCGGGTGTGATGGTTGATTTTCCCCGATTGGTACGCTAATATTCTCGCTTGAACACGATGTGAATAAAATCACATTATTAACGCTGTATAAAAGCCGCATGGAGAGATTTCCTGCTGGCTTTTTGGTCTTTAATGTACAATAAGATATAGACGTCTCTTCCCAGATCAAATGCTACTACCCGGCACAGCTAGGTCAGGAGGTATGCCATGAATGACTTGTGTATGCTGGAAAAGTATTTTCCCGAGGGCAATCTTGAGGGAGGCATTGAGTTAGCAAACCGGCTGGATTGGGGAATTTCTGTTCAGATGGCGGGCGACGGTTTTGTTGTGTCGAGCGGGGATGAACCGATACTAAGAGCAGAACATAAAGACGCAATACAATCTTTTATTTATGGGTTGGGTTTAGCGTACGCTATTCTACCAGCGCAAGTTTTTTCTTCTCTGGAAAAAGCGCTGAAAGACCTGTAAAATAAATTGATAATGACTCAACCATAAGGAGCCATCATGCGACAAATTCAACCTTCTCGATCCACAAAGTTATATTTCGTCGTCGGTTTGTTGATATTACTCAGCCTGGCTTGTAATAAACCTATGCTGGATAAAGCCCAGGGAGCGGATGAGACGGCCTTGATAGAATTGCGCGTTATGGAAACTATGGAAGCAATGGAGAGGGGGCAGTCCGCGGACGGGGAGGACCAATCAGGCCAGGATGGGGACGCTCCTCCACCATCAGAAACACCTGACCCTGGAATCACTGATACACCCACCCTGACACCAACCGTTACTAATACACCCACCCCGGAAATAGCCATGATCTATGCCTCGGCCAATACCAACTGCCGCACTGGCCAGGGTACTTTTTTCCAATGGCTTGTCACGCTGCAGGAAGGGGAAGAATCTGAAGCGGTAGGTATAGATACTTCAGGGGAATATTGGTACATCCGCAGGCCTGATAATCCATCACAATTCTGCTGGCTGTGGGGGAAATACGCCACACCCTCTGGTCCATGGCAATCCCTCCCGGTCTATACGCCAATTCCAACACCTACCCCGGGTGCTGATTTTAAACTTACTTATGTCGGGATTACGCAGTGCACGTCGAATTGGTTAGTACAATTCCAAATCGATAATATCGGTTCAAAAACATTTGAATCCTGGAGGTCAAAAGGCACCGATAATTCCGGAAGCTTAGTAAACACGGTCAATAAGCAGGATAAATTCTATCACTTCAATCACTGCACTATACTATCTTCCCAGAATGACCTGACCCCCGGTGAAGGATCCTATTTGAACGCCATCTTCAACAACGATTCTACCGGGCATAACCTCACTATTGACATCAGGGTCTGCACAGAAGAAAGTCAAGCTGGTGAATGTTTCAATAAGGTCTTTGATATAACACCTTAGGAAGGGTAAGAAAAGATCCTAGGGATAATTCTCTGCTAATAATGTCTGGATGGCAGCCTCGGTTTCAGCATAGGCACCTTCCCCGATATGAACATAGCGGATATTTCCTTTTTTATCGATCAAATACAGGGTGGGCCAGTAGCGGTTGTTATAGGCTCGCCAGGTCCGTCCGTCATTATCCTGGGCAACAGGGTACTCAATTCTCAACTCGGCTACACTGCCCGTTTCAGGTTTTCAAGCTCTTTTTCGTGGGAGAACTCGGGATAATGATTGCCGATCACGACCAGGCCCTGGTCTTGATAATTCTGATGCCATTCCCTCAACGAGGGAATCACGTTTTTGCAGTTAATTCAACCATAGGTCCACATATCCACTATTACTACCTGGCCTCGTAAATCTTCCAGGCGTATTGGACCATCGCTGTTGATCCAAATCTCGTTCTCAAGTTCCGGAGCAGGACCCAGATTCTGCAAGGTCAGATTACTTTGCCCGGCTTGGACACTGCAGCCGGCCAAAACAAGAACCAGACCGATCATTGTTAGGAATTTTTTCATATGATGCCCCTATGTTCTCGAAAATTCAGTAATAGTCAACCCGAGTACGGGTTACAATAAAAAAAACAGATCCAGTGAGGATTTATAGACGATGATAGATGTGGTTAATCTTACCGAAAAATTTTCCCTGGTCACAGACCAATGGGACCCTAAAATTATTGCCCAACTAAATGATTACCAATTAAAGATCGCCAAGATCCAGGGTGAATTTATCTGGCACAGCCATCCGGAGACCGATGAAGTCTTCCTGGTAGTGGATGGTGACCTCACCATTCATTTACGGGAGGGGCATTTGACCCTCAAACCAGGAGAATTATGTGTCATTCCCAAAGGGGTTGAGCACAAACCAGCCGCGGCTCAGGAATGCCAGATCCTGATGGTAGAACCCGCTGGAACCGTGAATACCGGTGACGCCGGCGGTGAGATGACGATCGATGAAACTGCCTGGATCTGAAATCAAAACAAACCAGTCTAAGGTAATACTAGATAAGAAAGGTTCGATTCTATGATCAAAAATATTTGGGTGCCAAGTGTATATCACGGCCATGGAAAAAAAGGGGTATTCTTCGAAGGCTGGTATTACAAATTAATCTCAGCGGACCAAAAGGAGCGCTGGGCGGTGATTCCAGGTATTTTCAACCACCCTGATCCGGAACGCGCCCATGCTTTTGTTCAGGTTCTGGATGGGATGAACAGAAAGGTTGTTTATCACCGTTTTCCAATTGAGGTTTTTAAGGCGTCCCATTCATCTTTTATGATCCAGATTGGGAATAACTATTTTCACTCTCAGGGATTTTCATTGGACCTCTCTGATGAGGGACAAGAAATCCGGGGCGATCTGTCGTTTGGGGATCTCCAGCCTTGGCCGATCAGTCTGTTTTCTCCTGGTGTGATGGGCCCCTACCGATTTGTGCCTTTCTTGCAAACGTATCATGGGATTCTCAGCCTGGACCATGAAATCAAGGGCAGTCTTCAGATTAACAATCAAAAAGTAGATTTCTCAGGAGGCCGTGGCTATATCGAAAAGGATTGGGGTACTACATTTCCCCGGGCGTATATCTGGATGCAAAGCAATCATTTTCCTGAAAATGGCGTATCCCTGACTGCTTCTGTGGCCACGATACCCTGGTCAACGGGTTGGTTTCGGGGTTTCCTGGTAGGGATAAATACCGGCGAGACCCTTTATCGTTTTACAACCTACCTTGGATCCCAAATCGACCATCTCTATTTAAATGACGAGTTTGTGACTTGGAGTTTGATCGGAAGTTCAAGATCCACTCCCAGAGCGGAATTCCCTTCCTATAGGCTGGATATCAAGGCAAGAAGAGGAGAGGGAGGTCTCTTATCATCACCTGAATTGGATGGTATGACTCCCCGGATTCTTGAAAGCTTAACAGGAGTGATTGAGGTATCCTTGGCCGGCTTGTCCAGAGAAGGGCAATTACAGGAGATTATTTACCAGGGATCTGGCAATTGTGCAGGATTGGAAGTTGCTGGTTCTGTCGGTGAGATAGCCGATCTCAATCACGGGGAGGAAAAGTGATCGATTTATCCTTACCGTGGAAAAAAAACAACCCTGAGGCTTGTGTGGGTTTGCTGGCAGTCAAGAATGCACCTAATCTAAAAGACCACCCGGACCTTAAATCGGCCCGGAAGAAATTGGAAGCTGAATTAAGATCCAGGTATGGAGCCATGGACCGAAAATCTCTGCGTGACCTGCCTGTATTTGCGGCTTATGATGCCTTTTATCGGTCATTTAAGAAAACATACCATGTCCAGCTCCAGTTGGAATCCGTGGTCTTTAAGGACAAAACGATCTTTTCTCCATCTGCCCTGGTGGCCTGTATGTTCATGGCCGAACTTGAGACCGGCCTGTTAACCGCTGCCCACGATCTGAAAAACATGATACAGCCGTTGGTTGCGGATGCTGCTGAAGGCCATGAATCCTATTTGCGCCTGGATGGATCTGAACAAGTGTTGAAAGAGGGTGATCTGTATATCCGCGACCAACAAGGGATTCTCTCTTCAGTTATTTACGGCCCAGACCAGCGCACCCAAATTACGATGGATACCGATCAGGCTGTGTATACGACCTACGGACCTCCTGGCATAAGTGTGATACAGGTTCAGGATCAGTTAGAGATCCTTGAATCATATATCAAGATCTTTGCTCCCGCTGCGGAGCGATCCTTACTGGTAGTGGTTTAAAAAAATCCCCGCTAGTATTTAGCTATATTCATTCAATCTGACAGCCCGATTTTCTTGGGCGGATTTATATAATGCCAGGGCGGTCAGGATGTGGTTCCTGGTCTCCTGAAGACTGATCAAAGGTTCTTTTCCGTCCAGAATGGCTGCCTGCAGATCTTCCACTTCCCCAAGATAGAGGGATTTTTTTGGTATCCGGATATCGCGGGATTTGCCTTTGTGGTCGGAGAATGTCACCCTGGAGTTTTTATCCATATTCGTAAAGGGGTGAGAAATATTAAGCCTGCCTTCTGTGCCTACGATTTCCATAAAGGTATGGAATGGAGATTTAAAGGAACTGGAGATCTGGGCTAAAACCTCACCACCTTCGGTTTGAAATCCCATCTGTCCAGCAAACACTTCGTCTATCCCCGTCGGACCGGGAACCTGGCTTCCGTAGACCCAATCTGGGGCCCGGCCCATCAGACATTGAGTATAGCTGAGGGGGTAGATTCCCACATCCCACAGGCAACCGCCCCCGTATTTTGGGACTAAACGCACATTCAGGCTGTCTGATCTCCTCCGCTCAGGGCCCATGCGGAAATCAAAAGCGCCCCGGATCAGGGTCATCTGCCCCAGTTTCCCCTCCCTGACCCATTGCTCGACGATCCTGGTCTGGGGGTGATGGCGGTACATAAAAGCCTCGGTTACCACCTTGTCATTTTTATCACTGGCAGCGATCACCTTATCAACCTCTTCTACTGATGTGGCAAAAGGTTTTTCACACAACACGTGAACCCCGGCCTCCAGGGCTTTGATAGTCCACTCCCCATGCAGATGATTGGGCAGACTGATATAGACCGCATCAACTTCCCCACTTTCCAGCAACTCCCTATAACTGCTAAAAGCCTGGGGAATTTCCCACTCCCGGGCATAAGATTTTGCGCTTTCCTGGGAGCGGCTGGCAACAGCAACCAGCTTACCTCTCTTTGATTCCCGAATTGCGGGTATTACTGACCGATTGATATTTGCTGTAGATAATACTCCCCAGCGGACGAATTTCATTTGTTCTCCTTCGAACTGGATTGATACCTATATTGTAATTAGGAACGACTGATATAATGGGCAATTATGGCTTAAATTGATGAAAACAACAAAAAAGACTCTTTTTTATCTAGCTGCAGCAGTATGGTATTTCGGGGGTATTATACTCTTTAGAAGCGGCCTGGAAATGATCCTCCAGACCAGAGAGTTGAAAACTGGCGGTCTCTGGCCCTGGATCTTTATCACTCTGGGCATCGTGTTGGGTGTCTTCCAGGCGCTGAAGATCTTTAACCATAACTGCCGGAAAAACTTGCAGCGAATCCACCAGCTGGAGGATCCCCGTTTGTGGCAGTTCTTCCGCCCCGGATTCTTCCTGGCTCTGGCGGTGATGATCACCAGTGGAGTATTACTGGATCATTTTTCCCAGGGACATTATTTCTTCATGCTTATCGTGGCCGGGGTGGATTTTGCGCTGACCATTTCTCTGTTAGGCAGCAGTTATATTTTCTGGACCGATTATAAACACTTCAGCGATTGATAATAACTTCATGGGAGGATCTGTATCAGATTTACAAACCTTCCGCCGGGAGTGGAGCTCTGATCAGAAATTATTACGCGAGTTGTTAAAAAGCCGGTCTGGATCTGGAAAAGGCCCGGGATATATTCTTTGACCAACATGCTGTGCTGCACAGCTAGAAAATGTCTGGGTTGGATGGGTGGTCTTATGCGGATGAGATCTTCACCGGATTATCTGAAGATCAGTATCGGACCATTCCGGATAATGAAGATCACTCCCTGATCTGGATCCTGTGGCATATCAGCAGGATAGAAGATGTGACCATCAGCATCTTGGTTGCGGGTGGCAGCCAGTTATACACTCGGGATAAATGGAAGGATGATCTAGGATCCCCTGTCCATCATGCCGGTAATCTGATCAAGGCGGGAGATCTGCAAAACCTGACAGCGTGTGTAGATCTGCAAAAGCTATTTGATTACCGGGACGCGGTAGGCAAACAAAACAGATCTATTGTCAGTAACCTGGAGATTGATCAACTTAACCATAAAGTTTTACCAGAGCGTTTGGCCCAATTGGTCGAAAACGGCGCGGTTCTCCCCGAAGCGAAGGGTTTATTGTCCTATTGGGGGAAAAGAAAGATCTTTGAATTACTGCTTATGCCCCCCACGCGCCACCTGATGACGCACCTGAATGAAGCTCATTATTTAGTAAAGGATCTAACCAGATAATTTATTATTGATCAGCTGTAGATAAACTTGACAAAGCCCATCCAGTGTTGTATAAAACTAACATTCAATTGAACATACCAAGACTATGAAGAGGAATAGTAGACATCGGTCGTGACGGCCCAGAGAGTGAGGGTTGCTGAAAATCTCACCCGTCCAAAGATGTCGAATGGGCCTCGGAGTCGCAGGGCGAACGGATACTTCCAACTAGCCTGAGCCGGAGCTGCCACCGTTATCAAGGTAAAAGATATCACCCCGGATCTTCCGGGCCGTATCTGACAAAGTGAGGTTGGCCTTCAGGGCTGCCAGAAATGGGTTCCCGTTATTTCACTGACGGGTTTTTGTTTTAACCTGAAGCCAGGCTAATTTGGGTGGCACCGCGAGATTATTTACCCTCGTCCCTTAATGGATGAGGGTATTTTTGTTTAAGCCTGATGGCTGAGGAGGAACGATGAAAGAAAGATTATTAACGGGTGATCGACCTACTGGCCCTTTGCACCTGGGTCATTATGTGGGCAGTCTGCGCAACCGCGTGAAATATCAGGAATCCCATGAGTGTTTTTTTGTGATCGCAGACCTGCATACTTTGACAACCCGACCCGGGAAAGATCAGATCGCCAGCATGAATGAGTATATTTATCAAATCGTGCTGGATTACCTGGCGGTTGGGATCGATCCGGATCGGGCAACGATCTTCGTCCAAAGCAGCGTGCCCGGGATCACAGAGTTAAGTGCTATTTTAGGTATGCTGGTTACAGCTCCCAGATTAGAAAGGATTCCCTCCCTGAAGGAGATGGCTCGATCAGAAGGTCTATCAGCCATGCCCTTTGGTTTATTAGGTTATCCGGTCTTGATGTCGGCCGATATTCTGATCCCGCGAGCGAATCTGGTACCGGTGGGAGCGGATAACCGGGGCAATGTAGAACTGGCAAGAGAGATAGCCCGTCGCTTTAATACATTTTATGGTGAGGTTTTTCCGATCCCGGAGATGGAACTGGAGGGTACGTTGATTGGCACGGATGGGCAGGCCAAGATGAGTAAAAGCCTGGACAATGCCATCTTCCTGTCAGATGACCCTGCTGTGGTCGAGAAGAAAGTAATGGGTATGTATACCGATCCCAACCGCACCAGCGCTGATGTGCCTGGAAAAGTGGAAGGAAATCCTGTATTTATCTATCATGATCATTTTAATCCTGATCGGGAGCAGGTCCTGGAGCTGAAAGAAAGATACAGGCAGGGCACAGTGGGTGACGTTGAAGTGAAAAAGAAGCTGGCGCTGGTTATCAACCAGTTCCTTGATCCCCTGAGGGCCAGCCGGGAGGACTATGCCCGTCAACCGGATTTTGTGCTCGATATCTTACATGAGGGATCCCGCCGAATGCGGTTGGAGTCGCAAGAGACTCTGGCATTGGTGCGAGAAGCAATGGGGCTGCGGCACTACCAAAAAAATATCGTGCCGAGTGAAAATATACCAGAGCCAGCCCGGGTCCTGGAAGGTTTGGCGTTTATGTAAACTGGCAGGCAATACATTCCACCAAACCCGATAGGAAAAAATTAATGCAATAGATCAATGATTGATTCCCCTTTTTTGCTATTGGAGGATATGCCAGTAAAGATACCAGGTGTATCCCTGAAGGGATATTTGCTGTGATTCTGCTTTCCGAAAATGATAAATTAGACGATTCTGGTCCTTCGAGTTTTACCTGACAAAATCCAAAAAGAGGATGGAGAAATCCATCCTCTTCTTTTTGCAATGGTATGATTGGTCTTTGGATAAGATTGGGTGAGGATCGCGTGAAAAACCATCAACTTTATCAACTTGGATGGGTGCTTGGCACAATGATCCTGTGTTCGTTGGCTTGCAGGCCTGTGATTACTGTAGGGTGGGGGGAAATCCTGGTACTGTTTCTGGTTATCTTTTTAGTACTGGGTCCCTTGTTTGTCAGGTTTTTACGGAGTCGAAAATCGAACCGGGAAAATGAAAGAAGTTCTGAGAAATAAATTCCTGATTATTCCAGGATCAGCAGGGTTTGTTTGCGTTCAACATTATCGTTGACTATGACTTGGACATGGGTGATCTTTCCATCTCTGGGGGCGGTCAGCTCATTTTGCATTTTCATTGATTCCAGGATGACCAGTACATCTCCCTTTTTAACCTGATCACCCTCCTGGATTGGAATATCAATCACCAGGCCGGGCATGGGAGATTTGAGGATAAAGTGCCCTTCCTGTAGAGAAGATTGACCCCCTGCCAGCCGTAGCTGCCTTTCCCTTTCATCCTCAACCAAAACCTTGAATCTTCTACCCTTTAGCAGAATTTCCCACCCTCCGTTCTCCTGAAAAGTGCTGGGCTCAAAGGATTTCCCATCAACCAGAAGTGAGCAGGAGGCGTTTTTTTTGAGGGTCTGATAGTCAATATCGTGAGACGTTCCATTGATGACCACCTTCGTTTCGGAAAGGATCTCAATTCGATATTCTATTCCCTCAACCTCTGCAAAGTAAATTTCGCTCGTCATATTATTCTTTTGTGCGCTCCCATCTGCCGACCCATTTCCAGTTGCTTACGTCCCGAGCTCCGCGCTGCATGGATACCGCTGATTGCAGGGTTAGTTTATGAGTTGCTAGCACTGCGGAGAGAGCAGCGATCTCAGGCAGGATGGGATCCATTGGATTTCCGCTTTTGGGCAATTCGGTGTCCCGGATAAATTGGGTGTCAAAATCACCGCTTAAAAAGTCTGGGTTTTCGAGCAGGGCTTGATGGAAAGGAATATTAGTACGGATACCGAGTACCCTGTATTCATCCAGGGCTCTTTTCATCCGGGTAATAGTTTCAGCCCGGGATTTTTCTTTCACAATGAGTTTAGAGATCAAGGCATCATAATAGGGTGATATTTCAAAACCCGCATAAACTCCGGTATCAATTCTGATCCCGGGACCGGCGGGTATGATTGACTGAGTGATCAACCCTGTTGAGGGTAAAAATCCCCTGAAAGGATCTTCGGCATTGATGCGGCATTCCATGGCCCAACCAGTCAGTGTGATCTCGGATTGTTTGTGCTGAAGGGGCAAGCCTGCCGCAATCCGAATCTGTTCCTTAACGATATCGATACCTGTTACAGCCTCGGTGACAGGGTGTTCCACCTGGAGGCGTGTATTCATTTCCAGGAAATAGTAATTTTTATCTTTGTCCATTAGGAATTCGATCGTACCGGCGTTGATATAATCCACTGCCCGGGCTGCCTGGACTGCCACGTCTCCAATTTTGTCACGCAGGGCTTGATCATCTCCAATGAATGGTGAGGGAGCTTCTTCAAGCAATTTTTGATGGCGGCGCTGGATGGAACACTCCCTCTCTCCCAGGTGGATCACGTTGCCGTGTTGATCCGCCAGGATCTGGATCTCAATATGGCGGGCGCCCTGGATCAGCTTTTCCAGGTAGATATTTCCGTCGCCAAAAGAGGATTCTGCCTCCCGGCGCGCAGCTGTTAACAACCCTGGCATTTCTTCAAGATTGGCGACTTCGCGCATGCCCTTTCCGCCGCCACCCGCGCTGGGTTTAATTAATAAGGGAAAACCAATTTCTGGGGCGATCTTCAACAGTTCTTCATCTGAAAGATCTCCCTGGCCTTCTGTACCGGGAACAACCGGCACATTAGCTTTTGAAACGGTGTTGCGGGCGACCTGTTTATCACCCATGGCAGCGATTGAGGAGGGTTTGGGGCCAATAAAACTGATACCCTGGTCCTGGCAGGCCTGGGAGAAATCAGCCCTTTCTGCCAGGAAGCCATACCCGGGATGAATGGCGTCCGCCCCACATTTTATTGCGATTTCCAGGATCTTGTCACTTCTTAAGTAGGACTCACTGGCTTTTGATGGTCCAAGATGATAGGCTTCATCCGCGTAGCGAACATGCAGGCTGTGACGGTCGGCATCGGAATATACTGCGACTGTGGGTATGTCCAATTCCCGGCAGCTGCGTATGATCCGGACGGCGATTTCTCCCCTGTTTGCGATGAGAATTTTCTTAAACATGAATTGAATACTGCCTGGCGTTATAAAGGAATATTACCGTGTTTTTTTGCAGGATTTTTATCCCGTTTATTGCTTAACATCTCCAGGGCGTTGATCAGTCGGGCCCTGGTTGTGCTGGGTTCAATGACATCATCGATATAACCCCGAGAAGCTGCGATATAAGGATTGGCAAACTTTGTGCGGTATTCTTCAACCAGCTCTTTTCGTTTCTTTTCAGGGTCCTTGGCTTTAGCAAGTTCCTTTCGGAAAATGATATTTACTGCGCCTTCCGGCCCCATCACCGCAATCTCTGAGCTGGGCCAGGCCAGGTTGATATCTCCCCGGATATGTTTACTGCTCATCACGTCATAAGCGCCGCCATAGGCTTTGCGGGTGATCAAAGTGATCTTTGGGACGGTTGCTTCGCAGTAGGCATACAGGAGTTTGGCGCCGGAACGGATAATGCCGCTATGTTCCTGCTCAATCCCGGGCAGGAAACCCGGCACGTCCACAAAGGTTAGAATCGGAATATTAAATGAATCACAGAAACGCACAAAACGGCCGGCTTTCTCGGAACTGTCAATATCCAGCACCCCGGCCAGAAAAGCTGGCTGATTGGCCACAATGCCGACGGCGTGGCCGCCCAGCCGTGCAAATCCAACCACGATATTCTGGGCAAAGGCTTCCTGGATCTCGTAAAATTCCGCCTCATCTACCAGGAGGCAGATGACATCTTTGATGTTATAGGGTTTTGAAGGATCATCAGGAATAATGCTGTCCAGGGTTTGTTCCCGCCGCAAGGGACTGTCTTCGGTGGGGAGGAAGGGGGGATCTTCCATGTTGTTCTGGGGTAGATAGGAGAGTAGCTTTCGCACCAGGAATAGGGTATTGGCTTCTGTGTCCGCGACGACATGGCAAACCCCTGATCTTTCGGCGTGTACATCCGCTCCGCCCAACTCTTCAAAAGTCACTTCTTCATGAGTGACGGTTTTGACTACTTCCGGACCGGTGATGAACATAAAGGATGAACCCCGTACCATGAAGATAAAATCGGTCATGGCTGGTGAATAAACCGCGCCGCCAGCGCAGGGGCCCATGATAACGCTGATCTGGGGGATGACCCCGGAGGAAAGTGTATTGCGCAGGAAAATATCAGCATAACCCCCCAGAGAGACCACGCCTTCCTGGATCCGGGCTCCACCTGAATCGTTGATGCCGATGATTGGTGCCCCGTTGCGGAGTGCCATATCCATGATCTTAACAACTTTTTCAGCGTGGACTTCTCCCAGGCTGCCGCCAAATACTGTAAAATCCTGCGAAAAGACATATACCAGCCGGTTTTCAATCGTACCCCAACCAGTGGTAACGGAATCTCCCAGGAACTTGTTCTGGTCAGTGCCGAAATCGGTAGAGCGGTGTTCAACAAAGGCGTCCACTTCCCGGAATGAGCCCTTGTCGAGTAGTAAATCCAGCCTTTCGCGGGCTGTCAGACGGCCCTTTTCATGCTGTTTTTTGATCCTTTCACGACCACCGCCCTCCCTGCTCTGGGCTTTTTTGTCACGAAGTTCTTGAATTTTGGGATTTTTTGATTGATCAACCATAGCTGAGCTCCATTATGGTATTTTAGCAGGGTTTTTACTGAAATTAGGCTGGTTCTTTTGATGAGATAGAATCAAATAGATCGATCCCAGTCCCATGATGGTCAAAAAGAGATTAACAGGCCAGCGCTGCGCCAATCCTTCCGGCTGGGCGATCCAGATCCTGTCGATCCAAAAGACCATACTAAATAAAACACTTATGATCATGGCCGCTGGATTGGACCAGCTTCTTCCCCGCCATAAACCCACTGCCACGACCATTCCGGATATAAACCAAAGTAGACCGTCCCCTGCCAGATAAGCAGGAGATACAGCCAGGGGTAATTGTTGCAGGATGTTCCACTGCAGGATCACCTGACTGAACTTCAGGAGATGAAAAAGACTGATCAGAAAATATAGAATGCTTAACACCGTTATTCCAGTCGGGCGTTTTCGCTCCTGGCTGGTTGTGTTCTCAGTAACTGACATTGAGTGCTTTCTCAGGGTTATATATTCCAATTCAGCCGGTATTATCTGAGACCCGTTTCAAGGCGGGCAATAACCAAACGCTGGATCTCACTTGTTCCTTCATAGATCTCAGTGATCTTTGCGTCCCGGTAATATCTTTCAATGGGCAGTTCCTTGGAATATCCCATGCCGCCGTGGATCTGGACTGCGGCGTCTGCGCAGAAGGTAGCTGTCTCTGATGCAAAGAGTTTGGCCATGGATGCTTCCAGTGTATAACGGGCACCGGTTGATTTATAGCGTTCCTTGGCAAAGGCAGCCTGGTAGATCAACAGGCGGGAGGCTTCAATGCGGGTTTTCATATCCGCCAGCTTAAAGCTAATGCCCTGGAACTGACCGATCTTTTTACCCATCGATTCCCGCTCTTTGGCATATTCCACGCTGGCTTCATAGGCCGCTTCGGCAATACCCAGGGCCTGGGAGGCGATTCCGATCCGACCGGCATCCAATACTGCCATGCTGATTTTAAATCCTTCCCCTTCCTCGCCCAGGCGATTTTCGATCGGGCAGCGATAATCTTCAAAAACAAGCTCGCTGGTGGCCGAGGCCCGGATGCCCATCTTAGGCTCTTTTTTATCACTCTTAAAACCGGGAATGGTTGTATCGACCAGAAAGGCAGTAACACCGCGGTGCCCGGCTTCAGGATCTGTCATCATAAACACCACAATGAAATCTGCCACAGGTCCGCCGGAGACCCAGGATTTACGGCCATTTAGGATATAGGCGTCACCATCCAGAACAGCCCGGCTGCGCATGGTGCTGGCGTCTGAGCCTGACATAGGTTCTGTTAAGGAATAAGCCCCGATCTTTTCACCTGATGCAACCGGGGTCAGGAAAGACTCTTTGTGATGATCTGTACCGAATAACATGATGCCGTAATTAAAGAGGGAATTGTTAACAGACATGATCGTCCCATGGGAAGCATCTGCTTTGCAGATCTCTTCCAGGGCCAGGACATAGGCCAAGGTGTCCATCCCCGCGCCGCCGTACTCTTCCGGCACTTCAATGCCCATAAAGCCCATTTCACCCATCTTTTTAATGGTTTCGGAGGGAAATTCCCCGCTTTCATCAAACTCGGCCGCTATAGGTTTGATCTCCTTCTCGGCAAAATCCCGGGCGGCTTTCTGGATCATTTTATGTTCGTCGCTGAGAGTGAAACCCTGGTCCATGGAAGACATTGAAAAACCTCCTTAAACAGGTTTTAGATAGGCGAATAGCGCATTTTTTATTATAGCATCAGCTCAGTGTTGAGAAGGCCGGATAAAGAAAAACAGGAAGAATGTAAACAAGGATTGGTGCAGGACATTAAATAGGAAGCTGGGGGAAGAGGGTGACTGACGTGGATATGATCGCAGGAAGACAGCCAGTTGTGAAGGGACCTTATTTCTTCTTTTTGGAAAGATTTTCTTTGACCCGGAAGTTAACGATTTTTGTAATCAGATCCAAGGGTAATGGGTCTTCAATTGGGAATTGGATTGATCCCTTGGCATGTTTGAAGTTTGCTAATTCCTTCTTGAAATTAGTGATCCCACTGGGAGTTGGATAAAATCCTATGTGTTTTGAATAGGCGGCGAAGTGAACCAGGTTGCCATTCAGGTAAAAAGTGGGCATCCGGTAGCTGATTTTCTCTGCTGCATCCGGTGCCAATTCCCTGATCAGGGTCCTGAGTTCAGTTAATTTCTTCCGGACATTTGTAGGAAAGGCCCCAATATACTCGTCGATTGAACTAAATTCTGTCACAATACTCACTCCCCCCGGTTTATTTCTCGGCTTTAATCACGGTCACTTTAACAATTGTGCCATCCCGGTTATATGTGGTCCATTCGCCGACCTGCTGGCCCTGGTCAAAAGTGCCGGAACGCATCTTGGTGCCATCTTTCCGGAACCATTCCCAATAACCGGTTGGGATGTCATCCAGCATCTGACCAACCGCCCAAACGCTGCCATCTTTGTGGTATTTTGTATATGGGTTGGGGGAGGTTTTTTTCGTTGCCATAGATTTTCATCCGGGTTTTTCAATCTCTCAAGGTGGTATCGCCAAAATAGGTTTTCATTGGGATAAAATAGGCATCGATCCAGCCTTGTTTGTACTGCATCCCATGCTCAGGCAAATTTGAATGTCGGATCGTGATTTTTGTTCCATCACCCGCCGTGTCAAACAGGATCTCCAGGAGAGAATCTTGATCAGAATCATCAAACTCAGTAGTTCGCCAGGACTGCAAAATACGCCCGGGAAGTTCTAAAACCAAATTCCTGCCCTGGATATACCCATCCCAGGCAACAAAAGTATCACCTACTTTTGAAGACACAGTTGCTTGCCCACCGGTCATAGTAGAATGCTTTTCCGAATCCAGCCAGGCGTTATAAATATCTTCTGGTGCAGCAGGGATCAGATCTGAAACTTCAAATTGGATCTTCATTGGCATCCTCGTGATAATAACTACTAATATTATCATATATATACGTAAAACCGAGGATGGATATCAGTATAGAAATTTACCAGGAGAGGAAATTTTTTTATTGGCTTGTATTTGGTAATTGCTTAGGGGGTGTTTTTAGCTTCAGATATGCCAATAAACTCAGTCCAATACAACCAATCACAGTCACCAGAAAGGGAGTTCTGGGGTTGAAACGATCCCACAGCAATCCGCCCAGATAAGGGGCTGGTAAAGAGACAAGCCCCCGGCTTGTTAGGGTTAAGCCAAAGGCGATGCCGCGCTGTTCTTCTGGAACAGCCTTGGATATCAGTGATCTGTACGCAGGTCCAGCCAGTCCGATCATAAATGGATGGACCAGCGCTGATGGGATTAGTCCGAAAAAATTACGGGCAATCAGGGGAGTTCCAAAGTGGAGAGCCATCAATAAATAGGCCGATCCCAATCCGATATGCTCGCCCTTTTTATCTACCCAGTACCCCAGGGGTATTGTGACAATCAGGGCGATGGCCGCGCCGATGGTGGGTAAATAGGCAAGTTGGGCTACACTTACGCCAATTATTTGTTCAGCAAATAAGAATTGTAATGAACTGGACAAACCGACAAAGATATCATTGGTATGATCAATGATGAACAACCAGGTGAACAGACCTCCAGCCAAAACTAAACCTATCACCACCCTAAAACTTTTCCCAAATGGGGTCCCGGAAGGACGAGGTTGACTCGGTAGTGTTTTTAATTGTGTTCTCCGTTCCAAAACTGCGAGAATGACCGATCCTATCCCAAAGAATGAAGCGGCCGCCAGGAGCATGGCCTTGAAACCAAATTGGGAGACGATCAAACCGGCCAGAGGGTATTTGATCAAATTGATCACGTTTTTTACATTGAGCTGAATTGCATATACTTTTGCGCGATTTTTTTCAGCGGTGTTGTCCGCGATAAACGCCGCAAAACTGGGACCTCCCAGGGCCCACCCCATCCCCATAATCGTAAATGCCAGGATCATCCACTGCCATTGATCCGCGAATAACATCACCGCAAATGACAGCAGCTTGAGGATATTGCCCCAGTTAATGGTTCTCAATCTGCCGAATCTGTCTGAGAGCCAGCCACCAACGATGTTTATGAGGAGAGGAACAATTTCTGACAGGCTATAAACCAAACCGATATCGACAACACTGGCCCCCAAATCACTCATAAATAAGGGTAAAAACAAACCATACATGTCGGAGAGAGTGATAAAAAACTCCCCCGCCAGGAATAAACGCAACGTTGGCGTTATGATGGATCGTAGAGATTCGTCTTTGCCTTCCACTTTCCTCCATTTGCTTTGTTAAGACAAGAAGGAAGCCTGGGGCTTTTTCTTAAAACATTAAGTCTATAATTTCCCGATTTAAAAGTTTATCCAGGTCAATATTATTGCTCTTTTTGACTCTTAATAATACTGAAATCCATGGATGTGCACAATACAGGGCTGATTTCTGGCCCTTGGTTTAGAAATCTTAGATTGCGCTTTTTTCTTCTTTAGGGCTGTTTTTATCCTTGATAAGAAAAAAAGCAAAGATGATCCCAAAAAGCACATTTACTGCAGCGTAGATCCAGTAAGCGCTTTCTGGTTTTCCTTCTATTCCATGTAAAAAAGGAAGCAGTGGTGCAGCTGTATTATTCATGGCGTGAAAGATCATCACAATGATCAGTTTGTTGCCACTAGAGTTATATAACCAGGCGTACATGACCGATATGCTCGTGGTCATCATCACGAAAGCCAAAAACGAGTAAGCGCTGTGTAAATCACCTGCCATAAACCACAAGGGTAAATGCCAAATACCCCAGATCACACCAATCACTAAACTGGCAGGCAAGACCCCGATCTTATCCTGGAGAGGTTCCTGGGCATAACCCCGCCAGCCAAATTCCTCTTGTCCACCGCCAATGATCAACATGAGAAAGAGGTAAGGAATAGCGAGAATTATTGGCGAGACAGGACTTTCGGCCGGAAATAGGGTTTTGGCTACATCCAGGCCAACAGCGGGCGCCAGATAATGAACGATGGCATGTATGACCAGCGGCAGCGCCAGCGCTATAAGCAGATAAATTGGCTTGAAGTGAAAATCAAGAGCCTGTCCTAAAAATGCTTTTATACCTTTCCAGCCTGCCTCCCGACCTATGAGTGTGATCGCTGCCAGTAAAGGGGCAAAGGCACCAATGATCACAACCACAATGGAATACCCGGCTATGTCAATTGGTAATTCAATTCCTATCCCGTCCAACACAGAAGGAATCCATAAAATCCATGAATAGGCAAAAGTCAGCAAGAAGAATTTCCATGGATCCCTGTTCAGTTTGTGATTGGTTGTCATTATTTTCCTTCGTCAACTAGTTGATGTAAGTTAGTGTATGAGAGTCTCGAAACGCCTGCCATTCAGGATAAGGCATTTGAAGACAAATGAATTCCATTGTTGATTATAGAACTAAAAACCAATAAGTGGTAAAAAAAAGGGACACTGGTAAAAAACAGCACTAATTTATTGGTCCCGAACATATGAGTTATGCCTAGACCCGACCGCGAAAACCGCTGGCGGAAATGTATAATTCAGCGCCATTACCATATGTAAAAATGCGGTCAGAACGAAAATATTCAGAAAGTCATCGAGATCAGATAATTGCATGAGACGCAGGTACGGTCGTGGCGTCTCATGTTGAAGTTCACTCATTTTTTGGATTCTCCCTTAAATAAGTACCTTTCCCAAGCATCCGATTGCCATTCGCTGTGATAGAGGCGTTGTGTTCAGGCCCTTGTTAGGCGAGTGGATACTTGACCCAACACCTGCTATCAAAGCTCTTTATAAATCTTATCGCTTTATAGAACTCCTGATCCGACCCAACATATACCACTGTAGCTCCCAGAACCCCACATCGCCGTATCCCTTCCCCTACTGCTGCTTTCCCCAATCTCATTCGCCGATTCTGGAAATGATAAATTTGTTTATTTCAATAATTTGCAGTATATTCATCAAAAAGCCGGGATAAACATAATCTTCTTTGTACGATCCCCCACTAAACCGGTGCCCACTTGATGAGCATTAATTGTTGTTACTGGGATCACACATTTACTGGTTGCTGTTACGAAAGCATCATAGATTGAAGAGAGCTCTTCTGGGTCAATCTTTCTGACTTCAATTGGAAAATGATCTGAAGCAAGTTTTAAGATAATCTCTCGAGTGATTCCATAGAGAATATGGGTAGACGGTGTCACCAAAGTGTCGCCCTGAAAAACAAAAAAGTTCGATCTCGGACACTCGGTGACACCATATTCAGAATGATAAAGTATATCGAATGCATCCTTCTCGCGCTTATAAGGTTCAAGGCGAATGGCGTTCATGTAATTAATCGTTTTAACATGAGGTAACTCCCGCTGATATTCCACCATGGCCAATTTTGTACCCCTTGAATAAACTGATGCCGGATAGGTTGGGAGCTCTTCGGCAATGATTACAAAGTTCGGATGTTGGAGAAAAGGAGAGTCTGAGTAGCCTCCGGTCAGTATGAGACGTATCGCTGGATTGTCCAGATCACTTTCCTGTATCAGATACTCTGCTATTGAAGTAATTTCCTCGTCGGGTATAGGCAATTTCAGATATAACCCTGATGCTGAAAGCCGAAGGCGTTGGATATGGTCATCAAAGTGGAAGAGCTTTCGATTGTAGGTTCGGGCAAAATCAAAAAATCGATCTGAATCACTTAACTCACAAAAGGCAGTAATTTTTTTCATTGTTCCCCAGACGTCAGCTATAAAATCCTCGTATCTGATTTCCACATATCTATCTTCAAACAGACTTTTATTTTCAAGGATTTCCCCCACATCTCGCTTCCATTGCAACCCACATAATTCAATGGCTGGTTTTCCATTCTTCTCCCACTCAGAGGCTTTTTCCCCATCTAGCCACCATATTTCAGTATCCTCCCACCAATTGACGTTTAATAATGAATTGGCAACTGCGCGACCATCTCTGATGACATGAATAAAGTACGCATCACCGAACATTTTTTCAATTAATCTAATTCGTTGATTGTTTGCAGTTTGTTTATTGAGAAACCGCTTTTTTCCGGTCAGATATAATGTCTCTTTATTAGATCCTTAAGCTTTTTTTCTGTCTTCAGATTGAGATCACTCTCTGTGGTTTTAATGGAACGGATAAATCCACAGTAGTCATGGTAAGTTTGACTTGCTCGAAGGGTTGATATAAAACTTTCTGTTTGAAATCGAAGTACCTTGAATGCGGTGATGGGCACCCGCCCAGTTCAGTAAGCAGTAAGTAGATTTGAGCATAGCACAACACCCGCATTTCTTCTAGAATCTAGTCGCTTTACAGTTTACGAAACTACTGATTACTGCGCCGAAGGTGCCGTGTGGAGCGGGGGTTAGGCTGCTGAAAATAGTTATCCAGACTCATCGTTCGCAGGCAAGTCGACAGATCCAGTTCCTTTTTGTCTGTGATGACGTTTAATGATTTTGTCAGCCAGATACCCAAAAACAAAAATGCCAAGATAATCAAAAACCAGGTCCATAATTGAGAACGCTCGATAGGTCAAGAAGATTTGCGTAGCCTCTTCGATTGTAACGATTACCAAGACGATCATACTCCCCTGGAGAACATATCTTGATAAGATTTTTATTCTTTTAGTTTTAAGGACAAAATTTACTAGAAATGAGAGCATGCCAATTAGGAGGAAATGACCAAGTTTATCAGCTCCTGGCACTCCGTAAATGAAAGGAAAGTACACATGGCCAAGACCCAGATTGGCAATAATAACAACGAGGATAAGGAAAACAACAAAGGCAATCGTTATAAATATCATATGGAATTAAAAAGCAATCTGACGGATGAGTTTCGCGAAGCACCCTTAGAGTAACGTAGGGCACCCGCCAGGTTCAGGAAGCAGTAAGTTGTAAATGGTAAGTAGATTTTAGCATAGCACAATACCTGCATTTCTTCTAGAATCTGGTCGGCATACTACTTACTGCGCCGCAGGCGCTCAGATGGAGCGGGGGTTAAGCGCCTCAATACGAAATCAATATTCGCACTGCCTTTTCAAGTAATCCTCATTCCAAACAACCAACGCGTAACCTTCCAATGTCGCACCAGCTCGTATGCCACTAATGTCGAGCCCGTTGCGATTAAAACGATCAAGGGATATTTAACCACCACTGGCGCATCGATCCGGATCACAAAGAATCCTGTCAATACTGTGAAGGTCATGTGCAGTAAATAAAAAGGCATTGCCGCTTCGTTGGCATAGCGCAAGAAGCTGTTGACGTGGTTTAGATACCGATGCCCAAGCCCAAGCACAGCCAGCGTTAAGGTCCAGCGTGCCATTTCATAGAGCAAACCACGCGCAATCCATGCGGGCGTCCATTCCGGGTAATTGTGGAAAGTTATCATCTGGACCACTGCAGCGAAAATACCGAATACCAAGGCACCCCAGGTCAATTTGTCTAAACCTTGCTGAAACCGCGTATCGCTGGCAATGAGAAATCCATAGAAGAAAATAAGAAAATAATAGATCGGATTCTTGTCTCCGAGAATATTCATCGCCGCGGCAAGTGTCAGCGGAATACCCAGCAGAAGCAGGGTTAAAGGAAAAGGTATCACTTTTCCTAAATTTTCAATCATATGTTTACCTCTCTTGGAACGCATTGCCTGAAAGATGGGTAAACCGATCAAAGAAAAGGCAAATAGATAGAGGATGAACCACAGATGAGCTGGAGTAAATGTCCCATTCGATCCGTCTAAGTGTGCAAAGTCCATTTGAAAGAAACCCAGATATGCTTCTGCAAGTGAAATGGTCTTGCTGCGCTGGATGTAGGTTGTCAGCGGAATATAGGTCAGAATGCCAAATATGAACGGAACGAACAAGCGCAGGAAACGTTCGCGAATATACTGCCCTGTCGAGCGGACGCCGAGAGCGAAATAGGTGGCGCTTCCCGAAATGATAAACAACAAAGGCATATGCCACATATGAATGAACCCCGCCATTCTGGTTAGGGCGGGGCTGTTGATTGTATCCTTGACATACATGATGGAATTTGGATCAAGAATAAAGATCTGTGCAGCGTGAAAGGGAACTAGCAGGAGTACACCCAGTACACGCAACCAATCAATATCATGACGACGTTGGGAATTATTTTCCATTGGTATCCATGTTCATAGACATTCAGAAAAAGGTGCCTAACGGATAGAGCTCACCTGGCGCCTGATTTTTTCCGGTCTTCCGTCCCCGGTCCACTGCAGGCGCGCAGGTGGAGCGGGGGTTGGCGTGCGCTCACCACTTGTGCCAAACTACCTCATTGACCGATACCGCCCTGCAGCCCGTAATACACCTACCCGAGGCTCCCCGTAATTGGTTGGATGCTATCTCCCGCAGTGTTACCGGTTGGGTCAAATGCAGCCCCATGCGGCTCAATCCTCCGATGCAAGGACATATCTTGGCAGACCCCACAAACCATCTAATCTCAGGTAAAATGAGCGCCAATCCCCTTCCCTTCTAAGCAGGGAATACCTTAATAATACAATGATAATCGCTATTCATGTTCTTTGTCCCAGATAGCCAACCAGGCCGTCTGAAAATGGCTTGAAGGCTGTGTTGCACCCTCCCACGATATACACGCTACCGGCTAGTGCGGCTACGCCCGCCAACTGTGTAGGCCGGGGCAAAGCCGTGGCTTTACTCCACTGGTCTATATCAGGGTCATAGACAAGAACTTCCGCTAGAGCCTGCGCTGCATAGCTCTGTCCGCCGACGACATATATTCTGCCGTCTATCACTGCGATTCCGGGCTCTAGAATAGGGAGGGGTATACTGGCCCTGGTTTCCCAGGTATCTGCTGCTGGATCGTAAGCCTCCACGGTTGCTACTATGGCCTCCTCCTCCGCACCGCCTAAGACATAGATTTTTCCATTCAATGCCGCAACACCACTACCGTGCCTGGGCCTGGGGAGGCGGGATAGTTCGCCCCAGGTGTCCGATTCGGGATCATATAACTCGTTCTTGTCCGATACCCCCTGTTGACTCAATCCTCCGATTACATAGAGCTTGCCGTCCAGCACATCACAATTGATATGCTGGCGCGGCGTCAGCATAGGAGCGAGCGTGGTCCAGACATCAGAATCAGGATCATACGATTCGTTCGTATCTTGGAATGGATCTCCCCCTATGGCGTACACTTTGTCGGCAACTGAGCCCACAGCCGGGTTCGAGCGAGCCGTCAGCAGGTTTGCCCTGACCTGCCAGGTGTCCGTGGCCGGATCATACTCGTAGGTAGAGTTGGCATAGTTTCCGGACGAATCGTATCCCCCAATTGCGTAAATCTTGTCAGCGGTTGCTGCCGCCTTCAGATTGCGGCGGGGATCCGGCAGAGAGGCGATGTCTGACCAGGATAGATCCATCACGATTGGCGTCGGTTCCTTGGTTGGTGAGGTTGTTGGAGTAAACCGTGTGTCTGCCGGGGGGACATCCGCTAGGCGCTTGGGACTGCAGGCAGCTAATAGACCCACAACTGTTATTCCGAGGAAATTGCGTCTGGAGATTCTCCCTGAGTGCTCAAGATAATCGAATTCTTTCATTCCGCTCCTTCTTCTGGAAATCCTCGTATGATCGATCCCAGATAAAAATTCCATTGAGACCAGGTAGGACCACATGTAACCATGGTGAGTATCCAAAAGTAATTGAGCCTTGAGCCTGTGTGGTTTTCGGGGCCATAAAGAACCAACTTCCCTGGGCTATTTGAAGATTGGATAACTACTTTATTTATCATCTTGTCATCGGTGAAGCGCGCTAACGCCCCGCTTCAACCGCCGCAACCGAAGTCCGCATGTTGTGAGATTGCTGGTAAAAACTCATATTATCTATTGGCGGGTAAAGATTTGGACCAGCTTTCCAATTCTGCAGAAAAGATAATGGCATCCGGGAAGTATTTTTTAATCATAAATTCGTCAAATGCAGGGGTGGTATATTTGTAATGAATCGGGAACAGGTATTTTGCCCCAACTACTTCGTCTATTAAACTTCTCGCATTATCATCCAGCAAGAAGAAATGCTGGATGAAAGCCAAGTCAATGTTCTGCTCTGCGAGATTATATTGTCGAGCATCTTGAAGAATGTCAATATCCCCGGTGTGGAAGAACTTGACCGGACCGATAGTGACCACATATCCATTATTGAACACTTCGCTCGGATCATTTGGCGGAAAACCGTGATTTAGGTAGATAGCTTCGACCCCGATTCCATTGGCTTCCACATTCACTGGTGAACCCGCGACCGGGTCTACGACGATGACACGGTCGCCGAAGCCCGTCAACTGGCTGGCAGCCTGATTGGTGGACATGAAAATAACCTTCGGGTTGTTCTGCATGTACTGCTGCACCAGCTCGGCGCTGAAGTGATCGGCGTGGTTGTGTGTGGCAAGGATCAGGTCCACGCCGTTGAACCGCGGAAATCCCTCGAAAAGCGCATCAATCAATACCTTCTGATCGCCGACGGTGATGAGAAAGCCGGAGTTGCCGACGAATGTCACCTTTACGCCATTCAGGTCGGCAGTTGGTGCAGGGGTATTCGTTGGTACAAGGGTTGCTGTTGGTTCCAATAGAGCACCTTGACATGCAGTCAAAACCCAAGTGCATATGGCAAGAATGGCAAGTAAACTTTTTGTTTTCATGTTTTAACATATCCTGTTATGAAACTATTATTTTCGATTCATTTCGATAGGTACAATCAGCCGCCGAACGGATGAGCTTTTTGAAGCACCCTTGTAAGGGATCCCGCAGCCGGGTTTTCCGGTCTCTTTATTCCTGTCGCTCCACCTCGGTCTCTTAATCCCGGTCGTTCGCGAAGCGAACCCTACCGGCTGTCATCCTGAGCGAAGTCGAAGGAGAGCGGGGGTTAGGCGGCTAAAAACAAATTTGTTGCTGCACCTTAAGTCCACAATGCTCAATCCATAAGTGTCCAAGCAAGATTAATCCTATTACCAACATTGCTATACAATACTCCTGACTACACAAAGTGAGGGGGCTCATTCGAAATATTCCATCCTGCCTTGCTCGACTCTCAGTAAGCGTGCGATTTCTTCGTGTCCATTCTCCTCTGCTACATCGGCGGCTGTCAGGCCAGAATGATCCTTCGTGGTGATCAGTTTCAGTCTTGGAAGGGATAATCCGGTCCCTCGGAGACTGAAGATCATCTCCCTGATTTCCTCTTCAAGCCCCATTTCCGCAGCGTAGAAGAGTGGTGTACGACCGAGGGCATCCTGCTCGAAGAGACGTTTCCGTCCCTCATTGTTCAATGAACCATCCATGCTGTTTTTCCCTTTTTCAGATTCGAAATTCTAGTTATGGTTCAGCCGAGTTGAGACTGATTAGCCGCCTAACGGATGAGCTTCGCGAAGCACCTACCCTGCGGGTAAAGGGCACCCGCAGCCGGGCTTTTCCCGGTCTCTTCACCCCGGTCCTCCGTCTCCCGTCCTCGGTCGTTCGCGTAGCGAACCCTACCGGCTGTCATCCTGAGCGAAGTCGAAGGAGAGCGGGGGTTAGTTGTCGTTGCCACCATATAAACTGCCAGATCTTTTGGGATGTGGACGAGGGCAAATAACGCGCTGTTGAAATATATGAATATTGAAATACTCCATCCGGCTTTCCTATTCTCCTCAATCGCGGTTTAATTTCTTTGTTAAATGCTCCGGCCATTGGGAAATATCATCGGCGGGATATATTTCAAGTTCCGGGCCGTTTTGGGTTAGTAAATCTGCTGTCATGCAGCCGAGAATGCTTTTCGCCGCGGCCAGGCCAGAGGTGGTTACTCCTGACACCCCATGGCTCAGTGTGCTTGCTCCGCACATATATAAGCCATCTATTTCGGTTTTGACGGGGAAGGAACCAGGCCCAATTTGACGACGGCTTTTTGAGATGCCGTATTGATTGCCTCGGGTGGCGTTGAGATAGTATTCATTTGTTAATGGTGTGCCTAAATTCCAATAAACTACCCGTTCAGAAATGCCTGGGATGTGTTTTTCCAAAGTTTTGAACATCTTCCAAGCCAGGTCTTCTTTTAAGCCCTGATAAGCGTCCGGGCGAGAACCCTGTTCTGAATCAGCCCATTCTTCAAAAGCCTCGTAATCTACAAAGGTGAAAGCCTCGCAGGTGTGGTGCCCCCGTCCTTTGCCAGAGGTGTGCATTTTGGATGGATCTTTGAGAGTGGTCACTGTTAAGAACATCATGCCAGGACGCTCAGCCGTTAGTGCATGATCAGTTAAACCTTGTTTATATAATTCGTCCACATTTTCATGATCGTAAAGCCAATAATTACCAGAATCCAACCCGGCCTCTTCTAAATCCATATCGAGTGCGAAAAACAGGCTCAACGCCGATACGGAATAGGTCACACGATCTAATTTGGCGACTAATTTTTGGCTCAACAATTCGCGCCCGATTAGTTTTCCAAAGGTGATTTCTGGGTCGGCGTTGCTGATAACGGTCTCGGTGTGGATTTCTTCTCCATCCGCCAATCGAATGCCGCACACCCGCCCACCTTTTAGGAGGATTTTATCAACGCTGGTTTTGAGGCGTATTTCTCCGCCGGCTCTCTTCAAAGCCTTAACAAACGCGCGCGGGATAGCGAATGCACCTCCGATTGGATAATATCCACCGTTAAAATAATGGTGCAAAATGCTACCCTGAACAAAGGCTGAAACCTGTGAGGGCGGCATGCCGTGGTCGCCTGATTGTCCCGCTAAAATTCCTTGTAGAACCGGGTCATCAATAAAATGTTCGATTAAGTCTTGCCCCGACTGTGTGACCCACCGGAGCAGCGATATTAAGCCAATGGCGGCCTTGGATTTATCAAGCGCACCTTTTCCACTACCTAATTTATTGAGTGTTGTGACCATTCTTTCGACGGTATCAAGATACCCATCTATACCTTCAGATTCATGTGGGAAATATTCTTTTAGCCGCGCTGCTAAGTTTTCTTTACCTTTTGGGAAATCAAATTGTTGATCGCCTATTCGAATGTGGTCATAACCTTCGGGATTAAGTTCAGAAAAAGCGAGGTCGCCCGAAACACCAAGACCCTGATAAATGCGGCGCAGCGGCCCTCCTTCTTCGATACCACCAATATAATGCACGCCAGGGCTAAAGCGATAGCCATTCAGGGTGAATGAGTGTGTCCAACCACCGGGTACTTCATGTTGCTCGCAGACGAGGACGCTCTTTCCCGCTTGGGCTAGGGCAACAGCGGCGGTTAAGCCTCCCGCACCAGAGCCAATGATAATAATGTCATAATATTTTTTGGACATATTCCTCTCTTTCAAAATATTAGTAGATTCGGACTTCATCACCTAACGGATGAGCTTCGCGAAGCACCCTTAGCGCAGCGTAGGGCACCTGCCCGGTTCAGTAAGTAGTAAGTTGTAAAAAGTAAGTAGATTTGAGCATAGCACAAAACTTGCATATCTTCTGGAATCCGAGTCGTCTTACTACTTACTAAACTACTCCTTACTGCGCCGAAGGCGCCGGGTCGGGTGGAGCGGGGGTTAAGTAGCATCATGTGTGCTCATTCGATAGATTTCAGGACTATCAGCAGGTAGTCTTCGCCACAATCTATCAAGCACGATAACAAAAAGCATGAAAACAAGGAGGAGAATAAGGGCACCTAATGAACCTGTGAGAAAAGTTGTGGCGGTGTTCATGGCTGGATGAATCAGTGCTGTTATCAAAATACTTCCCTTTGTTCGGTTAAAGAACCATGTGAATATTACAGTGACCAATACAATCAGAACCCACTCAACGAGTGTATCGAGACGGACTCTTGGCTTCGATTCCGCCGAATCTCGCCGGCGCATGCCAAACTGCCCAAAGAACCCCGAGGATAAGGCTGGATACAAGGGGGCTGAACTTTGCCTGAAGTCTCGGCAAGGCAAATCCCCGCCAACCAGGTTCCTCAGAAAGTCCACCATAGATGATGTTATAGAGGAAGAAGAGGGTAACTAACCCTATGAGCTTGACATCCAACGCAGGATAGCTAGAAAATGGGACTTCCATTCCCAGGGCACGACTCAGTATATTTCCCAAGAGCCAAATGGTAGGGAATAAAACAAACGCCAAGAGATAGTAACCAAAGGGGCCTCTTGGCTTTATATACGTGCGAAGCTGAGCTCTTAAACCCGGTATCGTGGAAAAGGCAGAAGAAACAACAAAAGCTGGCAGGAGCCCAGTTATAAAACTTAGGACCACTAAAGGCGTGGACAAGTCCATCAGTTCGTTAACGATAAGATTCATAATGATGATCACGCTGGCAATAATCCAGACAACGATAAATGCAATCAGTGCGGGTTTGCTGCTGCCCAGTTTAGGACGCGGATTGAGGACAGCTGACAGCCCGATGCCTACCAGTGCAGGTGCAAAGACTCCCAGACTGATTAAAGGCATTAGGTAATTTCGCCCATTTAGGACAAACTGCTGGAGAGGTATCCAAAGTGTCCAAGAGAATGCATAAGTCAGTACAAAGTATGCAATCAACTGATGGCGTCGGATGAATTCGGTCAAATTGTTCATGTTTAAGACTCCACTAGATCTTTGTGATGAACCCCAACCATTCAATATGCAATCAGCTACCTAATGGATGAGCTCACCTGCTGGTGAGGTTCACTGGTACTTATTATAGACCTGAAACCGATAAGGGGGATAAAAAGTGTGTTGCCAGTAAAAAACCAGCAGTCTGGTGGAGCGGGGGTTAGGTTGAGATGATCTCGTTTAATCCCTCAATAATAGTGTCCAAATCTTCTGGATCAACTTGGCCAACCTTCTTATCGAGACGGGAGGTAGATATCGTTCTTACCTGGCTTATCTTTACCCAGGATTGTTTTGGCAGTCCCCCGCTTTTCAGTTCAAATGTTAACGGAAAACCAGCTTTTTGAGGTTGACTCGTGATTGCCATTGCAATGACGGTCCCGGATTTATTGTTGAAGACATCATGGCTGATGATCACAACGGGCCTGACTCCTGACTGTTCATGACCTCTTGTAGGGTTTAAATCAGCCCAATAGATATCCCCCCTTAATATTCTGGCCATTCAGTGAGATCTCCTGATAAGCCTTCGTCCGCGAGGGCTTGTTCATAAGCAGGATCAAGTTTTGAAGATTCCTCAGCCAGTCTTGTCTTTTCAACCTAATCATGCGATCAATCACGGCCTCCTCGACGGCGCTGCTCCGGCTGGGATATTTTCCTTCAGAAACCATGCGATCCAATTTCACTATAAGATCCTTTTCCATTGTGACCGCTACTTTTTGCTTGGGCATGTTTATCACCTTTAGTATGACATTCTATCATACCCCAGCCAGAATAGTCAAATGTTTTTATCGAAAACTAACGGATGAGCTCACTCGCGAAGCACGGCTTGGCTGCAATCTTGTAGGGCACCTGCAGCCGGGTTGAAAAAAGTAAGGAGTAAGTAGTAAATAGTAAGTAGACTGAGTGTTCAACGAGCCCTTTAGTGCCAACTCGCATTTTATCTCCTTACTACTTACAAAACTACTCCTTACAGCACCGCAGGTGCACGGCTGTCGGGAAGGAGCGGTTGGGTAAGGACAACGTTACTATATGCAGGATCTGGCCGATATTATCTCCGTCAAGATTCGATCTTGGTATCGGACCTTTGGACAAACTCGATCATGGACTTCATCATCTCGATGATCTATCGAAGCTCTAGTGTGAAGTATGTGAATTGGCCTATCCTCAAGTCTCACTCAAGAGTCGCTTCCGATACAATCAAGCCAAGGATCACTACTGGCACAAGCTGCCTCGTAGCAATCGTCATATTCACGGTTCTCCCGTGCCCAAAACCGGAATCAAGTATCACAATCGTAATCAAGCGACTTGCTATTTTCCAAAGCATGGCCTCGATCAGATTATGCCTGGCATCATGTTCCGGATCTTCTGCATCTTGACCAAAAAGAAGCACATGCCACTCGTCAGGTGTCAACAGGAGTGCTGAATACTGCTTTCAAGAACTGCAAGCGATGCTAATGACAAAGAAGCCCATCTGAGGTTGCCAAAAATCTTGCTCATAAGATCCTTTGTATTCGGGCCTAACGGATGCGCTCACTCGCCGGACAGCACGCTTGTAAGTGGCAACCCGCAAGCCGGATTTTTGCCGGTCTTTTTTCATCAGGACCTCCGTAACATCTCGATCCTCGGTCGACTTCGCCCTTCACTAAACTTCTGGACAGGCTGCGCGAACCCAACCGGCTGTCGGGTGGAGCGGGGGTTAGGTAAACCACTAAGCTAAAGCATCAAGCCAATACCTTAACCTCGTTCAGAATTTGGTCCCCACTCTAGCATATCAAGCAATTCAAGGTCGTAGTGAGACTGAAGATTCAGCCAAAATTGAGGAGACATACCAAAGAAATGTCCTAAGCGAATGGCAGTATCAGCAGAAATTCCGCGTTTTCCATGAACAATTTCATTGATCCTTCTCGGATCCACGCTAATATCCTTTGCTAAACGATATTGGGTAATATCCATGGGGTTGAGGAACTCTTCCAGAAGTATTTCACCCGGATGTATAGGTTCTAATTCTCGCTTACTCATCTTGTGCTCCTCAAATATTTAAGAGTGATAATCTGTAATTTCAACTTGATAAACATTGCCATCACGCCACTGAAAACAAATCCGCCATTGATCATTAATGCGGATGCTGTGCTGACCGGAACGATCTCCTTTGAGTTTTTCCAGCCGATTACCTGGCGGTACCCGAAGCTGTGATAATTCGGTAGCAGCATGAAGGATCAACAACTTTCTTGTGCCCCTACGCCAGATATCTGGAGGAAGCTTACGTGGCTTTTGGCCATGAAATAATGATTCAGTATCATGGTCTTGGAATGATTTGATCATCTTAGAGAATAATAGCGCAAAACGCTAATAGTGTCAAGCACAATGGTTTGTGGTTTTACCTAACGGTTTGCGTTACCTGCGCTGGGGCGGGGACGACAAAGCCGTCCAACCAGAAAAAGGCTCAGGTGTAGGAAACTGCTTGAAAAACGCGCAGAATCCCCTGCGTCAGGTGCACGCTTTGTTAGGTAACTTTGCGCCTACCAAAACACTGGTTGAAATGGCGCAAGCCCGAAAGAGAAACTTGCACAAGACGACTTGATTTGAAACGACTAGAAAAGTTGAACACGCATGGCTCACTTTAAATTGTAATCAAACTCAAATCGAGAACCATCTTGATTGGCAAGATATTGTCCAGTTCCACTTATTTGTTCAAGTTCTCCCAATCCTGATCCATTGATTATTTTAAATGTAGAACTAACCGCTCCATTTTCAAAAACGCCATTTTCTTCCATAACAAAACTTCCTTTTTTTCCCGATAATTTGCCGCTAAACATGAATAGTCCAACGAAAATGGCTGAAGACTTGTGCTGGTCATTTGGATTAAAATATTTGTAGAACATCAAATAATCCACAGATGCAATACCATCGGCTTCGCCTTCAAAAACATATTCAACAGAGGCATTGGTCATTTTCATTTCGGAAGAAACTTCTTTGTAGGTTTCTTCATCCCATTTTTTAACAGTAAATGTTCCGATTGCTTTCATGCTAATCTCCTTGTTGCTTGCTGTTGAATTTTTGTTTGTTTCCTAACGGGGGCATAACCAGCGGGGCGGGTTGGCTCCAAATCATCCTTGAACCCGAACCAACATTAGCAAATCGCTCTGCGTACCACCGGGGCGATTAGCCCCATCTGCGTTTATGCAGGGTTGGGCAGAGTATATCTCACTCATTCTGATAATTTTCCATAAAATTCTTCAGGCGCTTTCTATGATTTAATTCTTTGAATCTCGAAATCCCCAAGTATATAAAATTTACTCCGACCCCAAAGACTATGTAACAGTAAATATCAAATGCTCTATAAATATCTACAAACCCTGGTTCAAGGACTGCATCAGATGGATTTTGCGGGTCGTAATATACAGTTACTTTACTCCCAACTGGGTATCGGATCGCATAACTTGAAGGGTATCGATTAAGGGGAGTATCAATCGAATTTATAGTCAAGGAAGTATACGATATATCATTTACTGAATATTCATACCGAATATTAACTTCGATATTTGTGTAATAGTCACCATCGTATTCCTTAAACTTGTTTCCAATAAATCTTTGATAAAGAATCGTTCCTCTTACCGAAGGCCATCCTTGACTTACAATCATCTTTGGTATGTCTGATATAAGTATGACAACGATAAAGATCATTCCCCCAATTATTAGATTCAAGTATGGTTGGCGTCGAATTATTTCGAATACATCCAAATTCTTAGACATACAATTACTCTCTTACTAACTTACCCTCCGTTGTATTTTTATAGTTTTCATTATCATACAAGATTTGATGAACGAGATATTTTGTCATTCTGTGTTTTTTTTGCTCTGCCCAACGGATGAGCTTTGCGAAGCACCCTTGTAAGGGCACCCGCAGTCGGGTTTGCTTTTAATCATTATAGGACCGAAACCAATAAGGGGAAGCGAAAGCTTAAATCGCCTGGTTCACAGGCGGTCGGGTGGAGTGGGGGTTAGGCTAGGCCTCTCTATTTCTAATAAGACGATTGAACCAGACTGCTAGCATAATATTGATCAAGCCCAAACCAAGCGCCCAGCCAGTCATACTCATAATAAATATTAGGATGGACTTACTCTCAAATAGCTCACCTATTCCCCCTAATAGGCAGAGTAATCCGCTGACCAGCATGACCCAAAAAAGAGCCCCTTCCAATCTCGTTGTCTGTCGGTGAAAGACAGGGGCAATGGCAATGAGAGCGAATCCCAGAAACCAACCGTAAGCTAACATCTCTATTGCAAACATTATTGAATGTTCGCCGTAGGGTGTAAACCAATCTAATCCCTGGGTAATATTCAAGGCCAAGGACTCTCGCACGACAGTTAAATGAACCCAACGATTAATGCTGGTTGCAGCACAGAACAAGATTACAAATATTAGTGAGATCAGGCTGAAAACTTTTTTTTCATTTGTAGTCGACAGGTAGAGTGAGGTCCACATGGGAATCAATCCCAAAGGTCCGATCAGCATTAGCACACTGGCAGCAACTAGCGGAGAAGCCCCGGGATCTGAGGTCGGTGTCCCGGTAGAGATCAAAATTGTTAAGATTACAAGATAGGCTATGCTGCCTAGGATGTTATAGACTGCTGAGCCAAATCCAATCCGCAGAGTCATTTTTTGAATTGTCATATTAAAGGCTCCATAATCGCAGAGCAAAGACCATGTTATATTTGGTTAACCGGCCTGCCTAACGGATTGAGCTCACCCGCAGCCGGTTTTTTCCCGGTCTCTTCACCCCGGTCCTCGGTCTCTTCATTCCAGTCGTTCGCAAAGCGAACATTTCCGGCTGTCAGTTGGAGCGGGGGTTATGTAATCATTATAAGAAATATTTTCAGATCAATAATTCTTCTCGTCTCATCCAGAAGATAAATCCTATAATAACTGAAGCCAGGGTTACACCTACTCCAAAATCATCAATAAAATACTCAGTGATTCCGGTATCTGAGGTCATGCTAAAAAAGATTTGTTGAATGAAGAGATTATGAACACCATGCCAGAGCACAACTGGCCAGATACTACCAGATTTAATTCTTAACCAAGCTGAAAAGAAACTGAACGAAATTACGGTAATAGTAAATAGAATCAATTGAAAAGTGAAGGGTGCATCACTTTTGTATTCTGCGAAAATCATGGCTGGGTAATGCCAAACAGTCCAAATTATCCCTGTTATCAAAGCTGCTTTTGTAAAAGATGTTATTTTATTAAGTTCAGGTACTAGAAAACCACGCCAGCCAATTTCCTCTCCAAGTGCAGCAAAACATGCGAAAACTAACCCTGCTGTTGAATAAATTAAAACTTTGATGATGGGTTGCGGAGTAAATTCACCTAGACCAGTCGTCCACACAAAACCGTAAATCACCAACGCATATAGTAAAGGAATTGCTAATCCCAGAATTAGGTATTTCCGATCACCTAATTGCCAGCCGATGCCTTTAAGATTTTCTCTGAATATGAACTTGGTGAGAATGGCAGCAATGCCTGGAGACCACATCCAGAACCCCCCAATTCGTCCGGCCGATCCAGTAGAAACCATAAAAACATAAAAAACTGAACTGATAAGAATTGTCAGTAAGAGAAAGACTCCAATTTTCTTCTTCACATCCTGTTTGTGTTCCATATATCAAATGTTGCACGAAGTAGATTTACATAACGGATAAGCTCACCTGCAGCCCTTAATCAGTATAAAACAAAAAATCTGCTGGTCCTGTTATTAAAGATTTAATACACATCGCCTTTAATGAACTCGTTTCTGGCTGTCGGGTGGAGCGTGGGTTAGGTGAACTGTTTATAGAGTTTCCATTTCTTGTCTTCATTTATATAAAATTGGAGTTCATACTGAGGGACTTCCTTATTGATGGTAGATATAGCAGAATGGATAGTTTCAGGATTCCGTGTATAAAAAACAAATTCACGCATACCATTTGTAGTTATAGACAAAACCTGTAATGAATCTTGATTTAATTCCAATGATCCAACCAATTTATCCTCAATAATATTTAAGGACTCTATTTCAGTATTTGTTGGCAATCCTTGGTCATTAGGTTCAAGAAGAGGAATTGCTATACCAACCCGATATGAGTATTCGGGATGAGTAGCCAGGATTTTAGCAGATTCATTTCTGCGAATAAACATAGGTTTTCCATTCTGATGCCCATTAAGAATAGACCACTTTGAATCGGATGGATAAGATAATTGTTTTTTCTTAAACATGGAAGCCAATACCTCCAAATAGTTTCACCTAACGGATGAGCTGAGCTGCAGGGCGACCCATGCCGCTGGCCTTCGCCTGCCAACCTCGGCGACTGCCTGTGCCAATCCCGCAAAGCTCCATGATAGTCCTGTCAGCTCCAGTGAGATGTTAGGTGCATTGCCCCCTTGATCTGAATGACTCAAACCAAGGAACTCTACAACAAAAAGATCGGGACCACAACCATACTGACAAAGGCATCATACGCGAAATGAGCGAACATAGCCCATTCCAGCCCGAGCCTCCAGTACAACCAGCCAAAATAAATACCCAGGCCAGAATTCAACACCATTATCAAAGCGTAGTCCCCGAAAGTCGCCGCTGGATTTCCAAGCCTGGCATCAACATGTGCCCATCCAAAGAGCAGCCCCACTATCAGGATGGCAACCCAATAGACACTGCGTGCGGGGCGACCTTCGACATCCCGCTTGAATAAACTTCCTAACCAAACAGATAAGGAAATCAGGAAAAACCGGGAGGTAAGCTCTTCCACAACTCCTGCTTTGAACGAGGCTGCCAGCAATTCCCAGCCAAACGGATATGTTGCTGGGTCCACACTTCGATTGACCATCAGGCTGAAAGGGAGCCCCACTATGAGCATCAACATTGTAAGCACCAGGCCGCTACGTAGCCAGTTCGGAAGATCCTCTTTCGACAGCCTGCCCTCAAGCAAGGGAGCCCCCAGACTGGTGCGGTTTGCCATCGCCAGGCTAAGGGCAATCACGAGGGCGGAAACCATAGTCGCCACTCCCCAGAACCAGACAGGTTCAATAGGCATATTCGTCTTGCGGAGGAGAGGAATACCAGCAAGGTTTCCCAAGAAGTAGAGAGTGACCAAAACAACAAAAACACGCCAATGGAAAGGTCGTTTCTGCGGAAGATCGATCGCAAAAATGCTAAAAGGTCTTTGGAGCATTGTTCCTTCTCCTCGAATCCTGCAATCCACCTAACGGATGAGCTCAGCGGCGCCTGGCTCTATTTCTAGTTTGAAATACCTTGACCACCGCGCGTCCCAGGCGTCCGCTGGAGCGGGGGTTAGGACGCACTTTTATCAATATCTTTTACATATAAATCCAAGTTGGCTTCAAGTAGGCAGATCCTGCAAGCGATATCTTTTGCTTTTTTCTTGCGCATGAAGCGTAGTGTTGAAGCTAATTTACCAACAGGCTCTTTGACTAATTTGCCATCCTTAACTTGGGTTATGAACTGCATTTTTCCACTTGTTAAATCGTTCCTAATCTCTTTCCAATCGTCAACAAACTCAATTGGAAGATCACTTTCTTGAATTATTGCTAATTCAATATATGCATCTGATAGCCTACTCTTTATGCCATCGATTCCTGTTGCTAGCTTCCAAACAGCAACTCCCAACTTCTCCCGAGCGTATCTCAAATTATCCCGATTGGTTTTCTTGTTCATTGTCAATATTTCAACGTAGCTGGTTAGTGCTTCCTAACGGATGAGCTCACCTGCAGCCGGGTCGTGGTTTGTAAGATCCATGTCCCAGGCCGCCCACCTTAACCGGCTGGCAGGTGGAGCGGGGGTTAGCCCGAGATCTTCTCCTGCACCACACTATCACCGGAAAGCATCAACTCAGGAGATGTTTCTGAAAGAGCTTTTAGAAAACCGGAAATATCCTTGGGTGCTATATAAATAATTTGATTAGTTCCTACATTATCGTATTCGATACGAATCCTGGAAAAGGACCAGTTGTTCGCTAAGGAAAAGTTTATGCAAGATCTGGCCGATATTATTCCATCAAGATCGATTTTGTTACGAACTTTCCCCGTTCGGATTTCAAGCTGATGACTATCAAGTCTATATTCAATGGGCCACCCGAGCCACCGAATCATTCCAATGCAATAAGCCAGGATCACCAAAGCTCCAAGAGTAATGCCAATTCGCTGCCCACTAGAATCAGAAATAATAAATTGCCAGGCTATTAATGCTGATCCAGAAATGAGGATGCTAATTACAAATATACCTATCTTAGGGCCAAAAATCTTTTGCTTCATAACATAAATCCTTTTATTCGGGCTAACGGATGAGCTCACCTGCAGCGCTTAATCAGTATAAACCCAATGATTACTGATTCTGTGCTTTCCACACCTAGGCCATCACCTTTAATTGCCACCGTCACCCGCTGTCAGGTGGAGCGGTGGTTAGGTGAGCCTCTGATTCATGAGTCAAATACTCCAATCATACTTAATACACTAAGTATCATTAGCGCAAGTCCGACAATGCTATAGAAAATTCGAGCACCCGCTAAACCAAATGTCGAAACGATCGATTTGGATCTTCTACTCTTATATATCCATGTCCAATTGAGTATTGCACCAAGAAGAGTAATTAGACCGCCGATGAAAAGAAGCACATAGAGAACAGTATACATAGAAATCCCTCCTTTAAAGTACATGTTCTAAACAATACAAAGAGGAAAAAACTTCACCTAACGGATTGAGCTCACCTGCAGCCGGGTCGTGGTTTGAAAGATTTCATATCCCAGGCCATCCACCTTAACCGGCTGTCAGGTGGAGCGGGGGTTATGTTTTATTCTTCAACTATTCGAGCAACTCTTATCTCAACATTGCAGTGTTTTTCAATTATCGGGAAAGTGATTAATTGATTTTTGTTCAGTTCATCCTTATGCTTTACCTCAACAAAGAAACATTCATCATCATTAAAAACAAATAAGTCAGGATCTCCACCTCCTGCATTTCCTGTTTGATCTTTTTTAACCTGGTCAGCTTCTGTATTGAGGTTTGTAATGACCTCCTTGCTAAAGAAGCGTTCCATTTGAAGGAAGGCAGGATGATCATTCCTGCGTTTGCCGGGATAGGAAACAAGAACAAAACCTAAAAGGTTGGGTAGTTCAGGTTCTGAAGCGAGAACATCATAGCCCATGTTTCGGAAATGTTCTCTAACCACAATCAAGGGAAATTCACCATGGCGTCCACGACCCTTATTCAAGGGCCACCTCACATCTTTATATTTCGATGCTGGGTCATTATTCCGATAGAGATCGTACTCCGTCTGGTGATAAGGAACAATGTATTCTGGTGATTTTGGTTTCCATTTCATAGATTTTGTCTCAATAAAACATAACGGATGAACTCACCTGGCGCCGGGTCTTCCTTTACGATCCGCTAGCTACGATTCTCCGACCTTAACCGGCGGTCAGGTGGAGTGGAGGTTATGCTGACATCATCTAAAACAAAATTGCATATCCTAAGTGTTATTCCTCAATACTATTTATATTGATTGTCTCTGAAGACAAATCATAATAATCCGGAAAAGAAACTTCCAACTCAATTTGATTAATCCATTCTATAAATAATTCACACGCCTCATTACTCCGAAATACTTCTCGATAATATAACCCTTCATATTGGATATCAACTCTCGTGGCGCATCCACAAGTTGCTCCACAATCATCTGAGATTGCATAAGCTACAGTACTCCCGTCTGGGTTTAGAGCATAATCAATCACATGCATATCAGACATACCTTCGCCCATTGCAATGCCTCCAAGAATCGGGCCGAGAAGCAATAATGCAATTATCCCAACAACGATTACACCAACAATAAAACCACATGTGATCCAAGCAAATTTCGATACTTCTTGTGGATTTTCATCGTTTGGATTCATTAATACCAATCCTAATTAAATGAAGCATAACGTCAAGTTGAGCTGCAAGCGAAGCTTGTCAGTTCGAATGCTTTGTTACCTTTCAACTCCATGGATCTCTTTTCCAGAATCGTTTCGTAAATAGAGGTATTGATATAGCAACAAAGGAAATATTACAAAGACTCCGAGAACTACTATGCCAGCGAATGCAACGAATAACACAGGCATATACAATTCCTCAAATCCAGCCATTACAGCCTCTTTGCTATTCGGGTCATAGAGAATTGTAACTTCATCAAGCACGTCGTAATTAAGCCAAACATGACCTAAAGCAGACCGGAACTTAACTAATTCTCCAGAATGAGATTTGAATGTGAATCGGGGAGAACGCCAAAAACCTCGATCTTCCGGCCATTCATCTACCGCAAGAAGCGTACCCTCGAGGACCTGGAAGTTTCGCTCGTAATTTAGCCGAATGCTCAGCATAGAGGCTGCGACTGCACAGATTACGACGCCACAACAAATTACTAGGATCCAGAATATCCAGCTCTTAAAGTTTTCTGATAACATATTGGTCCTTGAAAGGTAACGGATGAGCTCACCCGCCAAAGATAATTTGATTATACTTGCGCCGCCACCTCATCAGGGTCGGGTGGAGCGTGAGTTAGGCGCATTATTTACTCCAAAAAAGATAAAACAAGATTGCCTGTGGGCCATAATTCATAATGCCATGTAATATAGCCGGTGCAATTATGCTTTCACTTTTCTCACGCACAAACCCTAAGAATAGCCCAGCAAACATGGTCCAGAGGACATGCGGCCATTCTGGTATACAAGAATTCCAGCTCAAATGCCAAAGACCAAAAAGCACAGATGAGATAACCAACCCGAATCCCCAACTGATCCCAAAGAAGCGATTGGGGCGATCAAATACTGAATTCAGGCGAGACTGGATATATCCGCGAAACAGAATCTCTTCACTAAAGGCAACGAACAAGTAGAAATAGATAATAGCAACAATGACGCTCGCGAACGTAGTCGAGATTTGGGATGCAACGGGAAAGAGTAAAAAGCTGCTTATTACAACAATATTCTGCCATGATGGTTTGTGCTTGACCATCCATGCAAACCAGAAAAGCAATCCAATTTCGACGATGGAGATCAGAGCCGCGCCACCCCAATGAGACCAGTCAATTCTGCTGAGAAGAACACTGAGAATGAAAATTGGGAAGAAGCCATAAGCGGTTATCTCTAATTGATAGTTGAGTTTCTGAGAAAATGGGCTCTGGCGCTGCCTCTGAATCCTGAAAATGTAAAGGAAGAGGGTAGTAATCAATAGAGCTGCATATCCTGGGAAAGGAAGACCGTTAAAGGAGTTGGTTATATTCATTGCCAGCGGAAATGAATTGACAAACCTGAAAAGGGAAATCATCATGATGAAGACAATGTTGACTTCAATTATGCTTAGTAATTTTGCCTTCATTCCAGCAACCTTTTCAACATTGAGAAGATTGATTATCAAAACACCATGCGCCTAACGGATGAGCTCACCTGCAGCCGGGTCTTGGTTTGTAAGGTGGCACATCGCTGGCCATCCACCTTAACCGGCTGTCGGGTGGAGCGGGGGTTAGCTACCGTAGCTTATGTTATTCAGTACTTTTTTCACTCTGTATTGCTGAGTAGACGATAATTTCTCTAATCGTTGATTCAGTACATCCATGTAATTTTCTCTATTTTCTGTGTTGACGGCACATAAGATGCTTTCTGCATATTGCGGTACGCTTTTAGATCGACACTCTCTTAGCTGTTCCAGTAGATATGGAAATATCTCTTGGCTGTACTTTTTATCAGTGGCTGCAACCTTTGCTAGGGTTTTGATGCCATTATCCAGAGTAATAACAGATCCTTTTTCCATTACTCTGATTATCTCTGATCTCATCTCAAAAATCTCTTTTGGCTTGTGATCAGCTATCAAAGACAGACAGATCATTGATTGCCAAACTCGCCTATTTCTCTTGCTTGATAGTAATTTTAAGAAGTCAGACACATAATCCGCAATCAACTCAGGTTCATTGCGACCGATTTCTTCCATGACACCATCGCAATCACTTTGGATTCTTGGATCTTCATGCCAAAGATTATCCGCGATTTCCTGGATACCTGCATTGTTTCTTGTCTGTATCAGCTCCCTTGCTAATACTTTGTTCGGTTCTTCGTCTCTTTGATCTTGCGCTGAGGATAATTTCGACAAAATGGACATCAACGTCTCTCCATTTAATGAATCTTTTAGGTAGCTAACGGATGAGCTCATGGGCCGCCGTTTTGGCCTTTGGCGGTGGCTGACCAGGACCAACAATTGCTTTTTATCCGCCGCTCACCTCCGCCGTAGGCGGTCCCATGCAGCGGGGGTTAGGGTGCTAATGTTGTTGTTATATCTGCCAGATACGGATAATAATCCTCGAATGTTATTTGATTAATTTCCCCGGAGGAGAGCACATAAATGTAAATTTGCCATGTCCCTGACCTTTTGGATACGAAGGACAGATAATCACCATGAGGTGACCACATAATTGGAGTATCTACTTCTCTATCAAATGTTATCCTTTCTACAGATGAACCGTTTGCATCCATCATATAGATTTCCCAATTACCATCTCTTTCTGAACTAAATGCAATCTTGTCTCCATTTGGAGACCAAACAGGATTTCGTTCAGGTGAAATGCTGTTTGTCAAATTAATCATATCCCCATTATTGCCATCAAACGTAAATATTTCTCCAGCCGGATCTATTGAAGTAAAAATAAATTTCGATCCATCAGGTGACAATGAAAAGTCTGCCACCATAATAGGCTCATTTGTTAGCTTTCTGAGCTCTCTGCTATTGAGAATAAATTCATAGATGTCTTGTGATGGAGCTGAACCCAATAATTCATCAGATTGATCTCCATGTGATAGAAAATAGATCCTATCACCATTAGGAGACCAAATTGGAATTTCATCCCATCGATGTGCTCCATGAATCTCTATTGTTGAGCCATTTACATAATTGACTATTACAATTCTGCTTTCATTTTCATAAGTTAAGACGAACGCGATATTCTCATTATCTGGACTCCACCGCGCAATTCCCTGACTAGCACTTTCATAAATTAATTTATGAGTCTCGCCTGATTTCAAATCTAAAACGAATAGCCTAAACTTTCCTACTGTTGCATCCACTGATCTAACAATGAGTTTTGTTCCATCGGGAGAAACTGCTCGAGGCTCTGAATTTGGCAGATTTTCAAGACTTGGAAAGTAAAAATATGTGACATCGTCAGGAGAGTATGGATCCAGAACCGCGATATCGCCATTGATATCAAAAACCATTTGTGATTCTGGAACATTCTGAGTCTGAGTTGGTTCTAATGTCGTAGTAAATTCAATTGTTGGCGTTATTGTAGGTGGGATAGCATTGCTTTCTTGAGTATCTTTACTCGATTGCTCGATACTGGAAGAATTAGTATTTGGAGTATCAGGTAATGGCTTCTCTCTGTCGCAAGCAGCCGAAAGAGAAAAAAACAGAACCATAAGTACAAGGAACGATGATCTTTTTATCACCATATTGTGCTCAATTGAAGCACCCTAACGGATGAGCTCACCTGCTGGCGGGTCTTTGGTTTGACGATCCATTATCCCAAAACGCCCACCTTAACCGGCTGTCGGGTGGAGCGTGGGTTAGGCCGCGTTACCGTTTTATCTTATTCTCTCCGCACTAGTTCATCCAGCGTCGGCCTTTGAAAAAACTCAATCCATGGCTTCATCATCTCAACGGATATGTAGAAGCTCTCCTGTGAAGGCTGTGAATTCCTTTCCTTGAGCCGTTTCATTAGCTCATCTTCTGGCACATCTAGAAAATGGATTTCACTACTGGCTCCAAGCTGCTTCGCTCGCAAACGAAAATCTTCGCGTTCCTCTCGAGCCCAAAAGCCAAAATCGAGTATTACGTTCGTTCCTAATTCAAGTGCCCTACTTGCTATGTTCCAAAGCATAGCCTCAATCAGACTATGCCTGGCATCGTGTTCTGGCTCTCTTGCATCTTGACCAAAGAGAGGCACTTGCCACTCATCGGGTGTCAATCGAAGTGCTGAACACTCGTATTCAAGTTTCCGTGCAAGAGTCGTCTTCCCTGAGAAAGGAAGTCCGACCATTAGATGGAGAGTTGCCAAAAATCTTGCTCCTAATAATCCTAAATAGCGGCCTAACGGATTGAGCTAACCTGCTGCCGGGTCGTGGTTTGATGATCGATTACCCAGGCCACCCACCTTCACCGGCAGTCAGGTTGAGCGGGGGTTAGGCGCAATTTATGTCATCAATGTGTGAATAAAAAATCAAATCCACGCTTAGTTGAATTACATATTGTCCTTTCCAAGGAACCAGAGTTGCTATCAAGATTTAATACCCAGCTTGTAGATCCAATGCGCCTTTGCTTTCCATCTACTGATTGAGAGCTTGGCAGTATACCTGTTAGGCCAATACATAGCCCTTCTTCACTTTCGAGCAATGGGCTAGTATCAAATATCCATAATGTTTGATCGTCCCGAGATAACTCTGATTCCCATTCAGATTTATCAATACTCTCAATATCTCCATTATTATATTTCCAAGCAGAATCATAAAATCCTTCAATAATGCTTATCTTTCCTATTCTAATTTCCCATGGTTCACGCCGTAGAATATAACACTCGGTTTGAATTGAACCATCTTTGGATAACTCTTTTCCAATGGTTGTTACAATTTCATGGACTAATTGCCTCTCGAGATCAAAGTTTCGATTGTTGATGGTCGAGAATCCATAAACTAGAAATATGATTATTGCACACAACAATATAAGAATACTCTTCTTTAATGTTGACACTGCCTGATTATTCATAAATATTTATTGCGCCTAACGGATTGAGCTCACCTGCAGCCGGGTCTTGCTTTTCGGTCCCCCGTCCTTAACCGGCTGTCGGGTGGAGCGGGGGTTAGGCAATAAATAACGATTTGTCTATTGACCATCACCGCTCAAGCCGTAAATGGAGACTTTCCCATTGCTATTCAATACCGCAATAACTTTGCTGTCCAGGAAAAATCTAACATCCACCATGCTCCCTAGATTATATTCAAACTCGACAAGAAGAGTTCCCTGTTTGGTTTCCCAGACAGAAAGTTGGCCACTATTTGTGTAGCCGACCAACATTTCACCATCTGATGAGTAGAATAATTCGATTATCTTTTCATCGGGAGCACTTTCAAGCGTGATGACTTCGTTTTTAGGTATGTTCCAGATCAACTGCCGCCATTTCTCATCATCAATTGGTCGGCAGGTCAAAGCAGCTATTTCATCAATGGGAGAGAAAGTTATCTCAGCATTAGGACAGGGAATCAAGGGAAGTTGCCCCCCCTCAACGTGCCAGGCTATGACGCCTCTAGTTCCAGCAGTCAATAGGTAGTCTCCCAGTGTTGAATACGCCAGATCTTTTAAGGGGCTGAGCTTTCGAAAGTATCCCCAATACGCTCCAGTTTGGGTGTCAAAGAGGTGGACATCGGTATCCATGGATACACCTACGCGGCTGTAGTAATATCCGGCAGCGATCCGGGTGCCCTGGGAAGAAAAAGCGATCTGTTCCAAGTGGGGAGAAGTGTCGAGTTCACTAACCAGCGCTCCGGTAGCTGTTTGATAGATTGCCTGCCCTGAACCATAAGGAACAGCGATTAAATCCCCCTCACGAGAGAATACAAAACTCTGGGCTCGGGGATCTGGAATTGTCTCACTTTGGTACATCCCACAGTCTTGGCTATCAAAATAATCGTTCTCAACTGATTCGATCGTAGTTATAGTTTGAAATTTTTCCAGGTGATAAATTTCAATCACATCTGGAGGTCCCGAATAACAGACAGCCAACCAGTCACCGCCCTCTGACCAAGAATGATAACGGAATGGAATTTCCTGGGATTCTAAATAGATTTCACCCAGGAGTTCGATTTGATCAATATTATGTGGTTTAAGCACAGTTCTGGTTCGAAGGTAGGAGAGTAGGGCTTCTCTATCAATTGCAGTGGGAGAAGGCATCGGCGTTGGCGATGGTGTCTGAGAAGGTATCGGTTCTGATGATGGTGTAGAAGATAAAAGGATGGGCTCATCCGTTGGATCGGGTAAAGGTGTGGTCCGTTCCTCAGAACAGCCACTCAGGAGGATCAGACAAGTTGTGAGCAGAACAAAACTGAAGGTGAAGGCTCGAGACGATTTCATTTTATGTTCCTTTCTAGGCTGATGGCTCCAACAAGTGCTGCAATGGAAATGGTTGTGTCGCGTTGTTACTAGCTAAGAAGAAAACAGTAAAATATAGATGAGTTCTGTTTAATATTGCCTAACGGATGAGCTCACCCGCAGCCGGGTCTTGTTTTGATGATCCTGGGTCCCAGACCATCCACCTTAACCGGCTGTCGGGTGGAGCGTGGGTTAGATGGCGTTTTTGTTCATGGCCCAAACCTTATCATTTTATTTCATATTATGCGTCTTTAATAACTTTGATTACTCTAGCCTTCGCTCGTTTCATGCAATTCGGGCACTTAACCCACTGCCAACTACCTTCTTTATCAACCCCATGGGGAGAAATCAAATTGACAGGGAAAGATACTTCAAATTCGTGTCCGCATTCCCGGCAACGGCAAGCATAATTTCTGTTTTGATTGATTACCATTAGAATCGTGCTCATAAAAAATAATAATAACCACCAGTACCAGTATTCCGGAATTAGAAAAATTGCTCCTAGGCCGATACTAATCAAGTAGATTGATAACAAAGCAATCCCCATTATCCAATCTTTGTGTGTTGGATCTTGGTAATGGTTATTGGTTGGTTTCATGATTTCTTAAGTTCCTGTTTTCAAATTTGCGTTGTTATTCTCGCTAAGCCATCTAACGGATGAGCTCACCCGCAGCCGGGCTTTGTTTTAGCCCCATCGCCTTTCCTGGGCGCCCAACTTAACCGGCTGTCAGGTGGAGCGGGGGTTAGGGACAGGTCTCCTTGCCATCTTCTACAATATGGTAATCAAGTTTAGGGCGTTTAATGAAAGGATACATTCTGCAATCAACACCTTCTGATGTTATCGGTATGAATTTAGAGTCTGTTTGTTGGATAATCCAGGCGCGAGATATATCATCAATATAATCATACTCAGTATAATCCCCATTTGACATATCAATAATTGCTACAATTGCCCATCGATCAACTCCAAACGCCTGCAATGGAAAGGTACTATATCCTCTTGATCTGTAATTATAGGAAGTTCAATGATATCTGTGATAACTACTTTCCCAGTTGGAAATCCATTATATTCAAGTATTGGCTTTCCTAACCAAAGCATTCTTGTATTTCCAGCCTTGATTTCAAAAATATGGTAATCCACCCAAGATGGAGGTGCTTCACCAGAAATTCTTGATGTTCCAAATACTTCAACCATCCCGCTAGGCAGCGGTGGTATTTCTATCCCGATATACATTTGAGGATTGCTCAATTCAATAGTAGGGGATGGGCTTATTGTACAGTTGGTTGTGAAATTGTTGGAGAAGGTGTGCTTGCAGGAAGGGTCGCTATTTGATTGTTCGTGGGAGGTATTTCAGTATTAATACCAAGGAAGTTAAAGCTCGTCTCAGTAATAGTATGCTCTACATAATCTAACCTTGGTGAATTGCCTGGCGCAGAACACCCTTGAAGAAGAATAATGATGGATAATCCCAAGATACTCGCTTTCTTCATTCAGTCCTTTTTTAATTTCTTGACTGGCCCTAACGGATAAGCTCACCTGCAGCCCTTAATCAGTATAAAACAAAAAATCTGCTGGTCCTGTTATTAAAGACTTAATACACATCGCCTTTAATGAACTCGTTTCTGGCTGTCGGGTGGAGCGTGGGTTAGGTGAACTGTTTATAGAGTTTCCATTTCTTGTCTTCATTTATATAAAATTGGAGTTCATACTGAGGGACTTCCTTATTGATGGTAGATATAGCAGAATGGATAGTTTCAGGATTCCGTGTATAAAAAACAAATTCACGCATACCATTTGTAGTTATAGACAAAACCTGTAATGAAATCTTGATTTTAATTCCAATGATCCAACCAATTTATCCTCAATAATATTTAAGGACTCTATTTCAGTATTTGTTGGCAATCCTTGGTCATTAGGTTCAAGAAGAGGAATTGCTATACCAACCCGATATGAGTATTCGGGATGAGTAGCCAGGATTTTAGCAAATTCATTTCTGCGAATAAACATAGGTTTTCCATTCTGATGCCCATTAAGAATAGACCACTTTGAATCGGATGGATAAGATAATTGTTTTTCTTAAACATGGAAGCCAATACCTCCAAATAGTTTCACCTAACGGATGAGCTCACCTGCAGCCGGGTCTTGGTTTGTAAGATCCCTAGCCCAGACCATCCACCTTAACCGGCTGTCAGGTGGAGCGGGGGTTATGCTGACATCATCTAAAACAAAATTGCATATCCTAAGTGTTATTCCTCAATACTATTTATATTGATTGTCTCTGAAGCAAATCATAATAATCCGGAAAAGAAACTTCCAACTCAATTTGATTAATCCATTCTATAAATAATTCACACGCCTCATTACTCCGAAATACTTCTCGATAATATAACCCTTCATATTGGATATCAACTCTCGTGGCGCATCCACAAGTTGCTCGACAATCATCTGAGATTGCATAAGCTACAGTACTCCCGTCTGGGTTTAGAGCATAATCAATCACATGCATATCAGACATACCTTTCGCCCATTGCAATGCCTCCAAGAATTGGCCGAGCAAGCAATAATGCAATTATCCCAACAACGATTACACCAAACAAATAAAACCACATGTGATCCAAGCAAATTTCGATACTTCTTGTGGATTTTCATCGTTTGGAATTTGGTAACACCAATCCTAATTAAATGAAGCATAACGTCAAGTTGAGCTGCAAGCGAAGCTTGTTAGTTCAATGCTTCGTTACCTTTCAACTCCATGGATCTCTTGTTTTCCAGAATCGTTTCGTAATCGAGGTATTGATATAGCAACAAAGGAAATATTACAAAGACTCCGAGAACTACTATGCCAGCGAATGCAACGAATAACACAGGCACTATACAATTCCTCAAATCCAGCCATTACAGCCTCTTGCTATTCGGGTCTGAGATTGTAACTTCATCAGCATGTCGTCATTAAGCCAAACATGACCTAAAGAAGTACCGGGTAACTAACCAATTCTCCAGAATGAGATTTGAATGTGAATCGGGAGAACCAAAACCTCGATCTTCGCCATTTATCTCCCGCAAGAAGCGTACCCTCGAGGACCTGGAAATTTGCTCGTAATTTAGCCGAATGCTCAGCATAGAGGCTGCGACTGCACGGATTCCGACGCCACAACAAATTACTAGGACTATAATATCCAGCTCTTAAAGTTTTCTGATAACATATTGGTCCTTGAAAGGTAACGTTAATTATCGTACAACTGCGCAATAGGAACTTAGGCGTTATCGCCCAAGAACCGCTGGGGTATTGAATCCGCACCCAGCTTCGGGCTATAATCGCAGTATAGCATATTCAATCTCACCAAGGGGGGAAGATGAGCAGAAGAAGCTCCTTGACCGTGTCCGGGATGTCCTGCCGCCAAAAACTACGCTTCCGCACCGAACAGGCTTATACCTCCTGGATCAAACGTTATATCTTCTATCACAATCTGAAACACCCTCAAGACCTCACGGAGCGTGACATCGAATCATTCCTGACCTACCTGGCTGTCGAGCGCGGGGTCTCTCCCTCCACCCAGAACCAGGCCCTGGCTGCCCTCCAATTCCTGTATGCCGAGGTGCTCCATCTACCCCTCGACGAGGACATCCTCCCGGTCCCCGCCAAACGGTCTAAACACCTCCCCGTGGTGCTCAGCCGCCCTGAGGTGCAATCCCTGCTGGGGAACTTTCCGGAGTCTCATCTGTTGGTCTGCCAGTTGCTGTATGGATCGGGGCTGCGAGTCTCGGAGGCGCTTAGATTACGGATCCAGGACCTGGATTTTGAACGGGGCGAGATTACCATCCGCAGCGGAAAAGGGGACAAGGACCGCCGGGTGATGTTGCCGGTTGCTGTTCGCCCGGCACTGGAGCTTCACTTGAAATCAGTCCGATTGGCATTCGAGGAGGCTGTTGCTGCCGGTCACGGCACTGTTGAGCTGCCCCGTCGCCTGGACCGCAAATACCCTAGGGCGGAAGGTGAGTGGGGCTGGCAGTACCTCTTCCCTGCGCCCAAACCCTCTGTCGACCCCCGCTCGGGTGCTTTCCGGCGCCACCATATCCACCCCTCGGGAGTGCGGCGGGCTGTCCAGGAGGCGGCCCGGAAGGCGGGTTTGGTCAAACATGCCACCCCCCACACGTTCCGCCACAGCTTTGCCACTCATCTCCTGGAGGATGGTTATGATATAAGAACAGTCCAGGAACTGCTGGGCCACGCCGATGTCAAGACCACCATGATCTACACCCATGCGTTCATAGGGGCGGAAAGGGAGTGAAGAGTCCTCTTGATCTAAATGGTTCAAAGAAGGGAAACGATCCATATCCTGTAGAAACTCAGGGACAGGAAATGATGCCGTCAGCCCAGAGGCAGCCCCCGCAGGTGGGATGTCCATACCCCATGCAGTCCATCTGGTTATCGTCTGACAGCCAGCAGTCCCGACAGCTCAGGCAAGGAGAGAATTTTTCACCCAGCAGGCGATCTCGCAAAGTATTGAATTCCAGGTCAGACCAAACCTGCTGAATTGACCGGGTCAGGATGTTCCCAAAGGAGCAAGAATCGACCTGGTGTTTCCAGCTCCCAAGGAAGCTGGTGTGGTCATAGAGCAGGGGCAGACAGGGGCAAACTTCGCCATCCCAGCGCAGCACGATTTCCCCCTTTTCGGCAAAAGGACAGCGGGTTCTGGCATCAGCCATGACCCCTTCAATGATGATGTCATTATTAAAGCCAGCTAATTCTCTGGATAGGGCGTCGTGGTTTGCCAGACCAGGAGCCGGCCGCCTTAATTGCTCTGGCTGATACAGAGTCTCCCGGGCCATGTCTTCTGAAAACGCTTCCAGATTGGTGAAAAAAAACGATTTGATCCCGATTTTGATCGCCTTGTTTAGGAGGTCGGGAGTCTGGGAGGAATTGCTCTGGTTCAGGACAATGAACCAGGCCAACCTCCGGGCCTTCAGGCAGCTCTTTTTCCTGATCGAGGAGATCTTCCAGGTTTTGAAGGATCAGTGGGCCGCTTTGCGCTGGCAGGTTTTCCTGGATGCTGTCCTGGTGGATGTTGTCCAGGGATATCCATAATCTGTCCAGCCCGGAGAGGATTAAGTCCCTCGATAATCCCGGTGTGAGCAAGGTGCCGTTGCTCACCAGCCCGGCCCGGGCTCCCGTGGCCTGAACCGTCACGGATCATATTGAGGATTTCCGGGATGTAGAGAGGGGTTCGCCGTAGCCGCCGAAAAAAACCTCTGGAGCAGGAGAGAGATCGCGCAGATCATCAAGCAGGGCTGAAAAAGTACTGGATGACATGGTGTATCCAGTTGAGTATTTCCAGGTACCCCTCATACACGTTGGCAGTCAAGATTGCAGCAGTTGGTGGCTTCTACTATGATGCGGTTGAGGGGTTGCTGGATCTGGTTTAAAAGTCCGATGATTTTAGGTGGCACTTTATAATAAAACATATCGAATAATATGAATATGCAGGTTGCACTCGTCGAGCAGCTTCTTCTTGATCCGGGTCTTGATGCCTTCGCCGAACAGCGTCCCGTCGGGCAGCACGATCGCGGCCCGACCGCCGTCCTTCAGCAGTTCCATTACGAGCACCAGGAAGAGGTCGGCGGCTCGTGGGTTCGGAACTCGGCGGGGAAGTTGCTCTCTATGCCGTCCTCCTCCATCCCGCCGAACGGGGGATTGGTGAGGATGATGTCGACCTGGTCTGACTTGCCGTAGTTGCGCCGAGCGGTCGGGCGAGGGTGTTGTCGTGGCGGATGTTGCTCGGCACCTCGATGCCGTGGACCATCATGTTCGTCACGCACAACAGGTGTGGCAGCGACTTCTTCTCCACGCCGGTGGATGCTCTGCTTGAGCAACTCCAGCTCGTCGGGCGTCTTGACGGTCTCCTGCACGTGCGAGAACGCATGGGTGAGGAAGCCGCCCGTACCGCATGCCGGATCAGGACCTTCTCCCCGAGCTGCGGGTCGATCATCTGGACTGCGAACTGGGTGGCGGCACGGCGTGTAGAACTTCTCCTGCGTTGCCGGCGCCTTGGAGGTCTTTCGAGGATCTGTTCGTAGATGTCGCCGAACAGGTGCCGGGTCGACGACTGGTTGAAGTCGATGTCGGCGTTGAGCTTGTTGATCACCTGGCGGAGCAAGGTGCCGTTCTTCATGTAGTTGAAGGCGTCCTCGAACACGCCGCGCAGGAGCGCGCCACGTTCGCGTGCTCTTGCCGCTCATCGAGTCGAGGTCGAGTTCCTTCAGCGTGGGGAAGAGCTGGTTCTCGACGAGGTCGATCAGCGCCTCACCGGTGGGGGCGTCCTTGCCGAGGGCGTCCTGGTCGGCCCACTCCGACCAGTGGAGGCCCTTCGGGATCGGTGAGACGTAGTGCTCGTTCTCAATCGCCGCTTCCAGCTCGAGGTCGCTGTAGATCTTGAAGAAGAGCAGCCAGCCGAGCTGGCCGATGCGCTGGGCGTCGCCGTCGACGCCGGCGTCCTTGCGCATGATGTCTTGGAGCGACTTGATCGTGGTGGAGAGTGACACTCGGTGGGGTCCTTCGGAGTCAGTTGGCGTTCTTGTAGAGCTCGGCCTCGAGCTTGCGTACGGCTTCGGTGTACTCGGTGCGGCCGCCGAAGCTCTTGACGAGTTCGGTGGTGGTGCCGAGTCGGGCGATCGGGTCGACCTTGAGCACGGTGACGTCCTCGATGGCGTCGATGCCTTGATCGGCGTACTTGTCGAGCAGCGCGTCCAGCACAGCGCGGGCGGTGTCGCCGTACTTGGTGAAAACGTCGCGCTTGCGGACGCTGCACGTTCACGACGGGTGAGTGGCGGCTGGTCGAACGCAACGTGGCAGATCAGGTCGAAGGCGTCCATGTCGTGGCCGACGTTGTCTTCGATCGTGTCGATCAGCACCCCCTTCTCGAGCAGCTCGTCGACGATCGCCTGCTTGCGATCTGACTCGGCCCACCGCTTCACGAAGTCGTCGAGCGAGGTGAACTCCTCGTTGACCGTGCGGCGGGTGTAGTCGTGCAGCGACTCGGTGACGAGCTTGCCGTCCTTGTCGTAGTACTGGACCCGCTCGGCGAGCACGCTGAATTCGACGCCACTGACGACGTACTTGCGACGGTCGGGCTCGTCACCGAAGAACTTGTCGATGATCGGGTCGGGGTCGACGAGGATGTCCTCGATGTCATCGGGGTCGAACATGCCGTCCTCGTCGGGATCCTCCGGGACGGGCGGGTTGGCATCGAAGGCGTCGTCCTGCAGTGGTGGGCCGTCCCAGTCGGGGTCTGCGAACAGCTCAGTCGCCTTGCGGAAGTCGAGGATGGTGAAGAAGAACTTCTCGTAGTCCGTCCGCAGCCGTGTGCCCCTGACCGATGATCTGCTTGAACTCGGAGAGCGACTGGATGCGTCGTCAAGCACGATCAAATGGCACGTCTGAGCGTCGACGCCGGTCGTCATCAACTTCGATGTCGTGGCGATCACCGGGAACGGCTGCTTCGGGTCGATGAAGTTGTCGAGCTGCGCCTTGCCCTCCATCTCGTCACCGGTGATCCGCATCACGTAGCGATGATCCTTGGCGACGAGCGGACCGTTCTCCGGGATGTTGACGAGCGCCTCGCGCATGCGCTCGGCGTGGTCGATGTCCTCGCAGAACACGATCGCCTTGTACATCGGGTTCTCGGCATGCATGTGCGACGCGATCCGCTCAGCGACCATCTTCGTGCGACCAGGGAACGTGATGTCACGGTCGAAGTCGAGCTGGTTGTAGATCTGATCCGGGATGTCGTAGCCGAGGTCGTCGATCTGGCCCTTCTCCGGCCGCCACCCGAGCACGTCCTTGTCGAGATCGATGCGGACAACCTTGAACGGGGCGAGGAAGCCGTCCTCGATTCCTTGCTTCAGCGAGTAGGTGTAGACGGGGTCGCCGAAGTAGTGGATGTTCGAGACGTACTTCGTCTCCTTCGGTGTTGCCGTCATGCCTAGCTGCGTGGCGGAGTCGAAGTACTCGAGGACCTCCCGCCACGCCGAATCCTCGCGAGCGCTACCTCGGTGGCACTCGTCGATCACGATGAGGTCGAAGAAGTCGCGGGGAACTTGTCGTAAATCACCTCGTGCTCCTCGTCACCCATGATCGCTTGATAGAGCGAGAGGTAGATCTCGTAGCACTGATCGACCCGGCCGCTGCCCCGGTCGACGAGCTTGCGGGTGAGCTTCGTCATCGCCTCGCCGAACGGTTTGAAGTCGTTGACGATCGTCTGGTCGACGAGGATGTTGCGATCGGCGAGGAACAGCACCCGCTTGACCTGGCCGCCTTCCAGAGCCGCCAGATGATGTGGAACGCGGTGTACGTCTTGCCGGTGCCGGTCGCCATCGCGAGCAGGGCTCGCTTCTGGCCCTTGGCCACGGCCTCGATCGTGCGGTTGATCGCGAGCCGCTGGTAGTAGCGAGGCGACTTGCCGCCGATCTCGCTGTGGTTCGGCGAGGTGACGAGCTCCTCGATGTCGTCCTCGATGCCCCGCCAGATCTTGTACCGGCGCCACAACTCGGCACGGGTAGGGAACTCGTCGAGCGTGAGGTTCATCTCCGTCGCCGGGTAGGTGCCCGTCTTGTCGTGGAGGACGAACCCGTCACCGTTCGACGAGAACACGAACGGCACATCGAGACGCTCCGCGTAATCGAGCGCCTGCTGCATGCCGGCGCGGACGGAGTGCTTGTTGTCCTTCGCCTCGATCACAGCGATCGGGATGTTCGGCTTGTGGAAGAGCAGGTAGTCGGCGCGTCGGGCTTTGCCGCGAGCGACGAGATTTCCCCGGACGATCATCTTGCCGTCGGTGAACCCGAACTCCCGGCGCCACTGCTCAGTCACCCACCCAGCGCGCTCCAACGCCGGGGTGATGTACCGATCACAGATGTCTGATTCGCTCAGTGCCGTCTTGTCCACGCCGTC
>CAVOGS010000002.1:0-63611 GCA_963695575.1 uncultured Chloroflexia bacterium
TATTGCCGCCAAATTATTTTTTGCAGTCGCACTTTTATTCATCCCGGTATTTTTCCATGGCCTGTATGGCAACACCTACAGCATCAACGGCATCCGCTTGGGCAGGTACCTGGCGTTTTTTATGATCACTGTTTCATACCTGGCCTGGCACTATAAAGACCTTCCTGCCAGTTCGAGGGAGGCCAAGATCTACAGTCAGGCCACCGTCTTTGAATGGGGCATGATTGGTTTGTTTTTCCTGATCCATACCTTGCAGGGTGGGTACAACTTCATGGGCTGGATCACCGCAGGCCTGTGCCTGGTCTATACGGTCCTTTTTGCGATGGATGGGTTTAAGAAATAATAGATTACTTTTTCGATGAACAAATAAAGGAAACGGTTTCCACTATTGAGAGATGGTTTACTTTATAAGCCATCCATTATTAGGATATGGCGTTTTGCATGATCGGGAGGAGAAAAACCCCATTCTTTTGAATAGTAGTAATCACTTGCTAAATATTCTATTCTGAGGAAACGGAAACTATATTTCTCAATGCAATTCCAAAGGTGGGAAATATCTGGATTAATCATCATTTTCTCCCTTCCGGTAGTTATGCTCTAGAAAAGTTGAGATATTCATTAAAGGAGGAAATGATGAATGATAAACAGAAAGAGAATGGTAATGAATATACCCGATCATTAAAAAGTACTGATTCAATAACGGCAGAAATTATCTTCCCGGATAGGCAATCGGAAGTCCCGCTTTATGAAGATTTACCTCCCTTGGATTTTGGTACACTACCCAAGTATCACGGTTTTAATATTGCACGTTTTATCACCTATTTTAAGCCAAAGGAATCGACTACTTTTCCGAACTGTAAATTGAAGATCTATTATTCAAAAACAGCCTGGAACAAAGCTATAGCCAACCTTCAGGATCAGGAGGCTGACCGTCCCAGAGTTGCTTATTTATCTAGGATCGATAAAAATAATTGGGCTGAAAATTGGGTTGAATTCACGGATATAAGTCCAGAGTTCTATGAGAGTGATGACCTTTATGCATCATTAACTATTAACATTGATGGTTTACCCGACCCCCTGATCGGTGGCTGTTAATTATTAAAACTACTGGAATTAATTTCTATGAATCTAAAAAAAGACCTGCCCAGCAGGTCTTTTTTTTCTACTTACTATTTACTATTTACTTTCTTTATTTCATCCGCGCCACTTCGGCCGGCATATCCAAATTTTCAAAGATCTCCCTGGCCTCCGCCCACATTTTCTCCCCCAATTCCTTATCACCCCTTTTCAATTCATGTTCAGCCCAGGGCCTGAGCGTAAGAGCTATCTCATGGTCGCCGCCTATCTCTCGGAAGAGCTCCGCACTCTTTTGAAAACACACTTCAGCAGGAAGAGATTCCCCACCCGCCTCAACAGATTTTCCTTTCTCGGATGCAACCTTTCCCAATGCCCGCCAGGCGGCACCCAAATGGGTCTTGGCCCCTGATTGGATACCCAGATCGAGGGCTTCCTGGGCAGCCTTTTCTGCATATTTCAGCTGGCCCTGGCCCAGATAGGATTCGGCCAGGAAATAGAAGGTCAGTGAAAGCCCCAGCCAGCCTGCTCCTTCGGTCAGCTCCAGCACCTCCCCCAGGTTGTCCTCCGCTTGGGCGTATTCCCCCTGGCCAACAAGTGCTGCTCCGAGGTTAAAGCAGCACATGATATTCCAATCCTTATCCCCAAACTCTTCCATTAACCTGATAGCTTCCTGATAAAGCTGAACTGCTTTTTGATACTCTCCCCGGTGGTTGGCTGTGTTTGCCAGGTTACAGGTGATATTGCCGATCCACCATTGAGCCAGGGTGTCATCAATCTCCCGGAATATGTCAATAGCCAGCTGTTTTTGTTCCTGGGCGACAGTGAAATCCCCCCGCACATCTGCAATCAACCCTAACAAATTATGGCAGCGGCCCACTCCGGGCCTTTCATCATTATCTTGATGCATCCGCAGGGCTTCCAACAGCAGGGGTTCAGCCAAATCTACTTCTCCTAAACGGTAATGCTGCTGGCCTTTCATCAGCAGCGCGTTGGCAATTTCCTTCACACAGCTGTTCTTCCGGGCAATATCTTCAGCTTTGGTTGAGCTATCCAGAGCCTCTTTGAACTTGCCCTCCCGGTCGAAAACCTTTGCCATGGCCAGGAAAGCCTGGGCCTCATTTTCATGATCTTTCACAGCGTGGGCCGCTTCACTCATCCTCTGGTATGTAGAAGCAGATTCCTCATACCGGGATAATCTTAACAATATATTGCCCAATCCGCTGTGAAGTGTTATCTCCTTGGGATCATGTTTCTTAAAACCGATCTCCGCGGCAGATTGATAATAATCCAAAGCTTCTTCCTGAGCGAATACCATTCGTGCCTGATCGCCTGCCAATAAGTAGTAGTCCAGGGCCTTGTCCCTCTCTCCAGCCTTGTTGAACTGATATGCCAGCTGGGGTGCAATAACTTCCAGCTGATCCTGATGGATCTCTTCCAGAGCTCCGGCGATCTTTTTGTGGTAATGGGTCTTTCGATGGGGACTGATCTCGGCGTATAATACCTCCCTGAATTTGTCATGGCTGAAGTTGTAGCCCGACTCTCCCTCTTCCTTGATCAGACGCCGGCTCCAGAGTTCATCCAGGGCCCGGAGCAAAACGGCTTCCTGGCTTTCTCCAGTATTTAGCAGCAGCTCAAAATCAAATCCCCGCCCGACTGCAGATGCCAATGATGCCAGCTCCCGGGTCTCGGTTGATAGTGTATTTAACCGGGTTCCGATCACAGCCTGCACCTTGGGCGGCATTCTGCTCAGATCTGATCCATCCCCAAAGTCTTTTAAATACCCCGCCCGGACCATTTCAGCTACAAAGAGCGGGTTTCCCTCTGTCTCCTGATAGAGGCGAACTGCTGCCCGCTGTTCCAATTCTTCTCCCCACAGATCCGAAGCCAGCTGGTGAACCTCTTCCAGGTCCAGGCGATCCAGCAGGACCTCGGTGATTTTCCCTTTTTCGCCCAGTTCCCCGAAGAAGGGGATCAACGGGCTGTCTGCCAGCAGATCTTCTGTTCTGACACCAGCAATGATCATTACCTTGGTATCAGTTTTATATTCGAGCAAAAACCGCAGCCAATCCAGGGTTTCCCGATCACACCACTGCAGATCATCCAGGACGATCACCAGTTTATTATTAACCCCCAATAAAGCCAGGGAGCTGGCTTCAAAGAGACGGCCGCGCTTCCAGCTTTCACTTAATCGGTCTGGATCTGGCAGGTCCGGGTATCGGGTCCTGAGTTCCGGGAGCATCCGGGCCAGTTCGACCAGGTGGGTTTCTTCAAGGCGAGAAATTTGTTTAAGGACAGCCTCATTCCTTAATAACCCTGTCACCGGGGTATAGGCCAGCTCATCCTCTGTGGGGTAGGAGCGGGTTTTCAGGCAGGTGATATCCCCTTTTCTGGCCCAGCGGGTGAATTCCTCAACCAGGTAGGTTTTGCCAATCCCGGCCTCGCCCATGATCACAACCAGGTGGCTTCCAGCCTGGTATGCAAGCCAGGCGGTTTGGAGTTTGTTCCAGGCCTTCTCCCGACCTACCAGCCTGGCTTTCTTTTCAGTTACCCTGGGTGTTTCGGCTGCGGGAGCATCCCGCTCCATGATCTGCCTGATAGAGCTTTTGTGTTTCTGGGCTGGGATCTAACCCCATTTCCTTTTCCAGGACCTCAACACACTGATGGTAAGTCCGCACAGCCCGGGCTTTATCCCCTTTGCTATTATGTAAACGGATCATGCCTTGATAGTATCTTTCAGAGAGGTGGTCCAGGCGAATGAGCTGCTGCGTGTGCTGAATGGCTCTGTCAATCTCCCCCTCGGTCTCAAGGATCTCAGTCAGTTCTTCCAGCAGGTTGATATAAGACTGCCGGAGCCGCTCCCGCTCCGGCTGGATCCAGTCATCATAGCAGCTGGGCAGCAAATCTCCGGAATAGGTTTGAGTTGCAGTGGTCAAGGCCTGGCGGTGTTTATTGGGATCTTTCCCGCTGCCGGTGATGTCGGTTTGGGAAAGCGCATTTTTGAATTCGATCAGATCCAATTCAAAAGGGGAGTCTGGTTTCCACCACAGGGTTTGTTGGTTGATCTCCAGGAAATCATCCACCTCAGGGAAAGCTTCCCGAAGTTTAAATAACATATTCCTGAGGTTAGTGCGGGCCTGGGATTCGTTGGAATCCGGCCAGAATAAAAAGGCCAGCTGCTGACGGGACTGGGGAGAATCACGATTGATCACTAAATAAGAGAGAAAGGACTGCAGACGGGGGGAGTCCAATCCTTTGACTGGATTTCCGTCAAAGAGGAGCTGAAAACTGCCCAATAAGTGGATCTGTAAAGATTTGGGCAAAGGGATAACTCCTGATAATTTCTGATTGGATCTATAGTATTCAGTATAGATGAGGGCTGATACGCTGTCAAATGGGTCTGGAGAATGACCGAAGATGGGAGGCAGGACAAGCCCGTCTCCCGTCTTCCGTCATCGGTCTCATCAGCTTGCCAGCGATCGTTCTGACATCCGCAGTAAGGTATCTCCCCATTGGACCAGGCGGTAGCCCAGCCTTTCCAGGATAAGGGAGAAGGCTTTTCTGCGTTCATCCCGAATTTTGCGGCTGAGCATTGTCACCAATCTTTGTTGTTTGGCCTCTCTGAGGCGGTCCTGCCGGACCTGCTCCTGGGCGTAATAATCTTTCCAGTTAATCATCGGTTTGCTCCTTTCTAAGAAGTAGATTGATTTATCTTCTTGTTGCGTATTCTTGATTCCTTTAACCACAGACGTGCGAACACCGGAGCCTGGCGCTGGCCCCGGGTCGCATCCTGTTCTGGATCTCGTCGATCCTGCTTGTTAGCTGGGAAGTTCATGGATTTCAGCTGACCAAGGATCTGTTCTCATCTTGCCGGCGCAGGTGGTTGGATCTGTTTAGCAGCTGATCCAGAAGATGCTGAAGTCTGGACTCATTCTGCTGGCTGACCAGACTTCACTAAACGCTGCTGCTCGGATTCACGTAGTCGATCCTGTCGAACTAGCTCCTGAACCTCACATTCTCTCATCGATAACATGGCTGCCTCCTTTTTGGCATAAATAGTTTTCGATTTGCACTTGCAGTATAGATAATGAGGCGTTTCCAGAGCGTTTCCTCAGTAGAAGATCTGGAAAGGCCAGGGGAAACGTTTAAGAAACGCTCCCTTTTGTATACTGGCGGTGCAGGGCAAAGAAAGGGATCACTAAAAGGAGGATGTCATGTTCAACCACTATTACGCAAAACAGGAACAGTATAAGGACTTCATTAAGGAAGCCGAAAAAGAACGGATCATTAAACAGATCCAGGAATCCCAGAAAGAGAAGCAGTCTAACTCTTCTCAAGACGAAGATCTATCCCCGATCAGCTGGCTCGAAAAACTGATTTTGATTTTCAAGAATGCCCAGCTGATCAGCCCAGAGCTGCCAAAGTAGACCAGGCAGCCACAATGGTTAAAACTACTGGTTCGAGACCTTTTCTAAGTTCCCCGCAAGACTAGACCGCTCTCCAAACTGGTAGAGCGGTTTAGTTCGCGGGAATAACATCAAGGATCAACCGCTTACGCACACCAACTGAGAATGATCCGCAAGGAGGTGATTATGGAAAATAAAGAATCGAAGGAAAGAAGTATGCAATCGAAAATCAGATTAAAAGGAGAAATGAAATGAATAAACTTATGTCCGCAATTTCAATCTTGTTTATGGTGATGCTGGTGGAATCCTCCAGCGCGGTGTCCGCCCTCAAGGTGGATCCCTCAGCGGTTTATGCCTTCGCCATCGAAGAGGTCGGTTCATCGGGGAGCGCATTCTCTATAGAGGATGGCCTCTCTTCCAGCGGCTCCTTCAGCGTTGAAGATGGATTATCTGCCGGCGGGGCTTTCGCCATCGAGGATGAGTCCGGCGGCGCTGGCTCATTTATGATCGAACTCTTTGGAGGATCCGGGGCCAGTGTCTGCAAGTTTTCACAGTGGCAATACTTGTTCCACTAAGCCCAGCAGGCTTCCTTCTACTCAAACCATAAACCCAACAGAATAAGGGCAGCCAATTGGCTGCCCTTAGCAGTATGAGAAAGTCTAGTATACCTTTTATACATATTTTCTCCAGCGCTTCAAAAAAAACCTAAAAGTTTCCAGTAAAGACTGGAATCAACACGCCTATCAGCGCCAAAATCATAATTGTAGATGCAGGATTGTTATTCAATTCCAAAAGATTCAACTGAAAATAATAATGACTATAGATGCTATCGTACAGGTGTTTTTTCCTGGCACCTTCCTCAGGAGGGGGACGCGATCGATTTCTGCGGGTCTGCGAGATGGTTTTGCTCATCCAAAGGTACTATTTATCCCCAAATATGGATGGATTTTTTCTATAATGAAAATCAGGTCCCTGTTGCTGTGAGATCGCTGCATAAAAAAAAGTCAGGTCACTACTGATCCAAATCAGATTTAGACTATTGGAGATAATCATGAAAAGACTAATGACCGTAATATCACTCTTGTTTATGGTTGTGCTGGTGGAATCCTCCAGCGTATCATCCATCATCCAGCTGGATTCAGTCTCTGGTGTATCATTTTATACCGAGAATGAAGCCGACGGTGCTGTATCATTTTATACCGAGAATGAAGCCGACGGTGCTGTATCATTTTATACCGAGAATGAAGGCGACGGCGCTGTATCATTTTATACCGAGAATGAAGGCGACGGCGCTGTATCATTTTATACCGAGAATGAAGGCGACGGTGCTGTATCATTTTATACCGAGAATGAAGGCGACGGTGCTGTATCATTTTATACCGAGAATGAAGCCGACGGTGTTGTATCATTCCTCGTCGAGCAGTTCGGCGGGTCAGCAGGCAGACTGTGCAGATTTTCGCAGTGGGAGTACCTGTTCCATTGAGAGCATAGATGCGGTATTCGGTCAAACCATAAACCCAATAGAATAAGGGCAGCAGAGATGCTGCCCTTATTATTTAAATTTTTCCCCTTCATCCGGGAATGGTTGACCGCTGTCCTATCCGTTCAATGACCAAGGCGTTATAATGCAGGCAGTGTTTTCCTCCCCACTTTGTTAATATCCACCGCTATTATTGCTTATAACTAAAAAAGAATAAGACCTGGAAGAAGTATCCAATGAATAAATTCGGATTATTATTTAGTTTCTTCAGTGACCCCAAAACAGCTCAAACCGCCCTGGGCAGCCTGCACAAGATAGGTTTTCGGAGGCGGGTCTTGCTCCAGGTTTCAGGGGATGGAAAAATCACCCAGCGGGATCCCAGCCGGCGGATCAGGAATACATTTGTCCTGGTGAGCGGATCTATCTTCAGTTTGACTGGCGTCACACTCTCAATTATTGGTATCTTCCCGGGTCTCACATCGCTGACCACCTGGGATCATTTGTTGGTCTTTTTGGTTGGATTATTCCTGGGCGCGGGACTTGGATTTATAATCTCGGTCCAGCTCTTCCCGGTTGTTCCCAGACATATCATTGAGAGACAATTAAAATGGCTGAATAATGAAGAATCCTTGTTAATCATCCAGGCTCCACTCAGGTCCCTCTCCCGGGCGGTCAGGAAGCTGAGAGAATCGCCTGAATCCGAGATTTCTATTTTTGGCCTTCATCCCCAGCGGGATTTTCCTGATCCTCCCTTGCTTCGGGATCTGGCAACTTTGCCCCTGGAGCAATTTAGAACCCATGCCTTGCGGTTGGCACAGGAACACCAGGTAGATTTTCAGGGGGGATCAAACCGCACCCTTCTTGATCAGCTCGATAAATCACGCCATACCATTCATGACATCTGCAGTGATCTAACCGAATCTGCCCGGCTTGAACAAAGCTTAAACCCGGTCGCTGAATGGATCCTTGATAATGAGTATTTGATCGAGAGCCATGGCCGGGATGTGGAACTCAACCTGCCAAAATCTTTTTACCGGGAACTGCCTACGCTGACCCAGGATCCAGATCGTTTATATCCCCGGGTATACAGCCTGGCCAAAGAGATCGTATCCCACAGCGATGCTCGCCTTGATCGCGAAAATATCATCGAATATCTAGCAGCCTATCAGGAGGGCGCCAGCCTTACGATCGGTGAATTATGGGCTTTACCCTTGTTGCTGCGAATTGCTCTCATCCAGCGTGTGGAAGTCCAGGCCCGGCAGGTATGGTTGGAAGTTCTTGACCGTGAATATGCTGATTTTTGGGCCAATCGGCTTCTGGCAACATTGCGCCGCAACCCCAATCAATTATTTGCCGTTTTAGCGGATCTGGCTGAGGAGCGGGGCAAACCCAGTCCATTTTTTGCCACGCAGTTAAGCGGTCATCTGTATGATGAAGACGCTGCCTTGATTCCCGTCCAGAGTTGGCTCGAGCGTTCATTAAGGAAGTCCTTAACAGAGATCCATACCGCAGAACAATCTCGCCAGGCTATTAATCAGGTCTCAATTGGCAACGCCATCACCAGTTTGCGCCAGTTGTCACTGCTGGACTGGCGGGAGATCTTTGAATTACAGAGCCAGGTTGAACAGATCTTGCGTCGGGATCCCGCCGGGATCTACCCGGGAATGGATTTTGAAACCCGGAATCAATATCGGGAAGCGGTGGAAGAACTGGCAAGAAGGTCAGGTCTGGAAGAAAACCAGGTCGCCAGACGTGTTGTAGATGTGGCTGCGAAGGTCCGGGGAGAACAAGGCTGGAAATCCCGCCAGAGGCACATTGGAACTTTTCTGATTGGGGAAAGTCGGGAGGGTTTCTCACAAACAGTTGGCAGTCGGGAAAGATTCCGCTTTCGATTTAACCGGTGGGTATATAAACACCACACTTTTGTCTACCTATCTGCCATATTTCTTGTGGGTATTGGATTGTTGGCCTATCCAATTAGTCGGGTCCAGACTGGATTAAGGTCATTCTCTGAGATTCTGGTTGTACTTCTTCTGGCGTTTCCTGCCAGTCAGCTGGCCACAGAATGGGTAAATTACTTGATCGCACGGGTTTTGCCTGCCCGGCGGCTGCCAAAGCTGGACTTTTCCGAAGATGGGATTCCAGACGCATATCGAACGCTGGTTGTTGTCCCCATGATGCTGGTAGACGAAAAAACGATCCTGAATGAGATCGAGAAACTTGAGATCCGCTATCTTGGCAATCGAGAACCGAATTTGATATTCTCTTTATTCTCGGATTTTATGGATGCCGATTCAATCTCGGTTGAAAGTGATGGACCGCTTCTTAAGGCGGCTGAAGAAGGTATTAAAAAACTAAACCATCAATACGGAGAGAACCGTTTTTATTTATTTCACCGCCAGCGAACCTGGAGCGAATCTGAAAACAAATTTATTGGCTGGGAACGCAAACGCGGAAAACTGGAGGAACTTAACAGTCTGATCCTGGGGAAACGAGATGAAACACTGCCCTCGATAACTTATATCGGGGAGGAAGATAGCTTAACAGATATCCGTTTTATTATCACCCTGGATAGTGATACCAAGCTCCCCCGGGATAGTGCCAGGCGTTTGATCGAAACCCTCGCCCACCCGCTCAACCAACCCCGTTTTGACAGCGAGGGCAAGGTTGCTAAAGGCACCTATACACTCATCCAACCCCGGGTAAGCTCGACTCTGCCGAGCGCAGTGGCTTCTCTCTTCAGCCGCACGTTCACTGACCCAGTAGGAACTGATCCCTACACAAAAGCTGTTTCCAATGCCTATCAGGACCTCTCCGGAGAAGGGTCATATATCGGGAAGGGAATTTACGATCCCAGGGCCTTTCACCATATGTTGGCTGACCGTTTCCCGGATGAATCCCTGCTGAGCCATGACCTGATTGAAGGAGCCTATGTCCGGACAGGATTGGCTACAGATATTGAGTTATTTGATGAGTTTCCTTCAAATTACATCACTTACAGCCGCAGGCAGCACCGCTGGATACGGGGAGATTGGCAAATAGCTGGATGGATCTTTTCCAGAGTCAGGGATAAAAAAGGCCAAAAAATCAAGAATATCCTTGGGCCATTGAGCCGCTGGAAGATCTTCGACAACCTCCGGCGCAGTCTTGTTTCAGCTGCCAGTATTGCCGCCCTGGTTCTAACCTGGTTCTTGCTTCCTGACCTGCAGCTTTTTACAGGTTTATTTATCGCTGCTATGATCTTTTCTCAATCGCTGGCAGGACCACTGACCTGGGCAACTTCCCGTCAGGGATATAAAGGATTTTCTTTACGCCAGATCCGTCATGACCTAACCAGGGCTCTTGCTGAGGCGATCTTGCTTTTCCACCAGGCTGGATTGGCGCTGGACGCTATTATCCGGGTCATGTACCGACACTTGATCAGTCGCCGGGGTCTATTGGAATGGTCGACTTCTCAAATGGAATACAGGACCGGAAAAACGAATCAGCTTTCTTTCCGCCTGACCCTCTGGTTGATTTCCCTTGTGAGTTCAGGTCTGGCGATCAGCGTCTATTTTTTCAGACCGGAAAATATTTTTTATGCTTTACCCTGGTTGATTCTGTGGGTGATCACCCCACTTGTGGGGCGTTTATTAACGCGGCCGGTAAAACAATCTTCCCCTCATAAATCTCTTCCTGATCAAGACCTGGATTTGCTTCGGAAAATTGCCCGTCGGACCTGGCGCTATTTTGCAGATTTTGTGGGCCCGGAAACTGCCTGGCTGCCGCCTGATAACTACCAGGTATCCCATCAGAACCAGCTGGCCATGCGAACCAGTCCAACCAATATTGGTATGTATATGTTGAGTGCCTTGGCGGCCAGTGATTTTGGCTACCAGACCCTGGATCAAACCATCGACCGGCTTACCGAAACGATGGCAACACTCAATCAACTTGAGCGCCATGAAGGCCACCTGCTGAATTGGTACAACCTTCAAGACCAGGCTCCCCTTCAACCTCGCTATGTATCTTCGGTTGACAGTGGAAATTTTATAGCTACTCTCTGGACGCTCCAGCAAGGTATCATTGAAAATCTAGATCAACCAATTCTCAACGCAGCATGCCTGTCTGGTCTCAAGGACACTGCGGAAATCCTTCTGGAAGAGTTGTCCAAAGCTGCTTACCCATCCGAATCCCGTCAGGTTGTGTCAGATATACTAAAGTTGATCCTTGCTTGTCCACCTGAAGCGATCGACCTGATATATTCCTTGCGAGAAATCGATCTCAAAGTTACAGCCTTTAATAAAAACCTGACTGAAGATGCTGGATCCCCGGAAGCTGTATTGTATTGGTCCAGGCAGCTTGAAGATCAGATCAGCGCCTGGACGGATATTATTGATCGTTATTTAGGTTGGTTGGTAATCTTCAACGAATACACCGAGGGGCAGATCCTTGAAACTGGTTTAGCATCCTTAAGTCATTTAAGGACACAGTTTCAAACCTCTCCCTCACTAAACGCCCTGGCATCTGGTCAGGCTTTGAGTCTGGATAATCTCAATCTGGCTCTTGGTGCTGAAAACGTTCCTGACCGGGAATATCAGGATTGGATCGAGAGGCTGATCGAATCATACTCAACTGCCAAGTGGTTGGCCGGAGAGATGGTTGGCAAGGGAACTCAATTGCTGGAATCGATGCAGAGCTTTACAGAAGAAATCAATATGGCTTACCTTTATGATCCTGTACGATCATTATTCTCGATTGGGTACAACCTGACCAACAACCAATTTGATGGTTCCTATTACGACTTGCTTGCCAGTGAATCCCGCCTGGGCAGTTATGTGGCCATCGCCCGGGGAGATGTTCCAACTGATCACTGGTTGGCCTTAAATCGTCCTTACAGTTCACACGGCCAACATCGGGTACTCTTGAGTTGGACTGGAACCATGTTCGAATATTTGATGCCTTTGCTTCTGCAAAAAACCTATCCCAACTCGCTGATTGACCAGGCAACCCGGGAGTCTGTCTCCCTGCAAATTGCTTATGGTCGAAAACGAAGGGTTCCCTGGGGAATCTCCGAGTCAGCCTATGGAGATCTTGATCTTAATAAGACCTATCAATATAAAGCCTTTGGCGTTCCCTGGTTGGGGTTAAAACGTGACCTGGAAGATGACCTGGTGGTTGCCCCCTATGCCACGATGCTGGCAGTTGGCATCGATCCAAAAGCTGCAGTCCAGAACCTGAAACGGCTGAAAAAACAAGGTCTGCTTAATGAGTATGGTTTTTTTGAAGCGATCGATTTTAACCGCAGACCAAAATCAGATGCTCAGCCCGGGGTAGTTGTCCGGGCCTATATGGCTCACCATCAGGGTATGGCATTCCTGGCGTTAACGAACTTTCTGCACGACAATTCCATGCAGCGCCGCTTCCATCAGGATCCCCGGGTGAAAATGGCAGAACCGCTATTGTATGAAAGGGTCCCGGTTTCACCTCCCCTGCACCATATTTCAACCCGTGATGAACTCCCTTCCCGGATTGAGGCCATGGGTGTTGCGCCATCTGTTAGTAAATTTGACTCTCCGCATACCATAACACCCAAAGTCCAGCTGCTGTCAAATGGGCAGCTTTCTACGATGACAACCACGGCAGGCGGTGGTTATACTCGCTGGAAGGATATTGATGTGACCCGCTGGCGATCCGACACTACCAGGGATATCTATGGGTCTTTTCTTTACTTAAAGGATATGGATAGCGGTGATATCTGGTCAAATATGTATCACCCACTTGATAAGGATCCCGATAAATATACGGTCCATTTTCCGCTGGATCGTTCAGAATATAGACGGCGTGACAGCGGATTGGAAACCCGAACAGAATTGATCGTTGCTCCTGAGGATGATGTTGAGATTCGCAGGATCACTATCACCAATCGATCTATTCGCAGCAGGCGAATCCAGGCAACCAGTTATTACGAACTTGCCCTCTCGTCCCATGGGGCTGATCGGCAGCATCCGGCCTTTAACAAGCTGTTCATTCAAACCGAGGCGGTCCCTGCCAATCAGACGCTGCTTGCCTATCGGCGGCCTCGCCAGGAGGATGATCTCTCCCTCTATGCCTTCCACAGTCTGGATCTGATAGGAGGTTTTACCCAACCGGGAATCCTTCAGTTTGAGACCGACCGGCGGGCATTTATCGGAAGGGGCCAATCCATGAGGACTCCTCTTGCAGTCGGGACCGAATTGGAGAATCACGAGGGTTTTGTGCTTGATCCGATTTTCAGTATCCGGCGGAGTATCATTTTATCCCCGGGTGAAAGCGCCCAACTAATCTCGGTCCTTGGCATTGCTACTGATCGTGAACAAGCCTTGAGTTTGGTTGGCAAATATCATGATTCAGCCGTTGTTGATCGAGCCTTTGATATTGCCTGGGCATCAACACAGCTCAATCTGCGTTCCTTGCGGATCAAGCCCGATGAAGCCCGCCGCTTCCAAAAGTTAGCCGGGTATTTGTTATATCCCTCAGACTATTTGCGCCCCCCGACCGAGCGGATAGCAGCCAATCGGAAAGGGCAATCAGGCTTGTGGCCCTTTGGTATTTCCGGAGACCTGCCTGTCTTATTAATTACCATTTCTGATGTGGGGGATTTGGGACTTGTCAGGCAAATGCTCCAGGCTCAGGCTTATTGGCGCCAGCATGGATTGTATACAGATCTGGTTGTACTTAATGAGGAATCAAGCACTTATGACCAGCCGCTGATGGAAAGGTTGGAACGCTTGATCCAATCTTCGTCCATCTATACGGGAGAGGATCAATCAGGATCTGTCTTCCTGCTGGCAGTCGACCAGCTCGCTGCGGAGAATCTTGACATTGATCCAATCAGTCGCGCGTATATCCCTGATTGCTGCCCGTGGTCCTTTGGCGCAGCAGATCAGTGTGCCGTATGAGACCGTCGAGATCCCCGCTCCGCTGGAGACCAAACGGATCGACGAGGTGCCTTCTAGAAAATTGCCCTTCTTGGAATTGCCCTATTTTAACAGCCTGGGTGGGTTTAGCGCTGATGGCCGGGAATATGTGATTTACCTTGGACCAGATACCAATACCCCAGCCCCCTGGGTCAATGTCATCGCCAATCCGCAATTTGGTACCCTGGTCAGTGAAACAGGGGCAGGTTTCACCTGGTATGGGAACAGCCAGAGAAATCGATTAACCCAATGGTCGAATGATCCCGTGCTCGACCCCCACTCCGAAATGATCTATATTCGGGATGAACAAAGTGGAAAAGTCTGGAATCCAACTGCCGGTCCGATCCGCGAAAGGGATGCTTACAGGATCAGCCACGGGGCCGGATATTCCCGTTTTGAGCATAACAGCCATGCCATTGAACAGATTTTGACTGTTTTTGTGCCCACGGATGAAGAAGGTGGAGAGCCGGTGAAGATCAGTAAACTCAGTTTGCTGAATGATTCCCGGAAAACTCGTAAACTCAGCATTACCTACTATGTGGAGTGGACGCTCGGTGAACAAACCGAAGATACCCAGCAGCATATTGTCACGGAATGGGATCCCAAACTGAGGACAATCTTTGCCCGCAATCGCTACCACCCCGATTATAGTGAGCGGGTCAGCTTTGCCTCGATCAGCCCGAAAGCTGGTTCTTATACAGGAGACCGGACCTTATTTCTAGGGCGCAATAAATCTACTCAAAACCCTGATGCCCTGAGCAGGATCGAGCTGGCAGGCCGGGTAGGTGCAGAGCTGGACCCTTGCGGCGCTCTGCAGACCAAGATTACCCTTGCTCCCGGTGAGTCAGTGGACGTGATCTGTGTCCTCGGCCAAACAGGAACGGAGCAGGAAGCTGGCGACCTGGTCCGAAAATACCGTGAGGTGTTGGCTGTGAATCAGGCGCTGGATGAAACTCACCAATTCTGGGATCGGATCCTGAATACAGTTCAGGTTGAAACGCCAGATCTTTCAGTGGACTTTATGCTTAACCGCTGGCTGCTTTATCAAAGTCTGAGCTGCCGGATTTGGGGGCGCTCCGCTTTTTATCAGTCCGGAGGAGCGATTGGTTTCCGGGATCAGCTGCAGGATGTGGCCGCATTCCTTTTAACCAACCCGGACCTGGCCCGTGAGCATATTCTTTTGTCGGCAAGCCGGCAGTATCTTGAGGGTGATGTCCAGCATTGGTGGCATCCACCTGGAGGGGCTGGAATACGCTCCCGAATTTCTGATGATCTCTTATGGCTCCCTTATCTAACTGCCCAATATGTTCGGGTGACTGGTGATGAAGCCATTCTCCAGGAGCAGATTCCATTTTTGCTCGCCCCGGAACTTGAACCTGATCAACATGAAATATTCCTCGAACCACAGATCTCATCTGAGCTGGGCTCGCTTTTTGAGCACTGTCGGCGGGCAGTTGAACGCGGCCGCACGACTGGCCCGCGGGGACTTCCGCTGATCGGCACAGGGGATTGGAATGATGGCATGAACCGGGTTGGGCCCAAAGGACGGGGTGAAAGTGTTTGGCTGGGCTGGTTCTTAATTGAAGTCCTGGGTTCTATGGAGTATTTATCGAAATTACTGGGAAATAACGAGCTTGCCGAAAACTATCACGGGCATGCGCTTACCCTCGAAACAAAAATTGAAAGTTCGTCCTGGGACGGGGAGTGGTATCAGCGGGCAACATTCGATGATGGCAGCCCGCTTGGATCAGCTGCCAATCTAGAAGCCCGGATTGATTCCTTGCCGCAATCCTGGCCCTGGATCAGCGGGGTGGGCGATCCTGATCGCAAAGAGCGGGCTTTGGAATCCGCCTGGCGCCAGCTGGTGCGGTTAGATGAAAAGCTAATTCTGCTTTTCACCCCACCGTTTGATGTCAGCACTCCCTCCCCGGGTTATATCCGGGGATATCCTCCGGGCGTAAGAGAGAATGGGGGTCAATATACCCATGCTGCGTTGTGGCTGGCGATGGCCTATGCCAGGAAAGGTGATGGAAACAAGGTCGGGAAATTATTACAGATCCTTAATCCTATTGAACATGCCCGCGATGGGATAGGTGCCTGGAAGTACACTGTTGAACCTTATGTCGTCGCGGCCGATGTGTACCGGCTGCCTGGCAGGATCGGCCAGGGCGGATGGAGCTGGTATACCGGATCTGCTGCCTGGATGTATCGCGTCTGGATCGAGGAAGTTTTAGGTTTTAAAAAGCGTGGGAATCGTTTATATATTGATCCTGTCATCCCCGACTGGTGGGATGGGTTTAAGATCGAATATCGCTATCAAGGCGCGATCTATGCCATAGAAATCCACAATCCGGATCACGTTCAGAAGGGCATAACCGGCATAGACCTGGATGGCAGGACCCTTGAAGAGAAATATATCCCCCTGGAATCCGAGCCTGTGAAACATACCGTGCGGGTTCAGATGGGAAATAAGTCCTGATAAGTAGGAAATAACGGTAAACGAAAAAGGGCGACCCAGCGGGTCGCCCTTATATATGCTGATATCAAATCTAGTTATTACTGATTGTCAAATCCAGCGGGAATCCCAGCGCATCATCCATGATCACATCCGGAAAAGTGTCATCCTCATCCGAGCGGGCGCCCAGGCTGTGATAATCTTCCACAAATTGCGGCACTGCAAAAACCACATCATGCATGTAGCCGCGCTGTTTTTCTTCAGCCAAGAGGGCAGCTTCCTGGACTGAAACCAGGCCGTCCCCATCCCTGTCGGCCTTGGTTTCTCCCAGTGCTTCAGCAAAGTAGAAAGTGAAGACCCCGCCAATGATGGGCAGCCCCTCTTCTTTGATGCCTTTCCAGCCGTACTCATCCCCATCCACAGCCGCAATGGAAATATGACCGCTGGGATCATCATTCATCGAATTGGTGAACTCGGCCGCAGAGCAGGAATCCACTACCAGCACTCGCTGTTGACTGGCGATCTGGGACCATTCTTCCGGGAAAAAATCATTCCAGTGCACCTGGTAGCGCATATAATTGCCGTGGGCGGTGACGTAAAAGAAGACCAGGTCATTGGAGTCCGCAACATCTTCCAGCCAATCCAGCTCAGTTATTAAACTTTCCCGGTCAAACTCCTTGAGGTCATGGATGTTCTCAGACGGCCAGCCCAGTTCTTCCAGAGCCGCTCTGCATCCTTTTAATATCGATGTAATCGACCAGCAGGTTGCTCATCTCGACATCAGAATAGTCGTCCTTTTCGGCCAACACAGCATAAACCTCCACCGGGCTGTCGTTGACAGGTTGGGCTTGGGTTTGGTCCGGTGTGGCCTGGCTGCAGGCGGAAAAGAAGAAGGTTGAGAGCATGATCAGGAGGACAGGTATGGGGCTGGTTTTTTTCATAATTATTCTCCAATGCGGGGATTGCCGCGGGTGTTATACACCGAATCTATGACAATAATACAAAGGATGCGGGATCCTCAATCAGCGTATTAGTTACCATTTCTACAGATAACTAATAACACGTTATGGTCAGGATCCCGCATCCAGCTTTATTGCTTGTAGACCCACTTATTAAATTCGGTTCCCAGATCGCAGTCGCAGGCATCTTCCAGCGCTGACCGAAGATCTTCGGTGTAGCCGTTTTTCCACAAATGGTCCTGGTAATAGTTCTGAATACCGGCCATAACGGTATCCTGGCCGAGTTTCTTTTCCAGTTCAAAGAAGAATAATGGTCCGCGGCCGTAAACGATGGCACTGTATTCTGCACCATGATATTCTCCGGCCGGCATACCGATCGGGATATCTGCGTTTTCTACCCGGCTCCAACGCGATCTCCAGGAGTCAACATACCCGCCGCCATCTCCATAGCGGTCCTCGTAGTAGATATAGGTAATATACTGCACCAGGGCTTCGTCTACCCAGGGCTGGTTCTGCTGGTCATTGCCAACTGTATTGTAGAACCACATATGGCCGGTTTCATGGGCCAGGGTCGATTCAAGCATCTGGGCCGTTGGCATGCCATACAGTTCCACACCATCCACAAATTCGTCAACGACGATGCTGGTGATGCCGGGATATTCAATGCCCAGAGCACGCATGGGGGAGCTCAAAACTTCAAATTCGGTGTAGGGATATTCACCCACCTGGCGGCTGAGGATCTCAAGCGCGTGGGAGGCATACTCCAGGGCATAGGCTTGATTGACGCTGTATTCCGGGCGGGTGTAGATCCGCACCATGGTATCGCCAACCATTTCATTGATTTCCACAAATTCCCGGCTGCCTGCTATATAAAAATCCCGGGAGGGACCGTTGACAAAGACGGCTGTCTGAGTGTTATCCTGGATCTGGTGGTCGACCCCTACACCGGAAGAAACCAAAACCAGGTCTGCAGGAGCCTCTACCTGGACGATATAAAAGGAAGCGTCCGTATAGGTCAGGTCGCCGTTATCCTGGGGAGTCTGGCTGTACCAACCGTTTTCGTCATAAGCGGGGATCATGGGATAGAAGGTATCCAGCACCAGCACATCCTCGAAATAACCGTACAAACCGTAATTGCCGCCCATTTCTATGGGTATGCTGAGTTCAAAATCCATTTCCAGAACCAGGGAATCTCCGGGCTGAAGAGGATAGTTCAAATCCAACCGCAGTGAAGTGTCCTGGCTTTCCAGGGAGGGGATCATGGGGTTTCCATCCAGGGTCAGGTGGGAAACCTCAATATTTCCACCCTGGAAGTTGGGGTAAAGCCGGAAATAGATCTTATCCAGTGCTTGATCCTCATTATTAAAAGTAGCGCAGGATCTGATGGCCTTTGATCGGGGAAATCAGGTCGGGAGCGATTTCGAGGGAAATATAATACGTGCTGGCTGTAGAAAGGTCTTTCAGCACGCCCACTGCGCTGTCAACCAGTCCAGCTTTGAAGATCTCGCGATCTTCCCAATCGATCTGATCTGCCGAGGTAGGGAATGTATATCCTTCGTAAGTAACCGGGATTGGTGTAGCTTCCGGCGTGTCTTCGGTCTGGAAAAAGAACCAACCACCAACACCCAGCCCAACCAAAACCAGAACAATAACAATGATCCAGATCAATCTCTTACTCATTCTTCCTCCTGAGGGAATTGAAAACAAATGGCGTGGGAAAGGTTAGCTTTCACACAATTACAATCTTACCTTTAGATAGGAAGTTTTCCTATCCTCCGAGAGCAATCCTGCGGGATGGTTTTTCCCCGCTACCAGCGAACGGGTTCCCCACCAGCGGTTAAAATTAAATCCCCCATCAAAAGGGGGATTTAATTAATTCAGAATTGCAGGGTAGATTTATTTTTTGATGATCGGTACTTGCACCCCTGCCATATCACTGATCACATTCACAAGATCGCTATTATTGGGAACAATGATCTTTGTATTATCTTTTAAGGCTACAGCGACGGTTTCCAGTTTTTTAAGCAGCTGGGCATTGCCGATAAAATATTCTTCGGCAGCGACGTTAACTGTCTTGATAGCATCTCCATCAGCATCCGCTTTTAAGCGAATAGCAGCTGCGATACCTTCTGCTTTTTTGATCTCAGCCCGCCTTTCTCCATCAGCTTTGGTTTCAATGGCTGTTGCCAGGTCAAGAGCAGCGATCTTCTCATTTTCAGCTTTAACAACCTTGTTCATGGCTTCCTGAACATCATCCGGAGGTTCAATGCGCTGCAGTTCAACCCGGACAACATCAATTCCCCATTTAGTGACTTCTTTGGATAATATTTTTTCAACTTCTTCGTTGATCTGATCTCTGTTTTCGTTCGCCTCTGTGAGGGTCATCTTTCCGATCACAGCCCTGAGCGTTGTTTTTGCCAGAGATGGTACAGAGGTTTGATAACTTTCCACGTTATAAATCGCTTGTTGGGCATCTTCCACCTTGTAATAGACCACACCATCAACTACTGCATTTAATTTGTCTTTGGTAATAATTGATTGTGGGTCAATATCCACCCGGCGTTCCGTAATGTTTATGCGATACATTTTTGAGAGGAAAGGCATGATCCAGTTAAAACCGGCGCTGCCAGTTTTTGAATACCGGCCCAGGAATTCGATGATTCCCACTTCTACAGGCCGGAGGATCTTGATCCCCAAGAAGAAAATAATCAGCCCGACTAATAGTACCAATAAATAGATTTCCATTTTTTTGCTCCTTCTAGTTTATTCCATTCTACTAGATAGCAGTCCCTGGTTTATTGGAAGTATATATAATCCCGGTTTTTGATGGTTTTTTGGGGAGGGGGTCTGCTTGTGGAGCGGCATCATAATCTAACAAGTCCTCCCTGAGGAGGACAATAAGTAGATATTCAGCAAGACTCGGCCAGGGAGCGCCTGGATGTAAATCAGAATAGAGCTGCCTGATCTCTTCAGTCCCAGTGAGGCGTTATTGATAATCGGTATATTTATTGGCTTTACCTTTGGCCAGTTCCACCGGGTACTTCTTTTCATTTAATACCAGCTTGTCACTGGCAGCCTGTACGATATCGATCTCAAATTTATCTGCCAGCTCCAGCAGATAGATCAGCACATCCCCGATCTCCTGGCTCAAGTGTTCCTGTTCGGCAGGGCTGAGCGGTTCAGCGGCATTTTTCCATTGAAAGATCTCCAGGATCTCGGCCACTTCAGCGCTGAGCGCCATGGCCAGATTCTTGGGCGCGTGATACTGCTCCCAGTCGCGAGAGGTGATAAATTCTTTGATTTTTGATTTCAGTTCTTGCATCGCTGCTCCAATTATTTAGATCTATTGTATGACAGAATGACCTGGGACGGGAGACGGGGAAAAGAAGGCCTTTGTTATTGGTGATACCTAGCTGGAGAAGGAGCGGATATGGACTGCCCCGGTGAAGGTATATCTTATGAGAATTATCAGTCCTCCCGGCTGTCATTCTGAGCGGAGCGAAGAATCCATCAGACGATTATATGCAATGGGTACAGACTGATTAATGACGATCGTAATATGGATCCTTCACTGTGTTCAGGATGACAAAATTGAATATGAGATACGTGATGGCTGCCCCATCATCGGTCTTCCATCTTCTATCGGATGCGAAGCGCCCCCCCGTCTCTCTGGCGGTATCCTCAGCCCTATCCCCCATATCTGGCGATTTCTTGTTTTTCTGACCTTGATTCAGCTCTTTTTTTCCCACTTATTTATGCTAGAATGAAACTTACCCTACTATATATATAGTTGATCAAAAGCAGGTCCTTGCCCCCGGGGCAGGGTAAATCGACCTCTATGGATATCAACGAAAAAGCGCTTCTGTACAGGGCTCAAACGGGGGATAGAAGAGCTGCAGAGACCCTTTACGAGCGCCACTATCTGGATATTTATACCTATCTTTATTATCGGGTGAGTGACAAATCCACTGCCGAGCAGTTTTGCACGGAAGTATTTGTTTTAATGATCCAAAAGCTGCCTCAATTCAAGAATAAAAAAACCACATTTTTATCATGGCTGTATGATATCGCCCGCGATCTGGTGAATGAAAAACAGGTCGCCTACCAACCGGAACTATTCACCTCTGCCAGCTCAGGGTCAGATCAGGATTTGATGGATAAAAGCGCCAACCGCTGTTTTGAGCTGGCCATCAGCCACCTGAATGATCAGGAAAAAAGCATCATCGTCCATCGTTTAGTGGAAGGACGGTCAGTAAAGGATCTGGTGAAGATCACCAATAAAAGCCAACGGGCTATTCAATCTCTTCAGCGCCAGGCTCTACAATCCCTCCAGGTTGCCCTGGAAAATGAAAAGTGTTTATGATGCCGCGCAAATTTGACCGCATTGTAGAGGATTGTTTATCAAGGATGGATCGGGGCCAATCCTTGCAAGAGATCCTGTCTGTTTATCCAGCGCTGGCTGAATCAATAAAACCCTTGCTTCTGGTTGCCATGTTAAGCAGAGCTCTGCCGCAGCCCGTCCCTGGGTATACTGCCCTGCGCCAGGGTAAAAACGAAATGCTGGCAGAAATGGCCACGATGCAGGCAGAAGGCCGTTTCCTGGAGCCCAAACCCATCCAACCTCCCCGCGAAAGGGTGCTGGACCGCTGGGCAAGATCCCTCAAACGGCTGCAGCCTGTCTATCGTTTTGCCACGTTGTCAGTGGTTCTGATCCTGGCCGGCGGATTTTTCACTCTGTCAGCTTCTGCTTCCGGATTGGCGGAAGATGTATTCAACACGCTCTTTTTTAGTTTTGAACAGATTGGAGACCTGCTGATGGTCAGGCCCGTTCCTGCAAAATCCTTGGCAGATAACACCATATTCTCAAGTGATTATGGGCTGCCGGATTCGCCGGATAATCAAGCAGGGAATTATAAAACATGGAATGTTGATGGGAATGAGAACGAAAAGAAAAACACGGACCTATTCGAGAATGTAGATATTACTCAAATCCAAACAAGGAAACACACATTAACCACTAATTCTAATTGGAATGCAGGTCAGGCTGATGAAGTTATGGAACTTGATCAAAAACAGGTTACATACGATAAGGGTGTAGAGGAAGAAGAGCAGGAAGACGAAAAGGCTCAGACAAGAGAAGCAAACGAAGACGAAAAGGACCTGGAGAAAGAAGAAAAGGAAGAAGAAAAAGAAGCGAAAAAAGAAGAGAAGGAAGAAGAGAAAGAAGCGAAGAAAGAAGAGAAGGAAGAAGAAAAGGAAGCGAAGGAAGACGAAAAGGAAGCTGATAAAATAGCGAAGGATGACGAAAAAGAAGCTGATAAAGAAGCAAAGGATGCTGAGAAAGAAGAGAAGGAAGAGGAAAAGGATAAAGATAAATGATGATAAGATCATCCATTCATCAGATATCAAAAAGCACTCCGGCAGGAGTGCTTTTTATTTGGAGAGGATGCGGGATCCATAATAGGAGGAAACGGTTTCCTCAAAGGAAACCGTTTCCTGTATTATTGGATTATTTCACAAAATCATAACCGATCCGATCCCCGGTTGAGCCGGCCAGCAATACGCCGGGTGTGCCCAGCTCCCGAAGCCATAACTCCCAGCTGCCGCTGAGGCGATTCTGATACAAGAAGCGGGTTTCGTCCACCCAGCTGACATTCAGCATCAGGGTGATGCCTAATAGATCCTGGGGAGGATACCCTATTCTTCCAACCTTGGGATAATGCCCGGCTTCCGTAAATATAAAATGCTCCCCATCGGTAGACCAGGCTTCAAAACGCCGGTCCCCGGAATTGTACAGGACATCTCCACTGCCGTCAGCGTTGGCGATGTGCAGATCGACTATGGGCGGAGCACCGGGAGTGACCATGGTCAGGTAGGCAATCTTATTTGTATCAGGAGAGAGATGGGCAGCCTCCTGGAAAAACGGCACAGGCGCCAGGGTCGTTAAAATGCTGGATGGAGATCCATCCGCCGGCAAATGCCAGATCGTAGTTGGGTCGGGGGGAACGTTGAGAGGATCCTCCCCCGGGATCACTGCCCGAAGGAAGCTGCTGTCCTGGGACCAGACCACTGTGGGGTATAGAGCATATTCACTATAGGTGATGATAAAGGGGAATGTCAGCAGGTCCCTGCGGTTGGTGCCGTCCGCATCTACCACGCTGACCATGGTGCTGTTGACCAGGGCAATCTGGGATCCATCCGGAGAATAATAAAAATCTCCTGCCGTTCCTGGCGGCATGAGAGTGCTGATTGCCGGTGTATCAGCATCAACGTGGCGCAGTTCATCCCCCAGGATCAACCCCGGTCCTTCAAAGGTAAAGCGGGTGTTAAAAGCCAGAATATGGCTCCCGGGCACCCAGGCCACCCGGTAGGGGAGCGCTGAAATGGCATCCGGATGAATGACCATGGTGGCAAAGTCTGCCAGGCTCACCAGGGGGCGGATGTTGGTCCCATCGGAATTAACAGCGTAGATCTCGTGATTATTCCAGTCATGCTCACGGATAAAGGCGATCACCGTTCCGTCGCTGGAGAGGTGAACTGAAAGTACATCTCCCAGGGAGGTCAGCTGGACAGGGGCGGCACCTTCCTCCCAGTACCAGACATCGCCGTCTTTGGCTAAGGCAATTCGCAGAAATGGGGGCGGCGCTGGCGTGTCTGTCGGAACCCCGGGGTCTACCGTTGGTGATGCTTCCCCGGCAGCGACAGTGGCTGCAACGGAGGTGGCGATCACATCCTCGGGGGGCAAGGTTGGCTCAGGTGAAGGTAAATATTCACAGGCCAGGGCTGACAGGAGCAGAACTGCCAGGGCGAGGAAGATTCGTTTATTGAGAGTCATTAAAGCCTCCAGGATCGTAACAATAAGTTTCATTGATTCTACACTACATAAATAGCTAATGCATTAACCTATCAACGTGTTTATCCCTCCTGATGTTACATCTCAAGATTATCAGTTGATCTTTTTGAAGAGTAAAACCTGAGCTTAAAAAGCCGGAAGGCGCAGTTTTCTGCCCTGGAATAAAAAACCTTCCCGGGGTTGATACAATTTCATACGGTTTTGATGTTAAAATCCAACTAACCATTTATTGAGGAGGAATTTATGAGTATTGATACACCATCCATCCCAGCGCCAGATGCCCAGCCGAAAAAGAAAAATTGTCTTCTATGGGGCTGCCTTGGCCTGGTGATATTTATTGTGATCACTTTTTGCTGTCTGGGTACGCTGACCTTGCTGACATTTTTTACAGATTTTTCCCCCCTGGGAATCGATCTTAGAAGCAGGATCGAAGAATATATCGATCTAGGGGAATATCTGGATGACCCTGCTCTGATACCTGATTTTGATGAATATCTGGATGAGGGTGTTGATCCCACCCCGGAAGAAGATCCCGGAGCCGATTTGCCCGATCCTGGTTCTTATGATGACGCCTATTCTATCCCCCTGGCTTTTTATTCCGGCAGCGATTTCCCGGCCAATTTCCAGTATCCATCCGGTTGGAATATAGAGGAAGAAGAATACTCAGTGACCTTCTATGATCCCAACAGCTACACTTATCTTTATGTGGGAGAGGATCTGGTTGATGAAGGTTCTACGGCCGAGATGGTCGCCGATGATGTCATGGAAATGTTAATGGAAGAATCCCAGGAAGGAACATTCCTGCTGATCTCTGCCGCTCCCTATCAGGTACCGACTGGAGAGGAGGCTTATCTGCATCAAATGGAATGGACCGACCCGGATGGTTATTTCATCTGGGCTTACGACCTTGAAATCGTGGACGGTGAGTCCAATATCTTTTTCTTCCTTTCCGGAGAAGACCCGGGGGAGATTGAATTGTACGGGGATTTACTGAGAATTATTGTGGATAGCTACACCAGACAATAAAAAACAAATTAATTTACAAAGGATGCGGGATCCTAATGACCGAGGCCCCCGCATCCATCTCTGATATAATAATAGGGAAACGGTTTCCTCCACAGGGAACCGTTTCATTTTTAAGTAATCTGAACGGAACAAAAAACGATTTTTCCCGTTAATCAGGATGAAATCCATGGATGAAAACAAAGAAAAGAAATTAATCCGGCGCGCTCAGCGCGGCGATAAAAAAGCGATCGCTGATCTGTATGACAGCCATTTCAGGGCAGTCTACAACTATATCTATTACAGGGTCAGTGATTCACAGACCACTGAGGACCTCAGCGCCGAGGTATTTATTCGCATGATCAAAAAACTGCCAGCCTATGTTGATCGCGGCCGTCCCTTTTTGGCCTGGCTATATGCCATCGCCAGGAATTTGGTCATAGATCACTACCGCTTTGAGGAAAAGAAAGTGGAAGTACAGCTCAAGGAAGAAGTAATGGACGACCAGACCTTACATCCCGATCAGCAAGTCCAGAACAGTCAAAGGGAAGATTGTTTCAGGAAAGCGTTAATATTGCTGCCGGACTCACAGAGGCAATTATTGGTGTACCGGTTTATTAATGGTTTTTCAACCCCAAAGATCATCCAGCTCCTGAAGAAAAGTGACCGGGCTGTGCGTTCCTTGCAGCATCGGGCCCTCAGGTCACTGGAACAAAAACTGACAGAGGAAAATTGTTTATGAAGAAAAGAGAGTTTGAACTAATACTCGAAAATAGCCTGACTCGGCTGGAAGCTGGTGTTTCTCTGCAGGAGATCCTGAAAGAAAACCCCCGCTATTCAGAAAAGTTAGAACCGCTGCTCCAGGCTGCGTTAACAGCCTGGTCCCTGCCGGAACCTGAATACCAGAAAGCAATCCGGGAAGGCCGGAATCGCCTGCAAGTAGAGGTCGAGCGGATGAAAAAAGCCGGTGCTTTTAGCAAAAACGGAACAAAATCCAAAAATACCCGTTTATCAGGACAGTGGTTCAAAAATATTGGGAGTTTATTGGTTGGAAAGGAGAATACAGAAATGAAATTTTTACCGCGTTTAGCAATTTATGGAGTTATGACAGTCCTGATCGGAGGATTCTTTACGGTCAACGCCTCAGCATCCAGTTTGCCCGGTGATGGCCTGTACGGATTAAAACGGGGCTGGGAACAGGCTCGCCTGACCTTGTCCTTTAATGACGATATCCGCCAGGAACTGGAGGGTGAGTTTGAAGATGAACGGTTGGATGAAGTCGAATCCCTGCTGGGTGAAGGCCGGGAAGAGGATGTTGAGTTCCGGGGACTGATCGAATCCAAATCTGACGGAACCTGGGTTGTTAGCGGTATCAGTGTGGCTGTGGATGCCCAGACCGAGCTCAAAGGCGCCCTGGAAGTAGGCGACCTGGTCAAGGTTGAAGCACTGACACAGGCCAACGGCTCCCTTTTAGCCCTGGAGATCCTCGGTGAAGGCGCAGGTATGGATGACGACCTGATCGATGACGCCGATGATGATCTGGACGATGACGCTGATGATGACATGGACGATGACGCCGATGATGACATGGACGATGACGCCGATGATGACATGGACGATGACGACATGGATGACATGGACGATGACGACATGGATGACGACTCCGGCGATGATATGGATGATGATTCAGATAACGGCAGCTCAAGCAAAGATGACGATTCCAGCGACGCTTCCAGGGATGAAGTAGAAGAAAAGGACAAAGAGGACAAAGAGGAATCTGACGACTGATCCTTACCAAGGATGTATTTAACCTGTTACGGAAACGGTTTCCTTCAAGGAAACCGTTTCCTGTTTAAGGGCACTGGAACATTCCCAAATCCCTGCCCTATTGACTTCAATATTTGCCCGTTGTACACTGACGATACACCTGGATAAATGAGGTTTGTTGCGCTTCCAGGTTGATAGTAAACAGAGAGTACCAAAGTAGATCCAAAACTGCCAATTCAGTAACTTCAGGGGGTTATTCTTGGCCAAAAAGATCCTTTTTCCATGTATTTTGTTTTTATTATTGGCGGCGGCAGCTGGTCCAGATCTCGTTTTTGCAGGGGTGGATCCTCTCGCTTCACCCACTCCGCAGCCGACGGGTTGGATCACCGCGCCAGTGATATCCGGGATCAACCCGGATGTGGTTCTGTCGGAGGGAAATTTAGGGGAGACCCATCCCTCCGACAGTTTTTCCCCGGTTGGTATTTCCTTGCCAGTTTTAATGGAATCCCCACCATTTGTGGCCCTGGAACCTCAATCACCTGATCAAGTAATCACGGATAATAACCCTGGCTGGGACTTTAGTGATGTTAACTGCGGTCCTTCAGCCCTGTCCCATGCAATTTATTTGCTTGATCCGGCTGAAAAAAAATCTGAAACAACCCTAAACCAGCTGAGCAGCTTTTTAGCGGCCCGCGGCTTGTTGTATGACTGGGGTACAGGTGTAGAGGAGTTGACTTTTGCAGCCAGGGAAATAGGTTTTAAAGGCAGCTACTTCTTTCAGGATTGGAGTTTTGAGAAACTGGCTCAGGTATTACAACAAGCTAACCCTGTTGTTGTCTCGCTGGGAACCAATGGGTCTGAAAAGCCAGGCCATTTTGTAACCCTGACAGGAATTTCCGCGGATGGTGATTGGATCAACATCTATGATCCAGCACATGGAGAATCGGTCCTGTCCAGGGAGGAGTTCCTCTCCTTGTGGGAAATTCAGGGCAGTTCCGGTATGATTCCCCAGAAAAATAGTTTACCAACTGCTATGGATCCCACCCTTCCCTGGATGGGTATATTCAGTGCTATCTCCGTTCTGGCGCTGACCTTGAACCAAGCAACAGATTTGAGGGAATCGCGAGTTTTTTTCAGGTTGAGGAAACAGCTGGCCAACCCCCGCCGCAAGGGAATTGGCGGCGGACCGCTTCCGCCCTTAGAACCTGAAGTGATCCAGGTTCCCCGTTATGAAGAGAAAACAGTTTACCGGGGGATAAAAAAAGTAGAGGTGGAAGTCCCGGTGTATGAGACCAGAAAGGTCAAAGTGGGGATAAGGGGAATCAAGAAGAAGGTTCCCCAATATGAAACCCGGCGAATTCAGGTAGGTGTTGAACCTGTCACAAAACAGGCCCCGATCTATACCACCAAAAGGATTAAGGCCGGTACCAAGCTGGTGAAGAAAGAGATCCCGGTCACACGGTATAAAACGGTCCAAGAACTGGTCTGGAAAAAAACTACCCAGAGGGTGCCGGTTTATAGATATATTGACGGAAAACGATTTGTGGTCGGTTATAAAAATCAAATACGCTGGAAACGAGTGCCGATAACCAAACAGGTGCCCTATAAAACCACCAAAACTATTTCTGTTGAGGTCCCGATATATAAAGAAGTCAAGGTTATTTCAGGATATAAGGCTGTTACAGAAAAGGTGCCCAGGTTCGAACAAAAACAGGTCCTGGCCGGGTACAAAACCATAAATAAGACCGTTCCGGTTTTTGAAGAACGTCAGGTGCAAGTTGGGACCAAGATTGTCACCCGGGAGATGCCGCAGTATGAGACTGTGAGAGTGGTTGCTGGTTACGATGATATCCCCAAACATCAAACGGCCTCCCTTGATGCTGTGGATCAAAAAATCAAAAAGTTATGTGAAGAGGATGTAAGACTCAAAGAATTATTGGGAGACAGGCAATTTGAAGTCAGTGATGTTGTCTATCTGAAAGGAGGTCCAGGAGCGGGATTTGGTATCGAAAAGGTTGAAAATAGTTGGTCTGGCCACTCAGGAGGTGGTGGAGGAAGTACGTTCTGGATGTTGTGTGTAAAAATGGCTTCGAGATCTCTTGTTTGGCTTCGTGATACAACAAATATTTTTGAAAGTTTGGGTTTCAAACCTGATGCCCAGGCAATAATCATGTATTCTGGTGATGGCAATAACAAGAACATTGAGAATATTGTAGTTATAAATCAAGGAAACGAAACAATTGTTGTTAGGTACATCAATATCAAGAAAGAACAACATAATGAAGGAAAAAAATATATCCAAATATATCCAAGTGAGAATAAAAGTGGATTACCAAAGGAAGAGCAACAGATTTCCCCTGGTGATTACTGGATTATTAATGTTAACGCAATCTGTTGAAATGGCTCAAGATATGAATAATTCTATATTAATCCAATTGGCAACTCAGAGTAATCGTTCAGGGTTCCTTATACATGAATTATCTTTGTCGGAAAAATAAACTTCAGGTAATTATTTACCTTCTTTATATATTCGTACTCTGTTCCTGCGCTATCAGTAAGGATATTGGGTCTGTACCAGTTCTTGATTTGTCACATAATCAAATAAACAAGGATGTGGTAATAAATTTACCTGGAGGATCAAATTCACTCTTAATTGGAGCCCCAATTTCAATTGAGATAGAGGTTCGAGGAAATGACTTTGTGATTTTCCCAAATGACTATGGAATCCATGTTTATTATTGGGATAATGAATGGATGATTGCTAATTTAATACCAATAAAAACTCCTGATGGTGACATCTTACTACAACCAGCAAAAGGAAATTATTTATATTTTGGTTCAACAATGGTGGAACCTGTCATAACTCGGTTGACCGAACCAGTTAAAAGTCCGAATTATAATTGTGGGATGCAAATTCATAAATGGTGAAAAAACTTTACAGCAGGTTGCTGCATATAAAGATATCTGGTTATATCCCAAAGAGTAATCAACGAGGGGGGCAGGTGTAAGGGCATCCGGAGGTTTTGATAACTCCGGATGTTCCCTTTTTAACATCTTTCTAACCTAATTCAATTGACCACCTATATCCCGCTTGTTATAATCGACCCCAGAAAACCCACCACCCAAGGAGAAAATGATGGAAAAAGCAGAAAAACCCCAGGAATCCAAAAAACAGGGATTCAGCTTCGATCCCAAAAAATCAGGCATTATCGAATCTTATACCGTAAAAGCCGGGGACACCCTGTCCAAGATCGCTGAGAAGGTCTACGGCGATGCCGCAAAATTCAACGATATCTATGAAGCCAACAAAGACGTCCTCAGCAGCGCTGATGATATCAAAGTCGGCCAGACCCTGAAGATCCCGCCCAAGAAATAGAACTGCAAGCCCTTAATCGTAGTTTGAAGGAGAAAAAATGAGCAGTAATGTAGATCTCGTGAAGATCTTTTCGGCTGTCGCGGAAACCCTGGTGGAAAACCAGGCATCCCTCAATAAAGCCGATGAGTACAACCAGGACCACGGCGACCATATGGTGGATATTTTCCAGTCGATCACCGGCGCTGTCAAAGAAGCACCCAAAAATGACCTTTCCAGCGGCCTGGCCAAAGCCAGCGAACTGCTGACCCAAAAACCGAGCGGCTCCGCGGCTGTTTACGCTAAGGGCCTGGCCCAGGCGGCAGAATATTTCCAGGGCCAGGACCTGGATGTTAACCAGATCCTGCCTCTGCTGCAGACCATGCTGGGCGGCGGGGAAGCGAAAGTTTCCCAGGGCGCAGGCGGCCTGCTGGATTCCGTGTTGGGATCCCTGGGCGGTGACGACGGCCTTGACCTGGGTGATATCCTCAGCGCGGGCGCAGCCTTTATGCAGTCCAAAGGTGAGGGCGACAGCAATCTGGAAGCCGCGCTGGACGCAGTGATCTCTTCCAGCAAGATGGGCGAAACCCCTCACCGGGCCCAGTCCAGCAAACTGGTCGGCGATGTGCTCTTAAAGACCCTGATGAGCAGCTTGAGTAAATAACAACCCAATTGTTTATAAAAAAAACCCCGCCTGAGCGGGGTTTTTTTGTTGTTAAGGGATTGAGTCCTTTCAAAGGACTCAATCCCTGGTAGACTTCGGAAGTTTTTGGATCTAATACTCAACCTTGCGGGGCAGTTTTTTGGCTTGCTTCACCCAACCACTGACCATCTTCTGGGACGGGGTCTGGCGGACCAATTTCTTCTTGGTATTGGTTTCCAGGATCGCGGTATACAGGTTTTCGGCGTTGCGCTGAGCCAGCTCAACAACAGTGTCTACGCCAGCTTCTTCCAGCAGGTCGGCATATTCCTCGCCCACACCTTTAATGCGGAACAGATCGACATGGTTGACCCATTCCAGGATCAGTTTTTTACCGATCCCGGAATCTTTGGCGAGCTGCTCGCGGCCTTTAGCGGTGCCGCCTTTTTTCAGCAGGTCAGCGGTGCTTTTTACGCCAATTTTGCGAAGGTCTTTGGCATATTTTGGGCCAATGCCTTCAACGAGTTCTAATTTTGCCATTTATGACTCCTTTTTCAACACTTATAAATGGTGCAACTTAATTTTTAATATGAAAAACCCTTCCCTGGAACAGGAAGGGCTTATTTTGATAGTTAGAGTTTGGGAATGACCAATTCCATGCCGACTTTGATCAATATCCGGGTTGTCGCCGATCAGGGCTTTATTGGCTTCGTAGATTTTCATGTATTTGCCAATATCACCATATTGTTTCTTGGCAATACCGCTTAAGGTGTCACCAGCAACGACAGTATATTTCTTGACTTCCTTGGCCTCTTTCATCAGCTCTTTCTGCTTTTTGAGCATATCGGCTTTGGCTTTATCGATATCTGCCTTGGTGGAAGTTCCGGCTACATCTGCCTTTCTGGCAACGTCTTTCTTCACTTCTTCCTCTTTCTTTCCAAATAATCCAAATAACCCTTTCTTTTCAGACATGCTTTCTCCTTTTGGCTTGAACTTAGCCTAACTATTTCATTGTAACATTAGGGGCAAGGCCTTATTATAAGATTTCCATTAAAAGAGGATCTGGAAATTCGTCCATCGAAGATGGTTTCGAAAGCTGATTTTGACCCGGATCAGATCCAAAACCTGCCAAACAACCACCGGTTAAACATTGCTGAAAAAAATAGCCCTGCAGGTTTCAATGCTGCAGGGCAGGTGGATCAAAAATACCTTATTTAAGGGTAAATGTGATCAGCAATTCCAGGTTCTGGACCCCCTGGCAGTTGGTCTCAAATTCCACTTCCCCAAAACTATCTGTCACCAGATCTCCTGAGGCCTGAGCGGGATTCCCCGCGGAGGCGTTAAGGGACAGGACTGTACCATTCTCTCCAACCAGTTCAGCCTGACAGCTGCCGGCTTCGACGGTTAAGGTGGCAGTCACCCCGACACGTTCCCGCATCCAGTCCTCATTCAGTTCAACGCTGGTGGAATCCGTGCCGTCCGCTTCATTGGTCTTGATCCGGACTTCTCCGGAATTGCCGTTGATCTTTGAGGTGGTGCTGTATCCTCCACTGCAGGCCAGGGCGGCCAGCGATAAGGCCAGGATGGCGAGGATAAGATAGGTAACTCTTTTCTTTTTGATCATTTTTTTCTCCTTTTCTTCTTCTTAGCCTGTGTCTAGCTGTGTGGTTCGAACCATGGTTTAGGGTGTTATTTTTTGAAGTAGCCCAGGATCCGGATAAACTCCTGGTGCTGGGCGATCAGATCGTTCTCCGGGTCTTGAAAAGATCCCATCTGGCTAAAATCAACCGTCAAGAAATCATCCAGCCCGGCGATATGGAGCGGTGATTTACCTGTGATGATCGAGCTGATGGGTATCCTGCCTATCAGCTCCCGGACAGCCCCCTGGTCTTTTCCAAAGACAATGATCTGGTCATCAATTTCGGGCCGGTCGGGGAATTCGATCCGGCTCAAACCTTGATATTTCCCTGCCACTTCAAGCACTTTATCGAGCAGCTTTTCCATCAACCCCCCGATCAGCGTGTCACTGTTAAATCCGGGTAAGGTAGTCAAAGAGAACTGCGGCAGTGACAGCTGGTTGGAGATCACACCAAATATCTCAGACCCCATTTCGTTGTCGTCTTCGGAAGAATCCTGGGCATCAAATATGAAAAATTCCTGATCCCAATCCCGTTTTGAATAGACCTGGTCAACATGAATTCCCTGATTCTCCCTTCTTTTATAAAGGGATTCAACTCGGCTGATCAATTGGGAGGGGCGGGAGGTAACTTCATCATAGCCAAGCGTCAGTGCCTGGTGGGTTTTCTCGGCCGTCTGTCTTTGGGAAGCTCTGATCGCTAGCAAAAGCAGGGCAACGAATATCAGGATTACCAGGAGAACCAGGGATAAAGGTAGCATGCTCATGAAAGGAACCTCCTCAAGGTTTATCAATTCCAGGTTAAGGACTGATTGGCATCCTGTTATCAAGCGACAGGATAGTTACTATACGTCAATTTTACAGGAAAGTTGTCTGAAATTTCAGGATTGACAGGATTGAAAGTTGTTTTGATCAGGAAAAGATCAATAAGACAGGATCCGGTTTTGGGCTGCCCACATCCGGCGGTAAAAACCATCCTGTGCGAGAAGTTCTTTTTCAGATCCCCGCTCGATGATCTTTCCATCAGCCAGGACCAGGATCTGATCCACGTTCTCCAGACCGACCAGGCGGTGAGTGATCAAAATGGCAGTCTTGTTTTCCAGGATAAAAAACAAGGTTTCCAGAATGGCTTTTTCTGTTACTGGATCCAGGTTGGCAGTGGGCTCATCCAGTAAAAATAGCGGCCCATCTTTTAAGACTGCCCGGGCGATATTAATCCTTTGGGCTTCACCGGCGCTGAAATCCCGGGCTTGTTCCCCTATAAGGGTGTTATATCCTTCCGGCAGGCTGTTAATCAGCTCATGGATGCGGGCTTTTTTTGCGGCCTGGATGATCTGACCCCGGCTGGCTCCGGGCTTTCCCAGGGAGATATTATTTTGGATCGTATCCTGGAATAAATACCCTGCCTGGGAAATGACGCTGAAATGCTGGCGGATCTCATCCTGGGTGAGGGACTGCAGGGCGATCTGGCCCTTGCCGAGGGAAATTTCCCCTTGATAATCTCCCCAGAAACGGAGCAGCAAATTGCCCAGAGTGGTTTTGCCGCTCCCACTGGGGCCTACAATTGCGAAGGTTTTTCCTTCCTGGAGCTCAAAATTGATCCTATCCAGCACAATCGAGTTCGATGTGGGATAAGCGAAGGTCAGGTCCTTGACATGAATGGAAATATCAGCTGGAAAAACGGAAGGGATTTCCGGGTCAACAACAGCCGGCTCGGCATCCAGCACCTCTAGAAGTCGAGCCCCGGAAACCAGGGAACTGGACAGTGTTTCCATTGCCTGGGGCAGGGGTTGAACCGCTTCAAAAGCGCTTAAGGTAATCAATGCCAGGGCGGCCAGGACTACGCCGGGGATTTCCCCGGATCGGACCAGCGGGATAGCCAGAACCAATACCAGCCACAGGCCCAGGTTGCTGAAGAAGATCAACAAACCTGCATTCAGTCCGCTGATGCGGGCTAAGTGCAGCTGATATTTTAAGTAGCTCCGATCCAGATCCTGGATCTGGTTTCGCTTTTCTGCTGTTTGGCCAAAGATCAGCAGGTCAGGCAGGCCGCCTATAAAGTCCAGTAGATTTTCGGAGAGCCTGCTCCTTTCCTGGACCAGGATTCGCCCGGGTTCCTTTGCCAGCCAACGGACCAGGATGGGAATGATCAACCCGCTGACCAGGAACAGCCCACCCAGAACCAGGCCCAGAATCGGCTGATATTGGTATAAAAATGCCCCCGTTCCCAGACCAATTAAACAGGCTACAAAAGGCGGTGCAATAGAGCGGATATAAAAATCTTCCAGGGTTTTGATATCCGAGATGATCCGGCTCAGCAGATCACCGGAACGAAATGCCATGATCCGGGCAGGCGCCAAGGGTACAAGGGACTCATAAAACCAGACCCGCAGCCGCCCCAGGATCTTAAAGGTCAGGTTATGGGAAACCAGCCGTTCAAAATACCGGCTTACTCCCCGGGAGATGCCAAAGAAACGCACGCCGACAATGGCAACCTGAAGTACAGCTATGTTGGGATGTAAAGCTGCCATGGAAATGATCCAGGCTGAAGCGCCCATCAAAGCAACACTGGACCCGATAGTGAAGGTTCCGAGCACAACAGAGGCAAGGACTTCCCGGATATGGGGTTTGAAGAAGGAAAATAAACGCAGGAATACAGCGCTTTCTTTTTCTGGAGGAGCTGGTCGGTAATTCAGGGATGGAGGAGCGGAGACGGAGGTCGGGGGAGCATATCCACTGTCTATCCATTGATCTCCATCATTCCCAAGTGTATGGATATTTTGGAAGCCAGTATAGGCCTGCACCAGTTCATGGTAGGATTCGCCTTTGGCCAATAATTCTTTGTGAGTGCCAGATTCGATGATCTCTCCCGCTCGAAGCACCAGAATCCTGTCCGCCTGGAATACAGTGTTCAGGCGGTGGGCGATAGTGATCACGGTCCGCCCCGCCATCAGGGCCCGGGTGGCATCCGCCAGCTGGGATTCCGTGACTGGATCAAGCTGCGATGTGGGTTCGTCCAAGATCAAGAGCGGCGCATCCTTGAGGAATGCCCGGGCCAGGGCGAGGCGCTGGGCCTGCCCGCCGGAGAGGCGGGCCCCACCTTCGCCGATTTGGGTCTGGTAGCCCTCTGGCAGACTCTCGATAAAATCGGCCAGGTGGGCAGCGGAAGCCGCTGCGGCCACAGCGCCGTCGCTCGCTCCCGGCCGGGCCAGGCGGATGTTGGCAGCGATCGTGCCCTGGAACAGCGAGGGTTTCTGGGGCACCCAGGCGATCCTCTCCCGCCATTGCTCCAGATCCAGGTTGTCCAATTTAATGTCATTGATGAAAATCTCACCTGCGTTGGGAGGAAAGAATCCCATCAGCAGGCTGGCCAGGGTGCTTTTTCCAGCTCCGCTGGCGCCCACCAGGGCAATCTGCTCACCACGCTTGATCTGAAATGAGACCCCCTTAATGGCAATTCCCCGATCTCCCGGGTAGCTGAAACTGACATCATTGAAGGTTAATTCTTGCACTTCGTCAAAAGATGTCTTTTGTAGATCTTGATTATCGGTTTGTTTTGAGAGAGGTTCACTATCCAGGATCTGGAAGATGCGCTCTGCGGCGCTTTGTCCTTCCATCCCGGCATGAAAACGCAGTCCTAAAAGCCGCAAGGGGATATAAACTTCAGGCGCGATGATCAATAAAAATAGAGCCTGTTCCAGTGAGACCTGAAAATATAATAGACGCAGTCCGATTTGTACTGCCACAACTGCAGTGCTGAGTGTGGCAACCAGCTCCAAGACCAGGGCGGATAAAAAGGTCACCTGGAGAACTTTCATGGTTGTTTTTCGATACTGGTCACTGGTCTGGCGGATCTTCTCAGTTTGGGCTTTGGCCTGGTTAAAAAGTTTTAAAGTTGTTAATCCGTTCAGGTTGTCTAAAAAACTTGCAGCCAGCCGGCTGAGAGTGTTGTATTGCTGGTCTGTGATGGTTTTAGCCCGGCTGCCGATCAGGTACATAAAATAAGGGATCAGCGGTGCAGTCAGCAGCATCACAAATCCTGAAAGCAGGTCCATGGGGAAGACAAAGATCAGGATAGTAAGTGGAACAAGGGCAGATAATACCAGCTGGGGCAGATACTGGCTGAAATAGGCATCCAGCGCTTCAACTCCCTCAACTATGGTGTTGCTGATCTCAGCACTTTGTTCACCCTGCAGAAAGGCTGGACCTAATTCCTCCAGTTTATTTAGCAGCAGTTTTCGGACCCGGCTCTTAACCTGAACGGCGATAGTTTTGCCGCTGAGGCTGCTGCCCCAGGCCAGCACTGCCCGCAGAGTGAAAAGAGCCAGCGTAAGTTGAAGCAGCCCCTTAACATCGACCAGGCTTTCTGAATCCAGGAAAACCCGGCTCACGATCTGGCTGACAGCCCGGGCCTGGAAAATGGTCAGCAGGCCGGAAAAAACCCCCAGGCTGATAGTTAAGATCAACCAGGGTCGGCTTTTTTTTGCCAGGTTTAATAGTCTTGGATTTGGGAACATGGGCTTATCCTGCGCAGCTCTTCATTATGGTATCACAACCTCTTTGGTAGGTGGTGGGTGAAGAATGATGCGATGCTTCTGGATAGAGACCTGGGACAGAATACCAGCCAGTTTGTTTTTGATTCCTCACCCTCACTTCGTTCAGGCTCCTCGCGATGACAAATCGGAATCAGACTTCCGCCCTAGGTGTCTGATCGTGTGCTACAAGCTCACTCTTCTGACTTATGTTTTCAGTATATGATGAACAATACCGCTCTTGAAACGTGCTATACTTTTTTCATAGCCTTCAGCAATGCAGGAGAATTTAGAATGTCAGAAAACCCAGCCTACTTGATCTTGTTAGGTCCCCCCATGTCCGGAAAAGGCACCCAGGCAGCCCGATTGACTGAAAAACTTGGCATCCCCCAGATATCTTCCGGCGACCTGTTCAGGGAAAATATCAAAAATCAGACCAAACTGGGCCTGGAAGCAAAAATGTACATCGATCGGGGAGATTTGGTTCCTGATGAGGTCACAATTGGCATGGTAGCCGACCGATTAAAAAGAGATGACTGCCAATCTGGCGCTTTGTTAGACGGATTTCCACGGACCATTCCCCAGGCGGAAGCCCTGGATGGGATCCTGGAAAAATTAGGGGCAGCCCTTTCGGCCGTGTTCTCAGTGGCAGTACCGGTTGATTCCCTGGTCGAGCGGGCCAGCGGCAGGCGGATCTGCCGTTCCTGCGGCCAGTCTTATCATCTGAAATTCAACCCACCACAAAATGATGGCATCTGTGATGTAGATGGGGGAGAGCTTTATCAACGTGAGGACGATAAAGCCCAAACTGTCCGCCAGCGATTGTCTGTCTATCAAGACCAGACCAGTCCTTTGGTCGAGTTTTACCGCACTCGCGGGATTCTTGAGGAAGTTAACGGTGATCAACGGATTGATGACGTTGCCAGGGATATTGGGGTACTGACTTGCCGGGATATAGACGGACTGATTATTAATTGAAAAGAGGTTGGCAATTGCCAACCTCTTTTTGGTTTAGTAATGCAAATCTGGACTGTCCGGACTAAGGCGTTTACGGAAGATCCAGTAGGTCCATCCCTGGTAAATCATCACAACTGGCAATAAAATAACACCTACGACGGTAAATAGTCTGAGGGAATAGGGACTTGCTGCGCTGTTGTAGATCGTCAGGTTGTTAGCTGGATCCAGCGTCGAGATCAATATCCGCGGGTAAAGACCGGAAAAGACCATTATCGTTGCAAACATGATCACCAAACCTCCGACTATGAAGGTAAAGTCCTTCTTTACCCTGTCGCTGGAACCAGCCGTAGGCCAGCAGAGCCACTGCAGCCAGGAGTGCCGGGATCAAACCATCATAACCAGGGTTATTGAGGATATCGGTAGCCAGGTAGGTCCAGACCAGGAAAACACAGCCAGGACTCAACAAGGTATCCAGGTTTTGTTGCCCAGATGTCTTGGCTTTTTCCTTTAAGTCACCGTCCAACTTAATGCCCAGGAATCCAGCTCCATGGATGGTGAAAAGACCCAGCAAAGACCACGCCCTCCCAATACCGAGTAAAGATTCAGGAGGGGCAGCAAACCTCCAAAGTAATGTTTAGTCTGCTTCGATCGCAACACCTCGCATCAGATTGGCAACGGTCACGCCCCATAAAAGGGCCGGCAAGCAGGCTGCCCAGGAATAAAGCCCAATCCCAGCGGTTCCTCCAGATGGGATCTTCTCGTTTGCTCCTGAATTCAAAAGCCACCCCGCGGATGATCAATCCAATCACCATAAATACCAGCGCGACATAAAAACCACTGAAGAGGGTTGCATAAATCTCTGGGAAGGCGGCGAACATAGAGCCGCTCCAGCTGTGATCATCCAGACTTCATTACCATCCCAGACTGGACCGATGGTATTGATGACAGCCCGCCGTTCCTTATCTGTATTTGGCAACAAATGGCAGCAGGATACCGACGCCGTAATCAAATCCTTCCAGGAAGAAAGAAGCCGCAAAATAAGATCGTTATTAAGATAAACCAGATAGTATTGAGATCCATGATCATTCTCCTTTTTCTTCCGCTGAATGCAGGATCGCTTGTGCCATATTTAAGGGCCAGGGAAACAGCAATAATGATCAGGACTGCATACAAGAAGAGTTAAGGTAACCAGTGAAAAAACGATAGTTGCCGCTGCTGATATTAGGGGATACTGCGTCTTCGATCTTTTGAAGCCCGCGGACGATCCAGGGATAGCGCCCGGTTTCAGCAATTATCCAGCCAGCAATGGATGAGATTGTTGGTAGTAAGTCCAGTATAAATGAGTAAGTTTCAGGAACCAGGACCGTTTCTCCAGAGTCTTATTCCGTGACCAGAATACAGCCAATCCAGAGATCAGGATCATTAACAAACCAAAACCGATCATGTATCCGCAATGACCAGAAACTTAATGCAACTTGTGGGATATAGTTTCCAGGACCATATTTGGGCTTCAGCTTCTGCCTGAAGATCGATCAGCCCCGGGACTTCACTGGCTGAAATCGTTGAATAACAGGAAAGATAGCATATAGGGAACTCTGATCTCCCATGGGTTCTCCATGTTTTTCTGGTCACTATACCGGCGATCACTGTGAATGAACCTGGCTGTTCGGTTTCCCAATGACCTTCCATGGCCATCACCTTCAGGGGCTGAGATTTTAGCCAGGAATTGACCCTGGGCATGCCCGATCAATCCAACCAGTACCGACCCGACCAGGGCAAAAGTGGCTGCCAGTTTAAAGGAGCGCAGGAAAAATTCTCTGGTATTGGATTTATTCTGCAGCAAGTGCCAGGCACTGAAAGACATGTACAGGAAGCCGGCTATCGTCGATACCCGGCAGTGATCACATGGGGATATTGGTGCCAGACATAGGGATTTTTTATGATAGCTCCAGAAATCTATCAATTCTGCCCGGCCATTTCTCAGGGTGAAGCCAACAGGGTTGTGCATAAAGGAGTTGGCTGCCAGGATCCAGAATGCAGAAATGTGGGCGCCGATCGCAACCAGCCAGATCGTGGCTGCATGGGCTTTTTTGGAGAGTTTATCCCAGCCAAAGATCCAAACGCCGATGAAAGTCGATTCGAGGAAAAATGCCAGCAAGGAATCCAAGGCAATTGGGACGCCGATCACATCTCCCACAAATCGAGAGTATTCTGACCAGTTGAGGCCAAAGTGGAATTCCTGGACGATGCCTGTGACAACTCCCATGGCAAAGTTGATCAGGAAGATCTTGCTCCAGAACTTGACCATCCTTTTATACATCTCATCACCGGTGAGCACATACCGGGTTTCCAGAACAGCCAGGAATAGTGAGGTTCCAAGGGTTATAGGAATAAATAAAAAGTGGTAGATGGTAGTTATTGCAAACTGCCATCGCGCTAAGATTACAGGATCCATACACACCTCTCTTTTAAATATGATTCCCTACTGCCTGTATTCGATCTTGATTCAATTATTCGTTTATTTTACTGCCTCATCGGCATGATCGGGGTATATATTTCTGGTATGTCATTCGGCTAGTTATGGTAAAAACTTTATGTCCCGAGCCGGAGGATTTTTTCCATAGAAGAAATCATCCAGGTATAGAGCTGCCCTTCGGAAGTTGCCTGATTTTTGAATTCCCCAGCGGACCAAATTATGGAGTAAATTATCAGGGTGGGAAAAAGGGCAGACAGCCAGGCAGCGGCCGCAGTCAGTGCCGACGATCGTCCAGTAGTGGTAGCAGGTTTCGGGTTTGATCTTCCAGCGCAGAACACCATTGCTGATCTCACGCTCACCATCAGGGATGGATTGGCTGGGGCAGTTGTGGGCGCATTTTTTACAGATCCGGCAAAAATCAAGGACGCTTGGTTCTCCTTGATATTTGGCGGGAATCAGGGGCATCTCCGTGGTGACAACGCCAACCCGCACCCGGGGACCTTGGCGAGGGGTCATCAATAATCCCATCCGGCCGATCTCCCCCAAACCCGCATCCCTGGCAACCAGAGGGGCGATCACCCGGTAGTTGCCGTCAATATGGGCCCGGGCAGGATATCCCAGATCCCGGATGGCGGCGGCTAATTGGATCGATACCCGGGCCGATTCCACATATTGGCGGGCAGATTCCATCACTACAGGTGCATATGGTCCAGCCCCGGTCATTTCAAAGTCCATTTCAACTGTGAAGGCGATTGCAAAGGGATGATTGAGTGTGATCTTATCCCCATACTTTCCGGTCCCCCGACCAATATGAGAGTAGATCTGAGCAGGTTTTAAGACGGTTATCCCGCAATCCAGGGCGCCATAATAATTGGCCAGTTTTTTCACCGTTTTGGTCAATTCTTCTGGTGTGGACTGGATAGGTTCTGCTGCGATAGGACCATTTACTGCTTCGCGCAGGGATGCTGTCAAATAAAAACTTCCTTCTGCTGAAGCCCTGTGAAACCGGTCCATAAATCTGGCATCAGGTGAAAGCAGACCTGGTTGTTTTCTGGAATCATCATCTGGTTTTTTCTGAGCGGGAAATTTCCCATAATACTCTTTATATCGTGTTGAACCGGGTTCCAACCTTGCCCTGGCGAAGATAATCTCGCGTTCATCTATCTGTTCCAGGGGCTGATTGGATTCCACCTGTTCTGACCTTGTTGGTAGGAAGAAGAGTATCACAAGAAAAACAAGCATGCTGATTGAGATTCCACTGATATAGTTTTTGATGTTTTCAGGAGAAACGAGGGCCATCAAAAATACCACGGTTAGTGGGATTGTGATAATTGAAACCCGGAGGGCAGCCTTTTTCTCCTTTTCAACTAAGGAGAGGATTGCAAATGCAGCGCCTGCGGCGAAGATCAATACAGCAAATATCATTAAGATTAAGGATGCGAATGTCATGTTATTTTACCCACCCTTATTATAGCGGTGTTTATCAGGAGGGGGTATTTTCTTAGTGAAATGACTTGTTTGGGGTTGTTGGCAGGAGGAAAAAACCGATTATCAGAGTGGAAATTCTGGGATTGTTCACCCTTCGTAATATTGTTTTCTGGAATTTTGCGAGACATAATTTCGTTGACGATAATTTAAGTTCATGCTATATTTATTCAGTGGAATTGGGTTTTCCCGATTTCTATGGCAGAACGTACGTTTCTTGAGCAATTAGATTGTTTAGAACGAGGGGGAACGCCCTGCTGGTTGATACCATTTAGTTCGAAGGAGATTTTTTATGGCAGAGCGTGAGACCGGTACTGTAAAATGGTTTAACGCAGGAAAAGGCTATGGTTTCATTGAGCGCGACAACGGCGAAGGCGATGTCTTTGTCCACTACAGCGCAATAAATGGATCCGGATTCAAAACGCTTGACGAAGGTCAGCGGGTTGAATTTGATGTCGTTGAAAGTGATAAGGGACCTCAAGCACAGGATGTTCTACCCCTGGGTGAAAGCGTAACTTCTTTCAGCACAGAACCGGAAGACAGTGAAGATAATTTCACAGAGGATGAGGATTCCGACAGCGTATTCTAGTTACTCCACTTTAGACAGTCAAAAGAGCAGCGAGAGATCGCTGCTCTTTTTATTTCTGAGACCTTTTATCAATTACAATGGAGGCAGGAGAGGTCAGTATGGAATGGTTCAAAGATACGATCCTGGTAGAGACGCATGGCAAAGGTCTTTATCAGATCACCCAACAGATCACACCGATAATTCACTCTTGGGGAATCCGAGAAGGGATCTGTCACCTGTTCATCACTCATACCAGCGCGTCGCTAGTGATCAATGAGAGTTATGATCCATCCGCCAGGCAGGATCTGGAGGCGTTTATGGAACAACTAGCTCCTGAAGGAGAAACCTGGCATCGCCACACGTTGGAAGGTAGGGATGATTCTCCATCACATATGAGGTCCATTCTCACTGCAACCAGCTTGAGCATTCCTGTTGATGATGGGGATCTATCACTGGGAACCTGGCAGGGGGTGTATGTTTTTGAACACAGGGCTCGTTCCCATCGAAGATCTGTTCTGATCCGCTGTTTGAAAGTATCCTGAGGGGGAGAAGTGCCAGACAAAAAAACCAACAAAATTGGATTATCTAATTGGCTCCTGCTGATCATTCTTGTGTGTCTTCTTGCAGCCTGCAAACCAGACGAACCAAGTTGGCTGGACCCATTACCCAGTACTACACCTTCTGCTGATATCTCACCTGATCAAATTTTCAGTGTTTATTTTACGGCTCCTGCCAATGACGAATTCCGGGGAGGGCCAGACCAGTTCCTGGTTGAGGCTCTGGATCAAGCCAGATCGGGGATTGATGCTGCCTTATATGACCTAAATCTCTGGTCTGTCCGGAATGCCTTACTCCGAGCTCACGAGCGCGGGGTATTGGTTCGTTTGGTGATGGAAGCAGATTCCAGGGATCGTCGGGAAGTTCAGGAATTGATCGAGGCTGGCATCCCTATTGTCTTTGATCAGACAGATAGTTTGATGCACAATAAGTTTTTTATAATCGATGCTGCTGAGGTTTGGACAGGATCCATGAATTTGACTGTCAATGGTGCCTACCGCCACCTTAATAACCTGATCCGGGTCCGCTCATCTCGGCTGGCCGAGAATTATTCCATGGAGTTTGAGGAGATGTTCCTGGAAGGTTATTTTGGTGAAAACAGCCTTGAAAACACGCCCTACCCTGAACTGGTTCTCGATGGAATCCGGATCGAGACTTATTTTTCTCCTGATGATTCTCCTGCCGCACGAATCATGCAGTTGATCCTCGAGGCGGAAGAATCAATTGATTTCCTGTATTATTCATTTACTTCTGATGGAATAGCCGATGCGGTGCTTTATCAAGACACCCAGGGTATTCAGGTCCGGGGTGTGTTTGATGCATACCAGGATAGAGCTGGTTTGGGGGGTGAATATCAGCGCCTTCTTGATTATGGACTGGATGTGTATTTAGATGTTCATCCTGAAAAACTGCATCATAAGATTATTATTATCGATCACAGCATAGTTATCACTGGCTCATATAACCTGACTCGCAGTGCGGAGATCCGCAATGATGAAAATGTCCTGATCATTCATAATGACGAGCTCGCCAGTATCTATTTGGAAGAGTTTGACTGGATATTTAAAGAAGCAAGCAGAGGGTACTAACTTTCAGGATTAACAACTCGACCTGATTGAGTTGTCATGTATAATTAATAGACCTGAATCCACGAAATTGATTTTAAGGAAATGGGAATGACAGAGCAAAAATCAGCGTCAACACGGGAATGGAAGCGGTTGGTAGATGAATTCCAGAAGAAGAGTGACCGGGCTGTTGCTATCCTGGGAACAACCTACCTGAACACTCACCTGGCTCGCTTGTTGGAATGTTTTATTATTGATGATGAAAAGATCTCAAAAATGCTCCTGGGGGAGGAAAATCCGCTAGGAAGTTTTGAAGCCCGCATCAAAGCAGCCTATGGACTGGGATTGATCAGCAGGACTGAGTACCATGACCTGGTATTGATCTGGCATATCCGCAACCGATTCATCCGTGATATGGGGGAGGGCAGTTTTTCGGAATTGGATATTCAGAATTTGTGCAAACGGCTTAAGATCCCAGATGAGGTTATTCTGCAGGAAGAAAGCCCTTCACCAAGAGGTCTGTTTGTTTTTGGCACCGCGATCCTGGCTCAGCAGCTCATGTACCGCGCCAATGAGGCCAATGATGAGAAACGAAGCCTGAGGGATAATTTCATCCTGGTGAATATTGAATAATCTTTTAATAGATTCACTGCAGGGGGTTTTCTAGATAAAACAGACCAGAGAATTTATGAGCTCGGCGATTTAAATCAAGGCAAATTAAAGACAAATCCCTCTTCGGAGGGATTTCATGTTCTTGTATAATGGAATACAGAAAGGGGGAGTTATGATCCAACCACAAACCACTCTTTAGAGTGGTTTGTTATTATCTGGCTCATGGTCCTAACCAGTGATTGAGTAAGGGGAAAATAAGATCTACTTATATTAAGAGGGGGAAATATCATGCCAATCATTTGGATGACGATTGTTTTTACTCTCGGCATATTAATTGCTGACAACCTGTCCTGGAATACTTTAACCTGGAGTGTTTTTGGGTTATGTTTCAGCCTGGTTGTGGGTTTTTTGCTCTGGTTGTCCAGAAAAAGAAACCCGGATTCTAGGCCATCATCAATGAGAGGCCTGATCCTCGGGTTGGTATTGGCCTTTTTCATCGGAGCTGTTCGTTATCGGATATCCCTGCCTGATTTTGATGATCCGGCTTATATCTCTAACTTCACCGGTCGTTCGGTTCCTGTTGGTATAACTGGTGTAGTTGTTGGATTTCCTGATCAAAGAGATCAGATTGTTAATCTCCGGATCAAGGCAGAGAGCATTCAAGGTAAAAAAGGAGAACCTCCCTCACCACTGAAAGGCCTGTTATTGGCAAAGGCTGCGGTAGAAACCCAGGTTGAATTTGGGGATCGTATCGTTGTCACAGGTTTTCTGAAGGTTCCTCCTGAAGAGGAGGATTTCAATTATCTTGATTATCTAAAAAGGAAGGGGATCTACGTCTATATTTCACAGGCAGACGTCCGGGTAGTGGAATCTGGCCAGGGATCGATAGTCCTGCAGGCTATTTACAGTATCAAGTCCAGAGCCCTGGACCTGATCTATCAGCTCTGGCCAGATCCTGAGGCATCCCTGCTGGCAGGAATACTGCTGGGAGTCGAAAGCGGAATTTCCGAACAGGTCCAGAAGGCTTTCCGCGAAACCGGGACCACCCATATTATTGCCATATCAGGTTTTAATATCACGATTGTAGCAGGGTTCTTTTCGCGATTTTTCAGCCGGGTTATGAACCCACAAAAGGGTGCTGTGGCGGCTTTATTGGGCATCAGCCTTTATACCATCCTGGTGGGAGCGGATGCTGCGGTGGTCAGGGCTGCGGTAATGGGAGGTTTGGCTATCTTCGCCCAGCAAATAGGCCGACGGCAGCATGGCTTGAACGCAGCTGCCCTGGCCAGCTTGGTGATGATGTTGGTCAATCCCCATCTGCCCTGGGATATTTCCTTCCAGCTTTCCCTTTCCGCCACATTGGGATTGGTCTTATACGCAGATCCGCTGTCTGACTGGTTCTTGCGTTTAACCTCCCGCTATTTTCCTTTGGACCTCGCGCGGAAGATCACTCAACCCGTCAGCGAATTTGTCCTGTTCACCTTGGCAGCTCAGCTGACAACTATGCCGGTAATGGTGTACCATTTCCATGCTTTTTCGATCAGCACTTTTCTGGCAAATCCGGCCATCCTGCCAGTCCAGCCGCCAATCATGGTACTGGGTGGATTGGCTTTGATCCTGGCGTTGATCTGGTTTCCACTCGGGAAGTTGGCGGCCCCGCTGGTTTATCCTTTTGTGTTATATACTATCCGGGCTGTAGAATGGTTCAGCAGGCTGCCAATCCGAACGATCTCTTTGGGAGATGTGGACATTATCTGGATCATCGTTTTTTATTCGACTCTGATCCTGTTTACCTTTTATTACTCTTTTGTATTTCAACTTCGACGTTTTATCACACCATCTCTGGTGGCTGCAGGTTTGTCCCTTTCCATCCTGCTTGTCTGGCGGATGGTTTTTTCAGCACCGGATGGTAATTTGCATCTCTATCTGCTAGATGTAGGAACCGGCAGTGGTATTTATCTCGAAAGTCCATCTGGATATCGGATCCTGATCAACGGTGGACCGAGTACAAAGTTATTATCTGATCACCTGGGACGGAAACTGCCACCATTTAATAGAAAACTCGATCTGCTGTTTGTTGCTTCCCCGCAAGCCCTCGATCTGGATGCTTTGACTGGAAATCTGCCCCGCTTTAAGCCAGAGAGGGTGATCTGGATCGGAAATCCCTCTCTCTGTTGGGAAGCGGAGAATCTAAGGTCTGTAATTGATGAAAACCGGATACCAATCTCAATTGGCGAATCGGGTCAAAGTTTAATATTCCCTGATGATCTCAAGATCGAAATATTATCCCAGAGCCCCAGAGGTGGGACAATGCTGGTTGAATTGGGGAATTTCCGGGCGCTATTGCCATTTGGGATCAGCAATGAGATCAGAAGTCAATATCATGAAGGCAAAGATATTGGAAAGCTCAGTGTTTTGTTGTTGGCTGATAATGGCTTCCAAACCAGCAACCCATCAGTATGGATAGACAACCTGCATCCTCAGTTAGTTTTATTAAGTGTTGGCATCAAGAATAGCCAAGGGCTACCAAATCGAGGGTTATTGGACCGCCTGGGAGGATATTCTTTGCTCCGGACAGATCAGCATGGAACCATTCATTTGAGCACTGATGGAGAGAAGCTCTGGATCCGAGTAGAACGATTGGATTGAATGTGTTACAAAAGAGGTATGAAATGGATCTTTCTTTCCCCCCATCTTGATGATATTGTTTTTTCTTGCGGCGGCTTGGTCTGGGATTTGGCCAAAGCCGGTCATAATATTGAGGTCTGGACAATTTGTGCCGGGGATCCCCCGCAGGGTGATTTATCTCCCTTCGCTCAGGAGCTGCACAAAAATTGGGGTCTTGGTTTGAACGCGGTTCAAATCCGGCGTGAAGAAGATCAAAAAGCCTGTCAGATCATTGGCGCGACTCCGCGCTATTTTTCTTATCAGGACTGCATTTACAGGAAAACCTCACTGGGGGAGTTCTTCTACCCCACTGAGAAGCATATCTTTGGTGGATTGGACCCACGAGAAGCTGGTCTGATAGAGCGACTTTCTGATCAGTTCAGGGGAGAACTGCCTGAGGAAACCAGGGTTGTCGCTCCGTTAGGTATTGGTAATCACGTGGACCACGAACTAACCCGTAAGGCTGTCAATCGACTTGATATCCCAGTAGCCTTTTACGCCGACTATCCCTATGCCCGGGATGACCAGGGCATAGAGATTCTGGATTTTATGGAAGCGTCAACAGAGTGGCAATCCGAGGAATTCCCCATCTCTGAGGAAGGACTGGGAATTTGGGTTCAGGCTGCCCGGGCCTATGGATCTCAAATCAGCACCTTCTGGAATGATGATGAACATCTTGGTATTCAGATCAGTGAGTTTTCCACATTTCTGGGAGGATTTAAACTTTGGAGGGCAGTCGAGAATCACTGAAAATTCAGATATTTTTTTACCTTGCAGGTAGTGATTTCCTATGATAGAATTAGCCCACTTTTCAGAGTGTAGGGCTTTTTAGGGTGAAACACCCCAAATAAAAGCTCTTTTTCTATTAAATACGGCTATTCAACGAAGCGGGTGGAAAAATTATGGCAACATCATATTTAACCCAGGAAGGGTATGATAAACTAAAGACTGAGCTGGAATATCTGCAGTCTGAACGCCGGCAGGAAGTGGCTGATCGATTGCGGGAAGCCTTGGATGGAAGTCCTTTAGGTGTGGATGCTGATGTTGAGGTTGAAGCAGCTAAAAATGCCCAGGCTTTTGTGGAAGGCCGTATTCAGTACCTGAAGAGTGTTTTGACCCAGGCTGAGATTGTTGATGAACTTCCCAAAACCGATCTAATTCAGATTGGCACTAAGGTAACCATTGAAACAGCCGAGAACGAAAAAGAGACCTATATTGTTGTTGGTCGAGCTGAATCAGATCCTGTAGAAGGTAAAATTTCTTACGAATCTCCCCTGGGAAGTGCTTTGATGGGGCATGCCAAAGGGGATAAGGTTGATGTTCCGGCACCGGGTGGGATTTTTACGGTGAAAATCCTAAAAATTGGTTGACCCAGTTAGTTAGAATTCTCCCCCGTGCCCGGATTATAGGCACGGGTTTTTTTTTAATCACAAGGAAGATCTTATGGCTGATTACACAAATCTGGAAAAAGTACGTCTGGAAAAAGTCGCCAAACTCAAAGACTTAGGGGTTGATCCCTATCCCAGACGAGTGGAACGAACACACTCCATTCAACAAGCGATTGATCTTTTCTTGGCGGGTGAGGAAAGCACAGATCCTGAGGAAGTCCAGGTAATCCTGGCAGGCAGGATCCGATCAGTACGCCCAATGGGCAAGGTTACATTTGCTCATATAGAGGATGGAACCGCCAAGATCCAGTTCTTTTTCAGAGCTAATGATATAGGAGAAGATAAGCTGGACTTCTTTAAGGATCACTTTGATCTGGGAGATTTTATACAAGGCAGCGGGAAAGTATTTCGGACTCGGACCGGTGAGATTTCCTTATCGATAACTGAATTTCAGATGCTGGCCAAAGCCATCACTCCTCTGCCAGCAGCCAAGGACCAGGTTGTGGACGGGGAAGTAGTTTCCCACGCAATTCTCACCGACCCTGAAACCCGCTACCGCCAGCGTTATGCAGATCTGGCTGTAAACCCTGATGTTCGGGAGGTTTTTCGCCTGCGGACAAAAACCATTCGAGCCATGCAGGAATTTTTGGATTCGAAGGGTTTTTTGGAAGTTGAAACGCCTATATTGCAGCCCATCTATGGGGGTGCTGCAGCCCAACCATTCACTACGCACCACAATCAGCTGAAACAAGACCTGTTCTTGCGGATCTCTTTTGAGCTGTATCTAAAACGTCTCCTGGTGGGTGGATTTGATAAGGTCTATGAGATAGGGCGGGATTTCCGAAATGAAGGTGTTTCTTTTAAACATAATCCTGAATTCACTCAGATGGAGTTTTACTGGGCTTATGCGGACTATAAAGATGTGATGGATCTCACCGAAGAGATGTTGGCTTTTATTGGCCAGAAAGTGCTTGGATCATCATCCTTTGTTTATAGGGAGCATGAGATCCATCTGGATAAACCCTGGCAGCGAGTTGAGCTGCGTCAGGGGATTCTGGATAAAACAGGGATTGATATTAAGGAACATCAAACCGGCGCGGAACTTGCCAATGCCATGAAATCATTGGATCTGGAGTTTAATCCCAAGGCATCCCGCGGCAAACTGATCGACGATTTGCTGGGCCATTACCTGGAACCAACCTTCATTCAGCCCACATTTGTCTATGATTACCCCCGGGAGATCTCTCCCTTGGCAAAAACCATCCCGGATGATCCTGATACGGTAGAGCGTTTTGAAGGCTTTATGGGTGGTATGGAACTCTGCAATGCCTTTACTGAGATCAATGATCCAATTGACCAGGAGGAACGTTTCCTGGAAATGGGCCGTTCCTATGGCAGCACGGAAGATGAACATCACCCCCTGGATGAAGATTACCTGCGGGCGATGCGCTACGGTATGCCGCCTAACGGTGGTTTTGGCATGGGTGTGGATAGACTGGTGATGCTGCTGGCAAATCAGAGTACTATCAGGGAAGTCCTTCTATTCCCGCATCTGCGGGATAGTTAGAACTTGTTCTGGGAAGTAAAGGGACGAAGTCCTTATAAAGGATCTCGTCCCTTTATTATTTAAGTGGCCACAAGATCGGAAGCAGCAGAACAGTGATCACCATCGAAACCAGAATCAATGGAATGCCCACCTTTGCATAATCCTTGAATCGGTAATTCCCGGCAGCCATCACCAGCGTATTCACGGGTGATGCGACTGGCGTTGCATAGGCGGTGGAAGCGGCCAGCGCTACTGTCATCAAAAAAGCTTGGGGTTGATAACCTAACTGCAGAGCCAGTGATAGCGCTACCGGCGCTATAAGGACAGTAGTGGCGGTGTTGGATATCACCTGAGTGAAGAGCGATGTGATAAGGAACAGTGAAGCCAGGATTGGAATACTTCCCAAACCTCCCAGGGTGGAAGCCACCCAATTTGATCCCATCTCGACCAAGCCAACTTTCTGAAGGGCGGTAGTCATTGGCAGCATGCCAGCAATCAGAATGATGCTTTTCCAATCCACACTGTTATATGCTTGTTTCATATTCAGGCAGCCGCTGATGATCATCAGAAAGGCAGCGATCATGGCTGTTGTAGCAAGCGGCAGCCAACCTGCAATCAGGGAAACCAACATTCCTGCCATAATAAATGCGGAGATTATCATTTTGGATCGAGCAGGGGTTCCTTTCATTGTTTCTGGTTGGCCAACCACCACAAAATCCCGCCGTTGATTGGACACTGCTCTGATATTCTTCCAGGATCCTTGCACAAATAGGGTATCGCCGAATTGTAGCGCTGTATCCTTAAGGGAAAGACTTTCATCAGTGCCGGGACGGTTGATACCCAGGACGGTCAGTTGATAGAGGCTGCCGAAGCGGGAGGTGACCAAAGTTTTTCCAATTAATTGAGACCGGGGAGGAAGCAGGATTTCCGCCACACCCACTTCTTCATTCACCAGGGCTTTTTGGTCTACTGCTTCGGCCGGCTGCACACCGAGCCACAAAGTTGCTGAAGCATGACTGATGTCATTATATTTACCCTGACAGATCAGCAGATCGTCTGGCTGTAATGGATCCTGTGGTGTGAGTTTCTGGTTCGTGGACCCTTCATCGCCCAGAAACCGGAGGTTCCCGATCAGGGGTCGTCCTTCTGACTCGTCTGCGCGGTATATTTCCAACACGTTGACATCGTAGCTGCTTCCCAGGTCGCTATTTAGGAGGGATCCTTCCGATCAGGGGAGACCCCTGGCGGATTCGCAGTCTGTATAGATCTTCTGGCAGCTTATAAACCTCCATCAACTCTTCGGGCGAATCAACCCGCTGTAGTTCTGTGCCGCTTTTTCTATCAGGTAGCAGCCAGCGTCCGGCCAGGATCATATAAAGGATCCCGCTTGAGAGCAGAATCAGACCAATCGGTGTGAAATCGAAAAAAGAAAATGCCTTGAATCCATTTTCTGCCAGGAGATCGCTGACAACGATATTGGGAGGAGTTCCGATCAATGTCATTGCTCCACCCAACAGGGATCCAAAGGAAAGGGGAATCAGCAGTTTGGAGGGATTGAGGCCCTTTTTCCTGCTGATGCTGATGATAGCTGGGGCCATTACGGCTACCGTTCCGGTATCGCTAATGAATCCCGATAGGATGGCGACTGTTCCCATGATCAATACCAGCAGCCGCGATTCGCTTTCCCCTGCAAATTGGATGATCTTACCGCTGATGCTGTCTGCCAGGCCGGTTTCCATTACGGCGCCGCCAACAATGAATAATGAAGCGATCGTGATTACAATTGGGCTGGAAAAACCTGCCAGGGCTTGTTCAGGTGTGAGAATTTTGCTCACCATCAATAAGATCAATAGACCAAGAGCCACGAGGTCCACGGAAAGCCATTCTGTAATAAAAAAAAGTATGGCCCCGCCTAATAAAGCTAAAGTGATCCAGATCTCAATATTTGCCATTTTTTTCACTCGGTGATGATAGTCGTTCGCCTAGTGTACCAAATCTTTCCTGGAAAGGGTATTGAGGTTAATAGTATCAAAAATTCTATTCTCCAGCATCGGAAATATCTCGGGATAAATCTGGGGATAAAGTCTGATTTGTTGTGGATAACTGATAAAAGCCGTGGATATTCTGGGGATCAGATGAGGATAAATATCATCCCGACGTGGAAAAGGATCGCCACCAACACACTGCCACCCCAGAGTATATAAGCCAAAACCCGGTTTTCCTGATTCCTGAACAAAAATAAACCTAAGATCAGATTTGCCAGGTATGCTGTGGTATTGATGATCGGGAATAGAACCAGCCTAACACTGTCCAGGCCTTGATGCGGTACGCCGTAAGCTGTAAAACCCAGGGACACCAGTTCTCTGGAGGGGATGACCAATAACGTCCAGATTAACAAGCTGATGGTTAACATACCTCCACCGATCAAGGTCCAGAGGATAGGTTTGATCTTAACGATATCAGTCAGAATTAATGCTGGCTGGACGGAGTCTTCCGGTAAAGAACTGATGGCACCCAGTTCAGTGAGTTCATTATAGGTAGAGATAAAATCATTGACACGGCTTGGTGAGACGGCGTAATATCTTTCTCCCGCAGAGATGATCACCAACTCTTTTGTTCTTGAGGCCAGGTATTCAACTTCTGGGCCGCGTTGAAAACGCCGAACCCCAGTAACTGCCCCCGGCCAGTGAATAAACGGGAGTTGGGGCGCGGTTTCCAGATCTTCTACTTTGTAGACCCAATTCACCTGGTCCATTGGTAGACTTTCTGAACGCCAGCCCCAATCCAATCTGATCCCGCCTCGTTCCAGGGTGTAGGCGGAGCGGTGCAGGGCGTAGAGCCTGTAAATAAAAAAGGGGACTGTGGCTAGAAACAGTATGATCAGGGCAATATAGGGTAATAATTCGGGTGCAACCTCGACATTTGAAACGCCCCATATCCCCCACACCCCGGCAGCTGAAAATATCACCATCAGCAGCAAGTGAATGACTGTACCTAAATCTTTTGGGGGGTAGAATGTTCTGCTTTCCTCCATAGTAATCTTTTATACCATACAGCTATATTGATGGAATACACCTGTGAAAAAAAGTATGTAATTCAATTCACAATGTTCGGTCTTTTATTTTACGGTGGCTTGGGATATGATACGGATACGTTTCTCTCAATCGAGACAACAATTGAATAACCATCACAAACCCACCATATTAAAGAGGAGGTTCTATCGGAATTTAAAATCCACCATTAAAAATACCTAATTTTCAAACGCCAAAGGAGAGAATTATGTATAAGAGATTTACCCTTGTTTTTGCGCTATTGATTGTTCTTGTGCTTGTCCTATCCGCTTGTGGTGGGACACCTGCACCAGCCGGTGAAGTTCAGACGGTTGTCGAAACGGTAATTGTTGAGGTTGAAGTTCCTGCCGAAGGTGCTGAGCCGGCTGCAGCTGCCCCAGCCGTAGAAGGCATTCTTGCCCGAGTTCTTGACCGTGGATACGTTGTTTGCGGCGGCAGAACTGACCTTGCTGGATTCGGTATGCTAACCGATGATGGAAAGAACATCGGTTTTGATATTGACTTCTGCCGTGCAGTTGCAGCAGCGGTATTTGGTGACCCCGAAGCCGTTGAAGTGGTTCCTCTGACTGCTGCCGACCGAGGACCTGCTTTGCAGACCGCTGAAGTAGATATCCTTTCCCGCAATGTCACCTGGACTTCAAGCCGGGATGCCCAGTGGGGAAACTTTACAAACGTCATGTTCTATGACGGCCAGGGATTTATGATCCGCATTGACAGTGGGATCACATCCACAGATGAGTTTGACGGAGCGACAGTTTGTGTTACCAGTGGTACGACAACTGAGCAGAACCTGTCAGACTTCTTCCGCCAGAATGGAATGGAATATGAAGCTGTGATCTTCGAGGAGACCCCGGCAGTATACGGGGCTTATGAAGATGGCCGCTGCGATATCACCACCAGTGATAAGTCTCAGCTGGCTTCTGTACGGAGTGGTTTTGCCGATCCGGCCGCACATATCATCCTTGATATCACAATCTCTAAAGAACCTCTCACTCCTGCCGTTCCCCATGGTGATGATGCCTGGTTCGATATTGTCAAATTGGTATCCTTTGCATTGATCAACGCTGAGGAACTGGGCGTGACCCAGGCCAATGTCGAAGAGATGAAGAGCAGTGATAACATCAATGTTCTCCGCTTGTTGGGTGCCGAAGGTGACTGGGGTTATACTGACCTTGGTCTTGCACCGGATGCTTTGGCCAATGCCATTGCAGCAGTTGGAAACTACGGTGAGATCTATGACCGCTATATGGGTCCGGAAGGTATATCCTTCACCCTGCCGCGTGGTCCCAATAACCTCTGGAATGAAGGCGGCCTGATCTATGCTCCGCCAATCAAGTAAATAGTTAAGATAGTAAATAATAAGGATGCGGCTTTCGCCGCATCCTTTATATCCATCGGAACAAGTGATGAAGCTTCAAAAAACAGATTCGGCAACCATTCCATTCTACAGGGATGAAAGGATTTTGAAAATCATTGCCCAAATTATCTCTACAGTGGCAATCATTGGTTTTTTGATCTGGGCTGTTATCAATTTCTTAAAGCCGCTGATGCCAGGAACATGGAACTGTCATTTGGTTTCCTCAAAGAAGCAGCTGGTTTTCCTATCAGCAATCCCCCAATAGATTACGAAGCCAGGCATGACTTTCGGCAGGGCTTTTTTGACTGGACTGGTGAATACCTTATTGATCTCCGGTGTGGGTATCATGACCGCGACTATCGTTGGAACCCTGGTCGCCCTGGCCCGGCTGTCTTCCAACTGGCTTTTAAGCCGGATCGCGCTGGTATTCATTGAATTCCACCGCAACATTCCCTTTACTGGTCCTGTTATTCATCTGGTATTTTGTTGTCTTTGGATTTTTGCCACCCGTCAAGGAAAGTTTGGTCTGGCCGGGTCCTATTTATATCAATAATAGAGGAATTTATCTTGCCTGGCCGCGATTAACAGAAAGTGGTTCGACCTTTGTGATTTTATCTGTAATAGGTATTCTGGCAGCCATTATTGTTTATATTATTCTTCGCAGGATCCGAAAAAACACCGGGAAGAACACATACTACCTTCCAGTGAGCTTTTTATTGGTGATTGCATTTGCCGTGGCTGGCTGGTTCCTGTCGGGTGGATCACCCTTTAAGATCGATATCCCTTCTCTGGATGGTTTTAATTTCCAGGGGGGATTGAGACTTACCCCGGAATTTGCCGGTATGTTCCTCAGCCTAAGCCTGTATACGGCTGCTTTTATCGCTGAAGTTGTCAGGGGTGGCATCCAGGCTGTCAATAAAGGACAGATTGAAGCTGCCAGGGCAGTCGGTCTGAACCAAACCCAGGTTCTCAGCCTGGTGGTTATGCCCCAGGCTCTGCGGATCATCATCCCCCCCATGATCAGCCAGTACCTGAACCTGACCAAAAACTCCAGCCTGGCGCTTGCCATAGGATTCCAGGAATTTTTTGCTGTTGGAAAGATCGCGATCAACCAGGCCGGAAGGGCAGTCCCGGTTTTTGCGCTGATTATGGGGACATACTTAGCCCTCAGCTTGTTGACCTCTTTATTCTGAATTTTTATAACCGCCGGATCCAATTTGTGGTGAGGTAATTATGGCTATCAAAGAACTCGACCAGGATATTAATTCGGCCTCCCCAACCTCCGGGACGTTAAAATGGATCCGTGATAATCTTTTCAATGGATTATTCAATTCAATTTTAACCATCATATTATTTCCTGCAGTTCTCTACCTGATCTATTTGATCCTGAATTGGGTGTTTACCGGGGCGAATTGGCGGGCGGTAAGCAGAATTTCCCCTTCTTTACGCTGTTGGCCAGTATCCCCGAGATCAGATCTGGCGCGTAGGCGCTGATCTTTTCCGGACTGATCTTTATGCTGGGTGTCAGCTGGGGCAGATGGGGCAGGGTTGCTGAGAACGATCACATTGGGTGTGGTTGGATTCCTGGTATTGATTGCGGTCCTTCCGGTTCAGCATCCTGCTTTGACCGTCCAGATGCGTCTGTACCTGGGAGGGAATTTACTGATTGTATTGATTGGCTTCTTGATCGGTAAAAAAACAGCGGTCAAAGAATACCTGATCATCATCTTCTGGTTTTTGATCCCTATCATTGGCATTATTTTGCTGGCGGGTTTGAAAATAGCGCTCGACTTCCTGCTGTACAGACCACATTATGGGGAGGCTTGCTGGTGACTTTCCTGCTGGCGGCGGGTGGAATTGTCTTATCCTTTCCATTAGGAGTGGCACTGGCATTTGGGAGGCGCTCCTCGCTTCCTGTTGTGAGTGCTTTCTCAACAGTCTTTATCGAAGTTATCCGCGGCGTCCCGCTGGTAACGATTCTGTTCATGTTCTCGATTATCTTGGCGTTATTCCTGCCGGCAGAATCCCGGATTGACCGCCTGGTCCGGGCCTTGATGGCGGTGACAGTCTTCAGCGCGGCTTATTCTGCTGAGAATGTTCGGGGAGGCCTCCAGTCGGTTCCCCTGGGACAAATTGAAGCCGCCAAAGCGCTGGGTATGGGGAATTTTAAGACCACTGTATTTATTGTTCTTCCCCAGGCCTTAAGGGCAGTGCTTCCGGCAATTGTTGGTCAGTTCATTTCCTTGTTTAAGGATACGACCCTGGTGGTGATCATCGGGATCAATGATTTCCTGGGAATCGGCCGCTCAATCATCAATTCCGATCCGGAATTTGTTCAAATGCGCACAGAGGTATATATATTCATGGCTGTTGTTTACTGGATTTTCAGTTATTTAATGTCTCTCGCCAGCCGGCGGATCGAAACTGCCCTGGGAGTCGAGAGTAATCTGTAGGAGAGTTTATTATGGAAAAAGAACCCATCATTAAATGTCGTGGTGTGCATAAATGGTTTGGAGACTTTCAAGCCTTAAAAGGCATCGATATGGATGTTTATGAAGGCGAAGTTATCGTCGTCTTTGGACCGTCTGGTTCCGGCAAATCTACCTTTATCCGAACCATCAACCGCCTGGAGGAACATCAGCAGGGTGATATTTTTGTTGATGGGATTGAGCTTTCTCATGATGTTCGCAATATTGAGAAGATCCGTACGGAAACCGGGATGGTTTTTCAGCAGTTTAATTTATTTCCCCACCTCTCTGTGATCCAGAACATCACCCTGGCGCCGATCTGGGTTCGCAACTGGCCGAAAAATAAAGCGGAAGAAAAAGCCATGGAATTGCTCAAACTGGTAGGTATTCCTGAACAGGCGAAAAAATTCCCCGGCAACCTGTCCGGGGGTCAACAGCAGCGGGTAGCTATCGCCAGAGCCCTGGCCATGGAACCCAAGATCATGCTTTTTGACGAGCCGACTTCAGCCCTGGATCCGGAAATGATCAAAGAAGTGCTGGATGCGATGATCGAATTGGCAAGATCGGCATGACCATGATCGTGGTGACCCATGAGATGGGTTTTGCCAGGGAAGTTGCAGACAGGATGTATTTCTTTGATGAAGGTCTGATCGTTGAGACCGGAACACCGGATGAGATTTACAAGAACCCCCAGGAAGACCGGACTAAACTATTCCTGTCGCAGATCTTGCAGCATTAATGAAACCGGCCAGAAACACCAAAACTATATATAAAAAGTTCCAGCGCTAGATACTTGCCGCTGGAACTTTTTTCTATTAATCTGATAATCTATCCCCGGACTATTAACAATATCCCAACTACAACCAAAAACCCATAAATGATCTTGTCGAATTTTCCCTGGGGAATAAGCTGGTTAACCTTGCCGCCAATCAGTACTGCCGCGATGATCACGGGGATGCTGTAAAGGTACAGCTGGATAACCTGATTGGTCCACATTCCCGCCAGGCCATGAGATATGAGGATAGCCAGGCCGGTGGGCAGAAAGATATACCCTGGAGGGTAGCCCGAAAACTTTTCTGGATCCCACCTTCTCAACATGCCGTAGATCACTACAGGTGGTCCGTTAGTGTTATAAGCGCCACCCAGGATGCCAGGCAATGATCCCGGTCAAATAAGCCCAATTTTCATTCAACAGGTGGGGCAGGTTTGCCACAAAGAGATTATATAAACCAAAACCAGTAATGGTTATTCCCAAAAGTGATTTAACAACCAGCTCGGGGGCAGCTTTTAGAAAATATATGCCTAGCGGAATACCAATCCAGGTGGTTATCACTAACCTCCAGGCAGCCTTGATGTCTACCTTTTTCCAGGCCTTGATCAGAATGGTAATGGCGATAGTGGTCGCTCCCATTGCAGTCAGGGGAGTGGCTGCTTGCACCCCGATGATAATAGCCAAAATTGGCATGGCAACCAAAGCATCGCCGAAACCCAGGGCAGATCTGATAAAAGTAGAAAGGGAAAAGTGTTCCCATTACCAGCAGGGTTGTAATTGAAATATCCATAGGAAAGTGTTGAATGATTAAATTGAAGATTGACGATGTTATCTTACCATAGGATCAGCATGTGGTTTTTCGGGGTTGGAACGGTCTAAATCTGGTATGATGATTTCGTATTTAGGTGAGGATTATGAGTGAAGCGGATGTGATAAAAAATACCATAGGCGGCCTGTAACACTGGAGTCCATTAAAGAATCTGGTTGAAATCGGTGTGAGACCGGGCATGGTTCTACTTGTGCATTCATCCCTCAGTACATTGGGCTGGGTAAGCGGTGGGGCTGTTGCGGTGATCCTGGCCCTGGAAGAAGTGCTGGGTCTTGAAGGCACGCTGGTGATGCCAACCCATACAGGCGACCTTTCGGATCCAGAAGAATGGTCCAACCCCCCGGTCCCCAGGAATGGAAGGAAATCATCCGCCAGACTATGCCAGCCTACGACCCGGAGATCACACCGACCAGGGGCATGGGCAGGATTCCTGAATCATTTCGCAGCCAGCGGGATGTTCTTAGAAGCGATCATCCCCATCTGTCATTTGCCGCCAGGGGAAAATTCGCCTCTCTGATAACGGCTAACCATTCCCTCGATTTTGGACTGGGGGAAGGATCACCTCTGGCCAGGATATATGATCTGGAAGGCTGGATCCTGTTATTAGGTGTTGGCCATAATAACAATACCAGCCTGCACCTGGCGGAACACCGCTCGGACTTTAATGGTAAAAAAGAGATCAAACAAGGAGGGCCAATCCTTAGGGAAGGTAAACGTGAATGGATTGAGATCCATGATTGGCAGGATACCAGCGATGATTTTGTTGACCTGGGCCAAGCTTATCAAGATCTGGTGGATCATTTTATCAGGGCAAGATTCGGCAGGGCTGATTCCCTGTTAATACCTCAACGGGAATTGGTTGATTTTGGCGTGCTTTGGATGAAAGAAAACCGGAATGGCCAATAAGAATATAAAAAATAGACTACTGTTTCGAATATTTATTTATCCGGAAGGAAAGTTGTTATGAATATATTAAATTATGAAATTCTGAAATTCGGTCCAGTCCTGGTTGATAGCCCTTGGGTTTAACACTGGGATCATTCCTGCTGCTGGTGATCCTGAAGAGGATCTTCAAACATCGGCTGGATAAGCTGGTGAACCAGACGAAAATTTCTCTGGACGATTTCCTGAGCCCTCTCATGTCCCAAACCCGCTGGTTTTCCCTCCTGGCTGTGGGACTCTTTGTGGGATCATTTTTTATAACTCTGCCTGAAGATGTCCACTTTTGGTTTATAAGGATCCTTCGCCTGGTTTTGGTGCTGCAGGTGGGATTGTGGGGCACTGGCATAATCTCGCTTTATATTGAACGTGGTGTTGCTTCCAAGATCCAGGAAGATCAAGCAGATGACGCTACAACGCTTGATGCATTGGGTTGATCGCAAAGATCGCACTCTGGGTCATTCTGTCTTTGATTATTTTGGATAATCTGAATGTCGAGATCAGCACTTTGGTCGCAAGTCTGGGGATCGGAGGTATCGCAGTTGCTCTCGCTCTCCAGAACATTCTTGGTGACTTATTTTCTTCTTTATCGATCGCGCTTGACAAACCATTTGTGATCGGTGATTTTGTTGTGGTGGATGCTTTTGAGGGTGATGTAGAGGATATCGGCCTCAAAAGCACCAGGATCAGAAGCCTTTCCGGCGAAGAGCTTATTTTTTCCAATACCGATCTGCTCAACAGTCGCATCAGGAATTTCAAGAGAATGGAAAAGAGGAGGATATCAGTTTACCGTCGGAGTGGTGTACGGGACCCCGGTTGAAAAATTGAAGATGGTTCCCGGTATGATCGAAGATATCATCACCCCCCTTGAAAACGCCGAATATATTCGGTCTCATTTTAGAATTTGGGTGATTTTTCGCTCGATTTTAATGTCGTCTACAACGTTCTTTTGCCAGATTATTCCGATTACCTGGACATTCAGCAGGTCATCAACCTTGAAATCTACCAGCGATTTGAAAAAGAAGGCATCGAGTTTGCTTATCCTACCCAGACTTTATTTATGGAAAGCGGGGGGTCGAAAGATTAGATCCGGGATACCAGATCGCCGATCTTGGTGATCTTGTGGCACACAACATCCGGGAATATATAACGCGGATCATATAAAATGGGATAGATGCCCGCGTTCTGGGCGCCCAGGATGTCTGTATAGTAATTATCTCCAATATAGGCCGAGATATCCGGGCTGCTTTCAGCCAGGTAGAGGGCGTGTTCAAATATCTCGGGATCCGGTTTTGCCGATTTGACATCCCCAGATGTAAAGTAAAAATCAAAATGGGAATCTAAACCGAGTTCCTTGACTTCAATGTTTCAATTGAATTGGACCGATTACTGACCAGTCCCATCTTATATCCCAATTGACGCAAAGTCTTTAAAGTGGGACGAACATCATCTCGGACCAGTATCTCAGGTTTATGGCGTTCGAGAAGTTCTTTTTGTATGACTGGAGCAAGATCTGTGGTTTGTAGTTCCGTTAAACCAGCAACCCATAATTTTCGCTTCAGATAATGGAGCCAAAATTCATCTGTTAAATCTCCATACATCTTTTTGTCCTGTTCTAGTTCTTCCCGATTTCGCCCAATATCGATATATGAACTGCAGGGTCTCACGGTGGGCGGTTGCCATCAAGGGCACCAGATGTTCATCCAGGATTGTAAAGAGGACATCCAGGGAGGATGGATGTTGATGGATCAATGTGCCATCAAGATCAAAAAGCAGTGTTGTGATGTGGATCGGTATGGTCATAATGTGGTGTTTTTCCAAAATGTTATGATTTGCTCAGCAGGTCTCCTGGGTTGGGTAGATTATCTGCCAACCCAGGGATATACACTATAATATATACGATTATACGATACCCTTGGTTTCACTGGTTTATGACAAACTGATTGTATGGATTTTGAAAGGTATTGAGCACTTTTTATGAGAACTCCCAACCAGAAACAGCAGCGCCTGCAAATCATATTCCTGGCTTTGATCGGCATAACTATCCCCTGTTATGCCCTGGGGTATACCTTTGTTAGCGTGAAGCGCAAGAACGAACCCACTCCAACAGCCAGGATTTCCGCCACGGCCACTTTCACAGCACTACCGATCATTACAAATACACCTGAGCCAATCATCCCCACCCGTTTTCCAACCTTTACCCCGACGATCTCTCCTACTATTACGCCTACCAGAACTGAGACCCCGACTCCAACTGATACCCCGACTCCAACTGATACACTCACACCAACTTCGACAAATACTTTTACACCTACTACAACCTCCACTGCTACCCTAACACAGCCTTCGACAACGGAACCACCACCTCTACCGACTGCTACAAAAGAATAAATAGGACCCAATAACAGTCTCCACTTGCGTAGTTTCCCTTAATATTGAATTGTTAAATTTATATAATTACTATTTTCGCTGGAAAAAACTGTGGTTTAATGTGGTTTCTCTCACAGAGAAAGGTTAATCATGGAAAAACCTGAAAATTACAGCAGAAACAGAACATTATTGAGGTTGTTACCTGGTGTGCTCATTATTAGCTTGCTGGTATTTGGCATTACGTCATGTAATTTCCCGGACCTGGGGGATATTTTTCCTTCTACTTCCCCAACGGAAATTCCCGGAACTGCAGCCTCACCTACTCCACGACCATCAGCTACGCCAAATATCCCGGTGGTTCAATCCCGGACGTTAATTGTTTGGGTGCCGCCCCAATTCGATCCTTGGTGTTGCGACATCGGCAGGAAATCTGTTCCTGTCGCGTCTGGACGATTTCAAGACCAGACGACCTCAAACTGAAATTCAGGTCCGAGTTAAACCTGCTTCTGGCGAGTTCGGAATCCTGGAATCCCTCCAAATGACAAACTCAGCAGCTCCCATTCTTATGCCGGATCTGATTGCATTACCGCGTTCGCTTGCGGAACAAGCCTTCCAGGCCGGCCTGATCCTTCCGTTGGAGGGTTATACAGACTCCATCGTGGAGGATGATTGGTATGATTACGGCCTGGACCTGGCCTATATCAATGGTGAGATTGCCGGCTTTCCATTTGCGGGTGATTTGATGGTCATGGCGTATAAAAATGATACGGAAGAACAACTTCCTCAGGATTGGACTTCTGTGATCGAAGCCCAAAAAACCCTGGCATTTCCTGCATCAGACACCCGGAGCCTGGTCACTCTGGCTTGGTATCAAAGTATCTCAGGAGAAATGCCTGGTTCAAACGAAGAAAAATATATTCAGGAGGAATCCCTTCTGGAAGTGCTGAAGTACTACAAGGCTGCTCAGACTGCTGGTGTGATGCCTTACTGGTTAACACAATTTGAGTCTGACGAGCAGGCCTGGCAGTCTTACCAGGATCGCCAATCGACCCTGGCTATTACCTGGAGTTCAATTCTTCTCAACTCGGAATCTGCCAATACTTCTCTGGCAGCCCTCCCGACCAAGGAAGCAAAACCTTTCGCTTATGCAGACGGCTGGATCTGGTGTGTGATCCCGTCTGACCTGGATACTGAACAGGAAGCGGTCGAACTGGCCGAATTTCTTACAGAAGCAAGTTTTATTAACACCTGGGGTGTTGCAGCGGGTTATTTACCAGTTCGGCCTTCCGGGCTGGATAGCTGGTCAGAAACACCTTACTTTGCCACCTTGCAGAAGCTGCTACCCTCGGCGGTGCTTCTACCTGAAAATGATCTTCAGGATAATTCTGGA
>CAVOGS010000003.1:0-697712 GCA_963695575.1 uncultured Chloroflexia bacterium
CTCCTTACTACTTACTACTTACATCCCATAAATAGGTATATACGAGATCGGAACCCTTACATATGGGGGCAGTCCCCAAAAAACGGCACAGTTCTTGCACCAAGAAAACCAACAAGGATGCTGGACCATTCCGCTGCCAAGCCGGACTTATCAAAGAGGTAATGATGAAGAAAAAGAAGAAGATCTGAAATTCTCCTGGTGCCCGGTTTGTATGGTCCATACCTATCATAAAAAAGAGCGCGGCAGATGGCGCTGCACAGATTGGAATCATGAGGATTTCCTGCGCTTGCGCACCGATCCCTGGATCGAGGACTACCGCAAATCCCAATGCCGGGCCTGACGATACCTGTCCAAAAAGGGGTTTGAGTATGACGGCCCCTCCTCCTGGACAATCACGGAAGATCCAGATCCACCTCAGCGACTCCCTCGATCACCGGCTGTCCCGGGCAGCCAAGAATCCGGAGTCACCAAATCCGCCTTTGTGCGGGTGGCCCTGGAGCGGGAGTTTGCCCTGGAGCGAGAAAACTGGCCCTGGAATGTGCCAATCGACCCGCTCCCAGGGTGAAGGAGAAGCGCGGATGACAAAACCAGCTGCAGCTTGTTTTAAGGTCTAGGCGATGTGGTTGGGGCAGGCAGGAAAGATCAGCCCGAAAATATCTACAAGTGCCGAATAAAAGAACTGGCTGAAGACTTCTCAGCCAGTTTTTGGATCAGGATCTAATCCCACCCATAATAGGCGCAGTAGAACTCCTCGCCATCGATCAGGGTATATTTTCCGCCCCAATCTGTTTCGATCAATTTTACGTCATCCCATAGGGATTTGTTTTCCTCGATGGCCTTTTCCGCCCTCATACGCGGCAGGGTAAAGCTCAACCAGCCCCGTTCTGCTGCGGCATAGTTATCCGCCCTGCAGGCCAGGATGGCCGCGATAACTTCCATCTCCTGGGGTGATAATCTTTGATCATTGGCCTGGGCGATCAGGGCAGGGATGCCGTCATCTGACAGGGTATTCAGATGATAGGTATCACAGGGCGGCCTCTTCGTCTGACAGGCGCTGAACGTTTTGTGTTGATGATAAAACTGTCGATATTGACGGCATTCATGGTCAGCACAAATCCCGCCACGGATACAAGTGTGACCAGGGTGAAATAGCGGTGTTTTCCCAGGATCTCAAGGACCAGGATGGCCAGGAACAGGATCCCGATCCAGATCACGCACAGGTGGGAATAGGTTCTTAAGCGGGTGAATCCATAGGCTGCTTCATAAAGCGCCAGACGCTGCAAAGAAGAGACCAGGATCACGCCGATGAAGGCGGTCATTAAACCGGTTTGGGCCGAAAATACCACCCGGTCCTTCTTCTCTTTTTCTGATCGTGATGCTGCTCAGCACCATAATGATAAAGAGGGTAAAAAAGGCCACTGCCAGCAGCTCTCCAAAACCACGCCGGGCGTATTCTGAATAGGTATACCCATCCAGGGAGATGTTCTTCTCACCCCCGAAGAAATACCTGAATTGGATGCTGACAAAAGCAAAGAACAGCAGGTTGACTGCCCCCATAATAATGCTGGTCTCAGTGAATCCCAGGAAGCGGGGCGGCCAGGGCTGGTCCAAACCAACCAGCTTTTCCTCCCGGCTTTTGTTCAACGAGAATAGTATTAACCCGGCCAGCAGGAAGGTCCATAAACCGATTAAGACCAAACGCACAATGTATTCGGGTAATTTTTCAAGCCGCAGCAGTTCGATCAGATCCCCCAGCCATTGGGAGAAGATCGGATCAGCCTCAGATAAAAGGGCTGCCAGAACAGCGACAACAGGCAGCGCCAAAAGGATTCCCCGCAGGTAAGGCGCGGCTTTTTTCCAGCCCGCACCTTTCACCTTCTCGCCTTCTTCGCTATCTTCCTTTTCTTCTTTACTTTCAGTCATCAATTTAAAAGGCAGGCCAATGGCATTGGTGAATAAACGGAAAGCCCCCGACGATATAATCACTCAGGTTATATTCCTTCCAGCGCCCACCTTGATAGGACAGGATCAATAATGCCCAGGAATCCCAGCGAGAGCAGGTGATTCAGTGTGCGGGTAAAGGGTTCAGCCCGCAGGAACCCCAGCATACTGAAAAGCAGCGCCAGACCGATCGAGGGGTATGCTTTTGGGCGACAGGTCTTTGCCTTCTTTTTTAGACAGGAAGATCAAGATACCCAGCAGCAGCAAAACATGGATGGCAAAGGATATCCCGAGTGGTTTTTTCCAATAGAGGACGTCAAAACCCCAGCCTACGATCAAGGCGCAGTACCAGAGAGTGGATCTGTTCTTAACCATACCCAGCTCCTTATTTTATATTTTGATGGAGGGAAATCGATTGAGATCTTAGAAGCGGAACATGGAGAGGATCATGGCCAGGATAATGAAAATACCGATAATGCTCATGATGACTTTCTGGGTTCGCATTTGGCGTTTATTTTTTGACATAGGGCTCCTGATATGTTTTTTGATCTCAATTCTCGCTCATTGTAGCACGAAGGCCAATTATTCCAAGTGCTTTTTGATAGATTGAGCGATTTTGAGAGTTATTTTTGGTGTTTGAGAGAGTTCTTCCAGGCTTGCGTCCCGGATATTCTGAATTGTATGGAATTTCTTCAATAATTCCTGCCGTCTGGAAGGTCCAACGCCGGGTATTTTTTCCAGGCTGGATTCCAAACCCTGTTTGGAACGGCGTTTTCTGTGGGCTGTGATAGCAAAACGGTGGGCTTCGTCCCGGGAGCGCTGCAGCAGATGCAGGCCCGGGGGAATCTTTATCAAAACGCACTGGATAATCTTCCCGGGTAGAAAAACCTCCTCATGCTTTTTAGCCAATCCTGCGATGGGTATGGTATCCAATAGATCGAATTCTGCCAATACCGCTACTGCCCGGTTCAGCTGGCCTTTTCCTCCATCGACCAGGATCAGATCGGGCAGGGCGCTGAAGGAACGATCGGGTTTTGCGCCGGGTTTCTGACCTTCTTCGCTGGAAAGCACCAGGCGCTGAAAACGGCGCCTTAACACCTCATCCATGCTGGCATAATCATCCGGCCCCTGGACGGTGCGGATATTAAATTGGCGGTAATGGGAATTCTCCGGGCGTCCATCCAGGAATACCACCATGCTGCCTACCAGAGCTGTGCCCTGGGTATTGGATATGTCATAACATTCGATTCTCAGGGGGGGAGCGCTGAGGTTCAGATGGGATTGCAGGTCAGACAGCGCTCCTTCAGCTCTTTCCCGTTCTGAATTTTCCTGGGTTTTGAGGGCAGATAACATGGAGGCGGCATTTTCCGCTGCCATGGCGACCAGCTTCTTCTTTTCTCCCCGCCGGGGAACGATCAGCTCCACTTTTTTACCGCCCCGCTGGCTTCTTAACCACTGGTGAATGATCTTGGCTTCTTCGATCTCGCGGGGAAGCAGGATCTCGGGCGGGATGGAGGGCGCCTGGTCATAAAACTGCTTGATGACCTCAGTCAGCAGGTCCTTATCGGCCGTTTTATCGATATCCTCCACCAGGAAATATTCCCGCCCGGTCAGTTTTCCTCCCCGGATGAAAAATACCTGGATGCAGGCATCATTATCAAGATCAGCCAGGGCTATCACATCGGAATCTGTGAAACTGGTGGAGATGATGCGCTGTTCTTCCACGATGCGCTGGATGGCGTCCAGGGTATCCCGGAGCTGAGCTGCCCGTTCATATTTTAAGTCCGCGGAGGCCTGTTGCATCTCCTCTTCCAGGCGGGTGATGATTTTATCTGTTCTGCCATTCAGAAATGCGCCCAGCTCTTTGATCATTTCCCGGTAATCTTCCTGGCTGATCCTGCCGATGCAGGGCGCGGTGCAGAGCTGGATGTCATAGTACAGGCAGGCGCGCTGATCATCGCCGGTAATGGTCCGGTTGCAGGTCAGGTATGGGAAGATCTTGCGCAGCAGATCCAGGGTCTGGTTGACAGCCCAAACATTGATGTAGGGCCCGTAATATCGCGATCCATCTTTTTCAACTTTACGGGTAACGCTGACCTTTGGAAAAGGATCTGCCCAATGGATCTTGATATAAGGATAACGTTTGTCGTCCTTAAGCTGAACATTATAATGGGGCTGGTATTCCTTGATCAGGTTCATTTCCAGGATCAGGGCTTCCAGTTCGGATTTAACGATGATCCATTCGATATCACGGATATTGGCAACCAGCTGACTGGTGCGGGGGTGTTTTTGGGCGCTGGCATGGAAATAGGACCGCACCCGATGGCGCAGGTTGATGGCCTTGCCGATATAGATCACCTTGCCGGCCTGATCTTTCATCAGGTAGCAGCCCGGTTGATCCGGTACGGAATTGAGAATGTCCTTAATATGATCGGATATTTCCATGATAAAAAAATTTTATCACAGGGGGTCAAGTTCTTATCCCCGGGTAACCCGATGGGGGAAGGCCTGGATACGCCGGCAAGGAAGAATATCCCCCTTGCGGGTGCCTATCGAAACTTGTTGCAAGCCCAGTCTGCCAGTATACTTGCTCTATGTTTTCAATACCGGTTGATCCGGAATTTTCACGCTTCTGGTCGATAACGGAAGTAAATGCCTACCTGAAAGGGCTTTTGGAGGCGGATGCCAACCTGCAGGATCTTTGGGTCGCGGGTGAGATTTCCAATCTCTCCCGACCTGCCTCGGGTCATTTGTACTTCACGCTGAAAGACCAGACTTCCTCTTTAAGATGTGTGATGTGGAAAAACCGGGCCCTGCAGGTCGAAGACGCTCTCCGGGATGGCCTCGAAATTGAAGCCCATGGTGTGTTGGGTGTCTATGAAAAAAGCGGCCAATATCAGCTGTACGTTGATTATTTGCGGCCCAGGGGAGAAGGCGCCTTATTCCAGGAATTCCAGCGATTAAAAACGCAGCTGGAGAGTGAAGGGTTATTTGATCCTGCCCGCAAGCGCCAACTGCCCCCCTGGCCAATGCGGATCGGCATCGTCACCTCTCCCTCGGGGGCAGCTTTCCAGGATATGAAAGATACCTTAACCCGGCGCTTCCCGTTGGTGAAGATCCTCCTGTCCCCGACCTCAGTGCAGGGAGACAGCGCTCCTAATGAGATCTGTGCTGCCCTGGAGCGACTGTACCGCCTGGAACCGGATCTGATCCTGATCGGAAGAGGGGGAGGATCGATTGAAGATCTGTGGGCCTTTAACGATGAAAAAGTCGCCCGGACGCTGGCTGAGTCTCCCGTACCGGTGATCAGCGGGGTGGGGCATGAAACCGATTTTACGATCACGGATTTTGTCGCTGACCTGCGCGCGCCAACACCAACCGCCGCCGCTGAATTAGCGGTCCCGGATCAAGCAGAACTGCGGCTCGGGTTGGGGGAATTCCAGACCCGCTTAGCCCGCTCTGCGCAGAATAAGATCTCGGATCAGCGGTGGAAGATGGAAAGTTTTTCAACCCAGATCGAGCGCCTTTCCCCATTGGCTCAGATCAACAATGGCCGCCAGCGTTTGGATGAATTATCCGGCAGGATGGACAGAAGTTTGGGAATGACCATTAAATCTTCCCGGGATCTGTGCCTCGCCTACCAATCCCGATTGGCTGCTTTGAATCCGGAGGCGATCCTGAAACGCGGTTATGCCATGCGTAACAACGGAGGATGGCGCGACGGTTTACCAGGTAAGTCAGGCCAGCACAGGGGAACACCTGCAGGTGCGTGTGAGTGATGGGGAATTTGAGGTTATTGTCAGTTAAGGCTTGAAGTTCGCTCCGCTACCCTTCCACTTTTTATACCTTTCATTAATAAATCTCTAATCAATTTCAAAGAGTCGGATTCTATAATTAAAGATGAAATCAACCCCGAGGCGGGTTGTCAGCTTCGTGGGGGAGAAATGTAGAGGTGAAAAATGAATCTAGAGAAATATACATCAAAATCCCAACAAGCCATACTGCGGGCCCAGCGCCTGGCAGAAGACCATAACCATCAGGAAGTTGCACCTGCTCATCTACTGTATGCTCTGCTCGATGAGAATGAGGGCACTGTCAGCGCAGTTGTCAGGCGTATATCAGGAAGCATAGATGGGATTAAACAAGAGATCTGGAAGGAACTATCTGACCGCCCCAAGGTTTATGGCGGTAATCTGCAGGTGGGTTTGAACCGGAAAACCGCCGATGTTCTCTCGGCTGCAGAACGCCATGCTAAAGGCATGGGGGATGAATATGTTTCCACAGAACATATTCTGCTGGCTTTAATTGAAAGCGAGGAAGGAAAACGTCTGAAAGGTTTTGGCCTGACCAAAGATGCAGTTCTGGATGCGCTGAAAGAGATTCGTGGAAATCAGAGGGTGTCCAGTCAGGACCCCGAGAGCACCTACCAGGCCATGGAAAAATATGGCCGGGACCTGACCGATCTTGCCCGTCGGGGCAAGCTGGATCCGGTCATCGGTCGCGATGAAGAAACCCGGCGGTTGATCCAGATTCTCTCGCGCCGGACGAAAAATAATCCGGCGCTGATCGGTGAACCAGGCACGGGAAAAACAGCCATCGTTGAGGGATTGGCCCAGCGCATCGTCAACGGGGATGTACCGGAAGGCTTAAAACGGAAACGCTTGATCCAGCTTGATATGGGCGCCTTGATTGCAGGAGCAAAATACCGGGGCGAATTCGAGGAACGTCTGAAAGCTGTTCTGAAGGAGATCACCTCCGCTGCTGGCGAAATTCTGTTGTTTATTGACGAAATGCATACAGTTGTTGGCGCGGGCGCAGCTGAGGGCGCCATGGATGCCGGTAATATGTTAAAACCTATGCTGGCCCGGGGAGAGCTCCACTTGATCGGCGCTACAACCCTGGACGAATACCATAAATATATTGAGACAGATGCTGCCCTGGAAAGGCGCTTTCAACCGCTGCTGGTAGAAGAACCCAGCGTGGAATCAACCATCAGTATATTAAGGGGATTAAAAGAACGTTATGAGATCCATCATGGTGTGCGGATCACTGATCCGGCCACTATCGCAGCGGCAACTTTATCCAATCGTTATATTGCTGATCGCCAGCTGCCGGATAAAGCAATTGACCTGATCGATGAAGCGGCTGCCCGCCTAAGGACAGAAATCGATTCCAAACCCAGGGCCCTGGATGAAGTGGATCGCCAAATCATGCAGTTGGAGATCGAACAGCAAGCCCTTAAGAAAGAGACCGATAAATCCTCACGTACTCGGCTGGAGACCTTAAAGGAAGATCTAGCCAACCTGAAGGAAGAACAGCAGGGGTTGCAAAGCCGTTGGATGACAGAAAAGGAGGTCATTGGTGAGGTCCGCGATGTAAAAAAGGAGATCGATCAGACCCGGGTAGAGATCGAAAAGGCAGAGCGTGAAGCGGATCTGGAGCGCGTCGCCAGACTGCAGTACGGCACACTCAGGGATCTGGAAGAGAAACTTAAACAGAAAGAAGACCGCCTTGGTGAGGTCCAGGCCGATGGAGCCATGCTGAAAGAAGAAGTGGATGTAGAGGAAATTGCTGGTGTTATTTCACGCTGGACCGGTATCCCTGTCTCACGTTTGATGGAGAGTGAGACCCAAAAATTGATCCAGATGGAAGATCGCCTGCACCAGCGTGTGATTGGTCAGGATGACGCAATCAAAGCAGTTGCTAACGCTGTGCGGAGGTCTCGGGCTGGTATTCAGGATCCAAACCGGCCGATCGGTTCATTCATTTTCATCGGTCCAACCGGTGTGGGGAAAACAGAACTTGCCCGCGCCCTGGCAGAATTCATGTTTGACAGCCAGGACGCCATGATCCGGATTGATATGAGTGAATACCAGGAAAAACACACTGTCTCTCGCTTGATCGGATCACCTCCAGGATATGTCGGATACGGGGAAGGAGGTCAGCTTACTGAAGCGGTCCGCAGGCGTCCGTATAGTGTCATTCTATTTGATGAAATTGAAAAAGCCCACCAGGATGTCTTTAATACGTTATTGCAGCTCCTGGATGATGGCAGGTTAACCGACGGCCAGGGCAGGACGGTAGATTTTCGAAATACTGTTGTGATCATGACCAGCAATGTGGGCAGCCAGGTTTGGTCGCAGGGTGTGGATGAGAAAGAGGCTGGGGAGATCACGTTAAAAGCGTTGAAGGAAGTGTTCCGGCCCGAATTTCTAAACCGGGTGGATGAGATTGTCCTTTTTCATTCTCTCAACCGCGAGCAGATCTTGGAAATTGTCGGCATTCAGCTTAAACGGGTGCAAGACCTGCTTCAGGCCCGCGGTTATACGCTGGATATCAGCCCCGAAGCCAAACAATATCTGGCCGACGAGGGATTTGATCCCGATTATGGAGCCCGGCCCTTAAAACGGTCGATCCAGAAGGAAATTCAGGATCCCCTGGCGCTGGCGATTCTATCTGGTGATTTTGAAGGGGGAGATACTATCCAGGTTGATGTTGCAGAGCATGGCTTGAAATTTACAGCTTTAAGGGCCAATGAGGTTGTTTAGTCTAACCTGGTGGAAAAGGGACGATGTCTATTAAATGGACACCATCAGCTCCCGGAGCTTTCAAAGCTCCGGGAGCCTATATCTGATCGATGATAAACTCTTTCGATGAATTTTCTATATTCGATTTGATTCTCAACATAAAATGGATCATCTCCTGTTCCAAAATAGATCAAGAATAATTTTTGGATCAATAAAATCCACCGTTCTCTCTCCGATATATTCCAGATAGCTTGAGATATTCCCAATTTTCAGGATTCTCTACCAACCCTGCCTTAATATGGATTCAGATGAATATATGTCACTGCTTGAATGAGATATTTCAGACCGTCTATAAGTCTCAGCTGGTATCTACCCTGGAACAAATGTCCTGATCTTTTATAGGTCTTATTGAAGGCAGCGGTGTACGACATACCCATGCGCTGCATCGAGGTAGGTAGACCAAGATCCTTCAATTTAATGATCAGGTGATAATGGTTTGGCATCAGGCAGTAAGCCAGGATATCAGCAGTCTTCAGTAGATATTTTTTGATCTTGGAGATAAAGAACCAGTAATTTCGTTCTTCTATGAATAGCAGATTTCCCGCTACAGCCCGATTGTAGATGTGATAATAATCGCCAATACTTAGATCGATCGTTCGTTTTGGCATATTCCCCCATTGCTATTTCTATTTTAGGATGCTCCCGGAGTCTTAATAAACTCCGGGAGCTGTTTATGATTAATTCTTCATGCACATGCCCGTGCTCAAGCTCTTCCTCGGAAGCTGGACGCAGATCTGCAACGGTGATCTCAAACGTCAGGGTTTTTCCAGCCAGGGGGTGATTGAAGTCCAGCGTAATAGTGTCTTCATCTGCTTCAATGATCTGGGCGCTGAGCACGTTGTCCTCATCGTCCCTCAGATCAAGGAATGTGCCAACATCCAGGGGGATCTCTTCACTGAACTCTTCTTTTTGGGCGATTTCGAGAGATTCTGGATCATAGTCACCGTAAGCATCATCGGGTTCGATGACCACAGTTTTCTTTTCGCCAACCTTCATGTCGTATAAAGCGTTTTCCAGGCCGGGGATGATCTGGCCGATACCCTGGATGAACTTGATTTTTTCACCATCTTCTGTGCTTTCCAATATCTCATCTTCCACGATCAAGGTATAGTCCAGGGTCACAACAAGATTATCTTTGATTGTTTTAGTCATTATGTCTCCTATTAAATTGAATTTCCCCCGGGTTTGATATCTCTGATCAAATACCAGCTCAGATCACTGAGTTGAAAGAATAGATGGTACGTGTTCTTGCCATAATCCATCACCAGAATATGCCTGCCGTCTTCCGTTTCCCATTGGCGGCCGATATTTAAGATCTGGACTGTTTGATCTTCCAGGGAAAAATCGATTGGGACCAGTGATCCGTCCCGCATGAAGCGAGTGGTGATATCAATCTCTTTCATTGGTTTTTAAAAACTCGTATAAAAATTCCAGGGCAACTTGAGCGACTTCTTCTTTATTCTCGATGCGATTCCCACCCGCGTTATGCTGTAAGGTCCAGATCCCTTGGGGTGTGCTGATGCCGATCCAGGTATAACCAACCGGTTTTTCTGGTGTTCCCCCCGTTGGGCCGGCGATTCCGCTGACAGATAGTCCGATATCTGCCGCAAGCGCATGCCGGATACCAAGAGCCATCTCCCGGATGGTTTCTTCACTTACCGCGCCGAATTTTTCAAGTGTATCCCAGGAAACCCTCAGTAAACGAACTTTTGCCCTGTAGGCATAAGCCGTGATGCTGCCCAGGTAATAAGTAGATGAACCGGAAATGTTGGTGATCCTGTGCCCGATCAATCCACCGGTGCAGGATTCTGCGACTGCCAAGCGCCAGCCCCGCTCTCGAAGTTCATTGCCAATTAAAGGTTCGATATTTTTGATCATGGTGTACTGCCTTCTGTTTTTTCTACAACCCAATAATGGGATAAACCCAGGAACTGCAGGGGTGACTTTTCAATCAGATACAGGAACGACCGCAGCCAGCGTCCCAGACGAGGATAACGGCCGATAATATTATCATATCCACCAAAGACCACTTTAGTAGTGATGAATTTGACTGGAAGACCCTGGAACAGATCCTTTAGATCCTTCTTTGAATAAACTCTAACATGGGGGGCCAGCTTGTTCCGCAGCGGGCGCGGTAAATAATTAACCCCAAATTTATTTCCAAAATAGTAATCACCCCTTTTATAAATACCGTGAGTTTCAAAAGGATACCAGCGATTGGGGCAGAAAATGATCATCCTTCCCCCGGGGACAAGGGTCCGGACCATTTCATGGATTGCTTTTTGGTCATCAACAACGTGTTCGATCACCTCATTGCTGAGGATCAGGTCAAAACTATTGGCCGGGAAAGGGAGGTTTTCTCCTGCGCCGGCCAGCACATTTTCAGCTACTTTTTTGGCTTGCAAAGCCCGCTGATATTCAAATTCCAGGCCGACTACTTCACAGCCCAGAGGGAAAAGGTGCTCCAGATATAAACCAATCCCGCAGCTGTTTTCCAGCAGCCTGCCCTGGATCCTGTCCCCGGCAGCGGTTTTGATCATTTCTAATCTGCGCTGCTGTCCAGCTCTCCAGATATAGGAGGGTTCACCCCGCTCAGCCGCCTGAGCAGAAGGTTGAATACCGCTCATTTTTCACCCCAATGTACGGTGATCATGCCAAAGGCAAATTGATGATAGGCAACTTTTTTGAACCCGACCGCCGCCAGGTATGCAGCCAGCTCCTCTGCCCGTAAAAATCCTTCTGTGGATTTATTCAAGTAGTAATAGGCTTCCTTGTTACCTGTAAATAAGCCGCCGATGATCGGGATGATATTGGTCATATAGAATCGAATGAAGGGTGCCAGAAAATGATCCGCTGGTTTTGTTGTATCCAGAATTGAAATTCTACCACCGGTTTTCAGGATTCGAAACTGGCTTTTTAGTCCCCCCAGAATATCCTCCAGGTTCCTGGTCAGGAAACCAGAGATCACACCGTCAAACAAATCTTCCTGGAAAGGTAAACAACCGGCATCGGCTGCAGTCCAATGGGCCTGGATGGGAAAGGTTTTCTCTCGGCCCACACGCATCATTTCCAGAGTCAGATCCGCCGCAATACAAGTACAGTCAGGATATTGGCGGCCGGCCTCATGGACGATCTGACCGTTGCCGCTGCCCAAATCCAGCAGCAGGGCAGATGGGGGAAGTTCGAGCTGCTTAACAGCAAACCTCCTCCAGCGATTGTCTTGCCAGCCGGTCATCAGGTGATTTACAAAGTCATACCTGAAGGCGATCCGGCTGAATAGGTCTTGCTGCTGGAGGAGGTGATTATCCTCTTGTTTTGACATGCAGTTTATGCTTCCTGGATTGCCAGGGCATCAGCTTCCTGCGCTACACGAATTCCTTCCTTTTCATCTACCCGGGTTAACATCAGGCCGCCAGTGATGAAGAAAATGATCAAGGAAATGATCCCCAAACGGCTGTTACCAAACAGCTGGCTGACCAACCCGAAGACCAGCGGGCCGAAGATCCCGGCGAATTTTCCACTGACGCTGAAAAAGCTGAAGAATTCAGCAGATTGTGCTTTGGGAACCATGCGCCCATAAAGAGAGCGGCTTAATGCCTGGGCACCGCCCTGGACCATGGCAACTGCAAATCCCAGGATCAAAAAGTGAGTGGCATTGCTCAAGAAATAGCCGCCAATAGATATCAGGGAATAAACACCCAGGGCGAGGTAAATGGATCTTTTTGTGCCAATTTTCCTGGCCAACCACCCGAATGCAAACGAGAAGGGGATGCCAACAAATTGGACGATCAATAAAACGATAATTAAGGACGTATCCTGAATGCCAATTTCATCACCATAGGTTGTTGCCATCTTGATGATCGTACCGATACCGTCGTTATAGAGCCAGAATGCAACCAGGAATTTAAATAGATCCCCATATTTTTGGATCTCTTTAAAAGTTTCTACCAATCTTTTAAAACCCGCCCGGACGGGATTGGAATCCACCTCGCCCTTGAAGATCTTTCGGGGAGGTTCTGCAATTTGCTTCCAGAGCGGGATGGTAAATACCAGCCACCAGACGGCCACACTTGCCAGTGAGATCCTGGTCATTAATCCGGTCAGATGATCCGGGGCGAACATGATCATTGCCAGGTTTACGGCCAACAGAATTCCACCGCCCAGGTAACCCATGGCATACCCGCGGGTAGAGATCTGGTCAATATCATCCTTTTTTGCGATATGAGGCAAAAGGGAATCGTAAAATATATTAGCCCCTGCGAACCCGATATTGCCAAGGATAAAAAGAGTGGAGGCCAGGAACCAATCACCGGTAGTTAAGAAGAACATAAATGCTGTAGCAATAATTCCAAGCAGGGCAAATATCGTCAGGTAGCGTTTTTTCTGGCCTCTAAAATCAGCCATCGCGCCCAGAATTGGGCTGACGATTGCTATCAAGAGCAGTGCGATTGAGTTTGTATAAGCCCAATAGGATGTGATCTGGTTTCCTGTTAAGGTTGGTTCTGCGATCGCTCGATAATATATTGGCAGAACAGCCGCCATGATCGTTGTCGCAAAAGCCGAATTAGCCCAGTCATACATCGACCAGGCGTTGATGATCTTCTTATAGTTTTTATCTTCCATGGCAGCCTCCGGGGTGTTTGCTGATTATTTGTCAATTATACGATAGAACCTACCCTGCCAGAAAAAGTTACAGGCCTTCTAGTATTATCATTTCTGATATTTAAAGGCTGAATATAAGAAATTTATTAGGAAATGCTCTTTTCTACTCCGGATGTTGACGTGCTTTCGTCATCATGCTATGATTAGAGTGGAATTATTGATATTATTTATTCTGGCTCTGCCAAACGAATCACCTGGACTTATTTTGCCATTATTATTTTGTTATCTGCCGTTAGGATTTATTTTTAGATTTTCAAGAACATAGAACAGGCAGTCTAACTCTTTTTTGGCATCATATTTTCTTTCTTGAATAGGATTTGTTGGGCGAGCACAGAAACCTTGTGGTCGCTATTTTATTTCAGGAGGGGAATGATGAGTTTTGATTTTATATCTCGTATTGTTGGTATGATCGTCTTTGGGTTGCTGGGGGGATATTTTGGCGTTGATCTGGCCAATGTAACCACAATCACCATTGAAGAAGGCGCTGTGATATTTGGCCTGGTTGGGGCTTTATTCGGATTGGTAATAACCCCCCTGATAACAACCCGACCGGTTACATCACTCCGAAATTTATTAAATCAAATGGACTCCAGAACTTTAGGTTCAGGCCTGATCGGCCTGTTTATCGGTTTGGTGATCGCAGCATTAATGTCTATTCCTTTGTCCCGGCTGCCATCTTTCCTTGGGGAAGTATTCCCGTTTATTGGGGTACTGCTTTTTGGTTATATAGGCGTGGCAGTGTTTGTCTCGCGGCGTAATGATATCTTTACCCTGTTCAGCGGAAAGGTTTTCCCCATATCAGAACGGGGAGGGAATACAAACGAGCCGGAACGGGTCATCCTGGTGGATACCAGTGTGATCATTGACGGCAGGATCGCCGATATCGCCACGACTGGATTCCTGGTGGGTGAATTGTTAATCCCCCGTTTTGTACTTGGATGAACTGCAGCACATTGCCGATTCCGCAGATGGATTGCGTCGCCAGCGCGGCAGGCGGGGAATGGAAATCCTGGCAGATCTGCAGGAATCCAAAACCATCCCGGTCCGCATCAGTGATATTGATGTAGAAGGCACCCGGGAAGTGGATAGCAAACTGGTCATTCTGGCCCGGCAATTAAGCTGTCCTATCCTGACCAATGACTATAATCTCAACCGGGTCGCTGAAATCCAAGGAGTCCCTGTGTTGAATATCAATGAGCTGGCCAATTCTGTTAAAGCAGTATTACTGCCGGGTGAGTCAGTTGAAGTAAAGATCATCCAGGAAGGCAAGGAACGCGGCCAGGGAGTGGGCTACCTTTCGGACGGCACCATGGTTGTGGTGGAAGATGGAAAGGACTATATGAATGAAGACATCCGCTCTACTGTCACGAAAGTACTGCAAACAGCGGCAGGCCGGATGATCTTTTCCAAACCGGACGAAGTCTAACGCCTTTTCAGGGAAACAACATGAATATCCAAATTTACAATACCTTATCCAGGAAAAAAGAACCGTTTAAGACGCTCGAACCGGGCAAAGTGTCTATGTATGTCTGTGGGCCCACTGTGTATGATAAAGCCCATGTTGGACATGCTATGTCTGCCCTGGTCTTTGATATCGTCCGCCGTTATCTGGAATACCGCGGATTTAAGGTAAGGCATGTGACCAACTATACCGATGTGGATGACAAGATCATCCAGCGAGCCATGGTGGAAGGTGTGGATTCCATGGAGGTCGCCCAGCGTTATATTGATGAATTTGATCAGCACTTAAAGGACCTTAATATCCTGCCAGCCTCCGAGTACCCCCGGGCTACTGACGAGATGAACAGCATTATTGAGAGTGTGGCGGATCTGGTGGAAAAAGGATTTGCCTATCCCAAAGATGGGGATGTTTATTACCGGGTCAACAAATTCCCTGGTTATGGAAAATTGTCAGGCCGGAAGATCGAGGATATGGAAGCCGGCTTCCGGATCGATATTGATCAACGCAAGGAACATCCGATGGACTTTGCCCTCTGGAAGGGCGCCAAACCAGGAGAACCAAGCTGGCCCAGCCCCTGGGGCAACGGCCGTCCAGGTTGGCATATTGAATGCTCGGTGATGAGCCATTCTTGCCTGGGAGAACAGATCGATATTCATGGCGGCGGCAATGACCTGATCTTTCCTCACCATGAAAACGAGATCGCCCAGAGTGAGGCTATGTTTGGGAAACAGTTTGCGACCTATTGGATGCACAACGGTATGATGCAGCTCTCAGGCGCAAAAATGTCCAAATCCGTTGGAAACCTGGTTACCATTACCAGCTTCCTGGAGAAATATGAAGCCGCTGTTCTGCGCATGATGGTTCTAAATTCCAGCTATCGCAGCCCGTTGACATTTAACGAAGAGACCATTGAGCACGCCCAGAAGGCGCTCAAACGCCTGCGGTCCGCATTAAAGCCCGCCCTGCCAAAAGATGGATGGCAGTGGAGAGCAGCTGGATGAACAAGTCGCCAAAGTTCAGGAATCATATCTGGCTGCCATGGATGATGATTTTAATACTGCCAGCGCCATGAGCCATCTGTTTGATCTAGTGAAGATCATTAACCAGACCCGCGACGAGGGCGCTGATCAGGTATCTCTGGAAAAAGCCCAGAAAGTGTTAATAGAACTTACTGGAGTACTTGGATTGGATCTTTCAGAACCAGAAGTTCAGGGTGGTGAAGCAGGAGCTTTTATTGACCTTCTGATCGAGATCCGTAGGAAACTCCGGGAAGGAAAACTCTGGGAGCTTTCAGACCTGGTACGCGATCAACTGGATGAGCTGGGTGTTATCCTGGAAGACACTTCCCAGGGCACAACCTGGCATTGGAAATAACCAGATTTATCTTGTGGAATTCTGGAATCAATCACCCCGGTACTATAAATGAAAGAATGGATTTGGGGCAGGAACCCGATATACGAAGTATTAAAGGCCCGGAAGCGGAAAGCATACGAGCTGCGGATCGCCAAAGGTATTCAGACTGATGGCCGGCTGGGGGATATCTTGCGCCTGGCGAAGCAGCAGTCTATCCCGGTCTCTCAAGTAGCCCGCGAGACTTTACAGGGTATAAGCAGCCACAATCAGGGCATTGCCCTTCAGGTTGATGAATACCCCTATACTGATCTGGGATCGATCCTGGAAAAAGCCCGAACTCAAAATGAACCTGCCCTGGTGCTGGTTCTTGATACGTTAAAGGATCCTCAAAACCTGGGCACGCTGATCCGCACCGCAGAATTGGTTGGTGTGCACGGGTTGGTTTTGCCGCTTCGCCGAACAGCTACGGTAACCCCGGCAGTGGTCAATGCCTCTTCCGGAGCGAGTGAACACATGGATATCGTCCAGGCCAATCTATCCCAGGCCTTAGCCGTTTTAAAGGAAAAGGGTATCTGGGTAGTGGGATTGGAGGGAGGAGAGGGAGCTCAACCTCCGGATAAGGTCGATCTCAGTGGTCCGTTGGCCGTGGTGGTAGGCAGTGAGGCGGAAGGTATGCGCCGTCTGGTGAAGGACTCCTGTGATTTTTTGCTGCAGCTGCCAATGCGGGGAAAAATCGATTCTCTTAATGCTGCTGTGGCAGGATCGGTTGCGCTGTATCTGGTATGGCAGGCAAGGGGTTTTCAGGGGGCTCAGGACTGATTGGCAGTATTGACGACAGCCCATAAAGCTGATAAGATTTTGCTCTGTTGACGATGCCGGCCTGTGCACTTGCCTCGCTTAATTCCATCTGATATAATGCCTTGGCTGGAAAGAGCAAATGATGGTACATGCGCCGACGTAGCTCAATCGGTAGAGCAGTCGTTTTGTAAGCGACAGGTCATGGGTTCGAGTCCCATCGTCGGCTCCTGTTATTAGGGAAGCTAACAAATAATAGTAAATAATCTGGGCGGATACCGAAGTGGCCAAACGGGGCTGACTGTAAATCAGCTGGCAAACGCCTACGGAGGTTCGAATCCTTCTCCGCCCACCTAACTATAAGCTGCAGAAATGTTGCATTTCTGGAGCTTGTAGCTGTGTAAGAAGCCAGCCCTCGTAGCTCAGGGGTAGAGCGCATTCTTGGTAAGAATGAGGTCATGGGTTCAATTCCCATCGGGGGCTCTGGTACTGACACAAGAATCCTTTTTGAACAGGTATTTTAAGGAGAGGAATTATGGCGAAAGAGAAATTTGAACGAACGAAACCGCACGTGAATGTGGGCACGATGGGCCACATTGACCACGGGAAAACAACCTTAACAGCGGCGATCACCAAAGTGGCGGCGATGCAGGGTTTTGGCAGCTTCGTGGCATTTGATCAGATCGATAAAGCGCCGGAAGAAAAAGAGCGCGGCATCACGATCAGCATCTCGCACGTGGAATATGAGACAGAGAAGCGCCACTATGCCCACGTTGACATGCCAGGGCACCGTGACTACATCAAGAACATGATCACCGGCGCGGCGCAGATAGACGGCGCCATCCTGGTGGTAGCAGCATCAGACGGACCTATGCCGCAGACGCGCGAGCACCTGCTGTTGGCCCGCCAGGTGGAAGTGCCCAGCGTGGTAGTATATCTGAACAAGGTAGACCAGATGGGCGACCCCGAGCTGTTAGAGTTGGTGGAATTGGAACTGCGGGAGCTGCTGACAGAGTACGGCTTCCCCGGAGACGAGACCCCGATCGTGAAGGGCAGCGCCTTGGCAGCCCTGGAGAGCACCAGCGAAGATGTTGATGCTCCTGAGTACGAGAGTGTTCGGGAACTGCTGCGAGTGGTAGATGAGTACATACCGGAACCAGAACGCGAAGTCGACAAACCATTCTTTATGGCAGTTGAAGACGTGTTCACGATCAAAGGCCGGGGCACAGTGGTGACCGGCAGGATCGATCGCGGGAAGATCCACACAGGCGACCCGGTAGAGATCATTGGTCTGCAGAATGAGGTCATAAACACCGTAGTGACCGGCGTGGAAATGTTCCACAAGATCCTGGACGACGGACAGGCAGGAGACAATGTTGGACTGCTCTTGCGCGGAACGAATCGAGAAGATGTTGAACGCGGCATGGTGATAGCAAAACCGAAAAGCATCAAGGGGATCACCAAGTTCAAAGCTGAGGTCGTGGTATTGAAACCGGAAGAAGGTGGACGGCACAAACCGTTCTTCTCCGGATACCGGCCGCAGTTCTATATCAAGACCATCGACGTGACAGGAACAATCACCCTGCCAGAAGGTGTTGAGATGGTTATGCCTGGAGACAACGTGAATATGAATGTGGAACTGATTGTTCCCATCGCGTTGGAGCAGGGCGGAAAGTTCGCTATTCGAGAAGGTGGTCTGACGGTTGCGTCCGGCGTGGTCACCGAGATCCTGGAGTAGTTCTTTCCAAATTTATTGGAACAGGATTTTACTTATGTCAAGAAAAAAAGGAAACAGACCGGTAATTACCCTGGAATGCACTGAGTGCAATGAACGGAATTACACGACTGAAAAAAGTAAAAGAAACGATCCGAATCGCTTGGAGCTGAATAAATTCTGCTCCAGATGTCGGAAACAAACACTGCATCGAGAAACGAAGTAAGGATGTACATGGTGATCGCCCAAGTGTTATCACAAAGGCGATCACCTGTTGCCAGACTCTAGGCCAGTAGCTCAATTTGGCAGAGCACCGGTCTCCAAAACCGGGGGTTGTGGGTTCGATTCCTACCTGGCCTGCCTATTTCATTTGCTTGACGCCGTCTCAAAAGGCGGCGTTTTGGACGTAAAAGGAGTTTGATGTGGCTGCACAAAAAAAACAAACACGAGGAATTCGCAAGTTCTACCGCGAGACCACCGCTGAGTTAAAAAAAGTTTCCTGGCCAACCCGATCCGAGGCGATCCATTTGACCAGGGTTGTGCTCATCGTTATTTTTGTGATGGGTGCATTACTTGGTATGCTGGATTATGCTTTCACCCAGTTGTTTGGGTTGATCCTGAGCGCCTAGAAGCTACCTTATCCGCTCCTGGATGAACAGATTATGGATATACACGAAAACGAAGAAGAAATGCAAGAAGTAGAGCCGCTATCCAGCGACCCTCAACCGGCTCCTGAACCGGAACAGGAACAACCTGAAGAAGAATCCCAGGTTGTTGATCCTGTCATTCCTGATGCGGAACCTGAAGAAGAACAGGATTCCGGGGAAGAAGTGCTAGACACCGGGGAAGTTGAAGGGGAGGATGCTGCTGAGGATAGTTTGGAATCTCCTGTTGTGGAATCAATTCACCAGGAATTTCTGGAGGATCTGCCTGTTCTGGAACCTGAACCTGAAATTGAGCCGGAAGAAGAGGTCATTGAAGTCCTCTATTGAACCCGAGATTGAGGAGTTTGTAGAACTTGAAGTTGAAGATTCCATGGAGCCTGAGGTTGAGGATTCCCTAGAACCTGAGGTTGAGGATTCCCTAGAACCTGAGGTTGAGGTTATAAAAGAAAAACCGTTTGAGAATTTCGGGATCGTTGATACACCTTATCTGGAAGATGAAGAGAATGAACCGAAAACTGAAGTTGTAGATCCTTATGCTTCGGTAACAATTCATGATGATCCTGTTGAAGTAGATGGACGGGCCTGGTACGTCATTCACTGTTATTCTGGCAACGAGGATAAAGTCCGCCACAATATTCTGCAGCGGATCGAGTCCATGAGTATGGACAACCTGATCTTTGATGTTGTTGTCCCGACGGAAGACGAAGTTAATATCAAAAACGGTGAACGTCAGACAGTTGAAAAGAAGGTTTTCCCGGGATATATACTGGTTTATATGGTCCTGACAGAAGAATCCTGGTATATGGTGCGAAACACACCTGGTGTGACCGGGTTTGTTGGAATGGGTAACGACCCCACGGCACTCCAGCCCGAAGAGGTTGCCCGGATTCTGAAGCGAATGGAATCTGAATCACCGCGCATCAATGTCACTTTCCGAACTGGCGAACGGGTCAGGATCGTGGATGGACCTTTTGAAGATTTTTACGGTAAAGTATCAGAAATAGACATGGAACGGGCAACAGTCCGGGTCATGGTTAATTTCTTCGGCCGGGAAACCCCGGTTGAATTGGATTTCCTCCAGGTGGAGGAAGCCTAGTAAATTTAAATTTGTGGGAGGATAAATATCCGCTAATACCACGAAGGAGATTATTGTGTCGAAAAAAGTAAAAGCAAACGTAAGATTACAGATTGAAGCAGGCAAGGCAAATCCTGCCCCGCCCATTGGTCCTGCTCTGGCAGCACACGGCATCAACTTGATGGCCTTCTGCAAGGAATATAACGCCAGAACTTCAGACCGCACGGGAGATATCATCCCTGCTGATATCACCATTTTCACGGATGGATCCTTTAAATTCGTTCTGCGCACTTCCCCTGCATCGATCCTGTTGAAAAAAGCAGCTGGTATCGATAAAGGATCAGCAGAGCCCAATCGTGAAATAGTGGCTGAGATCACCCGGGAACAGCTTCGGGAAATCGCTCAGACCAAGATGAAAGATCTCAATGCTAATGATATCGAAAGTGCTATGCGCCAGATCGAAGGTACCGCAAAACAGATGGGAATCAAGATAAAGAGATAATTTCTGGTGGGAGGATATTAGATTATCCGCTAAAACCACAAGGAGAATTGAATGGCAAAACACGGAAAAAAGTATACCGAAGCATTTGAGAAAGTCGATCGCGATAACAAATACACCCCCCTGGAAGCTATCACGATGGCAAAGGAACTTTCCTATGCTAAATTTGATGAGACAGTAGAGCTTCATGTGCGTTTGGGTGTTGATCCCCGGCACGCTGACCAGATCGTCCGCGACCTGGTGAACCTGCCCCATGGACTTGGAAAAACAGTTAGAGTTTTGGTTTTTGCCCAGGGCGAGGATGCCCAGGCAGCCCGCGATGCAGGTGCTGATTACATCGCCGACGGCGATGATATGGTCAATAAGATCAAGGGCGGCTGGTTCGATTTTGATGTTGTGATCGCCACCCCGAATATGATGGGAAAAGTCGGCGTGCTTGGTCCGGTACTGGGACCCAGGGGCATGATGCCGAACCCCAAAGCTGGAACCATGATCCCCGGTGAAGATCTGCCGCGGGCGATCGAAGAATCCAAATCCGGCAGGATCGAATACAGGGTTGATAAAACAGCCAATATTCATGTGCCGATTGGAAAGGTATCCTTCACAGCTGAGCAATTACATGATAATATGAGTGCTCTTATGGAGTCGTTGGTGGGCAACCGTCCTCCGTCGACCAAAGGTCAGTATGTCAGGAAAGTAGTTCTGGCAACGAGCATGGGTCCCGGCATCATCGTGGATCCGATACTGGCAGCAGAAATGGAAACTGATTAATTTTTCATTTCTTAAATATGTAAATAACAAAATACTTGTTTACCAGAGACAGCTGGCGTTTTAACTAAAAACTTAATCTCCAGCCCAGGTAAAGCTAAATAATCTCAGGATTATCCAAAGTCTTTATCTGCTGGTTAGATAAAGACTTTTTGTTATCTAAGCAGTACTGAACCCGATTTGAAGGAGGTGAAATACTTTGGCTATTTCAAAGCAGCAAAAGGAAGAACTCGTAGAGCAGTACAAAAAATGGCTTGCCGAGAGTGATGGATTAGTCTTGGCCAACTACCGTAATTTGTCTGTCAAGGATATCAGCGATCTCCGAAAGGAAATTCGCGAATCCGGCGGCGAGTTCCATGTTATCAAAAACACGCTGGCTAAAAGGGCATTCGAAGAGAGCGGCAGGGAATTTAAGGAAGGTATCTTTAGCGGACCTACCGCCCTGGGTGTTTCTTATGATAATCCCACCGGTCTTGCCAAGGTCCTGAAGAACTTTGCTAAGGATCAAGAACTGATCGAGATCAAAAGTGGTTATCTGGCAGATCGCCTGATGACCGCGGAAGAGGTTATCGCTATGGCAGATCTACCATCCATGGTAGAAATGCGAGCCATGCTGCTCAGCACCATTGCAGCCCCGGCATCACAACTCGTCCGCACCCTGGCAGAACCCGGCCGATCATTGGCCGCAGTGCTCAAAGCACGTTCAGAACAAGAGCAAGTAGCGTAATACTAGAAATAAGAATCACGGATTAATTGCCGTTATAAGGAGAAAAAAATGGCTGATATTAAAAAAATCAAAGAAGAACTGGATAAACTTACTGTTCTTGAAGCAGCAGAATTAGTAAAAATGCTGGAAGAAGAATGGGGCGTTTCCGCTGCTGCCCCGGTAGCTGTTGCTGCCGCTGCCGCAGGTGGCGATGCAGGTGAAGCTGCTGAAGCCAAAAGTGAATTCGACGTTGTCATCAAAGACACCGGACCAAAGAAAATCGAAGTCATTAAGGCTATTCGCGCAATCACCAGCCTGGGTCTGAAAGATGCCAAAGATATGGCAGAAGCTCCAGATTCCAAGGTGCTCGAAGCTGCTGGCAAAGAAGCCGCAGAAGATGCAAAGAAACAATTGGAGGAAGCTGGCGCAACTGTTGTGCTTGCTTAATCAATCAAACGGGTTCAGAAAGGCTGCCCCGGGATTATTCCCTGGGCAGCCTTTTGCTTTTAAATATTGAGCAGGAAACCGTTTCTTTATTCTAAATTACCGCTGACTCTCTCTCGCCTTCCGGCACAAAGATGCTCCCCCGCTGTTCAGCCATTCCTGCAGCCGATCGCTGTGATCCAGACCATTTTGGGCATCCTTATAGATCCTCAAACCCCAATAAACATAACGGATAGTCTCATCTGGCCAGTCTCCCTCGGGAAGGGACGCCCCGTAAATACCGCCGTTATATCCGGCCAAAGCCAGGCGGGAATTACCGCCAGCTTCGCGAGCTTGGCGGAGGTAATTTAATCCTCTTTTTGCATTAATATTGGGCTGGAAGGGGTTTTCGCCTTCCTGGAAATGATAAGGCATCACCTGGAACAGGCCCCTGGCGCCCGCAGAAGACTCGGCCAGTAAATAACCACAGCTTTCGATCTGCATTACGGTAGCCACTAAATTGGGATCCAGCTGATACTCTTCGCTCCAAACCAGGATCTGTTCCTCCCAGGCCTGCACCTCAGGAGTGAATAAGGGAGATATGCCTGCTTTCATTCCTGTTTCCTCCTCAGCGGGAAGAGCAGGGGATTCGGCCTGTACAATATCGATCTTATTTATCCCAAAAACCAGTAATAAACAGACCAGCACTACTGCAAAAGGCGGGATAAAAAAACGACGCAGGCAGCCTGAAGAACTGGAAGAGGCTGCCTGCGCGTAGGAGGAGTCAGGAGAAGAAAACATGCTTCTATTTAGTGATGTTCTCTACCCTGGGCGGAAAGCGGCTGGTAGGACGGCTCCCGCTGGGGAGTTCTCACAGCTGATTTGGGCGCCGGGCGATAACCGGAATTTGAATTATCTTTGCGGCTGGACACGGGAGCTTTGCGAGCTGAAGGGGCAAAATCCACCCGCAGCTGGTCCCTGCCAAAATAACGTTCACCGGCAATCGAAAACAGGCCGATGATCAGGACCCGTAAAAGCCAGATCATCACCGCCACGAAGATCGGCACAATCTTGAGCAGGGTCTGGCGGGCGATGACCGCATTCCCCAAAGTCTCATGATTGGCTATAGCGATCGAAACACCCCACCAGGTTAATAAAGCGTTCATGGTGGCTGCGATCAACCAGGCGGCAAACAGGTACCAGCTTTCAGTCTGTTCCCCGATCTTTCCTTCTGGTGTGAATAAGCGGGCGATACCGGCAAAATCGATCCCGCAAAAAGCGATCGCCAGGATCGTGGCCCAGCGCACACCCCAGAACTTCAGGCCACCGAGCAGATCGGTGAGCGCAAAATCGGTGGTGCTGTAATTGAAGATCTCAAAAGCGACCAGGGCAGTGATGATCAAAAGACCAAAAATGACCCCGCGTTTGACTTGAACTCGTTCCGGTAGAAAAGCAATGCTGTTGGCTGACATGATGTACCTCCTGAGTAGTAAAAAGAGTAGAACAACTGTTCTGTTGTATTAATATAGAACATATATTCTAATTTGTCAAGAGCTGTTCAAAACATTTTCTGCTAAAATAAAATGTACTTGTTCTCTGGAAAAAAATTTATGAAAAGACTCTGGTCTCCCTGGCGTATGGAATATATCCAACACTCAACCCCAAAAGATGAATGCCCTTTTTGTACTGCGTTAACAAGCTCTACACCTTCGGATCATTTCCTGGTCCACAAAGGGGAGAAGGCTTTTGTGATCCTGAACCGCTACCCTTATACCACTGGACATCTATTGATCCTGCCCCTCGAACATAGGGAAAATATGACTGAACTGGAACCGGAGACCAGGGCTGAGATGATGGAATTGATCAATTATGCCCTGAGTGTCCTGGAGACAATTTATCATCCTGAAGGATTTAATATCGGGTTGAATATGGGGGAAGCAGCCGGCGCCGGGATTCCAAAACACCTGCATTGGCATATTGTTCCCCGCTGGGCAGGGGATACCAATTATATGACCGCGGTAGGAGAGATCAGGGTGATGCCGGAAACTTTGCAGGACAGCTATCAAAAGATCAAAACAGCCTGGTAGAGAATAATTTGAGGGAGAGCAGATAAAATGGAAAAAATCTTTGTAGTCGGCGCAGGTACGATGGGAAATGGGATCGCTCAGACAGCTGCGGTAGCTGGTTTCCAGGTCACAATGATGGACGTGGATGCCACCCAGTTGGAAAAGGCCCAGGCAGTGATTGCCCAATCTGTTGACAAGTTATTCCAAAAAGAAAGGATCTCTGCAGAATCAAAAGAAAATGCCCTGGGCATTCAAACGACCCTGTCCTATGAGGGCATTGAAGGCGCTGAGCTGGTCATTGAAGCGGCGACAGAATATTACCCGGTCAAAGAGAAGATCTTTAAAGAGATGGACCAAAACGCTCCGCCAGATGCGATCTTGGCTTCAAATACCTCCTCGATCAGCCTGACCAAACTGGCCGCTGCAACCAGCCGGCCCGACAAAGTGATCGGCATGCACTTTATGAACCCGGTGCCCTTGATGAAATTGGTGGAAGTGATCCGCGGCCTGGACACTTCAGATCAGACGACCAAATCTGTGATGGATGCAGCCATTAAGATGGGCAAAGTTCCGGTGGAGTCCGCCGATTCTCCGGGTTTTATTTCCAACCGGATCTTATGCCCGATGTTAAATGAAGCGGTATTTGCCCTCCAGGAAGGTGTTGGTACGGCAGAGGCCATCGATGAAGTGATGAAATTGGGCATGAACCATCCCCTGGGACCGCTGGCATTGGCGGACCTGATCGGCCTGGATGTGGTTTTATCAGTTATGGAAGTGCTGCAGGGTGATTTGGGTGAGGATAAATACCGGCCGGCATATTTACTTCGTAAAATGGTGGCTGCCGGACATCTGGGAAGAAAGACCGGGAGGGGTTTTTATTCCTACGAATGATGTTTCCTCCAAAGAGGAGGGGAAATGGGTTTTAACATTTACGAAATGAGCATTGATGATTACCAGCTGATCTACAGCCTGTGGGAAATGAGCGAAAATATAGGGCTCAGCAAAGCCGACTCACATCACAGCATTGAGGTATTCCTGGAAAGGAATCCGGGCATGAGCTTCACAGCCTGGGTAGATGGCAAGATTGTGGGCACGGTATTATGCGGCCATGACGGTCGGCGGGGTTATATACACCATTTAATGGTGCATCCCGATTACCGCCGCCAGGGCCTGGGCCATTCGCTCGTCAGCCGCTGCATGTTCGCCCTGACAAGGATAGGCATCCAAAAGTGCCACCTCTTTATTTTTGAGGATAATGAAGGCGGCCAAAAATTCTGGGAAAGCCTGGGCTGGACCAAACGAGTTGAGCTGACGATGATGTCCCAGATGCTCTTGGAGTGATCAAGAGCGATAGGGGCATTGAAAAGGACTTATAGAAGAAGACCTCGGAGGTTGATCTAACCTCTGAGGTCTATTTATGTTTACAACTGGGCAGGGTGGGTTTTTTAGGAGAACAGCTTGTCGATGACCTTGGCGATCTGATCGATCAGGCCGCCAGGCCGAGAATTGGATTCCATTACGGTTCTCACCAGGCGATAGTTCTCAGCCTGTCGTAACATTTCTTCTTTTTTAGTCTGGTAGTCATTTAGGTTTGCAGTATACATGATTTTCTCCGTTTGATCTTTATATGCTTGGTTAGCGATTGACTTCAGCGAGGGTCAACAGACCTCGGCCGGAAAGGATCAAAAGCCTGCCAAAGGCATTTTGGATCCGCGAGATCAGGTCGTTATGAGTCTCAACTATCCTGGTCAAGCGGTAGGTCTGAGCCTGTTGGATTAATTCTTCGTGCCGGATCTGGTAATCTGCAAAATTTGCTGTAAACATGACTTTCTCCTAGTTTTGATTGATTATTGATTAAAGTATATCAAAAAAATTAAGTTTGTCAAGAGTATAAATAAGAAAAATCAAGTTAAATATTAATAATATTAATATTTTGAGAGGATTCCTTCTGTTTCTACGGGAAAAAGGGTGAGAATAGGGCTTTTTTGGGGTTGGGCTGGATGTGAAAAAAGGGATTTTTTATGGTTATCTGCTCAAAATGATCACCTACCCTTCCCGGAGAGGCATAAAAAACGCCCACGGATGGGTGTAGGAGCAAAGTTGGTTCATTAAAATGACAGCTAGATTTAGGTATTTAAGATAAAAAACTTCCGAAGGCTTCAGGCGACAGCTTATTATTACTGTCCTTGTAAAGGCTTCGGAAGTTTGTTTTCCAAAACGGGCGATCCAGCGGGTCGCCCCCAATTTTCTAACTCGGATTTTCTTCCCCGTCTCCCGGTCTTATTTTTTTACAACGCAATAAAAATATTGATCAGCACTGCAATTCCGCTGAAGGCCAGGAATCCACCGCTGAAGACGCTGGCTGCTATTTTGCCCCGCTTTTTGCGGTTTTTGATCATGCCAAAAATATGCACGATCCCATTCCCGATGGCGAGGATAGCAGGCAGGAAGGCCACGTAATAGCCCCAATTATATTTGAGCTGAATGACAAAGAGGGGGAAGTAATATAAAAAAACCAGGAAGGAGGCCACCATCAGATACTTTTCCTGCGATCCGATTTCATTGTAGGCCTCGTATTTGATTTCTTCAAAGATATGCAGGGTCTGGAAGAATAACATCACCAGATAAGCAGCCATGAAGGGATCTTTAAACATGGGTTTCTCCTTGTCTTTCCTGAAGGTCAGCTGAGCAGCTTCTGAAGGATCTCCCGCACAGCTTGAGGATCGGCTTTGCCGCCTGATTCGGCCATCACCTGGCCGATCAACCAGCCGATCACGCCGCCCTTGCCGGATTTATACTGCTCTACCTGGTCAGGGTTAACAGCTATGATTTCCTGGCAGATGGTTTCGATCGCTCCGCTGTCAGTCAGCTGGGCCAGTCCTTCTTGCTCAACAATGACACCGGGATCTTTCTCAAGTTGCTGAACCTTTTGCACCAGGTCCTTGCCGGTGCTGGTATTGATCGCCCCCTTATCCACCAATTTGATGATCTGAGCCAGTTTGTCTGGGGTCAGGAATAACTCGTCGATCGTTAAACCCAGCTCGTTCACCAATCCAAGCAGGTCATTGATCAGCCAATTGGCAGCAGTTTTGGGCTTTCCGCCGTATTTATCCAGCAGCTCTTCAAAATAATCGGATAAGGCCCGGTCGCTGGTCAGCAGCTGGGCTTCCTTGATCGATAACTGAAAATCATCAATGAATCGTTTTTCCCGTTCCGGGGGCAGTTCCGGCAGGCTGTTTAACAACTCCTGAATCTTATGCTCGTCCAGGGTGACAGCCAGCAGGTCCGGTTCCTTGAAGTAGCGGTAGTCGGCTTCGGTTTCCTTGGAGCGCATCTTGGAAAGGGTTTTAGTTTCCTCATTCCAATCCAGTGTCCAGGATTCGATCACCCCGCCGGCTTCGACTTCCTTGATCTGACGGCTGACCTCGGCATTGATGGCTTCCCGGCCGTGTTCGATCGAGTTCATATTTTTGATCTCGGTTTTGGGGTTGAGGATCTCAGCGCCTTTTTCTCGAATGGAGACATTGGCGTCAAAGCGCATTTTTCCTTTTTCCATGTCAGCATCCGAGACACCGATCCAGCGGGCCAACTTTCTCAGGTAGCGGATAAAATCTGCTGCCTCATCGGCTGAGCGCAGGTCGGGGCCGGTGACCATTTCCACCAGGGGAACGCCGCAGCGGTTGAAATCCAACAGCCGGCGGCCAGGTTTGTGAATGGTTTTTCCAGCATCTTCTTCAATATGCAGTTTTTCGATCCCCACATGGCGGAGCTCTCCGTCTGCCAGGGGCAGGTCCACGTAACCACCCTTGCCGATCGCGATGTCGTATTGAGAGATCTGATAGCCCTTGGGCAGATCAGGATAAAAATAGTTTTTGCGGTCAAAATAGGAAACCGGCAGGACTTCCGAATGTAAAGCGCTGGCCAACAGGGCGCCTTTTTCGATCACAGCCTGGTTAGGAACGGGCAAAACGCCTGGCTGACCGGTGCAGACCGGGCAGATATTGGTATTGGGAGGATCCCCCCAGGAATCGGCTTTGCAGGCGCAAAAGATCTTGCTGTTAGTGTTCAGTTGAATGTGTATCTCTAGTCCGATGACGGTTTCGTATTGGGTCATAATACTTCCTGCTGACATATTTTTCTCATTCCCCTTTTTTACCACATTTTATATGATTACCGGGGGCTGTTTTTTCTGGTTCTGTACCTGATATTATACATGGAGTATAATCATGATATGAAGAAATCCACCTTGATCCTGGCTATGGTCAGCTTGGTTGTGGTTGGCGGTTTGGCTTTATCGCTGCCGCTGAGTGCGCCTGTTATGGCGGCGCCAAACCCCCAGATGACTAATTTCCCCACCCCCACACCGGGGTCGGACGGCAGGATCATATATGTTGTGCAGGAAGGGGATACCCTGTGGCGTATTGCTGCGGTAGCGGGTATCGACGTGGCTGATCTGCGCGATTTGAACTTCCTGGATGCGGATGACATCGTTTTTGTGGGCATGCAGCTTTTCCTGGGGTTAGGAGGACCGGCTGGAGAACAGCCTACCCCGGCGCCAGTGGCAACAGAATTTGCAACAGAACCCACTGTTACATCTATACCAGGCAACGGCACCTTATGCGTTTTGCTTTTTGAGGACCTGAACGGAGATTCCATGCGCCAGGAAGAAGAGATCAGCCTGGCGGGCGGCGCGATCAATATCAGCAACCGCGATGGCTCGATTTCGATCACCGAGGATACACAGGTCCATGACCCGGAATCTGAGACACTGGACTATTTCTGCAAAGAAACACTGATAGAAGGGGATTACAACGTCAGTGTGGCCATCCCGGAAGGATATAACCCAACCACCTCACTGAATTATCCAATTACCCTCGAGCAGGGTGACATCACCTACCTGACCTTCGGGGCTCAAGCCGGCTCGGTGGTGATTAATGAAAATGATCCCCTGCCTGAGAGCACCGGCAGCACGCCGCTGCTGGGAATTATGGGTGCCCTTCTGCTGCTGGGCGGGATCGGATTGGGTGTATATTCGGTTTGGTTCAGAAGGAAGTAATATGATCGGGACGGCGTCCTGTTAAAGGACTTCGTCCCTCTGACAGGAGGTCGCTGCGCTCCCGACGGAAGACGGAAGACCGAATTAAACACAAACCCCCGGAGTTTTTCAGAATCCGGGAGTCTTTTTTATCGCGTGACTATTATCAATCACTATAATTATATCTATTTACTAATTACTGCTTACTTCTTCATAAATTCCCTGGTATTTTGGGACAGTTCCAGCGTACTCATTTAGGAAAGCTTCCAGCCTGAAGGATCCAAGGGGTGTTTTTCTTGGTTTTGACCGGGTTCTGGAGAGTACTTCCTTTCCAACAGGAAATCAACGATGCCTAAATTGATACCCAGATCATCGGCGGTCTGCCACAGATCTTCCGGGGTAGTTCCATTTTCTTCGCAGTACGTCTGCACTGCCTGACGTTCCACCGGGATCGGCATGCTAAAAGCGCTCTGAAGCCAGTATGAGATCCCTTCCCTGAGTTCGGATTCCGGGATGAAGCTGCCCGAAAAAGCCTTAACCAGCTCGTCCCGGATGACTTCCCCATAGTGGCGGAAGATCCTGTGGACCTTGCCGGCATAAGCATCCTTGATCACGACAGCGACCTGGGCAAGCAAACTGGACGCCCGGATTGTGTCTCCCTCTGTAAAGCCAGCCCCGAGCAGAACCTCGGAGAACGATTTTAAATTATCCGGGGATTCTCCCTCCATAGCCGCCAGCTGCTCCAGATCCAGAAGGCCAATATCGCGCAGTATGGTCACCGCTGAGCGGGCTTTCTCTGGATCTTTGCCAGAAAGCTGCCGTAGAAGGCAGAAAACCAGATGTTCCCAGCGGTCCGTTTCATACACCCAGGTCCGGGTGGGTAGTTCCAGGGCATATTCATTGACAAGTTTTTTTAGATCTGTTTCTATTCCCATACTTCTGCTCCACAATAATCAGGTATTATCCACTAAGTAACTGGCAAAATCGATATTTTAATTCTACACAAAAGCAATCCAGTCGCTGATTACAATATTGAAATGTAGGAGATGAAGGACGGACAGAAATCCTGGGAGGGCCGTTTATCGGTTTGTCATTGCGAGGATGCAGCGCATCCGAAGCAATCTGTATTAACTCAAAATGGGAAAGAGAATTGACAATCAAAAGGATAAATGGGCAATTATTTTAAGATGCTGATTATCTGTTCGCAAATATGATGTTGCCTGAAGGTTTTAGTTCAGATTGCTTCCCTTCGCCTCCGCTCAGGACAGGCTGTTGGTCGCCTCGCAATGACAGCGGAATTTTAATCCCCCGTCCCCCGTCCCCCGTCAGGTTCTTCGTGCTTCTCCCCCGTCCTCCGTCCTCGGTCGGGCGCGACGCGCCCATCCCGTCAGGCGCTTCAGCGCCTATTCATACCCTTTCGGATGACTCTGATGCCACTCCCACGCGCTCGCAATAATGTCCGCCAGCGCCGGCACCTCCGGCTCCCAGCCCAATTCCGTTTTGATCTTCTCTGAGGATGCCACCAGCCTGGGGCTGTCGCCCGGCCTGCGGGGTGTCTCTTCGGCGGGGATGGGGTGGCCGGTGACCAGACGGGCGGTCTCGATCACTTCCCGGACCGAGTAGCCTTTCCCGTTGCCCAGGTTGTAGACCAGCTTCTCTTCCTGATCCAGAGCGTCCAGGGCCAGGAGGTGAGCGGATACCAGGTCGGCGATGTGGATGTAATCCCGGATGCAGGTGCCGTCCGGGGTGGGGTAGTCCGCCCCGTAGATCTTGATCTTGTCACGCTGGCCCAGTGGGACCTGGAGCACGAGCGGGATCAAATGGCTTTCTGGTTGATGGGCCTCACCCTGGTCCGGCAGGGCGCCGGCGGCGTTAAAGTAGCGCAGAGCCGCGTAATGTAGACCGAAGATCTCGCGGTAGAACTCCAGGACCTCTTCGATCATCAATTTGGTGTGGCCGTAGACGTTCACCGGCCCCAGAGGGGAATTTTCGCTGAGCGGCTCGTCGCTGGACTGATAAACCGCAGCCGTGGAGGATAATACGAATCTCTTCACCCCGGCCTTGGTGGCAGCGTCGATCAGGTTGACAGAGTTCATCAGGTTGTTTTGATAGAATTTGGGGGGGGTTTTCATGCTTTCCCCGGCCTCGATGAAAGCCGCGAAGTGCATCACGGCATCGAACTGATCGGTTGCCAGGGCAGCGGATATATCCTTGGGGTTTCCCAGGTCTCCCTGGATGAAAGTCGCCCCTTCCGGGACCGCTTTTTGATAGCCCGTCACCAGCGAATCGTAGACCATCACCCCGTGGCCAGCTTCTAAAAGTTTGCGCACCGCCATCGATCCAATATAGCCTGCCCCGCCTGTGAGAAAGATTTTCATAGTGATTCCTTATCTTTGAAGGTTCACCAATAGTCTACCATTATTATGGGTTTATAATTATATTGTTACTGATGGGGGCGTCGAAGGCGGAGGGTGTGTTCCCTTTGCGGTATTTTCAATTTTCTATTTACTATTTTCAATCAAATAAAGAGACCATTGGGGAGACCTGGGCAGGATAGGATTGGCTCTGTGCGGATCGATAGCCGGGGCTTAACAGTTGGCTGGCGATCTATGGTTCAGATAAATACAGTTATCATAATATAAGAAGATATATATTTAATAACGAGGAATTATCATGAAAAGATGCCCATTTTGTGCTGAAAAAATCAGAAAACAGGCAATTGTTTGCAGATATTGCGGTCACGAACAACCAATGAAAGATACCTTGGATAAGTCAGAACCTCACACCAAGAAATTATTGACCTCGCTTATGAGAAATTGGTTGATTATTTCATCCATTATCACTGGGATATCAGGAGGATTATATTTACTTAGTGTAATATATGCCCTTACTTCTGGTGATCTCAATTGGGACCTTTTCCAACCTGTGGTTTTATTTGTAATTTCGGTAGGAATAATTTACTATCAATGGTATTTTGGCAAAAAGGCGAAAAGGAATATGCTTTTTTAATAAGCATACTTCCAATCTTAATTCTTTGGTGGGTAATACCTTTTTTCTTTTTAGTGATTTTGGCCTATTCTTAAACTGGCTTACAAATAGCTATTCGAAGATATCTTTATCTAAATTTCATAAAGACCAAATATCTTCCAGGATCTTTGGAGTTGCATTCAGAGATTAGATTATTATCAAGTCTGCCATTTATCGCAGTTATTTTTATTCAAGTATGTATGTTTAATTGATTTATCAATTTGAATTATTATTGGATCCATTATTAAGGAAATATATCCGAGCAGGAATAAAGCCGTTATCCGCCAGGTCGCAGGTTTAAATCCTGCCGGGCCCAAATCTTTGGAGTGAAGGGTGCTTGTGTTCCTCACCCCTCTGGCCCTGCCCAGATTGTTATCTGGATTCCTGGAAATCAATTACAATTCAATGAGAGTCGACATGTTGCCTAAGAGGTGATATATGACAACAAGATCCCGGGGATTGGTATTTTTCCTGATCATAATTCTGGTCATTCCCATAATTTCCTGTTCCTCACAGGAACCCGGCTCTGAAGGGGCGCAAGAGCAATCCCCCTCCGAATCAGGAGAGGATCTACCTGAAGTCACAGGAGATGAAATTGAGATCCTGGAAACAGCTACCTATCAGGATGAATTTGGATACTGGCACCTTCACGGATTGCTGACCAATACTGCAGATTATCCGGTGGGCGGTTTTGCCCTCGAAGTTCAAATTGGGGGATCGCAGGTGATTGAGGCCTATTCAGATGGTGCATTCGGAATTGCGCCTGGTGCTACCCAACCTTTTACTGCTCGTTTGCCGCTGACTGTTACCCAAGTGGATGATCTTGAAATAATAGTCCTCAACCTCCAAAGGATATCGTTAAAACCGGTTCAGATGGAGATTGTCCAGTCCAGGTTAAGCGCAGCTGAAAATGGCCTTATCACGCTCGTGGGGGAAGTGCAAAATACCAGCAGCTCACCCGGGCTGATCTATTCTGCCAGGTCTGGACTTTATACACAGGATGGCACGCTTTTCACCACGGCGTCCTGCCAGATCTGCCCTGGATATCTGCCCCCTGGAGAAAAAGCCCCCGTCCAATTCCTGTTTTATGGTCACCCAGCCAATGTTGATTTTGGAGATCACGAGATCTTTGTAGCCGCAGACAAAGCATCTTCTGTTGAGGGGCTGACAATTGATTTTGGTGAACTTGTCCATACTTATACCGACCCGGCGGGCGGATTTCATGTCTTGGGCGAACTTCAGAACAAAGCTGATATGATTCTGACACTTGCCCTGACAGGTACTTTTTATGACCAAAATGGGGAGATTCTTGGCGCTTCCGCATATACCCTGCCGGCCGATATTTTGCCCGGTGAAACATCCCCCTATGCTTTGATCATTGACAATCCCGGTGAACCCGTTGCGGATTGGTCGATCCGAATTGAATTGGCTCGCACAAGGGAAAGGAGAACCCAGGTATATCCCCTGGCCAATACCGGGGGCGTGATTGAAAAAGATCAGTATCAGTGGTCAGTTGCTGGAAGTACTGTGAATGACAGTGACCAGACATTGCGGTTGGTGACTGTTGTGGTTGGATTAAGAGAAACAGGAACCGGTAAGTTGGTTGGCCTGACCCACCAGATCCTGGCAGGGGAAATCCCACCTGGCGAATCAGTTGATTACAACGTCATTATCAACCCGGACCCTGCTATTGATCCTGAAGTACTGGAAGAGTTTGTGATACTTACTGGGGAATAACCGGATAATTAACGTGGAATTCACAACCCAGCGGATCCTGTCCAACTGATATATGGTAGGTGACCACTGTCAGGTGAACGGGCATACCCATCGCCCTTGCGCCACTGGATCCCAATCCCCATGCCCTATCCCAGGGGATATACACCGTGGCCCCTGGGTGAGCGGCGGCAGGCCAGGTATCTCCATAACAGCCAATCAGGGGCCCGCAGCCTATGCTCCACCCCGGATACCAGATCTCATCTATTTTCAAGTTGATCGAGCAATCGGGAGGTGGCGCGATGGTTCCCTCTACCCACCAGTGAACAGGCCATCCGGCCTGGACGGTGATTGGTCCTTGCCTGGCAGTTCCCGATGCAGTAGTGAATGACTGTCCCTGGAATTTTGCCGCACCCGTTGAATCAAAACCGTTGATCCACATCGTGAGCTGGACAGGATTCCATGTAAATTTTACCGTGCTTGCCCCTGATCCTCCAGATGCTTCGCCCCAGATGATCAATTCTACAAAACCGATAGAACTCGCCCCGTAATCCATCTCCGGTGCAGCATTGACTATTTCTGGTTCACTCTGCAATCCCAACAGAGTCAATGAGAGCAGGACGATAACGATTTTAAGGATGATGTTTCTGACCCCGGTCGTTAACATATTTTCTCCTGGATAAGATCAGTTGAGGAACTCCATTTTCAGTATACACCAACTTTGAACCACAGATGACTTGTTAAGTGGTGTTTGGTTAATTTGCTTTTCGTTTTTCCCAGCCAGGTCGCAGGTTCGAATCCTGCCGGGCCCACTTCGAGGATGGAGGGTACTTGTGGTTAATCGCAGGTGCTCTTTTTTGTTTAAGGAGGAAGGTTACAGGAAAGTAAGTAGTAGTTTAGTAAGTGGTAAGAAGATTAGCAGACTCTTGGAATAGTAGAGGTAGAAAGGCAGAAGTGGACAGATCCCAAATCTATTTACTTCATACTATTTACTGTTTTTCACCGCCACCGTAGGGCAGGTTCGAATAGATCCCTCGGTCCATAACCTCGGGATTGCGCGATAGGCGATTTGATATCGCCCTCGCACTAATGCCGGGCCCACAATAAACCCTTAAATATAGGCCAATTCGTACCTCGGAATGCCTGTTTTTTTGTTTAGGACCATTTTCCTTATAATATGGATTGGAGGTTGATGAGAAACCCAAATATTTGGATAAAAATGGGAGTATACTTATTGCGACACGAAATCCCAGTCTAGGATCACACCGTATCCTGACGATTAAATCATTACAGTATGTGAAAAATAACCCCGGTTTTTCTCAAGGAGAATCAATGAAAAGAACCCTTCCCTTGTTGAGCATGTTTTGCCTGTTGATTGCAGTAAGCGCTTGTACACTAATGCCGGGGAATGATCCTTCCTTTCAATCACAAGTTCCTACCGATGTACAGGTTGAACAGGCTCAGGAAGCCCCGCTCCCTTTTCTCGGCATCTGGTTCAGCGAAGACCGCACCAGTCAGTTGATTATCACCAAAATGCATGCCTATTACCATGAATTCCCGAGCAATCGTGAAGTATATGTGGAGGTTGTATCCATAGACCTGGTAGAGAAGACCATTAACCTGCGCATGAATAACATTCCTCCACTCCGGCAAGCAGATGGGCTTTGACAGTCCGATGATCACTGTGCAGTTCAAGGTCTCCGATGAGACCATGCAGTTCTGGTTGAGCAGACTGACGGTCTCAAACGCCGATCAACCAGTGCTCTATCTTCATGACGAAGTGCTCAATCCCTGGATTCCATTCGATGCTAGCATCGAATATACCGCCAGATAGTAGATTGAATATTAATTGAATTGGATTGTTTTAACAAACTTCCTTGTATTGGCCCGCTGTACATAAAGTTTCTATTCAATTATTCATGATGTAGCCCAATAGGAATAGAGCCATTATCCGCCAGGTCGCAGGTTCGAATCCGATCAGTCAAAAATTTCTTTCCCGGTGCAATTCCGGTGCATATAGGATAGAAACAATATACAGGATATACACTAATAGACACTATTTTCCCCCTTATTTCCCTCTAAAATCCACTTCTCTCGATGGAACGATCATTTAGCAGTGGCCTTTTAAGCCATTGGTTGGTCTGACTCTTTGATCATTTTCCAGGTTTTATTCTTTATAATTTGTTTAGAATGATACTGACATAGTACTTGGGGCTGGTCCAGGTAGCATAAGACCTACATCGGAGGATACAGGATTGAATGCAGTCAAACATACAGAAACCTTCAGGATCCATCAGCCGGCAGAGACCCTGTTTCCCCTTTTCAGTGCCGAGGGGGAAAAGTTATGGGTCCCCGGGTGGGAGTATACAAATATCTCCGGTTCTGAAGCCACCCATGAGGATTTTATATTTTTAACAAGGGGTCAGGATCATACATCGACCGCTGGGGACACGATCTGGTTGGTAAAACGCTATGATCCCGAATCTTATTTTGTGCAGTTTTACCGCGTGGAGCCGGGGCAGAAGGTCGGCCTGGTCAGTGTCCGCTGTCTGGAGATCGACAAAAATATCACCGATGTGCAAGTGAGCTACGAATATACGGCTCTAACTGAAATAGGGGTTCAATTCATTGAGACATTCACTCCAGACCACTACAAAAAATTCATCGCTGAGTGGAAGACCCACCTGGACCATTATTTTAAGTCTATTCATTGATCAGTTTTGTATTTGAAGGTTCTTCAAAATAATGGAATACCCTGCTGATATCCTGGGATTCATCAACAAGAATTTTGAACCAGATCAAGTGACCGATGTGCTATCTTTACTTGCCCGGGCAGTTCTGCATGACGGAAAAGCTCCCGGGCACCGGGTTCTGCGCTGCGCCTTATTTGCAGGCCGCTCTGATATGGAAAAACTTGCATATCAGATAAATTTGATTTCGATTGATTATCGCGATGTGATCGTCGCCGGGGAATATGAACTCAGGGAGGGGGATCTGGTACGAGTTCGTGATCTGTCAATACATTTTCCGTTGGATAATTGATTGTTACTACTTGGGATATGAGCCCTTTTCAAAAACTCAGGCAGATCAGGAAAAAAGGATTTGACGCTTAATCAGCAGAGAGATAGTCACTCTGCTCTGTTCTGGAAGTTCAGATTGAGTTCTTTGACAACAAATTAGTCCTGATCAAGGTTGTATTGGGGGATAAAAAAAGAGGATAGTCTTACCCATTACTGGTAAGACTATCCCATGATTATGCTTATTACTCATTAAGGATGCGAGGAATCAACCAAAAACCGTTGGCGTCCTCTGGATAGTTATTCGAGACAATTGTGCGCAGAATGAATTGAACCTGCTCACCTGCCAGGGGGGACAAGTCAACATCGATCCTGGTAATTCCTCCGCCATAGAGTTCCTTCCAGGTCCCGAGGGTCATATTCGGCCCTGTACCGGTGTTGTATAACAATTTAAAAGTCACATTGCAATTTGTATTTCCATTAATACACCCTACCCGAGCCCTGAAATGATCACCATCCTGAATAAGATAAGTGGGGTATTTCCCGGAGATGGCTCCTTCGATCTTTAGATAAGGGTGTACCCATAGTCCGGGTAGATCTGAAACACCCGTTTCTATGGAAGGGTTCGGATCCAGAAGAACAAAACCATTTGTCCGGCTTGGTGTCGCCTGGCAGGGGATTGTTTCTCCCTCGCTGTTCCACCAGCTGGCATCGCAGTAGTTCAATAAAAAGTCGTAAGGAATGCCTTTGGTGATATTCAGGACTGTCGCTCTGGATATAAGCGGTTGATCCGCTGCCGGGCCAAGACCGAAAGTCTGGCCAGATTTGTTCTCCAGCATCCAGGCGCCCTGGTAAACCCCGGGGAGTTGAGGAGCTGTCTGGCTGAGTTCTACTGTTATTGTTTTACCGGGACTAACAGGATTTGGAATAGGTATAGTCACCTGAGTAGTCATCGCCGTTCCACTGACGTAAACCAGGTTGTAATCTTTGTTCCAGGTTGTGGTCCCTATGTTTTGTATGATCCAGATCTTTGTAAACAGTTTTTTAGGAGCAAAATAACCACCATTTACCGGTACTACATTTTTAATCAATTTCGCTTGATCTTCCGGCCTGATAGTTGCTTCCGGTGTTGCCTGAACTGTTGGAGTTTGTGTTTCTGTAGGTGCCTGGGTCTCGGCTGGCAGCTCAGTCTCTGTTGGTATGGTTGTTTCCGTTTCCGACGGCATGATTTCCAACGTAGGAGTCATTGAAACCTGAGCGGTTTCAATGATTTCAGTAGCTGGTGGGGCGGTTATAGTACTGGACGGAGGATTTATAGCGCCATTAGGGTTTCCTTGTTGGTCTTGACCAGGCCATGAAAAACCAATAAAAAATGCCCCCAGCGCAATCACAGAAACAAGTAAAATCCCGATGATGAGTACTCCGTTATTGATAGTCAATTCCTGCTTGAAAATGTTATTCGGTTTCATCAGTTTGGTTCCTTTTCACTACTTCTACTGCTAATTTTCTTAGTTTGAGGTTTCTAGTCGATCTTTATAATATCCAATGAAATTGGTTTTCCAGGGTTCTAGAAATCCATGTTAATTGGATAATTCCTGATCCGGATCTTTCTGGACAGCAATCGTAAAAAAAGAACCATTGCTTCAGCTCCCAGAAGGGCAGTAATTATTGAATGTAAGATAAGCCTCGGTCTAACCATTATTTCCTTCCCTATTTAGTGCTTTCTTTGAAGTGGTAGCGTTGAACCATTAATCATTCAAGGGATATTATCGCTGATAGGTGTTCAATTATTGTCCTAGAAGGTATTCAATGAGGTTCAAATGATATACTATCTGTATAAAATTCTACACATATGGTTTTGGGCTGCCAGGCAGGTATAATCGCTATCCTGAACTGCGGCAGCTATGTTGAACCAAATAAAGCCTGCAAACACCGCGGCTCATACATTCCAGGCTATAAAGGATATTCATTCATGGGAAGCTGATTGCCCTCAGGGTAATTTGGTTGTAATTCGTCCATTAACTCTGGCTGAGAATATTCTTCCACCTAGATCAACCAATCACAAAAATGGCGACTAAAGTCTAGAACGTGTTCGAATTTACACCAGGCCAAGGAAAATTAGACCGATTTAATAGCTAAATATTACCGGTCTTGAACAATCATTTTTTACAATTGTTATATCTTGCCATGTATTTTTTAACCAAGGTATATACAATGACTGAATTATGTCCTGTTTGTAAATCTAGATTGGATTTAGAGAATCCGTTGAGAATCAATCAATCGGTCATCTGCTCCAATTGCGGTTTAGAGTTAGAAGTAATTTGGCTTTATCCTCTTGAACTTGCTAAAGTGCTCAGTTACAACCCTGATCCCTCGAGGCAGAAAGAAGAATTCAAGAAAGGATCTGCAAAATAGTAATCCAGCTCCTCCTGGGCCACACCGAAAAATAAATACCTTTCCAGGTATTTTTGGTGTGTTTATATGTTTGTTTGTCAACTATGTTTAGAAGGGAAAACACAAAATGAAAAAACGACTCCTGACAATATTTGGTTTGATCCTGATCAGCAGTATCGGGTTAACCGCATGTTCGTTCAAAACCGAAAGTTCTACGCCAACGTTAAGTATAGAAGAAGTGCAGACTCAGGCTGTAGCTACATTCGCTTCCGATTTAACGCAGACAGCCTTGGCTTTACCGACCAGTACTCAGACGCCAACAAATACCAGCACTCCCACGGAAACCAATACGCCTGTCCCAACCCAGGCAACGGCCACAAGCGTTCTTCCCACTAATTCTTGTTTCTCCCTGGCTTTTCTTTCTGATGTGACTATCCCGGATAACACGGAGATGGCACCTGGAGAGAAATTCACAAAAACCTGGCAGGTTAGAAATAACGGGTCGTGTGTTTGGGAAGCCGGGTTTAAACTAACATTCTCAGGAGGAAATTCACTGGGAGGCGCAAGCCTGATCCTCACCAAGGCAGTCGGTCCAAATACAACAACCAATTTGTCTATTTTTATGACAGCCCCAAGCACGGCTGGAAATTACCAGAGCAACTGGAGAATGTCAGATTCCGCTGGAGCATTCTTCGGTGATGAAATGTATGCTGTCATTAAAGTCACCGGTAGTACAGCAACCCCAACCAAATCTTCCTCATCTTCTACGCTAACACCCACTTTAGCAGCAACACTTGAGGTAACCCCCACAGAAACACCTGCGCCATAAATGAATTGGTGGTTGTTTCCTCTCCATGGGATATTGCCCTAGAGATTGAAGATCTTATAGTGAGGTACAAGATTTTGTTTTAATGTACCTCACAGAAGATCAGGTATTCAACAGTAGACCTGAAATTAGGAATTGCGGGAAAAGATCATGGCACTAAAACCCAAAGATAGTACGGCTCAAACTAATCTTGACCGCTTGCTGACTATCGATAAAAAAGTGGTTCTATACTTATTAATAATAGTAGGTATCTATTGGTTAACGAGTCTTTATAGAGCAGTTATCAGCTCACTGGTTTTGGGTATTTTATTGGCTTACCTGCTGCAGCCCATCGTTAATTTCCTGACAAAGAAGATCCATCTCAATTCCAAATTATCTGTCTGGATTGTGTTTTTAAGTTTTATCTCCTTGATTATCTTAGTCACCCGTTTAGGCGCACCAATACTTTTTAAGCAAATAGGAATTCTTACAAGTGATTTCCAGGTGATATCGGATGAGTTGATCGCCTTGCAGCCTAAATTGGATGTGTTAGTTGATTTTGATTTGCCCCTGGAAGAAATTATTCCTGAATTGGAGAATGAGATTCGCCAATTTTTGGTTCCTACCAGGCTTTTTCGGATGCTGCTCTCGGCCACTGATAATATTGTCTGGATTATGGTCACTCTTATGACCTGTTTCTATTTATTATTGGACCATTCGAAATTAATCAAGTGGATCTATCGAATAACACCTGCTACTGCTAGAAATAATGTCCAGCATATTCTTGAAGAAATTGATTTGGTTTGGAAAACCTATCTGCGGGGACAATTCTCTATGATGGTATTAATAGGCCTTTTATCCGGGTTGGGGGGTATCGCCGTGGGTCTAAAAAACGCCCTTATTATTGGCTTGATAGCTGGGATATTGGAACTGATACCCTCCCTTGGGCCGACAATTGCCACATTTATTGCCGGTATGAGCGCCTGGACCCAAGGATCATTAACTCTCGATATTTCTAATTTTTGGTTTGCGATCATCGTTTGTGCGATTTTTATAGTCATTCAAATCCTTGAAAATACAATCCTCATCCCCAGGGTGATGAGTAAACGCATGAGTATTCATCCAGCCCTTATTTTTATTGCTATTGTCAGCACTTTATCATTATTCGGTGTACTTGCAGGATTAATCGTAATCCCAGTTATTGGATCCATTGTTGTGATTATCAACTATTCTTTTGAGCAGGTCAATGAAAATGCTGGGGAATGAATTCTTTTCAATCAATCATAAGAATGAACTCCTGGACAACCCCACTGGTCTTTCGGTTGAGGGTGACAGCAGCCTGGCTATTTCCACTTGGAATGTATTTCTGGACGCAAAAGCAGGGATGGATAAAAGGTTCCTTCCTGATCTTGGGTTATAAATTTCATCAAATATTGTGTATAAAAAAATGAACAAACTTTGTGATTTAACTACAATTTTAAACTTTAGAAAACACATACCTATCACATTGGAATTATATAATTAATTCAAATGAGCAATTTCGTCGGAGGTAGAGATGGAGTACGGGATCTGCCCAAATTGTGAAAAAAAGTGATCTTCGAAAAAGATCCAGAATTTGGGCTCCATGTTCTATGTGAAACGTGTCAAACCGAATCAGTGATAACCTGGCTGAATCCTATCGAACTGGAACTTATTGATTTTGAAGAATTCCAGACAGATGGACGAGGAGTTCGAGGAGTTTGAGGATTACGAAAATAATGAGCAGTATGGGAAATTCGCGGATGAGCCAGAAGTCGAAACATTTCAAAAAATAAAAAAAAGGAATACTAAAGGAGGTTATAATGGCAGCCGGCAAACCCAAGAAAACTAATAAAAAAACCACCAGTTCAGTTGGAAAAAAGAAAAAATAGTAAACATATAGCCAGGATTTCTCTGGTAGTATGAAGTGTTTTATAGAGCGACCAAAAATAAAATTTTGGTCGCTCTATAGTTTAAAAGAAATCAAATTTCGATTGTTAACAATCTGCTTAAATCTCTAATAAACCTACTTCCTGGAATATAATGAAACTAGTTGTAATACTCGCAGCATTAAATTAAGTATTATTGGGAGGATGTTTAAATGCAAGCCTTATTATTCGCATTTCACCCAGAAGAATCCGCCATTCTGGCTGTCCTTTTAAAACAGGCAGGGTTTGAAGTGCATATGGCTAAACAACTTAAACCATTTAATGACAATTGGCCTGAACAGCCCCTTGATTTAATTTGCCTGGTTCTGGATCAGGACTACGAAAAGGAGATCAGCGCCATCAAGCAGCTGCGGGGACATACTGTCGTCCCGATGGTTTTGATCATAGAACCAATTTCGGAAGATGGCGAAATCGCCTTAATCGAGGCAGGCGTAGACTTAATCATCACCCGGCCATTTGGACTCAGATTGTTGATAACCAGGATCAGAGCATTACTCAGGCGGACGTCCGGTGTACCATTCCACAGCCTTCCAGCCATGACAAAAGGAGCATTGTTATTGGATCCAGGTAATCGAACGGTTAAGGTTGGCGAATCGGAACCGAATAAATTAACCCAGTTAGAATTCAGGCTTTTGTATGTGCTCATAACCCATGCAGGGCAGATCATTCCTACTGATAACATAGTTGAACACGTTTGGGGATATAGTGGAGAAGAAAATCGCGAATTGGTGCGGGGATTGGTACAAAGACTACGATCCAAAGTGGAAATTGATAAAAGTAACCCTACCTATATATTAACGGAAAGAGGTATCGGCTATTATTTTAGCGCTGAAGAGTAGCAGTGCAAAAAACCAGCATTTCTTCCAGTTATAGAGCATCAATTGATTATCGGGCAATTAGTAAAAATCTGGCTCATCACCCAAAAATTATTTCTCCCGCTGCAATTTCGGTGAGACTGTGCCCCCGCCGGAGGAGGGGAGACGGAAGACCGGGTTCAAGCTTAAGGTGTAAGGAGTAAAGCTCCAGGACAGGAAGTTTTTTAGATACTTTCAAGGAGATACCCGGTGATTTGACACCTCAATCGATTTACGATTTACTACTTACTATTTACTTCTCACCTCTTACCTCTTACCTCCCCGCGCATGTTACAATCCCCTTAAATGACGACCAATCCCTGTAGTACCTAAATATTAATATAATTAATACCCAGGAGAAATCATGCCCCTCGACCCTCAAGCCATTCGCGGTCACTTTCCCGCATTAAAACGCCAGGCGATCTACCTGGATAACCCGGCCGGCACCCAGATCGTTCAAAAATCCCTCGACCGGATCACAGACTATCTGGTTAACACCAACGCCAACCACGAAGGGGTCTTTGCCACCAGCCGCGAGTCGGATGCTGTGATCGAAGAGGCCCGCCAGGCTGCAGCGGATTTCCTCAACGCCCCCCGGCCGGAAGAGATCACCTTCGGCCCCAACATGACCAGCCTGACACTCAATCTCAGCCGTTCCCTGGCCAGGACCCTGGAAGAGGGCGATACCATTGCCGTCACCCGCCTGGATCATGATGCCAATATCACTCCCTGGACCCTGATCGCGGCTGATAGAGGCTGCCAGGTGGCCTGGGTCGATTTTGACGTCGAAGACGGACGGCTCCAGATGGATTCGTATCAAGAAGCCCTGGATAAAAAACCAAAACTGGTGGCTCTGGGTTATGCCTCCAACGCCCTGGGCACGATCAATCCGGTTAAGCAGATGACTGAAATGGCCCATCAGGCCGGGGCCCTGGTTTATGTTGATGCGGTCCAGTACGCACCTCACGGACCGATCGATGTTCAGGACCTGGATGTGGATTTCCTGGCCTGTTCGGCTTATAAGTTCTACGGACCCCATATCGGGATCCTCTACGGCCGCTACGATCTGCTGGATGAATTGATGGCCTATAAGGTGCGCCCGGCATCAGATAAGCTGCCCTGGAAGTTCGAGACCGGCACACCCAATTTTGAAGGCATCGCCGGAGTTTTAGGTGCGCTGGAGTATTTTGCCTGGCTTGGAACCGAGTACGGCGGGGAATATAAAACTCGTTTTGAGGGTAGATTTAAGGGCCAGGCACTTCACCTCAAACAGGGACTGGCTGCTGTCCAGGACTATGAATATCAGCTTTCCCATAAACTGCTCGAAACCCTGGGGAGTGTGCCCGGCCTGCGAATTTACGGCCTGGATGACCCAGCGGATGTGAGAGGAAAGGGTGCCCACCTTTGCGGTGAACCTGGAAGGTACTCATCCTCAGCAGTTGGCCAGGCTGCTGGACGAACGGAATATCTATGTCTGGGACGGCAACTATTACGCCATTTGCGCCACGGAACGGCTGGGCGTGGAAGATACAGGCGGTATGGTGCGGATTGGCGCCGCCCATTACAATACCCTGGAGGAGATCGACCGCCTGGGAGAAGCTCTGCTGGAGATCAGCAGGCTTTGACAATGACCGGGGACCGAAGACGGAGGACGGGGTTTACTTATTATTTAATTCCCGATTTTTGATAAACTTAGATTATCGATCATCGCTGATTAACAGATTTCATTGAGGAGAAAGATGGATAAAAAATCAACCAGCTCATTTTTTGTCATTTCGCCTGTCCTGATCCTGATCATCACCCAGGCCACTGCAATAATCTTTGGAAAAGTTCTGGATACCCTGGTATATATTCCCATTATCCTGATCTACTGGGCTGCCCTTGCTTTTATCCTGTTTAAATACGGCACTGATAATATCAAAACCTGGCTTCAGAAACCGCAGGGACATTGGATCTGGATCGTTATCGCAATCCTGGTCGGTTTTTCATCCCTGCCTTTATTCCTGCAGCATTACCAGGTGCTCAGGAACCTTTCGATATTAATACCTACAGTGATCTTCTTTTTGATCAATCCCTGGCTGGAAGAATTTTACTGGCGGGGTTTGTTGATCGATATCACCGCAAAATGGCCTGGATGGGTTTCCATTCTGTATTCCACAATTCTGTTCACTATCTGGCATTCTGCCTTTGCCTGGTACTCTGATGGAGCCAGAAGTGTGACATTTTACATCGCTGTTCTGATCCTGGGATTGATGATGGCCCTGATCTATAAAAATACCAAAAGCGTCCGGCTGGCGGTGATCTCGCATATGATGATCAATATTCTTAACCTGAGCATCCCCACCTTGTTGAATATGATAGAGTTCTAGGAACGCTCCGCGTTCCGATAGAAGGTAGATGCCGGAAGACCGGGATTACTGAATCCCAATCCACTTACTATTTACTATTTACTTTTCCTTGGTATCCATCAAAAAGAGCGGCTTTCGCCGCTCTTTTTTGTTCATAATCCAGATCTATCTCAATCAGTCAATTATATTCAGGGGTAAGTACAAATACAGGTCGCAGCCAGTAGGATCGGTTCACCACTTACAATATGCCGCTTCGCAGGGACCTTGAGCTGTATAATGAACTGGGATTTGTACATCTGGATCATCACAATCGTCCAAGGTGTATATGTCTGCGTAATGCAATTTTCCACTTCGGAACTAAAAACGTTGTAGGTACAAAGTGCATGCTGCAAGTCCTGATAAAGGGCTGTCTCAATAAGCTGAACATTTCCAAACCCCGGAGGGCAGGGCAGATAGGAAGCAGAAGAACCAGGTGAGTCCGGGCTGGGCGCTGCAAAGGTGGCTGTGCAGCAGTCTTTATCGGGGTTGTACCAATATCCCTTGGGACATTCTTGGCTTGGTCCTGCCCGACTTTGACACAGATATCACCAACCGGATCGTAGAAATCTGGCCGGGCAGGCGCCTCCTGGAACTGGCTTCCCATCGTAGACACAGGTGGGAGGATCTGTGTTGGTCAAGGTATAACCATTATCACAACCAAATTGTACGGTTCCATGTTGAGCAGGTGTGCAGGTAGCGCAGATCTCAAATGTGATCGCAGTACCCTCGGGGCCAAAACAACCTAGGTGGGTCAGTGCCATCTATACAAGCTACCCCCTCGTTGGAGGTCCAGGATTTTATATAGACATCGCTCCCTGGCAGCGTACTGAGATCCAGACCACCTCGTTGGATGGATCTGATTGGCACAGTATTGCGTATGGAACTTCAATACTCAGTGAACGCATGTTCTCTCATCAAGATCTGGAAGCTCATTTTCACCTGAGTTGGTGGCCCCGGCACCCAGGGAGCTGGTTCGCCAGGTACATACGCTGTCTGGATACAAGGGCTTCCAAACGTTTTTGGTTCTGCCCCCTGCAGGACACAGCGAAAACCCAGGTCGGTGCGGTAACTTTCGGGTTCCAGGTAATAGAGCAGCGCTGAAGGGATCAATTCCTCGGCGCTCTCGTAATCGCTGCCGCGCACTGAGCGTTCTGTTCCGTCTGGCGGGCCGGCCGGAGGTTCATCAGGCAGCTGGGCTATGATGTCGTACTCATACAGATCGTAGGCCCATTCGAAAGTATTGCCTGCCAGATCAAAGGCTTGATAGTAACTTCTCCCATCCAGGTATTCATAGACTTTGGTGATGGCCGGGTCTTCACATTCCCCATAGTTGAGCAGATCACAGGTTGGATCATCCTCGCCCCAGGGATAAGTGTTCGATTCGGGTCCGCGGGCGGCTTTTTCCCATTCGGCTCTGCTGGGCAGCCTGCCGTTCATCCATTCGCAATAGGTATTGGCTTGTTCCCAGGTCACTCCCGTAACAGGATTATCTTTGACTTTCATGTCATTTAGATCTGGATAGGGTTCTTCGGAAGCCGGTGGTGTGCAGGCTCCTGTAGCCACACACTGTCGGTACTGTCCGTTGGTGACATTAAACATGTAGATCCAGTAGTCGTCCACAAAGACCTCGTGGACCATGTTGTTTTCATACTGGTTATCTCCCAGAGTGACTTCCCCCGCGGGTACAAAGACAATATAGCCTTCGTCGTACCATTTCATAGCGGTGCCCGCTTGCAGCAGATCCTCGATGCCCGCTTCGACGGGTTCAGCGACTTCCTCAGGAGGGTCCGTAGGTTGAGGTTCAATGGCTGGTATTGTTGTAGGATCATCCGGAGGCAGCGTAATGACAGCATCTTGCCCGCAAGCGGAGAGCAATAACAGGACGATGATAAGAAGATAGAGCAGGTTGAATTGGCTTTTTTTCATGATGTCTCTTACCTCCCAATTGACCCCTTTTGGATAAACCATACTCTTTTCATTATACAAATTTAGAATGCAATTGCAAGTTTTTAGGACTGGAACGCTCTGCGTTCCGACCGAAGACCGGCGACGGAAGACCGGGTTATGCAGGCTTTGCCTGCGACCGAAGACGGAGGACGGAGGACGAAGGATCGGGTTATGAAGGCTTTGGCAGTAACCGGGGACGGAAGATGGAGGACCGGGTACAAATTACAAATGTAAAGAATTAAGCGACTGAGTTTCAGTATAAGAAGGCTCTAGTTGATCACCCCCAGGGAGTTCCTTGTCGGCTGACCATCTAATCGCCTTACATCTTACACATACATCTCACACCTCACACCTCACACCTTACTACTTGCTCCTTACTACTTACTCCTTACTACTTACTCCTTACTCCTTACTACTTACTCCTGACACCTTACGCCTTACATTACCATCGTGTTACAATCCCATTAAATGAACACAAAATACATCCGAACGCTGATTCTTATCACAATAATGACAGCTGCGCTGACAGGCTGCAACCTGCCCTTCGGCACCGCGCCGCCAGAGCCTCCCCTGCCAGCCACTCAGGACCTCAACAATCTGGCGACCCTGACGCAGCAGGCCATCTAACACGCCATCCAGGAAACGCAAACGGCGCCGACCATCACTTCTTCCCCCACGACCACGCTAACGCAGCTCCCACCCGAGACAATTAGTCCAACAAATACACCACTCTTCGCCTCTTCTACGGAGATCAAGTTCAAACCTGGCGGCACGATCGCTTACCAAAAAGGGGCCATTCGAGCTGGGGAACAGATCAGCTTCACCCTCGGGGCTGGCCAGGGTCAGACCCTGATCGCAGTGCTATCTTCAACCGAGAACCAGGCCTATTTTGAGATCAAGGAGCTCGAAGGAGGGGATGTTCTGGTGCCATTTCTGACCAGGCCTCATCAGTCCAAACTAAACTGCCCTGGACCGGGGATTATCAGATCACCCTCACCAGCCCGGTGGACCTGGAATACTTCTTTTCCGTGGAGGTGCCCGCCAATCTGGTGGTCTCACCCGGTATGGGAGCGTCTGTGGTCAGTGGAACTATTGATGTGCTGGATGCCTTCCATCCTGACGTTTTCACCCGGGTCCGCTACCTGATGGGGCTCCAGGCTGGCAGCCTTTTAAACGTTCAGCTCAGTTCATCGAACTTGTCGGGATTGTCCCTGGCACTGATCGGGGCGGATGACGGCCAACCTTTCCTGCGCCATGAGGTGCAGTCGAATGCGATCAATGATTTTTCCATTCCTGTTTCGCAGGGTTATTATCTTGATGTGTATTCGGTTTCCGGAGATCGGAGACGTTTTCGCTCACAATTCGGGTGGAGTAGGGGGGAGCCATTCGCTAGGGACCGAGAGAGAAGACCGGCCCTTCGAATACCTCCCCGGCGGCGCTCAAATTCCGCTCAGGACTGGAATTAAGAGAGCGGGAGATCAGAGTGTATCTGGAACAGACTTCCGAAGTCTTGGAGAGAGTGGTATGTAGAACTGCTCCCAAAAGACTTCGGAAATTTTGATATCGATTTACTCTCTTACTACTTACTATTTACTTCTTCCGGCATCGAATATGCAGAAAATAGGCCACCAGCTGGTTAGGGATCGTCTGTGGTAAAGGAAATATCCCTGGCATCAACACTTTTTGATAAACAAAAAGTGTTATAGTCGCACAGCAGGTTTCATTAACCGCAAGCTCCACAATACACTTTTGGATTGGTGTAGAATGGTGTTAGCTCAAGAATTCTAAAATTAAGATTGGGCCATTGAGTTTGGGATCATGGCCTGGGTTTGGTATGGATTGTTTTCCCTTTGATTAAATTCGGTCATGTGATCCCAACTGAATAGAAATAAGACCTGTTCTCAGGTAACATTCCAACTATTTATTAGTTTAATAAAGGAAAGGATCTACTGGAAGAAAACCACGAACCGAATCAGCGCATGTACCGGCAGTCTTCCCCGATGTGGATGGGATTGATCTTTATCCATGGCGGTGAAGTAGTTCTGCTCAATCAATTTGACATTCTGCCCTTCGAGTTGAACTGCTGTTGTTTATTTTGATCGCCAGCTGGTGGATTCCTGAATGGAGCCTACCATGCTTTGTATCCAAAGTCTAACAGCTTTCACCGGACATTCGATGAGTTCGAGTTCATCCAGCTGCGCCTGGATCAAGGGAGCGGCGGAACGGGCCCTGACCGCAGTCAGCAGGATAGGATTTTCCCACTGATTCCAATGTCCCGGCAAATCTTCCACCCCGATGATCGGCCTGCCGCGCCGGGTACTGCCGATCTTTTTCTGATCCACTTCGACGAAGGCAGCCAGCGGCAGCCCTTCGCGGATCAGGTGTTTGCTGATCCGCCTGCCGGTCATGCCCGCGCCCCACACAAAAACCGCGTCCCGGCCTTTTGCGGGACCCCTGGCAATATAATGAGCCTTGGCCCTCAAGAAGTTCTCAACTGAATACCGTGAATCCGTATGTGTTAATCGGTCTGGATGTTCGCGCCATTCCAGCAGCACCTGGGGGACTTTCGCAAACCGGGCCCCGGCGAGGTAAAAGCGCAGCCACAGGTCGTAGTCCTCGGGCCAGCCGTTATCCTGGTAGCCGCCCAGTTTATTGATCCATTCTCTGCGGAAGGCAGCACAAGGGTTGGCGATCGGGCTTTCAACAAAGATCTCGCGGGTGATGTCCTCATGTGTGAGCAGGGAATTCAACCAGTCATAATAGAGCTGATAACCTTCCCCGACCTGGTCCTCAGGAAATCCTTTGACCAAAGATCCAACTACGGCGACCTCGGGATTTTCTATCAAATAGTCACGCTGAAGTTCAATCCGCCGGGGGTGGCACAGATCGTCAGCGTCCATCCGGACGATGATCTGCCCCCGGCAGGAAGCCAGACCATGATTGGCTGCCGCGATCACGCCGCTGTGTTTTTTGGGAAGATACATAAAACGGGAATCATTCTGGCTCCAGCTTTTCAGGATCTCGGCTGTGTCATCGCTGGAGCCGTCATCAACACAGATGACTTCGAAATCTTGATAGGTTTGGTTTTGGAGGGAAATTAAGGTATGCTTCAGGGTTTTGGAGGCGTTATAACAGGGCAGCAAAACAGAAACGTCAGGCATGCCTCACTCGTCTGAATGCAGGATCTGACCTGCCAGCTGGTTGAGGGCTTTTTGGTCTTCTTGCGGCGTCTGGCTGCTTTCCCAGTACTGCGACAGCAGCTCTTCCGGGGTCAATGAGCCGATAGCCCTATCCTTGGGGAGCCGGATGCGGGGTTCGTATTGAGGCTGTTTCAGGAAATGGAATTCAAAACTTTCCTTGACCAGCTCCCGGATGGCTTTTTCATCGATCAAGGGGTCCCAGGCCCGGGGGTATTCCAACACCAGGCGGGTCACAGAACCTTCCAGTTTTTTCTCTGAGGGCAGGGCTTTTTTTACCTGATCGGTGATAGCATCGCTGGAATGTAGTTTCAAAAATACGTCGATAAAGGGACGGATATTTTCCAGCCGGCGCCAGTCCAGCTCCGTATTTCCTTTTTTCACATCGGCGATCAGGAAATATTTATCATCGGCTGCCTCACCAAAATTCACTCTTTCGATCGATCCGGGATAGATCACAGGGGGATGGTTCTTAGCGTTGAGGTTTTGGTTTTTATGGATATGACCCAGGGCGGTGTAATCCAGTCGGGGATCGCAGGTAATGGATTTGGGAAGGATAAAGTCGTTCCCAAGGCTGACAGATCGTTCAGCGCCGTAGGTGGCGCCTTCCACGGAAGCATGGGCGGCGAGTATAGTTGCTGACACCGGGTCCGCCTTTTTCAGCCAGCTTTCGATATCCTTGGAGATCTTTTCTTCCATGGCCTGGTAGAGCTGTTCCGTATCTCTGGTTTTCAGGTCCAGCTCTGCTGCCATACTGGAGCGGGAGATCCAGGGCAGGGCGATCAACTGTAAATCCAGGGTTTTGCCTTCCGGACAGAGTTTATTAAGATCCTCAGCGGAGTAGAACCCGGGCTGGTCGATGATCAAAACATGCGGGACCTGCAGGGTGTTAAACTCGGTCAGGGCATGAGCCCGGCCGGCTGCTGGGGAGATATCATGATTGCCTACCAGTAAAATGGTGGGGATACCGGCTTCACTCAGCCGCATGATCCGCTGGCCCCATTCCCTCTGGAAAGTCGGGGCTGGATTTTGGTCCTTATAAGCATCTCCGGCAAATAATACAACATCCACTTTTTCAGAGATGGCGGTTTCTATGATCTCGTCCAGCGACTTCAGGAAATCCAGGATACGTAAAGGTAAGCCGCTGGCCGGATCCCTGCGTCCATAATTGGCGATATCAATATGAGCGTCGGCAAAGTGGAGGATTCTGGGCATATCTTACTCGAAGATTAAATTATTGATCTGGTACACTCCGGCGTCAAAATTGGGATTAAGCCAGACGGATTGGTAGAGATCCTGTTTGGCCTGGGCTTTGTTTCCCAGGGCGTAATGAGCCAATCCCCGCCAGTAGAGGCTTTCTTCCAGGGTATCATCGTCGATGGTTTCAAACGTGAAGTTAGCCAGGTTGATCACATCTTGATAGCGGCCGCTGAAATAATAGGCTTGATAGGGAGAGGTCTGGTACCAGGTGATGCGGTAAGGCCGGGAGGTATCGTCATCCTTCAGCTCGCCGTAGATCTGGTAAGCCTGGTCAAATGCCTCTCCGGCATCCAGGTAGTTTTCCATTTTCACCAGGCTGGTGCCCTTGTTGAACCAGGCGAAGAACAGGTCCACGCCGCTCAGGGTCTGGATCTCTTGCTCGGCGATCTCGAGGGCGTTTTGGTATGACCAGGAGGGGTCTGCCCAGGGACCTAACAGGTTAAAAACCTCTTCCTGGCGGTCGGGCGGGTAGATAACCATGAAGATGTAATCGAAACTGCGCCAACCCTCCAGGTAGGTTTGGTAGTCTACCCGTAAATTATTCCCGGGTTTCAAGTAGGCATCCTGAACAACAAATTCTCCGGTTCCTTCATCGTAGCCTGTGGTGAATAAATAGTGGCCCAACCAGGCGGTCTTTCCTGTGTAATCTTCTTCGTAATAACCTTTTTCTACCAATACCGGGTAGCCGTTAGCGATTAGCTTCTTTATCAACTCCATATCCCCGCCGTAGCGGGCCACGATATGGAATGCTGTCTCTTCAGCTACGAAGTCGATCATTTCTGAGGGCATGACGTTTTTATCATACCGGCCTTGTTGAATGAAATCCAGGTCCGGGTCGTTGATACCGGGTTTCACAACCCGGGCGATATCATCCCGGTCTCCGGGCCAGCCCCAGAAATTGAGTGCCATGGCCAGGTTGGCGGGTCCGCAGTAATTCCAGCGTTCATGCTGATCGACGTAGACCACGCCGTCCAGGATCGCCTGTTCGGGCAGGGGAGTGGAGGTTTGGTCGGCGGTTTCGTCAGTAGCTGGAGCGGTTGGGATTTCGATAGTGGGTTCTTCCGTGGCCGGCACTATTATGATGTCGGGTGTCGCCAGAGGGGTTTCTCCCAACGGGACAAATACAGCTTCGTCCGGAGGGTTGAAAGTATAAGACAGGCGTGTTTTTAGATTTTGGATCCGCGGAGACAGTCGATCTTTCACAAAGGGGATTTGATAGATCAGCGCTGCCAGCAGGATCAGGAGGGGGATCAGGAGTAAAAATCGAGCCCTGGAAGGTTTTTTCATGATGAGGAGATTATAACATTTCCTGCAGAAGGGATTCTTGAAACATACTTCCGAGGTCTTCAAGGGAGTCCTATATCAGGCGGATTCTGGAAAGACCCCGGAAGTTTGAGCAAAGCAGATACCTACATAAAACTGTCATTGCGAGGAAAGAATGCAGTGAATGACGAAGCAATCTATACTAAATCCATCTGGGATCTTCATTTTGGACTAAATTCTTGGAGGTAAAGAAATCGTTCTCAAGGATATCGGGTAATACCTGATATCTTACAGTTTATTTTTATCCAGATTGCTTCCCCTTCGCTACCCTCAGTGTCGCAATGACATGCTCCTGGATCCCCTGTCATTGCGAGGAAAGAACGTAGTGAGTGACGAAGCAATCTATACTAAATCCATCTGGGATCTTCATTTTGGACTAAATTCTTGGAGGTAAAAGAATCGTTCTCAAGGATATCTGGTAATACCTGATATCTTACAGTTTATTTTTATTCAGATTGCTTCCCCTTCGCTACCCTCAGTGTCGCAATGACATGCTCCTGGATCCCCTGTCATTGCGAGGAAAGAACGTAGTGAGTGACGAAGCAATCTATACTAAATCCATCTGGGATCTTCATTTTGGACTAAATTCTTGGAGGTAAAAGAATCGTTCTCAAGGATATCTGGTAATACCTGATATCTTACAGTTTATTTTTATTCAGATTGCTTCCACTTCGCTACCCTCAGTGTCGCAATGACATGCTCCTGGATCCCCTGTCATTGCGAGGAAAGAACGTAGTGAGTGACGAAGCAATCTGAACTATATACATCTGGAATCTTCTTAGGTAACATTCAATTATGGGGGAGAGAACTTATTACGTTTATATCCTGACCAACCTTCACAAAACTACTTTGTATATAGGGGTCACCAATAATCTGTTTCGGCGTGTAGAGGAACATAAATGTGGAGAAGGGGGTGTTTTCACAAAGAAATATCATCTATACAGGCTGGTTTATTATGAAGTTTTTAGGGATATTAGGGCTGCTATAACGAGGGAGAAACAGATTAAGGGAGGATCGAGGGCCAAGAAAGTTGAGCTGATCAACTCATTTAACCCCAAATGGCGCGATTTGAGCATGGATGAGGATCAATAAGTGTTATTCAATTGCTTCCCTTCGTTACCCTCAGTGTCGCAATGACATGCTCTGATTCCCTGTCATCCTTCCCCCGTCGGTGGCGCAATGACCTCTTGTGAAGGACGTCAGTCCTTCTTTGATGGATCCTCTGGATTATGGTCCAAAACCTGGCGGGCCTGGGGTCCGTCCTTGGCGGGGCCGATAATACCTTCGGCGGCCATGGTATCGATCAGGCGGGCTGCCCGGGTGTAGCCGATCCGCAGACGGCGCTGGAGCATGGAAATTGAGGCTCGATCCTCGGCCCGGACGATCTCAACCGCTTCGTCCCAGAGAGGATCGAATTCAGTTTCCTCTGACATATCCTCCCACATTTCCTTCTGTTTGAGGGGGATGGCAGGCATCTTGGCGTCCGGTTCTCCGGCGGCGCTGGTGCCGCCGATCGGTCCTTTGATCTGGGCGCCCAGGAAGCGCCAGTATTTCACTAATTTATCAATTTCGGCATCCGATACAAATACACCTTGCAAGCGGACAGGCGCCGCGGCGTCAGGGGCCTGGAAGAGCATGTCGCCCCGCCCTAAGAGGGTCTCGGCACCAGGTTGATCGAGGATCACGCGGCTGTCAACGCCGGAGGCGGTGGCAAAGGCGATCCGGGCCGGGAAGTTGGCTTTAATGAGGCCAGTCACCACATTGGTGGAGGGGCGCTGGGTTGAGATGATCAAATGGATGCCTGTGGCCCGCGCCAGCTGGGCCAGCCGGGTGATGGCTTTTTCGGTTTCGGCGGGCGCCAGCATCATCAGGTCAGCCAGCTCGTCAATGATCACTACCAGGTAGGGCAGCTTGGTGCCGCCTGCCTTGATGGTTTTTTGATTAAAGTCAATGATATGCCGGGCGCCGGCCTCTGAGAATTTATGATACCGTTGGTCCATCTCGCGTGATACCCACTGCAATACACCTACTACACGTTCAAGGTCTACAACGACAGGCGCCAGCAGATGCGGGATGCCGTCGTATCCGGAGAGTTCTACCCGTTTGGGGTCAACCATGATCATGCGCAGATCATCGGGTGTGTTGTGGAGCAGGAAACAGGAGATCAGGGAGTTGACACAAACTGATTTACCAGAGCCGGTTGTCCCGGCCACCAGAAGGTGGGGCATGTCAGCCAGGTCCGCGGCAATGGCTTTGCCGGATACGTCCCGTCCCAGTGCAAAACGGAGAGGACTTTTTTTCTTTTTAAAATTCGGACTTTGAATGGCGTCCCGCAGCGCCACCAGGGAGATCTCTTCGTTAGGAACTTCTATGCCAATATAACCTTTGCCGGGAACTGGTGCTTCCATGCGAATGCGTTTGGCTGCCATGGCGAGAGCCAGGTCGTCAGCCAGGCTGGTGATCTTGCTGACCCGGACGCGCCGTTTTTGGCCCCGGACCTCTACAAAATCCGGTTCCACGCCAAATTGGGTGATGGTGGGTCCGCGATTGATCTCTATCACATGTCCGGGGGATCCAAAGGACTCCAGGGTTTCCTCGATGACCTTGGCCCGGTGTTTGTCAAATGCCTCATCAGGTTCGATATCCACACCCACATTGAGAATATCAGGGACATGGGGTAAGACCCAGTTCAGGTTCGGGATCGGATCATTGAATAATGATTGGGCCTCGGTTGTTTTGTCAGTCATTTTTTGAGGAGGCGGTGTTTTTAGATCCGGGACAGCGATCCGCTGAGGGGGAGGTGTGTATATTGGAGCCGGTTTTTCACGGGGTGGAAATAATTTCAGATATAGGTTCTTGATCGCTTTTAATAATCCCGGCACCCATGAAAAAAGTTCCAAGACCGGGATGTTCAATGTCAGGGAGAGGCTGATCAGGATCCAGGCAAAAAGGGCGATGGCCGTACCGGCAATGCCGAAGGTGGACTGCATGGGCGCCAGGATGTAGACCCCGATGAAGCCGCCTCCGATACCGATGGAGGCGATATATTTAGAGGCCAGAAAATCCAGCGGGAAGGTGAAGAACTGCATCGTTGTCAGTCCGGCCAGATATAACAAACTGATGCCGGCAATTTGTTCAGGGGAGAATTTTGGCGCGCCTTCCAGTTTTCGAAGCAGGATCAGGATCCCTCCTCCCAACAGCAGGATAGGAAGAAAATAGGATCCCCAACCAAAACCCTTCCGGATCAAAGTATAAAGATCGGTCAGCAATTGGGAGCTGCGGCTGGAGAACAGGATGATCGCAGATAATAAACCTGCTGCGGACATCATCATCCCGGTCAGGTTCAGGTTGCGCTCCGGGGAGGGATTCGCCCCTGTTTTTGGCTTGGGTTTTGATTTGGATTTCGATTTTGGAGTGCTTTTTTTGCGTGCCTGGGCCATATATTTTGCCATCCTGGGGTGCTTTTGGAATTATAGCATGATTGTCCAGCAACAGCTCCCGCAGGAGCGCCAGCTCATGGGGTCCCGGTATCGTGAGAGCTGACGCTCTCCCTCGAGCTACTGAAAATAAACCCCGTCCCCCGTCATCGGTCCCCCGTCTTATCCTTCATGCGGTAAAATTAGGGTCAGTTATTTATTAAAGTTGAGGAAAAATTGTTTGAAATTGTATTCCTGGGCACATCCGCCTCCGCTCCCTCGATGAACCGGGGACTAACATCACAGGTGGTTTTAAAGGGAGAACACCGCTTTTTGATCGACGCTGGAGAAGGCACTCAGCGCCAGATCCTGCAATCCGGGCTTGGTTTTAAGCGCCTGGACCGCATCCTGATCACGCACGGGCACCTGGACCATATTCTGGGCCTGGGGGGGTTGATTTCCACTTTTGTGCGCTGGGAAGCAATGGACAAGATCCTGGTCGCTGCCGGAAAATCCGCTTTGGGACGTATTAAAGACCTGATCTTTGGTGTGGTGTTGAAAGGTAATTATCCCCCGGTAGAGATCACGCTCCAGGCACTGGAAACCGGATTATTATTTGATGAAGGTGATTTTACAGTTCACACCTTCCCTGTTTATCACCGCACCCCGGATTGTTTTGGTTTTCTCTTTGAAGAGATCTCCCGGCGGCCGTTTTTACCCGAAAAAGCAGATATATTAAAGATCCCGCCCGGACCCTGGCGGGGCCAGTTGGTCAGCGGACAGGAAGTTACCCTGCCAGATGGACGGCTGATCAGCCCTGAGATGGTACTGGGAGAGCTGCAGCCTGGCACAAAGCTGGTCCATGTTGGTGATTCCGGCCGAACGGATAACCTGTTAGAGGTTGCCCGGGATGCCGATGCCCTGGTGATCGAAGCCACTTACCTGGAATCTGAACGGGACCTGGCTGAACAGTTTGGCCATTTGACCGCCAAACAGGGCGCGGAATTGGCACTTGAGGCCGGCGTGGGTGCCTTGATCCTGACCCATATCTCCCGCCGTTATCACGCTGAGCAAGTTCTCGAAGAAGCCCGGGCTGTGTTTCCGAATGTCTATGTCGCCAGGGATTTTGACCGTTTTCAGATCAAACGGGGAGAGGTTGAAAAATTATAAATAAGGATATTGTTGGGTTTAATGAGAAGCCAGTATAAAATCCACGATCAATTTTGCCTGAGCTTCTTTCCCCGCATTATTAAAATGGAATCCATCTTCTTTATAATACTCCGGATGTTCCAGCATTCCATGATAGAGATCATTGATCAGAAGATGATTCTTTCCCAATATGTCTAAGGCGGCTTGATTTCTGAGAATGACATCTTGGTTCAATTTTACCAAGATAATCCAGGTTTTCCTCATGTCTCACCGGTGTTGTCAGACACCAGATGATTAATGATTCTGGAGCATGTTCTTCGAAAAGTCCACTAGATCGATTCAAGGCCATTTTGATACTCGTTAATGGAATAATCCCACCCGTGAAGGCCATTATTGACTTGAATGATCTCAAATGGATAGCGTTTAAGGATTGTTGTTAATTCTGTCTGAAGATCTGGATTGTTGATGAATTTGGATGTAACATAATATGCCAGGTAATATTCATCTGATAGGCTTTCCTTAACCAGGTTGTAATACCCATCGGTGATCGAGTCTCCCACAAAGAGGATCCTTGGTTTGTCCGATTGATTGGCATTTTCAATCCAAATCTTGCTCCAATCATTTTTTTCCAGTTTCACCTCTGCTAGATCGAATTTCTCCTCGACAGGCTCTAGGGTTTGGGTAACTTGTGTTTCTGAACAGCCGCTGCAGAGTATGATAGGAATGATCAGTAGAATACTTAATCTTAATAGTTTATTCATCGTTATCCTGAAATTTGTTCTGGTTTGTTAATTGATCATCCGTATTAAATCCGGATGAATACTGGAATGATTATACATGGATTTTATGAGCGCTTAAGGCTTTCTGAATAGCGTATAGTCAGGTGAAAGAGCTGGTCGGAGGGATAGGTCACCCCACGGTTTGATGTTCCTATTTTATTTCGATTGATTCCACCAGCGTCATGAAAAGTTTCCAGATTCGCCTGGTCGACTCGGGCATAATCATTTTTCCAGTTCGCTGGATCTGTGATGTCGACCAGATTGGGGAAACCAGTGATTCTCAACCAGTTCAGATCCTCATCAAAGGCTATGATCTCCCGGGCATAAAACCGTTCCGTCTGGGCGGTGTCTGACAGGGTGGCGATATATTCCAGACCCTGGAAATTCCCCAGGTTTACCTCAGCTACCCGGATGGTGAGCGATCGGGTTGTTGTGATCGATCCGCCATCCTCCATCTCCAGCAATCCCAGGTAAGAATCTATCCAGCCGCTGTTGACAAAATCATCCCAGGTTCTGCCGGATGTGTTGGGATTGTACTCGATCAATACATAGTAGGAATCAGGAATTGTGGTGATCTGCTCGGTCCGGTCTGTTCCGTAGGGGTAGACCTGGTCGGATCCAACCTCGATGCGCAAGGCGCCTTCTGTTTCGTAAACCTCGGGGCCGAACCAGCCGGTTGGGTAGAGAAAGCGGAATCCAACGGTTTCATTAATATATTCTGACCAATCTCCGAACGGGTTTTGTGTCGCTTCTGGTGTTGGCGTGGGATCTGTCTCTTTTTCGATTGTTGCTGTTGGGGCAGGTAGATTTTCATCAGTAATGTCCGGAGCGGCTGCTGAGCAGGCGCCCAAAAACAAGCTGATGATCAGAATTGTGATTAGCAGCCATATATAGGGGGGCAATTTGAGTATTCGTTTAATAGACATTAAATAACTCCAAAATTGATATAGGAAACCAGCAACCCGTATCATAACATAACACCCCTTGTTACAGAAGGACACCGCGGGAGAGTTTTCCAGGGTTGAAACAAATTCCGGAGGGGGATTTATAAAATTAAACGAGGAAACTGTTTCCATCGAGGAAACAGTTTCCTTGATAAGAGGATGCGTGATCCTGAGTTGGGAAAAACTTAAGTAGTTTATAAGATTTTTAAAGACATGGAATTATGAGGATCACGCATCCTGAATTAGTTCTTAAACGCAAATGTCCCATACCAGATCAAAAAACCTGCATGCATCACTACCGTAGCCCAACCCATGACGTTGAATATTCCCGCCAATTGGGCCAGCACTAAAAAGACCGTGGACGCCAGCCAATACAGGAAGAGGCTGCGCACGGTGGCTGTTTGCAGATCGGTGCTTTTACTTTTGCGGGCATACCATAACAGGGTGCAGAATGCCAGCAGGGCAGAGCCGAACATCCGGGCCAGGGAGATGGCAAAGGGACTGGGTTCTACCCCAAAAGTGCCAAACAGAGTCCCGGGAGCGATGATGAATCCCAGGGCAAAGATCAGCTCCACGACAAAGGTGACAGTGAACAAGGTTTGCATAATAAACTCCTTTGAATGAATGGTTAACAGGACCTTGTGAACAAAGGGGATTTATTTTTGTATTGAAACGATCAAGGGGATACCATTAAATAATTGAGGTGAGCTGTCTTGATGCCGTTGATGCATTTCCCCCTGGGTTGATGAATTTATTGATCTCAATAAATTCAGTATAGCATACCTTTTTCAGGCAGATGACTAAGGATGCAGAATTCTAAGATACTACGTTTTTCTCAGCTTCTTTTGATCCTTTAATAACCCGAACCCATCAGGATCCTGCATCCTTCTCTTCTCTCAGGATGAATGATAAATACCGTTGGGAATTTTATTTTGTTGATTTTTGTAATGTGGTTCCAGCTATTAAAAATTACATCCAGTTGGAAGAGGTGATTCTTTCTCAACACCTGGAGCGAAATCTGGGGGTAGTTCCACTGATATAAAACCTGTGTTGGGGGTTCCTTTCAGGCTCACTCCTCCATATCCAGCCTCGTTCATATGAGCTCTGACGATCACAATAGTGTCCGCTCCGATCTTAACTGGACCTCCAGAACGGGTAAATGGTTGGTCGTTTACGTGGCTGTGCAAAAGGATCCGGCGGTAGATCAAATTTCCGTCCTCATCCAGGATCTCCCACCAATCTGCATACTGCTCACAGCCTGTATCTGGACTTAAAACCTCCGCAGAGAACTGATATTGATTTGGGCTTCCGCTGACATCCACGGAAATGACATCTGCCGCGATTTTTTCACCATCAATCACTATATCCTGCCCTTCAACCTCACCTTTCACCTCGCGCTGTCGGTTGCAGCTCGCTTTTTTCATCTTCAGCTGTTTTTTCTGGTGAAGGGGATACGATCGGGAGTATTGGGATTGGGATGTCTTTGTCTGGGATTGTGGTGTCAGTACCTGAGCAGCTGACCAGGAACAGCACAGCAGTCAGGGCGAAAATGAGCATTATTGATCGGTTCTTAACCATGAGTGTGGTCCTTATCCAATCGGGAAACTTCTATCACTTTTTGATAGGCAGGGTTATGGTTTAGACTGAAAGATCGGGGGATTTCTTACTTTTCTCTCATGCCTAATGCAGGTGGATTCTCCCAGTCGATCGGACCTTCTTCAAAACTGTATTTCAGGCGCGGTAAAACGATTTCACCCCAGGCGCGGATGAAATAATCGAAGGCCTGGTCCCATTCACCGTTTTCTCCCCAGCCGTCATGTGTCAGGTGGACTACTGTTTCTTTTTTGGATTTTTCTTCCAGGTAGATAACTACATGGGTCATTTGACCCCGGATTTCGGGCAGGCTGGGTGGGGCATTCCAGGTGAAAGAAAGCATAGTTTCGGGTTGGATGGCCAGGAAGATCATACCTTCACCACCTTGTTCCCCGGGAGCAGCATCCTGATTGAAGTACATTTCATAGGCGCCGCCGGGTTTCAGCTGGATCTTACATGCTGGGGCGAAGAAGGTCCTGGCTCCCTCTTCTGTGGTCCAGGTCTGCCATACTTCACTCAAAGATGCGGGTACAGAAAGTTGGAAGGAAATTTGTTTGTTCATGTTTTTTGCCTTTTTGGTGGGGATTGGTATCAGTATAGCATAAGGGGGGGTTGGAAGCAGTAGAAGGTATTCTGTTCCATTTGTATGCGATTTTCTTGAAGAAGATCGATATTTAATGTACGATAAGTAGGGGGGGTATTCAAAGACATTATATTCGTGACGGTTGCCATGATGCTCACTGACGGGAGGACCTGCCATGTTAAACCCCAGGAAGAATATCCAGATCGGCCTCTTTTTGGTTTTTATCTGCCTGGCTGGAGTTCTTTTTCTCTCTGCCTGTAACTATCCGGGTTTGCCCGGGGAAGACCTGGTTCCCGTGGATGAGATTGGAACGCCGCTGGTACCTGATAATCCGGGGGACCCGGGTGATTCCGCAGGGAGTGGAATTGTTGCCTCTGCCGGAGATGATCCAGCCCAGGGAGGGACTTCTGGAGAGGATGCCGGCGGGACCGGTTCTGAAGGTCCACTCAAACCAGTTGGTTTTGTGAATTACGGCGATTTTGACGCCACAGTTCGGCCATATGTGTATTACCCACTTGGAAACACAGAGCCAGTAATGAGCTCAAATGCATCTACGGTATCTGCAGCTAACGACGGTGTGGGAGATTGGCCCAACACCAGTCGTTTTCTTTCCCTTCCGATGGGGGCTTACAGCTGGTGTATAGACTGGACGCCCGGGGATGTCGATCAAGATGGGGATTTTGATTATTTCCACTATATCCAGGATGATCCAACCATCCTGGATGAGAACGATAGCGATGTGATTGAATCTGCCGAGGAGGTTGCCATCAGCGCCCCGCCGTCCGCGGGCAGGATCGAGGATGGAAAGTGTGCCCCAGCCCCGGTCAGAACTGCCTGCACCGGTTCACGGACAGTCCAGGTCTATACTAATCCGGGCTGGGTCATCTCCAGTGACCTGAGGCCAGAAGTGATCGCTCATGCCAATCAGGGTGATTTCCCGCCCCCGGCTGGCATCACGATTACAAGCGGAGGTGGATACGCGCTGCAAAAAGCCTGGGTCTTATACGAGGCGGGACATTTCCTGGAAGCAACAACCAGTGATCTTTATTCTGCTATTGGGGTCCAACCCCATGGAGAGAGCATCATTGGTTGGGCCAGGGTTTTATTTGATGGCGTGGAGGTCTGGCGGGGTGATACTTCGAGCTACTGGCATGACGCGGATGCCTATTTACATGCAGTCTACATTGAAGTGAGCTGCTTTCCTCCCGGCACCCATACCCTCCGGATCGAAGCCCTCGGTGTGGAGGGCAGCGGCGGCGCCTTGGGTAGTGGGGGCAGGACTGATGTGCCCATAGCTTATTTTGGATTCAGGGAATAAAATCCGTTTCTGCCAGTCATTGAAAACATGGCTGCAGCCATTAAGATCCTGAGCAGCTAGTGGTGAAACCCGCCCTCACCCGGCAGGTTCTTGGAGATCAGGTCTATCGTTTCCTGGTGATCTGCCTGTATTTATATCCATCAGTATAAATTTATATTTATTTTGAAATATTTACTAGGCTGAAAACAGTTCTGATTTCTTCTGGTATACGGCGCGGCTGCCCGGTATTTGCATCCACAAATACCCAATCTGTTTCTCCCTCTACTAACAACTTTCCGTCGGATGTTCGGAAAAAACGATAATTCCTCAATGACCGCACCCGGCGAATATTTTCCACCCAGGTTTGAACTTCGATTTCCTCCTTTGCAAAAGCCGGGAGGAAATATTCAATTTTATGTTCCCTTACAACCCATGTGGCCCCAAGATTTTGTGTGGGAGCTGTCCCACCGATAAAATCATAGTGTTTCCGGGCAATATCCTGTATCCACTGAACATACATGACATTATTAACATGGCCGTTATCATCCAGCGCGCTTTCTTGGATTATGATCTGATCGACAAAGATCGGATTACCAACTGAATTTTCCATTCGCCACCACTTTTATTGTCTAAAATTTTCTCTTGATAATAAAGGATGAAAGGTTATAAACCGCCATTTAAAATTAGAAGATCCACCCAGGCAGCGTTTTATCCGATATTGGCATGTCTTTCGCTCATATCCTGGAAGCTCTGACCGCTGATTTCAAGCAGTTCAGCAACTACCGCATCCAGGGTGATCAATAGTGACATTTCAAACAAGGTTCCATTTAAGACCTTGCTCTGTTCGACCGGGGAGGGGATGATCAATTTGTCCGCAATTAATTCTCCCAGAGATGATTTTTTATTCTGGGTCACCGCATAAGTATCTGCCCCGATCTTCAGGGCCAAACTGGCTGCATCCAGGATCTCCCCTGTTTCCCCGCTGCCGGAGACCGGTATCAAGAGATCATGCCTGGTCAGGGCCGGTGTGGTGGGCTGGGATACGATATGAACCGGCAGTCCCAGCTGGGCCAGGCGCATGCCAAAAGTTTGCACGATCAGGCCGGTTCGCCCTCGACCTATCAAGAAGGTCCGTTTGGCGCTCAGGATCCGTTCTGCAAACCCTGATATTTCCTGAGGATTTATCGTTTGAGTTGTGCTGTTGATCCCTTTATTAACCAGGTCCATCCAGGTTTGATGTTTCATTTTTTATATTTTCCTTCCTGTACAAATAATCAAAACAAACTTGATCCCTTCTTTATTCATAACTCTCTGGTCGAATATAGAAAAGCAAGAACTTTCAAGTTTTGTTTTGAGTTCAGCGATTCTTTTTTTGGCTGCCGGGACATCCAGATCCTTGACCACCACGAAGGTACCGTTGGGTTTGAGGACTCTGAGGACTTCGGACAATCCGCGTTTGAGATCAGTCCAATGATCAACAGAATCAAACGCAAATACAAAATCAGCCAGATTATTTTCGAGGGGGATATCTTCAGCTGATCCTTCTTGAAAAGTGATCCGATCAGCCGCGGGATGGCCTTTGGTTTGTTCTTTGGCGATTTCCACCATCCTGGGGACTGGATCGATCCCGATCAGGCTGCCATCCAGGACTTTTTCTGCTGCGAAGCGTAAAGCAGTTCCCGTGCCGCACCCGATATCAAGAATTGTATCGTCCGGTTGGAGTTCAAGCTCGGCCACAGCAAGTCGATTGGTGGGATAATCACCAAATTTTTCTGCGTACCATTCGGCTGTTTCAGCATTCCATTCAGTCATCTATTCCTCCAAATACAAAACCGCTTTTCGTGAGAAGAGCGGTTTGAGAAGTGGGCGCGAATGGACTCGAACCATCGACCTCACGGATGTGAACCGTGCGCTCTAACCAACTGAGCTACGCGCCCGTTTGTAGGCGAAATTATAGCACCCGGTCTATTCTTTGAAAAGACCCGGAGAGAATAAAAAGACTCCCGGAGCTTTTGGAAGCTCCAGGAGTTTATGCTAGTTTAGGGGGTTTTATCAAGCAGCTTGATCATCTCGTCCAGCAGCTCTGGATTCTTTTGGTTTTCTTCCCCCATCTCTGTCAGACACAGGGCAGCGTAATCTTTGAAGAAAGTCCGGCTGGTGGATTTGACGGCCGAGGATACCGCGGAAAGCTGCTGCATGATCTCCCGGCAGTCGCGCTCCTCATCCAGCATGGACTGCAGGCCCCGGACCTGGCCTTCAATCCGGCGCAAACGTTTGATGAGCTGTTCTTTGGTTTCCCGGTTCTCGATTTTCATATTTTGATCCAGCCCACGGCTGGTATTAACAGCTCGCTCAGGTGAAGGGACTGCTTGTCGGTCGGCTAACTGCCGCCGAGTTTCCTCCTGAGGACCCGCCGATCACAGCTCCGGCAGTGATCTGCTTCCGGGTTTCCTTTTCACCGCAGTGCGGGCAGACAGGCACCTGGTCTGCTTCTGAAAAGCGCATCATTTTATCGAAGATTTGCCCACAGCTGGGGCACTGGTATTCATAAATGGGCATCTGGCCTACCTCGTGATTATATACTCCCCCCCAGTATACCACATTAATCGAGAAAAGGATGCGTGATCCTGAACCACACAATATCTTGATTGGATTCAGGTTTTGAGAATTATTCTTAACTCAGGATCACGCATCCTGTTTATTTAAGCAGGTGTTCGTTAAAGAAATTCACCAGGGCGTCCTGATATTCCTCCGGGTAATAATCTTCAAAATTTACATGCCCGGCATTATCAAACCAGACCAATTCCTTGGGTTCTGCCGCGGCCTCGAAAAGTTTTCTGCCAACCTCGGCGCCGATCTTGTCATCCTTACCGCCGTGGATGATCAATACCGGGACCGGGCTGATATTGGCGATGATCGATTCAGTATCCAGTTCTTCCGCTTTAAAATCGGCTTCGTTTTCAGCCCAAAAGACAATGAATTTTGCCAGCAGGGGGATTAACGCAGGCGGAATATCAGTTTCGAATTCGATGAACTTTTCAACCACTTCCTGGGTGAGAGCAAAGGCGCTTCCAGTGGCAACCGCCTGAACCCCGCGATCCCCGGCGGCATAGAGGATGCTTGTTCCGCCGCCCATGGATTCGCCAAATAATCCGATCCGGTTTGGATTCACATCCTCCCGGTTAAGTCAGATAAATATGCCAGGCTCTGAGGTCGCGCTGTTCATAATATCCAAAACTGATCAGTTCACCATCACATTCATCATGGGCCCGGAAACTGCCCAATAACACGGCATACCCTGCCTTGTTTAAAAGTTGGGCTTCATAGAGGCCGTCCTGCCTGCCCCCCGGTGAGCCATGCTGGATCATGATCGTGGCACCGTTTTCCCCGGGTATGAACCAGCCAAATAGTGTCAGTCCGTCTTCCGTTATTGTGCTGACCAATTCGAATGTCATTCCGAAATCAGCAGGGGATTTTTCCATTTCCGGGCGTTCAGATAGAGGATGTTTCACAATATCCAGCGCGATACCCCTGGTCATCACTGCCAAAACAACAAATATGACTACAGCCAGCACCAGAAGTATTATCAGGGTGATCCTTATTCCTTTACTCATTTTTCCTCCAGGTTAGTCTGTGTTATTTCCGAAAACTGATTAATAAACAGCACCAAATCCCTGGTTGGATGTTGGATGGTGTAGATAGTGTGTAATGGAGGTTTATGGGGGATCCTGACCAGCCCTGCACTTTAAACGAGGCTGCTCAGAGGGATATATGTGGTACTTATTTTATTGTATACGATCTGTCAAGTAAAATATAAGCATTCGTTTCCTGATGATCAGATGTCATTGCGGGAAGGAGATTGCTCCTGATAAAAAAAGCTCTTTGATATGGGTATTGCTTCGTCGCTCACTTCTTTCGCTTCTCGCAATGACAGTTTAGACCAGATAATATAATAGACCCTTCTTGCCTTGATTCACCTGGTATAGGTTCCCATCAGCTCGACGTATCCCAGGATATGGCCTTCAATGGCCGCTTCCAGAACACCTCTGGCGGTTCCGACTGCTAGATCCAAGATGATATCGACAGCGTAGAGTTTAAAGAAATAGCGGTGCGTACCTGACGGAGGGCAAGGTCCACCATAGCCAGTTCGATTCCAACTGTTATTACCATCAGTTCCTGCTGTACCACCTTGTGCCAGGCCTGTCAGATCTGCGGGTATATCAAATAGAATCCAGTGATCCCAGGTGCCAACCGGCGCATCAGGGTCATCCATGATCAGAACCAGGCTGGCCGTTCCAGTGGGGATTCCTGCCCAGGCCAGTTCCGGTGAAAGGTCGTCGCCATCACAGCTGAATTGAAGCGGAATCGGTTCCCCTTCGGCAAATGCCGGGCTGGTCAGGGTCATTTCAACCATGGCGGGTTCCTCCTCTGTTTCGGGTTCTTCTGTGGGGGGCAGGGGTGTATCGGCAGGGATCATTTCTTCAGCTGCTTTTTCCTCCATTACTGGAGCTGGATCTTCAGCCGGTTCGGGGGCGGGTGCACAGCCTGCCAGGACCACAGCCAGGCAGCAGATCAGGATCAAAATGGAGATCTTTTTTGTCATCCAATTCTCCTTTGAGTTATTTTTATTATATATGAAATCAACATCAGGCTGAACTTCTTTCGGGAGTCAATCTTTTTGGAGCAGGACCCTGGCTGGAGCGCCGTCCGAACCCTTGATCTTTAAGGGCAGGCACATTAATGTATACTCTCCCGCTTTGATCCCGGAGAGATTCAAGCCTTCAATGATCAGTACACCAGCCTCAAGCAGAATCTTATGGGTGGGTGCTGAATCATCATACGGTGCGACAGACAGGTAATCAACACCAACAACCTTAACTCCCCGGTTAACGAGGTAAGTTGCTGCATCAGCCTGCAGGGCGATGAAATCCTCTCTGAATTCCTTCCGATCCTGAGCCCAGAGTAGAGAGTTGGCGGTTTTGATTAACAGCCGGGTTGTTCCTTCCGGTATAGCTGCGGTTTGCAGATCTGCGGCTGAGATCTGGCCTTCACCGGGGATTTCCACCACGGCGGCCTCACCGACCAGCAGTTCAACCGGCAGATTTTCCACGGTTTGGCCATTGCCCAGGAAGTGGTCAGGGGCGTCAACGTGAGTTCCGATATGTACGCCTGCTGACAGGTGGGTCACATTGGCCATTTCTCCATCTTTGATCTGGCTGATCTTTGTAAGTTCGATCTTTGGATCACCCGGCCAGACTGGCAGGTCTTCTGAAATGGTCAGAGAGATATCGTACAAAGTCATGCGATTTCCTTTTATTTCATTGGCCTGAGATATTCAATCCTTTTGGAAAAATGGCTTGGCAGCAGATTGAATACATGCGGAACAGTATTGAGTGAGCAGGTGCGGTTGGTGGCCAGATAATCCAGCCAGAAAATATTTGTGGGAATGTTCAGGTTAAGGTAGTCAGCAAAAACGGTAGCTGCCCGTATCAGGGGAGTGCTGAGTGTCACTGGGTGCCGCTGCAGCTTCATAACGTCCAGCATGGTGATGATGATGTCCTTGAAACTTAGCTGCTCCGGTCCTCCGATCTCGAATATCTCCCGTTTTGTTTTAGGATTGTCGAGGGACCAGGTCAGGATATTGGCCAGATCTTCGATCCATAGCGGCTGAAGCAGGCTGTCACCTTTATCAGGAAGGGGAAAAACCAGGGGTATAGCCCGAAGCATGGCAGCCAGGGGGGTTGTGAAGCGGTCATTTGGTCCGTAAACGATCCCGGTACGCAGAATGGTGTACTCCAGGTCGCTTTTCCGGATATGGTCCTCGGCAATCGCTTTGGCAGTCATCACCGGGTAGGCTGATGCTCGGTCCGCGCCTAAATGGCTCAGATAAAAGAACCGTTTAACTCCTGATTCCTGAGCAGCTTCAACCAGGTTCTTGGTGCCCTGGATATCGATCTCAAGCAAATTGCCTTTGGCCCCCAGGGCTTCCTGGCTGGCCAGGTGATAGATGATATCCACATCCACCAGGGCTGCTCGCAGTCCCCGGGGATCACTTAATCCAGACACCGCTGCTTCCACCGGGATTCCCCTGGGAAGATCAGGGGACGTGCGGGTGGGCTGGATCAGAACCCGGATCTGGTAATCGGTTTCAAAGAAATGGCGGGTAAGGGCTTTTCCGATAAATCCGGTAGCGCCCGTGAGAAGGATTTTCTTCATCTCCCGCATTATAGCATCCCCTGAAATAATCCGGAAATCCCTGCTTTGATTTCAGGGCCTGCTGGCATAAACCTTGCATCTTTAGTGATACATGTAAAATCAGAAAGAGATAAAAATATGGATAAAGTTGGTTTTCACTATCGATCCGACAGCGAGCACTATTCCGGAAAAGATCTGGGGCAGTGGCTGCCGCGGCTTAAACAGCTGGACGCCTCCTGGATCGTATTAAACGCTCCCACAATAAGAGCTATCCCGGAGGAATTCATCGCTACCCTGAAAATGGAAGGCATTGAACCGGTATTGCATTTTCAGATCGCTCCCCGCGACCTTCCATCCGTGGATGAGATGCTGCTGCTCTTTGAGAATTACAAACGCTGGGGCGTAAAATATGTCATTCTTTATGACAAAGCCAATCTTCAGGAAAGCTGGGGTTCAGAAGCCTGGGCTCAATCTGACCTGACTGAACGGTTCCTGGATGGTTTTTTACCTCTGGCTGAAGCTGCTGTGGCTGTGGGGTTAGCACCGGTTTTTGGCCCCCTTGAGCCGGGTGGGGATTATTGGGATACGATTTTCCTGCGCGGCGCCCTGGATGGGATCAAACGCCGGGCATCTAAACCTCTTTTATCACGCCTGATGCTTTCGGCCTATGCCCGGATCAACGCTAAACCCCTTTCCTGGGGTGCCGGCGGACCTCAGAACTGGCCGGAAGCCCAGCCTTATTTCACACCTGAAGATTCCCAGGATCAGATGGGGTTCCGGATCGCTGAATGGTACCTGACCATGTCAGAGACTATCTTGGAAAAGCGCCTGCCGATCTTGCTGCTTGGTGTGCGGGGTCCTGCGCCCGAAGATGAGGATCTGAATGAGTATTTGATCAATGCCGCCCGCCTGATCGCCCGCCAGCAAATTGAGGGAATCAATCCGCTTCCGGATGAGGTGATAGGGGGCGCATTTCAGACCTTATCAGGACTTGATGAATCCAGCTGGTTCAGCCCGGAAGGATCACCGAAACCTGTGGTGGTGGCTTTTACCAGGCAGGATGAAACCCAATCCAAATCCAAATCCAATCCTAGCGGAGATTTTCAGATCGCTCATTATCTGCTGCTGCCCAGCTTTGAGTGGGGGGTAGCCGACTGGCATTTGAATATCACCCGACCTTTTATCAAACGCCATCGTCCTACTGTGGGATTTTCCCTTGAGGAAGCTTTTCAGGCCAAGGAAGTGACTGTGGTGGGCGGCAAAGAGCATTTTTCAGAATCTGAACTCACCCAATTACGCAACCAGGGCTGCCTGGTCCGGCGAGTTGAGGGAGATGGTACAAAAATTGCATCATCATTAGCATCAATCTAAAGAAAATATTTGCCCTTTAGCGGGTTTAATGCAAGGAGAGATCATTATGTTTAACGAGCATCTTTTAGATCAGAGACTAAGAGACTGGGGAGAAGATCTCCCTTATATGCCTGTCATTAAGGTGATGGGATTGGGTGGAGGTGGCAGCAATGCTATTGACCGCATGATCCATTTTGGATTATCCGGGGTCGAATTTATCATTGCTAATACCGACCGTCAGGCCATGGCCTTCAGCCAGGCGCCCGTTAAACTTCAGCTGGGCCCGGAACTGACTCGGGGACTGGGCGCTGGTGGAGACCCCAGTGTGGGAGAAGCCGCAGCTCTCGAAAGTAAGGGTGACATCGCCATGGCTCTGGAAGGAGCCGACATGGTTTTCCTGACCGCTGGCATGGGCGGCGGTACCGGCACCGGATCTATCCCTGTGGCAGCTCAGGTTGCCAAGGAAATGGGCATTATCACTGTTGCAGTGGTTACGAAACCATTTGGCTTTGAAGTTGGCGGCCGCCAGAAGAACGCAGCCGAAGGTCTTTCTAAACTTCAGCCCCATGTCAATACCTTGATCACCATTCCTAATGAACGTTTATTACAAACGGTATCAGCGAAAGCCACTTTATCCGAGGCATTCCATCTGGCAGATGATGTTTTGCGCCAGGCAGTGCAGAGTATTACTGAACTGATCACCCAGCCCGGTGTCATCAATGTGGACTTTGCCCATATCGAGCGAGTTATGAAGCTGGGTGGGGGAGCTCTGATGAGCATCGGACAGGCCTCAGGCCAGGATAAGGCTCTAAACGCAGTCAAACAAGCACTGTACCATCCGCTGTTGGAGGATATTTCCCTCACCAATGCCTCGGGATTGATCGTGAACTTCACCTCAGGGTCAGACCTGACCCTGATGGACATCAGCCAGGCCTTGACTTATTTGCAGGACCAGATTCCTCCCGACGCCGAGTTGATCTTTGGTACCACCCAGAACAGCCACTCAGAAGGACAGGTGCAGGTCAACTTGATCATCACCGGCCTGGGCGCTACCACCTTTGAGGATGTGTTTACTTCCTTTACCAGGCAGGATCGAGAGATCCCTGCGCCGATCCAGCGGGTAGTGGTCAAACAGGAAAAAGATGGGGAAGAGGAACCGGAAGAACGATTTGATATGGGCCGTGACCCCCTTGATGTGCCGGCCTTTATGCGCCGCCGGGCTTATGCCAATATCTCATTTGGAGAATAATCCCGAAAGGAGCGAAAGCTGTGAAAGCAAAAATGATTGACCATATTTCTGAAGAAGTATACAGGAAACACCCGGATCTGAAGGGTGTCAAACCTGAGATCACACCCCGGAAGGGGGATAGCTCCCCGGATACTTTGCTGGTTTATTCCAAATCAGTCTCTGGACCGGGTGGGAAGAAGATCAACCGCATTGTACGGGCGGTTGCGGATGAAAACGGGAAGATCAAAAAGATCTCCACCTCAAAATAAACGGAGAATAATCATGAAAGCTATTCTGGAACGCATTGAATACAACTGGTGGAATTTTCACATCCGGATTATAGATGAATCCCAGTGGATCCGCGATGTCATGCCTAAGGTTCAAGTGATTTGGGACAAGCGTGAAGAGGCCATGCCTTACCTGGTCCTATCAATTTTAGGTTTCCCTGTGGGTGTGCTGCTGGGTATCTTGTCGATCTATGTGAAATAAACCGGTTTTGATACTAAAAAAGATCGGGCTGATAATCTTCCACCTGGGAAAGATCAGCCCGATTTGTAGTTAAGACAACTATCTATCATTCTTCCTGGTTGTCCAGCATTAATATCTGGATCTGATCCCGGGGCGATGAGGAAAAAAACGATGATCTACTTCCTGAGTCCATCCAGGATCGGCCCCAATAGATTGCTGTAATCTTCCAGGGCTTTTTTGCCCGCCTGAGTGATACTGAGAATAGTTTTTGGCACCCGCTCGATGAATTTTTTCTCGACCTTGATATAGCCAGCATCTTCCAGTTTACTCAGGTTGGCAGAGAGGTTGCCGCGGGTTAGTTCGGCAGCATTGCTGATAAAGGTGAAATCAGCCTCCTCCACACTCATCAGCACCAGCAATATCTTCAGGCGGGTGGGGGAGTGAATCACCCGATCCAGATCCGAGATCTCACGCGGATCGAGGGAGAGGCCTTCTTTCATAAGGGTCTATCCTCTTCTCCTGTTTCCAGGGGATATTTTTGAAGGAATTTTAGAAAAAGATAGACTCCCAGAGACATCAAGGATATACCTGCCAGGATGATGATCAAGGGAGTGAGGATATTGAAGCCCAATCCGATGATAAAAAACAGCGGTAAGAATAAAGCGTAGACGGCAATTCTGCTCCAACCTTTGTCAAGGATAAAAAGTAAGGCCAGGCCTAACATACCCACAATAATTGGAGATCTAGCCCCCGTGGCTTTTCCGAGGAGAGTGACCAGTATTGTAGCGATTATGACAGCAGCTCCTGTTCCGATCAGTATGGGACGGGGGATAGAAGCGGGTTTGGCAAATTTGGCATACCCGAAGCGAGGGATTATTACTCGCTGTTTGAGGGGCGCTAGAAACAGAATAGGCATCCAGCCAGCAAAGGACCAGATGATGGCGCTGGTTTGCAGGAATATACCGGTCGCTACTAGACTCCACCCCACGAAAAAATCCAACAATCCATCATTATGAAAGGTTCTGGCAAATTGCTTTTTCAGCTGTTTGGTTTGTTCAGCTAATTGGTCATTCATAGCTACTCCATTCTTCTATTTTAGACATGTTTATAATATAAACATGATAATATAATAAACAAGGAGTTTCTGTTTGTCAAGGGGTAAATTTGAAGATATATCTTGGCAGATCTGAAGTATCGGTTTAAATGAAAACACCGCCTGAGGAAAACAGGCGGTGTTTTTATTACTAGGTCTGGGTCACCTAATTTTCAACTTCATAGACTGCCAGCACAAATACGCCGGTTTCTTCAGTGGTGACCTGGAAGTAGTATCCGTCCTCTGAGTACTCACCGCCTAAATCCACCCATTCTGCTCCGTCCCACCACAGAATGCTCAGTTCCTCGAACGGGTCCAGCCACCCGGGGACCCGGAAGCGAACGGTCAGTCCAGATTCCTCAGGCAGGGGATCAAGCAGTTCTCCTTCATCCAGCACCGCAGTGAAGAACGCGGATGCGTAGGAAAACCCGTCAGGCAGCATAAAGGGCAGTTCATCCAGCACCTGGGCTAAGACGCCGGGCATACCGTATTCGGTGACAGGCTCCAGACCAGGGATCTCTTCCAGCATCTTGTTCTGCAGGCTGGTGATGTAATCATCACCGCCGCCCGGGATGGTCTCGGGGTAAGCCCAGGAGCTTGGATCAAAGACCCCGGCCTCATAGCCGCACAGGTTATCGAACTCGATCATATCGCCGTAGGTATCATAAAGGGCGACCTTGATCTCACCCGGCAGGCAGATGAGTTTGGTCCAGAGACTTTTTTCGCCAGTCTTGGCGGGTTTTTTCTTTGCGCTGCAGTCGACTTCCTTCTCTGTCACAGTGGTAACGAGGGAGTCGTAGCTAATATCCACCCCGGTGTTACCGGTGGCAGTAAAGCTTAACAGCTGGGCAGTCGGGGCAGTATCAATTTGCAAGCCGACGCCGCCATTATCCATGGATTGACTGCATTTGATCGTAAAGTCATGATCGACGTCGACGTAGATTCCAGCTCCGCCATTAACAGAGCTCTTTACACAATAAAACCCCAAACTGCCATCAACGTTGAATACTTCAATACCTTCCAGATTATTATTTTCCGTAGTGACTGAACTCAGCTTGAGGTTTCCATTTGTGTTGTGAATATCCACTCCCTCATTATTAATGCTGTCATTGGCGGTTACACCGGATAAGGTAACATCACCCCGGGAATCATCGATTTCGATTCCTTCCTCATTATTCCCGTTGGCAGTGATGCTGGATCCGGATATGTTTCCCTGGTTATCGGCGATGATGATCCCTTCAGATCCGTTATCACTGGCAGTGACAGCTTTCAGCGTAAGATCTCCTCCAACATTGTTGATCTGGATTCCATCTTGTGTGTTGTTTGTAACGGTTGTATCTTTGATGGTCACGTCAGCGCCAACTGAGTCATATGTATTCAGGTTGATTCCATCTCGTCCATTGCTGTCTGCGGTGACATCCTGGATTAGGACCTCGTCAGAAGCGCGGATAGTTAAACCGTTAATGAAATTGTTGTTGAATTCGCTGTCGACCACACTGAGATCGCCGGAGCCTGTGCAGCCGGCTCCTGAATCCAGGCAGTTATTCAGGAAAGCACCCGCACCATCTACGCTCCCACTGACAGTGACATTATTTACGCTGATATTCCCATCAGTAATGATCCGAAGAGAAGCTCCACCGCTAGTGTTTTGTATTTCCAGGTTTGAGACCGAAACTGTGCCGATCCAGTTTCTGATAACCAGCCGGTCATCTAGAACTGATGGGCTGGCAGGATCTATAATGGTGCTTCCGCTGATGCCATTCCACCCGCCATTGATCGTGAGATCATTTAATGTTGGTAAGTCACCACCGTCGAACAATATGCGTGCTGAATCTTCGTTAGCATCGTAACTTGATTCTACCCAGATTGCACCGTTTCCACTGTAGGTCCCGCTGCTCAGATCTGCTATCAGCTCATCAAATCCTGCCCGGGCGAGCGTACAGCCATTGGCCCCGGGTGTGGGAATTTGTCCCGCCGGGCACCAGACCGGGTCGCCTACGACAAGGATCTCGGCAGCTTCCATGCTGGCAAGTGGTTCTGGATCGCCATCCTCATTAATCACAATCAGTCCTGTTTCTTCCGGAAACTGTTGAAGGATCTCAGGCAGGCTGGCTGGTTCCTCGATGGGAGTTTCCTCTGCGGAAGCAAGATCCACTGGATCACCTTCCCCGACAGGGGGCTCTGCCGCAGGCTCTTCAGGATCGGGATTAACTTGTAACTCAGCTGGGGGATCAGCAGGCTCTATGACAGGGGGTTCTTCTGGTGGGGGATCCCCTTCTGTTCCACCATCAGCGTAGACCGCATAAGATGGCATAGCACTCATCAGAAGTACCGCTAAGATTGTCGTCAGATAGAGTAATTTACGAAAATTATTATGCATGGATGACTCCTCATTCAATAAAAGACTGGCCACTTCTGGAATTAGAAGTGACATCTACTCCAGATTATATAAACCCTGTCTTTCTCTCTGGTTGACATTTTTGTTAGGGAAGGCCATCTTTGAGGGATGAGAAATGAAAAAAGGCTCGATTAAGAGCATTTTTCAAGTAATTTCCTGTTTTTAGGATGACAATTTGGATAGGAACAGATCCTTCCACTTTGTGGGGTCATTTTTGTGCTTGAGTTCCTTGAAATTGATCAGGCCGATATTGTCATTTGCTTTTTCTCTGCAATGTTCTATCAGAATCTCTCTTTATGAGATTCCTGGATTTTCTAAAGCTTTTTTTCACTGACAAAAGTCACTTTTTGGACCACAGCGTATTGACAATCACACTTTATCTGAATATGATTTAGATATAGTTGTAATTACAGGATAACAACATATCCGTTTATCATGTTTTTGCCTGTTTTTTGAGTATCTCCCGGTACATTATTATTCCTGAGATTTGGTCTCTTCCCAAATTTTGTGATGAAATCGATCTGTACCATGATCCTGCAGGTATCAGGACAGTATTTAAAAAGACCAATTAAACTGGCTCAGCCCAGGCTGTGAGGAATTTTCCCGAATAGTATCTATCAGATAGGATTGAAGTTATTTATTCATATTTCCATCAAGTTGAATTACAAAGGAGCGAGATATGGCGGATGTAAAAGAAATAGGAGTGGGAATGTTGGGGTATGCCTTTATGGGCAAGGCTCATACCAACGCTTTCAAAAAACTTCCCTATATGTATTATCCTCCCCCAGCTATTCCGGTGTTAAAAGGCATCTGCGGCCGGAATGAAAGTGCAGTCATGGAAAGCGCCCAGCGCTTTGGTTATGAGTATGGGACCACCGACTGGAAAAAGTTAATTGAAGATCCCGAGATCCAACTTTTTGATAATAATGGACCGAATAACGTGCACGCTGAGCCCTGCATAGCTGCTTTGGAAGCCGGCAAACACACGATAGTGGAAAAACCGCTTGCCCTTAATCTGGATGAAGCCAAACAGATGGCCGCAGCCGCTAACAAAGCCGCCAAGGATGGGGTTAAGAGCATGGTTTCTTTCAGCAACCGGTTTTCCCCCGCAGTCTTATTGGCAAAACGGCTTATCGAACAGGGCAAGATCGGTGAGGTCTATCATTTCAGGGCTGCTTTTTTACAGGACTGGCTGATCAGTCCGGATTTTCCGCTGGCCTGGAGGATGGATAAGAGTGTGGCCGGTTCTGGTGTGCTGGGAGATCTTAATGCCCACAGTCTGGACATGGCCCGATTCCTGACCGGGTTGGAGATCACAGAAGTCACCGGTGTGACCGAAACCTTTATCAAAGAGCGCCCCATACCCCTCGAGGCTTCTGGCCTCTCAGGCAAGGGCGGAGAGAAAAAAGGTTCTGTGACGGTCGATGATGCCTCGCTGGGCATGTTCCGCTTCAATAACGGCGCGTTGGGGTCCATTGAAGCCACCCGTTTTGCCACGGGCCGGAAATCTCTCTGGCAAATAGAGGTCTACGGCAGCCGGGGAGCTGTGCAGTTCGAATTGACCCAGAACAACCTGCTGCAGTATTTTTCTCTGGATGATCCCCTGGAAACCCAGGGATTCCGCACGATCATTGTCACAGAGGCTGAAGTGCATGACTGGATCAAAAATTGGTGGCCCCCGGGTCATATGCTGGGTTGGGAACATCACCACTGCAATACAATATTCCACTTTGTGAATTCTATTGCCAATAATCTTGATGTAGCCCCCTGGGGCGCAACATTTGATGACGGCCTGGAAGTACAGCGCTTGTTAACAGCTCTGCAGCTATCCAATCAAGAGAAATGCTGGATCCCCATGGACCAGATTTAATCTACTTATCTTTTTGAAACTGGAGATCACTATGAAAATAGGAATGTTTACAGCCAATTACATGGACACAGATCTGGAAAAGGTCTTTAAAATGATGGCTGAGTATGGCTATGAAATGGCTGAATTGCCGGTGTTTTATGGGAACCCCCACTGCGATATTGAAGAAGTAATTAAGGATGGCGGAAAGAAAATCAAAGATCTGTCAAAGAAATATGATATTCCCATTTCAGCTCTCAGCAACCATACCGACAGTCAGCTCATCCTCGGCCCCCATACAGTTGATACCGATGGCCTTTACGAGGGAACACCAGAAGAGAAGATCAAATTTGGCATCGAGAGAATGAAAAGAACTGCTGAGGCAGCCAATGCCCTGGAAGTTCCCGTGGTATGTGGTTTTATCGGTTGTGAGCGCTTCTCCCGCTGGTTTCCCTTCCCTTATCCCCAGGGTTGGGATGAAATGGCAAAGGATTTTGTGGAGCGCTGGGGTGAAGTACTGGATGTCTTCGAAAAGCAGGGTGTGAAATTCGCCCACGAGCCCCATCCCAATGAATATGTATATAACATTGAAACAGCCCACAAGAGCATTGAGCTGCTCGATGGCCATAAAGCCTGGGGATTCAACTTTGACCCCGCCAATATCATCCTGCAGGGCATTGATCCGGTGATCTTTGTTCAGGAGCTGGGCGACCGCATCTATCATGTGCACGCCAAAGATGGTGAGATCGTGGAACACAATGTCAAACGCTCCGGTCTCCAGCCTACCGGTCCCTGGGATCGGATCGATCGCGGTTTCCGCTTCAGGATCCCCGGTTGGGGTTCTGTGCCCTGGAAGAGAGTAATGACTGAACTGGCCCTGGTTGGTTATGATTATGTGGTCAGCTATGAACATGAAGACGTTGTTATGAGCCGGGAAGATGGCATTGAAAAGACCATTGAATTCCTCAGGCCTCTGATCATCAAGGGCAGATACGAAGGCCGCGGCGATAAGCTGTTTGATTAGTGGTATATAACCTTCCCCTCTGGAGATATATTCTGCAGAGGGGAAGGGCCATTTTATTCAGTTGAGTGAGACTTCAACCCCAGGAGGGGAATTATGACTGTAGATACATTATTCCAGGAATTTAAAATCGGCTCCAGGACTTCTGTCAACCGCATTGCCCTGAATGCCATGGAATGCAACGACGCCGATCATGAAGGAAATCCCACTGACCTCACCTATGAAAGGTATAAAAAAGCTTTTCGTGGCGGCGCTGGCGTGATCTTTATGGAAGCCATCAGTGTTGTTGATGAATCCAAAGGCCGCATCAACCAGCTGATCGGCACGCGCGATAACCAGGAACCCCTTTCTAAATTGATCAAGACCCTCAGGGAAGAGAATGATGAGACCCTGCTCTTTGTGCAGCTGACCCATAATGGGGAACTAGGGAATGCTGAATTTTCCCGCAAGGTGTGTGTCAAACCCCTGCCGGGTTTTGGCGGAGATCTTCTGACCGAAGATGAAGTGGAAGATATCATAGAAAAATTCGTCACCTCCGCCAAGGTTGCCCATGACGCAGGTGCGGATGGGGTGGATGTTAAACTCTGCCATGGATATCTGGGTTCACAATTCTGCCGGCCATATAATGATCGTGATTGGAAATATGGCGGAGCATTTGAAGATCGCATGCGCTTTGCCTATGAGATCTACGAGCGTCTTGACAAAGAAATCAACGATCCTGATTTTATCGTTGGCTCCAAGATCTCGGTTTGGGAAGGTTTCCCGGGTGGTATGGGTACAGCCGGACCAAATACGCCGGTGATCGATTTCTCTGAGATCCAGAAGATGGTCCAGGGTTTGGAAGCACGGGGAGGAAAATATATTCTTCAATCGGCTGGAAGCCCGAGCATCACCCTGGCTTTGACCCAGCCTGACAAGGCCATGCCGGATTATGGCTATCTGCACTTCACGTTCCAGAAAGTAATTCAGGATGCCCTCAAACCGGAAACTGCTGTAATTGGCTCCGCCTATTCGATCTACGCCGATGGCAGGCTCAAATATCATGCCGTCAAACCGGAAGAGACCACTTTTGTGCATTGGGCTGCTAAAAACATCGAAGATGGTTACGTGGATATGGTTGCTATCGGCCGCCAATCTCTGGCGGACAGCGAACTGCCTATCAAACTCAAAGAAGGCCGGGAGGATGAGATCAGATGGTGCAATGTCTGTGATAACTGTGTAGAGCTGCTGATCCGGCAGATGCCAGTTGCCTGCGCTACCTATGAAAAACCTTATGCAAAAGCGCTCTCGGAAGCCCGCAAGAGAGAAGGAAAGTTAAAGGAAAAAAGAACCTAGTCCTCTATTGCTAGAACAATCACACCCCAAACCCCCCAATCGGGGGGTTTGTGAGATTATCTATTCAATCTAGACTCTCGATTTGGATTTTTATGTTAATTAGATTAGAAGACTTCAGGAAGAGAATCGAATTCAGCCTCTGTCAACAGTTTGCATCAGATGAGGATGTCAAGGATTTTGTTGAGAAAGCCAAAACAACTGGTGTAGGCGTAGTTTGTGTTAATCCACCAAATGTTGCCCTGACTGCCCGTTTATTGGATGGTGTGGATATGGATATCAGCGGAAACGTTGGTTTTCCATTTGGAAGCCATCCGACTGAGTCCAAGGCTCTGGAAACGGAGTATTGTATCCAGGCCGGGGCAACACAAATTGATATGGTCATGGATATCGGTGGATTAAGATCAAATAAAAACCATCAGGTCCAGGCAGATATTGAAGCTGTGGTGCAAAAAGCCGCTGGCAGGATCGTGAAAGTGATCATTGAAGCCTGGGTACTGACTGAAGAGGAAAAGATCCGGGCCAGTAAATTGGTAGAAAAAGCCGGAGCCCAGATGGTGAAAACATCAACTGGTGTTCGAACACAGTATTTGGATCTGGTCAATCCGGATCCACATGGTGCGACCCTGGAGGATGTTGCGTTGATCAGAACTGCGGTCAGTAATACTATGAAAGTCAAAGCCTCGGGTGGGATCTATGATCTGGACGATGCAATAGCGTTTCTCCGAACAGGAGCGGACCAGCTGGGGGTTAGCAAAGGGGCTGAGCTGATCAGGGAATTTGCTAAGCGGTATCCAGAAGGGATCGAGATCTGATTTAGATTGATTTCTTTTTGTCGTTCAAAATCTAGAGGTTGAAAAGGGATTGACCATGAGTAAAAAGATTATCGCCTATGATCTGGGTACCGGCGGGAATAAAGCTTCTTTATATGATAGCGATGGTCTGTGCCTTGCCAGCACTTTTCAGTCTTATGAGACCCTTTATCCTGTAGCAGGCTGGCACGAGCAGCGGCCGTCTGACTGGTGGGACTCGATTATAAACAGCACCAGGCAGCTGCTGAAAGTGACAGGTGTTGATAAAGACGAAATCGAGTGCCTGTCCTTATCAGGACACAGCCTTGGTGTGGTGCCGATCGACAATAACGGCAGACTGCTGCGGGAATCGACCCCGATCTGGTCTGATTCCAGAGCAGGAATCCAGGCGGATGCCTTTTTTGAGAAATTTGATGAAACAGCCTGGTATATGACCACTGGAAATGGATTTCCCGCCAAGTTATATTCTGTGTTTAAAATCCTCTGGTATCAGGACAATGAGCCGGACGTTTTTAAGAAGATTTTTAAAGTTATTGGCACCAAAGATTATGTCAACTATAAATTGACCGGTGAGATCAGTACTGATTTTTCCTATGCCTCTGGCTGTGGGGTGTATGACCTTAAAGGATGGGGATATTCAGAGGATCTGATCCAGGCCAGTGGTCTTGATTTGGATATCTTTCCGGAGATCGTACCTTCGACAAATATCATTGGAGAGTTAACCAGGGAAGCAGGAGAGTTATTGGGTTTATCCCCAAAGACCAAAGTGGTTGCAGGGGGAGTTGATAATTCTTGCATGGCGCTGGGAGCCCGGAATATTGCTCCCGGTCGGGTATACCTCTCACTCGGATCTTCCGCCTGGATAGCGGTTTCAGCCGAGAACCCGGTCCTGGATCCAGAAAGCAGGCCGTTTGTGTTCACCCATGTTATGCCTGGTATGTTCACGTCAGCCGTAAGTATTTTTTCAGCTGGCAATTCCTTCCGCTGGCTGCGGGATAATATCTGCCCCGACCTGGTTGAAAAAGCTGCCCGAACTGGTGAGGATGTATATGAGTTGATGACTGCACTGGCAGATCAGGCGCCTGTTGGCGCGAATAAATTATTATTTAACCCAAGTTTGGCTGGAGGATCTTCCCAGGAACCGAATGCGGACATTCGGGGCGCTTACTCGGGTATTGACCTTGGTCATACCCGGGGCGACATGATCCGGGCTGGTATGGAAGGCATTGCTCTGAACCTGGGATCCGTTTTGGGCGTGCTGAAAGAATTTACAACGCTGAGCAACGAAATGGTCATCGTCGGAGGCGGATCGAAGGGTGCCTCCTGGCGGCAGATTTTCGCTGATGTTTTTGAAATGAAGATTGTCAAAACCAATATTGGAGAAGATGCCGGCTCACTAGGAGCTGCAGCGCTGGGGGCCGTTGGTTCCGGTTTATGGAAAGACTTTTCAAAACTGGATCAGATTCACAAAGTGGAAAATATCCGGGAACCGATTCCCGAAAATACTGCAGTTTACAAGAAATTGGCTCCTGTCTTCGAGAAACTGAGGATCTCCCAGGCACATATCGGGGAAATGCTGGGGAAAGTGGAAATGTAACATATTGATTGAATTGTAGAAAAATGAAATCAGGCTGGGATCTTTTTTATGGATCTCAGCCTTTTGTTGAGTGAGCTTCTCTTCTGGTTGGCTAATTCAGAATTACGGTCTGGATGGTGCGCTCAAAGAGCTCCAGCTCCATACCCTCCAGTGGCCAAACCGGGCTCACTTCACTGAGCTGCGTGCCAAAAGGCAGGGCGTATACGGTCATCGCCAGGGCCTGGCCGCCGAGATCAAAGATATAACATAAGAACTCCTGGGGGATATTGCCTCCCACCGATCCAATGTAGCCCTCGATCCTGCGGACTTCTTGCCCGTTGATCTTGACGTACTCATCGAGTTCAACAAATGGACAGTCGCCCAGTGATTGGTAAAAACAGCCAATCCAGGATCGTTCAAAGGGCAGCACCTCAACCCTGATGCGGTTTCCCAGGTGCCATTTGTTTTCTTTATCGGCTGGAAGAAGCTCCAGGCTGGGCGGATAGATGAAGCTGAACCGGCTGTCGGGATCGGTGAAAGAGTTCCATGGCACCGGGGTGGGGACCGGGTTGAAGTTGAGCGGAAGCAGGATATATGCGGCTTGCTGCTCTATATCCCCTGAAGTTTGGCCGCCATAATGATAATCGTACCGTAAAATCCTGCCGTCTGTAATTTGGAGGGTGACGGTCTCCGGCCCTCCGGCCAACAGAAAAAGCAGGGCGTAATCCCCGGCAGGATAGGCCGGATCTGAATATGTCGCTGGCGAGGTGCGGTAAGCTGCCAGCAGGCCCAGCACATCCGGCCCCTCCCAATCTTCATAATCAGCCCGGCGCAAGTGGTGACCTTCCGGTCCCAGGAACGGCACTACTTCCAGGATTGTGCCTTCAAGTTCCTCTTCCTGGCATTTAGGAGGTCCGCCCAGTCCATCAGCGAAAGTGCAGCCGATCTGGGTATAGGATGTTAATTCCTTCAGGCTGGGAAAATTATGTCTCAGCAGGGCTTCTATGATAGGGTCAAGCTCAGCATTACCTGTCCGGCTTCCCGTGGGATAGACTGCAAGCTGCAGAGCTTCCAGCGTGGGTTCTATGGTTGGCACGCCGCTGACCGCTTGTGTCTGTCCAGCCGGGGGGATATCACGGACTGTCGCTGAGGGAGTTAAAACCAGCGGGGGTGGGGGTGCGCAAGAAGAAATGATCAGAAAAAACAGGCTCAGGATAGATTTGTTTTTTTTCATGATTATCTTCCTATTTGAGGATCAAGGGATTTCGGTGACATGATTATAACTATTCCAGGGCGAGAGTAGAGTAATTTGCCTAAAAGATAGTTCTCGGGAAGGGATCCCCCCCTTCCTTACAGCCCGGTTTGTTGCTGAAGAGAGAGGTTTTATCCCTCTCATCTAATGGTATGATTCAATTGATAAATAGAGATGTTTCCTCTGGTTGAACATTTCATTCTTCCAGAGATTGTTCATATTTAACTACCATTATGAAATCAAAACTGCTGCTGGTGATCTTTTTTGTGTGTTTCAGCCTGTTCCTCTTCCTGGGGATCAGGGCCAGCCAGGCTGTCTTTGATGAGGATCAGCCTTCTGCCAGGGATCTCCAAACGACCAGCGGTCCGGTACTGCTCCAGGAGCAGGCGGCGGAACCCGCTCCTCTGGACCCCTTCACACTGATCATCCTGGTGGATAATCTGGAATCCCTCAATCCACTGCTGGAGGGAGTCTGGCTGCACCGGGCTACTGACGGCGGGGCAGGAGCGATGTTTTTCCCGATCTTCCCTTCTCAGGCTGATGATGGCTTGGAACGGGATCTGAACCTGCGGGGAGCTTTCTGGTTCGAGGAACCTAACCAGCCCTCCCAACAGTTTCGCACTATTCTTTCCGACAGGAATTTGAACTGGCACCAGACCTTAATGCTCGACCATAAAGCATTAGATGAGATAGGATCGATCGTGGCTGAATTGGATCCAAACTATCAGCCCCTGAACTCAGTAGGTTTGGCCGGTCTGGCTTTCAGTGTTGAAAATCGTCTGAATGTACAGTCAAACCAGGGTCTATTTATCCATGATCTCTGCAAGGTTTTCCCTGTTCCATCCCACAATGAACTTTTGCAGCGGTTCCTGGAAGGTTTTGCTGGACATCTGCAGCTCAGCGGTACATCAGCGCTGGACTTTACCCGGTCCTGGAGGGCAGTGTCATACTGTCTTTTTCCGACTATATCCCTGCCGATTCAATAACGTGAAAGGTTTTGAGTGAACCATGATTTCAACTGCATCAGCTGCCGCCCATCCAAACATTGCCTTCATTAAATATTGGGGCAACAAGGATCATGACTTAAGAATCCCCGCCAATGGCTCTATATCGATGAACCTGGCGCCCCTCGAAACCCGGACTACAGTCAGTTTTGATACTGATCTGAAAGAAGATCAGCTGGTCCTCAATGGTGAATCTAGCCACTGCAGCCGCCTTGCGGCGTGTCAGCACCTTGCTCGATCGGGTGCGCGGTATGGCGGAAGTACAAACCTTCGCCCGGGTGGTCAGCGAAAACAGCTTTCCGACCGGAGCTGGAATTGCTTCTTCAGCTTCGGCATTTGCTGCATTAACCCTGGCAGCGGTGACTTCATTAGGCCTGGAACTTCCCGAACAGCAGCTCTCCGCACTGGCCCGTACCGGATCAGGTTCCGCCAGCCGTTCCATCCCGGGTGGATTTGTGGAATGGATCCCGGACCAGGAGTCTTCCCATGCTTTTTCAATTGCAGGCCCTGAACACTGGGCCCTTGTGGATTTTGTGGTTTTGATCAGCCGGGAACATAAAGCCGTTGTATCTTCAGATGGGCATAAACTGGCCGGCACAAGTCCGCTGCAGGAAGGCAGAGTCTTAGATGCTGAGCGGCGCCTGGAGATCTGCCGTAAAGCCCTGATTGAGAAAGATTTCCAGACTTTTGCGGAAATTGTGGAGTTGGATTCCACGCTGATGCACAGTGTGATGATGACTTCCACGCCTCCCCTGTATTACTGGGATCCGGGCACTCTGGAGATCATGAAGGCTGTCCGATCCTGGCGGGCGGCTGGTTTGCAGGTTTGTTTTACGATCGACGCCGGCCCCAATGTGCACTTGATTTGTCCTGAATCAGCCGCGGAAGAAGTAAAAAGAAAACTCACTGCCCTGGTAAATGTAAAATCTCTATTAATATGCACTCCGGGTGGCGCTGCTTGGCTTCGCGATCCGGAAATCACTGGTGTATAATCTCATACTTCAGAATATTATTACTTGATTGGTTTTTAGGAAACTACTGGAAAATACTATGATTGTTACCATAATTCAGTTTATTGTAGTCCTGGGTTCGATGATTGTTCTCCACGAACTGGGACATTTTGCCGCTTGTAAGTTATTTGGTGTACCTGTAGAGGAATTTGGAATTGGTTTTCCTCCCCGGATCACTAAATTATTCACTTTTCGGGGAACGGAATATACCCTGAACTGGATTCCGCTGGGTGGATTTGTGAAACCGCTCGGTGAATCGCAGCCCGAAGTGGAAGGCGGACTGGCGGCCTCCAAACCCCTGGTGCGGATCGGTGTATATATCGCAGGTCCACTGATGAACTTATTGGCTGCAATAGCCATCTACGCGGTGATCATCAGCCAGCTGGGCATGCCAGATGGCAGTGTAGTGCAGATCGGCGAGGTGGTTGATAATTCTCCTGCTTCGGAAGCAGGTTTGATGGTTGGTGATACGGTGTTAAGCATAAACGGTGTCGAAACTGACAGTTATGATGCCTTGAGGGGCGAGATCTATGAAAACCTCGGGGAAGAAATCTCGATTTTTATCGATCGCGATGGCGAGACCTCCGAGGTCTACCTGACTCCCCGTGAAAACCCGCCCGAGAATGAAGGTGCTATTGGCATCATGATGTCAAGCCCTGTCCTGAAGATCAACTGGTTCCAGGCATTACCGATGGCGACAGCAGCCACAGGGCAGCACAGTCTGGCAGTGATGAAACTTCCCGGACAGCTTATCCGCGGTTCCGCGGATGCAGCTGGCCGCCCGGTTGGCTATAAAGGCATGTATGATATCTTTGCCGGTGCTAAGGAAGGCGCCTTGCTGCCAAGCACCCCTGCTTATATCAACGTTCTGCTATTTGTGGTTTCGATCACTGTTTCACTGGGTGTTTTGAATTTGCTGCCTATTCCCGCTTTGGATGGCGGCCGGATATTATTTGTACTGCCGGAATTGATCACCGGACGGCGCATCTCCCAAAAAATTCAGAATGTTGTTAACATGGTGGGATTTTTTGCAGTGATACTTTTGTTAATTTATTTTAATATTCTAGATTTCACTTCACCGGTACAATTACCCTAATGGAAGAAAAGTTTTTTACCCCCCCGGAAGAACAGCCCTTTAGCGAGGTGCTGACAGCCCTGCTAGATGCGGACCAGGTTCTTGATCCTCTGAACCTGTATCGGCTATCTGATATTACTCAGGACAATCTAGCGGATTTGCAGAAGATCTGGGCCGAGATCCATCTTGAAAGGCGGCGGGCCTTAATTGAGGATCTGGATACCTTATCTGAGAGCAATACCCTGCTTTCTTTTGAGCTGGTCTACAGGTTGGCCTTGAAAGACGAGGATGAACAGGTACGTTTTTTTGCCACCCAGGCGATCGAGATCTTTGATACCGATGATCTGATCCCTTTTTTCCTTTCCGTAATGAAGGAGGAAAAATCTACCGATCTTCGGGCAGTGACGGCCTCCGTTCTGGGAAAATATGTTTACCGGGGTGAGTTAGAAAAGATCAGTAAAAAACTGCAAAAAAAGATCGAGGATCAGCTGCTAAGCATCCTGGAAAATGATCATCCTCTGGAAATCCAACTCAGGTCCCTGGAGGCTATCAGTTATTCCTCCCGGGAAGAAGTTAAGGACCACATTCTCAAGGCCTATAAAAATAAACTCGATGATTGGGTGGCCAGTGCCTTATTTGCCATGGGCCGCTCCTATGATCACGAGTACAGTGACCTGGTACTCAAAAAACTGCAGGATACTTCACCAAAAATACGCTTAGAAGCGGTGCGGGCCAGCGGGGAACTGGGTTTGGAGGATGCCGTTCCGATCATCATAGATCATTTGAACGATCTTCCGGAGATCCGCGCTGCTGCAATCTGGTCCTTATCACAAATCGGGGGAGAGGATGCTGGGCCTGCTATCCTGGAATTGATGGATGACGAGGTCAGCAGTGATGAAGAGGAGTTGATCCAGCAGGCTTTGGAGAAGTTAGATTTCCTGGAAGATGGGGTTAACCTGCCTTTGTTCGACCTTCCTTATACTGACGATGAGATCATCGCGGATGATTATGATTATCAACAGGATGATTATGATTATCAACAGGATGAATATGATGATGATTACGATGATGATGATATCGGTCTGGAGGATTTTGATTTTGATGATGATTTATGGCTGGAGTAATTTCTGAATTCCCATTTATTTATAAATCTAGATAGAAGCATTATGAAAAAAATATCTCCGCTCATTGTTAATCCTGGTTATTTTTTGCCTCACACCGCTTCTGGATGTTGCCAGGGCAGAAGGTGTGGTTGAGGTAGTTGATCATTCTGTTGAATACAGCTTTGGTGATCAGGTAAACTTCCAGATCGAATATGAAAGTAATCTGCCTATAGAGAGCATTACACTATCGATCCATGCTCCGGGGCTGCCGACTTTTGTGGGTGCTGTTTCCATACCTGCTGATGGGCAGGGGAATTTTGTCTATCTGGTATCGGAACGACCGCTGCCGGCTTTTGCTAATATCAGCTATGATTATCAATTTATCCTCGCTAGCGGGGAGATCGTGGAAACGCCGGATTACGAATTCACTTACCTCGATAACCGCTACAACTGGCAGGAATTGATCCAGGGGCAATTTAAGATCTACTGGTACGAAGGGGAGATCACCTTGGCCCAGGAAGTTCTTGACGCCGCCATACATGGTCAGACCAGAACGCTGGAAATGCTCATGCAGCCGCCCGATTCCCAACCGATTGTGATCTTTATCTACGGCTCGGATCAGGAACTGCAATCTTCTCTGGCGCTTATCGGTCAGAGCTGGATCAGTGGTTATGCCGACCCCGCCAGGGGATCAGTAGTGGTCGCTTTACCCTTGGCAGTGGAACAACCCCTTGAGATCCAACGTCTGATCCCGCATGAAGTCTCCCACATATTCCTTTACCGTTTTATGGGTGCTGAATTTTCGTATTTGCCAGCCTGGCTGAATGAGGGATTTGCCTCCCAGGTAGAGATCTACAGCCTCCCGGAATATGATCTGACCTTGGAGCGCGCTTATGAGAGCAGGGACTTGATTCCTTTCCTCCATCTCTGTCAGGCCTTCCCGGTTGACCCTGAGCTGGCTCTGCTGGCATATGCTCAGTCGGACTCACTGGTGGAATATATCCAGCGGGAGTACGGACTTCCGGGTTTGCAGTCCTTGATTAATGCCTATGACCAGGGTGTCAGCTGTGATCGCGGTGTGGAAATGGCTTTAGGGATCACTTTAAATACTCTCGAAAATGAATGGCTGCGGGACACCTTTGGACAGGCGACTCTAATGCTTTATATTTACCTGCTGGCAGGATTATTGGCCCTTCTTTTGCTGGGATTGGGTGGATTTATCATCTATAAAACGAGGAAAAATCCGTCCGAAGGAGATTGGGACGAAAATGAAACCCTCTGATATTCAGCGACTTCATGCTCGGGTTTACGGCCGGGTTCAGGGCGTTGGTTTCCGCTACTTCGTCTTGAATTCCGCAGTCGAACTGGGCTTGGTGGGCTGGGCCCGCAACCGGAGGGATGGTACTGTAGAAGTTGTTGCTGAGGGAGAATTGGACCTCCTTAAGCAATTGGTAGGCGTTCTACAGCGCGGCCCAAGATCATCAGCTGTTTCCAAAATCCAAACCGACCTGCAGGTTGCCAGCGGTGAGTTTGCATCCTTTTTCATCCGCCCTTCACTTTAATCCTCTGAAAAACCTAATCCTCTCCTGTTTAGAGAAATAAAACGGCCCTGGCCGATGATCAAATGGTCCAGCACCTGGATATCGAGCAGCTTGCCGGCGCTGATAATGGCTTTTGTGATGGCTACATCGTCCGGACTGGGAGAAGGATCTCCGCTGGGATGATTGTGAATGATGATGATTGCTGCTGCGTTTTCCCGGATCGCGGGGCGAAAAAGTTCACCTACCCTCACCTGGGAAGAGTTCAGGGATCCCTGGTAGATTGTTTTAACTCCCAGGACATGATTGCGGGTATTGAGTGTGATCACCCGCAGCTGTTCCTGCTCCAGGGCGCTCATCTCATATTGGACCAGATCGGCAGCGTCCTCCGGGCTGTGGATGATGGGCCGGTCCTCCACTGTCTGGGAAGCCAGGCGCCGACCCAGGTCAATGGCAGCTTTAAGGACGGCTGCTTTGGCTTCTCCGATGCCGTGTTGGCCTTTGATTTCGGAAAACGAGGCCCTTTGTAAACCAGCCAGGCCATTAAAATCCCCTAAAAGGCGCTGTCCAACCTGGATTGCGTTTTCACCTTCCACACCTACCCTGATGAGGATAGCCAACAGCTCAGCTGTGCTCAGCACCCCCGCGCCCATTTTGGCCAACCTCTCTCGCGGCCGTTCATCGGCTGCCAGGTCTTTGATGCCGTACTTTGATTGCCCTTCTTTCACCATTTTCCCCCTGCCTTCCCGGCCGATTCACAGCGCAGCCGGTTTTCTGTCCCCGGTGGGGGAGCAAAGCTCCCTCCGGTCTTGGTATTCCATTTCCGTTATATATGAAAGGGTTCCGCAGAACAAGAGGTTGGTGAATTTTCCGCGTTTAGAAAAAAGGGTATAATCGAACGAGGAGGCGGTTTATGAGTTTTGACCCATCATCCCTGAATAATTTCTTGTTAATCGCAGCTGCCTTGGGCGGCGCTTTCTTGGCTGCCTTATGGTTGAGTTTGATGGTCTGGACCTACCGGGACATAAAAAACCGTGTCAAGGACCCCCTTGTGCGTATCCTGGCGGTTCTGGTTGTGGCGGTTTTGTTTTTACCAGGCATAGTTGTTTACTTGATCCTGCGTCCTCCCAGGACAATGGAGGATGATTACCAGCATATGCTCGAGGAAGAAGCCCTGTTACAAGCAATTGAGGAGCGCTCTGCCTGTCCGGGCTGCGGCCGGCATACACAAGAAGAGTGGATCGTTTGTCCAAACTGTTATACAAAACTTATGAAATCCTGCCACTCCTGCGGGCGATTGATGAAATTGCCCTGGAGTCTTTGCCCGTACTGCGGAACACCCGAACCCGGCAAACGCATCGAGGATCTGACTGTCACTGAAGCCGCTCGTACGGTGAATATCCAGGATGTGGATGATGATTGGGATGAGGGTCTGGCAGGTGATGAACCCATCCCCTTGGATGAGATTTCGGATGAGGATTTGATCGACCGGTTATAAGGATAAGAAGGATGCGGGATCCTTAAGGGATTCTAAAAACGAAATATTATAAAATAAATGCGGGATCCCTGATTACCCAGGATCCCGCATTCTATTTATTTGGGACTTGGTCCCTCATCTATTTCTTAAACGGTTTCCATCCAGCATATTCTGCCATATCACCCAGGCTCTCTTCGATGCGCAGGAGCTGATTGTATTTAGCTACCCTGTCAGAGCGGGCGGGGGCACCGGTTTTGATCTGGCCTGTGTTGAGCGCTACTGCCAAATCGGCGATGGTGCTGTCCTCGGTTTCGCCGGAGCGGTGGGAGGTGACAGCGGTCCAGCCGGCCCGATGGCAGGCTTCCACGGATTCGATGGTTTCAGTCAGGCTTCCGATCTGGTTGACTTTTACCAGCAGGGAATTGGCTGCTTTTTCCTTGATGCCTTTGCGAACCCGTTCGGGGTTGGTGACCAATAGGTCATCGCCAACGATCTGGATCTTGTCACCCAGCTCTTCGACCATCATCTTCCAACCGTCCCAGTCGTCCTGGGCCAGACCGTCTTCAATGGATACGATGGGGTATTTAGCGACCCAGTCTTTCCAGAAGGCAACCATCTCAGCACTGGTTAATTTTTTTCCTTCCGTGCGCAGGTTGTACAGGCCGGTTTCTTCCTCATAGAATTCGGATGCTGCCGGATCAAGGGCAATACAGATATCCTCACCGGGTTTGTAGCCCGCCTTTTCAACAGCTTCAAGGATGATCTCAACTGCTTCAGCGTTGGATCCCAGGGCAGGGGCGTAACCGCCCTCGTCTCCCACTAATGTGGCATAGCCGTGTGATTTCAGCACTGTTTTCAGGCTATGGTAAATTTCGGTTCCCCAGCGCAGGCCTTCGGAATAGGTCTCAGCGCCCAGGGGCATGATCATGAATTCCTGAGCGTCGGTGGACTGCCAATCGGTATGCGCACCGCCATTAAGGATGTTCATCATCGGGGAAGGTAGGAGGTGAGCGTAAATGCCGCCGATATACTGGTAAAGGGGAAGTTCCAGTGAGGCTGCTGCCGCTTTGGCAACCGCCAGGCTGGTGCCCAGAATGGCGTTGGCGCCCAGCTTGGATTTATTGGGAGTCCCATCCAATTCCAGCAGGATCTTGTCGATCGATATCTGCCTGGTGGCGTCTTCGCCCAGCAGGGCGTCAAAGATCTTGCCGTTGACATTATTGACTGCCTGGTAAACGCTTTTCCCCAGGTATTTCTTCTTGTCGCCGTCACGTAATTCCAGGGCTTCGTGAATGCCGGTGGATGCGCCCGAGGGAACAATTGCCCGGCCCAGGCTGCCGTCGATCAGCATCACATCCACTTCCACAGTGGGGTTGCCGCGGGAATCCAGGACCTGGCGTCCGATAATCTTTTCGATTTGTGTATACATTTTTTCTCCAATGCTTTAAGGTTAATACCGCGCCTATTGTAGCCTATCAGGCCCGATTAATAAATACCTAAACTGGTGTAACATTCAATTTTTTGTGTTTTCCAGAGCCGCTTTGATAAAGGCTGCAAAGAGTGGATGAGCCCGGTAGGGACGGGACAGGAATTCTGGATGGAATTGGGTCCCAAGCATAAAGGGATGGTCCACCATTTCGGCAATCTCCACCAACCTTTCATCGGGGGATAATCCTGAGAAGACCAGGCCTGCTTTTCCCAACTCTTCCCGGTAAGCGTTGCTGAACTCAAAACGATGGCGGTGGCGTTCCTGGACAACCTCTTGCCCGTACGCTTCAGCAGCCTTTGAACCGGGCTGTAAATGGCAGGGATAAAGTCCCAGGCGCATCGTGCCGCCCTTGTCAACAATATCACGCTGATCGGGCATCAAGTCGATCACCGGGTGGGGCGTGACTGGATTGAACTCGGTCGAGTTGGGGCTGTTCTCCCCCAAATGGTGGCGGGCCAGTTCAACGACCATCAACTGCATTCCCAGACACAGTCCCAGGTAGGGAACCTTGTTCTCCCGGGCGAATTTAATGGCCCGAATTTTGCCCTCAATCCCTCTTTCGCCAAAACCGCCCGGCACCAGGATGCCGTCAAAACCTTCCAGGACTTGAATGTCCGCTTCCCCTTCCAGACTGGTGGAGTGGATCCAGGTGATATCCACATCCACATCGTTGGCCAGGCCGGCATGCCAGAGAGCCTCCCGGACGCTCATATAGGCGTCCAGCAGCTCAATATATTTTCCAACCACGGCAATCTTGATCTTTTCTTTTTCACAGCGGATCTTGGTGACCATCTTCTCCCAGGCGGACCAATCCGGAGTCTGGCGGTCCTTGAGTTTGATCCTGCTTGAAATAAAGTTTCCTACACCAGCATGCTCCAACATCAGGGGAATGTTGTAAAGCGTATCGGTGGTTTCCATTGGCACCACTGCCTCTTTAACCACATCGCAGAATAAGGCAATCTTGTCCCGCAGCTCATCAGGGACGGGATGGTCAGAACGGGCCATGATCATATCAGGTGCAATGCCGATCGAGCGCAGTTCCCTGACCGAATGCTGCGTGGGTTTGGTTTTAAGCTCGTCAGTGGCGCCGATATGGGGCAGCCAGGTGACATGAATATAAAAGCTGTTTTTGCGGCCGATATCGCCTCTCATCTGGCGCAGGGCTTCCAGGAAAGGCAGGGACTCGATATCTCCCACCGTACCGCCAACTTCGCAGAGCACGATCTCCGCCCCGGTAGTTTCCGGAACCTGGAGAATGCGTTCTTTAATGACATTGGTGATATGAGGGATGACCTGGATGGTGCCGCCCAGGTAGTCGCCCCGCCGCTCACGGCTGATGACCTCTTCGTAGACCTGTCCGGTTGTGACATTGCAGACCCGGTTGAGGCTGGTATCGATGAAACGTTCGTAATGACCCAGGTCAAGGTCGGTTTCGGCGCCGTCGTCCAGCACAAAAACCTCACCATGCTGGTAAGGGCTCATTGTTCCCGGATCAACGTTGATGTAGGGATCCAGTTTCTGGATGGCAATACTGAAACCCCGTTCTTTGAGCAGCCGGCCCAGTGCAGCGGCAGTAACCCCTTTTCCTACTGAACTGAGAACTCCGCCGGTTATGAAGATGTATTTTGTTTTCATGATTGACCCCGTTTGACCAAAAGTACTCTTAATTAAGTGGAGAGGGGAGGACCTTGTCTTTAAGTCCTCCCCGCGAAGTTTCTAGGTATTTGGTGTGTTGTTCATCAGCTTATGAATTTACTGAGGTCGTCCGCGGCGCGGCGCATTTCCAGGAATACCAGCCCCAGTTTGGCTTTTTCCTTGGCCAGGGCAGTTAACACAGCTTCGGTTCCGATGGCGGAGAGGATCACATACCCCTCAGCCCCGTGGATATAGACCTGGTCCAGAGCGCCCCGGCTTAGTTCGGTGGCGATGCGTTCTCCCAGGCTGAGCATGGCGGCCGACATGGCCGAGACCCGGTCCTCCTCGACGTCGCTGGGCAGCGCTGACGCGATTGTCAGTCCGTCTACGGATACGACGGCCGAAGCCTCGATCTCCGGGGTGGCGTTCTGCATCTCCCGCAGTCGCTTGACCATTTCCTCCGAACGTGATGTAGCCATAAAAGGTTCTCCTTCGGAATCTCTCCCTTGAAGTTTACCATAATTTTTTACCCTAAAAACCACCTATATTGACTTTACAGCTTCGTCAAGAGAGAAAAAACAAGATCTGGTCCATCTCCGGGCTCGAAACAGGAATGATGGATTTCGCATGCTATAATTAATAATACAGTTGAATGATCGGGAGAAAATAGAGCCTGGAGAAAATTTTCTGGAATTTCCTGATGTTAATTGAGGCTGACAGGATAATTTTGGAACGGACAGAAAGAGCGGAACGCTCCGGGCTGATTCAGGAGGCCCATTTCCGTCACAATAAACTTCAGGGGGATGTTGTAGTCGGTGGAAAATATATTATTGTGTTGAGTGGGGATTTCGGAGCAGTGGGGAATTGAGGGTGGAATTCGAAATTCAGCACAGCAGTAAAATCGCAGGATCTTTTATCTTCTGAACGAACCGCCGAGCCGCGGTGAGTGTTATTTAAGGCAGATCAACAATCTAGCTCCGGCAGCAGTCCTCCAGCAGGGTGGAAAACCACCTCCTGGATGCCTTGTCAGCGGGTGACGATTCCATACAATGGAGTCGTTTATAATCTCTGCCCGCAGGGCAGATAGTTTTATTTTGATTGGTGGGAGGTACAAGATGGGATGTGAGATCATTCCCTCAGAAGACGGAAAATATATCATCCAGGTTATCACCGGGGATCTGACTGCTGAATTAGCCCTGGAGTATAACCTCAAGACCCATGCCCTGGGCCGGGAGCTGGGCATCAACCGCTACCTGGTGGATGTGACCAAATCTCGAAATGTGGACCCTCCCCCTGATAATTACAACTTTGCCCATTCCAAAATGAAGACTACCCTGGGCATCGATCCGACAGCCCGGGTGGCCATCCTGATCTCTCCGGGGGACCGCAGCCACAATTTCATCGAAACAGTCTCCCGCCAGAGCGGCCTGGATGTGTCCCTGTTCACTGACCGCTTTAAAGCTATCGAACATCTGACCAAAGATTAAGGGATGTTTGTTTAAGGCCGGGAATCCTGGACTGCCCTGATTGCTTGATTTTTGGCGCTTTTCCCGCGTGAAAACCGGGAATGTGATTATCCTGCTTTCCTTTTTCTTGCCAATCAAAGCCTAGGGTTTGTTCTGGGCTCAAGGTAGCCGCAGGGTCAGGATCAGACTACCGATCTCAATCTAGGGGCTATTCGATCCAGCCGGGTGCTCCTGTCCAGAAGGTAGTTTCCTGGCCTGGCGTAAGGCGGGGTTGCCCCCCTAAAATTGTCCCCTGGAATAAATGCTGGGACAATCCACTTCTAGAAGTATCATTTCTATATATAATACAGAAAGTCGTGTGAATTTATCCGATAGGGCAGCAGATGATAAGGTCAGAGTTCTAATGAGTAATTCTGTTACACGGACCAAGATCGTTCATCCCCGCCGGCAGCGGGATTTTTTAACGCGTCCCCGCTTAAACCAGATTCTGGATGACCTGCTGGATTACAGGCTGACATTGATCGCCGCTCCGGCTGGATATGGAAAGACATCCCTGCTGGTAGACCTGGCTTCCCAGGTAGAATACCCTGTTTGCTGGTTGTCCCTTGATCCGCTTGATCAAGATTTTTTCCGTTTTATTCAATATTTTGTGGCAGCGATCCAGCAGGTTTTCCCGGAATTTGGGGGAGCCAGCTGGTCTTTGATCAGCAATCAGGCGGAAAGCGGCCTGGATGGGGAGCGGGTGCTGCGGACAATTATCAACGATCTTTATGATCATGTGGAAGAGCACTTTGCTCTTGTGCTGGATGACTTCCACCTGATTGACAGCAGCCCTGATGTCAACCAATTCATCAATCATTTTGTCCAGGAAATGGACGAGAACTGCCATTTGGTGATTTTGTCGCGCTCCTTGCTCAGCCTGCCGGATCTTCCACTGATGGTGGGACGCACGCAGGTCCAGGGATTGAGCTACGAAGAGCTGGCCTTCCATCCCGAAGAGGTCAAGGACCTTTACAGGATCAAATACCAGCAGGAAATGAGTGATCGCGAAGCTGAAAAAGCAGTTAAAGACAGCGAGGGCTGGATCACAGGACTGCTGCTCTCCGCAGAGACCATCGGCCACGGGTTCGTAGACCACGGCCGGGCAGCCAGGGCGGCCGGGATTGGCCTGTATGATTATCTGGCCCGGCAGGTGCTGGACCAACAATCTGAAGAAATGCAGGATTTTATGCTGCGGACCTCCCTGATGGAGGAGTTTAACGAAACGCTCTGCCAGCAAGCGCTGGGTGAACCCCAGGGAATGCTGAGTTGGGGGGAGCTGATCCAGGGGCTTCTTCATAAAAACCTCTTTATCCAGCCGGTTGAAAGCGATGGGACCTGGCTGCGCTACCATCATCTATTTAGTGACTTTTTACAGCAGCAGTACCGGAAACGCTGCCCGGGGCAGGCGAAAGACCTGCTGCTCAAACTGGTAGAGGTCTACCGGGATCAGCACTGGTATGAAAAAGCCTATGCCGTCTGCATCCAGCTAGATGATGATCTGGTATTGGCAAATTATATCGAGTCCGTCAGTCCGGACCTGGTCCACACCGGGCAGGTGTCATTACTGACCTCCTGGTTTGAGGAGCTTCCGGTCCCTGTGATCGAAAATAATCCGGGATTATTAAGCATCAAAGCTGCTCTTGCCAGTATGACCGGGGATCCTGATTCAGGACTGAGAATGCTGGATAAGGCTTTGGATCTGCTATCTGAGAAGGATGACCCTGTTCTGTATATCCGGACGCTGATCCGCCGGGCAGTCAGCCATCGTTTGCTGGACAGCTTCCAGTCGGGTCTGGATGATGCTCTCCGGGCACGTGCCCTGGCGGCTGAAGCAGGTGATGGAATATTACTTGAAGCAGAGGCGGAAAGGGAAATTGGCATTATCCAGTACCGCCTGGGACAGAATCAAGAGGCTAAAGAGCATCTTGAGCGTTCATTGAGCTGTTATCTTGATCAAGGTGACCAGAGAAATGCCGCCTATGTTGAGATGGATCTGGGTTTTTTAGAAATGGACGGGGGCAGCTACCCTGCCGCAAGGTCCCTCTACCAGCAGGCTTATCAAGTTTGGGAAAAGTCCGGAAACCTCAGCGAACTGTCCGGATTGTACAATAACCTGGGCGTGCTCGACCATCTGACCGGGGATTACCTGGAGGCTTTTGAGTGGTTTAGCAGGGCTCTGGATTTTGCCCGGCAGACCAGCAACTTAAGGGCAAAGGCTTTTAATCTGGCCAGCCTGGGGGATCTGGCTCTGGACCTGGGGGCTCTTTCCAGGGCGGAGATCTATATCAATGAATCGAAGATCATCGCTGATGAGATCGGGGATAATTACCTGCAGATCTATCTGGTGCTTACAATGGCTTCCCTGGCTAGAAGAAAGGGAGAATTAATACCAGCCGCTCAGCACCTGGATGCCGTCCATTATAGGATCAAGGACTATAAAAGCAGTACTGAAATGGGCCGATACCACCTGGAGCGCGGCCTGCTGCTGCTGGCAGAGGATCAGCAAATCCGGGCTCAAAATGAGATCCAGGCTGCCCTGGAAGTCTTTTATATGAATGACCTGCCAATGGAAATCTGCCTGGCCCAGATCTATCTGGCCTGGATAGACTGTTTAAGAGGATCCCCGTCAGATGGGCAGGTGCGCCTGATCGCTGTGCGGGAGATCGTTCAATCCATGGGCACGATCCATCCCCTGGTCCCGACTTTATCCGGCCGGGAAGACCTTTTTTCCACCCTGGTGGATCAGCTGCCGGAGGATCCATTGATCAGGGATCTTGTCCCGGCCGTGAGGGATTTTCAGTCCCGCCTGCCTGATCTGCTGGAAAGGCTGGGGTTCAACAAACTTCCGGGGGATACCTCCCAGCAGCCCTATCTGGACATTTCCATCCTGGGCCGGGTCCGGGTCTTGCTCAAGGGTGGGATCATTTCTGTCCCGGAATGGACCAAACAGAAAACAGTCCGGGAGCTGTTCTTCTACCTTTTAAATCAGCAGGAAGGCGCCAGCCGGGAGGAGATCTGCCTCATATTCTGGCCGGACAGCCACCCTGAGCAGCTCAAGAAGCAGTTTAAGAACGCTCTGTACCGCTTGAGAAGGGCAGTTGGCAAGGATGCCATCCTCTATCATCAACCCACCAGGCTGTACCATTTTAACCGCCATCTTGATTACTGTTATGATGTCGAGGAATTTAAAAAAGCCCTCCGGCAGGCGAAAGATGAAACTGACCTGGATCTCAAGATCAAGGCCCTTCAGGGTGCAGCTGACCTTTACCAGCACCCCTTTGCCCCCCAGCTGGAAGGGATCTGGTTGGAACCGGTCCGCTACCGGCTTTACCTTGAATATGAATCGGCTATGCTCGAGCTTGCTGAACTGCAGCTTGCCCGGAATCAGTCTGATGCTTCTCTGGAGACGATCGAGAAGCTGCTGCTGGCAGTTCCCAGCCAGGAAAAAGCCTGGAGGATGGCCATGCGTTCCTACGCAGCCAATGGGGACCGGTCGGGGATCGAGCGCACTTTTCAGCGCTGCCGCGAGGCCCTGGCGCTGGACCTGGATGTGGATCCATCTCCGGAAACGATCTCACTTTATCAGGACCTGATGGCCTGATCCGGTTACAAAACGCTCAAAGTGTTCAACCTTTCATTTTTGTTGATTGAATAGTTCCAAAAGGAGACCCTTGGGGAGACCCTGAGGTCTGATAATTGACGCATCCTATTCACGAATGAAATAAAAGGCGGTCCCAATGAAGAAAATGATCCAGAAATTCTCCTTAACAGCCGGCAAAGTCGATCGTCGCCATGTCCAGATCTTTATGGCCCTCGTAGTCCTCAGCATGTTGGTTCTCGGCGCAGGAGCACCCGGTATGGATGGTGGTCCAGGCGGCTGGTAAATGATCCTGGTCCTGGGCATTGCCGCTGGCTGGATTGGCGGCCTGATCCGCTCCTGGATCTCAGGTCAGCCCTTCCGTGTGCCAGAATTTTCCAGGACTTGGCTGGTAGTGGCTGCGGTTCTTCCCCAGCTGCTGATCTTCCAGATTCCTTCAACTTCAGGGTGGTTTTCTGACACCTGGGCTGCGGGAGTACTGGTAGCTTCCCAGCTGGTATTGCTGGTGTTCATCTGGCTCAATCGGGATAAAACCGGCATTTTGATCCTCGGTTTTGGACTGGCCCTTAACCTGCTGGTGATCCTTCTTAACGGGGGATTGATGCCCATCGCGCCGGAAACGGCCCGGGCTCTCTATCCTGATGTTCCCCTCTCAGCCTGGCAGATCGGATCCCGCCCGGGAATGAGCAAAAATATCCTGCTCCTGGCGGACGATACCCGCCTGGCCTGGCTGTCCGATTCGATCCTGCTTCCCAGCTGGTTCCCCCGGAACGCGGCATTAAGCCTCGGGGACCTGTTTATCGCCCTGGGAGCGTTCTGGTTGTTTGCGGTCGAAAAGCCAAGTATTCCAGCCCCGCCAGAAAAACCAGCCCCAGATCACAAATTGACCATTTAAGCTTTCATCCAAAAAGGACGTATTTATGCTTACCGGATATCCAACCCCTCCAACTCATCATTCGAAGGTTTGGGCCACAACCCCTAAACCTCCCAGCATCTTCAGCCGCCTGCTGTCTGCCGCTGTGATCAATCAGGGTTTTTGCGACCTCCTGCTTACAGATCCTGTTCAAGCCCTGGCCCAGGGATTTCATGGCGAAGTATTTCCGCTTGATTTTAATGAGAGGAACTTCTTAAATTCGATCCGGGCGGAGAGCCTGAGCGATTTTGCCAGGCAGATCAATACTTACCTGGAAAAATCGACAGAGGTAAATATTGGGCAGTGGATACCAGTCAATCAATCCGCAGTTGTTCTTAATGCGGGATAAATAACAACCTAAAGTATCAACTTATGGGTCCAAAAACGCCTACAATGCAAAATATTCTGTCCAAAGGTCCACTCCTGGCTGAATCCCTGCCTCAGGATGCTGCGCCGATTTTGATCTGGAGCATCGACCGGGAAGGAATATTTCAGATGATCGAGGGGGACATGTCGATCAGCACGGACCAGCCCCGCGACGAATTGATCGGCCAGTCGATCTTTAAGGTCTTTGAGGACTATCCGGCCGTCTTAAACAGTATCCGTTCCGCCCTGGCTGGAGAGCAGGACAGGGCAGTGATCGAGGCCGGCGCCCAGCTCTGGGAATGCCGGTTCTATCCGCTCCGGGAAAAGGGCAAAGTCCCTCATGGTGTGATCGGTGTAGCGTACGACCTGTCCTTCCAGCAGGAGCTCTGGCACCAGGAAGCCTTGACGGATGCCGCTGCCGCGCTCCGCAAAGCCCGCACATTTGAAGAGATGCCGCCGCTGATCGTGGGCAATCTGCGCCAGCTGCTGGCTGTTGACCAGGCGGCCCTGGTTTTGGGATCTCCTCCCGAGCAGCCCTTTGAACTGAATTTCTCCTGGGGGGGTATAGGGCAGGACGCCGAGACTGACCAGGGGCTTATGAAAATCCTGACCGATCCCCGGGTGGTTAAAAATCTGATCGGCAGCAGCCGGATGACTGAAGAAAAGTACCCCGATGAGCTTAGATCCGCCGGGCTGTACGGTTTTCCGTTGATCGTGCACGAGGAGCTGATGGGGGCCCTGTGGGTCGGGCGCCAGAAGCCGTTCAGAGACCAGGAGATGAGGTTGATCAGGGGCATAGCCGATATGTCGGCCAGCGCCTTTCAGCGGGCCAAGGAACATGAACTCACCCAGCGCCGCCTGGCGCGCCTGGCAGCCCTGCACTCGATCGATCAGGCCATTTCAGGCAGTTTTAACCTCGATCTGACCCTGCACATTATATCTGGAACAGGTGGTATCCCAGCTGGATGTGGACGCCGCCGATATATTCCTGGTTGATCCTGATACCCTGGAAACAACCTACGCGGAAGGAAAAGGATTTCAGCGCTACCATCCCCATGCAGGCATCTCCCAGGCCAGGGAGGATCTGGTGTGGCGGGTGCTGCAGAACCGGGAATTAGTGGCCATTCCGGACCTGTATAAAGAATCCCCCACCTTATTACGGGGCAGGATGTTCGCCCTGGAGGGATTCCGATCCTATTACGGCATACCCCTGATCGCCAAGGGCAAGATCCTGGGTGTCCTGGAAGTCTTTCACAGGAAGCCCCTTCAGGTGGACGAAGAGTGGTTTGATTTTCTGCGGGGGTTGGGGACCCAGACAGCGATCGCCATGGATAATGCCGCCCTGGTCGAGAACTTAAGGCGCACGAATCTGGAGCTCGATCTGGCTTATAATTCCACCCTGGAAGGCTGGGTGCGGGCCCTGGACCTGCGCGATAAAACCACCGGAGACCACACCCACCGGGTTGTTGAGCGCACCCTGATGCTGGCCCAGGCGGTTGGCATCCCTGAGGGGCAGCTGATCCACATCCGGCGCGGGGCTTTGCTGCATGATATCGGCAAGCTGGTCATTTCTGACAGCATCCTCAATAAAACCGGCCCATTAAACGATGAAGAATGGCATTTGATGAGAAAACATCCCCAGTTTGCGCGCGAGATCCTGGAGCCGATCGAGTTCCTGCGGCCGGCCCTGCCCATTCCCTTGGGGCACCATGAGAAGTGGGACGGCAGCGGTTATCCCAACGGGATCAGCGGCCTGACGATCCCGATCGCGGCCCGGGTCTTTGCCCTGATCGACGTCTGGGACGCCCTGAGTTCACCGCGCCCATACCGGGACGCCTGGCCGGAAAAGAAGATCTACAAATTCATCCTGGAGCAGTCCGGGAGCCACTTTGACCCCCAGGTAGTGGAAGTGTGGCAGAAAGTATTCCAGATCGTTGTCTAGGTTGGGTAGGTAGCAGTAGGAAAGGTTCGTTCCAGGGGGAATTTACCGGTTGGATTATAGGTTGGGCTTGGGTTTAAGTTAAATCAAGTTCAGGATCTGGCCGGGTGGTATGAAGAATTTGAAATTCAATTTCCAACTAATAGAGATCAAGAAGGAACTATGCTGCTGGGCAGGGGCGCCCGCCTGGGCATCTGGTCACGAAGCGGCTGTGGTGAGAAAGATAGGCTGCGCTGAGTGGTAATTGTAATGGGTGATAACAAGATAGGGGTTATTTAACGTATTAAAGATAATTAACGTTAGTCAACATTTAAGTAAAGGCAGTTATACTATGCATTTCTTCTATTTAGATGAAGCCGGTTGTAAAGGTAGAGATTTGGGTAACGATGAACAACCTATCTTCGTTATGGGAAGTGTGATAATTAGCGATGAAAAATGGAATTCCACAAACCAAAGTTTCAATTCAATAATTACAAACTATTTTGACGGAAACATACCAGATGATTTTGAACTTCATACTGAACAACTACTCTCTCCTGAGGGGGATGGCCCATTCCACGGTCACTCCAGGGAACGCAGAAACAGTCTTGTAGATCTATTATTAGATTTATTAATCGAGAAATCACACCACACAGCTTATATCGGTATTGACAAACAATTACTAAGTAACGCTCTGCCAATAAATTGCGGTATTAAGGACTATCTAGATTTACCGTCCCATATCTGATTAGTTTCGATTATTTACTATCCTTATTCGAGCGGTATACAAAAACCAAACTGGGAGTTCTGCCAGGGCATTAATCATTCTTGACAAGAAAGATGAATTTGAATAATGAGCTAAGATCGATTGTTCAAAACCAAAAATATTCGTTACGAAATAGCCGAAGATTAAAGTGGATTGTTGAATTTAGTTGACCCAATTAACTCACATATAAATCCGATGGTTCAACTGGCTGATTTAATTAGCTACATGACCAAAAAGTTACTGAGAAATAGAAAACGGTTATAGAGAGGAATATAGCCGAGAGGTCAAAGATGTGTATAGGGGTTTTTACACAAAGATAAACCAAAGATTAATTCGCACGACAATGGTCAAATTTGACACCCGAGAGTTTGGTTTGTTTCTGGGGGACGGGGAGCGGCCTGGTTAAGCGGACCGCAGCTGCCACATCGCATAGGCCCCGGTCCAGGGTTTGCCCATCCGGTGGTTAGGACTGATGGTGATCCCCTTCAATTCCTCCGCGATCTCGACCAGCGTTTCCACCGGGATATTCCCGGCGCCTCCCCCGCTCTCCAGATAGGCGATAAGCGCCTCGTGGGCCGGCTGGACCCATTCCCACTGCAGCCTGTACCTGTCAGCTTTCACCCAGTAGTCCCTCTTTTCCCAGGCAGTGACTGACTGCTCAATGCTTCCGGCAATGATCTCCAGGCTGGAAGTTATATGAGCCATCAAATCCAGAAGCTGGTCTTGATCCTGGCAGCTGGCAGCTGTGCGAATGCAGAGCACGATCTCCCTGGCGGCTTTGTTGCGGCGTTTTGAGGGCGGTTCGGTATTGATCAAACGACTCATAAGATTGTATTCCTTAAGACAAAGGCAGCCCAAACTGGCGAAACTGCCTGCTGTGTTTTATCCACTTCTTCCCTGTTGAACCTACCGGCCTATTATAATGGCTAACGGCGATCCTGGTCCAAAACCAAAAGTGGAAAGAGACGGAGGACGGGATGGGAGCTGCGCTCCCGACGGAAGACCGGGAGACGGAGGACGGGGGACCGGAAACTGAAAACTGCTAGACGGCATTAGCGGGTAGCCCGTTTGGCTTCCTCGAAGCGTATAATAAATAGAATGGATAAATCCTCTCTAAAAATTTCCTTGCATAATCACCAAACTCGCAATCGACTGGCTATGCTGGCCGCACTGCTCACCCTACTGCTGCTGTATTTTCCGATCAACCAGAATGTTAGCGGAGGGATCACTCCCGATCTGCCGCTCGATGCCTTCATCCCGCTCTGGCCGATCTGGGCTGTGCCTTATTTATTGAGTTTGCCCTGGTGGATCACGGCCCTGGCCTGGGGCGCGCTGAAAATGGACTTCCCCCACTGGCGCCATTTCGCCCTCTGCCTGGGGTTAACAATCACCATCAGCTACTCGGTCTTCATCCTCTATCCCACCTACGTGGTCCGGCCGCAGATTACTGGTCAGGACTTCTTCAGCCAGTTGGTTGTAGGCATCTATGGAAACGATCAGGCCCACAACGCCCTGCCCAGCGGACACACCTATACCACCCTGATCATTTCGATCTTCTGGTCCCAATGGCTGCCCAAGCTCAAACTGCTCTGGATCGGGATTGCCATCCTGGTGCTGCTCTCCACTCTGTTCACCAAACAGCATTACCTTTTGGATCTGCTGGCAGCCGCGGGATTGGTGGTGATGACGTATTTCCTGTCGGCTTATTTGCTGAGGAAGGTAGAGAAAGGACAGGAATGAAGAGACAGGAAGGGAGCTGCGCTCCCGACGGGGGACGGAGGACGGAAGACGGATATGGAGCTGTGCTCCTGACGGGAGACGGGGGGTCAGCAGGTCTGAAAATTATGTCTTTTTTCCCACTGAGCAGTTCTGGTCAATCCGTTATAATCCCAGTAATGACTGAAATCTCAGCCCATCACCCTGGATCTGATCGCGGCTTGCGGCATGAACTGTGCTGTGTGCAGTAAATATCTGGCCTATGTTCATCAGTTAAACCGCCCTCAATGTCCCGGCTGCCGGCCCCGCAATGCCCCCTGCACGTATCTGTTTGAAAAATGTGCCGGCCTCAACCAGGGTCCAACCGCCCAGGCTGGTTTTTGTTTTGAGTGTGAACAGTATCCCTGCCCGGGCATCGAGCGCATGGACAAAAGATACCGGGAGAACTACGGCATGAGTGTGATCGCCAACCTGGACCAGATCCGGGAAGTGGGCCTGGATACGTTCCTGGAGGATCAATACAATCAGCACCGCTGCCCTACATGCGGCGGCCTGATCTCGGTCCACAACCGCAGATGTTTTAAGTGTGATACCATCACCCGCCTGGTCGAAAAACGGAATACTGAGCGCTGAACACCGGGAGTTACTCCCGATTATTCACCCGTCCAAGGTATAATCACCCCACATGGATATCCAAAAAGTAGCCCCTGAATTGCGCCCCTATTATCAATACCTGCCTGCCATCCCTTTTCATAATCGCTTCCTGCAATTCCTGATGAGATTTTCCCTGGGGCTGATTGGACGCCGCCACCATATGAAAGGGGTGCAGGTCGAAAGGATCCGGATCGGTCCCTTCGGACTGCGGATCTACCAGCCGGATCAAGGCACCTGCGGGGCCGGGCTTTTATGGATGCACGGGGGCGGCTTTATGATGGGTTCCGCGGCCCAGGATGATGGCATCTGCTCCGCTTTTGCCCGCAGATTGGGGTTGGTGGTGGTTTCCGTGGACTACCGCCTGGCGCCGGAACATCCCTTTCCCGCCGCTCTGGATGACTGTTTTGCCGCCTGGAAGTGGCTGCTGGGTGCTGCGGATGATCTGGGAGTGGATCCCGCCCGGATCGCCATCGGCGGTATGAGCGCCGGGGGCGGCCTGGCGGCCTCTCTGGCCCAGAAGATCCTGGACAGCGCTGGAAGGCAGCCCGCGGCCCAGCTCCTGATGTACCCCATGCTGGATGACCGGACCGCTGCTGATCATTCACTGGATGAAATTAAACACTACCTGTGGAACAACCACAACAACCGGGCCGGTTGGAGTGCCTACCTGGGGCAGGAGCCGGGGCAGCCTGATGTGCCGGACTATGCGGCTGCCGCCAGGCGGGCCGAGCTCTCCGGTTTGCCGCCAGCCAGGATCGGGGTGGGGGATATCGATCTCTTTTATGATGAGAATCGCGTTTACGCAGAACGATTAAACGCCGCGGGAGTGGCCTGTGAATTGGACCTGGTACCGATGGCTCCCCATGGTTTCCAGGTGGTGGCCCCACGGGCCGCTGTCTCAAGAGTATTCAATGAGAGGAATTTCGACTTCCTGATTCGGACCTTGGGACTGACCCAAAGCCAGGATTGATAAGACGGGGGGAGGGAGCTGCGCTCCCGACGGATGACGGAAGACGGGACTGATTACTATTTACCTCTTACTATTTACCTCTTACAACTTACACTTTACTCTTTACGCCTTACACTTTACACCTTTAACTATATTCTTGATTATTTCCTGTGAATCGTATACCTCTCGACACCGCTCATCTTCTCATTCTCGAAATCGGATCGGGTGTGGTGATATGAGGTTGCTCTTGTAGTCAGGGATTAAGATCCAGCCAATCCAGGGCCCCCAGGGCCGCGGAATATCCGCTTGAGAAACAGGCGGTCAGCAGGTATCCTCCTGTTGGTGCTTCCCAATCCAGCATTTCTCCTGCGCAAAAAACACCCGGCAGGGCGCGCAGCATAAGGTGTTCATCAACTGCTTCGAATTTGACACCGCCAGCGCTGCTGATCGCTTCTTCCAGGGGGCGGGGCTTTATCAGCGGGATAGGTAGAGATTTAATGGCCCTGGCTAACCGTTCTGGGTCTGAGAAATCTTTTCTATCGACAAACTCCCACAGCAAACCGGATTTTACGCCGCTGATTTTCAGGGTCCTTTTCAGGTGTTTCGAAATCGAATGAGAACCGCGGGGCCGGGATAGTTTTTGGGTGACTTCTTCCAATGTCCAATCAGGTGTCAGGTCGAGTTCTATGATCGTCCGCCCGGCTTTTTCTATTTCATCCCTTATTTGGGCTGAGATCTGATAGATCAGGCTGCCCTCTACGCCCTTTTCCGTGATGATAAATTCCCCCAATTTTCTTTGGCCCTTGAAGCTGACGGCAGCCGATTTTATGGGTTTCCCTGCAAATTTATCACGGAAAAAAGGTGTCCAGTGGACGTCGAATCCGCAGTTAGCGGGTTTTAGGGGCGCGATTTCGACTTTGTGAGCTTTCAAGTAGGGGATCCAGCGGCCGTCACTGCCCAGCTCCGGTCTGCTGCCTCCTCCCAGGGCAAGGATGACGGCATCTGCTGTGAGGTTTTTTTCTCCATCAGGGGTTTCAAAAAGCAGACCTTGATCCTTTCCCCAGCCCACCCATTTGTGGCGGGTATAGATTTGCAGGCCGCTATGTTGTAATCTTTCCAGCCAAACTTTCAGGAGGGGGGCAGCGTTCATCTCTTTGGGGAAGACCCGCCCCGATGATCCGACAAAGGTCTCAATGCCCAGCCCATGGACCCAGTGACGGAGCTCGTCGGGGCCAAAGGTATCCAGCAGGGGTTCGATTTGGGGACGGCGCAGGCCATAATGGGAAAGAAAATCTTCGAGGGGTTCAGCGTGGGTCAGGTTGAGTCCGCCCTTTCCGGCCACCAGGAATTTCCTTCCCGGAGAAGGATTTGCTTCGTAAAGAGAGACCCCCAGACCGCTTTTTAACAATACCTCCGCAGCCATCAAACCAGCTGGACCACCACCAATGATCATCACTTGCTGAGACATAATTTTTTTCCAGGTTGCTGAAGATCAGGACCTCAAAGGGTTGAAGGGGTGACGATACCCAGCGCCGAAAATTGGGCAGGGGACCCTCCGGCCAAACCTTGTTCATTTCCATCGGGGTGGAAATACTGTTCTTTATAGGATTATATCCGGAATAGGTGGGAGGAAGCTGTGCTTCCGACCGGAGGAAAGAGACCGGTGTGAAGAGACCGGGGTGAAGAGAGGGAGAGAGGTGACGGGGAGAGGGGGAGACGGGGTGAGGGAGCTGCGCTCCCGACGAATGACGGAAGACGGGGGACGGGAAACAATTGTCAGGCGTAAAGCGATTAAGCAGCCGGTATTGCAGCGTGGCCCATTTGGATCCAGGCGTAAAGCGATTAAGCAGCCGGTATTGCAGCGTGGCCCATTAATATTCTTACTCCTTACACCTTACACCTTACTCTTCAATGTAGGCGTAAAGCGATTAGCAGCGGATTGACGTGGCCATTAATCATCTTACTCCTTACACCTTACTCCTTACTATTTCCTGTAGATCACATAGATATCGGCTTCGATCATCTGGTCATTCTCATAATAATGATGGGTGAAATACACGTTGCCGTCTCTGTCGATGGTGGCTTCACCTGCCAGGGTGGAAACGATCTCCACCGGCACACTCCATTGCCCATCCACTTTGATCGAGCGCCAGATGCTGTAGTTCTTGCTGATCCATAATTCGTTTTCCTGGGGATTTAAGGCCGGCCAACCCTCATCAACTTCGCTGTTGACGTTTTCCAAATTGACCGGTTCACCCCAGACGCCGTCCATCATGGTCGACATCCAGATATCCAGCCCGCCCTTGCCGCCTGGACGGGAGGAATGGAAATACAGCTCTTGGCCGTCATTGGAGATATGTAATTCTCCCACCTCATAGGCCGGATCGAAATCCGCGATCTGGGCAGTGGTCCAGTTCCCAGCGCTGGCCTCAGAAGTGAACCAGTGCAGCCCTTGATAGTCTTTCCTTGCGCCGCAGATCCAGACCTTATTTCCCTGGAAAAATCCGCAGCCATCCAGGTGGGGTTCTCCCGGTTCCACCAGCCAGACCCTTTCCGGATCGCTCCAACCATCGCCGACTTTCTCAAATTTGTAGATGCCAGTGACAGAATCCTGGGATTGTTCGAGAACATCCATGCGGTTGTTGGGAGTGAACCAGACATAAAGCGTCTTCCCGTCAGGCAAAATAAAGGCCGAGTCCTCTGCGCCCCTGGTATTTACGGGATAGGGCAGCAGGACAGGTTCCTGATACTCATCCGAGAGCAGTACTGGCGGCAGTGTGTCATTTTCAGGCGACATCTTCACTGCATCAGGTGGTATTAAACTCTCCCTGGACGGGAGCGCAAGGGGTTCCTCTGCCTGCTGGCAGCCTGCCAGGGCAAAAGCAATCACTAGGATTGAACAACCAATTCCGGTTCTCAGGTTCATAACGGTCTCTCTTTTAATATTGTACAGGATTGGCCTGATTTAAGTTGCAGCCAGGCTGCCCCGGGGCTGTCCGGCCGGAATTGCCCGGGAAGATCGGCCCCGGGCTGGCAACCATCTGTCCCCGAACCAGTTGAAATGGGCTATGATTAAATGGTCCACAGTAGAGGAGGGAGTTATGGTGATCCAGGTTGGTGAAAAAGTCCATGTTATCACCCGCAGGCTGTTTGAGGAGGATCTGCGGCGTCATTTTGCAGGCCAGGTGACCGCAGTAAGTGAATCGATGATGCGGCTGAAGGGCTATGTTTTTGTCTTTGATGAAAGCCTGAACGATTTTGTGCGCCAGGACGATCTGCGCGAAAGGCTGTCCGGAATCGCAGATGCGAGGTTGGTGATCAACCTGCTGCCCAGCAATACCGATCTGGAATTGGTCAGATATGCCACGAATGACAAAGGCCAGCGGGTCCTGACCGATGGCGAGACATTTACACTGGATATCAGTGAGTTCGGCCCCAGGCGCTGAAAGCATCCGGGGATGGGTTAGGTTTTTCTGATTGCTGGATCTGAGGGCCGCCCCGTGAAAGCTGGCGTTTAAAAATGAGGCCCGGAAAAAGAGATACCAATATATAATTCGTTTGTGAACATTGAAGATTACCCTTTTACGTTCAATCAAGATGCTTGCGCTGCCTGCCGCGGGGCCTGCTGCCGTTGGGGAGGCTACGTCTGGATCACGGAAGAAGAGCTGATCGATATCGCCCAATTCAAAGGTATGGAATTGGGTGTTTTTGCTGATACCTATGTTCGGGCAGCTAACGGCCGGCTCTCCCTCCAGGATAGGTTGATCGATGGAGAAGGAATCTGCTGCCTGTTCGACCCATTCGAAACGAAATGCACTATTTATGCCCACCGGCCTTCCCAGTGCCGAACGTTCCCATTCTGGAAACAATACCGGGACAATTATCTCGGGCTGCTGGACTATTGTCCGGGCATTGAACTGAAGGATTAATTGGAGTTAACAAGTAAGGGCGACGCAACGCGTCGCCCCAACATTTCACAAATTAATCGACTTACTACTTACTATTTACTGTTTACTTGATCTCCTCCGCCCTCTCCGCCATCTGGGCCCGCAGGATCTTCGAGTCCCGGGGATAAGCCCAGTAAAATAGACTGTAAAGCAGTCCGCACAGGATCCAGGGCACAGGCACGGTCCAGACCATGGCCGATGTCAGGCCGATCTTGTCCGCCACCGTGCCGGCAAATATAGCTACCAGCGCCGCAAAGCCGCTTTCGATGAAGGTGGTCATCGCAAAGGCTGTCGAGCGCAGCTCCGGCGGTACTGCCCCTTGCATCATGGGTTCCTTGGCCCCTTTACCTGGCCAGCCGATCAGCAGCGCGGTCCCGAAACATAAAGCTACAATAGCGCCGAAGGACCATTCCCCGGTTTTGGTGAAAAGCAGCCAGGTCAGCGGCACACCGCTGAAAACCGAAAATTGGCCAATGATCGTCCGCCCGAATTTGGGGCTTTTGGATTCAGCCCAGTCACCCAGGAAGCCGCCCATCACCTGGCTGATCCCGGTTCCAACCACAATTCCGGCAAAGGCCATCACAGCCTGGCTTTCGGTTACCTTCAGGATCTCGACCATCCAGGTGATAAAAAAGAGCTGCATAACAACCCAGGGCATGCTGCCAGACAGTCCCTGGGCGATTGCCACCCAGATCGTGGGAATCTTTAAAACCTCGATCATGTCCTTGGCTTCCATTTTGTATTGGGAGGCTTTTTCTGCTGTGATTTTGCCTTCCAGCTCGGGCTCTGCTGCGCCGCGGACAGGTTCCTCAACAACCAGCCAGATCACCAGGCCGGAGATCATGCTCATCAAACCCAGGGTGATGAATCCCCAGCGCCACAGGTCCGGAGAGGCCAGGAATCCCAGGCCAACTGAGCTGATCACTATGCCCAGGGTGCCGATGCCTTCCATCATTCCCAGGGCCCGTCCCCGCTTCTTGGGGGGGAAAGTATCGGACATCAATGAAAAGGTGGCAGGCATCAGGCAGCCTAACCCGATGCCGGAGATAGCCCGGATCCAGAGCAGCTGGCCAAAAGTTTGAGTGAAACCCACCAACAGGGTCCAGATGCCCCACACACCGGTCCCGAATACGATCACATTTTTGCGGGGATATCTATCGGCGATAAATCCCCAGAAAGGTGCGCTGATTGATTGCAGGAGATTTCTGATCGTGCCTACCAGGCCCAGATCGGCAAAACTCAAGCCCCACATTGCTCTCAAGGTCGGGAATAAGACCGACATAGCCTGGCCTTCTCCTTGGTCCACAAAATAACCAAAGGACAGGGCAATCATGTTGCGCCAGCGGCTTTTTTCCGACTGGGTTTTTATCTTGGAGGGGGGGAGGATGATGGGATCTTCTCGCTCATAGTTAATCCTTATTATTGAATATCTCTGATAAAAAATGGCAGTTTAGTGAGCGGCGCGGGATAGTTCTCTACCACAGCCGGGCCGGAAAATAATTCGCCCGACCAATAATCCTTCCAGACGCCGGGAGGGAAATAGATCTCTCGTTTGATTTGTTTGGCTCTCAAAACCGGTGCAACCAGGATCTCATCCCCCACCAGGAATTGGTCGTCGCAGATCAAGGCCTTTTCATCGTTGGGCGCAAGCCAGAAGACTGGTCGGATGATCGGTTCTCCCGTCTCAACAGCAAGCCTGGCAAATTTCTGCAACGTGGGCAGGAATTCCAGATGTAGTTCAGCGCATTTGCGGCTGATGTTGCTGCATTCTTCCCCAAAATCCCAGGGAGCCAGGCTGAACTGCATTACCTGCAGGAACACATTGGCCTGGGCCCAGCGAATCATCAACTCCGGGGTTGGGTATCCAAACATGATCGATTTTTCGAGGAAGGCCGGAACATCTGCCAAGCCCAGAGTTTCTTCTTCCGGTGAATCGGACCGGCTATTGATCTTTCTTTCAAGGTAGGGAATGACGATCCTGTGGATGATCCAATTTAAGAACCGGTTGCGGGGGAATGTGAAATAGGCATTACCGCCAATCATATCCGGGAACACAAAGGGATATCCGGCCAGGGACAAGACCAGGGTGGAGGGGATGATCGACCGCAGGCCGTTACCATAGCCCCAGGTGCTCCACAGATCCCACAGCCGGAAGAAGATCGGGCTGGTCTGGTTGTGCCAGCCGGAGCGGACCTCGCAGAAGCTGTAGTTCTCTGAGATCCATTTCACATAGCGGTGGGTGTATTGATTCGCGGGAGTCTAACTTTTCCCGGAAGACAGCCTGCGGGGGAGCGTATTTGCCTTCCCCGGCATCAAACTTAAAGCCGTCCAGACCCATTTCATCTTTAAAACGTTCCAGGTTGGCTTTGAACCAGGCCAGAGCCTCGGGATGGGTGACATCCAGCAGGTATCCCTTTCCCTGCCACCAGGTCACTCGGTAGGGATCGCCTGCGACGTCCCTGGCAAGATAGCCGGCTTTGACCCCTTCCTGCCCTACAATTGATCTGGGGGTGGAAGAACGGCATAACCCAGACCGTGACCTTAAATCCCATCTGATGCAGCTCCCGGATCATGGCTTTGGGATCGGGAAACCGTTTGGGATCAAATTCCAGGTCCCCGTACTGGGTTTGCCAGCGATCATCGATTTCCAGCACATGATAGGGATATCCGTTTTCTTTGATTTCACGTGCGAACTGCAGTACGGTTTCCTGGTCGATCCTGTCTTTATACCTGGCCCAGGTGGTCCAGATTGGCGCTCCCATCAGCTCCAGGGGCGGTGTTTTTTGCGGCAAGCCCTGATCCTTGACCTGGGCCTGGTAGGCCTGCAGGATGTTATCTTCTACTCTGACCTCAAAATTCAGGTCATCACCGACCAGGGTGAACTTCCGGTCCCCGTGTCCTTTATGGTCGATGTAGGGACGCCATTCAAAAGGGATCAGGTCGGTCGACATCCATTCTGGCCGCTGGAGATACCTTGCAGGGGGTTGATTGATTCCGACCGAAAAGGGACCGGCAACCGTCAGGCCGACCCCCAGGCTGCTAAACCAGGTCGGGGACAGGATTGTTGAGAGTCCGGTTGGCCCATTATCGCTGGTGATGAATTTAGTCAGGGGGAGCATAATCTGATTCCACAGCAAGGGCTGGTTGACCAACTCTCCTCCCCCATACCAAAAGCCAGACAAAGGGAATTGAACTTTGACTGCTTTTCCCTGCCATTTGAATGAGATTTTTGTCTCTCCGGTCTGAATCAGCACTGAAGAATCTTGAAAATGGAATCTGTATTCGTTTTTATTGATTTCGGAATGGGTTATTTTATACTTTGCCGAGATGTGCAGGACAACTTCCCCAGCCTTGATGATCCTGCACTGCCAGGGATCAGTATCGAATTGCAGCTCAAATCTGGATTCGGCCATGAGGGTGTCTCCGGTTTCGGAAATTGTTGATCAGATTTGAGAATTGTACCCTTTTTTTGATATTGCTGGACTGGTTGGCGACATTCGTCCTCCTCATAATGACAGCCAGATCGCCTGACACCTTTCTCTTTACAAAGTACGCCTTGTGCTATACTCAAAAGCGTGAAAAAGAACACCGGGCTCATCCTGTTAATATTCATATTTCTGCTGCTGAATACTCGGCAGGCTCTAAGTGCGCCGCCAGCCCAATCGACCATAGCACCCAGTATTTTCATTCAAAGTCCGCGGGATGGACAGGCCCTGCAGGGTTTGGAACTGCTGGATGGCAGGATCCGCGGAGATGGTTTTATCAGGGGTAAAATTGCCTTCAGTTATGCTGGAGTGCCTGACCCGACCTGGTTTTTTATCGCTGATATTCAGCCGGGAGCGGACGGAAGCGCTCAGACCTCATTCCTGGTCGAATGGGATACAACTCAAATTACTGATGGCAATTATGACCTGCGGGTGGTGGCGGAATACAAGGATGGGGCCGCTATTTATGAACTCATCCCTGAACTTCGTATCCGCAATCATACCCCGGTGGAAACCGCTACTGCAGTGCCTGTCAGCGAGGATTCCGCACCAGGAGAAATGCCAAGTGCCACGATCGAACCTATACCGGAAAACACGAGCACCCCGCTGCCTCCTAACCCGGCAGAAGTACGCTCGAGTGATCTCTATCAGGTCTTGCAGATCAGCGGAATAGCGGTCGTGGTATTATTTATAGTCGGTGGTATTTACTGGCAGATAAAAAATAGAGATCGCCGCTAAATAAAATGTTTAAAAGATCCAAACCTTATCTAATCGTTGGCCTGGGAAATCCCGGCCGTGAATATCGATCAAGCCGCCATAACGTTGGTTTTATGGTGCTGGATCAGCTTGCTGAAGAGCTGGGAACCTCTTTCACCAAAGTGAAGATGAACGCTTTGGTAACCGCAGTACGCTGGAAAGGGGAACGTTTGATCCTCATCAAACCCCAGACTTTCATGAACCTATCCGGACAGGCCGTCTCATCTTTCCTGCGTTTTTATAAACTGCCGCTTGAAAATATGCTGGTGGTGTATGATGATGTGGACCTGCCCTTCGAGGCTTTGCGCTTGAAACCGGACGGTGGGGATGCCGGCCAGAAAGGCGTGGGTTCAATTATTCAACAATTGGGAACCAAGCAATTTCCCCGCCTTCGAATTGGAATCGGCCGCCCGCCCGGCCGCACACCGGTCAGTGATTATGTCCTGCAGGATTTTTCCCGGGATGAGAAAGAAAATCTCCCATTTGTGCTCGGTCAGGCGGTTCTGGCCGCCCAGCACGTTATTGAATTCGGTTTAAACGCGGCAATGACACGCTTTAATCAGCAGCCCAAGTAAGAGAACTCATGCAGCAGACTATCTTGGAAATTCTTTCCAATCAATCCGCCTTTCAGAAGCTGGCTGACGAAATTCGCTCCGGCAGCGCTCCGGATCAGCTGGGATTTGCCCGATCCCCTCGTTTACCTTTTCTGGCTGCCGTTCAGACTGTCCTGGATCGTCCCCTTTTGCTGATCAGCGATAAAACAGACCGGGCATTGATCCTGGAAGATGAATGGGACTTCTGGCACCAGGAACAGAGTTTGACTCTTTTTCCTGAACCAGACCCCCTCTATTATGAAAAAGTTGCCTGGAGCAGAAAGACCCGCCGGGATCGGTTGGCCATGCTCTCGGACTTGTCGGAAAAAATGCTGCCAGGAAGTGGAGCAGCAAAAAATAACCCACTGATCATCGCGCCGGTCCGGGCTGTGATGACCCGCACCCTGCCGCGCCGTTCCTATCTGAAAGCATCCCGGACGATCAGAACAGGAAGTTCTTTTAAACTTCATTCCCTGGTTGCTGAGTGGGTCAGATCTGGATATGATCCGGTTCCGATTGTTACTGCTCCCGGCCAGTTTGCTCGTCGGGGAGGTATCCTGGATATTTGGCCTCCGGGAGACCGTTTCCCGGCCCGGCTGGAATTCTTTGGTGATGAAGTTGAAATGACCAGGCGGTTTGATCCTCATAATCAGCGCACGATCCAGAAAGTAGATTCCATCCGCGTTACGCCAGCCCGGGAATTCCTTCTGCCCGAGGATCCCCTGGGAGATCAGGACGGAAAGGTTTTTACTGAATACCATTTGGCCTCCTTGCACGATGAAACTGCCACGTTATTGAATTATCTCCCGGACGACACAATGATTTTTCTGGATGATGGAGTCGCTGTTCGGGAGGCTGTTCTTGAGATCGATGCCCAGGCGGGATCATTAAGGAAAGGCTATCAGAATGACGGCCTGATCAAAAAAGATTTCCCGCTGCCATATCTGCCCTGGAAGGAGCTCCAGGAAGCCTGGGAGAAATTTAAACCGATCGCCTTGGGCCCAGCCGGAGAAGGATCTGAATCTGGAATAAACACCCAGTTCACTTCTAATCAGCGTTTTGGAGGCGAATTGAAATCCTTCACCAGCCATGTGGCCGAACTGATCGGCGCTGGCCAGGGGGCAGTGATCGTCTCGCGCCAATCTGCCCGCCTGGAGGAAGTCTGGAAAGAACGCACGCAGCTGGAAGCATCCCCTACCTTTATTAAAGGAAGCCTTGATAGCGGATGGATATTCAAACCGGAAAAAGGTCAAACTATCCATCTCTTCTGTGATGGTGAGATCTTTGGTTGGCGTAGGATCCAACCCCGCCGCAGGCCTGCCTTGCGGGTTTTAGCTCCAGAGATCAATTATGTTGATTTCCAGGAAAATGATTGGGTGGTGCATATCGATCATGGTATTGGCCGCTACCTGGGACTGGTTTTCAGGGAGCTGGACGGTACGTTTGGTGAATACCTGGCAGTGGAATACGCTGATGGAGATTATTTATATGTTCCCGCTGTCCAGGCGGACCGGCTGTCACGTTATGTGGGCCCCGATCATCATGATCCGACCATCACACGCCTGGGGGGAGAACGGTGGCAATCGGCAAAATCCCGTGTCAAACAAGAAGTGGTCCAGGTCGCTCAGGATCTATTGGATCTTTATGCCCGGCGCCGCACAGTTGTAGGGCATGCATTTAAGCCTGATAATGCCTGGCAGCAAGAACTGGAAGCCAGCTTTCCATATATTGAGACCGATGATCAGCTCCAGGTCCTCTCGCAGGTGAAAGAGGATATGGAAAAAGCCAAACCGATGGACCGGCTGATCTGCGGCGATGTGGGGTATGGAAAAACCGAGATCGCAGTCCGGGCTGCATTTAAGGCAGTCATGGATGGAAAACAGGTGGCTGTCCTGGTACCAACTACGGTCCTGGCCCAGCAGCACTTTGATACATTCCTGCAGCGTATGGGCGGATTCCCGGTAGAAGTGCGCATGTTATCCCGCTTCCGCACCCCTCGCCAGCAGTCTGCCATCCTGTCAGGGTTAATTAAGGGCTCGGTTGATATTGTGATAGGTACCCACCGCCTGCTTTCCAGGGATGTGATTTTTAAAGACCTGGGTTTGATGATAGTTGATGAGGAACAGCGTTTTGGCGTATCTCATAAGGAAATGATCAAGTCCAAACGGGCCCATATTGATGTTCTCACTCTGACAGCAACGCCTATTCCCCGCACCATGTATATGGCCCTCACCGGCGTGCGTGATATCTCTCGCATCAATACACCCCCGGAAGAGCGCCTGCCGGTAGTCACCCATGTCAGCGGATATGACCCGGGTTTGATCCAGAGAGCTATCTGGCGTGAACTGGAACGGGGAGGCCAGGTCTTTTTTGTGCATAACCGCGTTAAAACCATCCAGGCTATGAAATCTCACCTGGCCAACCTGGTCCCGGAAGCCAGGATCGGCATCGCTCATGGACAAATGGCGGAAAACACACTGGCTGAACGTATGCGCGAATTCACGCGGGGAGAGATTGATGTTTTATTATCAACCTCGATTATCGAGTCCGGATTGGATATCCCTAATGCCAACACATTGATAGTGGATCGGGCTGACCGTTTTGGTTTGGCTCAACTCTATCAATTGAGGGGAAGGGTGGGCCGCGGAGCCCAGCGGGCTTACGCCTACTTCTTTAAAGCGCGCCAGGGATCCCCGACCCAGGAAGGCCGTCTGCGTCTCGAAACCATTGCTGAACATACTGACCTGGGCGCGGGCTACAATATTGCCATGCGGGATTTAGAGATCCGTGGATCGGGTGATATCCTGGGCACCAAGCAGTCCGGTTATATTGCCTCAGTAGGTTTTCACCTTTATACACGCCTGCTGGCAGATGCTGTTAACCGCATAAAAAAGGATGATGGGGGTCCAACCGGAGTAGAAGTGCTGCCAAGCCAGATCCTGCGCCCCCTGGTGAAGATCGATCTGCCTCTCCCCGTAGGTATCCCTGAAGATTACATCGAAGACCGGTCAGTTCGCCTGGCACTCTACCGCCGGGCAGCAGATATTATGACTTCTTCAGAGATCAATGACCTTCGGGCTGAGTTTGAGGACCGGTTCGGCTCCCTGCCAGAGACAGTAGAGAACCTGCTGACCCAGCTGGAACTGAAGATGATGGCAGAAAAAGCGGGACTGGAAAGCATTTTTACCCAGTACGGCAAAATCACCCTCGGGTATCCGGAGGGCAAAGCCCTGCCACAGCCCTGGGAATTTGATATGAAAGTCCGTTTTGGCGAGTCTGCGATTTGGCTTCCGTTCAGCGAGAAAGACAAGGGCTGGGTCCAAAAGCTGATAGCTGTATTACAAGGACTGATTTCTTATTAATTACGAATTGGTCACGGATGTGCTTTGACAATCACCCATGGCAACGGTATAATTGACGCTTGTGAAAATTGAACTGTATTTGGAGAGTGTTTTATGGCGAACGAAGAATTGATGACGCCTGAAACAATTGAGGACTTAGAACCTAAAATGAAGGTTGCGGGAAAGGTTTTGAAAACTTCCCTGGCAGGTGCGATTGTTGACGTGGGTGTCGGTTTTCCTGGTGTGATCCACATTTCGAAAATCTCAAAAGAGTCTGTATCAAGAGTTGGAGACGTATTAAAGGAAGGCCAGGAGGTAGAGGTCTGGATTCAGCGCGTTGATCCAGAAACAAAAAAGATCGAACTTACCATGCTGGAACCGCTGGGTATGGATTGGCGGGAGATCAAACCTGACATGGAATTGACCGGTGTAGTGACCCGGATCGAAAAATACGGTGTATTTGTCGATATCGAAGCAGAACGCCCTGGATTGGTGCATATCAGCGAGATGGCTCACGGTTACGTGCGCACTCCGACTGATATTGTCCAAAAAGGTCAGGAAGTTTCTGTGAAAGTCTTGAAGGTCAACCGCCGCAAGAAACAGATCAAACTGAGCATGAAAGCCCTCGAGGATGCGCCTGTGAATGAGTATGTCGTCGAAGAGGAAGAGGATGTGAAGAAAGTAGTCACTCCCACTGCCTTCGAAGCGGCCATGCGCAGAGCTATGGATGATAATGGCAATTCCGAACTCGAGGATATACTTTCAGAGTTTGAAAGCTAAATAGAACAGGCCCTATAACAGAACGAAAGGCTGCTGAATAAGCAGCCTTTTTTGTTTAAAGCGTTCTGGTGTTTGTCATCCTGACCCGGAACGAAGTGATGGGGAAGGATCCAAACTCACATCCATTTCCCAGAATTTAAGTCTTGGAATAGTTTATTTCCTCAAGATTTCGATCTCTTGGTGGATCCTTCACTGACGCTCAGGATGACAATTCCGCAAAAAGTTTCCACTCTTGATATAATCTGTAACATGCGGCCGCTCCTGATTAGACAGGCCATAATTTTACTGGTATCCCTTTTTGCAGTTTAAGGAGTATTCATGAATAGTGACCCTCCTGTTTCTTCTCAGCTACAACAGTTTCTGGATCAGAACGGACACCGGGGCAGGGAAATGCTGCTGCCGGCCCTGTTGGAAACCCAGAAGATCCATGATTTCATTCCACCCGCGTCTGCGGAGCTGATAGGCAATGTCTTGAAAGTGCCTCTGGCGGATATCTTTGGTGTGATCGAGTTTTATTCCATGTTATCCAGTCAGCCCAGGGCGGAAACCTCGATCCGTATTTGCACTACTCCTTCCTGCGCTTCCCAGGGAAGTGGAGAACTTGTTTCCCAGGTTTGCCAGCATCTGGGCGTGGATATCGGGGAAGCCACCAGAGATGGACGGTACATTGTTGAAGAAGTCGAGTGCCTGGGATTATGTGACCATGCTCCCGGCGTGCTGGTGGGTACTGAGATGGTGGGGGAGGCGACCCTGGAAAAGATCTTCCACCCGGAAGGCCACCCTCGCAGCCAGATATATGGCGACCCTCTCCACCTGATGGCCCGGACTGGCCAGATCGATCCCCTGGATACAAAGCAGTTCCAGGAAATGGGGGGATTCAAAGGCCTGAAAAAGGTCCTCTCCCTGCTTCCTGAAGAAGTGATCGAAATGGTGTCTTCGTCAGGTCTAACTGGCAGGGGAGGGGCAGGATTTCCCACTGGTCTAAAATGGAAAAGCTGTGCTGAAGTGGATCGTTTTCCAAAATATCTGGTATGTAATGAAGATGAGTCTGAGCCAGGCACTTTTAAGGACAGGGCTTTGATCGAAGGGGATCCATTTACTATTATTGAAGGCATGATCATCGCAGCTTATGCGGTAGGAGCCGGGAAGGGCTACCTCTATATCCGGGGTGAATATACTCATTCCCATCTGGTGATCCATCAGGCATTGGAGATCGCTGCCAGAGAAGGCTTTCTTGGGAAAGATATCCTGGGATCTGGTTTTGATTTTGAAATTGAGCTGCGCAGCGGGGCAGGGGCCTATATCTGCGGAGAAGAAACGGCCCTTTTTGAATCCATTGAAGGCAAGCGCGGATTTCCCAGGGTCAAACCTCCTTTTCCGACCACTCATGGTTTATTCAACCAACCGACAGTGATCAATAATGTGGAAACCCTGGCTAATGTAGCATTGATTTTTAACATTGGCCCTGAAGAGTATCAAAAGTTAGGTGCGCCTGATTCGACTGGTCCGCGTTTGTTCAGCATTTCGGGAGACATCAGCAAACCCGGAATCTATGAGATCTCCCAACCGATCACCCTTAAGGACCTGATCTATGAGAAGGCCGGTGGTATCAGGGATGGAAAAGAGCTCAGAGCGGTACTGCTGGGCGGTGCGGCTGGAAAATTTGTCGCTCCTGACCAATTGGATGTATTGCTCACCGCTCAGGGAACCCGGGAGGCCGGCCTATCCCTGGGTTCTGGCGCAGTAGTTGTATTTGACGAGGATGTAGATATGAAATTTGTGCTCCATGGCCTGGGGCATTTCTTTGCCGATGAGAGCTGCGGAAAATGTTATCCCTGCCAGCTGGGCACCCAGCGCCAGGCAGAGATCCTGGATAGGAATTTGCGCGGCCAGGCTTTGGCGGGAGATATCCAGCGTCTGGAGGATGTGATCTTTACCATGACTGATAGTTCACTTTGCGGCCTGGGACAATCTGCCGGTTCGGCTGTTTTGAGTGCGATTAAGATCTGCCCTGAATATTTCGGAATTGAGGAGGTCAGCCATGGTTAAGGATAATACTATTCGGCTGACTATTGATGGTAAAGAATGCCAGGTGCCGGAAGGCACCACCTTGCTGCAGGCTGCCAAAAGCCTGGATATCAATATCCCTGTGATTTGCCTGCATGAAGCCACAACTTCTGAGGGGATCTGCCGCCAATGTGTGGTGGAAGTTGAGGGTTGGGGCCGCCTGGCGCCATCCTGTATCACTCCTGCAGAGCAAGGAATGGTTGTGCTCACGGAAAGTGAACGAGTGGTCAGGACCCGGCGCACGATCCTGGAAATGCTCAACGCCAGTGTCGATCTCTCGAATTCGCCTGCCCTGCAAGCTCAGATGGAACAGTATGAGGTAGATCCGGAACGATTTCCTGGCGCGAAGAAGAGGGAAAGGGAACTCCTGGATGACAATCCCTTTTATGTGCGGGATTATTCCCAATGTATATTATGCTGGCGCTGTGTTCAGGCCTGCGCGGATGATATGCAGTATACCTACGCCCTGGCACTTGGGGGCCGGGGCCACGATAGCCGGATCACAACCTTTTTTGATATTCCCCTCCCGGAATCCACCTGCGTTTTCTGCGGCAACTGCGTGGGTGTCTGTCCCACGAACGCCCTGCAGGGAAAAACTGAATATCTGCTGGAAAAGGGTCTCCAGCATAATGAGATCAGGGCCCAACGCCGAAAAGAACGCCGGGATAAAGGGAGGTCTGCATGAATGACACAACAAAACAAGTTCGCAGTACCTGCCCTTACTGTGGGGTGGGCTGCCAGGTGGATATGCAGATCAAGGAAAACCATATTACCCGGGTAGATGCTCCTTTTGATGTTGCCCCGAACTTTGGCAGGCTGTGTACCAAAGGGCGTTATGGATTGGACTACGTTTCTCACCCATCCCGACTAACTTATCCGATGATTCGCAAAGACCTGGGGTCCAAGCCCCGAAAACCTGTGGATCTGGCGGGTTTCAGACGGGCAAGTTGGGACGAAGCCCTCGATCTGGCAGCGGAAAGTCTGGCAGCCATTGTCAGAGAGAATGGTGGTGATGCATTAGGAACATTTTGTTCAGCGAAGGCCACCAATGAGGATAATTACCTGTTCCAGAAATTCATTCGGGGTGTCTTTGGCACCAATAATGTGGACCACTGCTCCCGTTTATGCCATGCTGCCTCTGTGGCAGGATTGCAGATCACCCTGGGTTCGTCAGCCATGTCCAATTCCATTGCCGAGATGAAAGACCTCGAGGTGCTGCTGGTAACAGGTTCAAACACCACTGAAACACACCCCGTTATTTCCACTTTCATGCGCGAAGCGGTGGTAAAAAATGGCGCTAAACTGATCGTGATCGATCCCCGTCAAATAGAAATGTCCCAGTTTGCGGAATATTACCTGCAGCATAAGGCAGGAACGGATGTCGTTCTGTTCCAGGCTCTGGCTCATGTAATCGTTAAGGAGGGACTGGTAAACCAGGACTTTCTCGATACCCGGGTGGAAGGGCTGGATGAATATTTACCTTCCCTCGAACCCTTCACGCCTGAATACGCTGAAGAGGTCTGCGGGGTTCCAGCGGATTTGATCCGCCAGGCAGCTCGTTTGTATGGCAAGGCTGGTCGGGCTGCTATCTATTGGGGAATGGGCATCAGTCAGAGTGTCCATGGCACAGATAATGCGATCTCCCTCGCCAACCTGGCTCTGCTGACCGGCAACATCGGCCGCGAGGGCACAGGACTGAATCCGCTGCGGGGGCAAAACAACGTTCAGGGCTGTTCGGATTCAGGTGGTCTGCCCAATGTCTATCCGGGTACCAACCGGTTTCTGACCCTGAAATCCGCCAGAAATTTGAAAAGTTCTGGGGTGTTGACTTGAATCCCGAGCCAGGTTTAACCACCATGGAAATGGTGGATGCCGCGGAAATAGGGGTTATTAAGGGTTACTATATCATGGGTGAAAATCCCATGATGAGCGAGCCGGACCTGCTGCATGCCCGCCATGTAATGGAGGGACTGGACTTTGTGCTCTACCAGGATATTTTTATGAATGAAACCGGTGAATATGCCGATGTGATCCTGCCGGCAGTGAGTTTTGCGGAAAAAGACGGCACTTTCACCAACAGCGACAGGCGTGTTCAGCTGGTCCGACCTGCGATCCGACCACCGGGAGAAGCCCGCCCGGATTGGGAAATTATCCAGGACCTGGCTCTGCGGGTTGAAGAAAAATTAGGCCGGGATCACAGTGTCGGTTTTGCGTTCAAGGATCCGGCTCAGATCTGGGATGAGATGGCTGAACTGACCCCCCCATTTCAGGGTATCACTCATGAACGGGTCAAGAAGGAAGATGGCGTTCATTGGCCTTGCCCAACGCCGGATCATCCTGGAACGCCTTTTCTTTTCACTGAAACTTTCCCGCGAGGAAAGGGAAAACTTACTCCGCTGACGTACCGGCCTTCGGCTGAGCTGCCTGACAAGCAGTATCCATATATCTTTTCCACCGGACGGGTTTTATATCATTGGCACGGCGGCACTATGACCCGGCGCTCCAAGTTGGATGATATTTACCCGGAAGCCCTGGTGGAGATCCATCCGGATGATGCAGACAAAATCGATGTTTCTTCTGGGGATTGGGTAAAAGTTCGATCCAGGAGAGGTGAGATTGAAGTAAAAGTGTCAGTTACGCGGCGGTCGCGGCAGGGCATGGTATTTTTGCCGTTCCATTTTATTGAAGCGGCTGCAAATATCCTCACCATCGATGCCCGGGATCCCCAGGCCAAGATACCTGATTATAAGGTGTGTGCGGTGGCAGTAGAAAAAATCTGATTTTAGCTGGTTGGTTATCAAACGGTATAATTGGTTCTATGAGATCAGGAGGGGCGTCATGGCTGGAAAATTAGTGCTTGTGGCAGGCAATATAGGTACGGGGAAAACATCTCTCGCTGAAAGGTTGGGAGAAAGATTAGGATGGCGGACCGCCTTTGAATCAGTGATCGACAACCCCTACCTGGGCGATTTTTACAACGATATGAACGCCTGGTCGTTTCACCTTCAGGTCTATTTCCTGGGTCACAGGGCCCAGCAGCATTTGGAACTGGTGAAAGATCCCAACTCTGCCATTGCTGACCGCAGTATTTATGAGGATGTTAAGATCTTCGCCCGGGCACTTTATCAGCAGGGCAGCCTCACAGAGCGGGATTTTCGCTCCTACCAGCGCGTATTCCAGTTGATCGCAGACCAACTTCCTGAGCCTGACCTGTTAATTTATCTGATCGCTCCCCCGGAAATCCTGCTAAAACGCATTGAGGAAAGGGGCAGGAAGATCGAATCAGGCATCAGTCTGGAGTACCTTACCTTGCTGGATTCCTTTTACGACGATTGGATGAGAACCTTTAACCTCTGTCCGGTTTTGAAGATCCGCTCCGATGACCTTGATTTCGTGCATAAGAAAGGCCATCTGGATACTGTAGCTAAACTGGTCCAGGAAAAACTAACCGGTAAAGAAGAGATCGTTTTTTAGAACCGGCAGATATAATTTCGTAGCAACCCCTAATATTTATTAAAAAGTCGTTCCGTCACAGGAACGACTTTTTTTAATATATGCCCGCGGACGGGAGATTGGGCATGAATACTATTGTCATCCTGAGCGCTAGCGAAGGATCCATTATCAATTCACATTCTAATAGCTCAATGATCTGGTCAATGGTGACAGAACTTTCATCGTCAGGTGGATTCTCCCATCTCGGTTCCCTCGATGTCAGAATGACAGTTATTAATGAGCAGCAAACAAATACTGCAAAAGACGTCTCATCCCCTTGATTATTAAAAAATCATTAAGATTTTACAAGTTTTTTACATCGCGGTTGAAGCCCTTTTACAGCCATACTCTAAACTTAGGGTGAAGTTCAAGAATAATCATATATATTGGAGGAAAAATGTTCAAGAAAATGATTTTATCCCTGATCGCTGCAGTATTAATAACGGTGAGTTTTAGTGGAACAGTCATGGCAGCGGAAGGTGATCACCCTGAATTGCTCAAAGCCCGTGGTGAAGTGATAGCTGTGGATCCAGCTGCTGGAAAGTTCAGGATCGAGAAGAACGACGGCACGGTTTTGACCTTTTTTGTAAATGAAGATACCACTTTCCGCGGACTGGACAGCCTGGACGAGATGCAGGTTGGTTGGAAAGCAGGAGTCACCGCCCGGGAAGATGCTGGATGGCAAATTGTGGGCTGTCCTGGTAATTGCGGGAGATAGGTCGGATATTCTTCAGGCTCGGGGCAAGGTGACTGATGTCAATTTGTCGGCTGGGAAATTCTCCATTCAGACTCCAGACGGCAGTGTGATGAGGTTCTTCGCAGATGAAAATACCCGTTATGGCGGTCAAGTCTCGAGCCTGGATGATCTTGAAGAAGGTATGAGCGCAGGGGTTGCGTACACAGAACACAGCGAAGGCAAATTGGTCGCTGTTGGAGTGATTGCAGGGAATGCGCCGGAATTGATCAAAGCCAAAGGTGAAGTCACTGCGGTGGATGTAAACCTGGGCAAGTTTGAGATCGTCACAGCAGATGGCTCACGGATGCGATTCTTTGTGGATGAAAAGACCCGCTACCAGGGTCAGCTTTCCGGTCTGGGGGAATTGCAGGTTGGCTGGCAGGCTGGAGTGGCAGCCAAGGAAGGTGAAGATGGCAAATTAACTGCTGTCCTGGTTATCGCAGGTATTCGGCCTGAAACAGTGCGTGCTGAGGGTATTATTGTTGGGGTGGACCCAGCCTCAGGAAAATTCCGCCTGGAAAAAAGTGATGGAAGAATTTTGACCTTCTTTGTGAATGAAAATACCACCTATAAAGGTCAGGTCGAAGGTATTAGAGACCTTGAGGAAGGTATGCGGGCCGGTGTAGGTGGATATGAGGATCCGGATGGAAAGCTCATCGCCCGTGTTGTTGCGGCTGGATATCCCCAGGATGAACGTCCAGAGATAGTTAAAGCTCAGGGAACTATCAAAACGATCAGCCCCGGAGCTGGAAAATTCCAACTGGAAAAATCTGACGGTTCAGTACTGACTGTTTATGTGGATGGCAGGACAACTTACCGCGGACAGGTGGATAGTTTTGATGATCTGGAAAAGGGAATGCGGGCTGGGTTCGCTGGTTATATCAATGAAGATGGCCAGATCATCGCCCGCGTGATCGTCGCTGGGAACCCCCGACCGGATCGGCCTGATGCCGAACGTCCAGGCGGTGTAAGGCCCACTCCTGAATCGGACCTGCCTCTGGAAGATCCCATCCGGGATCCTTTAACCTGAAATATCCTTATCTTCGTCCCTGGAGGATTTGAACCACGCCAGGGATCCCACTGAGATCGTTGTCTCCTTGTGAGACTATCTGATCTGCTCCTGGCGCCAGTTTTCGCAGAAAGCTGGCGCCTACATCATTAAACCTTCCGGAGCTTTGCAAAGTCCCGGGCGATTATCATAAATGATATAATAGCCAGACCTTGTTGGAATTAATTTAAAGTGAGGAGATATGGCAAAACAATGGGAAACACCTCCAGATCTGACTATTGATCCAGGTTTGGTTTATCGTGTCAAACTGGAAACAAACCGGGGTGATATTGGGCTTGAGCTCTATCCTGAGCACGCTCCAAAAACTGTGAATAACTTCGTTTTTTTGATTAATGAATCCTTTTATGACGGTGTGACCTTCCACCGAGTTATCGATAACTTCATGATCCAGGGCGGAGATCCTGCCGGCACAGGAATGGGAGGACCAGGGTATAAATTTGAAGATGAATTGGTTGGAAATCCCCTCAGACACGAGTCCAAAGTGATCTCAATGGCCAATGCCGGACCCAATACCAATGGCTCCCAGTTTTTCATCACCCATTTGCCCCAACCGCACCTCGACGGCAAACATACTGTCTTCGGCAAAGTGACTCAAGGCCTGGATGTGGTTGATGCCATCCGCCAGGGTGATGTGATCACCAAGGCTTCTGTCGAGTAGGAATAGCGTAGCTTGCAGTTTTATTGTTTTTTTAGTAAGATAACTTCCGCGAGGGAATGCCATTCAGCTTCCTTCGCGGTAAATTTAGCCCAAGGAGGTGACTGGAAAGTAAATAAACTGGGAAATTAGCGCATGGACTCAAGAGCAGTTTTTGAGTTGACGAGGATGAGGGTTCCTCCTACGGGAGGCTAACTGGTCGGGGGATTGAGAAAAACCAGGAAAATCGAACTATCAGCGGAAGCCCTCCGGAGTTGTCACACTCCGATATTTCCCTCCAAACAAAACAGGATGATAAAAACCCGGGCGACCGGTGGGACAACATCATCCCAGGTGACAGAAATTTTCAATCAGCGATTGTAACTTGTCTGAATTATGCGGCATGGATTCTTTCATGAACGCTGGATTGTACTCGCTAAACTCTTTCAGGAGGGTAGTACCTATGTGTGGAATTGTTGGATATATTGGGCCCAAAAATGCTACACCCATTATTATGAATGGGTTGAAGAAGCTTGAATACCGTGGTTATGACTCTGCTGGTATCGCGGTCCTTGAAAATGGGGGCATAGAAGTCCGACGGGATGCTGGAAAACTGGAGAATTTAACACAGTTAGTCCAGGACTTACCCTTAAAGGGCAACCTGGGCATTGGTCATACTCGCTGGGCAACCCACGGCGTACCCAATACCCGAAATGCTCATCCTCATCTGGGCATGACCGGTGATGTGGTTGTTGTTCATAACGGGATCGTTGAAAACTTCTCTATTCTCAAGGATGAATTGATCAGTGAAGGCGTTGAATTCCAGTCCGAAACTGACACGGAAGTGATCGTACACCTTATCGAACGCTACTTATCGGGCTCAGATCTCACCAGCGCGGTTCAGAAGGCACTTAATCATCTAAAAGGTGCTCACGGTATTGTTGTGATGAGTAAAGACGAACCCGACAAGATCATTGCTGCCAGGATCGGAAACGCCGGCGGTGTGGTACTGGGTCTGGGCCAGGATGAGATGTATATAGCCTCGGATTTGCCAGCTATCCTGGAGCATACCCGGAAGATGATTTTCCTGGAATCCCACCAGATGGCTGTGGTTACTCGCCAGGGCGTGAAAGTTATGACCCTTGAGGGAGTTGAAATCACTCCTGAAATCAATACTGTGCCCTGGGATCCGGTTTCAGCGGAAAAAGGCGAGTACCGCCACTTTATGCATAAAGAGATCCATGAGCAGGTCCGCTCGTTGACAGATACCATTGCCGGCCGGGTGGATTTTGAAACGGGATCCATTCAACTGCCGAGCCTTAACCTTACTCCAGAACTGGTCAAGAAGATCAACAAGATCTTCATTATCGCCTGTGGAACGGCATCCTATGCCGGTATGGTAGGCAAAGTACTGATCGAACGCATTGCCCGCATTCCTGTGGAAGTGGAGATCGGATCGGAGTTCCGCTACCAGGATCCGATCGTGGATGACCGGACTGTAGTATTGGCAATCAGTCAATCTGGTGAAACAGCTGATACACTGGCAGCCATGGAAGAGGGTCGGCGAAAAGGTGCGATCCTGTGGTCAATTGTCAACGCCATCGGTTCCCAGGCCATGCGCATTGCAGATGGATTTATCTCCATGCAGGTGGGCCCTGAGATTGGAGTGGCTTCAACCAAAGCGTATACAGCACCCCTGGTTGATCTTTATATGCTGGCTATTTTGCTGGGTGAAATGCGCGGTACCCTGGATGAAAAGAAACGCAGGGAGCTGGTAGATGACCTGCGTCTGGTACCAGATCTGGCGGGACGCTGCCTGGACAAAGAGGAAGAGGTCAAAAAGGTGGCTGAAAGCCTGCTGGAAGCTAATAATGCACTCTATCTGGGTCGGGGTGTGAATATGCCTACTGCGTATGAAGGAGCCTTGAAGTTGAAGGAAATCTCCTATATCCACGCCGAAGGTTATCCCGCAGGAGAGATGAAACATGGTCCAATCGCTCTGATCGATGCTGATCTGCCTGTGGTGGTGATTGCCCCGAAGGATCCCTGGTATGACAAGATGTTAAGTCAGATTGAGCAGGCCAAAGCCCGGGGTGGGCGGGTGATCGCAGTAGCAACCGAGGGAGACGAGCAGATCCAGAATGAAGCAGACCAGGTGTTATTTGTGCCTGAAACCCCCTGGATGTTAAGCCCGGTCACAACAGTGATTCCCCTGCAGCTGCTGGCTTATCACATTGCCGCCCAACGCGGATTGGACGTTGATCAGCCGCGCAACCTGGCAAAATCGGTTACAGTGGAGTAATTGACCTCCGAGGTCTGCCGGGTAATATTATCAATCTACCTCCGAGGTAATCAATACCTGGGAGGTTTTGATTATAATTAACGCCCTGAGGGCTTCAGCCACCCGGATCCCATAATGCCAAGCGCCTCCATCTTCTACAGACCAGATCGCGGAAAGCACTGCCCTCACAAAACTCCACGCCAGCAATCGTTCCCCATCTATATGTAGTTCTTCTTCCAGAATGATCAACCTCTGTTTCTGGATCTCTTTCAAGTTGGGCCAATTGATCAGATCGGGGACCGGGTTAAGTAGAAGGGCGCCAACTTCAAAGGCTGGTTCGCCGATAACCCCTTGAGGATCGATGGCAATCCAGGTATTAACCGCAGTTTTTAGGATATTCCTGTGATGAAGATCGCCATGCAGTAATAATTGGTTTTGGGATGAGTTTAGCAGGTCATCTGCCATTTTGCTGGCCTGTTGCACCAGCTCAGATGGCAATGGTCCATCCCCTTGGTTGATTTCCAGATACCGCTGGAATCCCTGACACCAGTCTGCTGCACCAGGAAAAACGGCACTAGTGGGTCCAGCTTTCCATAATTCTTTCATCACACCGGCAGCCATCCGGGTAGCTGCCTGGTCATCAGGCATGCTTCGCAGATCATCTCCAGGAATAATCCGTTCCAGAAGCAGAGCACCTTGATGAGCATCGGCATCAATCAGCCGGACAGCACCTTTCCCATCGAATTCCCGCAGGGACTGGATTTCAGCATTCAATGCAGCGTGGGGGACTCCCATTTTTAAGACCACGGGTAGGTTTTCTGAGGTGATTCCAAAAACAAGGTAATTATAGGAAAGGTCAGGGAGGGGTTGGATATCTCTTAAAGACCAGCGCTCGACCAGATCAGCTTGCAGTGTGGGTATATTATCCAACCATTCTTGACCAGATTGGCCGTGAATGGAAACGATCCGGTCTCTAAAAGCCGGTGAGAGTATAACCATGAGTTTTAGGTATTTGATGGATCTGGATTGAGGAAGGGAAATCTTTCAATCCTGGGAATTATCCAATTTTCTGCTGTAGCGATTTTGCTCCAGCCAGTAGCGGGCTACTTCATCCATCGAAAGGATGAAATCCGATTTAGCGGCTGTATAGTCGCCGCTTTGTTTTGGGAACCGTTTGGCCATTTTTTCCTTGAGTTTTTCGTACTCTCGGGCTGCTTCAGGGTTGGCCCGTAAATAGTCCCGAAAAACGATATGCCTTTCAATATCCGGGTGGCCCTGTTGGAAGACATGTAAATGATGGGTGCGTTCTCCCTCCGTATCCTTGGTGAAAAACTGCCGTCCCGGGATGCTATATTCCCCCTTACTCTGATATCCAATCGCCTCAAACTCCGGTATTGCCTGGATGACATCTTCCAGGTTTTCCACTTCTATTACAAAATCCAGAATTGGTTTGGCCTTGATCCCGGCAACTGATGTGCTGCCGATATGGTAAATGCCGATAATTGGAAAGGAAAGACCATCAAGGATGCGCAGCGCTTCCTCATCTGCCTGATGGGTCCATTCTGGGTTATGGGGAACCAGCTCAACTTCTCGCTGTTCCGGAGTGATGGGATCGTGTTTTGTCATACAATTTCACCGGGAAACGGTTCACTACATTATATAGCATCTTGTCCGGTCTGTCAGCTTTTTTTAAGTTTTTGTTATGACCCAGTACATTTCTCCTTTTTAATAGAATATTGAGATTCATGGAATATATTCGTGCTAAAATGAGGACTGCATTATTAGCTATCAGGTATCAGGAAGGTATATTATGGCAGCAAAAGATCTATCACGCGATATGGTTTTAACAGCTCTTGGCAAGGTGAAAGATCCTGAAATAGGAAAAGACCTTGTAAGTTTGGGAATGATCGATGATGTTAAGGTAGATGGTGGCAAAGTCAGTTTTATTGTAAATCTCACTACACCGGCTTGCCCATTGAAGGCTGAGATCGAGAACAGCGCCCGGGCTGCCGTTGAGGCTCTGGATGGGGTAAGTGAAGTTGAGATAATTATGGGAGCCAAGGTCCCCGCTGGTCAGAAAAAACCCGAGCTATCCAATATTAAGAATGTGATTGCAGTTGCTTCCGGCAAGGGTGGTGTGGGAAAAAGCACAGTTGCTGTGAATCTGGCCGTGATTCTAGCCCAAAAGGGTGCCAAGGTCGGGCTGCTGGACGCGGATATTTATGGTCCCAATATTCCAACTATGATGGGTGTAGAACGCCTGGGAGGCTCGTCTGAGAATAAAATCCTTCCTGGAGAAGGACACGGCGTCAAAGTGATCTCGATCGGATTTATGGTGAAACCCGAGCAAGCCTTGATCTGGCGTGGTCCCATGTTACATTCCGCCATCAAGCAGTTCATTTCCGATGTGGATTGGGGAGAACTCGATTACCTGGTTATCGATTTGCCACCTGGAACAGGAGATGTGCAGCTCAGTATAAGCCAGACTCTGGATCTGCAAGGTGGTGTGATCGTCACTATGCCGCAGCAGGTCTCACTGGATGACGCTCTGCGAGGCATTAATATGTTCCAGGAATTGAAAATTCCCATCTTTGGCGTTGTAGAGAATATGAGCTACCTCGAGACCCCGGATGGAGAACGGCTGGATATCTTTGGTTTTGGCGGCGGAGAGAAGCTGGCCAAGATGACCGGCGTGCCCTTTATTGGTTCGATCCCCATTGATCCCCAGGTCAGGAAGGGCGGAGACCAGGGAATGCCTGTGGTCCTCTCACATCCAGATTCTCCAGTGGCCAAAAAACTTGTGGAGATCGCCGAAAAGATCGCCGCCCAGGTCAGCATCCAGGCGGTTAAGGGTAAATAAAGACCATAGTAATAACAAGACCAGGATGCGGGATCCTCAAAGGATGCCGCATCCTTTTTTTTATCCCGCAGCCTATTTAAAGTTTAATACGGTAAAATAGGCACATGATGGCGCTTATTGTTGGAATCCGTTTCCACGGTGGTGGAAAAACTTATCATTTTGATGCTTCTGCCCTTCCTGAGATAAAAAAGGGCGAATATGTGATTGTAGAAACCAGCCGCGGTCAGCAGCTGGGTGAGGTAATCTCTTTTCTGGATCCGGGAAAGAAAAATGGCAAAAAATGGAAACCGATTTTGAGACCTGCCACTTCCCGGGATCTGGTTATGCGCCAGGTCTGGGAGAAAAAGGAACAGCAAGTGCTGGAAAGCTGCCGAAAATTGGCTGGTGAGGAAATAAGTCTGGAAGAGGTCAAGTTTGTCTCTGCTGAATTCAGCCTGGAAGGTGATAATCTGGTTTTCCTGTACTGTTATGAAGGAAATGAGGATCCCGACCTGGGAAATTTACTTAAAAAACTCAAAAAAGAAGCCCCCAAGGCTACTTTGGAAATGAGGCGGATCGGACCCCGGGATTCAGCCAAGATCATTGGCGGTATGGGCGCTTGTGGACGAGAGGTCCGCTGCTGCACAGAGTTCATGACCGAATTTATCCCGATTTCGATCAAAATGGCAAAGGAGCAGGGTATTTCCCTGGCCCCTACGGAGATCACCGGTATGTGTGGTCGGCTGAGATGCTGCCTGATGCATGAATATGAACAGTACAAGGAAGCTAAAAAGGGCATGCCTAAACAGGGCAAACGAGTCATAACACCGCAGGGTGAAGGAAAAGTCATCCGCTTGAATCCCCTCAGTCAGAAAGTCTCTGTTGATTTGGGAGAGGCGGGCATTCAAGATTTTGATCCTGATGAGGTAGAACGAAAACATCGATGAATAAGATCCTGTCTCAAGCAGATCAGGTCTTTCCCTATACCAGCTCATTAAGGCGGGAATTTCACCGCCAACCCGAGCTGGGGTTCCAGGAATTTCATACAGCCGAGATCATTCTGAGAGAATTATCCAAATTGGATGGATTCTCGATTCAATCAGGTATTGCCGGGACAGGTATCGTTGCCATGTTAAAAGGCGGCTCCCCGGGAAAAACCATCCTGCTGCGTTTTGATATGGATGCCTTACCTGTGACTGAAAAAACCGGAGTCGATTATGCCTCCCAGAACGATGGCAGGATGCACGCCTGCGGTCATGATGGGCATATGGCAATTGGCTTAACGACTGCAAAATTACTGTCTGAAACCCGCCAAAAAATTAAAGGCCAGATCAAATTTGTCTTTCAACCCGCCGAGGAAGGTTTGGGCGGTGCCCTTGGTATGATCAAAGAGGGCGTGCTTAAGGATCCCAAGCCTGATATCGTTTTAGGTCTGCATCTCTGGAATGAAAAAGAACTTGGTTGGCTGGGTATCAGTGATGGTCCAGTGATGTCCGCTTCAGATACTTTCCAAATTACAATCACTGGCAAGGGTGGGCATGGGGGAAAACCACATGAAGCTGCAGACCCCATCACTGCCTCAGCCGCGATAATCAATTCTCTGCAATCCCTGGTATCCAGGGAAGTACCTCCCCTGGACAGCGCTGTAATCTCCGTCTGTTCGATCCACGGTGGGGAAGCTCATAATGTGATCCCGGAAAGTGTTTCTCTGGAAGGCACTATCAGGAGCTTTACAGCGGAAACCCGTTCGTTGATCCTGGAACGCTTTCAACAGGTGGTGGAAGGTATCTCCAAAGCCCATTTATGCAGGGCTGAAATAAATTTCACAGATATCTCTCCTGCGGTGGTCAATCACCCGCAAGTTGCTGAAGTGATGCGCCGGACAGCAATTTCTCTTTTTCCAGATGGGGATTTGGATGCCAACTATCAAACCATGGCTTCTGAGGACATGGCGTTTCTGATGCAGGACCTGCCGGGATGTTATTGTTTTGTAGGATCTGCCAATCCAAAAAAAGGGTTGGATGCCAAACACCATCAACCGGATTTTAATTTTGACGAAGCAGCATTAAAAACCGGGGTTGTTTTGCTGGTTGGGGCAGTGGGGGAATTCCTCAAGGATTGAGAGTGAGTCTCCCGGAGTTTTATAAACTCCGGGAGATTTTTGTTAAGGGACTAGGTCTGTTTAATCGACCTAGTCCCTCTTTTAATGAGGATGTTATTCATATAATTAGGTGTCATTTTTCCAGTTTATGATCCACTTACTTGATATTTCCCATTGGCTTTGCTACAATTAAGTAGGATTAATCCTAATTATCATATTAATCATGTCAGAGGTGGCTATGGAGCTCTCTGAATTTATCAAATATCTCCTCCAAACGACCGATTCCAGTGACGAAACCCTACCTGCGCTGAAGAACCTCAGCCAGGAGATTGGTATCAGCATTTCTACCCTGAGAGAACAGCTTGAAGCTGCCAAAATCCTGGGCCTGGTAGACGTTAAACCACGCCGGGGTATTCGCCCCCTGCCTTATGACTTTACACCTGCGGTAGATGCCTCTTTATGTTATGCCATCCAGAAGGATCAGAGTTATTTTGAGGACTTTGTGGATCTCAGACGGCATTTAGAATATGCCTATTTTCCCCAGGCAATGGATCTGCTGGAGCAATCTGATCATCTGGAACTTCGCCGGCTGGTAAAAGACGCCTGGGGAAAACTCAAGGGTCGTCCAGCCCGTATCCCTCATCAGGAACACCGCCAGCTCCACCTGACTTTCTATAAGAGACTGAATAATATCTTTGTATCTGGATTACTGGAGGCATACTGGGATGCTTATGAGGCCGTTGGATTGAATGTATATACTGATCTGGATTACCTGGAACAGGTCTGGACCTATCATGAAGAATTGGTTGAAATGGCTATCCAGAAAGACAAAACCCGGGGATTGGAAATTCTCCATGAACATTTCGAATTAATGGATCGTATCGTGAGATGATCTTCAATTCCCTAACATATATTTATTCGTGAGAGAGACTATTTAGGAGTATGAATGGCCAAGACCCAAACAAAAAAACCCGTACAAAGGCGTTTGAGCGGTGTGAATGAATTTTCCATCAACATCGGCACAGAAAATGGTTCTGGCAGCCAGACAGCGAATTTGACCATATTAAGGTCGATATTCAAAATGGGCATCCCGGTTTCAGGTAAGAATATCTTTCCTTCGAATATCCAGGGATTACCCACCTGGTATAAGATCCGGGTCAGCCAATCTGGTTATGCTGGCAGGAGAAAAGAAGCTGATATCGTGATAGCCATGAATCCCAAAACTTTCACGGCTGATCAGGATGATCTGGTTGCGGGAGGTCTTTTTCTTTACGATAAAGATATCACGCATCCCATCGAACGGGATGACATGATCCTGGTCCCCATGCCGATCAAGGAAATCCTGCGGGAAGCCAAACCTCATAAGGATCTACGTAAGTTAGTGGCTAATATGATCTATGTGGGTGTACTGGCGAACCTGATTGAAATTGATCTGGAACCTGTCAGGGCAGCCCTGGAATTCCATTTTAAGGGCAAGGAAAGCCCTGTTGAATTTAACATGAAAGTGATCGATCTGGCTTATCAGTGGGCTGAAACGAATCTGGATCTGGAAATTCCTTATAAGATCGAGCCCCGGGACTTGACGGACAATGCCATCCTGGTGGATGGGAATACAGCTGCAGGATTGGGAACGATATATGGCGGCATGCATTTTGTTTCCTGGTATCCGATCACACCGGCAACAAGTTTGCCAGAGGCCATACTTGAATATGCCCCGAAACTTCGGGTTGACCCGGAAACAGGTAAACATACTTATGCCATCATCCAGGCTGAGGACGAACTGGCAGCCGTAGGCATGGTTGTAGGAGCAGGATGGGCTGGTTTACGGGCGATGACAGCCACTTCCGGGCCCGGATTGAGCTTAATGGCGGAATATACCGGCCTGGCATATTTTGCAGAAATCCCTATCGTGATCTGGGTCGTCCAGCGTGTGGGCCCCAGCACAGGTCTACCTACCCGGACAGCGCAAGGAGATATCAATACTACCTATTATCTGGGGCAGGGTGATACTGAACATATCGTTTTAATCCCGGGTACTGTGAAAGAATGTTTCGAATTTGGCTGGAAGGCGCTTGATCTGGCTGAAAAATATCAAACCGCTGTCTTTGTGCTTTCGGATCTTGATCTGGGAAAGAACCAATGGATGACAGAGCCATTTGATTACCCCGATACCCCAATGGAACGCGGAAAGATCCTCTGGGAAGAGGACCTGGAGAAGATCAAAGAGGATTGGGGACGATATCGGGATCTGGATGGCGATTTTATTCCCTACCGGACCGTGCCCGGCAATACCCATCCTCAGAGCGCCTATTTTGCCCGGGGAACAGGCCATGATGATTACGCAAATTACAGTGAAAATCCTGAACAATGGCGTACTAACCTGGATCGCATAAAGAACAAGATCGATTCCTCTGTAAAGGATCTGCCTGAGCCTGTGATCACAAAAATGAGAGGGGCCAAAAACGGGATCATTGCTTTTGGGTCCCCGGATGCTGCTTTGCAGGAGGCCTTGGATTATCTGAAAGCGGACGGCATAAAGTTGAATTATTTACGCCTGCGTGCCCTGCCGGCTTCAAAAAAAGTGCTTGACTTTATTAAATCTCATGAAAAAGTGTATGTCGTAGAGAACAATAGGGACGGACAAATGCACGGCATATTATCACTGGAAATTCCGGAAAGATCTCAAGATCTGGTTTCCCTGGCAATCATCGATGGTTTGTCAATAAATGCGGAATGGATCAGGGAATCAGTTTTGAAAGAGGAGAATATTTAATGGCTGAGAAAGGAAGAAAAGAAAACGATATCGGGTTGACTAAGGAAGCATACAAAGGGAAGCCTTCCACCTTGTGCCTGGGCTGCGGCCACAACGCGATTGTGGGGCAGATCATTGCCGCTTGCCATGAACTTAATATACCACCGGAGAGTTTGATCAAGGTCAGCGGGATTGGCTGCTCCAGTAAAGCCCCGACTTATTTCATGGATCGCTCCTTTGGGTTTAATGGTTTACATGGCCGGATGCCTTCCCTGGCAACCGGGGCCTTATTTGCAGATATTAACCTGATCGGGATAGGGGTCAGCGGTGATGGCGATACCGCCAGCATTGGAATGGGACAGTTCAAACATGTCACCCGCCGCAACTTGCCCATGTTATATATTGTGGCCAATAATGGAGTATATGGCTTGACCAAGGGCCAGTTCTCTGCAACAGCGGAGCAAGGTCTGGCATTGAAAAAACAGGGCCAAAACCGCTATGTGCCAGTGGATATTGTCTGGGAGGCGATCGCTGGACGGGCATCATTTGTGGCCCGGACATTTTCCGGTGATCCCCAGCAGTTGAAAGCTTTGATAATGGCTGGCTTACATCACAAAGGTATTGCCGTGATCGACGTTATCAGCCCCTGTGTGACATTTAACAATCAGGATGATTCTTTTCATTCTTATGCCTGGGGAAAATCGCATGAAGTTGCCCTGCATGAATTGTCATTTGTTCCCCCCGTCCGGGCTATCAAAGTTCAATATGCCCAGGGTGAAACCCTGGAGGTTCCTCTCTACGATGGAACTCATATCATTTTGAAAAAACTTTCCCAGGATTATGAACCAACAGATCGGGCCAGGGCTCTGCAAATGCTGGAAGATGCTAATCGTAAAAATGAGCTGATAACGGGATTGATCTATATCAATCCCAAGCAGAAATCCCTTTTTGATCTCTATAATCTGCCTGAGATAGCTCTCAATAGACTGCCAAACGACAAACTCCGCCCCAGCCGGGAATCGCTGGATGAGATTAACCAGATCATGTATTAGTTAAGATAATAGTTCTTTATTGGTAAATCGAGTTATCTAAAGGAAAATGCTTATTGATTTGTACTAGTTATTAACAAAACGATTGGTTTATTGTTGGTGACCGTTCTTGAATTGGAGGAACTATGCCTCTTTGGAGACAGCCACTGGATAAGGACCGCATCCTGGTTACACACGGTATCGTACATATAATCGATGACCGCTGTAAAGGTTGCGGTTTTTGTATTGAGTTTTGCCCCCAGGGAACATTGGCCATATCAGAACGCACCAATATAAAAGGGTATCATCCCCCTAAAGTAGTCTCAGAAAATGTCTGTGTTAATTGCGGTTTATGTACCCTGCTCTGTCCAGATTTTGCGATTTATGTAGAAGATGGCGGCAAACAAAAACCAGACCAGATCCATCCTGTTCAGCGCAATGAGGTGAAAAAATGATACAGCAAAAAGGCAACCTTGCCGGGGAACACTTTATGCTGGGTGACCATGCCTGTGCAGAAGGCGCTATTCTGGCCGGATGCCGTTTTTTTGCCGGTTATCCAATCACACCGGCAACAGAGATCGCTGAACGCATGTCTGTCCGTCTGCCGCAGGTAGATGGCAAATATGTTCAAATGGAAGATGAACTGGCATCAATGAACGCTGTTCTGGGAGCTTCCTGGGCTGGAGTGAAGTCTATGACTGCTACCAGTGGTCCGGGTTTTTCATTGATGATGGAAAATCTGGGCCTGGGAATTATGCTGGAAACCCCCTGCGTTTTGGTGAATGTGCAGCGGGGAGGTCCTTCAACGGGACTCCCAACTTTGGTCGGACAGCAGGACATGATGCAGGCCCGCTGGGGGTCTCATGGAGATTATGAGATCATCGCCCTCTGTCCTGGATCTCCTCAAGAGCTTTTTGACCTGACTATCAGGGCATTTAACCTGTCAGAGAAGTACCGCACACCTGTTTTGGTGATGACCGATGCCGAAGTTGGGCATATGACTGAAAAAGTGGTCATCCCTCCTGTAGAGGAGGTCGAGATCCTGCACCGCCCTCAGGTTTTGCGGGGAGATCTGGAACCAGATCGCTTCCGGATCTACCGCTCAAGTCCCAAGGGAGAAGCGGGTTATGTGTCTCCAATGGCCAAGGCCGGTGATGGTTATCGGATCCACGTTACTGGCTTGACCCATGATGAACGCGGTTATCCTGCTATGAATCCTGAAGCAAATCAATGGAATGTCTCCCGCATCATGGAGAAGATCACTGCTAATAAAAAAGACATCATCCAGCTGGAGAAGAAAAACCTGCGCGGTGCTGATGTGGTTGTGGTTTCATATGGGATTTCTGCCAGGACATCCTTATGGCCGATAGAACAAGCCAGGAAAGAGGGGATCAAAGTAGGATACCTGCGTCTGATCACGGTTTGGCCGTTCCCGGAGGATATCATTGCTGATCTGGCGGAAAAGGTCCAGGCTTTTGTTGTTCCGGAGATCAATATGGGCCAGATAGTCCGGGAGGTGGAGCGCTGCGCTGCCGGAAAGGCAAGAGTGATTGGCGTTCATAAACCCGGGGGTGACATCCTGGATCCCAGAGATGTGCTGGAGGCCATTCATCAGGGTGCTGGAGTAAAACAGGCAGCCTGACTGGCCCTTACGATGGATTGGAAGACATCCGGGAGGATGAGTTATGACAGCAGAAAGGATAAGTGGCAGAACAAAACCCCGTATCATGACTTATGAGGCTTCGCCGGAAGGGGATTGGATCACCGGGCTGCATCCTATGGATGATCTGCTTCGCGGAGAACGGCTTCCACATATTTGGTGCCAGGGTTGTGGACTGGGAACTGCTCTGACCTCTTTTATCAGCTCTCTGAAGTGGCTGGAGAAAAGGAAAGGCTGGGATTTAGACAAAGTTGCAGTTGTCTCAGGCATAGGCTGTACGGGAAGGATCGCTGGGTATGTACGTCTGGACTCTTTTCATACCACCCATGGCAGAGCCATACCATTTGCGACTGGATTGAAGATCGCAAACCCGGAACTGAAAGTTATCGTTATATCAGGAGATGGCGACATTGCCGGTATCGGAGGCAATCACTTCATCCATGCAGCCCGGCGAAACCTGGGCATTACTGTTGTTTGTGTCAATAATTTCAACTACGGCATGACTGGCGGACAGGTTGGCCCAACCACTCCTCATGAAGCCAGAGCTGTCACATCCCAATATGGCAACTACGAATACCCGTTTAACCTGCCATATTTAGCGGCAGCCAGTGGAGCCTCCTATGTGGCCCGCTGGACAGTTTTACATGCCCGCCAGCTGGACTGGACCCTTCGCAAAGCCCTGACTCACACAGGTTTTAGTTTTGTGGAGATCATCGCACCCTGTTCCACGGCCTATTCACGTTGGAATCCTGAAGGAAAAGGCCTGGATCCAGAGAACCTGCGGCGGAGAGGACTGGAAGTGATGAAACATTATCAGCAGGTTGGTAGAACCGAAAATGGATTGCATCCCAAAGATGCTCACGTAAAAGTAAATGAGCGCGGGGAAATAGTGGAGATCATCGAAGGTGAGTTCCTGCTGGAATCCCGGCCTGATTTTGAGGAAGCCATGAATCAGCGAGTGGAAACCGCGGAAAAATTCTGGCAGCGTGAAAAAGCTGCCCTGGATAAGAGAGTCTCACTTCCCATCAAGGAGAAAAAAGTGCCCCGGACTGAAATTCAATTAGGTGGATTCGGAGGCCAGGGCATAATGAGCGCTGGAAAGATCATTGGCATGGCTGCAGCGGTTTTTAATAATCTGGAAGCTTGTTTCACCCAGAGTTATGGACCAGAAGCCCGGGGAGGGGCGGCGGGCTCCCAGGTGATTTTATCCAGTAAACCCATCCATCATCCTCACTTGACTCAACCGACCAGCATGATCATTATGTCTCAGGGCGCCTATGACAAATATGTGGATTCCCTGGCGCCGGATGGCGTTTTATTGATTGATAATGAGCTGGTGAAGCTGCCTTTAGATCATCGCACAGATATAAAGATCCTGGGGATCCCGGCTACCAAGATCGCTGAGGAAGCCGGAAACAATCGGGCCGCCAATACGGTCATGTTAGGATTCTGGACCGCTGTGGAAGATATTTTAGATAAAAAGGCCATGGAGGAATCCATCACAGAATCAGTCCCCCCTAAAACCGCAGATCTGAACCTAAAGGTTTTCAGGACTGGATACAAGCAAGGTTTGGCTCAGGTAGGCCGCTAGTCAGCCAGGAAGAGGTCTTATGGAAAACCAGGTGCTGGTAATCGGTTGTACAAAAGCAGGACTGCAGGCCGCTCAGGACCTTGCCGATGTTGGCCTGTATGTAAACCTGGTTGAATCCAGCCCGTTCATTGGCGGCGATCAGTATACACCAGCGCCGAACCATCTTGAGAATGCACTGCTGCTGGAAATCTTGAAACATCCCCGGATCAAGGTCTGGACCAATACGGATGTTCAGGAGATCACCAAGAATGATGATCAATATCAAGTCAATCTGATCCAGAACCCCCGTTATATCGATCTGTCCAAGTGCACGGCCTGTGGAGATTGTGTCGAGGTCTGCCCGATCACTGTGCCTGGTACTGATCTAAAAGCGATCCATTTTGGAGGTCAACCAGGTTGTGCAGTTATTGAAAAGAGCGGAATTTCTCCTTGTTCAAATGCCTGCCCCGCCGGTATCCATGTTCAGGGCTATGTGGCGTTGATCAACCAGGGAAGGTATAAGGAAGCATACCATTTGATATATGATGCTCTGCCATTCCCTTCTGTGTGTGGCAGAGTATGCAATCATTATTGTGAACAGGCCTGTAACCGCAGCCAGCTTGATGATCCTGTCAACTTGATGGCGCTAAAACGTTTTGTGGCCGATTGGGCTTTTGCACACCCGGATGAGGTCTGGGAAGAAGGACTAGATCCTACTTCCTCGGCGCAAAAAGATGTTATCCCGTCTGGTAAAAAAGTCGCGATAATTGGAGCTGGCCCCGCTGGGTTGACAGCTGCCCGGGACCTGGTCCGGATAGGTCATGCTGCCACGGTATTTGATGATAATCCAAGCGCGGGCGGCATGATGAGGGTAGGTATACCTCCCCATCGTTTGCCTTATATTCAGCTGGATTGGGAAATTGAACAAATCCTGTCCGAAGGAGTGGACCTTCGCCTTAATAGCTGGGTAGATGATATCCCTGGACTTCTAAAGGATGGTTTTGATGCCGTTCTTGTTGCCACTGGTGCGCATCTGGCCCTGAAGGTTCCGATTGATGGGGCAGATCATCCTGATAATTGGCTTAGTTTGGAATTCCTTAAAAAGGCCTGCCTGGGAGAAAAAATCAACATCAAGGGCAAAAAAGTGATTGTCCTGGGAGGTGGGGATGTTGCCATGGATGCCGCCCGGGTAGCTGTTCGTCTGGGCCCAGCAGATGTTAAGGTGGTTTGCCGCGGAATGAGGGCATCGTTCAATGAGATCAAGGAAGCCAAAGAAGAAGGTATTGAGATCATTCGCGAGAAAGTATTTCAGCGAATTATCATCAAGGGTGGAAAAATTACCGGTGTTGAATGCCTGGAAGCAGAAGTTGGTGAGATCATTGATGGAAAACGGCAGTTTACAACAGTCGAGGATACAGAACACCTGATTGAAGGGAATCTGGTGATCTGGGCCCTTGGTCAAAAACCAGATTTTTCCTTTCTGCCGCCAGATGACAAGATCTCCATTCAGGAAAACAGAGGTCTAAAGACGGACAGCAGCTTGATGACAACAATGGAGGGAGTTTTCACGGCAGGAGATGTTCATCGTGGAACCACTTTCTTTGTTGTAGACGCCGTTGGGGATGGGCACAGGGCTGCCGAATCTATTCATAAGTACCTGATAAAAGAACAAAGGGAAGATGTTGATAGGACTCGGCAGGAGATTACACTCTCCCAGAATGAGATGCAATCACGTCTGCAAGCCCGCAGAAGCGCCCAACAGGCCAGGTCAACCATTTCCTGTTTGCGTGTTGAGGACCGCTTCAACAACTTTAGCGAAGTGGATCTTGGTTTGGGAGAAAAAGATGTTTTATCTGAATCAGGCCGGTGTCTGGTTTGTGGTCCATGCAGTGAATGTATGGCCTGTGTTGAAGTGTGCCAACCCGGTGCAATCACTCATGATCAATATGTTAGGTCAGACATCTTAAACGCTCAAGTGATTATTGCCGGGGAGGACTTCCGGATCAAGCAGGATCTCCCGGGCCTGGTTTATTATTCATCTCCGGAACCTATGGCAGGATCCGCAGCAGCCTTTGAAGTGATCAAGAACCAGGAATTATCCCGGGTGAGTGGGAGCCGAAAGCTCAGCTCACCTACTAAAAATGGAGTAAAAACGGGCCTGGTCCTCTGTAAATGCGGGGGTGAGATTTCCAATATTGTGAATACAAAAGCTCTGAAAGCCGAGGTTTTATTATGGCCAGAAATTGATTACAGTGCTGAATTGTCTTATTCCTGTACAGCTGAAGGGACTGATGATCTGAAAAAGATTATCAAAGATCACAAGCTGGGTAAATTGATCCTGGCCGCCTGCAGCTGCTGTTCACTCGATCAGGTCTGTTACAGCTGTACGTATCAGCGCCTGCGCTGCAAAGAGAACTTGGGAGTTTTTTCATCCCTGGAGCCTATGACGGATCTGGAATTTGTGAATATTCGGGAACAATGCGCCTGGCCTCATCGCCGGAGTAAAAAGAAGGCAACCGATGCAGCCAGGAACCTGATCCGGGCAGCCCTTGCCAGTAAACCAATCACCACAACCGTTATTCCTGAAAGATTTACTCAACCTCAAAATGTATTGGTTGTAGGAAGAGGATCTTCTGTGGAGACCTGTCTCAATTCACTGGCAGAACTGGGACTGGATGCTGAATCAGTGGAAGTCCTTTCCGAAAATGTGGTCAGATTTGGTGGGAAGTACCACACGAAAGCAGATCAAGGTGCGATCGAGGCAGATTGTTTGATCGTGGCTCCTGAAAGCGGGGCAGAACTGGACCACATCAGTGGGTTCCTGAAGTTGAATAATCAAAACCAGCTAATTTCACGAGAACGATTGGAGATGGATGTCCGTGAACTGGGAGTGGCTCTCTGTCCCCCGGATCTGGACCCGATCATCAGCGGAAAAGCTGGAGCGGCGCGGATTCAGGCCTGGATTAGCCGAAATTTCAACCAGGATCACCCTCGTTCTGCGGTTGTAGACTGGCGGCGCTGCCGTGCCTGCGGCACATGTCAGGATGTGTGTGGATTTGGCATCCCTGTGATCATCACCGATGATAAGGGCAGCCATGCTTTAATCAACCCGTATTTATGCCAGGATTGCGGTATCTGCACAGCTCATTGCCCATCTGGAGCAATCATTCCAGGTACTCATACGAGTTCAGAGATGGATCTAATGTTGGAAATGATATTGGATTGAAATGAAAAAAGTCGCTCAAAAAGAAAAGATCATCCTGTTTACCTGCAATTGGCACGCTTTCTCCAGCCTGGAGGCAATCGGGATAAATAATCTGACTTATTCACCTGCGTTAATTCCGATTCGTCTTTCCTGTCTGGGACGGATCACACCTGGCATCATTCTAAAAGCGTTTGAGGGGGGAGCGGCGGGTGTCTGCCTGGTAGGCTGCCCGGAAGGTGAATGCCGCTACCAAAATGGGAACCAGGAGGCGCGTGAGGTATATGAGGAAAGCAGGGATCTGCTGCGAATAGTAGGCTACAACGAAAATCTTCTCCAATATTATCTGGTCAATGCAGGTGATGGAATGAGTTTGCAGAATAATATTGAACAGTTGGTTGCAGACATACATGAAAACGGGAAGAAATAGTGAATACTTTCGCTGAGATTGTCCAAACTAATCAAGCCTGGCTGTGCCTTGACTGCGGAAAATGCAGTTCGGTTTGTCCAATCACAACTCACCTTGTAGATGGTTATACCAGTCCGAGGCTGCTGGTAGAGAGCGCCATCAACAGCGGTGAGGGGCAAGTCCGGGAAGACCCTCTCTTATGGTCCTGTTTAACCTGTCAGCGTTGTTCTGATATCTGCCCATCAGGAGTTCGAGTTTTCAGAGTTCATTCAGGATGCGCGCCAATTGGCCAGGGAAGAAGGTCAAACTGGTGAATGCACCCACTCAGGAATGATCCAGGGCTGGATGAGAATTATGACCCAGCCAGAGCTGGAACAAAAACGCCTGGACTGGATAGATGATGATCTAAGAATCTCTACCGAATCAGAGCTGATCTATTTCCCGGGCTGTTTACCCTATTATGATACTGTGTTTGGAAAGATGGATGTTGAAGGTGTTGAGATCGCCAGAGCAGCGGTAAAGATCCTCAATTACCTGGGAATAGAGCCCCTGGTTATGGAAAATGAGCGCTGCTGCGGTCATGATCCCTATTGGCAGGGAGATATGGAAACCTTCAGAAAGTTGGCAGCCTTGAACCTGGAAACTATTTCACAAACTGGCGCTAAGCGGCTGGTGACAACTTGCCCGGAATGCGCTTATACCCTGAAATATACTTATCCAGAGCAGATTGGCGACCTCGGTTTGGAAGTGGTGCACCTGACAGAACTGCTGGCAGAAAGTGGCACGTTAGCCAAACTCTTCCCGGAATGTAGTGACGGTCAACATGCTGTCACCTACCAGGACCCCTGTCGTCTGGGAAGGTTTATGGGTATTTATCAAGAGCCCCGCGAGTTGATCAAAAAACTTGGATATGAGCTGGTGGAAATGAACCATCATGCCAAGACCAGCATCTGCTGTGGTACAAGCTGCTGGACCAATTGTGGACAATTGAATAAAAGTATCCAATCAGAGCGATTGAAGCAAGCCCGATCGACCGGGGCGGATAGATTGATCACATCCTGTGTGAAATGCCAGATCCATTACAAATGTGCCCAGAGCGACCCGGTTTCAGGGCAGGAAATCCAGATAGAGATCCAGGATCTGACAACATTAATAGCTGAAAGGTTATGAAGTTAAGTGGAAGTATAGACAAAATCAAATAGAGGAGGATCTAATTGACCGATAATAACTTACGGATCGGGGTTTTTGTTTGTGATTGCGGATCCAATATCGCAGGCACCGTGGATACTGAATCAGTTCGGGAATATGCAGCGGCTTTACCCGGTGTGGTGGCTGCTGTCCGGTCAAAATATACCTGTGCGGACCCCGGACAAGTTGAGATCCAGAAAACGATCAGGGAGTTTAATTTAAATCGCGTTGTGGTAGCGTCCTGCTCTCCAACGACATATGAAGTGATCTTCCGGAACTGTATTGCCGGCGCAGGAATGAATCCCTATTTGCTGGAGATGGCCAACATCCGGGAACACTGCTCTTGGGTAACAGCTGGCAATGGGAAAACTGCTACGGAAAAGGCCAAAAGAATTGTAAAGGTAGCCGTGGCCCGGTCCCGCTGGCTGGTTCCTCAGGAAGAAGAGCAGATCTCGGTTACCGATGCTGCCCTGGTTATTGGGGGTGGTGTGGCCGGCATCCAGGCTGCCCTGGATTTGGCAGATTCCGGCCATCAGGTATACCTGGTTGAAAAAGAGCCGTCGATTGGCGGGATCATGGCCCAGCTGGATAAGGTCTACCCTGATATAGAATGTAGTATTTGAATTCTCGGACCCAAAATGATGGATGTCGGTCGACATCCAAAAATCAAATTACTGGCCTACGCTGAAGTGGAAGATATTTCAGGATATGTGGGAAATTTTAAGGTCCGGATTCGTAAAAAAGCCCGTTATGTAGACGAAACCCAATGTACTTCCTGTGGGGATTGTGTGGATGTCTGCCCAATTGTCATCCCGGATGAATATCAGGTAGGACTGGGAAGCCGGAAAGCGATCTTCTTGCCATTCCCCCAGGCTGTGCCTTCAGCCTATGTTGTGAATGCCGATGAATGCCTGGGTCAGAATCCGATTGCCTGCGGCAAGTGTATTGAGGCCTGTGAGAAAGAATGCATAGATTTTGCCATGCGGGATAAGATCATCGAGGTAGAAGTGGGGGCGGTGATCGTCGCTACCGGGATGGATATTTACGATCCAACCCCGCTTGATGAATATGGTTATTCCCGCTATTCGAATGTCCTAACCAGCCTGGAATTCGAGAGATTGATTGTGCAGCAGTGGCCCGCTGGAAGGTCATCTGGGCCGGCCTAGCGATCTGAAATTTCCCAAACGGATCGGATTTATCCAGTGTGTTGGTTCCAGGACTCAGGACCCGGAGCGCGGAAACCCCTATTGTTCCAATATTTGCTGTATGAATACCATCAAAACCACACAATACTTAAAGGATTCCCACGCGGAAGTAGAATCAACGGTTTTTTATACAGATCTGCGGGCTTTTGGCAAAGGTTTTGAGGAATTGTTAATGCGCAGCAGGAGTTCCGGGGTGAAGTATATCCGTGGACTGCCCGGGGAAGTATATGAGGATCCTGAGACAAAAGACCTGCATATGATGGTGGAAAACACCTCTGCAAACAGGCTGGAATCCCATGTTTTTGATATGCTTGTGCTGGCTGTTGGTGCTGTTCCCGGCAAAAACACAGAAACCATCCGCCAGATGGTCAGTTTATCCAAGTCGCCCAGCGGTTTCCTGCGTGAGGCTCATCCCAAGCTGCGTCCGGTTGACACACCCACCAAAGGTGTTTTCATTGCGGGGAGCGCTGAAAGTCCCAAAGACGTCCGGGAAAGTGTAACTCAGGCCAGCGCTGCAGCTTCCCGGGCTTCGATCTTGCTTAATAAGGATAAATTTTCTGTGGATGCCATTACTGCGGTGGTGGAGGAAGATCTATGTACTAACTGTGGCGTCTGCACCAAGGTCTGTCCTTTCAGTGCCATCGCCTGGAGCAAAGGTCAACCAGCAGAAGTGATCACTGCCGCTTGCACGGGTTGCGGAACCTGCGCTGCTGAGTGCAAATTCAACGCCATAAAAATGAGGCATTTCTCAGACCAGGCAATCTATGCCCAGATCGATGCCATGCTGGAAGATGATCCTGCTGAAACGATTGTCACCTTTGCCTGTAATTGGTGTTCCTATGCCGGCGCAGATACAGCAGGTGTAGGGCGGATGGTTTATCCACCCCATGCTGCTATTATCCGAACTATGTGCTCCGGACGTGTGAGCCCAGATTTTGTGTGGTATGCATTCCGGAAAGGCGCGCCCGTGGTTCTTGTATCTGGATGTCACTATGTGGATTGCCACTACATCGATGCCAACCGCAGCACCACCAGGCGCGTGGATGGCTTGTGGGATGGAATGGGAAAGTTGGGTTTGGATCCCGGGAGATTACAACTGGAATGGTGTTCAGCGGCGGAAGGCAACCGCTGGCAGCACATCATGGAACAGTCAGAAGCGAAGCGCCAAAAAGTTAACTCGGCAGAGATAAATATGACGATCCAGCTGCTGAAGGAGAAAAAGGTTCCAGGCCCCCGAAATCCCCGTCCTGGTGATGAGGATCAATCTGCCGGTTTTGAATGTTTGGTATGTGGCGAAAAATGGGAAGGTAAATATCATAACAACCAGGAACGAAGCTGTCCTTCCTGTCGGTCGAATAGTGTTAGATGGATCAAAAGACGCTGAAACTATTGACCAGGAAACTTGGAGACAGGGAGGTGCTGAGAGGGAGCGGTAGTAAGGATGTTGACCTTCTCCAAACCTCTATATCACCTGGTCACCCGGTCTCCCAGTCCTCAAGTCTTGGTTAATATGAAAGACCCGGAACCAATAACTGTCCGGGTCTTATATGATCTCAAGCGCCGTGGATCAGGGCGTGGGTGTGGATACTGCGGCAGGCACACCAATCCAGCTGAAGACCCGGGCTTCGCTAACGCTGCCGGCATCCTCCCAGATCGAGTTACCATTCTCGTCCACATCTACTTGACGGACGGTACTTATGGTCCAGCGGTAAATATGGGGTGCGTTATCACTGGCCCGGAAGGATCCCGGGACGATGAATTTGGTATCAGTGACATAGTCAACTAATTTACGGCCCGTTCCTTCGGTCAGATCCATCACTGTGATCCGGTATGCTTCGTTAGTATTGATCAATCCCACGGATGACCACTGCAGGGTGACCTGGTTGTCGCTCAACGAGAAGCCTCCACCGTCTGCCGGCAGCAGCAAATTCGGTGCCGGGTAAGGTGGTGGGGGTGTTGGGGTGGGGGAAGGGCCAGGTGTGGCGGCTCGCTCACAGAGCGGGATGATCAGAGTCAATCCCTCATATACCGTGTTGCTGACCATGCCGTTATAGGATTTTATGGCGTCCTCCGGCACGTTATAGTTCAGGGAAATCGAGCTCAACGTATCCCCTTCGCCAACCTCATAACTGACTTTGTCGCAGGCTGCCTGAGTGGCTTCGATGCCGCTTAATGTGGCAGTTGGGAAGGATGTAGCTGTCGGAGTGGGGTGGGGTATTTTCAGCTCTTGGCCTTCGAATAGAGTATCACAGGAGGCCGGGATGTTGTTCATTAATACGATTGATTTGATCGAGACCTCAAAACGGACCGCGATTGCCAGGCAGGTGTCACTAGCCGCGACCACATAGGTTAGCGGTGTGGGGCTGGGCATCGGTGATGGCGTTTGTGTGGGGGGTTCCGGTGTGCTGGTAGGTGTCACTGTGACGGTTTCTGTCAGCGTTGGTGTGATAGTTGTATCCACCATCGCTCCAGTTTGGGAGAGAGCCAGGTATACCATACCTGCACCGAAGGCCAGGAAAAGTACCACTAACCCAATTGCGACCGGCAATCCGAGAGTAATTTCGGGCATGCGACCGCCGCTGACTACCTGGGCGTCGGTCTTTGTACCTGAAAGACTTCCTCCGCATACCAGGCAGCGTTCGGCATCTTCTTTGACCCGGGTACCACAGGTGGGACAGATCTTTTTATTGTCATTAGCCATAAGATCACTCGTTATTACCTATTTTCCTCAATAGACTTGGGCAATTATACCAGAAGGGGCGAAGATGGAAAGTACTTGAAAATTGTGGTGTTTGGATGGGTTTGGGGACTGAAAAACAATCATGTCCTGCAGTGATCCCGTGCGCGGGTTGAGTTTTAGTCCTGTCTTTTTAGAAGTTTTTTTGCCAACTCATTTAATATTACACCAGCTTCGCCCTCAGGTGCAGCGTTTTTCAGGGCAGTTAGCGCCAGGTCCGTCAATCGATCCGCTGTCGACTGCGCATAGGCACGACCCCCTTCGGCCTCCAGAATTTGGCTCAATAATATCGTATTTTCCGGGGTGATATCTCCTGCATTCCAGCTTTCATAAAAGCCCTTTTTCTGGGCCAGGCCAAATAATACAGGCAGGGTTTTTTTGCGGGTCACCAGGTCTCCGGTGATTGATTTCCCGATTTGTTCCTCTGCGCCCCAGATCCCCAAAATATCATCTTGAACTTGAAATGCCAGGCCTAAATAATGGCCAAAATCACGGTATTTGGACTGGACCTCAGGAATGGCACCGGCGCATATGGCGCCTGCTTCCAAACTGAAAGCCAGCAGAGCGGCTGTTTTCCCGCCGACCATTTGCCAGTAGGATTCGAGCTCAACATTCTCCTGATCCTCAAAGGAAATATCCAGGTGCTGTCCCTGGGTGAGGCGCAAACAGGTCTGATGGAATAGTTTCCCAACCTGGAGTGCAATTTCACCTGAAGTGGTTTCTGCCAGGTTGACAAGCGAGGCATAGGCCAGGGCAAATACAGCGTCACCGGTATTGATAGCCTGGGCTTCCCCCCAGACTTTCCACACGGTAGGGCGTCCACGGCGAATTTCACCATCATCTTCAATATCATCATGTATCAGGGAAAAGTTATGGATTAGCTCCACGGCTGCCGCTGCAGGCAGGGCTTTTGTCCAGTCACCGCCGGCCGCTTCACTGGCCAAAAGGACCAGCAAGGGGCGTATTTGTTTGCCTTCCGCTTTTGCACCAGCGTCCTCGCCAGTCCAGCCCAGCTGATAGGTAATCATTTCATGCAAAACCGGAGTGCCGTGTTCTGCAGAAGGGGCTATTACACGCTCCAGTTCCTGGCGAAGGGCAGGACGCCTTTTTTCAGAATAGTTGGTAAATCCGATTGTTTCTTTCATGAGGGGGATATTTCCAGCAGATCAATTTGACTGAGGGCATGTAGGTCTCCAGCTCCGGCGGCGAACATGCTGATCTGTATTTCTCTGATAATTCTCTGGATGACATCAAAGACAGCTTCAGGTGATTCCACTGCTGCCATCAGGAATGGTCCTGCCATACCCCCCATGGCTGCTCCCAGGGCGATGGATTTGGCGATATCTACCCCGCTCCGGATCCCGCCCGAGGCAAAAATTGGCAGATCAGGCGCAGCTTCTTTAACCAATTGGAGGCTCTCCGCGGTTGGAATTCCCCAGTCAATAAAATTGGCCGCAACCTGGCGCTGGAAATCATTTTGGGCGCGGTGCATTTCAACTTCTGTCCAGGATGTCCCTCCCGCACCAGCTACGTCAATAGCCGATACACCGGCATCGAGCAATTGTCTGGCGGCCTGGCCAGAAATGCCCCAACCAACTTCTTTGGCAATCACTGGAACAGAAAGGGATTTGCAGACCATTTCAATTTTGTTCAAAAGACCTGAAAAGTTCGTATTCCCGTCTGCCATCACTGCTTCTTGGAGAGCATTCAGATGCAGGATCAGGGCATCAGCTTCGATCATATCAACGGCTCGCTGGCAATCTTCGATTGTTAAACCGTAGTTCAGCTGCACAGCACCGAGGTTGGCAAAGAGGGTGATATCAGGGGCAGCTTTTCTGACCTGATAGGTGCTGATCAGGGCTGGTTCTTCTAACATGGCTCGCTGCGATCCCACCCCCATGGGAATTCCAGCCTGCTGAGCAGCAACTGCCAGGTTGTGATTGATTATTCCAGCCTGATCAGTGCCTCCTGTCATGGATGAGATAAATACCGGTGCTTTGACCTTCTTCCCGAACAAGGTAAAATCCATCTGGATCTGATCCAGATCCAGTTCAGGAAGCGCCTGATGGGGAAAATGATAATAGTCCAGCCCGGAGGATAAACCGGATTCCACATTTTCATTGAGATTGATTTGAATGTGGTCGGCTTTTCGTGAGCTAATGGGTGAGATCTTTTTGGACATAGAATATCCTTCTGCATTGGGTATGGTATCAGTCTGCTGGCAGAGTGTCAACAAAATTCCCCCTCAGGGAGAGGCCAACCTTGACAAGGCTCCCTCTGCGGTTACAATAATTTCTATCTGGGAGCGAAACCATTTTCCCCAATTTTTGTTTAATAAGTTATCATAGAATGGATGAATTTGGAGCTAAGGAGGAGTCATCATGGCTGATACTTTTGAACAGGTAAAGAATATCATTGTAGAACTACTGGCAGTTGATCCTGCCAAGGTCACCAAAGAGGCCCGATTCCGGGAAGATCTGGAAGCAGATTCCCTGGACCTGGTGGAACTGATCATGGAATTCGAGGATGAATTCGGGGGAGAGATCTCCGATGAAGATGCCCAGAAGATCACAACCGTAGGTGACGCCGTGGCCTTTTTGGAAGAGAAAGTCTAAAGAACCACCGGTTTTAAATAAAAAAGCCTGCAGATGTGCGGGCTTTTTTGGTTAATGATTAAGCTCGCCCGGGGACAGGCGAGCGAGTATAAATTACTCCCGCTCCCGTGCTCGGGAACTGTTTTTAATTACAACAACCCCGGGATCTCTTCCGGGTGCTGAGCCATCCTGACGCCGACAGCCTCAAGGGCTTTGATCTTATCCTCAGCCAGACCAGTGCCGCCCTGTACAATGGCTCCCGCATGTCCCATACGTTTTCCGGGAGGGGCACTGCGGCCAGCTATAAATCCGGCCACAGGTTTGGTGACATGCTGGGAAATGTATTCCGCAGCCTGTTCCTCATCTGTACCACCAATTTCGCCGATCAGGACGATTTTGTCAGTTTCGGAATCTTCCTGGAACATCTCCAGCGTATCGATGAAATTGGTGCCGTTGATGGGATCTCCGCCAATACCAACACATGTGGATACACCCAATCCCAGATTTTTCAAAGCATATAGCACCTCATAGGTCAGGGTGCCGGAACGAGAAACCACGCCAATATTGCCAGGAATGGCTATGTTGCCTGGAATAATTCCCACTTTGGCTTCTCCTGGAGTTAATAATCCGGGGCAGTTAGGTCCTACCAGACGGACACCTTTTTGGTCCAGGAAATTCCTGACCCGCATCATATCTGAAACAGGTACACCTTCAGTAATGCAAATGATCAGATCCATGGCAGCATCGGCTGCCTCAAAAATGGCATCAGCCGCAAATCTGGCCGGTACAAAAATGATGGTTGTATTGGCACCGGTGGCGTTTTTGGCGATCTTGACGGAATCAAAAACGGGGATCTTCCCATTTAAGACCCATTCTCCGCCTTTCCCGGGTGTTACCCCAGCAACTACTTTTGTGCCGTAGGAAACCATTTTCTCGGTGTGAAATAAACCTTCCTGGCCGGTAATGCCTTGAACCAGCAGGCGTGTATTTTTGTTTACCAGTATGCTCATTCTTTCTCCCTGCCTTTATTTACCACTGGCGGCTTTCACAGCCATTTTGGCCGCTTCAGCCAGGGTATCTGCGGTTTCCATCTGGGCGTCTTTTAATAATTGGCGGCCTTCGGCGGCGTTGGTGCCCACCAGGCGCACTACCATGGGTACGTCGGTTTTAACTTCACTGAGGGCCTCAAGGATTCCCTGGGCAACAAGATCACAGCGGGTAATACCTCCAAATATGTTAAATAAGACAGCTTTGACGTTGGAATCGGACAGGATGATCTCCAGGGCGGTAGCGACTTTTTCTGCACTGGCACCTCCCCCGATATCCAGGAAATTAGCCGGTTCTCCGCCAAATAACTTGATAATGTCCATTGTGGTCATCGCCAGGCCGGCGCCGTTAACCATGCAGCCAATATCGCCGTCCAGTTTGATGAATGAAAGCCCGTGCTCCCGGGCTGCGATCTCGGCTTCCTGATCTACATCCAGATCACGGAGTTCTTCCAGGTCGGCATGGCGGAAAAGGGCGTTATCATCCAGCACCATCTTGCCATCTACTGCCAGCAGTTCGCCATCCCCTGTGATCACAAGAGGATTGATCTCAGCCAAAGTGGCATCACTGCCTTGATAGGCTTTCCATAAACTCTGGGCTATCTTTCCAAATGCCCGCCAATGTTCCCGGGGCAGGTCGATACCAGCCGCCAGGTCACGAGATTGATAGCTTTGTAATCCCATCAGGGGGTCGATATGACACTTGATGATCTTTTCTGGGGTTTTATGAGCGACTTCTTCAATGTCCACACCGCCCGCGGCGGATGCCATAATGACCGGTTTTCGGGCAGCCCGGTCGTTGGTGATACCCAGGTAGATCTCGTTTTTGATATCAGCGGCCTGATCAACCAGCACCATCCGAACCGGCAGTCCTTTAATAGTCAGGGCTAGAATATCCTCTGTATGTTTTTTTACTTCAGGAGCGGTTTTTGCCACTCTGATCCCGCCGGCTTTACCTCGTCCTCCTACCAGAACTTGTGATTTGATAACTACTGGAAAACCGATTTTTTTGGCGATCTTCTGAGCTTCGGCTGGTGTTTTGGCCAGCTCCCCGGGTGGGATGGGAATGCCGTATTCGCCAAAAATCCTCTTGGAATAATACTCATGAAGTTTCATATCTTAATTAAGCTCCCAGACTTGAAATAAGCCATTGCGCGGTGATTATACCATGCACAAAACTTCCCTTTTGCGGCCGCAAAAGGGAAATATGATGAGCATCCTATAAAAGATATGACAAAACTGGTTCAGGAGTTGGGAATGATCCTGCTATCCGCCTAGATAACCTTCTTCACCCAGGTTTGAACAGGGGGAAGGCGGTAGATTAACAAGAGTGCCATAACCAGTGCATACGGCCAGGGGCGAAGAACGCCGGGTTTTACAGCCAGGATAAAATGCAGAGCAGACAGTATGCCTGCGGCATACACAAAACGATGCAGTTTTTTCCAGTTCTTCCCCATCTTCTTCAGAACGAATGTTAATGATGTGATGGAAAGAGCCAGCAAGATCAACCCGGTGGTAAAACCAAACCAGATGAACTTGTTGGTCAATGAATTGGCGATCAGGGCTTTCCATTGGAAGCCGTAGTCCAGAACGACATAGATGGAAAAATGGATTCCGGCATAAAAAGCAGCCCAAAGTCCCAAAGGACGGCGCAGCTTGTTAAGCTGATTCCACTTCAGCAGCTGTCGCAAGGGGGACACGGCCAGGGAAAGGATTAACAGAAAAATGGCTGTTTTGCCTGTCCTGTGAGTGATCTCCAGGATAGGGTTAGCGCCCAGGTTATTCTGCCAGAAATCCCATAACCCTACCAAAAGCGGTACAGCTGATCCAATATGAGATACAGGGTGCAGGATCGATCCCAGCGGTTTCTTAAGATCTTTCCAGATTTTAGAAATTTTTGACAAGGTCCATTCCTTCATATAACTGTGCTACTTCTTTATCATACCCATTAAATAGTAGGGAAGGCCGTCGGGATAATTCTCCAATCCGCCTTTCAGTGGCCTGGGACCAGCGGGGGTGATCAACATCGGGGTTGACATTGGCATAAAAGCCATATTCATTGGGAGCAGATTCCATCCACAGCGAGACCGGCATTTCCTCCACCAGATCGATCTTGACGATGGATTTGATGCTCTTAAAGCCGTATTTCCAGGGCACTACCAGTCTGATCGGGGCCCCGTTCTGAGGAAGCAGGTCCTCTCCATACAAGCCGGTCGCCATTAATGTCAGATCATGATAGGCTTCGTCCATTCTTAAACCTTCTACGTAGGGCCAAGGGAAATAACGATTGGCCTGACCGGGCAGGGTTTTGGGATCATAGATCGACTCAAACCGGACATATTTGGCTTCCGGCTTGGGTTTGATATCTTCCAGCAGCTTGGCCAGGGGAAATCCCTGCCAGGGGATTACCATGGACCAACCTTCCACACAGCGCATGCGGTATATGCGTTCTTCAGAAGTGTAGCGTTCCCGGATCTCATCCATGGATATAGGACCTGGATTCTCGACCAGACCGCCAATTTGGATTTCCCAGGGCGAAGTTTGGAAATCCTTTGCCAGTTTAACCACACCTTCTTTGTCAGTGGTGAATTCGTAAAAGTTGTTATAGCTGGTGACATTTTCGTGGGTGGTTAAAGGATCCCCAAGCTCATCTGTTAATCCTATGCTGCTTGGATTGGGAGTAGTTCCAACCGCCGGCAGTTCTTCCCCGGAAATGAATGGTTTGTCCTGGCAGGCGGCCAATACTGCTGCGCTGACACCAACAACACCCAATGTTTTTAAGAATTCCTTGCGGGTGGCATATCTTTTTTGTGGGGTAATTTCATCTTTGATATTGCTCTGTCATTTTATCTCCAGCTTTTAATTTACGTATTAATTTAACCAGTGTCTTATTGATGACTTAATGATAAATAATATTACCTGGAAGTTTTCTAAAAGCTCCCGGAAATTGTAAAACTCCGGGAGCTTATCTATTACGGTGGGAATCCAGCTCTGTGCTGGAAATTCAATGGGCGTCTATTCAGCTGCGGGGAATGGATTGTTGAAATACTGGACGCGGTTATTTTTAGTATCACAGACCCAGATACCACCTTGATCGTCGGCGCTCAGGCCTGTGGGGAAATACAGGTTGGTTGGATCTGCCCCTTCGGTACCCCAGGCTGCCACGACTTCTCCAAGAGGAGTGAATACTATGATCCTGGATAGCTCTGGGTCACTGGTATAGATTAAACCATCTGATCCGACTTCAACATAAGGCTTGTTATCCAGTGATTGGCCATACCAGCCTTCAACATCCCACTTGGTCAGGAAATACTGGGCAACGCCGTCGACATCTGGAGAAAAGACTTGAATTCGCTGGTTCCAGGTATCCGCCACGTAGAGATTACCTGCAGCATCCAGGGCCAGGCCGGAGGGTTCATCAAACTGCGCGTCCCCGAACCCGACTTCACCAAATTCGGTGATGTATGTTCCATTGGTATCAAATACAACAATCCGTTTGTTTCCGGTATCAGAGACATACACATGGCCATTTTGATCCACAGCAACATCTCGTGGACCCCAGAAGGCGTCCGGCGTTTCCCGCTGACCGAAATGTCCCCAGCTCCCCAGGAATTCTCCCTCAGAACTGAATTTTTGGATTCGGTGATTCCAGGTATCGGCAATAAAGATTTCTTGCTCCTGGCTGATGGCGATACCCCAGGGTTCGTTAAAATGACCCGGTGTCGGGTCTCCTTCATCCGCAGATCCAAATTCACCCCAGGTATTGAGCAGTTCTCCTTCACGAGTCATATGCAAAACCCTGTGATTTCCGGTATCCAGGATATACAGAGTGCCGTCCGGCGCCACTTCCAAATTGCGGGGAGAGACCATTTCCGCCTGGCTGATACTGCGTTCCGCATCCAGAGTGAGCTCTTTTCCTTCATAGGGATCGGATATCTGGGCAGAAGTGAGGTCCAGGGAACCGTAATTCCAGACCTGGGCTGCCACGTCCTTGCGAATGTACAGCTTCATATCATCCGCTGGGCTCCAGTTTGCGAGGCTGATGGTTTTGCCTGTTGCCTCGGCATATTTTTGATAGTCCCTCAGCAGCCAGATTCGAAAGATGCCTTCCCGGATATCAGGATTTGTAAGCGCATTGCCAATTCGCTCCCAGGTCAGGTTGTAATAATCCTGATTAGGCCAGACAATACGCTGGTATTTGAATTCATAGTAGGCGTTCCCAACCACAGGCTCCAGTTTGGCGTAGTTATTATTTCCAACCAGGATAACGGGCGCATTCCGCAGATCGCGGGTGGGGTTTTCACCATAATAACGCTGGTTTTCATAGTTTCGAAGATACCACCAGTAAGGATAGGTGGATTCGTTGTCAAAAGCTACTTCCATGGCCAGTCCATCGCTGGTTCGGTAAGATAGTTCTTCAATTTGGTTCAGGGCGTCCTTAATCCCCCGACCGCCATGGGCATAAACCAGGTATTCTGTTGGTTCATCATAGTTGATATAGGCCGCCTGGACAGCGGCGTGGGTGGTCAGTACGACCAGCACCAGCAGTATGCTGTTGGCTGTTGAGATCCAGAATTGCACAGGCTGCCAATCCTTAACTAGCCTCCAGATGATAAAGGCACTGACACCAGCGATCAGCAGAGCCGATAGGAAATTACCGGTTTTTTGCAGCTGATATAACTCCTGTCCCTGGAAAGGGGGATTGGATGAGAGCAATGATCCAAATACACCCAAGAAACCGGCCAGGAAAACCAGGATCATCCCCATCACAAGCCAGCCTTTTTTCTCTCCAAAAGCTTTGTTATCAAATTTTGACATCATCTGTTGGAAGCCCCAGGCAGCCAGAAGAATGAGAGGAAAAGTGATATGGGCAGTCAGCCAGGGCATTTTTTCACCCGCAATCGGGTAGGCGATCAAACTGGTGAGCGACCAGAATGCTAAAAGAGCAAAAACCAGAGTTCTGGTCCTGGTCTCTTCAGGTGGCGACTCTTTCAGCTGGAGCAGGAATGGGTTTTCTGATAATGCTTTTGATTCCAACGCCAAGAACTGTCGCGAAGGCAACCAGAGCGGGCAGGTATTCGTAGATCGGGATCTGGATCAGCCAGTAGTAGTACCAGGGCTGACTTCCGCGTTCGACAACCTGCTGTTTTAACCAGTATCCAAGAGATCCAACCAGACCGGTGAAGAACCCCGTACCGTTGGTAAAGAATGTCGTGTAGAAAATTGTAAAGGGGATATAAAATATCGCCGCATTGATCAGCCATTCCTTGCGATTCCAGGCCAAACCAACGCCGACCGCGATTGCAGTCAAGATCACGATTATTATGCCGGTTGATATCATTCCGGCGGTTGTGTAATCCAGGGAATCCATCCCAAGTGCGTTTGCAGGAAATGGAGCCAATTGAGGAAGAACCAGTGTGCCGAGCAGCAGCAGAGCGCTGAAGGAGGGCAGAATTTTCAAGTTTTTCCATTTATAACCGCTGAAAGCAGTGACCAGTGATCCAAGCAGCATAAAACCTGCCAGGGCCATTGGCAGCGCAGTCATAGGATTGATCCCTGCAGGTTGGTCATCAGCGATGGGAAACTCAGGTGTGAAAGACTTGGCCAGGAAACTCAGGGCCAGGAAAATTCCTGCGCCAATCAGTCCGGCATTAAATATCCTCTTTTGTCCAGGTTGTTCCCAGTCTTTTTTGTTCAAATCAACGATAAAAACCAGTCCGAGGAAAATCATTGCTTGTGCTGTGTAAATGAAAGCGGTTTCCTTGGCAGTAAAATGCAGCATCGTCGCGGCGGTTAACCAGTATAAATAACGTGGAGAGGAGGTTTCCAGCCAGCGTAATATGGCCCAAATTGTGATCACTCCGAACAGGACAGAAAAAGCCTCGTTTCGGGTATAACGTCCATAATAGAGAAGGAAGGGTGAGATCAGGAACATCAGGGAAGCAGCCAGGGTGCCCCAATTTCCGAGGTAGCGGCGGTATTTCCACAGGAAAATGATAGCGGCTACACTGGTGATCGCTGCCGGCACTCTGGCAGCGTAGTCGTTATCTCCTAAAAGGAAATAGATCAAAGCCAGGAAGTGGAATTGGAATGGTCCATGGGTGATGGGATCATGGCTGTAACCCATGCCTTTGAACAGGCGCCAGGCGTAATACACATGGGAGGTTTCATCGTGACTGATAACCCGGGCTCCCAGGTCATAAAATCGGGACAGGACTGCCAGCACAAGAATGATCCCAAAAACGATCATTTCCCAGGAGATACTGATATTGGAGAAAGCTGGTTTTTCCAACCAAGAAGTCTTTTTTGGATCGCTGCCTTGTTCCATATTTATCCTTTTTTAATGAGTAGGCTTTGCAGGTGTTTGGTCTCCTCACCTGTCAGCTCCCTCCACTCTCCGGGGAGCAGTTCACCCAGGACCAGGTTTCCTATTCTGATCCGAATCAATCGCCTTACTTTCAACCCGCTGCTTTCAGCCATCCTGCGCAGCTGGCGTTTTTTACCTTCCTTAAGTATAACCCCCAACCAGGTGCCTTCTGAATTTGTATGCTCAATCCAGGTTTTTGCTGGCATTGTGTAGGAGCCATCTTCCAGGATCATACCTTTCCGCCAGGCATTAAGCTGTTGTTCTGTCGGTCGGGGGCGGACCAGTATCCTGTATTCTTTCTCGTGTTCAAAACTTGGATGGGTCAGCTGATGGGTCAAGATCCCGTCATTTGTCATCAATATCAGCCCTTCGCTATTGAGATCAAGCCTACCTACAGGGTAAAGATGGCCGGGCAGATCGATCAGCGACCTGACAGTTGGGCGTCGATCTGGTCCTCTAACAGAGGAAATAACACCTTTGGGTTTATGGAGCATGATGTATTTGATTTTTTCCGCGGACGAGATCGGAATACCGTCAACGGAGATCTGATCACGGTCTGGATCTGCTTTATCACCGAGGGACGCTGGGACTCCGTTCACGGATACATGTCCATCGCTTATCAATCCCTCGCAGCTTCTTCGGGATCCATATCCAGCTTGAGCGAGAATTTTTTGGAGACGATTTTCCATACAGTTTGTTTGGGATATAAGTGAAGAGGTTGATTGGATCCTGAATTATCCCTTCAGAATCTGAGGATCCGTGGATTCCTGGATCTCTTCAAAATTAAGCGGTGGCAGTTCTTCGTAGGATGACAGGCCAAAATATTTCAGAAATTCCGTGGTGGTGCTGTAGAGTATAGGGCGTCCAGGGCCTTCCGCTCTGCCGACGTCGTCAATTAATCCCTTATTCAACAGGGTTTTTAACACTCCATCACTATTTACACCGCGGATGGAGTCGACTTGGGGTCTGGTTATAGGTTGTTGGTAGGCAATGATTGACAGTGTTTCAAGCGCTGCCTGGCTGAGCGTACTGGTGGTTTCCAGCTCGAGCATGCTTTCCAAAATCGGAGCCGCTTCTGGGGCTGAGGTTATCTGAATTTTGTTCTTGTGGTATTGCAGGCGGATACCTCTACCCTGGTATAGTTTTTCCAGCTCATCGAGGGCGTTTTTCACTTCCCGTGGTGAGGTATCCAGCAAGGTAGAGATCTGGGCAGCGGTGATGGGTTCAGGGGAGACAAACAGGATCGCTTCTACTAGAGCGCTCAGGTTCAAATCTTGCTTATCAATTGTTTCAGAGAATTTTTCTTCTGTCATGCTATAATCTGGAATTAGAACCATCCAGGAGGGTAAAATGCCCTCTTGATAGTGGGTTTAATATTCAAAAAACTGTCATGAGATTATACCATTTTTATAAGAGCGTTCTTCTTGCTTGTGCCCTGATGTTGATTGGTACTGGCTGTTCTACAATCTCTCAGCCGCCAGTTCAAGAAGAGATCCAAATTCAGATCGATGTGGACGGCCGAATTGAGTCGATCCAGATTCCTGCTGGTTCTACTGTCGGAGAGACCTTATCAGAGGCAGGGATAATACTCGAAGGAAAAGACCGGACTGAACCAGCGGTTGTGCTCACACTCAGCGAGGATACAGAGATTCATGTCATTCGGGTGGAGGAGAGTATTGAGACTGAACAGGTCGTGATTCCTTTTGAGGTTATCCGCCAGCCCACTGAAAATTTACCTTCCGGCCAGGAAAAACTGCTCCAAGCCGGGAAAAATGGCCTGAGAGAGATTGTTTCTGTGCGGGTTTTCGAAAATGGCACAGAGATCTCTTTTAGCGAGGTCAGCAGCCTGGACCTGGAAGAGACTGTCAATGAGATCATCCTGGTTGGTGTGCAGTCATCAATTGCCCCGATTGGTTTACCCAGTCCCCTGGTTTACTTGTCCAATGGCAATGCCTGGGTGATGGACCAATCTACTTCCAACCGCTATCTCCTGGTAGCTACAGGAGATCTGGACGGCAGGGTATTTTCACTTTCCGAGGATGGTGAGTGGCTCTTATTTACCCGGACAGAAGAAGATGAAGATATCATCAATTCCCTCTGGGCAGTGGCACTGGACGATCCGGAAGATAGTATTATCGGATTAGATACCCTGAATGTGATCCATTATGCTGACTGGGTACCGGGAATTGAACCTAAATTTGCCTTTTCATCTGTGGAACCGCGCCTTTCAGCCCCGGGCTGGCAGGCCAATAATGACCTAATAATAAAAATATTCAGTGAAAATGGCTGGACCCAGCGAGTAAATACCCTGCAGGAAACCAATTATGGTGGTGTTTATGGCTGGTGGGGAACGGATTTCCAATTTTCTCCTGGAGGCGATTTTGTAGTATATGCAAGTCCAGACCAGATTGGCATTATCCCGTATGAAGAAGCAGAGAAGCAAGTATTCCTCGAGATTGTCCCCTTCAAAACCCAGGGGGATTGGGCCTGGATGCCCGGAATTGGAATTGGACCACAAGGAAATGTGATCTTCTCTGTGAATCATTCTTCCCAGGGAGGTTCCCTGGCTACCGAGGAGTCCCCGATTTTTGATTTAGTGGCCATCCCGCTGACTGGCGGAGGTGTAAAAACACTGGTTAATGATGTAGGTATGTTTGCATATCCATCGCCTTCACCCGTAACAGCCAAAGCAACTGGAGAAGCCTCGTACCAGGTTGCTTATTTGCAGGCAATCTTTCCAGAACAGAGTGCTACCAGTAATTACCGGGTAGGATTGATGGACAGGGATGGATCCAATCAGCGCCTGATTTTTCCAGCCGCGGACAGTCCTGGTTTGCAGCCATCCCGCGGATGGGGGGCCTGGTCTCCTCAAATATCACAGGGCAGCGGCAATTATCCCCTGGCAGTCATTTATGAAGGAAATATCTGGATCCTGGATCACGCAACCGGAGACTCCTGGCAGGTTACTGGGGACGGACGGGTAATGGCACTGGATTGGTGAACAAGGAGAATTGATGAAAGTATTAATAACAGGAGCAGCGGGATTTTTAGGATCACATCTTTGTGACAAGCTGCTTAAAGAAGGTCATCAGGTTATCGGAATGGATAATTTTGTTACCGGCCGTCCGGAAAACCTGACTCACCTGGCTGACAATAAAGATTTTAGCTTTGTCGAGCATGATGTGTCCGAATTCATCGATGTGCCAGGTTCCACTCTGGATGCGGTGATGCATTTTGCTTCGCCGGCTTCACCTAATCCAAATTCTCCCTACGGATACGTCAATCTACCCATCCAGACTATGAAAGCAGGAGGACTGGGAACGTTAAATTCTCTGGGTGTTGCCAGGGCCTATGATGCCAGATTTTTATTGGCATCCACCAGTGAGATCTATGGAGATCCAGAGGTCCATCCCCAGCCGGAATCTTATTGGGGACACGTTAACCCTATTGGTCAGCGATCTGTGTATGATGAGGCCAAGCGTTTTGCTGAAGCGCTGACCCTGGCTTATCATCGTTTTCATGGCATTGATACCAGGATCGTGCGCATTTTTAATACTTACGGTCCTCGCATGCGGCTGGATGACGGCAGGGCAGTGCCCAATTTCCTTCAACAGGCTCTCACAGGGCAGCCATTCACTATCTATGGTGATGGTTCCCAGACTCGCAGTTTTTGTTATGTGGATGACCTGATTGAGGGAATATATAGACTGCTGTTATCTGATGAACATTATCCAGTGAATATTGGAAATCCATCAGAAATGTCCATCCTTGAACTGGCTGAGAATATCAATCGATTTTTGGATAAACCTGTAGAAATTGTTTTCCAACCCGATAAAAGGGGAGAAGGGGATCCGCAGCGACGGCGACCAGACATTACACGGGCTCAAGAAATTCTTGATTGGAATCCTTTAATCGATCTTGAAGAAGGGTTATCCCGAACACTGCCATATTTCCGGGAAAATCTCTAAATCTTATGAAGATAAGTTCAGTTTTTAAGAATCCCAGAGAAAGGGAGAGGTTTCTTAAGTTTGCTGTGGTAGGCGCGTTTGGCGCAGTGGTAGACTTCAGCTCTTTCCATCTGATCATGAGTATATTTGGCATCGCACCGGAATGGGCTCAGGCAATTTCCTTTACTCTGGCAATCAGCAGTAATTTTATCTGGAACCGGTATTGGACCTACCCTGATTCAAGATCCAAACCCTTAGCTGGCCAACTGGTGACTTTTTTCATGGTCAATATTGTTGGCCTTGCGATCCGGACACCGATTTTCACTACATTAGAAGATCCGTTCAGGGTAGTATTTGGACGTTTTGAATTCCTGCCGCTTGGTTTTATCACTGCAGATCGTTTAGGCTATACCTTCGCGCTGGGAATTGCGGTCGTGGTAGTGATGTTCTGGAACTTCTTCATCAACCGGGTTTGGACCTATAACGACGTGGACTGATTAACCATCCTGTAAGAATTTTTACCTTTCTGCTCCATTTGACAGCAAGGATAAGTTTTTTCGAATTTCTCCAGGATTTCCCACAAGGTCCCTGGCAGAATGGTTTCAACTTTCTCAATGATCATCTGTGGAATAGATTTGTAGAACGCCTCCGCGATTCCTCCGGCAATGCAGGCCAGGGTATCGCTATCTCCTCCCAGGGACACAGCCTTCCTGACTGCACTTTCGTAATCAGTTGAATCAAGGAATGCGATGATCCCTTCCGGCACAGAGCCCATACATGAAACATCAAATCTGTAGCCCGGTCTGATGTTTTCCACTGTACGATCCAGGTTGTAATTGAAATCCTTTGATATTCTGCCCCGGATTTCATCCTTGGAGTATCCTTGCCTGGCGATGAACACAGCCAGGGCAACCGCCTGAGCACCTTTGATACCTTCGGGATGGTTGTGGGAAACCTCGGCGCTGGCCTTCGCTTCACGAAGGACTTTCTCTTCGGTGTTAAAAGCAAATCCAACCGGGCTGACCCGCATGGCAGATCCGTTTCCCCAGCTGTTGTAGGGGATTATTTCTGGTTCCACGAGCCATTTCCGAAAATTCCCCCCATAACCTGCATCCGGGTAGATCTTGCCCAGGGTTTTCATTTCCATCCCATAATTCCCTTGATGTAATATTGCGCGGGCAACTGCCAGGGACATAACGGTATCGTCCGTAAAACGGGCGAGGGGGTGAAAGAGGGGAAACTGCTCACTTTTTAGGGGATCATGTTCGTAAACTGAGCCGATGATATCCCCGGCAACTGCGCCAATCATATTTCCTCCCAGACACTGAAAATGTCAGTTTTATAGTTATATCCTAGATTATGGTTGATTTCTTTGCAAGTATGGGTCACTGTTTGAGTATAATGGAGTGGGATAAACACCATAAGAGGATTAATTATGGATGAAAATAAGTTAACACCGATCAGTGGGGAACCGGAATTGATCACCCGGGTGGGATCGCTCCAGGAGCTGCTGGAAAAAGCTTCCGGTGTCAGCGCGATTGTGGATCATGACCAGGAAGATGCCGGCCTGGCTGAAAGTATTCCTTTCCCGTTCCTGGCGCTGGTAGGACAGAACCAGATGAAATTAGCGCTGCTTTTATCCCTTTTGAATCCTAACCTGGGTGGTGTTTTATTGGTCGGCCCGCGAGGGACAGGTAAATCTACCGCGGTTCGCGGCCTTGTTGAATTGCTTCCACAAGTCCGCCGCAGCCTTTGTTATTATGGATGCTTGGAAGAAGATATGGAAACCAGCGGGATCGACGCAGTCTGCCCGGACTGCGCGAAGAAGTTCGGCCAGGGTGATCCTCTCTCCAAAATGGAAAAAGTCCGTCTGGTGGAACTACCGCTTAACGCAGCTTTGGAAGATGTGGTGGGTGGATTGGACCCCAGAGCCAAAGCCAATTCCCGAATGATGTTGAAACGGGGTATTCTTTCCCGGGCGGACCGCAACCTCTTATATGTGGATGAAGTAAACCTTTTAAATGACCAGATCGTGGATGCCATCCTGGATGCCGCTGCCCAGGGACAGTACACTGTGCGCCGGGGAGGGATGTCAGCCACCTACCGTTCCAATTTCACATTAATTGGTTCTATGAATCCTGAAGAGGGCAATCTGAGGTCCCAGATCATGGACCGATTTGGATTAAGAGTGGTTGTAAAAGGGTTGCCGGATAAAGATGATCGCATGGAGGCCTATAGGCGGACTCGATCATATAAAGAGAATAGCAGGGCTTTTGCAGCCCAGTATGCGCCCTCAACCCGGTTATTCAGAGATGAGATCCAGACCAGTCGGGAAAAGATGACTGAAATTGAACTGCCGGATGATGTTGCCCAAACAGGGTTGGAATTGATCGGTAATCTGGAACTGGATTCTCTGCGGGCCGAGATCACTTTATTTGAAGCTGCCCGGGCTCACGCCGCGGCTGATTCCAGGGAAAAAGTGACTATGGAAGACTTGAAAGTGGTCGCCCCCATGTCCCTGCGCTTAAGGCGTTCCAGTTTTATTGATGAATATATTGCCGACCAGAGTTCAGAACTGGAGCTGCTCGAAAAAGCTATTCAGGATTGTTTCCCAGCGGAAAAAAAGAAGAAGGGTGGGTAGGCTATGGGTAATTTATCAGTGATCGGGGGAAAAGCCAAAGGTTTTAATTTACAATCAGTTCCGGGGAGCGGAACACGACCGATCATGTCCAAGGTCAAGGCAGCCCTGTTCAATATAGTTTCCCCATATGTGCTGGATTCCAGTTGGCTGGATCTTTTTGCCGGGACTGGCAGCGTGGGTATCGAAGCCCTCAGCAGGGGGGCGGCTAGGGCCCGGTTTGTTGAAAATCAGAAACAGGCGGTGAAAACTATCCACACCAATCTTGAACATACTGGTTTGACGGAGTTTGGTGAGGTCTGGCATAAAAATGTATTCTCGGTCATGGATGATCTGGCTGACCGCCAATTTGATTTTATCTTTATCGCACCGCCACAGTTCAAAGACATCTGGACCCGGACATTATTTGCTCTTGATCAAAACCCCAGCTGGCTGATGGATGATAGCTGGGTCATTGTCCAAATTGATAAAGTTGAATACCAGGACCAGAATTTGGAGAATCTTGAGCTTTTTGACCGCCGCACATACGGCAGCACCGAGCTGGTCTTTTACATGGTGAAAGATAGGGGGGTTTAGGAGCGGAAGCGGGATCCTTAATCTATCGAATACCCTTCAATACCAGTCATCCGTTTTGAATAGTAGGAAACTCAGGATCCTGGTTCCTTATGCTATCCAAACTCGACTACGAGGTTGTCTTCCTCATCATAATAATACCGAGCCGAAAAGGGTGGATCTGCGGGTTTTTGTTGAAGTAAGCGGGGCAATATTACTGGTAAGTCATCCACAAGTGGTTTGGAGAGGATCTCATTAAAAGGTACCCATTCAGGCTCCCCTTCCTCAGAAGGGCGGACTTGTCCTTGAGCGCTGCTTCCAATTAGAACATACAACCCGATGCCAGGATTTTCACCCGTATCCACTGTTAAAGTACCTGCCAGATAAAGGTCATCCGGGATCAAACCGGTTTCTTCCATAAGCTCCCGCCGGGCGGCTGAATAAACATCCTCCCCCCGTTCAATATGGCCGCCGACCCCGTTATAGCGATTAGCCCAGAGGCGTTTATTGGGCGCCCCTTTTAATAACAAAACTGATTCCCCGCGCGTGAGAAAAATCAGCGTGCGGGGAATCAGTTGGTATCGATCGTGACTTACACCCTGGTCACTTTTGGGCATATCAGTCAGCCAGGTCGGAGGTATCTTCCTGTTTTAAGCTGCCCAACAGGTAGTCCTCTAGAATAGGTTTAACTTTGATATCTTTGATATGTTTGTCTACATACTGGCGTGTATCAGCCATGGCAAGCCGCTCAAATAGATCCCGGAATTGTTTATCCCAGGCTGTGGTGATCTTTTCCAGTTGGGCCGGCGTGATATCCCAGATCTTCTTCTTGAATTCGCCCAGCGCACGTTTGCGGGTATTGTAATAAAACTGCTCGTCCGTTTGGCCTTCTTTACGTTCATGGGCGCTGTTTTTATCCAACCAGGCATAAATTTCTGATCGCAGATCATGAGGGAGTTCATCATAAAGGATATTTTGGAAATTGGTTGCCAGATGGACTTCCAGGGTCTCGTATTCAGGGAATTTGCTGAAAGCGGATTCCGGGAGGGTGGAGGCACCATGCTGAACTGCACCGCCGATGCCAAAACTATCACGGGCAACTTTACCAAGGTGTTTTAAGAGCTCAAAATCAACAGCAACTTCCTTAATAGTGCCATCAGGCAGGACCACACCACCGTGGGATGTTCCTGTGAGCACGCTGATCTTGCTCAGGCCCACTGCATTGGGAGAAACTTTCTCAAGATCCACTTTCAGGCTGTCCAGGTAGGCCCGCAGTTCCTCTTCAGTGGAATTCTGTTCACCAACTTCGCCGATCTCGCCACCGATGGAAACAGTGATTCCTTCAGGTTCCAATTTGCGGATATGGTCAGTGAAGAAAGCGGTTAATTCTGAGTTCAATACCTGCTGTTTGACGACATCTTCCACACTCAGGTCTACCAGGGTGGAGGCATCCACGTCAATGTTGAAGAAACCTGCCTTGATGGCTTCGTCACACAGATCTTTCAGGACCTTAAGTTCTGGTTCGGGGTTGTCCTGGTAACGTCCGGCGGAGATCTGGTAGTGATCGCCCTGGATAAAGACTGGGCCTTTGTAACCAGCAGCTACGGCAGCGCCGAGCACATTAGCAGCATATTCGGAAGGGCGCTGATCTGTATAACCTGATTCGGACCGGGCGATTTCAAAGATGAAAGCGCCGGCATTTATTTCATTGGCAATATTAAAGATGATCTTAGCAGCATAAAAGGTCAGTCCGCGCAGGTTGATTGCCGGCACAGTAAAGTTGTTGGGCACATCACCACTGCCCCGTGCCATGTAAAGGTCATGGATGGAATTAGGGAATACTCCAGCAGCAGCAGCGACGAGTCGGACCAGGTAGCGAGCGACAAATTTCTCTGCTTCATCTTCGCTCAGTACGGCTTTCTTAACAAGCTTTTCAATACTTCCACGCAGTTTACTTTCATCAAGAATAGTAATTTCACTATCCTTGAGCTCTACAGAGCCATCTAATAATTCAATCAGTTCAAATTGTTTTTCAGAATACATGTTTTCTCCTCAATTTCAATATGTCATAACACGGGTACATTATAAACCACCCGTCCTCAACCGCAAGGGAAGGGGATGATTTTGATGGTAATTCGATGTTTTTTTCGATATTAAACTTCTATTAAATCGCCTTTTCCATAGAGAGAGGTAACCTGAATATCATGTATAATAAAATCCAGAATTAGTTTTTCCAAAGAGGAGGAAAAATGACTGATTTTCAGGGGCAAATTGAATCAGAGCGGGGCAAGCTGAAAGAATTGCTCCTCAAGGTTCCAGGCTTTAAAGGTTATATTGAACTGGAAGACAGGCGCACTGCGGATAAGATGATCCGGGATATTGTTGCGGATCGTTATCAGGAGCAGCAGGATAAGCTGACCGGAATAATGACCGAGTTTGTGGATCGGGGTGACCTGGCTTATGTTGATGATCTGGAAGGAATCGCAACCAAGATCAGGACTTTTGTCGATCGCATCCGCCATGCAGCTTATGGTTACTCTAGCTTCTTTTCCGTAATAAAGATCAATGCTGAAAAACTGGATCGACTCTATGATTACGATCAAGCCCTGTTAGACGGAATTGACGGCATTAGTGAGAGTCTTGATAGTTTGGCTTCGGCAGTTGAAGAGGATCAGATCAAAGGTTTTATCGCCTCGTTGAAAAACGCTGCCCAGGAGATGGTCACCAGAGCAGATCAACGGAAAGAGGAGATCACTCATGAGGAAGAACTTCCCGGAGATGATCTGGTACCCAGTGAATAATTGATAAAGCAATTTAGGAGGAGAGTACGCGATGGCCAGAATTTTTGATGTAATTGAATACCCGAATGAGATGAAGGATGAGCTGATCCACCGTTTCCCAGAAGGAGAAGCCGGTGATTTCAGGATCGGATCCCAGGTTATAGTCAGGGAATCCCAAACGGCAGTATTTTTCCGTGACGGCAAAGCGCTGGATGTATTTGGCCCAGGACGACACACTATCACTACAGCAAACATTCCCTTGTTAATTGACCTGGTAAAAAAGGCATTTGATGACAAGACGCCTTTCCCTGCTGAAGTGTATTTTGTCTCTCGCCGCGAATTCCCGGATGAGAAGTGGGGCACCCCCCAGCCAATTATTGTTAAAAATCCCGGCATGGGCCTGGGAGTAGCACTGCTGAAAGGATTTGGCACATACGGTTACCAGATCTCTGAACCGCAGCAATTTGTGACCCAGCTGGTAGGCGCGCAGGGCGTATTCAGGACAGCCGATATTGAAACCAGGCTGCGGCATATTCTTCTGACCAACATGACGGATCTCCTTGGTGAAACCGCTAAGACGAATGACATCACCAACCTGGTTGGCATGTTAAATGAGATCAGTGCCAGTGTTCGCGCCAAGGCCAGCGATCAGTTTAAAGCACTGGGTTTGGAATTGAAGACCTTTTTGATCGCAAACTTGATGCCTTCAACAGAATCCATCCAGGAATTGCGAGGCATGGGTGTGTTGGACATGGAAACCTATACTCGCCTGCAGGCAGCCGATGCGCTGCTAGAGGCAGCTCAGAATCCCAGCGGGGGAGCTGGATTAACCGCAGGAATTGGCGCAGGAATGGGTGTAGGAAACATTCTCCAGCAATCTCTCCAGGGAATGGGCAGCGGTGGCGCTGCAGCTGCTGGAGCGAGTGTTATGCCTGATGTGATGAGCCCCGCGGAAGCAGCTCAGTTCTTGAAGGTCTCTGAGGAAGATGTGGTGGCCGCTCTGGAAGCCGGTGACCTGAAGGGTAAAAAACTGGGCAAAGCTTACAGGATCAGCAAAGACGCTTTGATGGCTTTCCTGAACGGCTAAATGAGAACGTTTATAATGAAAACAGCCTGGCTACTGCCAGGCTGTTTTTTCTTAATGGTAGAAGTCTTACAAAAGGACTGCGTCCCTGTTACATATTAGATAATCGATTTCAATCCCAGATAATCCTGGAGTGTTTTTATAAGTGGAGAAGAGAGGGTGTTTTCGCTTTTTACCTCTTTGCGAATGATCTTTTTCAGCTGTCGGGCATGTACTGTGGGTTCTGGCGCGTTCTCGGCTTCCACTACAGCGTTTTCATTAGTAAATACAAGGGCTGATTTGATCTCAAGTGTATCCAGCTCAGGGATATTCCCAAATGTTTTCAGGAGCCGTTTTCTGGCGCTGGCCAGTTCCTTGACAGGGTCGCCGATCGAATCCTGGGCAAAAAACCGCGTATAGAAATTTCCGCCGATCTTCTTCCAACGTCCTTTTTTCTCCTCATAGATGATCTTGCCTTTTTGTGTGAAGGGCAGCAGGATCCAGACCCCTGCCGGACCCACCAGTAGGTGAGATACGGGACTCTGGTAATGGTAAAGGGCATATTGGTCATCGAGGCCTTTTAAGGCAGCATCAAGCTCCTCGTCCATTCGGGGTGATCTTCCAAAACGGTTGGAATAGAATATTCCTATCTGAGAGAGAGTGAATCCGAGGATCAGAGCGATCATTGATAAATTTATCTGTTCTTTATAGCGGATGCTGACATACATTCCTGCACCCAGGATCAGAATGGAGATGATCCCACTATATTTACCAATTTGATTATTTCGTTTGATGAGTTTTTCATTACGGACGATGATCATAAGTTACCCTTTTCCTTCCCCGGGTTATGAGAGCTGGTTTTGAATGGCTTCCTTGAGGCTGGACAGCAAATCGGCATCAATTGCCTGTTGGGCCCGTTTGATGGAGTTCACCAGGGCAAGAGCATCTGAGCGGCCATGTCCCACAAAAACCAGGCCGTCAAGACCCAACAAGGGAGCTGCGCCTATCTGGCGAGGATCCATCACCTTGCGAAGATTCTGAAAGGCGGGCATGGCTAATCCGGCCCCAATTTTAGTTCGCAGGCTGCTGGTTAACTCTTCTTTCATGACCTCGAGTAATAGTTTTGAAACTGCCTCGCTGGTTTTGATCATCACATTGCCAGTGAATCCATCATGAACGATCACATCTACTTCTCCACCAAAGAGTTCTTTAGGTTCAGCATTGCCTATAAAATTCAAACTGCTTTTTTCGAAGAGGGGGAAAGTCTCTTTAACCAGGCTGTTTCCTTTACCTTCCTCCTCACCGTTGGATAGCAGGGCCACTTTTGGGTTTTTGATACCAAGCACTTTTTCGGCGTATATTGAGCCCATGACACCAAATTGGAACAGGAATAGAGGTTTGCAATCGGCATTAGCACCGATGTCCACTGCAATGGCAAAGCCGTTTCTCGTGGGGAGAACAGTTGTGAGGGCTGGGCGCTTGACTCCCGGGATGCGGCCCAACCGGAACAAACCATTGGCCATAGCGCCGCCAGTATTTCCAGCAGTTACAAATGCCTCGGCTTTCCCTTCTTTTACAAGGTCCATGCCGATGGCCATCGAGTTATCCGATTTACGACGGGCATTGCGGGCTGGTTTGTCGCCCATTTCCAGGATTTCTGGAGCGTGGATCAGTTCTACCCGTGGATCTGGTGGCAGCTCTGCGATCAGGGGTCTGAGCCGCTCTTCCTGACCGACCAGAAAGATTTTAATATCCAGTTCTGCTGCAGCTTGGTAAGCTGCTTCTACTTCGGGGTGTGGGAAATTATCACTACCCATCGCATCAAGGACGATTGGCATGGCAGTACTCCTTTGCAGCATTTCATTTGTCTTGACAAGGCTCTCTGGAAGATTATAATACCACTGCTATCCAGAGCAGAGAAGGACATCTGCTTTGGGTAGAGATGCGCTGGTGCTGGAACTGGCAGACAGGTATGGTTGAGGGCCATATGCCCCTAGGGCGTGCGGGTTCGATTCCCGCCCAGCGCACCAAAAAACCGCCAAAGGCGGTTTTTTTTATTCCTTATAAAAGGTCCAGAAACCAATCAGGCGCACCCACGCTGCTCAAAAGAAGTGATGTTCTTCTAGTCTTCCTTTTTAACAGTGCTGAATTTAAAGGGCAGATACAGGGGGCAGAATGAGAACAGGCTGGTTGCTATGAAAATCACAGCGAGGACCAGCAGGATGATCCCCAGGACTCCGGTGACGGTGCCGCTGAAATAGAGGATAACCAAAGATGATAGCTGCCAGAATCCGGACGACTTTATCAATACTACCCATATTCTTGTTCAATTTCATAATATTTTCTCCAATTTAAAAATGCTCAACATTTCTTAAATGATCCGGGAGTAATAAAACTTACCTGATTATATAATACCATGCTGGTGCGATAGCAGGAGATCTCAGCTTGGCAGATGGATCTTGTTGTTATAATGATTAATATGCAATTATAGGCAGGAGGTGGAATATGGCAAACCAAAAGAAAAAGATCAATGTCTATAATTTCAGTGAGGAAGATTTTGCTCGAGGGGGACTTAAATCGGAGAGATCACCTGCAGATCTTACTGCTGCTCTGGCCGAGGCAAATGGATTTGATCTAAGTTACCTCACTGATAATTCTCGCGGAGAGCTCTCTCCGGGCCAGATGAGTTTGTTGACCTCGCCCATATTGGTTTCTATGTTATTTTTCTTGCTGACCGGCGGGATTGTAGGCTTCCAGTTATATCAACAGGGATTTAATAAAAAGATCATTTCCGGGGGGCTCTCCCTGTCAGAAATCTTTTCGAGTTTGACCACAGGAACCCTCGTGATAGGGGCGATCCTGTTGGTGATCAGTCTGGTGGGTTTATATTTTTTGATCCTGGCAGTTCTTGATCTTATCGGCAGGTCAGTTCTCAGCCTGGAAGGTACTGGCTGGAAGAAGATCACCACCTCAACCGATGATGACGGTTCTACAACTACACGGACATATTATGTGGTTGGAGAACAGCGGTTCAGTGTCAAGAAAAAGGGTTTTGGGGTGCTGGAAAACGGCAGGAACTATCGGGTTTACTTCACTCCCCGCCGGAAGATTCTGGTGAATATTGAAGCGTTGGATTGATGAAAGTCGTTTGAACACATCACAGGTGTGTTATCTGGGGAGGGCGGTCTTGCAGGACCGCCCTTTTTTTTCTTTCAAATCATAAATGGCCAAAATCCTTTAGAGATTACCCAAGACCCATTTCCGGTTCCCAGACCTGGTGGAAGAAGGGACTGTGGCTGGCCAGACTGGAATAAGATTCCGGATCTGCTGTGCAGATCGGGCACCAGTGGCCGCCTTTCAGGATCAGGGTCAGACTGGCGGGGAATTCGTGGCCTCTGTGGCAGCGCCAACGTAGAGGATTCCGCCAATCACCCCGAACCATATGGGTGGAAATACACTCGCCGCCCCTGAATAAAGCCGCTTCCAGGGCATCCTTGATGGTAAATGATTCTCTGAGTTTGGTTTCGTCGTAGCCGTGGTCGAGATGGATGGCTGTTTCGGCAGGCCTTTTGAGATTGATACTATCCCAGCCGCGAATAGTTTGCCAGAGATGCAGGGACCCGAAATATGCTTTGATGTGGGTGATGTCTCCTTGAGCAAGCCAGTTTAATGTCCCTCGGGGACCCTGGGCCACTTGTTTAAATTTTCGACGCACAATATTTGGCAGCGCACTGCCTACTCTGACATACCAGGGGATATGAGGTATTTGTTCTTCCAAATATTGGTCAAAGGTCTGTTCACGGTAAGGAACGATAGATTCTAAATGATCAGAATCGGAAAACCACTGCCCGTGGAAATTCCGGGTAGCAAACCAGTTTGGTTCCAGGACTTCCTGATAATCCTTAACACCAGTGGCGCCCAGCATCTTCTCAAATAATTCCAGATTGGTCAGCCGGTTGGGGGAACCCCCTCCAATATTATAGATATTCCCCCAGAATTCTTCTGGGACTGAATCTTCGCAGACGTTGGCTAAGAGCCGTCCGGAATCTTTGGGAGTGATCCATTCCAGGACTCCATCCAGAGTGGTATGGAAGGTGATGGGATCGAGCGGTTCTGCTGCAGCCATGCGGGCGATACCAGTCTGCCTCAAGGAAACCCAGTTCTTCAAGCCGGATTCCACAATTATCCGCTCGGCGATCGTTTTGCTGAGTGCGTAGGTATCAAAGACGCTGATCTTAATTGGATCACCTACCCGTCCCCAGTGGATAGGAGCGGGCCGGTTTCCAGTCTGGGCCACTGTGCCGATATAAACCAGTTTGATACGATCTGGCTCAGGCTGGGATTGGATTGCCTGAACGATATTTTTGGCTGCTCCGACGTTAACCTTCATCGTTTGATCCGGCATTGTATCTGCCAGAGGGGAGACCAGGCCGCCTACGTGAAGAATAATATCCGCGTCTCTGACTCCTTCCAGTACGTCTTCAAAACAGGTTAGATCCCCCCAGATCACATTTACGCCTCGTTTGATATAAGGCTCCATGATCCGGCGATCTTTATCCGTTGGCAGAACCAGAGCTCTGATCTCAAATCGATCCTTTCGATCCAATAACTCATCCATGCCGTGCTGTCCCATATTGCCGGAAGCACCCGTCAGGAAGATTTTCTTTTTGCTGGAATGGGTCGTTTGAAAAGTTGTGTTCATATTGGTCAGGGGTCAGGATCAGTAAGTAGTAAATATTAAATAGTAGATTGATTTGGCGGACAGCACTTATATAAATCAAGGCCTGCATCTATTATGGAGTGAATTTCAAGGAGCAGTATCTGGGAAGGCTTGTTGATGACAGATTCGATGACAGCTGTCATTTTTAAGACAGGATTTTATGATTGGCTTAATGGAAAAAACCTCCCAAAATGGGAGGTTTTTATACTGGATGTTTCCGTCCCCCGTCCTCGGTCGCAGGTGAATCCTGCTCCCGTCTCTGATTACTTTACCGCAAAATTGTCAAAATGCACTTCTGTTCCTTCAACCTCATAAGATGTTGCTGTAAAACCAATATCCCCGGAAGAGAACTTTGTATCGCTGGTTTCAGCAAGCAGCTGGCCATTCACTGATAATGAGATTTTTGTACCAATACAGGTAAGCTGCAGGTGATTGCGGGAATTACCCTGATTGATAATACTGGAATAAGTCCAGTCTACTAAAATATCAAACCCTTCTTCCCCGTTTTGTCTCAGGATAGAGTAAAAACCATCCCCGGAAACGAGTGAGTAATATCCGCCGCCGTCGTTTTGCAGCCGGCAAATAATCCCATAATCGTTATTATTATTCTCTGGAGCGCTGATTTGCTCAGTGTCGACATCAATGACCATATCCTCGAGAGATCTTCCGGCGGCTCCCCACATGGTAATGCTGTCCCCTATGGATGTGATGCGGTATTTACCTTCAAAGTAGCCGACATCTCCACCATCATAGGATCCGATCTCCCAGCCAGATTTTTCGCTGGAGAAATCGTCACTCACCCGAACACTGCCTTCTGTGGTATCCCTGCTTTTTGGAAGAAGAGAATCCAATTGAGTGCAGGCCAATGAAGCCAGCGCCAGGAAGATGGCAGCCAGAATTAATTTATACCGAATTTTTGGGATCATAATAACTCCGTTTTTTTCTTTTAGTGTAACAGTTTAATTCATCAGATTGTATAGTTTATGTGAGCGTCAATTTTAATGCCCTACACTAGTTTTTTTATTGATTTGGTTTTGTTTGACGTTAAATATTCTCCAGGAAATCTTCAACAATCCTCTGGAATTCTAGAGGATGTTCCATATTGGGTATATGGGCTGCATCAGCCATGATCACCTTTTGGGCTGTTTTGATATTCTCCATCATGAAGTCTGCGGCAGCAAACATGTATGGTTCATCGTGTGACCCAACTATGACCAGCAGGGGAACCTTCAGCTCACTTACTCGAGAAAAGGCAGGTTTTTCTGTGTTGGGCAGGCATTTGCCCAGATCCTTGACCTCGTGTTCTAGAACAGTGCGGTTCATTTGGAAAAGTAATTTTCGCATATCCTGATCGACATGCTCAGGGGATCTGCCCTCGCCGTCGAACCAGATCTGGGTTTCGATTTCAGCTACTTGATCCAGGTCGCCATCTTCAAACGCTTTCATCGCCAGAGGAAATTTTGGGGATTCTTCAACGTCAAGTTCCAAACCACCTGGACCGGAACCAATCATAATTAATGCTTTTACTTTTGTGGGATACTCCAAGGCAAAATCCATCGCCAGTCCGCCTCCCATGGAACATCCCATGAGAATAAGGCGTTCATTGAAACCAAGATACTCCAGGACAGACAATAGATCTTTTAGATTGCTAAAATCACCTTCCACCGGTTCACTTTTTCCATATCCTCGCATATCATACCGAAGAACACGATAGCTCTTTGAAAAATGGGCAAACTCGTTCTTCCATTGACGGCTGTCAGCTACACCGGCATGGATCATGATCAGGGGAGTACCCCTACCGGCGACTTGATAATAGATTTTGGCATTATCAATCAGCACATAACCAGATTCGATTCTTGGGGAAGGCATATTTTTCTCTCATGGTAAGGATACGGATAAGATGTCAGGTGTATTATTCAATTGACGCTCGGCTTTCCCTAAACTGGCTCAAATATTGCTGAGAAGTGCCGCATTAATTTGGGCGCTTTTACAATCCGATAGCCGGTAAGTTTATCTTTGTTCTGATAGATTCTCCGCAAGACCTCGACGACGTAATCTAGGTGGCTTTGAGTATAAGTCCGTCTGGGTAGGGCCAGTCGAACCAGGTCCAGCTCGGGATATATCATTTCTCCGCTGTCTGGATCTTGGTATGCAAACGCCACTGAGCCTAGTTCCACAGTGCGGATTGCCCCTTCTCGGTACATTTCCACCGACAAGGCCTGACCGGGGAATTCGTGCTGGGGGATATGAGGCAAGAGCTCCCCAGCGTTGATATAGACTGCATGGCCACCGGCAGGTTCAATGACGGGGATGCCAATCTCTTTCAATTTATGGACCAGGTAGGCTGTCTGACCGAGGCGGTAAGCCAGGTATTCTTCCTGCAGCCCTTCTCGCAAACCGATGGCTATGGCATCAAGGTCGCGGCCGGCTAAACCACCGTAGGTAATAAAACCTTCACGCATGATGCACTCGTTTTTGATCTTTTCAAATAATTCTGTGTCATTGGTAGCCAGGAATCCGCCGATATTAACGATGGCATCCTTTTTAGCGCTCATAGTGGCGCCGTCGGCTAGCTCGAATATCTCCCTGGCAATTTCCAGGGTGCTTTTATCCTCGTATCCCGGCTCCCGGAGTTTAATAAAGTAGGCATTTTCCGCGTAACGGCAGGCGTCAATAAAAAACGGGATCTTATACTTTTTGTATATCTTTGAAACACCACGTATATTTTCCAGGGAGACTGGCTGTCCACCGCCGGCGTTATTGGTGATCGTGATCATGCCCAGGGGAATATTTTCCGGACCAATCTCTTTAATAAAAATCTCCAGTTTTTCAAGATCCATATTTCCCTTAAAGGGATGGTCGGAAACGGTTTTATAGGCTTCGTCTATAACCAGGTTGGTTGGGCGGCCTCCCCGGGCCCGGATATTGCCTTCCGTGGTATCAAAATGCATATTGGAAGGAACATATTGGCCTTCTTTTAAGATTACCGAACAAAGGATATTCTCAGCTGCCCGACCCTGGTGAGTGGGCACAAAGTGTTTAAATCCAAAGATATCATCCAGGGCTTTGGTGAGGCGATGGTAGGACCGGGCACCAGCATAAGATTCGTCCCCGATCATGATCCCGCTCCATTGCTCCTGGCTCATGGCCCCGGTGCCGGAGTCGGTCAGCAGGTCAATGAATACTTCGTCGGAATTCAAACCAAAGATGTTGTACCCGGCTCGCTTAAGTGCTTTTTCCCGTTCTGGTTTTTCAATCAAATGGATGGGTTCAACCATCTTGATCCGGAATGGTTCTGGGGGATGAAATGCCATGTAATGCCTCCTGGTCCGCTGATTCTTTGATAAGAATAGTTTAACACGCCTCGGTTCGTTCTCCCAAGTGATTTTAGGCAGATCTCAGCTATAATTAATTCGTAAAAGACCAGCAATATGCCGTGAGAGGGACTTATGCTTGAAATACAGAAGTGGGTCCTGGGACCCGTCGCAACCAATACCTACCTGGTAGGGGATCCGGAAAATAAACAGGCAGTTGTGATCGATCCGGCCTGGGATGGAAGTTTTTTGGCAGCGGAGATCAAAAAAGGGGGCTGGAAGCTTCAGAGCATCTGGTTAACCCATGCACATTTTGATCATTTTGGTGGTCTGGCTGATTTGCTTGAAGGGTTGGGGCAAGACCGTCAGGAAGATTTTTTTGTAGGTTTGCACCCTGAAGGAAAAACACTCTGGAAAGTTAAAGGGGGTGCAGTCATGTTTGGGATCCAGATTAAATCTTCTCCCAAACCTGATCATTCATTTAGGGAAGGGGAACTGCTTTCCGTGGGCAGCTATCAATTTGTGGTCCATCATGCCCCGGGCCATTCTGCAGGGCATGTGATCTTTCACTGCCCGGAGCAGAAGGTTCTCTTCAGTGGTGATGTGATCTTTAAGCAGGGAATTGGCCGCACGGATTTGTTGGGCGGAAATTATCAGACCCTGATGGATTCTATTAATACCTGGGTGCTGCCCCTGCCAGATGAGACCCGGATCTATTCCGGCCATGGACCTGAAACAACGGTGGGTGCGGAGAAAAATAACAATCCATTTGTGAGTTCTGTTCTTTAAAAAAAAGAAACGGTTTCCCTGAAAGAAACCGTTTCCCGTTATTCTTTTATCCGGCTCTGATCTTTTTATTTGGCGTAATCCACAGTTCTGGTTTCCCTGATCACGGTAACCTTGATCTTGCCGGGATACTGCATTGTCTCTTCGATGGTTTTGGAGATATCCCGCGCCAGGCGGGAGGCTGCCAGATCATCGATCATATTGGGCCGGACAAAGATTCGGACTTCGCGGCCGGCTTGCAGAGCATAGCTGCTTTTGACACCCTCATATGAGTTGGCCACGTCTTCCAGAGCCCTCACTCGTTTAAGGTACATTTCCAGGCTTTCCCTTCGGGCACCAGGCCGGGCACCTGAAATGGCGTCCGCTGCTTCCACGATAATCGCTTCAACGGATTCCTGTTCAACTTCATGGTGGTGAGAGGCGATGGCGTTGACAACTTTAGGACCAACACCGTGCCGCTCGGCAAATTCAGCGCCAATTTGGGCATGGGTACCTTCTACGTTATGGTCCATGGCTTTTCCAAGGTCGTGCAGCAAAGCGCCAGCTTTGGCGATCTCGACGTTGGCGCCCATTTCAGAAGCCAGCACCGATGCCAGCTGAGCGGATTCCACCGAGTGGGCCAACTGGTTCTGCCCATAGGAGGTCCGGAATTTCAAGCGTCCCAGGGTTTTGAGGATCTCGGTTTGCAAACCCGGTACACCGGCATCGTAAGCAGCTTGCTCACCGGCTTCCATAATGACCTTTTCAATATTCTCCTGTTCTTTTTCAATGATGGACTCGATGTGAGCCGGATGAATTCTGCCATCCAGGACCAGTTTCGCCATAGCGTTCTTGGCAACTTCCCGGCGGACGGAATCAAAACAGGAAATGACGATTGCTTCCGGAGTATCATCCACGATCACATCCACTCCAGCTGCTTTTTCAAAAGCCCGGATATTGCGGCCATTGCGGCCAATAATTCGTCCTTTCATATCATCAGAGGGCAAGGGAATCGTGGAGGATGTTACTTCATCCACGTGATCTGAGGCTACACGCTGGATGGCATCCGCAATTAACTTACGCGCTTTGCGCTCTCCCTGTTCCTGGGCTTCTGCTTCGATTTCGCGAACAATGCGCGACATGTCATTGCGGGCTTCTTGTTCTACCCGCTCCAGGAGCAAATCTTTGGCTTCTGCCTGGGTCATCTGGCTGACTTTTTCCAGTTCGGTTGCCACGCCGGCGTACATTTCTTCTACTACATTGGCTCTTTTGTCCAATGCGCTTTGACGCTGGCTGATGGCGTGTTCCCGGTCTTCCAGTTTTTCTGCTCTTTTATCCAACTGATCACTGCGGCTCTGGAGCCGGTCTTCGTTGCGGGTGATCTCAGTCCGGCGCGTGTGAGCTTCCTTTTCTGCTGTTTGGACGATTTCTATAGCACGGTTCTGTGATTCTTTGATAACCTCAGTTGATTTTCTTTCAGCTTCGTTCAGGATCTGGACGGCTTTGTTTTGTTTAACATCAGTCTCTTTGGCGATCAGGTAATTTTTGATAAAAAACCCTATCACCACTCCCAAAACGAGTGCGGCAACACTGATAACTATTAGATATCCATTCATTTTCTTGCCCCTTTTTTCTGATCCAAACTGCGATCATGGGTAGGTATTGATAAATGTTTATGATTCCTTTTTGATCTCATTCCAAAGGTTTACTATGACTTCTTTGTTGATGTGATATGGAAAACCAGCCCTGGTGAGGAACCCCGAGAGCTTATTTTGAAACGCTCTTTCATCCAAACCTGTTAATTTTGAGATCTTTTTATGGGCTAATTTGATGGCAAGTTCTTCTTCATTTAGATCTGCGAGGGCATCCTCAATGATCTGATCAGGGATGCCTTTCAGGAATAACTCTGAGGAAAGGGCTCTTTTGCCGCGGGGTTTGAATTGAATCCGATTTTCCACCCATTGGGTGGCGAATTCCAGGTCATCCACAAGCGAGGATGCCCGCAGCCGATCAAGAACTCCGTCTATAATTTCTCCAGGGATTTCATGTTTATTGAGATTCTGTCGGATTTCCTTCTCAGATCGGATCCGGTAACTGAGGAAGTTTAGCGCCCGTTGATATGCAACCTCAAATTGGTCCTTTTTTTGCAGATCGTTTACTTTCTGCTGACTGAGTTGATTTCCCTCTTCCAGCCAGGGTGCAGCAGCCCGAGAAATTCCAAAGGCAAACTCACCGTCTAAATAAACGTTATACCGCTGGGGATTCTTCTTTTGCGGTTCCAGCCTGGTTATTGTTAACATAAAACAGCCGTGTTGACGCCATCTTTGGCCACGGCTGCCTGATTTCACGATTTAATCCATACACTGTATTGAGGTACGCTAGGACATCAATTCAGATGACTGTACCCTTGAATACCTAGCGTTAGATTGTCCACTTGGTAAACCTTCAATATGACAATGTGATTACTAATTCAATACCACGTAGTGATGGTAGATCGTTTTTTTAGTACCGCGGCCGCTGGTCTATCTTGTGGCGACCCTTTTATTGTAGGGATGAGGATGTTCACTTCTGATGATCTTTCTCTTTGATCGAATTCTTGATGGAAAGACCTTAGCCCCAACCCGATTATTGTTTTGATCAAAGGATCAAAACCTTCGTAAATTATTATTAACCGTTCAGGATTGCTTCTTACTGAACTTTTCCTTATTATACACGAAAGTTTCGATCAGGCAAACCCATGAATTGGGGAGTTTTTATTAAGGTTTACTTATTTTTCTCTAAATTTGCAGTATCAGAAAGTGGTAGCATAAAGTATCAGGAGGACTTATGATGAGGATCATCTTTGTTTGTCAGGGTAATATCATTCGCAGCCCACTGGCCGAAAATATTTTCCGGCGCCTGGCTCAAGACCTTGGCGTGCTGGAAAAATACAAATTGGACTCTGCCGGGACCTCGGCCTATCATGTTGGCGAACCTCCGGACCACCGTATGCGCCAGGTAGCCAAAGAAAAGGGATTTCAATATACTGGCAAAGCCAGACAGTTCAAAAAGGATGAGTTCGATCAACATGACCTGATCATAGCCATGGATAAATCCAATTGGAGCATTTTGAATACCTGGGCTTTATCTGAGGAAGATCAAAAGAAAATACACCTGATGCGGGAGTTCGATCCTCAAGGCAGCACCGGAGACGGATGTTCCAGATCCTTATTATGGGGGATTGGACGGGTTTGAAAAGACATTTGAGATCGTTTCACGATCTTGCCAGGGATTATTGGAGGCGCTTGAAAGTGAAAAAGGTTCACCCTGAAGTTAGAGATTGGTTGATCAATAATCAGATGGGAGATGTCACTGCGGCTGATCCAGTAAGCGGAGGCTGCATCCATCAAGCCCTCAGAATTCAAACTGAATCCGGTAAAACTTATTTCCTGAAACAAGATCCGGGTAAATATCAAGATATATTCCAACGGGAAATGGAAGGACTGGAGTCACTGCGGATCCCCGGGGGTCCGGTGATCCCGGAAGTATATCTGGTGGGGGAAAGTTATCTGCTGCTGAGTGATTTGCAACCAGCTCCTCACTGCAAAGATTTCTGGCAGATCTATGGTTGGCAGCTGGCAGTGGTGCATCAGCAGCATAAAACTAAATTTGGTTTTGATAATAATAACTATATCGGCAGCAATCCGCAGGAAAATACCTGGACGGAGAATGGCCACGATTTTTTCAAGAAATATCGTCTCGGAAACCAGATCAAATGGGCCAGTGACCTCTCCCTGCTGGATGGTAAAGACATCAATAAGCTAGAGATTCTGCTGTTGAAGTTGCCGGAACTGATCCCGGAACAGCCTGCTTCACTGCTGCATGGAGATTTGTGGAGCGGCAACTTGACCACAGACAGTGATGGAAAACCCGCTCTGATCGATCCGGCGGTGTATTATGGCTGGGCAGAGGCTGATCTGGCAATGACCGATTTGTTCGGCCGCTATCCGGATGAGTTCTATCTGGCATACACAGAGATTAATCCTCTCGAAAAAGGCTACCGGTCCCGCTTCCCCTTATATAATCTCTACCATTTAATAAATCATTTAAATCTGTTTGGCAGAGGATATCTTACTCAGATCCGGAATATCCTGGATCATTATTAATATCCTTCCAGACCGGGTATTGGAGTTAGAGATTTTGTAAACTAATTGACCGGTTGGAATGATACAATTGCCCCTGGATGAATAATTACTGGAGGATTAAATTACCTTATGACGGTGCCTTATTGGGTTCAAGATTCGATTTTTTATCAGATCTTTCCTGATCGGTTTTTTAACAGCGATCCGGAGAATGATCCTCCCAATATCCAGAACTGGGGTGATAAACCCACACTCTGGGGTTTTCAAGGGGGAGATCTACGTGGTGTTATTCAGAAACTGGATTATTTATTGGATCTGGGAATTACTGCAATCTATTTTAATCCCATATTTCAATCCACTTCCAACCACCGCTATAACATCAGTGATTATTTTAAAATCGATTTTAAACTTGGGACGGAAAAGGACTTCCAGGCCCTCCTGGACGTTGCTCACCAAAACGATATCAGGATTGTGATAGATGGAGTATTTAATCACTGTGGCAGGGGGTTTTTCGCCTTCAATGATGTGCTTGAAAATAACAGCCATTCACCCTATATAGACTGGTTCCACCTGAATAATGTGCCACCTGACGCCTATTCACCAGGAGACGCCTCTGATTATGAAGCCTGGTGGAAATTTAAAAGTTTACCCAAATTCAACACAGACAATCCCAAAGTCCGTAAGTACATTTTAGATGTTGCCAGATACTGGATCCGCCTCGGCGCAGACGGCTGGAGATTGGATGTTCCAAATGAAATCGATGACGACGGGTTCTGGGAAGAATTCAGGGATGTAGTCAAATCGGAGAATTCTGATGCCTATCTGGTAGGTGAAATTTGGGATGGGGATCCAAAATGGGTTGGTCCTAATAGTTTTGATGGTTTGATGAACTATCCTGTCAGGGACGGGCTGATCGGACTTCTGGGGGAGACCATCAACGCGGATGATTTCTCAAAGAAGATCAACCGGCAGCTGAGCCAGTATCCCCGGGAAAACGTTTTCGCAATGTACAATCCTCTTGGATCCCACGATACGGTCCGGATTAAAACCGAGTTAAAGGGAAATCAAAAGAAACTGAAAATGGCCTACACATTCCTGATGGCCTTTCCTGGGGCCCCCGCGATCTACTATGGGGATGAGATCGGACTGGACGGAGATAAAGACCCTGACTGCCGTAAAGCATTTCCATGGGATAAAAAATATTGGGACCAGGATCTGAGGAAATATCTCCAAACGCTGATAAATATCCGTCAGAGAAAATCCGTCCTGCGCAGAGGTTCCTATCAGGAAGTGTTGGTGGACAGCAAAAGAGGAATATATGTCTTTGCCAGGAAATTAGGTAGGGAAAGCATCCTCACAGTGCTGAACGCCAGCGCTACCCGGCGGAATTTCAAGATTCCCGTGGCTGATTTGAATTGGGAGGATGGCAGGATCATTAATGATCTGCTGTCCAGCCAGGAATTTATAATCTCCGGCACTGATGTGAATATCACCATTGAACCCTGGGATGTGTTGTGGATCGCATGATCCAAGAAGAATCGTCGAAAATAAGGAACGAATAGAAAAATAAATGGTAAAATACAACGCTTGGAGGCACTGCCTCCAAGCGATTTATTATGGAAATGAGAAATTTAGCAGGAGGTTAATTATGACAGACCAGAAATGGGTCTATACATTCCAGGATGTAGAAGCAGCAGAGAAACATGTCGGCGGAGTGTGGGATAAAGTCCGCGGATTATTGGGTGGAAAAGGAGCCAACCTGGCAGAGATGACCAGGATCGGAATTCCTGTCCCCCCGGGATTTACAGTCACAACTGAGGCCTGTAATGCCTATATTGATGGGGGAGAAAAGTTACCTGAAGGTATGTGGGACCAGGAAATGGCAGCAATGAAAGAAACTGAAGAACTGGCCGGGAAGAAATTTGGTGATACCAAAAACCCTCTCCTGGTTTCCTGCCGATCGGGTGCGGTGAAATCCATGCCCGGCATGATGGATACCGTTCTTAATATTGGTCTTAATGATGAGACCGCCAAGGGAATGGTTGCCCTGACCGGCGACGAAAGATTTGTCTACGATGCCTATCGGCGCCTGGTGCAGATGTTTGGCTCTGTGGTATTGGGCATTGACGATGACGCATTTGAAGATGTGCTCGAAGCGTACAAAGAGAAAAAAGGCGTCGCCCTGGATACCGAGTTAGAAGCAGAGGATTGGAAGGTGCTGACCGCTGAGTTCCAGAAGATCGTCAAGAAAGAAAAAGGATTTGATTTTCCCCAGGATCCTGCTGAGCAGCTGCGCATGGCCACCGAGGCGGTATTTGCTTCCTGGAATGGCAAACGTGCTGTGGATTACCGGAATGCAGCAAACATTCCCCATGACCTGGGTACTGCTGTCAACGTGATGACCATGGTTTTCGGAAATATGGAAGAAGCTTCCGGAACCGGCGTTGCCTTTACCCGCAACCCTTCCACCGGTGAGAATAAACTATGGGGCGAGTATCTGCTCAATGCTCAGGGTGAAGATGTGGTTGCTGGCATCCGTAATGCGGAAGACATTGATGGATTGAACGATACCATTCCCGCAGCGTATAAAGAATTCCAGGATATCACCATAAAACTGGAAAATCACTACCGGGAAATGCAGGATGTCGAGTTCACTATTGAACGAGGCAAGTTATGGATGCTTCAAACCAGAGATGGAAAACGAACTGCCAAAGCGGCAGTTAAGATCGCAGTGGATATGGTAGCTGAGGGTTTGATCAGTAAAGAAGAAGCAGTAATGAAAGTGGAAACTTCACAGGTTGACACTCTTTTACATCCCCAGTTCGATCCGGAGGAAAAAATCAAAGCAGAGAAAGAAGGCAAATTGGTTGCCACCGGTGTGAACGCTTCACCTGGCGCCGCCGTAGGCCGGATCTATTTTGATGCTGATACCACAGAAAAGAAATCCAAGGAAGAAGGACAGGACGTGATTATGGTCCGCCCCTTCACCAAACCTGATGATGTTCACGGGATGCTGGCTTCAAAAGGCATTCTTACCAGCGAGGGTGGAGCTACATCCCACGCCGCAGTGGTTGCCCGCCAGTTTGGTATTCCTTGTGTGGTTGGTGCCTCTGATATTAAAATCAATATGCAGGAACGCACGCTGGTAGCAAAAGGTGTGCTCATCAAAGAAGGCGATTACCTTTCCGTTGATGGCACCACCGGTGAAGTATTCCTGGGTGAAATTCCTTCGATTGCTGCTACGCTGGAAGAGCAAACAGAGTTGATGGAACTGCTGACCTGGGCGGATGAGATTTCCGCTTCTAAAGATATCCGCACGGCACCAGAAGGCTGGCCAACCCGCGGTTTGATGGTCTGGGCTAACGCCGATTATCCTGAAGATGCCCGTCGGGCCCGCTCCTATGGAGCTCAGGGTATTGGCCTGTGCCGAACCGAGCACATGTTCTTCGAGCCGGAGCGGCTTCCCATCGTGCAGAAAATGATCCTGTCCGATAATGTGAAAGACCGAGTCGAGGCCCTTGATAAATTACTACCTTACCAGCGGAGCGATTTTGACGGCCTGTTTGAGGCCATGACTGGCCTGCCGGTAATTATCCGTCTGATCGATCCCCCGCTGCATGAGTTCATGCCGGATGAACACGCCCTCCTGGAAGAAGTGATCGCAAACCGTATCCAGGACAAAGTGGACCAGTCCAAGGAAGATCTACTGGTCAGCATCCAGGGACTGCACGAAAGCAACCCCATGATGGGTTTGCGTGGTGTTCGCCTGAGTGTTGTTATGCCTGAAATCGTCAGCATGCAGGTGCGGGCGATCTTCGAAGCAGCCGCGGACGTAAAACTCCGTGGTTTTGAACCGCACCCCGAAGTGATGATTCCCCTGACTGGTCATATCAATGAGCTGCATTTCATCCAGCCCAAACTGGTAGAGATCGCCAAAAAAGTGATGGAAGAAAAAGGCGTAGAATTTACTTATAAATTCGGCACCATGATCGAAATCCCCCGCGCTGGCCTGACAGCAGACGAGATCGCTGAAACGGCGGAGTTCTTCTCCTTTGGCACCAATGACCTGACTCAATTCACCTTTGGCTACAGCCGGGATGATGCCGAGCGCAATTTCCTCGTGAAATATGTTGAAGATGGCATCCTGCCCAAGAATCCATTCCAGACAATTGATGAAAATGGTGTAGGCCAGTTAATGGACCTTACAGTCAAAAAGGGTCGTGGAACAAGGATTGATCTTGAAGTCGGCATTTGTGGTGAACATGGTGGGGACCCGGAATCGATCGATTTGTGCTACCGGATCGGTTTGAACTATGTCAGTTGTTCTCCCTTCCGCGTACCTATTGCCCGCCTGGCAGCTGCCCAGTCCGCGATCAATCACCGGAAATAAGTAGCTGATATCAACTCCGGGAGCTTTCAAAGCCCCGGGAGAATTTTCAATTTTACAGGGATTGGGTCCTACCGAAGGACTCAATCCCTTTGTCTTAAAACATGTTATGATTCAAGAAAATGGTCATTATTAGGTTTCATTATCAAAGGAGATAGAAATGGATTTCGGTTTGGCATTTTCATATGTATTTGAAGATGAGGATTGGTTGAAGAAGCTGGCTTTGGCCAGCGTGTTGTGCTTTACTGTGATTGGGATCATTCCCGTACTCGGATGGGGTCTTGAAGTGATCCGCCGGGTGATAAAAAATGAACCGGAACCACTGCCAGATTGGAGTGAATTTGGACAGTACCTGGTGAAAGGTTTGCTGGTTGCAGTAGTGATCTTTGTCTATTCTCTGCCGATCATCGTGGTTGGCAGCTGCAATGCTGGTGCTGGTTCTTTACTCAATAATACCGGTGAAGATTTTGCAGCCCCTGTTATCTGGATCTTAACAATATGTTTGAGCTGCCTTTATGTCATTTACGGTGTGGGTGTCTCCCTGTTTATTCCTGCAGCGCTAGGAAATTATGCCAACAGCGGCGAGTTTGGATCTGTTTTTAAACTGGGAGAGATCTTTCGGATCTTGCGTGCGAATCTTGGAAATTACGGCCTGGTGTTTTTAGGCATGCTTCTGTCTTATATCGTAGTGCCCTTTGGTGTAATCGCCTGCGGTATTGGTATCTTCGTTACAACAGCCTATGCGATACTATTTAACTCACACTTGATGGGACAGGCATATAAAGTTGCTGCTCCATTGGCGGTAGCGACCGACGCCCCAATTCCTGACGCGAGTTAAATGTTTCCGAAATTGGGGGACCAGGCAGCCAAAAGAGGTGGTAGATCATGATCAAACCAGGTAAAGTTCAATCACTCTCGATTTTGATAATAATCAGCGGAGTATTAAATATTCTTGGGGGTGGTTTCTTAGCCATATTGATCATCATCGGAACACTTGGCATCGGCTTATTATGCGCGCCTGTCTTGATCCTGCCAATGCTGCTTGGTGTAGCTGAGATTATCCACGGCATTAATATGCTGGCGGACCCACCCAGGATAAAAGAACCTTCTCAGGTAATTGCTATACTTGAGATCTGCAGTATTTTATTTGGGAATGTCTTTGCTGTGATAGTTGGAGTAATTAACCTGGTGTTCAGCAATGACCAGGAAGTAAAACAGTATTTTGCCGCCTTGAAGTAAAGTCTCTGTGTATTAAATAAATAGGAAACTGTTTCCTCCGAGGAAACAGTTTCCTTTGTTTAAGGGGCACTTATTTTTTTTTATTTATTCTTCAAGGCAAAATCATATCCTTGATCCATGGCCTCAAAATTGATGGGAAGGGTTTTTTTATGCCTTTCCGGAATATGCTGCTCGAGGGCTGTTTTGACTTCCTCCAGGGGCAAGATTGGTTTCATAGCTAACATGGCTCCCAACATGATCATATTAGCGAGGCGGGTCATGCCAAGATCCTCTGCGATCTCATTGGCGGGAATTAAAAGAGCCTGGATGCTTTTGCGCTCTATCTCGCGGTTGAAGAGGGATGAATTTGCCACCAAGACGCCGTCATCCGGGACCAAATACTCATATTTATCCACTGATGGTAAATTGAGGGCCAGGACCACATCCGGATTTCTCACCAGGGGAGATCCAATGGCTTTCTCACTGACGATCACTGTGCAGTGGGCGGTTCCGCCTCGCATCTCTGGACCGTAGGATGGAATCCATGTTACTTCCAAGCCGTTATCCATTGCTGCATAAGCCAATACCTGACCCGCAAACAAAGTGCCCTGGCCGCCAAAGCCAGAAATGATAATACTGGTTTCTTCCATACCTGCTATCTCCTTATACCTTCAGTGATTCCAGGGCAGGGGAGACTTTAAAATCTCCCAGTGGGAATACCGGGACCATTTCTTCTGCTACAAATTCAAGCGCTTCCTGGGGGTTGATCTTCCAGTTGGTAGGGCAGGATGAAAGCAGCTCAACCATAGAAAACCCCAATCCTCTTTCCTGGGCTTCAAAAGCCAGGCGAATGGCCTTTTTTGATTTCCTGATATTGGCCGCATTATGCAAACTTCGGCGCACTATATATCCTGCTCCATCAAGGTTGGAGAGGATCTCTGCCATACGGATAGGATAACCAGCCAGTTCAACATCCCGGCCCAAGGGAGAGGAAGTGGTTTTCATTCCTTCCAATGTAGTGGGAGCCATTTGTCCACCCGTCATGCCGTAAATGGCATTGTTTATGAAGATCACTGTGATATTCTCCCCCCGGGCGGCGGCATGCATGATCTCCGCCATACCAATGGATGCCAGGTCTCCATCTCCCTGATAGGTGAAAACGGTATTATTCGGAAGCACCCGCTTGATGCCTGTTGCCATAGCCGGGGCCCGGCCGTGAGCAGCTTCCACAAAGTCCATTTTGAAATACCGATAAGCAAATACTGAACATCCCACGGGGGCTACTCCGATGGTTTTTTCCCGCAGTCCCATCTCATCCAGAACTTCAGCAATCAGGCGGTGAGCTACACCGTGGGTACAGCCTGGGCAGTAATGTGTGTGAACATCCGTAAATGATTCGGGACGCTGATAGATAACTTCTGTAGTTGCAACCATTATTTTTCTCCTGTGAGCATTTTATCCATACGAATGATCCATTCATCACGGGGATCATTGGCGTTGGGGGCTTTATTGGCAGCCACGCGCCGGATCTCGTCCAGGATCTCATCGGGCAAAGGTGTCACTCCGCCCATTCTGCCATAAAACTCGATTGGCACTCTGCCCTGGACGATTTTCATGATGTCATCTAGCATCATTCCTGAATTCATTTCAACCACTAAAATTCGTTTTACTTGTTTTGATAGTTCGATCAAACGGTCCTGAGGGAAAGGCGCCAGGGTTATCGGTCTTAATAATCCTGCTTTGATGCCTTCTTCCCGGGCCTGACGAACGGCTGAAGACGCCACCCGGCCAGCAGTTCCGAAGCCGATGACTAAAAATTCTGCATCCTCGATTTCGTATTCATCATATATCACTTCATTCTTCTCAACCTCTTTCCAGCGTTTCAATAAACGCAAGTTGGTTACTTCTTCCTCTTCTGGATCAATGTAAATGGAGGTGAGGATATTGGGCTCACGTCCCTTTGCGCCGCTGACTGCCCAGTCGGGTACTTTTTCGGGGAGCTCCTTCATCGGGGGAAGTTCTGCCGGTTCCATCATCTGGCCCATATTGCCATCAACAATCACATGTACAATACCGCGGTATTTTTCCGCCAGATCGAAGGCCAGGCTGATATAATCCACCGCTTCCTGTACGCTGGCCGGGGCAAGCACGATCGGGAAATAATCCCCATGTCCGCCGCCCTTGACCATCTGGTAATAATCCCCCTGGGAAGGGGCGATATTGCCCAATCCAGGTCCACCGCGCATGACATTTACCACAACAGCTGGCACCTCAGTTCCGGCGATGTAGGAGATACCCTCCATCATCAAACTGACGCCGGGGCTGGATGAAGCGGTCATCACCCTTTTACCAGTACAGGCAGCTCCATAGACCATATTAATTGCAGAAACTTCGCTTTCTGCTTGTACAAATGCTCTGCCGAGTTCTGGTAAACGCCTGGACATATATTCCAGGAATTCAGTCGAAGGTGTGATTGGGTACCCATAAAAGGCCTCCACACCGGCTCGAATGGCAGCTTCCGCAAAAGCATGATTTCCTTTTAATAATTCTTTTGCCACTGTTTTACCTCCTGGGTGCCTTTACTGGTTTTTCCCTATAAACAGTAATCGCGGCATCTGGACAGACTACTGCGCAGATTCCGCATCCAGTACAGGTTTCTTCGATCATTTTTGCTGGATGATATCCCTTGGGTGTGAGCCGATCATTATCAAATTCCAGGACATTCTGGGGACAGGCTTCGATACAAAGGCCACAGCCTTTGCAGTAGTTATCATCCACTACTATCCATCCGGTAACAGCCATTCAAATATCTCCTTTCTGGAGCGTTAATTGTGGGGAAAAATCTCTCATCCAGAACAAGTTATATCACACTCTATCCCTGACTTATTCTAATAAGAGGTATTATAAGAAAAGACTAATATTCGGCATAGTGACACAATTCAGTAGATAACATAATGATTATCAGGTCAATCGTATCCAATACCTTATCGGCCCCAGGAGGCGTTCACCCTTATTGACACTTTCTCACCGTCTGGTATAATGGCACGGCACTGAAGGAATAGGTCCTTCTGCAGCCTTTTGGCATGGATTAAGCCCCCAACTTCCCCGTTCGCCTGTGGCTTATGCATAATACACAGTGAGACCGGTGAAGTGAAGATTGGAGGAGAAGTTATGGAGTATGCAATTGTTGTAAGTGGTGGGAAACAGTATAAAGTTGTCCCTGGAGATATCCTGCAGGTCGATAAACTTCCCGTCGAAATTGGTAAGAAATTTGTTCTGGATGAGGTGTTATTTATCTCTGACGGAAAAAAGAAAGTCACCATTGGCACTCCGCAGATCAAGGGAGCCAAGGTGGAAACAACTGTCACTGATCAGATCAAAGGTCCCAAGCTGCTGGTTTTTAAATACAAACCCAGGGTTCACTACCGAAAGCGACAGGGTCATCGTCAGCTATATACACTGCTGAAGGTAAACAAGATCGTGACCAAATCAGGAGAGAAAGATGGCGCATAAAACAGGTGGCGGTTCTACCCGCAATGGTCGAGACAGTAATTCCAAGAGATTGGGCGTTAAAAAATATGGCGGCGAAGTTGTGCGTTCCGGAAATATTCTGGTTCGTCAGCGCGGCACCAGGATCCATCCCGGAGAAAACGTAGGTCGCGGTGGCGATGACACATTATTTGCTACTGCTGACGGAATCGTAACCTACCAGGACTTCCGTGGCGGCAAAAAACGCGTGCACGTGTATCCCGCACAATAAAGGATTTTTGAAATGAAAGAAGAAATTCACCCAACATATTACCCCGAAGCTACCATGGTTTGCGCTTGCGGAAACACCTGGAAGACGGGATCAACCCAGGAATCCGTCCGGACAGATGTCTGCTCTGCTTGCCATCCTTTTTTTACAGGCGAACAGCGTATTGTGGACTCTGAAGGTCAGGTTGACCGATTCTACAAGAAACTTAAAGTCCATGAGGAAATTGAGAAAGCAAAATCAGAACGGGAAACCAAAAAAGCAGTCGCAGATGTCTCTGTTGAGGAGCTTGAATTAGGTTCCCGAGTGACAAATGCCCTCGTAGATGCCAAAATTATTACTATCCAGGATCTGCTGAACCAGCTGGAAGGCGGCGACCAGGCTCTGCTGGATATCAAAGGTTTTGGACGCAAATCCTTGATCGATCTTAAAAAAGCCTTACGAGCTCAAGGATTCGAAATCCCTGAAGCAGCTGAGGAAATCACAGTTTAAGGTCAGGACAGAGTTCTTTTGATAAAATACAGGCAGAGAAACCCTCTGCCTGTTTTTTTGTTAATCCAAGTTCAGATAAGTGAGGAAAAGAATGAAACATCATCAGGGAAGGTTGGAAGTTATCACGGGTCCAATGTTCTGTGGGAAAACAGATGAGCTGCTGCGTAGGCTGCGCAGGGCAATTATCGCCAAGCAAAAGATCCAGGTGTTTAAACCTGGTTTTGATATTCGCTACAGCACTGAAAAAGTTACCTCTCATGCCGGAAATGAATATGACGCTTTTCCGCTAGAAAGTATCTCGGATATACCAACCTTTTTAAAAGATGATGTTACGTTGGTTGCCATTGATGAAGCCCAGTTCTTTGAAGAGGAAATTATAGATGTGGTCCAGCAGCTGGTTGATAAGGGAATCCGCGTCATCGTGGCTGGTCTTGATATGGATTTTCGGGGTGAGCCTTTTGGACAGATGCCGGTCCTGCTGGCCCAGGCTGAGATCGTTGATAAATTGCATGCTATCTGCATGGAGTGTGGAGAGGAAGCCACCCGCACTCAGCGCCTTGTGGATGGCAACCCGGCTTATTATGACGATCCGATCATCATTGTAGGCGCATCTGAAATGTATGAAGCCCGCTGTAGGATCCATCATCAAGTGCCGAGTGGGAAAAAGGAATAATCATGCAATCGTACAAGGATTTCTTAAGTGAGATTTTGATCCCGGAACAGGAACTCCAGGACAGGATCAAGAATTTAGGGAAACAGATCAGTCTGGACTACGCCGGACAGGATCTGCATCTGGTGTGCATCTTGCGAGGTGGAGTTTTGTTTCTGACGGACCTGATGAGGGCGATCGCGGTACCCCACTCGATCGACTTTATGGCTATTTCTTCCTATGGTGTTGGAGTCCGGGAAGCATCCGGCCATGTACGGCTGACGATGGATCTTAGAGACGATATTCAGGGACGTAATGTGATCCTGGTAGAGGATATCGTGGACAGCGGTCATACCCTGGCGTCTGTGATGGGTTTGCTGGCAACCAGAAAACCTGCCTCATTAAAAGTTTGCACATTGCTTGATAAAGCTGAACGGCGGGAAACCGAGGTTCCGCTGGATTATGTTGGGTTTGTGATTCCTAATAAATACGTCTTTGGCTACGGATTGGATCTGGACGAGTTTTATCGCGAATTGCCCTTTATCGGGGTAGTGAACGAAGATAAATATACACCCCCGGATCATTAGATTTCCAGAATACTTTGGCCAGGGGGTTAACATACCAGGTGGGAATTTCTGCAGAAACCATTTGATTTTGCCAGAGGATCACCGGGAATCAGCTAACAGGACGTAGCCGCTGCCCGGATTTGAACATGATGAAAAAGAATAATCTTCCAGTGTTATATGATCAAATAGCTGCTCTGCTCAAGCCCTACCAGGCCTTCCTGGTGGGGGGAGCCGTGCGTGATTTGTTCCTGGAAAAACCTGTTCATGACCTGGATTTTGCCCTACCGGCGGATACTATCCCTGCGGCAAAATTTGTTGCGGACCAGCTTGGCGGTGCATTTTTTGTTCTTGACCAAAAAAGAGAAACAGCACGTGTGATCTTAAAAGATAATAACGGCCAGCGTATAATGGTGGATTTTACGCGTTTCCAGGGAAAGAGTATTGAAGATGATCTATTAGCCCGGGATTTCACCATTACATCTATGGCGAGAAAGGTTAGTGGGGATGAAAAGATCATCGATCCTTTCAATGGCGCCCAGGACTTGAAGGATAAATTGTTACGATCTACAACAGAGGGCGCTTTGGGCGATGACCCGCTGCGCTGTCTGAGGGCTGTGCGCCTGGCAGCCCAGTTTGGTCTGAGAATATTACCCGATACCAAGGATCAGATCCGCCAACATAACAGGAAATTGAAAGAAATATCCCCGGAAAGGATCCGGGATGAACTGTTCCGCATTCTGGATGGCCCCAAACAGACTGCTGCTTTAAAATCTCTGGATATCCTGGGTTTATCTCCCTACGTTTTTTTTGGCGAGATCACAGATGAGCAGATCAAAGGTTCCAGATTCCTTGAGGATCTGTGGTTTTTATTCCGGAAAGAACACGATCAAGACAGCTCAGCGAACTGGTTCCTGGCTTTGTTGGTCCATCGACTTGGCCGCTATCGGGCGGATCTTCAGACTTATCTTAATCGCAGACCCGTTCCCGACCGTACTATTTACCAGCTCTCGTTTATTGCTGCTCTGCTGAATCATTTAAAGGGCGAGAATGGAATCGGAGATTTGCGGAAGAACCTTCCGCTCAGCAACCAGGAATGGGAGATACTGGTTCAAAGTACGCAGGCTGCCGATACGGTATTCCAGATCTCTCAAGCTGGAGAAAAGCCTCAACCAGTTGATATTTATCGTTATTATCGCCAGCATGGGTCGGCAGGCATATTGGGCGTGTTTTTAGCGCTGTCTTCATCATCCGCAAATTATAAAAATACAGCTAATCAGGAGAATTGGATCACGATCCTGGAGATATCCAGACTTTTCCTGGAAGCCTGGTGGGAGAAAAAAGATCAATGGGTCCAGCCCCCGATCGTACTTAGCGGGGATGATATCCAGAGTGAGTTCGCCCTGATGCCAGGCCCCCGGATCGGTGCGCTTCTGGAATCCCTGCGGGAAGCACAAGTTGAGAGGGGTATCTCTTCTCGCGAAGGTGCGATCCAATATTTGAATGAACTGTTGGATCAAGAAAATGAGATGCCCGCATGAACGCTTCAGCGGAGAAAAGATTTTTTGAGGATCTCTACCGTAATTTTTCCCAACCTTTATCTCAGATTGATTGTGGAGAAAAATGCGGGCCTTTTAATGAGTATGGCGTCCCGGTTTGTTGTGATATCAATTTGATCATCCCCTCAGCTTATGAGGCAGAATGGGATTATTTGCAGGAAAATACCGATCTCTGGTCACCCTGGAGCAGTTCAGGTCCCATAGATAGTGACCTGGAAGATGAAAAACAGGACGGGCAAGTATTGTTAAAATGCCTGGGCTACCAATACTGCCAGCGGAACTACCGGTCGCTGACCTGCAGAGCTTTCCCTTTTTTCCCCTATTTGGACAGCCGCGGAAACTTCATAGGCCTGGTTTATTTTCATGAGTATCGGGAGATGTGTTGGATCATCAGTAATCTTTCTGTGGTTAGCTCTGAATATAAAGCTGAATTTCAGAAGGCCTTTGTAGCCCTTTTTCAAGAATATCCGGAATCAAAGGTGAGTTATATCCAGTATTCCACCTATCTCCGGAATGAGATGGCTGTGTCTGGTGATAAAATAATTCTCTTGGATTTTGTTGAGAACATATATATTGTGGATCCAGAATCCGAGATATCCCGCCAGGTGGATTTTGATGACCTGGAATCATATGGCCCATTCAGCATCACTAAAGATCTGATTTTCCCGGACGAAAATCCGGAATGAGTATGGATCAAAGCGATCACCTAACCAGTGAGTTTTTACTGCCTGAGGAGTATCAGGTTCCCGACCGGATTGCGGCTCGCAGGAACAATCCTTTCGGTTGGTTAGTTGCACATTTTTCCCAATATTGGTATCTGGGATTAACCACCCTGGTGGGTGCTGTGGGTAATGCATCCCTGGCAGCAGTGGTCCCGATCACGATAGGAAAGGCACTTAATGCCCTGTTAGAAAAACCTCCCCGAACGGATGGGCTGCTGGGATTTGCCATATTCATCGTGGTGACCCAGGTCATCCGAGGAGCCCTTCAATTAGGGAGGAATTTCAGCGCTGAAATGTTGGGGCAGCTGATGGAAAGGGATATCCGGCATGAGTTATATACCACCCTGTTGGGTAAAAGTATGACTTATCACAGTTTACTGCCGGTTGGGGATGTGATGGCCAGGGCAACCAATGACGTCAGAGAAATTAACTTTATGTTCAGCCCTGGATTCAACCTGGTGGTGGGATCGGCGAACTTCATCATTATGCCGATCATCTTTGCATACCAATATCATCCTTCCTTGATCATACCGCCCCTGGTATACCTGGTTCTGTACGTCCTGGCCCTGTGGCAGTATCTATCTGAATTGCAGCCGATCACTGACGCGGTCAGGAGTGCTTTTGGCACCCTGAACTCCCGCCTGGCAGAAGCGGTGGACGGGATAGAAACTGTTAAGGGAATGGCAGAAGAGGCCAGCGAAGTGGATCTATTTGCCAGCAATGCACGCCGCTTCATGAAAAAAGAGATCCACCAGGGAGATGTTGAAGCCCGATTTTTACCCCTTCTTTTGATGGGTTTGGTCCAGGCCGGGGGACTTTTCCAGGCGGTTATCCTCTTCCAGCGCGGATTACTGGAAGTTGGAGATATTGCCGCTTATTATGGGTTGTTAGGGTTATTGGGATTTCCAACATTCGTTTCCCTGTTTGCTTATTCCCAGGTCTCCCTGGGTATCTCCGGAGCCCGGCGCGTTCTGGAGTTGATCAATCGGGAAACAGAATTAGACCAGAACCTGGAAGGATATGAAGGGCAGATCGTGGGAAAGATCGATTTTCATGATGTTTCCTATGCTTATCCAGATATTGATTTAACCCTTAAGGAACTTAATTTTTCAGTGCAGCCCGGCCAAACTGTCGCAGTGGTTGGCCAAACAGGCTCTGGGAAAACAACTCTGGCGAAAATGATCAATCGCACCTACGAGGTTACATCTGGAAGCATCCAGATTGATGGTATGGATGTGAAAGATTGGAACCTGGAGGCGCTGCGCAAACAGATCTCGATTATTGAGCAGGATATTTTTCTGTTTTCGAATTCAATAGCAGAGAATATTGCCTTCGGGAAACCAGACGCTACCAGGGACGAGATCAAAGAAGCAGCCAAATCGGCCCAGGCCCATGATTTTATCCTGTCATTTAAGGATGGTTATGAAACCAAACTGGGCGAGAGAGGAGTGACCCTTTCGGGCGGTCAGCGCCAGCGTCTGGCTCTGGCGAGGGCTTTCCTCACTGATCCACGCATCCTGATCCTGGATGATTCCACAAGTTCGATTGACAGCGCAACCGAGGATGAGATCCAGAAGGCTATATTCGAAGCAGCGAAGGGTAGAACGACAATCATAATTACTCATCGTTTGTCACAGATCCGCTGGGCGGATACCATTCTGGTCATCCGCAAGGGAGAAGTTATCGCCCGGGGTTCACATGAGGAGCTGATGACCAGCTCTGAGGCTTACAGCCAGCTTTTCAAGGAATGATTAGTAGATCAAAGGCATGATGTATGGGATTCTTTTCCAATCTGGACGTCGAAGCGTATGATAGGGAATACAGCTGATAAGGACCTGCTGAAGCGGATCTTATCCTATTTAAAACCCCACACTGGAAGGTTGATCGGGATCTCTCTGTTACTGATCTTGATCGGAGCAGCCAGTGCGTCGTTGCCACTAGTAATCTCCAGCAGCATTGACCGGTTGAATCTAGACAAGGCTGATAGCCAGATCAGGCTTTTGATTGGATTGGTATTATTGGCAGCTGTAATAAACTGGGGCGGGAATTGGATCCGGCGCCGGATGACAGTCCGGGTTGTTTCCGGTGTAGTCATGACCCTGAGGACGGATGCTTTTGCTTCTGCTGCTAACCATGACCTGTCCTTTTATGACAAATTTTCCTCTGGAAGAGTAGTATCCCGGATCACTTCTGATACCAGGGAGTTCGGCAACTTAATCATCCTGATCACTGATCTGGGCGCTCAAATGGTCCAGGCGTTGATCCTGGGAGTAGTTCTGGCTCGCCTGGAAATTAAATTATTCTTATATATCCTGGGTTTTTTGCCCTTGATCTTCTTATTAGCGCGTGCTTTCAGGAAGATTGCTCGCAAGGTAACCAGGGAAGGCATGAAGGCTTTAGCCAAAGTCAACGCCACAATTAAAGAAACAATAAGTGGGATCGCAGTGGCCAAAAACTTTCGTCAGGAACCGGAGATCTTTTCTAATTTTGATGAGGCTAATCTGGAATCCTACCGGATCAATGTCCGGCGGGGTTTTGTGCTCTCGATAGTGTTCCCGGTATTGAATGCAATGAGTGGTGTAGGTTCAGCCATACTGGTCTATGCGGGGGGAATGAGCGCAGCCCAGGGGATAGTGACTATCGGGTCCTGGTATCTCTTTTTAGTGGGGTTGGAAAGATTCTTCTTCCCGGTATTGAACCTGGCTTCCTTCTCAGCTCAAGTCCAGGTTGGACTGGCCGCGGCTGAACGGGTATATGCCTTGATCGACGCTGAACCTGCTGTGATCCAGAATGATCACCAAACACCGGGCAGGTTATCCGGCAGGATAAATATTGAGAATCTAAACTTTAAATACACTGAGGATGAGTGGGTCTTCAGGGACTTTAATCTCACAGTAAATGCTGGTGAAAGTGTGGCCCTGGTTGGACATACTGGCTCCGGAAAATCTTCTATCGCAAAACTCATCGCACGTTTTTATGAGTTCCAATCCGGAACGATCAAGATCGATGATTATGATATCAGGGACCTGGATCTGACAGAATACCGCAAACAGCTGGGTATGATCTCTCAGGTTCCTTTTTTATTCTCAGGTACCATGGCGGAAAACATCCAATATGCTTGTTCAGATTCGAGTTTTGAAGAGATGACCCACCTGGCCCGGGAAATTGGAAAGGGAGAGTGGCTGGAAACCCTTCCGGATGGGTTTGATACCGAGGTTGGAGAAAGGGGAAACCATCTTTCAATGGGCCAACGACAGCTGGTGGCCTTATTGCGGGTATTGATCCAAAATCCGGCTATTTTTATTCTGGATGAGGCCACTGCCAGCATCGATCCGTTTACCGAGAGGCAGATCCAGCAAGCCCTGGACTTGATCCTCAAAGACAGCACCAGTATCCTGATCGCTCACCGGCTTTCGACTGTAAAATCTGCGGATAGGATCATTGTCCTGAAAGAGGGAAAAATCATCGAAGAAGGCACACACGATGGACTGCTAAAGGCCGGGGGTCATTATTCTGGGCTCTATAATACTTACTTCAGGCATCAAAGCCTGGCCTATGTGGAAGAAAGCGGCAAGTTGGTTGAGTAGTTAAAAAAAAGACCCGAAGTTATTAAAACTCCGGGTCTTTTCATTTATTCTCAGATCATAAACTTTCCATCTTTATACAGCAGATCTCCATCCACATGGATCTCGCTGTCCTCGCGGACATCGCAGATCATATCCCAGTGGATGGCGGATTTATTTACACTTCCTGTTTCAGGGTAACCCGCGCCGAGCGCCATATGGAATGAACCGCCGATCTTCTCGTCATAGAGGATGCTTTTGGTGAATTTCTGGATCCCGTAATTGGTACCAATCGCGAATTCACCCAGGAAACGCGCGCCATCATCGCTGTCCAGCATGGCCAGCAGGAATTCCTCGTTCTTTTCCGCAGAGGCTTTGACTACCTTACCGTCTTTGAATTCGAGACGGATGCCTTCCACTTCCTTGCCCTGTTCTATGGCTGGATAAGTGTAATGGACCCAACCGTTGGCGGAATCTTCCACCGGTCCGGTGAAGACTTCGCCGCTGGGCATGTTGTGAGTGCCGTCAGAGTTGATGAATGTGCGGCCTTCTATTGAAAGTGTCAGATCAGCATTGGGGCTCTTGACGGTGACGATCTTTCTTCCATGCAGCCAATCGACCACTTTTTGCTGTTCATCGTGAATCCGCTGCCATTCAGCAACGGGATCGTCCTTGTCGCAGTATGTGGCGCCATAAACAAAATCTTCATATTCTCCCAGGCTCATATCTGCGTCCTGGGCAAAAGCCGGGCAAGGGAAATTGGTCAAGGTCCATTTTAACGAACCTTCTGCTGAGCGCTTCATGTAGGTTTGCATAAGACCCTGGCGGGCCTGGCCGAGAGAGCTGTTGTTTTTTGGGATCCACGCCAGACATATTCCGTGTGTTTGAATATGCCTGCAGGGCGATCAAGACATCCGCTTCTTCATAAAGCATTTTTATTGTTGGCGCAATCCATTTTATCTGTTCATCATTGGCATATTTCAAGCTGTACTCCGCAATCGCATCAGAACTCATGACAATCTGAGGCCTGCCGCCAGCCTCCAGGACAGCTCTTAGGACTTCAGCGATCAATGGTTCCGCTACCATATGGCCGTTGATCAAGACCCACTCATCGGGCTGTACTTTTACTGAGTAATTTACGAGCAGATCGGCCAACTTTTTTATTCGGGGATCGGTCATGTTCTAGTCCTTTATGTATTGTGAATTATTATTCATTTTGTATAGTATCATACCCATGAATTAGTTCAAGCCATTCATCCATTGAGAGTGTTTCCGCCCTGCGCTGAGGATCGATACCCGCCGCAACCAGGAGTTTTTCGGCCTGATCTGGAGCCCAGGCTAATCCTTTTGAGAGGGTATTTCTGAGCGTTTTCCGTTTATGTAGAAAGCCTGCTTTAATGACCTGAAAAAATATCTCTCTCATTCCAATATCCAGAAGAGGCTCAGGATAGAGGTTCACGAGGATCACTGCAGAATCCACTTTCGGAGACGGGAAAAACGCGCCTGAAGGGATGCGCATTTCCAGTCTGGGCTCTCCGTACATCTCGACACTGAGGGATAATAGGCTCTTTTTTCCTGTCCGGGCGCAAACCCGCTGGGCAACTTCGTGCTGAATTGTCAGTATGATTCTCTTGGGTTTAATAGCTGATTCCAGTAAATTGCGAATGATACGGGATGTGATATAGTAGGGGATATTGGCAACTACAAGATAGTCATTTTCCTGGACAAGATCCTGTGGGTCAAGGTTCAAAATGTCTCCCTGGACGATTTTGATATTCTGATAATCTAAAAGGTTTTCTTCCAGGACAGGTATAAAACGGGGATCCAGTTCAACTGCCACGACCTGTTTTGCGGTATTCGCCAACTGAGCTGTGAGATGCCCCAAACCGGCGCCAATTTCCAGGACAGTATCCTGATCTGTCACACCGGCAATTTGGGTGATCTTTTCCAGGATATTGGAATCAGTAAGAAAATTCTGCCCCAGGCTCTTATCCGGGAGAAGGTTGTGTTTTTTAAGTATTGCTGTGATCGGCTGTTCTAATGGTTGGCTCATGTGCAGGGATTATAACAAGGATTAATAATAACAAAGGAAACGGTTTCCTTTAAGGAAACCGTTTCCTCAATAAAATTATCGAAAAAACCATGACAAATACGTACCCAAAACCCATTATCAGCACCCAAGTCGGCTCCTGGGCCCACACCACGGTCAAGCAGCGCTTGCCAGAGATTGCCCGACGGGTGATTGAGGAAAATCAATTTTCCGCTCAGATCAATGATCAACTGAATAGATTAACTCTGGATATCCCGGATCAACCAATCCGCCACTTGTTGGATCAGCAAGCTCCGGACTTTAAAATTTGGCAGGGTTATATTAAGCCATATCTCGGAAAAAAGTGGCTGGCAGTTCCCTGGTTTTTTTCTGAGACCTATTTTTACCGCAGGATCATCGAAGCGGTGGATTATTTTAACCTCAAACAGGATCCGTTTGGATATCAGAAAAAACAAGGATTGGAAAAGACCGCGGACGATACTGTTGCCCTGGCGGGATTCCTGGCAGAACGTTTAGAAGTCTCTGATAAAGTGGAGAATACCCTGCGGGACGGCCTGTATTTTTCATTATGGGGAAATCAGGCCGACTTATCCCTCTGGCCGGCTGGCAGTAAACGGGATATCCAGGAAGACACTTCGTGATAATCTTCTGGCTGATGATATCCAACAGGTTTTGAAAATATTTAAAGGTGTCAATCAACCTGTGGGACGAGTGGACATAATGCTTGATAATGCCGGATTTGAATTGATCTCTGACCTGGCACTGGTTGATATACTTCTCAGTCACCGTCTGGCAGAGCAGGTTATCCTCCACGTAAAAGCTCACCCCACTTTTGTTTCTGATGCGATCGAGACTGATCTAGATCTAACAATCAAGTTTTTAACCGGATCACAGGATGGAAATACTGCCCAATTTGGCAAACGGGTGGGCACCTATTTTCAGAAAGAACAGATCCAGGCCAGGAGTCATTTCTTCTGGAATTCGCCTTTACCCTTGTGGGAATTACCGAAAGAGATTCGGGAAGATCTCAAAACCTGCTCTCTGATGATCAGCAAAGGAGATGCCAATTATCGGCGCATCCTGGGGGACCGGGAATGGGATTTCACACTACCTTTTCATCAGGCAGTGGATTACCTGCCAGTTCCACTAGCAGCGCTGCGAACCTTGAAGGGCGAAATAGCAGTAGGTATGACCCTGGATCAGATCCAGGATGTGTTTAACCAAGATTCGAAATGGCTGGTCGATGGTAAATGGGGAGTGATCCATTATTCGCCGGCAGGGAGAGAATAAGCAAATCGATTCGATAGTAGTGAGATTGTGTAGGGGCGTCGCGCTGCGTCGCCCTTTTTTATTATTAAAGGAATTCTGATAATTATATTTGGATCGATATCCCGGAAATTGCCCCTAATATAAAACATACATGATATTTTCTGGTGGGGGGGCAGGGGCCAGGAAATAGACGGTGACGTTCTCGCTCCAGGGAACGTAATTGATGTGACGGTATCCCAGGTCCACCCAGTTGACGCTCCAGGGTACGCCGCCGCCGACATCTTCTATGGTTGCAAATCCATAGCCGGGTATGTAGACCCGCATTCCTTTCATATAGCGATACCAATTCAGTCTTACTGCAATGACGCCTTGTTTAAGGAAAGCTCCGCTTGAAGTGGTCGTACTGCAGCCTGGACAGGTTTCGTCATAGGATGTGGCGTAGGCGGTGATTTTCCTCCAGTAGGTGATTTGCCCATCAGGAGTATTGGCTGTCTCGATATTGACCTGGGTTCCATAGCCAATAATGCGCGGGCTGGGCTCCTTGATGACCCATTCTTTTTCTAAATTGCGGCTGACTTCTCTGTCATTTTCATATACGATCCGCAGACGTTGGGCTTGCAGCCCGTATTCTCCTCCAGTCAAGATCTGCACCTGGTCCAGAGCCAGGTCATCCGCCGGCTGATATTCACTGGTGAATTGGATTTGATCTTGTTTGAGAAGGATCTCCTCCCGAACACGGATTATCTGGACCTCATTATTCTCGGGGATAGGTTCCATTTCAGAGGGAATGCTGTAATCCAGACCCTGGAGGGCGATGCCTCCCTGGGCAAGAGCCGCGCCAACAGTTTCTGCGGTAGCTCTGATCGTAACTGATTCGTTTGCCAGATAGACCAACAGCGGTTTGGCCCGGATCAAAGTGATATTAATGGGGGAACCGTCCAGGGTTGAGCTTAGCGGTTTTGATATCTTATCGGCCTCGAAGATTTCAATGCCCTCTTTTTCAAGAGCCTCAGAGAGAGTGTCGGCATCGGTAATGAATTGATAGCTGCCGGTTTCAAATTCAACGGTAATCGGTGTTCCCCGCAGCAGTTCGATTTGGTGAGTTCTTCCAGGCGATATAAGTGTGTCTTTCTCTGTCAGAACTCCATCCACCAAAATCCTGTCTTTGGGATAGAGAGTATGCCCCAACAAAAGCAGAATATTTTCCGGTCTGCGTTCGGCGGTCTGTACTGTTTCCAGATCACCATCGGCAGTAATCTCAATTGAGTTGGATAGATTGAGAATGATCAGTTCACCACCCCAGAGCATAGTTCCCGGCCCGGGAGTGATGCGCTCATGCTCTGTCAGGTTCAGCTCCTGGCTTTTTAAGAGGCTCTTCACCGTCAGAGCGTAGGTAGTGATCTCTTTGGTCTGCCCGTTAATGACCAGGAAAACTGTCTTGTGCAAACTGAGAACGATCAATAGGATCCCCAGGACAGCGGCCATTCCGGCAGCGATCATTTGGAAAAGAGGTTTTTTGATCAGATCAGGAATATTCATGGTTATTGGTATAGAAAAAGCCTCGGGCAGGCACCCCGGCGGCGCCCAGAGGATCCTCCTTAGTGCTGCTTCCTTTCGGACCTGACACGATTCAAAGGGCTCTGCCGCGCCGGACCCACCCGAAGCTCGTGGGCATGATACCAAAGCCCGAGTTGGGTGTCAATCAATTGAAAAGATAACCTCTGGGAAGGAAAGGAATCCATTAAATATCCAATAATTTGATGATTTGATGTTTTTAATCTGAGATATCTGGATTAATTTTCTGAATAATCCGCTGGATCACAACACCTGCGATGATAATTAAGAGAATGATCACCGCTCCTATCATCAAACCCCCGGTTTCTCCTGATTTGAGAGGTTCCTCACCGTTTATTAGGATTGGTGTGATTGTGGGGGTCGGTTCAGGAGTAGTTTGCAGGGCGCTGATCTGCCTGGGCAGGCTTAATGCTGTCAGCACAATAAATGCAAACAAGAGTCCGATATATATTACTTGGCGGGTCTTTTTAGATAAGGGTTTCATTCAGGGCATCTCATTGAATATCAGGGGTATTATACCAAAGTCTTTCTCTATCCGTAGGGCCCGGTTTTTGGACTCCCCAGTTAATAAAAAAAGCCCAGAGGACCCTGGGCGGTTTCAAGGCGGAGGGGGTGGGATTCGAACCCACGATTCCTTGCGGAATACGCGCTCTCCAAGCGCGCGCACTAGGCCGGACTATGCGACCCCTCCATGTTCTATATACCGGTGCGATTATACCAAACCGAAGGTTAACTGGCAACTGACATGGAGCTTTGATCTAGAAAAAACACTGAAATAATCAGGTGTGATATCCTTAAGCAGAAGCCAAAAAAAAGAAGAATATGCTTATGGACCATCATCAATCTGAACGGATCTATTTATCATTGGGAACAAATCTGGGAAACCGGGAATTGAACCTGGATGCGGTTCTAAAGGACCTTCCCCCGGAAGTATTCATCCTGGAAAGATCTCCAATCTACCAGACCGCGCCCTGGGGATATCTGGACCAGCCTGATTTCCTAAATCAGGTTCTTCTGGTTGAAACAACCCTCTCCCCACAGGGGCTGTTAGAACACATTAAGGGCATTGAAGAGAATATTGGCAGAAAACCAAGTTTCCGTTATGGGCCCCGCAAGGTGGATATCGATATCCTTTTTTATGGTGATAGGATCATCCAAGATGAAGTTTTGGAGATCCCTCATCCCCGGATAAAAGACCGGGCCTTTGTCCTGGTCCCGCTGGCAGATATCGATCCTGGGTTGGTGTATCCAGGTACCGATCTAAGCGTCACTGATTTGCTGCTGGATGTTGATCAAACAGGTGTAAATCTATACCAGGGATAATCTCTTGAGTTTATTACCTTTTTTCAGCACTGTATTCCTGATTGTGAACCCAGCCTTATTGTGGCTCTTCAAGCGATTTAACCTGAATTTAAAGAAGCTGGATTTCTGGATGATGCTCACGGCCGGTACAGCTTGGTTGATCTCCTTAGCTTTTTTCTTTCTCACACCCGAACAACACCTGAATCCGATCTGGGATGCAGGAGAAAAGCTGCTTCCCAGTCTGGCCTTCTCCCTGGATTGGATATCCAGTTCCTATTTTCTCGCAGTAACCTCATTGGTCTTCTTCGGCATCCTAGTGGAAGGGTTTTCACCCCAAACCAATGCCTGGATCACAGCCATGGGTGGAGTTTGTCTGATCGGCACAGTAGGGGATTCAGCCTATACACTGGCTTTGGTCTGGACAGTGATAGAGTTGTTATCTCTCTATAGTTATCTTAAGAATCAAGGTGAGATGGAGGGCAATCAGAGGTATATCCTGGCCATCCTGATCCGTTTAGCAGCCCCGTTATTGATCATTTATGTGTCTGTGATCAACTCAACAACCGGAATTGCACCATTCCTGACTGAACTGCCCTCTTCGGCAGCACCTTATCTTTTGGCTGCAGGGATCATAAGTTTTGGTGGCTGGGCTCTTTTTACCAGCGGTTTTCAGGAAGAGCAGCCGGTTTTTCTACCCGGCAGATATGCATCCTGGATCCCGGCAGTCCTGGGTTTGGTTTTGATCACCCGGGCTGCGTTCAATATTCTCTGGAGATGGATCCAGCTCAGGAATATTTATAATAACGGCTGTTCTATTATTCCTGATATCTATAGCCAGCGCGCTTTGGAGTCACCCTGAGCAGAGCTGGAGGATTGGAATTCTGGCTTTATTGATAGGGAGTTTTTCATTCGCTGCCCCGAAAGCTGCTCTGGCCTGGGGGGTGATCTTTTTACTTCCCGGCATCGTTTTATTCAGGAATTTCAAATCAAATAAGACTGCCACACTGGCCCTGATCCTGGGGGGAATTGGGATCCTACCTGTGCCATTCCTGCCAGCCTGGGCAGGTTTGATCTCATTTGATGGCATTCCCGGTATGTTATATGCCAGCCTGGCAGGAATTTTGCTTGGGAAATCACTTAATCTGGGCATCCAGACCTGGCAGGGGAAAGAGGGAGATTCTGAGCCCATCTCTCCCCTTGTGATCACAGGATATTCAGTGGGTTTGGTCTCTCAACTTGTTATATCTTTTCAGTCAGGTTTGATAGACAGCAGCCTGGCCATTTCGGCGGTTCCAATATCAGCCTGGGCAGCATTAGTATTTTTTATTCCTGTTACCTTGTTCTGGAGCAAGATCCCTGAGTTAAAAATACCCTGGTGGCAGAAGGCTATTATAAAAATCAGGAATATTATTGGTGATATAACAACTTTTCTTCCCAGGGTATTTGATGGTGCAGTATACCTTTTTACACGATTATTTGAAGGTGATGGCGGATTGATCTGGACTTTATTATTTGGTTTTTTGATCATCACGCTGATCAGTTTACGAGGTGGATAATCTAGATGCCTGAATTGATGCAATCTCTCATGGTTGCGCTCCTATTCATGAGCGGAGCGGGAATATTGCTTGTTTCCAGCAGACGTTGGATGACAGGATTACTGGCTTTGCAGTATATCGGGGTTTTCCTGCTGGTCAGCGTCAGTTGGCCGTTAGAGATCGCAGTTGTGAAGCTGGTCGCTGGCTGGATGGCTTCAGCTGTTTTATTCCTTACCTACCAGAACCTGGTTGTATTGAATTCAGAAAACCGAATCGCTGTCATTTCGCCGGGGACAACCTTTAAGGGATTTGCGGCTGTTTTGATTGGACTCTCTGTTTATTCGCTGGTGCCGCTTGCCTTGCGCTGGTTCCTGGGCGCGACCTCCCAACAGATTTTAGGAGGAGTTTGGCTGCTTGGCCTCGGGTTGCTCCAGCTGATATTTTCCCGGGATAGCCTCCGGATCATTATTGGGCTCTTAACAGTGGTCTCAGGATTTGAGATCCTGTATGCAACCCTCGAAGCATCAGTGTTGATGACCGGGTTATTAGCAATTCTAAATATCGGATTTGCATTTTTAGGGGCTTATTTATTAATGGCATCCAACCTGGAGGAAATCCAGTGAGCACCCCTCTTCTGTGGATCCTGCTGCCCCTGCTGGTATCTGGTGGATCGCTGTTCATTTTACAATATCGCTACCTTCTAAAATGGAGCGGATTGGGATTTGGGCTGGTCCTGATAACCTCAGCCTTGATATTGCCCATTAATGAAAGCTTTCATTTCCTTTTCTGGGATTTAAAATTATCCGATGCAGCTGTTAATTTTCGGCAGGCGCTTTATTCTGTCTGGAGCGGACCGTCCAATTGTGATCCTCTTATTTTCCCTGTGGCTGTTCTGGATATTGGTCATGGATCCAAAACTGGTTCCTGTGCAGTTCATTCCCCTCAGCCTGGCAGGGATTTGTTTGATCCTCACGGCATACTCTGTTGAGCCCATCTTTTACGGAGCGCTCTTTTTTGCTTTCCTGGCATTGATTTATGTGGTTTTATTATCTCCTCCGGGGAACGAACCCACTCCTGGGGTTTTACGTTATTTGATCTTCCAGATTTTGGGTATGTTATTTATCCTTTTTGCCGCCTGGCTTGCCAGCTGGATCGATCTGAACACTGGTGATCAAGTAATGCTGGCTCGCTCCCTATTGATCCTCGCTCTGGGTTTCTCTTTCTTATTATCGATTTTTCCTTTCATCAGCTGGATTTCCATGGTTGGTGAGGAAAACCATCCCTTCCTGTCAGGTTTTATATTTAACACTCATTTTTTGGGTGTATTTCTGTTTGGGACCAGATTTATCCTGGAAGGGGGCTGGATCGGGCAGGGAGTGAATATCCAGATCCCACTTCAGGTGGCTGGAGTGATCATGCTCAGTATAGGTGGGGTTGTGGCTATCTTCTCAAGACATCTGGGCAGGTTGATGGGAGCGGTGATCATCACAGAAATTGGCCGATCCCTGCTGGCCATCAGCCTGTTCCAGGCTGGCTTTCCGATCTATTTTGGCATGGTTATCCTGCAAAGCATCTCCCTGGGTGTCTGGTCCATTTCCCTGACTTATTTGCAGCACGGTATTCAATGACCTTGGATTTGAATCCGCATCCGGGGCTGCCAGATTATGGCCGGTGATCACATCAGGATTGTTGATGGGGTATTTTGCCCTGGCCGGTGTGCCATTATTGGGTGGTTTCCCAATCTATTGGGCTTTGGGATCTGGCCTGAGTTTTTATCCTCTGTGGATCAACACCATTTTTGTGTTCAGTACCCTGGGCCTGATTTTCGGGGGGTTGCGTATGTTGGGCGTTTTAACAAAAAAAACCGGTGGGGAATCTGTTCTGACGCTGGGTGATCCTTTTTACCGCAATCTGATCCTGGGGTTGAATATCCTGCTGGTGTTAATTGGATTTTTCCCTCAGTGGATCTTCGGTCTGGCCCGGATCATCAGTGATTTGTTGCTGGGTTCCTGAAAGTTATTGCCCTTTCCTGCTTGATTTCCGATAGAATATTCGTAACCTGGACATGCTATAATCTCAATGCCATAATTATTCCATTTTGAGGAGAATTATTCATGGATAATGAACAGTTGGAAAAGCGCATCAAGTGGCTGGATGATGAAAGACGGAAAGATAAAACCATCATCTCGGAACTAGAAAGTAAGCTGCTAAATCTTGAAGAGAAACTGGATGCGGTAGTTAATAAAAACAGGGAATATGACAGCGATATTACTCGGTTAAGGACCTCCGTGACCCGGGTGGATGATTTTGAGACCGACCTGGGTGTTTTCCGGATGGACAGGAAAATGGAGCTCAAAGATCAGGAAAAATTGACAAAATCCTGGATCGCTGATGCCAAAAAGGACCTCCGGGCTCAACTACGGGGAATTGAAACTCAACAAACAAAGCTGATAGAGGATATCAAGCGAATAAAAGTCCTGGAAAAGGATATGAATACCAGGGTCGAAGAAGAAACCCGCTTTAATGCCTCCTTGCGGGAAATGGAAAAATCCTTTGATGAGATCCAGAAAGATTATAAAAATTACCAGCATGATATCAAGGCGACCAAACAGGAACGCCAAAAAGAAGTCAAACGGGTTGCTGATATGCAAGCAGAACAGTCAGCCCTTCGCAAACGAGTAGACGAATCCCGAGGTCTGCTGGATCTTGTAAACAGCGATTATCAGAAGATCAAAAGCCGGATCCAGGAGTTGGAATCCACCCGGCGCGATCTTAAGAAAGAGCAGGAGAGTTTCCTCGAAGAAGCTAATCTTAAGCTCACAGAACGGGATTCAGTCTGGAAGAATTGGATGACCCGATTTGAGAGCATTGAAAAACAAGCCCAGGACCTTGATGAGCAGATGACAAAATTAGACACTACTCACCGGGGCATCAAACGCATGCAAGATGAATTGAAGGATCTTTCTTCACTGCTAGATCGCAGGGTGAACGAGATCACTGAAATGCAGCGGCTGGCGGATGAAAAATTCCGGGCCGAATGGACTACTTTCGCGGCCGATGAACAAAAACGCTGGACAAATTACACCCTCTCCCAGAAAGAACAGACCAAGCTGCTTGAACGTCAGTATAAAGAAGGGGAAGATCGTATTTCAGTCCTGGAAGATGGATTGCAGGATATTGAGGATCAGCTGGCGCAGATCAGCAAATATACAGAAAATCAACTCCAGGGTTTATTGGGTTTGATGCGCGATTGGGCGGGTGAGTTCGAGCAGATTATGGATGGTTTTCGTTAGGAATCAAGGGATTAAGTCCTATTAAAGGACTCAATCCCTCTACCTTCATATGTATATCATAGGCACAGCGGGTCATGTCGACCACGGAAAATCCACTCTGATTGAGGCCATCACCGGGACCCATCCTGACCGCCTGGCTGAAGAACGCGAGCGGGAGATGAGCATAGTCCTGGGATTTGACAGTTTCCAGCTGCCGGACGGCAAGGGGATCAGTGTTGTTGATGTTCCCGGCCACAGGGATTTCATTGAAAATATGTTATCCGGGATTGGCAGCATTGACGCCTGCCTGCTGGTGATCGCGGCTGACGAAGGGGTGATGCCCCAAACCAGGGAACACCTGGATATCCTGGATCTATTGGAAGTGAACAAGGGTGTAGTCGTCCTCACAAAAACCGACCTGGTGGACGATCCCGATTGGCTGGATCTGGTCGAAGTGGAGATCAGGGATTTGATTTCCAGCACGGCACTGAAAGATGCTCCCATTGTGCGGGTTTCTGCAAAAACCAAGTCTGGCATTGAGGATCTGCTAAATACACTCAGTTCAGTCCTGGAAGACCAGCCAGAACGACCGGACCTGGGCCGACCCCGTTTGTCGGTCGATCGGGTCTTTTTAATGTCAGGTTTTGGTTCAATTGTGACTGGAACCCTGCTGGATGGTTCACTGGGTACTGGCGATGAAGTTACCCTGCTGCCCGGGAAGAAAACCGGCCGCATCCGGGGATTGCAAAATCACAGTCAGGAAGTAAAGAATATTGGCCCTGGAAACCGGGTGGCCGTGAATATATCAGGGATTGAGAATAAGGAAATCAAGAGAGGGGATACACTTATTCATCCGGGAGATTATCAGCCGACCCGGCGATTGGATGTCAGCTTTAAATTCCTGCCCGCGATCAATAAACCCCTCAAACATGATCTGGAAACCAAATTATTCCTGGGCGCAGATGAGACCCAGGCCAGGGTGAGGCTGCTGGGAGTGGATCAGCTAAAACCAGGTGAAGAAGCGCTGCTTCAGTTGGAAGTGGAAGATCCAGTGGTGGCAGTCAGGGGCGACAGGTATATCCTCAGAAGGCCGTCCCCATCTGAAACTCTGGGGGGAGGGATTGTGATCGACCCTCATCCTCCCTACCGCCACAAACGTTTTGATGAAAAGACCCTTGATCGCCTGGAATCCATTTCCGAGGGTGATCCGGCTGACCTGGTGATCCAGGCGATTTCAGGGGCTAAATTCGCTCCCTGGAAAATGATCCTGGAAATTACTGGGTTGGAGGAAGAAGCCGCCAGGGAGATCCTGGATATAATGCTTGCGGATGGCACGGTTGTGGAACTTGGTAAAAAAAGCAAAAAAAACTTCACTCTTAAGAATATCTGGGAAAGCACTCAGTCAGACCTCATTTCTCGGATCAATGATTACCATCAGAAATATCCCATGAAGGTTGGAATGGTACTCGAAGAGCTTAAAAGCCAATCCAAATTATGCGGATCAGATCTTCAAAGAAGCAGTTGAAGGGTTGATAGAGACTGGCAGTGCCATCCAGAGCGGTCCTTATATCAAAAACCCGAATTTTGATATTCGACTGACAGACGCTCAGGAAAAATTAGCCAAAAATTTACTGGACCAATTTGCCGCTAATCCAACCCAGCCACCTTCAGTAGCAGAATGTAAAGATTCCGTCGCTGAGGATCTATATAATGCTCTGATTGCTTTGAATAAGCTCAAGCAGATTTCGGCCGAGGTAGTCTTTACGCCAGACGCCTATCAATCGATGGTCGAGAAGCTGAAGAAGAAGATCGAAAAAGACGGACCGATCACAGTCGCCCAGGCCCGGGATATGTTTGGCAGCAGCCGCAAGTATATGCTGGCGTTTTTGGAGCACCTGGATGGGGAGAGGATCACGGTCCGGGACGGAGATGTCCGAAAACTTAAGTAAATAGTAAGTAGTAAATCGATTAGCTGATCTGAAATTCCTAATTATTGGAATTTATTTTAAGTTGTCATCCTGAGTGGAGCGAAGGATCCATATTCAGATCCAATATCCTGAACTGATTCCTATTCCAAAACGGTCTATCATCAGGGCCACCCCAATCTGGTTTCTTCGATTTCTCAACGATATGTAATGCTTTGTTTATAGTCAGAATGACAGTCGGGAAAAAAAGCCCTGCGATGATTAGCAGGGCTGGGAATAATTGTCAAATCAGTAATCAGGGCAGCTCTCCCTCTGGTACCACTCGTACGTTCCACTTCATATAAATATCACGGAACATTGGCATGAAGGAATCGGTTGAGCTGATGTATCCCAGGCCTTCTTCAGAGACTTCGAGGCCAATCACAGACTGGGGCGGATAATATGTGACATAGTCGTAGTCCTTACCGTCACAGGTCATGGTGGCTTCTGTTTCACCTGTGGCCACTTCCATCAGATCAAGATTTAGGACCCCGTCATAACAATATCCATTCATTGTAATTTCAGCCCTACCGCTCCCGCCAACTGAGCAACTTCCTGGATTACCTTTTATAATGCCATCCTGCCTGAAGAAGATAGTATCAGTATCTGCAGAAAATTGCCCTTCACCGAGATTTTCCAGAAAGATATTGGCCAGGCCGGTGGCACGCCCGGTGTAATAACCTGACTCTTCCGTACCGTCAGGACTCCAGGTCCATTCATGGTTGTATTCCACAACAACCAATACATGATTCATCTCGCATACAGATCCAATTTGATCGGCCTCATTATCATATCCCGCTTCATCATTCCCCTGGTCATTTGCCTGGCCTTGAGGGACAGTTTCGGTTGCCTCGGCGTCAGTATCGGAACCGATTCCCGGCTGGGCGGATGTAGTGCTGCAGGCGGATATAAAGATAAACAATGTAAGAACTATTAGTGTTTTGAAGATGGTCTTCATTTCAACTGTCCTTCCGGGCCTGAATCAGAGTCCGATGATAGGATAATATTTCCAAAAACGCTGTGTTCTTTAATTATACAAATTATTATGACCTGTCAAGCACAGACCAGCATTGTAGACCGATATTGAGGTCAGCTGACTACGATGAAAGAAAACCCGTCATGACCTTTTTCACCGACAGTTTGGAATACCGTGGCTTCCAATTTGGGATCAGCAGCAACCATATCGTGGAATTTTGTGATCCCGATCTGGCTGGGGGATTCTATTTCCTTGTTATAAACCTTGCCGTGTCTAACCACGTTATCGGCAATGATCAATGTCCCCGGGCGGGAGAGCTGGATGGAAAGGTCTAGATAATCCGGATATTGGGATTTTTCCCCATCGATGAAGATCAGATCAAAGGGAGGCTGGTCAATTTTTGTCATTTCAGTCATGTTGTGGATGGCGTCACCCACCCAGACTTCCACCTTGGCTTTGAATTCAAATAGGTTCAAGTTTTCGCGGGCAAGGATTGCCCGTTCAGGATCACGCTCAAGGCTGATCAGTTTCCCGCCAAAGGGGAGCCCGCTGGCAAGCCAGGCCGTGCTGAATCCACCCAACGTGCCGATCTCCAAGATGGATTTTGCACCCATCACTTTAACCAGGAGCTCAAACAGGCGGCCGTGAGTGTTGGAAATACTTATCGTTGGCAGCCCTGCTTTGACGCAGTTCTGCTGGATCTGTTCAAACCTGGGGTCAGGTTTAACGATTAGATCTAAATAATTCTTATCAATGGCTTTCCAAAGGTCTTTTGTCATACTATTTCCCTATCTCCGCCTTGAAATTGTGAATGCGGCTTAGTTAAAACTATCTACATCCCCTTGACGATTTCATTTCTCCTATGAAGGCGGTTCTTGTATTTATATTCATCCACACCAAGCAGATCCATCACATGGATAGGATCTTTTTTAACCAGATTGCGGCAGGCCCGATAGGCGATCCAGTAGGAGTTTTTATCCCCGTTATTTGCCAGTTCACTCACGATTGGCCAGGTAATTTCCTGAGGTTTACACGCATCCAATCGCTGAGACTGTTGCCCACCGAGGTGCGGGGGTAGGGGGCTGATTCTCTGAAGAGGTGTTTGATCACACCCAGGGCATAGTCGGGATCCTTGTGGAACCAGCGGTTTTCCACCACCGGCCGCAGGCTTTCACTCACAAAACGACGCTGGTTGGGATCTTTGGATCGGACCATATCCAGGTACCAGCACCGGATCTGATCGGGATATTCCTTGATCAGTTTCCGGACGAAACCTGAGGAGCACTCCCTGACGATCCAGTCCTCATCCGCCGCAGCCTGCAAGAGGTATGGTTTGATGGTCTCCAGATCGGCGCTGGCCGATCCATAGAGGCAGATCAGCTGCACGGCCAGACTCCTGACAAAGGGATCTGTTTCAGAGAGTGAAAAGATTCCGGAAGCAAAGGCCATCACCTCAACCCCACTTTCTTCCAGCAGGGGATAAAGCTTCAGGCCAAGGGCTTTAACGATACTGTAGCGCCCGGTGGAGATGCGCCGTTTTTCAGGGATGTCGTTTTGGATTCGATTGATCATCGCGGAAAGGTCATCGCAGAAATATCAGAGATCTTCTGAGGAAGGAATTCTATCCACAAGGGCTTTGATTTCAACAAGGTGTTGAGGGGTTATTAATTGGAAAGGCATGGTAGTTATTATAAAGGAGGACGGCCCTTCGACTGCGCGAGAAAATAATCTCGCTCCGCTCAGGGCAGGGAAGTGGGGAGACGAGGATAAGGGGGGTGAGATACAAATCTCTGAGCGGAGGCTGAAAGCCGCAGACGAAGAGCATCTCGACTGCTCTCAATCCACCGGATTTCGATCCGCTCGATGATTTGGTAATCTGATAGTGCGATGCACCCTCGCAATGACAGTTTAATGATAAGGGCGACTCAGTGAGTCGCCCCTCCATGTTTCTAATTTTGGTTCTATTGAATACTAGATATCCTTATCCACATCCAGCTTCCTGCCAAGATCACCCCCTTCAGGATCCTCCTGGTCTGGATCGGTGATCAGTTCCGCACCAGCTTTTTTCTGTTTATGTTTGGTCGAGGCTGCCTGGTCCATGGCATCCTTGATCTTTTTGGCCGCTTCCGGTTTTAATCTCCCATCTGGTTCTCCCCCGGATTGATCATCGGGATCCTGGTTTGAGATCTGGCCGCCACCCACTTTGTCTATGACAGCGGTAAATTCCTCTTGTGAAACGGCGTGCACATCACTGCCGCCACCTTCTTCAGGTGTTGATTCGGAACTGGTTTTGGGTTTAGGTTTGGGGGGATCCTCTTTATCGGTCTTCTGTTCCCCTGGCGGCGTATCAGTGGGAGATGTATAAATTAGCTGGAATTCATCCAGGGCTTTTTCCTGGAGCTGCCTTTCTTTTGCAGCGATTTGTTCTTTGCTTGCACCGCCGGTAATCAATTCCATAACATTGACTTCATCCTCCGTATAGGTATAGTCTTTACCTGGCCCCCCACCTTCGGTTTCTCCTCCGCCGGGTCCTTTGCCTGGTTTAAAGGTGCCTTTTCCGGCAAATTGATCTCCGGAGGGATCCTCAGAACTGCCATCGATCTTGCCCCTGGAATCCATCCCCGGCATGCCGCCCAACCCATCTCCTAATTTTGAGTCTTTGGATTCTTTTCCATCCGGCCCGGTCAGCTTGCCTTCAGGCATTAGTGAGCCGAGGTCCCCTTCAGCGAGGTCCTGGAGGTCTTCCTGCTGTTCATATCCCTCCTCCATCTGGCCGCCCTGAGGGAGCTCTCTTTCGACTAGGGGCTGGGATGGAGCTCCTGCTTTTTGTTCCGGGGAAGAAGGCTCAATATTCTCCTCAACAGCCCGCTCAGCCAGCGGCAGGTCTCTATCAGGTCTTTGTGCGCTCGGATCAGGGAACGGATCCCCTTCTCCAACCTCAGCCACATCGGGAAACGGGACGGGCAGTGCGGCAACTGGATCCTCTTCTCCGACGTCAGCCACACCGAGTACCGGGACGGGCAGTGCGGCAACTGGATCCCCTTCTCCGACGTCAGCCACACCGGGTACCGGGACGGGCAGTGCGGCAACTGGATCCCCATCTCCAACCTCAGCCACATCGGGAAACGGGACGGGCAGTGCGGCAACTGGATCCCCTTCTCCGACGTCAGCCACACCGAGTACCGGGACGGGCAGTGCGGCAACTGGATCCCCATCTCCAACCTCAGCCACATCGGGAAACGGGACGGGCAGTGCGGCAACCGGATCCCCTTCTCCGACGTCAGCCACACCGAGTACCGGGACGGGCAGTGTGGCAACCGGATCCCCTTCTCCAACCTCAGCCACATCGGGAAACGGGACGGGCAGTGCGGCAACTGGATCCCCATCTCCAACCTCAGCCACACCGGGTACCCGGACGGGCAGTGCGGCAGCATCAGCATCTTCATTTGCTGCAGGAACGCTGCTTTCCCCTGTCCTGGGAGTATTGTCCCTGCTTGCAGCTTCTACCGCTTCTACCACAGCGGCCTCAATGGCTTCAGATTCCTCGACCGGGCGCTCGCGTTCGACCACGGCTTCTGGCTGGGCGACCACCTCCTGGTCGCGCTGCACCTCTTGCGGCTGCTCTCGGATCTCTTTTGATTGATCCCTCGATTTTTCCTGGGGTTCTTGGGTTTCTTCTCCGCGGGGCATGGGTATCTCCTTATGTCTGATGCGAATTCAAACCTTCGCAAGTCTACTTTGTTGTTATTATTCCGATTATCAATTTACTTCTGCTGGATTTGTGCTATCTCTCGTTGAGTGTCTATAATTATTGCCTGAGTTTCAGAGATTTTTTCCTTTATTTCTTTTATCCTTTCTTTCCTTCCTTCAATAAGTTCCTCATTTTCCTTGATCAATATTTTGTTTGTATCGATCTTCTCATTGATCTTTGTAATTTGAGCTTCGTTTTCTTTGATCTTCTCCTGGATTTCGGAATAATCCAATTCAATACTTTCTTCACGCCATGAATAGGTAATGCCATCAGGATTTTGGACAAGTGTTCTTGTGGTCACGGTAGACCTTGCATCTTCGCCCATGGCTTTCAGCTCTTCAGATAACAATTCCCTCTCTGCCATGAGATCTGTGATCAAACCCTGCATCTCAGCTATTTCGGTTTGCCGTTCAGCAATCTCTATCACGAGATCATTGATCTCTCCAGTGATTTGATCAATTTGATTATTTAGATCTTCGATAAGATCCTGTAATTCATTGAGAAAATCAATGTAGTTGGAAAGGATTTCATTAAGGTCAATCAAATCCTGGGATAAATCCCCTTCCGATTGATCCACCGAACCAATCTCATGGTGGGTTACCATTTTCTCGGCTACGGAACCAACAAGCAGACTGCCTTCGGCCAGTTGAAAGGGTGATTCTGTGCTAATACTTCCCTCACCATCATTCAGATCATCCTTCATCTGTTCGAGCTGGTTCTGCATTGAGGAAACTTGAGACTTGACCTCGTCTTTTGTCATTGTTTTTGTTACTTTGTGAGGTGAAAATGAACCATCCTCATTCTTGATCCACTCAGTGTAGGTGATCTCCCGGGTTGAGACATCATCAGGCCAGTCATCAAGTTCGTCCTTCAGCATGCTGGCCTCTTCCTGAAGACGGTTTTTCATTTCATTGGCATCAGCGTTTTCAATCGGAGGTTCCGTCCTCTCATTTTCATCGATTTCTTGAGCAGCAGCATCAATTTGGGCCATTTCTGCGTTATATTGATCCGCTGCTGCATTATAGGCTGCATCTCCATCATCTGTATCCGGGTAATCATCTCGAGAGGGTTTTTGAGGAAGGTCACCTCCCTCAATACTGGCGTCGTCAACTTCGCCCGATTCTCCCTCACTAACTGAAGCGACAGGTTCGACTTCACCCAGGGCAACCCCGGTAAAATCGATCTGGCTGTTCCCTGCCGGAATCACGATCAGATTTTCTCCACTCTCCCCGGCCTCTGTTGTTCCTTCTGCCCTGGTTAAACCGGAGCCGGTTTTCTTGATCGCGGCATCAGCGATGTCTCGTTGAGCCTCACCCATTGCGGCAAGCATATCAATGGATTCCTGCTGTTTATCGAGGGTGCTCTTAAGTTCAATGTCCGCCAGTTCGGCATCGTCCCCGATCTCGTTGAGTTTCTCTTCCATCTCCTTGACCATATCATCAGTTGGCAGTCCAGCTGCCGACGGTTCTCCTCCTGCCAGGTTTGGATCCTGTGCTGCACCTGCATCATTTTCTGAGAGGGTTTCGATGTCCTGAACCACAGCAACTGAACGATCCTGAATGGATTCAGAGGAAGTACCTATGGCATATTCATTTTGTTCTTGACCGATAGATTCCCTGATGTCCCCGGTTTCAGATCCCATGGCCTGGGCTTTGGCTTCCAGAGCAGTCCGTTCACTCTCAAAATAGTTTTCCATTTCAGCGGCATCTTCTTGTCCTGCTGCCGGCAGGTCACGATCGGTCATTCCCTCGGGGACATCTACTTGGTCCGAGGTGTTATCGTTTTGCCTTCGACCTGGTTCCTCCTGTAGCTCATCAAGGAGCTCTTCAATCTCTTCAACAACAGTCGAGTTGGCGTTTTTTAAACCAGCTGCCGCCCCTTCAACAGCATCAGATTGACCCTCAATATGTTCTGCGGCAGTTGCTTGGTTCTCAGTTAGTGAAGGTGTGTACGTCTCGACAGTATTTGGATCACTACCACCCTCATTCCAATCGTTATCTTCCAGAACTTCCCCCTGGGTCATATTCACCCCGGCATAATGATCTGCGGGATTGGTGTTTTGGTTGCCTAATCCGGACTTTCCACCGCTGTCTTGTCCTGTTTCAGGGGCTGGTGGTGTTTCTGAGAGCTGAACTGCCGGCATAACGGCTACAAAAGCCTCCTGGACCGCTTCGGCTTCTTTGAAATCGCTGGTTTTTTCAACCGCAGCTTCCGGCGCAAAGGCAGCCCGCTCTACGGTCTGTCTGGCTTCCGCCACTTCCGGGGTTTCTTTGATGGATTCCTGGACTTCCGAATATTCTGTTCCGCTGCTCATATATCACCTCAGTTTGCCTGTTCCAAGATTGGTGTTTGCATTTTCTTAATGATACAGATTAGGTTGTATTGCGAGTAACAGATTCTTTCATCTCTTTCATGGTTTTCAGCGTGGTACTCAAGATATTAAATAACTGCTGGGCTTTTTGATCAAAATTCTCGAAAGCTGTGTCAAATGATTCTTCATCATCAGCCCCGGTATCGGAACCAAAATCCAGCAAAGTGGACCAAAGCTCTTTCGCTTCCTGGAGGGAGAACTTTTCGCTATTCTCCTGGATGGAGGACATCATAGAGCGGACAGACTGGATCGTATTTGAGAGGGATACTGCAACGATCTCTTCCTTTGCCAGAGGGGAGTATCCCTCGGCTTCATTCTCGACGATATCCTTGGTCAGCTCGTAGATATAGGTATCTTTATTAATGGGCAAAGCCAGATCCCAGACTTTATCAGAGATCTGGTCCGCAAGAGCGACACTCTCCTTAGGCAGCTCTTGTTTGAGGTCCGAAAGATAGTTCACTAGTTCCCGATTATTATCTGAGTAGGCCGGCATACAACTATCCCCGGTAGCGACCCCCTCCCAATCGCTATCGGATTCCGGTTCTTCTTCAACCTCTGATTCATTCAGCTCATTGAGATAATCCTCCAAGGCCTCTGAGACCTCGTTCATGTCAGCGAGTCTTCCCAGGAAATAACGCTGATCTTGATTGGTTGTTTCGATGGTTTCTTGGTAGATTTCAATCAATTTTGAGAAAGTGGAATCTCCTGCCAGGGAGGCCTGATTGTCCATTGGCGTGGAAAGTGCGATGGCATCCCGTACGATTTGAGCATTAGGATCCTGAACGGATCGGGTACTGACACTCCCTTCCTGCTGCGCTGTCTGCGGATCACCGGAAACGCCATCTTCACCTGGCACAACGACCAGGCCGGGATCATTCCCGCTGGAAGGATCCGTTGAGGGTAAATTTGGAGTGGTTCCAGCGCTTGTACCGGAATCGGGAGAGTTATCAGGTCGATCACTGCCTCCTGAATTCATTGAATCAGCAGCTTTGAACAGGGAGGCAGCCACAATACCCTCCACCTGATTAGCCGGAATATGATCAAACTCTCCGGTAATACTTTCGCGGATGGGATCCAGCTCAACGATGGGATTACCACTCGCAACGGACTCCACGATATTTTGTGATGCCTGGTTCGAAAAGGAATCTGCGCCATCCGGGAGCTGGTCTACGAGCTGGCTGACAAACCCTTCCCCGGAAATGCTGCTGGTCCCGTCGTTGGAGTCGATGATCGCCTCTGTGCTGATCCCATCGTTTGAGTCAATGGTCGCTTCCCGGTCTTCCGTCATGGATCTTCCGTCAGCCGCCATTTCTGCGGCCACCACCTCCCGGTCTTCCGTCATCGGTCTTCCGTCGGCCGCTGCATCCGCGGCCTCGATTGTGACACTGCCTAATGCTCTGATGCATTGATCGATTGCCTCATAGCACGCATCGGCATAACTATCAACAGCTTCCTGGAAGTCACTTTCAATCTTTTCAGCATGGCTGCTCTCTCCAGACGCAGCCTGCTGAGCTTCTGCTCTGGCGGTCGGCGCGGCTTCAACTGCGTTTACAGCTTCCATCATGGCTTCTTGAACAGCTTCGGCATTTTTGTAGTCGCTGGTTTTCTCCACCACGTCTTCAGGATTAGTGCTTGCTCGATCCAGCTGGTCTTTGGCTTCAGCTGCTTCCTTGATCTCAGCCTGTTTTTCCGGATTTACCTCAAGCTGCTCTTTTTGTGGCTGGACCCCAGCATCCTGGAATTCTGTTCCGCCGGTCATTATTCCTCCTTGTTTTCCATTTGAGTTTGGTTTAATTTTGATCTTTTCCACCCGATGAATCTTCAAACCAGTTTCGTTTCCTCGGTTCCGCACCATCTGAGACCTGGTTATAGCTCACTGTGAGCTGTTCACCCTGTTTAATTTCACAAAATGCGGTGTAGATCATGGCCTGGTTATCCGGATCAGCACTGTATCTCAGGTTGGGATGATCAGCATGGTTGTATATGCTGCCGTAACCCAGTACCAGGGCATATTTTTCCGGAGCGTCACATAGTTTGGCCCAGTTAAACACCACCCGCTGCACCGGCAGCGAAAGCTCCTTGATTGGGAAATCGAGTAGGATAACTGGGGCCGTTTCAACAACCTCACCCGCGGCGTAGGAGCGTCCCGCAAAGGCGCCCCGTCCCAGTGGCGTGCAGGTATCTGCCACAATCACACTTCGGGTGACATGGGGTCTTTGCGATCCGTTCTTTGATCTGCGTTTTTTGGATTTTATTCCTTAACATGGATTTCACCTGATCCCCCAGCGAATATTCCAGGGCAGGGGGCTGATTATTTTAATCACCGCCTTTGCCGTCCATACTGGCTGGATCGCTGCTGTCCAGCCCGTCCATCTGCCAGGCCTTCCTCGTCGTTCATGTCGGAGTGAAGATGATCCGGTATCCATGAAGGTTCCCTGATCGCCACCGAACGCTGATCTCCGGGGGATCGATCAGGCTTCCGTCGGCGTCCAGGCCATCCGGCATACCGCCGATGCGGCACACCGCTCTGTTCTTCCCCGGTATACTGGGCATAGGGATCGACCTGGGAATCGCGATCAAAGACCAGCTAGGGTGGAGGCCGATGCCCAGACTCATCATCGACAGGCTGGCATCATGGTGTCACTCGGCATAATCAAGGGCATCTGACGGTGAGAGACATCCGGCATCGGGCATCAACACCAATACCTCCCAGGGTGCGGTCAGTTTCCCCGACATACTCAACCGGACCTTCAGGATCGGGAGTTCCTCTGACACCACCTGCAGTGGCATTGCCTCTTGGAGTATCCGGTCCTGAATCAGATACGCATGTCACCTCTTGTCATCTCTTATACAGAAGACCAACCGATGTTTTGAAAGTTACATCTCTTTTTCCCTTTTTCACGACCTTTGCCATCATCACCTCCGCCATTACCCTTGCCATCATCACCTCCGCCATCGCCCTTGCCATCATCATCAGCATCTCCACCTGTACCGCCAGTATCACCGCCTGTACCGCCGGTATCTCCACCAGTTCCACCGGTATCTCCACCTGTACCACCAGTGTCCCCTCCAGTGCCGCCTGTGTCTCCACCAGTACCACCGGTATCACCGCCGGTACCACCAGTGTCCCCTCCTGTGCCTCCTGTATCTCCACCAGTGCCTGATTCTAGATCTGCACCGATTCGACCATCTGCACCTAAAGCTGCGGCCCCGGCCAGATTCCAGCCGCTTCTCCCATCTGGTCCAGTGCCGACGTCGGGACCGCCAAGATCGCCGGGCTCCATGCCGCCATGGCCGTCCATCAGATCAGGTACAACTCCTGCCCTGCGGGTAGATCAATTCCCGCGGCATGCCACGTCTCCCAGACCTGGCCTTCCACTCTCGGCCCTGGTTCGCGCCCCACATTTCGACTGCCAGGACCGCCGCCATCCTGGCTGGGCTGGCGGATGTCGCCGGCCTGATCATAAGTTTCATCACCCCAGTCGATTTGCGGTTCATCACTTTCTCCATCCGCGTCGACCAGCACCAATTCGGGATCGTCCCCGCCTTTGCCATCCAGATTGACCTGATCGGCAGCGCTCGCGCTGGCAGCAGTCTGGATACCGTCCGGGTCTTCCTTGGGTAAGGTGATTGGTGTGGCAGAAACCTCGCTGGCAGGATCAGGGATGCCGTCGGGGTCTTCTTTGGGCAATGTGATCGGTGTGGCAGAGACCTCGCTGGCAGGATCGGGGATGCCGTCTGGGTCTTCCTTGGGCAATGTGATTGGAGTCGCAGACACCTCGTTCCTGGCATCTGGACCGCCGAGTTCTCCTAGATCCCCCATCACTGGAGCTGGCTCACTGGATCCAGCTATGGGCAGAACACGAGCTTGAGATTCGACCGATTCAGTTTCAACCTCCTTGGCAGGATTCCTGACTCCATCAGGGTCTTCCTTGGGCAGCGTGATCGGAGTAGCGGAGATTTCTTCGGATCTCGCTGGCACAGCATCTACCGCAGTCGTAAAAGCAGCTTCCAGGTCCTCGGATTCCTTAAAGTCCCCTTCTGCCTCGACCTTCTCCTCTGGCTTCAAAGTGGCTTTTTCGACCGCTTCTGCTGCCTCGCGAAGTTCAGGCTGGGCTTCGGGTTTTTCCTTGATCTCTTCTGATTTTTTGGGGGCTTCATTCAATTCGCTGGCACTGATCCCGTCCGACATGATGATCTCCTTTACCGGACTGTAACCCAGTATATAAAATGAAAAAGACCGAGCTGCTCAAAAAACGCAAAAACTCGGCCTTGAGGAGTTGTAATGTGGCTGTGGGGGGTGCCTCAAGGAAGGCTAGATAATAGTACTATACAGGATTTTGACCTTAAAGTCAAAAAATTTGCCAAATTTTTAAGGTTGGGGGTGATTTAGGACGTGGGGACGGAGAGACTTGGAGACGAAGAGATAGCCCCGCAGGGGCGCAGTTATTAGCCCTGTCATTTATGGCAGGGCGGATTGGTAGGGAAAAGTCATTATCTTTCTTTGGAAGCTTCAGAATGATCTGATTCAGATTGCCACGTCGGACTGCGTCCTCCTCGCAATGACACAAACTTTCAACCTTTAACTTTTAACTATTAACCTTCGTTAACCTTGATCTCCGCCGGCTTCCAACTGCGGATTGTCCCCTGATTCATTTCCTGGAAGCGGGTCAGCTGGGCTTCGGGCATGGCGAAGCGCGATTTGGCGGTGCCCAGCATTAACAGACAGTAGGAAAGGTTGCCTAGATGGTCCGCGCTGATGAATCCCTCGTTTACCCCCAGAGTCTTCCAGAGGTGGGTGGTGGCATAGGTCCACAGAACGTTGACGGGATTCCTCTCTGCAGCGATCTTTTTGTTCTCCGCGCCCAGCATGGCCAGCAGGGTCTTGAAATCCGGTTCGGAAATCAAGGTGAAAAAGCCGTATTGGCAGGGGGCCTGGCACAAACTGCAGCCTTTCTGACGGTGCAGGCGGTTGGCTCATTTTGGCTCGCCCGGGATGGATGGCGACCGCTTTCATCAAAGCCTGGTATTCAGCGGCCTTTTCTGGACTAATGTCGGCCGTGATGATGGCCATTATCAGTTTATCCACTGTTTCCTGGTCCGGCTGGCGGGTGGCCTGCTGAAAGGCTGCCATACGCTGACCCACTTCAGGCGCTACGGCTCTCACAAAATCAGCCATTTTCAATCCGGCCAGTTTGGCCAGATCTTTCCGCAGGGGTTCGCTGGCTTTTTTCAGGGCGCTGATATGCTCCGGGGGACAGAAAGCCACCAGGTAGTAGTAGCTGATCATTCTTTGATAGCGATGGGGTGGATGTCCTGGGTCATTGTGTACTCACTTTACCGAAGGGCCGGTAGTATCTTATTTAGGAAGCGTGATCCTTAATAAGATGGTTTGTCATAATAGCTTGTTATTAATATTATTCGCACGATATCCCAGAGGATCACGCTTCCTTTTTAAGTTCGGGGATGGGGGTATAAAAGACCTTAACCCAGGAGGCCATATCATCCTGGATGCCGCTGATAATGGTTTGCCCGACCTTTAAGCGAGCGATGATCTGGGGCTGGTCCTCTTCCAGGGCCAGGGCGCTGGCCATGGCGTCCCGGTCGTCGGCGCTCACCAGTCGGTGGACGATTTTCAGGTTGGTGTTTTTCAAAGCGTCCGGGACCAGCTTGGAGGGCACCTGGTCGATAATGCCCAGTCCCTGGCCGTAGGCCCGGATCTCGGCCAGGATGTCGGAGAACATCTCACCCATCTTGGCGGCGGGATTGGCATCCCCGCTGCTGCCGTGGGGCGCAGCCCGCAGGACACGGTGGGCTTCTTCAAAGATGGCCAGGTGCTGCAGACCGGCCGATTCTGGTGAACCGGCAACTTCGTGCTGGGCCTGGCGGTATTCGTAGAGGAAATTCAATATCAACGCCATGGTGAAACATTTATCAGCGTCGTCGCCCATTTGGCTCAGGTTGATCACCACCGGACGGTCGAAGAGTTTGTCCCAGGGAGTGGAGAAGGAATGATCAAAGAGTTTACCCTTCCAGCCTCTTAATAGACTGCCGATCCTGGTTTTTAGAGCGGCGGTGATGTTATCTGTGATCCGCTGTTCATAGCCCTTGGCGGCCACCAGGTCGCCGATGCGGGCCTGGAGCTGGCTCAGGGTAGGGGCACCGGCTCCGTCGGGAGGCAGCTCGTCATCTTCCAGCCAACCCTGGCTGTCATACAGGTCCACCAGGCCTTCTTCCAGGATCACGGGCAGGATCTCGTACATGGGGAAGCTGGCGTTAAAGATCGATTTCAGACGATCCAGGTGGGGCATGACGTTGGTATGGGCCCCTTCCAGGCGGATGATATCAAAGGGGTTGATCTTAAGCTGGTCCAGCTTCTGGCCGCCCCAATCATTCCGACCAGGCATGTAAACGGCGATCTTTTTCTTGAATTTGCCTGAATTATTATAGGCCAGGGCCAGCTGGACATATTCATCCTTGGCGGGTTCGATGACCATCCAATTGGTCTTCTGGGTCATCATTTCCTCGATGAAACGCCGGCAGGTATTGGATTTGCCGCTGCCGGTGATGCCAGTGATGAACACATGGCGGGTGAGGGAATCCAGGTCGATCTTGTATTCCAGCCCTTTGATCTCTTCTCCGCCTTCCAGGACAGTCCCCAGGCTCATGATGCGTTTTTTACCTTCCAGTTCGGGCGGGTTGAGACTGAAAGTGGCCGTGGATTGAACCGATAAACCCGGCATTTCCCGCCGGGGCAGGTTGATCAATAAGGATAATTCTTCTGTGTTTAATGGGGTGGTCAGGCCTTGATAAAGCGCACCCAGGGGATGTTGAATGGGTTCACCATCATCCGGGGCAGATAACATCAAACGCGGCTGGGTAAAAGCATCCAGGGCCACCTGGACCTGGCCATCCCAGACCGGATCCAGTTTGTGGATCCGGATCGGTTCAAAGGAGCTTTTATGACCGCTGACCAGGGCTTTGAGCTGGGCCTGGGCCTGGGAAGCGGATTCAGCCTGATCGCTGAGAATATAGACACCGACATTCCAGCAGCCCTGGGAGCGGGCCACTTCAAAACGGTTGACGGTTTCACCTAAAAGCCGGGTGCATTCTTCGGCATGTTTGTTGAGCACTTCCTGGCCGAAGGTCATCGATTCCCCGGTGGTAATGCCCTCGCTGGTGGAGCTGCTGATCGAGCGACTCAGGCTTTCACTTTCTGAAAGAGATTCACTCTTGGAAGAGGATCCGCTGGTGGAGGGTAATAACTGGCCGAACATGCCCATCATGCCCGAAAGCAAGAAGGGCCCACCGGCCACGGTGAGGAGAGCAGCCACGCCTCCCATGCCAGCCATTTTTAGACCTTTGGCAGCACCACTTCCACCTTCCATGGCAGTACCCAACACACCTTTGCTTTTGCTTTCGGAATCGCTGGTGGATTCGCTTTTGGAGGTGGAGGTTGATGTGGATTCTGATTCTGAACTGGAGACCGTGTCCGAGGTCCCGGAGCTTTTGCCCAGGGAGAGGGTGGTTTTCATAAATCCATGGATCTGGCCGGAGAGGGAATTGCAGGCGTCAACCGTATCCACTACCCGGGATTCAGGCATCGGTTCAGCCAGCACCATATACAGGTAGGGTTTACCCCGCATACCCCGCATCAATTTATCGAGGGTTTGGGGATCGGCTCCAGCCTGTTTTTCCTCGGATTTTGGGGAAGGGATGCCGGTGAAGGCCCGGGCGTGGGAGAAGGTGCTCAGCGGTACATGGACTTTATCAGCAATTTCCTTGTAATCTTCCACCATGCGCACCCGGGTCCCGGGCCAATTGGAGCACAGGAATTGGCCTAATTGGTTGGCAAAGAGGGCTGGCTGGGTACCGGGTGCTCTGCCGGTGACCCCAAAATAGATCCGGTTGCGCATGCCATCACTGCTGATGATAAAGATCAGGGCGTAGCGCGGATCATGACAGGCAGCCAGGGCGGTTTGAATGGCGCCAAAATAATCGACTTCACTTTCATTGACCGGTTTGCCAACCTGCTCGACTTCGAAAAAAGCCACGTCTGGGGAGGAGGAGATTTTTCCTTCCACAACTTTCATGACCTGGTTTTCGAGGATCGGTCCATCCAGGTAGTTGCGCCGCAGGGCGAAAAGGTTGAGCGGGAGAGCACTTCCCCGGCTGCGGTTAGCAGTTCCGGGGTCAGCTCCTGGGGGGAAGATAGATTTGCTAGCGGGCTTTCAGATTGTTGGCCATGGGACCCTCCCCGAAAATGCTCTATTTTGAGGTGTTCACTTGATAACTATGGTCGCCAAAACGAATCTCATCCCCAGGTTTGAGAGACATTGGTTGATTCTTCTCCAACCGAGTCATCATTTACATAAGTGCCGTTGGTGCTGCCCAGGTCGATCACTTCCAGCGTATCATCCTGCCAGTAAGATCCTGGCATGATGGCGTGATAATTTCTCAGCCGGGATGTGGATCTCATTACTGGCCGAGCGTCCCACCCGATTTTCTCCTTCCACCAGGTGGAAAACGTCTCCCAGGGGGGATTCGAGGATGTATGAAATCTCTTCCGATTCGGGTGAGGCTTCTTCCTTATCTTGCGCTGCTTCAACAGCGAGAGCTTCAATATCGCCCATAAATAACAGGCTGGGCCGGGCCCGTTCGCTGGCAGCGCCATACTCCAGGCTGGTGCCAACCACGACACTTTCGTCCGGATTATCGGCCAGGATCAGGTCCTTGCCCGGGAAAACGTTCCTCAAGATGTTTGTAGATCGAATACAGCTGCGAGCCGCCCCCCACCAGAACGATCTGGCCGATCTGGTCTTCTTCCAGATCGATGGCTTTGAGGCCGTTTTCGACCAGGTTGGTGAAATTACGATGCAAACCGCCTGTGATCTCCTGGAATTTACTTTTGTCGAGTTTGACCATACCCCGGAAGATCTCTCCGTTGCGCATCACCAGGGTCACTGTCCGTTGTGGGACCCGGGAAGTATCCTCATCAAAAAGCAGCTGACGGCTGAGGGATTCCTTAAGGCGTTTGGCCACAATGCGCAGTGATAATAGTGCACCCGGATCCTCGGCAATGGCGGAGGCCGGGATTTGCAGTTCGTCGGCGATGCTGTTGGCCAGCTGGGTATCGTAATGGCCGCCGCCAAAAGCCTCACCATAGCGGCCCATGAAGATCAGTTCCCCGCTGCGGGAGTCCACTTCACCGGCCACCAGGTCGGTGGTGCTGCCGCCAACATCCACGATCAGGGTTGATTTTCCGGCAGAAAGATGCTTGAGATGTCCCTGTCTTTTCAGACTTAGAATCGCCCCTTCTGGCTCAGAGACAAAGCGGATATTCTCATGGACTTCTTCCGGCAGGCAGTTTTTGACCAATTTTTCAAAATCAGCAAAGATCGCTCCCTCATGGGAGGTCTGCCAGTGGACTGGGTAAGCGAAGGAAAAAACTACTCGTTTATCGAAGCTTCCCGTGCGCCATTTCTCTCTCAGGAGCTGGGCCAGGACTGCGTCCAGCATCAGGCGGGTGAAAGTCAGGGCCTGCTGGTGGGTGTAGCGCAGCTGATGGGGCTCCGGGTTGGGATCGAGGTGGGAGCCGATGCAGGGTTTGAAATAGTCCCGAATCCGCAGCCGGTTGGTTTCATCATCCACCTGGCTTTGAGCCATATCACCGTAGCATTCCAGTTCAGTGCCATCTGGTGTGAGCAGCAGTATGGCCGGCAGGCGCCGGTCGACAAAACTGGTCAGGGGGGAGGGGCTGGGCTCACCGATCAGGTGAACGCGGTTGCCCACCAGATCATACTGGGAGCGGTACAGGCGCCAGTTGGTGGCGCCGCAGTCAAATGCGAACAGGGTTTGCTGTTCTGTTGTGGCCATCATTATCCTTCAACCTTAAGTGATCTTCAATTTACCGGAACGAAAATAACCCGGATCTAAATATCAAGAAGTTAATTCTGCTCCATCCAGGCTTCAACTTCTCGGCAGCAGTCGTCAAAGTCCGGATTTCCTTCAGCCATGCCGATGAAGGTTCCATAATCCGCCCTGGCCGGGTCGATTTCACCAAGCAGCTGGAAACACTCGCCGCGCTGGTAAACACCCCAGGGGTTGCCAGGATCACGCTCGATATGGATTGTCAGGTCATCGACGCAGGATTGAAATTGATCCGTTTGGCGAAAGAAAATGCCTCGTGAGCTGAATGGCCGCGGCTCACCTTCCGGGGCCAGGTCAACAGCGATATTCAGGTCTTCCAGCGCATCCTCGGTTCCAAAATGGAACCAGCGCAGTTCACCGCGGGTCAGGCGGGCCTGGAAATTATTTGGATCCAGATCAATAGCCCTGTCCAGGGCTTCATGAGCCTTGCCCATATTCTGCTCCTGGCCGCTGTAGAAGTAGGCTTTCCCGAGGGCGGCCCAGGCGGCTGGGATGTCAGGGTCAAGCTCTGTGGCGCGCAGGAGGTCCGCGATGGCGCCATCAATATCTCCCAACTCAAGCTTGCTTTGTCCGCGGTTGTAATAGGACCAGAACGCATCAGGGTCATACTCCAGCGCTCTATCAAATTGTTCGATGGATTCCTGGTACAAGCCAAGCTGGCGAAAGATCCTGCCCATGAGGTGGTAGCTATCAAGTTTTCATAACCAGCATCCAGGGCTTGAAAAACATAGTCCAGGGCTTCCTCATATCTGTTCTCATCAAAAAAGGTTTGAGCCTGGAGGAAGAGTTCTTCACCGTTCATATCTTCTGAGGGTATTTGTTCTGATTCCTCAGCTTCGCCGCGGCATCGGGAATTGTCAGATCGAATCATTGTCAATTTCAACAGAAACTTCCCCAATTACTGGTTCCTGACCTGCTGTACCTCCCAGATTGATATCGAGCACCTGGGTCAGGATCACTCCGACCACAGCTAGGAGGGCAACCCCACCAGCGATAGTTGCCCAGAGCGGGATCTTTCTCTTTTCCCCTTCAGGTTTTGGAGCCGGTTTTACTTTGGCTTTCATCTCAGTTGGGGCTTTTTCGGCTGGTTCCTCTTTTTTAGCATCCTTCTCCATGACCACAGTCGCCTTTTCCATTTCCTCGGCTTTCATAGTAACGGTGGGCGCTTCGAGTCGGTCATCCACTACCGTGGGAGATTCTTCTGCTGGCACAGCGATCGGGTCTGTGGATTCAAGAGCCTGCAGGGCAGTGCGCAGTGCGCCTACCAGGGCTTCCGCGGAGGAAAACCTGCTTTCAGGGGCTTTAGCCAGGGCCCGGTCGATCACTTCCTGGGCAGTGCCCGGCACGCCGTCGACCAGTTCACTCATGTTGGGGATCGGGTCGTTAATCTGTTTGTGGACAATGCCGATCGGGGTCTTGGCATCATAGGGCACCTGGCCGGTTAACATCTCAAAAGCCACCACGCCCAGGGAATAGATATCGCTTTCCTTACTGATATCATCACCCAGGCTCTGTTCCGGTGACATATAGGCCGGTGTGCCTACCAATGTGCCAGTGGCAGTGAATTTCTGGTCGCTGAGCAGCTTGGCGATGCCAAAGTCTGTCAGGTAAGCTTTATTTTCAGTGTCGATCATGATATTGGAGGGTTTGATGTCCCTGTGCAGCATGTCCTTGGTGTGGGCATAATCCAGGGCGCTGGCAATATCATTAATGATCGAGCCAATCAGCTTGATCGGCATCCGCTCGCCCCTGTTGCCAACTTCCACCAGTTTGGTGTGCAGATTAACGCCGTCAATATATTCCATCACCATGAAGATCAGGTCGTCCTGGATATCAAAGTCATACACCTGGACGATATTGGGGTGGCGCAGGTTGGCTACAGCCTTGGCTTCCCTCTTGAAGCGGGCCACAAAATCTCCCCCTTCCAGCAGGTAGCTGTGCAGCACTTTAACAGCCACCTTACGATCCAAATGTGTGTGAATACCCGCATACACTTCTGCCATGCCACCCTGGCCCAGGCGTTCTGTGATGCGATATTTGCCGATTTCCTTTCCAATTAAGCTAGCCACGTTCCCTCTCCTGTGTGATCAACTTAGGACACCCATGCTGGAAAATCTATTATTCAATTATCATACTGTGAAATTTGTAAAGAGGGCATGAAAATAACTGCTATGAAATGAAAATTCCGCAATATTCCATGCTGAAATTTATAGTAGCATGGTTGTGATTCTATTTCAAGGAGATTTGGCCGCTTTGCGACCGACCGGAGACGGGGAAGGGCGCTGCGCGCCAGACGGAAGACCGGATCTTCACTGCGCCAGGACGAGGGACGGGATCAGCTTGGGCATCGATATCGTAATACGCTGAGCGGTTTAGTGAGCCATCTTGTGGAAGTCCTAGTGGGGTTAGACACATCTGGTCTTCCGTCTTCCGTCCTTCCCGTCTCTTTTACTCTAGTCCCGCCTTCCATTTTTGTTATGCTGGTTTGGTTTAAACCGGATTGGGATATAATAGAATTCCATTCAAATAGGAAAGGAATATGGATAAAAAATTGATCATTCTCCTGATTATTAATTTTCTACTTTGCCACTGTTTGCCTGCGGTGGAGGATACTCCGGAAACCGAATCTGCCAACAGAAGCCAGTGAAGAACTGGTAGTTGCGGAAGAATCAAGTCCGGCCCCAGAACCAACCCAGCCTGGATCCACCTATGTGTCACAGATCGATCAGATCGCCGGGACCTGGATTGCTGCGGCTGACCTGGGTAACTTTATAGCAGTGATAGAGCCCGATGGTATGTTCCGGGTCGCAAGTTCCACAGATGAACTGGAGAAGGGATCCACTGACAGCTGGAAATTAACCTTTGAGGAAGATCAGATCCTGGCCACTGGGTATGCTCTTTGCCTCGGTGAAACGGGATATTATGTAGCAGAAATCAATCCTGATGGCACATTAAAATTCATCACCATCTCAGATTCATGCACTGGCCGCTTGAGGAAGATGGACCGCAGTTTACCAGGACGTTTGACGCCTTATGACTTGATCTACCATCCGGTGGATTAAAAAGACGGAAGGACGGGACGAGACGGACCTTCGACTGCGCGAAGAAAAATCTCGCTTCGCTCAGGGACGGGGGACGGAAGACTGGAGACAATTATCAAGCTAGTGAAATCCCGCGGAGAGAGCTCAATGATCTTCACCGCGGGATTTCTTTTTCACACTATGCCATACCTTCAACCATATCCTGTCCTGCCAGAGGGGTGGTCGTCAGTGTGTTGTACCAGGTCCCAGAGGTTGCCGTACAGGTCCTCAAAGACTGCTACTGTCCCGTAGGAAAATTCCTGCGGTTCCCGAATAAAAGTGATTCCCCTCTCGACCATATCCTGATAATCACCCCAAAAATCATCTGTTTTGAGGAACAGGAATACCCTGCCACCTGACTGGTTCCCGATGAATTGCTCCTGTTCTGGTGTAGCAGCCCTGGCGAGTAATAATGTGGTTCCGCCGGAGCCAGGCGGGGATACCACGACCCAGCGTTTATCCTGCTGTGGTTGATAGGTATCCTCGACCAGTGTGAAATGAAGTTTTTGAGTATAAAATTGGATCGCTTCATCATAATCCCGCACAACCAGGGCGATGTGGATGATGGATTGGGACATAATAGTATTCCTTTTATTATATGATCCTGGTATGGTTCTTTATTGGCATGGGGACCGAGCAAACTGTCAAATGCCTCATCAAAATCTTCCCCTTGATAGATAAATTTCCTGGCATCTTTTCCGGCCCATTTTTTCACACGCCAATGTTTGAGCACAGGGGAATAAAATAAAGAGCGATTTTCCATGGTTAGCTGCATGGCTTCTCCCCATTGCATCAGTGATTCTTTGATTTTCTCCATAATGTTCCTTTTATTGGTTTGGCCTATTATCTATTATAGAGCTAAAAAATATTACATCCTGTCAGATTAAAGATGTGAACTCAATCTATAAACCTTGAATTTCCCCGCATCTTCACCGCCTGATTTCAGTTATAATCCATGAACTGCTGTAATTTTTGAATTGGATATTTCTTTAATGATTTGAGGGAGCAATGATGAGCATCCAGATCAAGGAAGTGACCACAAATAGTGAACTAAAAAAGTTCATCCGTTTTCCACATTCAATACCCAGAGAGAATAACGCCTGGGTGCCGGCCCTGGATTTTGATGAGATGAATAACCTGCACTGGGATAAAAACGCGGCTTTTGACCACTGCCAGGCTCACTACTTCCTGGCTTATGATGGAGGTAAGATCGTCGGTAGGGTGGCGGCGATCTACAATAAATTACATTTGGAAACCTGGGGTGAGAATTTCATGCGCTTTGGCTGGATCGACTTTGTTGATGATCCAAATGTCGTAAATGCCCTGATGGAGAAAGTTGAGTCCTGGGCGGCCGAGCTGAACTGCACCGCTGTGCATGGTCCTCTGGGATTTACTGACCTGGACCGGGAAGGCATGTTAGTTGAAGGATTTGATGAACTGGCCACACTGGCAACCCGCCACGATCCTGCTTATTATCACCAGCACATGGAAAGACTTGGATATGAAAAAGCTGTTGATTGGTATGAACACGAAGTAACCTTACCCGATGAGCTGGATGAGAAGATCCTCCGGGTGGCAAAACTGGTTGAGAAACGTTATAAATTGCGGGTTTTGGATATAAAGAATAAAAAAGACCTATTAAAATATGCCCCTGAGTTGTTTGAGGTCATCAATGAAACCTACAGCCACCTCTACGGTGTTGTTCATCTGACAGAGAAACAGCGGGAAGCTTATGTCAAACAGTATTTTGGATTTGTGATCCCGGACCTGGTGCCGATCGTGGTGAACGAAGAAGGCAAGATGGTCGCTTTTACAATTGCTATGCCTTCCCTGTCCCGGGCGATCCAGAAAGCCCACGGCCAGCTCTTCCCCTTTGGTTTTATCCATTTATTGGGAGCTATGAGAAAATTCGACCGGATCGATACCTATCTCGGGGCAGTTGTGCCCAGATTACAGGGCAGGGGAGTGAATGCCTTGATGATGGTCAGTTTGTTCAATGCTGCAAAAAAGTATGGCATTAAAACCGTTCATGCCAACCCCCAGCTTGAGACTAACCAGAAAGTCTGGTCGCAGTGGAGATACTTCGAATCCCGGCAGCATAAACGCCGCAGAATCTATATCAAACATTTTTAATTTATTTTCTCCCTGGGGGAATAATTGTAATCCGGATTGGCTGGTCATACGACCAGCCAATTTTTTTATCAGGAGATGGATCAAGATTTTTGTTTTTTTACCACAAAATAGATCACTAGTCACGATTCCAATGCCAATTCCAAGGACGGCGATGGCCAGAAGAATGAAAAATAGGGGAACTATCGTGTTTGGCGTAGATGAATTTTGCTCTGCATCAGGGACTGGGGTTCCAGCAGGACCCTGGTCGGGGACTTTTGTGCCATTTTCACCCGGGATAAAGGAAGTAGGTGATGGAAAAAAGGTTGGCATGACCCAGGCAGTCGGGATCAGATAATTCTCTGCCCCGACTGATTCTGCCCAATCCAGCTCAAATTGATCGGCGGAGATTCCCAGGGCAGTCTGGAAGGCTTGGTCTGTTGGTTCACCATCCTGATAGGCTTTTAATAATTTGCTCAGACCACTATTCCCGTAGGTTTCCACCAGGTATGCCGCCGCGCTGTAGGCTTCCGCGTAGGAAAGATAAACACGATCGACATCATAGGATCCAAACCCATCCTCCAGTGACGTGAGGGGAATTAATTTTTTATCTTCTGCAGCAGCTGCCACCCGGTCTATTTCCCACTCGTGGGAGATGAATTCGTTATATTGAGCCACGCCTTCGTTTAACCAAACCGGGACTGAAACAACCGGATTATAAACAACATGGTTAAAGAAGATATGTGAGATCTCATGGGGGATGACGCCGTTTAACCAGGAATCCTGGAAACTTTCTCCTTTCACGATCTGGTTTGTAATGCCAAAATTGCTGAAGGTCTGGCCTCCGATCCAATCGTGTTCAATAGTATGCCAGGAGTGGAATTCCTCGTCTGTATTGGAGATCACGATCCGCATCTGGAAATCCAGCTCGGTTTGAAATAATTCCTGCTGATAGGAGACCGCGTCGGCGGCGATATCAAAGATGTTTTGCCCAAAATCCTCTGACCGGTCATGCCACCAGACGCCGATAGCATCATTTTCCAGGACCTGCCAGTCAAAGCGGTTATCCTCATAGCGGATAATCACCGGTTCGCTCTGGTATTTAACCCCGTTGTTATCTTCCACTTCCCAGTGGAACAGGTAGGTCATCATCGGCGGAGTGGTGAGATCCCTTGTATCCAGAGTGTATTCCAGAACCACTTCATTTCCGGGCTCAAATTCTATACTATCCTTGGTGTAGGATCTGGAACTGTACAGGTTTTCAGCGGTGAAGGCGAATTTGGCTTTTTGGATCTCTGCCCCGGTTCCCTGTTCACTGTGACCCGGAAGACCATTTCATCCGGAAAGTGATTTTCCACAACCGTCTCAGAGAAACTGACAGATTTCTGTGCCAGGGTTGGAACGAGGGGGACTGCTGTAAATAAAAGGATGACTGAAAAAAAGACATTCATTATTTTGATAACTGAGTTTATTGACCATGAGCTGTTCCCTGCGGTGAATTATGCGCGTGTTCGTGTGGGAGGATTCTTTGAATGAGGCTAATTGTCTTTCTCTCGATCAGGATTGGATCCAGACCTGATCTCGGACATATGAATCCAGTTTAATGGTGGAGATGGATCGGCACGTCGATCACCAGCCGCTGGTAGCCCAGCCGCCTGCGGCGGTAGATGAGGGCGAATTTCAGGAACCAGGCGGTCTGGTTATGGAGGAAGCTGTGCCACCATTTTGCAGGTATGAACTCCGTGATCAGGACGCCTGATAATTCCCCGCTCCCGATCCTGGCATCGGTGGCATCGAGATACTCCAGGAAAGGTCCTATCAAAGACCGGTAGGGGGAGGGGATGATTTCCAGTTTGATGTCCGGGAAATAGTGGTCCCATTTTGCCTTCAGCACATCCCCGGTTCCAGGGTTGAGCTCCACATGAACTGCAGTGAGGTTGCTGGTGATCTTTTTAGCATACAGGACTGCTTCTACAACACCCCGGTGCAGGCTGCTGATGGGAATGATAAGGTGCAGTGTGCTGGGCGGGCTGGGCGGCGGCGCCGGGATGAGCTCGAGTGTCAGTTCTTTGGCGACTTCCTGGTAGTGGCTGTTGATCTTTTTAAATACCACCACCAGCAGGGCGATCAAGAAGATGGTTACCCAGGCGCCGTCCATGAATTTTGTGATGCCTACCACGATCAGGGTGATTGCGGTCAGGACTGCGCCAATGCCATTCAGCAATGCTTTGGGAAGCCAGCCGGCCCCGCGAATCTTCACCCAGTGGAAGACCATGCCCGTTTGTGATAACAAAAAAGCCAAAAAGGCGCCCACTGCGAAAAGCGGAACCAGGCGGTGGGTGTCGGCGTTAAACAGGATGATCAAAAATCCGCAGGTCAGTGATAAGAATGTTATCCCCTGATTAAATACCAGCCGTTCTCCCAGCGCTAAAAATTGGCGGGGCATGAAGTGGTCCCTGGCCAGGATGGAGGATACGCGGGGAAACCCGGCAAAACTGGTATTGGCGGCGACAACCAGGATACCGGTGGTGGTGATCTGGATGATCAGGTGGAAGGTCCCTCTGCCGAAGACCCTGCGGGCCAGGGCGGAAAGGATTGTTTCCTGGGCTTCAGGTACGATACCCAGGTGCTGGGTAAGCCAGATGCTTCCCAAAAACAGACTTCCCATGATCAAGGCCATTACCAAAAGGGTTTTCCCGGCATTGCGGGATTCAGGAGGTTGGAATGTCGGCACGCCATTACTGATGGCTTCGATCCCGGTCAGCGCTGTGCATCCGGTTGAGAAAGCATGCAGGATCAAATACAGGGAGATGGTTTCGGTGGCAGGGACCACGGGATAAGGAGCTGGTGCCAGTTGCCCCCGGCTGAGCTGGAAGAAACCGTAGATCAGCAGGCCGAAAAAAGAGATCAAAAAGCCGTAAACAGGGATAGAGATCAGGTTGGCGCTTTCCTGGACCCCCCTCAGGTTGATAACGGTGATGACAGCCAGGAGCAGCAGTGCCAGCCAGATCCGGTACTGCCACAGGAATGGGAAAGCGGATGATATTGCAGCCACTGCAGCTGATAAACTGACCGCCGCTGCCAGCAGGTAATCCAGCAGCAGCGCCGCGGCTGCGATCAATCCAAAATTAGTGCCCAGGTTTTCGCTGGCGACGATATAGGAGCCGCTGCCGTCCGGGTAGCCCTGGATGGTTTGATAATAGGACAGGCTGAGAATGATCAACAGGCCGACGATCGCCAGGGAGATCGGGAAGGTATATGCCAGCGCTGCGCTGCCAGCGATCACCAGCCCAAGATAGATTTCCTGGTTTGCATAGGCGATGGAAGACAGGGCGTCGGGCGAGAAAATTGCCAGGGCGCGGAAGTTATCCAGGCGCTCCTGCTTATCTTGTTTGGTGGGTATCGGAGGGCCAAAAATGATCCACCGCAGACGGTTTAACATGATCATCATATTCCTGCTGATGTATATAATGCTTTTTATTATATGTTACCTCAGGTGTTATACGTGTGCAGGATCTGAACCCCGGATAAGCTTTATTGAGCCGCAAAGGGCGGATCGCTGTGCCAGGTTAAAAATTGCGCCAGACCCAGCGTCCGTTGACCATAGTACCCAAGCGGCTGGATCTGGGCCAGTTCTTCACCCGGGCAGCTGAAAGGATCCTTGTTAAGCAGAACCAGGTCTGCCCAATATCCCGGGGCCAGTTTTCCCTGTAATTTTCCCCTTCCGGCTGCCCGGGCGGGACTGGTTGTAAAAGCTGCCAGGGCTTGATCAATGGATATTCGCCCCTCCGGATGCCATCCTTCCGGCCCAGGAGCGCCATCCAAACGACGCCTTGTTACTGCTGCATAGATGCCCAGCCAGGGATTGGGAGATTCTACCGGAGCGTCACTTCCGAAGATCACCTGTGCACCCTGATCGAGTTGAAGTTTAGGGGCATAGGCGAAAGCAGTGCGATCTCCCCAATAATGATCTGCCATTTCCATGTCCGAGGTGGCATGGATAGGCTGCATTGAGGCAATGATATCCAGATCAGCCAGCCGGGGCAGATCCATGGGATCGATTAATTGAACATGTTCAATGCGGTGTGGGAGAGGATCAAGCCCGGTTTCCTTTTCGTACTTCCGGATATTTTCCAGGGCATTTAATAAGGTCCGGTTTGCCAGGTCTCCGATGGCATGGATGGACAGAGACAGACCATGATCAGCGGCTTTTTTTCCAAGCTGGATGATCTCTGCTTCTGATTGCAGAAGCATGCCCATTTCGTCCGATCCCTGATATGGCGCCAGCATGGCTGCGGTCTTTGGGCCCAGGGCACCATCCATGAATTCCTTCACTCCGCCGAACCACAACCAGTCATTGCCTTTGCCTGTCCGGTAACCCAGCTGGATAGCCTGGTCCAGGAACTCACTCGGTATGCTCTTCAAGACTCGCAGACGCAACTGATCCTGTCCCGATAAATACTGCAAAGCCTGGATGCAAAGCTCCCGATCAAAATCATGCACGCCAGTTAGGCCCATTTTCCAGAGAGATTCCTGGGCAGTGAGGATTGCCTGGGCAGTCTGTTCCACGGAAGGTATTGGAATGACTTTTTCAATGAGTTTTACGGCTTCTTCAAAGAGAATTCCGGTTAGATTGCCATCAACATCCCGCTGCAGGACACCGTTTTCCGGATCAGGTGTTTTCCCATCGATTCCGGCCAATTCCATGGCCTTGGCGTTAGCCCAGGATACATGGAGAGATTTCCCTGTTAAATACACAGGATGGGTTGGTGAAATTTCATCCAATTCGGATGCAGTTCCATATCCCTCCACCCAGTCATTGTGATTCCAGCCATGCCCCAGGATCCACTCCCCGGGTGATGCCTGAGACAACCTCTGCCTGACTCTATCCAGGCAATCGGCTTTGGTTTTTGTTTCGCAGTTGATCTTGGTCAGGGTTTCAGCATACTTGCGCAGATGCAGGTGGCTGTCGATCAATCCAGGCAGAACGATCTTACCGCCCAGATCAAGGAATCTGCCCTGGGCAGGAGGTTCCATTCCTTCTGGGCCCGACAGCGTGTGGCTGATCCTGTCGCCCTGAATGACCATTCCTGATACTTCAGCAGAGCCTGGATCCATGGTTAAAATACGAGCATTGATCAGGGTGAGGGTTTCCATGCCGATCTCCGGAGGTTTAATATTGGGAGGAGCTTATTTCAGGAATTGGTCCATCAGCGTGTTGAACTCTTCATCAGAGTAATAATGGACCGTGATCGTCCCGGCTCCCTTTTTGGAGCGGGATATGCGCACCTTGGTCCCCAGGGCGGACTGCAGGTCCTCTTCCAGGGATTTTAGCTCGGGCGACTTGGGATCTTTTTTAGTGAGTGAGGGTTTTTTCTTGCCCTTTAGCTGGGTTACCAGCGTTTCAGTCTGACGGACATTCAGTTCCTGGGTCAGGATGGTCTGCAAAGCAGCGCTCTGGGCTTTGATAGTGGGTAATGCAAGCAGAGCCCGAGCATGGCCCATACTGATCTGGTTTTTGCGAACAGCCTGTTGGACTACATCGGGTAGATCCAAAAGACGCAGGATATTGGTAACCGCAGTGCGGCTTTTCCCCACCTGTTTGCCGATCTCTTCGTGTGAGAGGTTGAATTCCACAGCCAGACTCTGATATGCAGAAGCAGTTTCAAGTGGATTGAGGTCAGCCCGCTGAACATTTTCAATGAGTGCCAGCAGCAAGTGTTCCTGCCCTTCTGCTTCCCTCAATACAGCGGGAACGGTTTTCAGGCCTGCCAGGTGGGCTGCCCGTAATCTCCTTTCACCAGCGATCAGGGCATATTTTTGGTCTTCACCCGCATCCTGGGTAGAGAGGACCAGAGGTTGGATGATACCGTGTTCTTTTATGGACGCAGCGAGTTCTTTGAGTTTTTCCTCGTCAAAAGTTCTCCGGGGTTGCAGGGGGTTGGCCGCGATCAAAGCCAGCGGGACTTCGAGAACTCCGCCGAATTCTTCCAGGATCTCACTTTCTGGATGGGAGGGTATGAGTGCGTCTAGCCCTTTTCCGAGGCCGGGTCGTTTGGCTGCCATAGATTTTATTTACTCACAAATATCAATTTTGGTGGATTATTTTTTCAGCCCCTATTATACCGCAGGTAGTTGGTGACCATCTCCAAGCAGCAGCTCCCGGGCCAGTTCCTGGTAGGCTTTGGCTCCGATTGAACCGGGAGAATAGAGAGAGATGGGTATACCGTATGAGGGTGCTTCTGCCAGGCGGATGCTGCGGGGTACGATGGATTCAAAAACCTTGTCTCCAAAATGTTTCTTAACTTCCTCAACCACGTCATTAGCCAGGTTGGTGCGGGTATCATACATGGTGAGGATCACACCACGAACAGTCAGGTCAGGAGAGATCACCCGCCGGACCCTTTCGATGGTGGAAATCAGATCTCCCAATCCTTCCATAGCCAGGTACTCGCACTGGACCGGGATCAAGATACCGTCAACTGCTGCGACCAGGCCGTTGAGGGTCAATAGACCCAGGGAAGGGGGGCAGTCGATCAGGATATAGTCATAATCTTCTGCCAGGGGGATTAACTTTCTCTTTAGAAGTCCTTCCCGTCCGACCTCATTCACCAATTCAACTTCCGCGCCAGCCAGATCAGGTGAGGCCGGCAAAATGGATAATTTTAGTTTGGGATTGCGCAAGATATAATCCCGGATATTTCCTTCTTCCAACAGGGCTTGATATGTGCCGCCCTTGACATTCTGTTTGTCAATTCCAACTGAGGAGGTTGCGTTGGACTGAGGGTCAATATCCACCAATAATACGTCCATTCCATAATAGGCCAGGTAGGCACCCAGGTTGATAGTTGAGGTAGTTTTCCCTACACCACCTTTTTGATTGGCAACGGTATAGATGAATCCCATAATTTAATAAACCTTTTGTACTTCAGTAATCTGTTCTACAGTCGGTATTCCTTCACAGCCGGAGCGGGAGATCGATAGACCAGCCAGGGCATTTGCGAAGCGGGCTGCTTCGAGGGGTGATTTACCGAGCATCACCTTTGATATTATAAAGGCTGCTGCAAATATATCCCCGGCACCCGTAGGATCCACTTCCTGGATAGGCGCTGCGGGGGCCAGCTGCATCTGTCCGTTATTATATAGTTCTGCGCCACCTTCTCCAATTGTGAGGACAAGGTCCGGGAATGATTTTAAGACCTGGTCCACCTTTGAGCGATCAAAATCAAGGTCTTCAATACTCAAAAAAGCAGTCCCTTCCAGCTGGTTTTCCCCATCCAAATTGGGTAGTGGGGCTGAATGAACCAGACCAGTCAGGTCCCAATCCCGCAGCCATCCCTGGAGAGAATAGATCACCTCGGATTTCGGGAACTTCCTTCCGGCATTTATCTTGATCTCTCCGGCAACCGGTGCCAGGTGAACGATGGTTGCCTTCTTAAACACCTCCGGGAGATTTGTGATATCCAGAACCTCAGCTCGGTCTAACAAATACTGGGTCCTGCCGGATTTGTTATATATATTTTTAAAGGTCGTTGTCCCCTGGCCGGCCTGATTGATAATCTGAATCCCGTCCAGGATGTCCAGATCCAGATCAGCGGCAAAAGATGTAACCAGGACAACATCTAGGCCTAACCGCCGGGCAAGTATTGAACTGTATACTGCTGTTCCGCCTAACCGGCTGCCGCCCTCAATCAGATCCTGGGTAATGTGTCCAAAAATCAAATAATCGGGAGCTTTTAACCCGGCTGGGTAATTCATGGCTGAATTATACCTGATAGGGCAATCTAGCCCATAAAAAAAGCCCCCATCAGGGGGCTTTGATTTTAAATGTTTTGGTCATTCACTGGGATGGATCACGACTTTGCGGTAAGGCTCCTGGCCAGAACTTTCTGTATAAACCAGGGTCTCATCCTGAAGTTCCAGGTGGGCAAAGCGCCTTTCATTGGGCGGCATGGGTTCCAGGGACTGTTCACGTTTGGTATCTGCTACCTGTTCTGCAACCCGGCGGGCCAGCTGGCGCACTTGTAGTTCCCTGCGTTCTCTGTATCCTTCCACGTCGATGCTGAGGGGGATGCCATGTTCAAGCTCTTTCCCAAGTATCAGGCGGGTGATGTACTGCAGAGCGTTGAGGGTTTTTGCTCGCCTACCGATCAAAACACTCAGATCGTTGCCTGAGATATCTACCAGGATCGGGTCATGGGGCAGTTTGTCGCTTTTTTCACCGTACTTGGCACTAACAGTAGCTTCCAGGTTCATTTTTTCAAGAAGTTCGGAAACAATTTCTTCGACCAGGTTTAAAGTCTGATCCTCATTCTTTTCTCTGACTGGTGCAGATGTTTCCTCCGCTTCCTGGTCCTCATTTTCTCCCAGGATTGAAATTCGCACCCGGGCTTGGCGGGAACCAATACCGAGGATGCCTGATCCACCTTCATCCAGGACGGTGATATCTACTGCGTCACGCGGTAAACCCAGATCTGATAAACCTTTTTCAATGGCTTCTTCTACGCTTTGAGCGATTACTTCCAGGGTTGCGCGGTTGTTCTTCATAAACCTTCTCCGATAATTTCCTTACTTTGTTATCTGCCTTGTTGCCCAAAATTTGGCAGCTTAGGCAGGATATTCTTGAAATTTGCCTGTCCCGTTATCATATATTGAGCAATGGTCGCTACGTTGGTGGCGATGAAGTACAATGCCAGGCCCGAAGCAAATGTCAGTGCCAGGTATCCCATAAAGAAGGGCATATACAGGGTCATGGCCTGAGTCATCTGGGCACCCTGAGCGGGTTCCGCTCCAGGAGAAGTAGGCGGTGTAACCATTTTAGTCTGAATATAGGAGGTGATCACCACCAGTATGGCCAGGATAGGAACTGCGACACCCAGGATGGGCAGGCGTTCCGGTTCACTGAGTTCCATCCACCAGAATTGACTGTTGATGGGAATCAAGTTGGCGCCGTCGCTAATATGCTTTGACAAGTTCACCAGCTGGATCGGGGTCACGGCCAGGGAGCGGATGATCGCCTGGTAGAGGCCGATAATGATCGGGAATTGGATCAGCAGAGGCAGGCAGGAGCCAAAAGGTTTGATGCCTTTTTCTTTATAGATCTCCATCTGCTTCTGAGCCATTTTTTCCTTGTCATTTTTATACTTCGCCTGCATGTCGATCCATTCCTTAGAACTCTGGAGCTCCTGCATGGCTTTGCTGCTTTTCATCTGACTGGCGGTCAGCGGATAGGTCACTACTCTCACCAGCACGGTGAAAATAATGATGGCCCAACCAAAGTTCTGGCCTATCAGGTTATAGATAAAGAGCAGTGCTTGAATCATTACGGTAATAAAGGCATCCCACATAGTTTTTTCCTATTTTAATTTCTCAGGTCAGTAATTATTGACCGGGACTTTTATTGTTTTGGTGGGGGATAACCCCAAACCTGGACGCCGCTCTCGCTGAGCGCTACCAGGAAATATTCTGCTTCTGAAGGTGCCAGGAGTATTTTGTCTCCTGCTCCAACAGGACCGGCATACAGTTTTCCTTCAATGGGTTGATTACGCTGGATCACACCATCCCGGCTGATCACAACCAGGCTGCTGTTATCGGTTGAGAAATAGATCATCTCATTTTGAACCAACGGTTTGGCGTAGATCCCTCCCCCAGGCTGGATCTGCCATAATACTTCACCGCTTTGCAGATCAAGGGCGTAAAAAGTGCCCCCAATATCACTGGCATAAACCTGATCACCATCGATCACAGGAGTAGCCCAAGCCCAGTCGGAAGTTTGAAAACGCCAGACAACATTATGGCTCTTTTCATCAATGGCGATGACCTCATTGCCAAAGGTTCCGAGCACGATCAAGCCGTCCTCAGATAAGGATGGATGGCTGACTACCGGGCCGCCCAGATCTTCGGTTTTCCAGACCAGTTTTCCGTTTTCGGGATTGATAGCATATAGGTAATGATCCATGGATGCCTGGTAGATACAACCGCAATTTTCCGACCAGATCGGCGAGGCCCAGAGTGGATCAGTCAGTTTCAAATTCCCACTGCAGCAAGCCGTCAAAATCCAACCCGTAGAGGCTGTAATCAGAATTGGCAGCAAAGATACCCTCTTCAGTCACCAGCGGGGAAGCGACATAACGATTTTCAGCAGCCCCGAACGACCAGATCTCCGCTCCATTAGCCGGGTTGACACTGTATAAGACGTTATTATAACCGCCTACAATCAGCTGGCTGTTTTCGTCTGCCAGGACCGGTGCCGCATAAAAATCAACCCCGTTGATCGGTTCAGCAGGGAACTGCCACTGCTGCGCGCCGTTTTTGAGATTGACAGCATACGCTTGCGGTCCATAGGAGAAATAAACTGTCTCCTCAATGACAGTAATGCCGGACCAGCCAGTGGCAATAACGCGCCGACCGGAGCAGGCCCCTAGCGTCAGGGCGACTACTGCCAGGATAATGATGAAAAGGAATTTTTTGTTTTTTATCATAGTCTTTTTCGATTGATCTATTTTACAGGGTCAAATCCACCCCTTGAGAAGGGATTACAGCGTAATATGCGCCAAGTCCCCATTAATCCTCCCCGCAGGACGCCAAACTTATAAATTGCCTGGTAAGTATAGTGAGAACAGCTGGGATAAAATCGGCAGGTGTTCCCAGGCAAGGCCTTGGAGAGGGTCTTTTGATAAAGCTGGATAAGCGCCAGGATAGGAAAACGGAAAACCGTCCAAATTGACACTTCAAGATCCTTTAACGGGGGATCCTGAGTCGGATGAATGTGCTCGGGGTGTTCCAAAATTATCTGGTTATCCATTGTTATTGCTGGAAGCGATTCCGGCCTTGTTCAGCAGGGATTTTAGCGCTGCAGTGGTTTGGCTGTGGTTGGCGTCCTTCAGCGGTTTTCGGGCGATAAGTATTCCCTTATAGCCTGGTGGGAAATCATCCTGGACTTCCCTGAAAGCCGCCCGGAGCAAACGTTTGGCCCGGTTTCTTTGAACTGCATTGCCGACAGTTGTTCCTGCTGTGACTGCGAATCTGGAGTTAGGATCGTTTCCAGCCTGTAATATCAAAACGAGAAGCGGATGGGCGTAGGATTTTCCAGATCGCCGCACCCGTTGAATCTCAATTGAACTTGTTAAACGAAATTTCCGTTCCACGGGAACTTTGTCATGCCTGGATTAACTATTCCAGTTTACATTCTTGACATGATTATTTTTTGTATGAGCAAGCTGATAGCGGCCTTTCAGGCGTCGCCGTTTCAATACGTCTTGTCCACCTTTGCTTTTCATACGAGCTCGGAACCCGTGCACACGAGCCCGGCGTCTGATTTTCGGTTGATAGGTACGTTTTGGCATCTTCTTGTGACTCCTTCAAATTTCATTCTCAACTACCGACGAGACATTATACCGTGAGGGGGTAGTTTGGTCAAACTCCTTTGAGGGATTTGATTATCTTGATTTCTTCCCTATCCAGAGGGTGGTTTTTCTCATTTATATGTACGGAACATCAGGGATATAGTTCCGGGAGGATTATAATTGATTTGGCGATAAATTTGAATGGTTAGAAGGTGAATATGTATGCCAGTATTATAAAAACCTTATCTGACAATCCCGTCCGGGAAGTGAGGATTGGTTTGCACTGGACGGCGGTTGTTGTAGAAAAGTCCTCTGGGCTGCAGTGCGGTCTGGCTTCGACACTGGAACCGGATCATCATCATACCGGGGTGCCGATTATCCCGGAACCCGGTCAGCTGGAAAACCTTCCGGCTCTGGAACTCGCGAGACTGGATCCTATCAGATATTCCCCTCCGCCGAAGTGTTGGCTGTGCTGCCATTAATGCATTGATCCCCCATGACCCTTCCCGCTGGGTGGATCAAAACGCGGAAGCTGCTATTCTGGAACATGGCCGGGGGAAAAAGGCAGTTTTGATCGGACATTTTCCCTTTGCTGACCATCTCCGGACTGCGTTGGAAGACTTTAATGTGCTGGACCTTAATCCATCCGGGGAAGATCTGCCAGCCAGTGCGGCTCCAGAATTTCTCCCGGATGCTGATCTGGTTGCCATCACTGGGATGACCTTTATCAATCATACGCTGCCAAAATTGTTGGATTTCTGTAAACCGGAAGCCTATATTTTGGTCTTGGGGCCCTCAACGCCATTAAGTCCTGTTATGGCTGATTACGGTGTAAATTTACTGGCAGGATCGATCGTTGAAAATATCCCTGCTGTTCTGGCAGCCCTGGGGCAGGGAGCTAACTTCCGTCAGGTGCATCACGCGGGAGTCAGATTGATCACTCAAATGGCATAATGAGGAAAAATACCATTGAAAGAGAATGATGAGATCATCTTTCACCCGATTGGCATAATACATAGCCCTCACAAAGAGCTAGCGGGAATGCCCATTCAACCCAGCGCCGGAGTCGGCATTAAAGGGACAGTTGTTTTGGATCCGGCATATGTGGCTGGGTTAAAGGATCTGGAGGGGTTTTCTCATTTGATATTGGTGTATTTTTTCCATCAGGCTAAATCCCCGGTCCTGGTGACAAAACCATTTTTAGATGATGTCAAACGCGGAGTATTCGCCACCCGGGCTCCACGACGTCCTAACGGGATAGGTATTTCTGTTGTGAAGTTGCTGGCTGTAACTGAAAACAAGCTCGAGGTTGAAAATATGGATATCCTGGACGGCACTCCGCTGCTGGACATCAAACCTTATGTGCCCGACTTTGATGAGGAGCATGATATTCGGATAGGCTGGCTGAAAAAAAACTTAGGGGAGATAGAGGGGAAATTGTCAGATGATAGATTCTTGAAATAAGGAAACGGTTTCCTCGAAGGAAACCGTTTCCTGTTCTTGTTTTATTACCTTCTTCTTCTACCGCCAGAAACAATCGAAATCCAGTACAGCAGCTGCATCACTGCAGTGAATAGGGATGCTACATAGGTCAGGGCGGCGGCATTCAGTACCTGATTCACACCTTGTTCTTCCTCTTTTGAGCTGATAATACCGCTGTTTTTGAGCAAAACCTTGGCACGTGATGAGGCATTCAATTCAACCGGTAGTGTTGCCAGGGCGAAGATCGCTCCGCCAGAAAAGGCAAACACACCCAACCAGGCTATACCGATCACATTCAATACCAGGCCGGCCATGATCAATATCCAGCCCAGGGTGGATCCGATATTGACTGCAGGCACTAACATGGATCTGATCTGCAGTGGAAAATATCCTTCCTGGTGTTGTTGGGCATGGCCCAGCTCATGGGCAGCAATCGCCATTGAAGCCACTGAACTGCCCTGGTAAACACTTGAGGAAAGACTTAATTCTGCCTTTCGGGGGTCATAATGATCCGTCAGTTGTCCCGGGATTTGCTGGATGGCCATCTCTTTCATTGCTCCAGCCCGGATAATTCTCTGGGCAGCTTCCAGGCCGGTTATACCGCTCCGGGTTTGAATTAGGCCCCATTTTTTGTAGGTTGAGTTGACGTACCATTGGGCAGCCAGCATCAGTAAAAGCGCCGGGGCCATATAAATCAAGTACTGGGGATTCCAATAAAACATCTTTTTATTTCCTTATGATCAATCTTGAACCAATTCCAATAATACTTCAACAGCTTTATCCAGCTGGGGATCCAGATCGGCCAGGAAATCCTCTTCCGTGAATTCCACTTCATAATCTGGGATCAGCCCCACTTCATGGATCTGACGTTTGTCAGGTGTGAGCCAGCGGGCAATCGTTACTCTCACAGCGCCCTGATTGTCATCCAATGCGATCCAGTTCTGGACTGAACCTTTTCCGAAAGTGGTCATTCCAACCAGCGGGCCCCGATTATAGTCCTGGATAGCGCCGGCCACGATCTCAGAAGCGGAGGCGGATCCTTCATTCACGAGTAGTACCAGGGGGATATCTGTTGCCAGGCCGCCCTCAATAACACCAAATTCAATACTGTCCTCATTCCCCCCGTATTCTTCATACAAAATCACTCCCTCACCGATGAACTCAGAACCCACTTCAACAGCAGTCTGTAAATAACCGCCGCCATTATTACGTAGATCGACTATCAAACCAACTGGATTTTCAGCCAATATCTCTTCCAGGTTACGCTGCAGCTCAGCTTGGGTTTCCTGGGCAAATGAAACGATTTGAATATAACCAATCCCGTCATCTAACATCCTGGATTCCACACTGGGAATTGAGATCTTTGCCCTGATAATTGTCACGTCAAATGGCGTTGAATCACCTTCACGCTGAATAGTCAAAATAACCGTTGAACCGGCAGGACCAAGGACTTTGCGGATGACTAATGATCCATCCAGGCCGGTCATGTCCTCACCATCGATCATGATCACCTCGTCTCCGGGCTGTAATCCGGCTTCTTCTGCTGGAGAGCCAGGCATAGGGCTGATAATGGTCAGAAAGTCTGTTGAGGTGTCGACCCAGGCTCCAATACCTTCATATTCGCCATCCATGGGGATATTGGCCTGCATGAACTGGTCAGGATCCATATAGCCCGTGTGTGCATCTCCCAGGGAATCCAGCATGCCGGTGATTGCCCCTCGCATCATATCCAGGTCATCTACAGGTTGATCAATATATTGATCATGCACGATATCCCAGGCTTCCCAGAAAGGGGAGAATAATTCCTCGGTTGTGATTTCAGCTGCGGGATCTGCCGCTGGATCTCCATCCGAGGAGGAGGGAATTGTATCTGTTATCTGATCAAGCCAGCCCAAAGCTGGTTTGGGGATAAAGAAGTTGCCGACAATTGCCCCTGCCGAGAAAGCGCCTGTGACCAGCAATAGGCCGCCAAGTATTCCAATCAGGATCCAGGTTCTTTTATTCATGCCAATCTCCAATAAATAATCTATCAACCCACCTTCCAATTAAGGCGGGAATTTATACAAGGTTATCATAAATCACTGAGAGCATTCTTAGAAGAATATCAAAAATATCTGGATGGAATCTGGATAGAACATGTCAGTCGGATCGGATGCTGGGCAGAGTGATCACATCTAAGGTAATGGATCGCCCCAATTCACTTTCCAGAGCCAGATCAATCGCATTGACATCGTTTTGAGATAACGGCTCCGGTGATCGAACTGTAACGCTAATAAAGAGCTGGTTATTGGATTGGGATCTGTCAATCTCTAGATTGAATATAGTATCCAGGAGTTCATTCTCATGCAGGACCCGCTGAATAGTTTGATCTTCCCTGCTTTTCTGTATGATGCCGTTCATAATGACACCGAGGGGGATGGTGATGACGACCACCAGGATAACCATACCGGTGATACCACGCCGGACCCTCTTTTGGACCTCAGGCAGCAGGTTCAGGGGATGGATGCCAAGCAGGGTGAAGATGATCATACCCGCCAGGCTGATGGTGATCAGGTTGGTGATAAAGAGCAGGGCAGCGCCGCTGGCTGCCTGCATATTGCCGTTCGCCAGGCCCAATCCAACCACGGCCAGCGGCGGTGCGAGAGCGGCGGCAATAGCCACTCCGGGTAAAGCGGCGCTGACTTCCTTCCTGCTGAGAGCATAGGCGCCGGCCATTCCTGAAGCCAGGGCAATAAATAGATCCAGCAGAGTTGGCTGAGTCCTGGCCAGGATCTCAGGAGTCATTTCCTTTAATGGGGATATTAGACCCACCAGGATGGACACAATAATTGTTGCCATCACTCCTTTAAACATGGATTCCAGAGAAGTGCGCAGCAGCCTCACTTCGCCCAGTACAATGCCAAGAGAGAGGCCCAGGATTGGCGACATCAAAGGAGCGACCAGCATGGCCCCGATGACGACAGCAGGGCTGTTCAACAACAAACCCAGGGTAGCTATGATCGAGGATAAAACGATCAAGACAAAGTAGTCTTGTCCAGGTTGGGCATCATTGATTAAATCTTCCCGGACTTCGAGCTGATCTTCGGTACTCAGGGTGGGGAAGAGGTTAAATATCAGCCCTAATGTTTTTCTGAACCAGAATTCTGGCGCCCCGTTGTAACCTTTCACCATGATCGATGAGTGAGGGGACTGGGAGGCAATTCGTTGAGGAATGCTGCCAAATGCAAACTGGTCAATAAAACCTTGTTCCGAGGCGCCCACAATCACCAGATCATAATCTTCTGCTTCCTTGAGGATGCCAGCCAGTGGAGAACTGGCAGTGATGATCTTCTTCTCCGGTTCCTTCTGGAAATGCAGGCCCTGAAAGGTTTTATCAAGGATACGTTGGTTTTCCGCCATGCGGCTGCTTGAGGCTCTTCCGACCTGGATATATAGACCGGTCACATCTGCCCCTGTGCTTTGGGCCAAAGAGGAAGCCAGTTGGGCACCGATGGGTGCATTTGGTCCTCCAGCAGCTGGGACCAGGATGGATTTGATCTCTTTCCAATTAATACCTTTTACGATCAACACATCACAAGGTGCGTCAGTGATGATGGGATCAAGCACAGGACCCATAGACCTGGATATGGTTCGGGATTCGCCACCTCCCCATCCGACCAGGATCTGGTCCACATCCTCTTCCTTGGCTGTGTCAAGAATCCCTTCAGCGATACTGCGAGAAACGCGGGTCATGGTTTGCACCCGGAACTCTTCTTTGGTGGCCTGATCTATGGCCCGATCAAGCAGCATGCGGTTGGCTTCTGCTTCAATACGCCCATCTGAGAGGGGAAGCTGATTTGGCACGGTGATCACTCGCAGGGCAATCACTTTTCCACCTTCGGGTTTTACCAGAGCGCCCGCCAGATGCAGCAGGGCTTCCGCTGTATCCGGATTGGAGATGGGGACAAGTATCCTTTTATTTTGTTTGGCTGGACCTTCTTCCAGAGGAGTTTTAAATACAGTGATGCCTTCCTTGGCTTTAATGCTGTGATGCCGGCCGTAGACCAGGAAAAAGATCAGGCCAATAAAAAGCAGCAGCCCGGCAGCTGGTATATACTCCGCCCATAGCAGGCTTAGCAGAAAATCAAAGATCAAAACCAGGGCAGGTATCCAGGGATGAATTGGTAATTGGAATGAAGAACTGATCTGTTCCTGGCGGGTGAGTGTAAAATTGACAGCCATTAATAACATCAGGTAAAAAAAGCTTCCCAGACTCGCCAGATATCTAATACTTAAGAATTGAGTGACCAGCACCAGTCCAATAACCACGAATAAAATGAAAATTGGTTTTTTAGATCGCTGATGGATTCTCTTAAAGACATCCGGCCAGAAGCCATCCCGGGTCATGGCGTAAAATTGACTGATCACTAAAGAGAGAATCCGATTTAATGCAAAGGGCAGGGCAATCAGGCTTAAAATAGCCACGCCACCCTGGACCCATCTGCCGCCCCATGATCCAATCAGTTCGATCAGGGGATTTAAGAATGGGGATGAAAAATCAGGGGATAAAACTCCCAGGGTTATTATAAAAACCAGCGCCGGTATGATCCCTGTCAGCAGGCCGCTAACCAAAAAGACCCTGGGAGAATTTACAGGCCTATTATTTAAATCCCCCTTTAAACCGGATGCGATTTCCAGGCCCAGGTAGGAGATCAATAAAAGCTGAAATGCGCTCCGCCAATCACCCTGGATTGAAACCAGGTTCACTGTTTTTATCTGTGGTGTGGAAATCAAGATTCCCACTAAAAGGACCGCTAGAATCAAGATAAGAAACTGATACTGCCGCCTATTACGCCGGGGAAGGAGTTTATAAGCGCCTGTTAACAGCAGCAGGCCGGCTGCGATTGGAAAGGCGGGAACGGATAACCCAAATAGTTCTTCTACTACTAATGCCGTTTGACGTCCAAAGGACTGGATAATCAATCCAGCTGCACATAAACCAGCCAGGATCGTCACCCAGCCGGTGAGAAAGGCCAGCCAATTTCCTTCTTGGCAGCTTTGGACCATCTGGTAGGCACCTCCACTGCGTGGCAAGCTTTGAGATAATTCCAGGTAACCTAAAAAGTTTATTCCGACAAAGATGATCAGCAGGATTGAGATCAGAGGTAAGACATTACCAGCTACCTCGATCAGGTCGCCCATTAACACAAGAATTGTCAGCGTTAACATCACTCCCAGGCTTATAAAAACAGCTCTGGAGAAACTGATCCCGTAACTGAACCGAATATGTTGAGATTGGGTTTTTTCAGTCATGGTTCTTCCTTCATCCCATTCTGTTTGCTTGTGAGATTTGTACCAAGATTCCCGGTTTCTCTTTACACATTATTATTCCATAATTGGGGCATTATCGCTTTGATATCTTGAATTAGCGGCAGATGAAAATCAGCCTGGTTCGGGATTCCATTCTCACCTACCAGGACAGTTGTAAAACCGGCCTCTTTTGCGCCATCAAGATTCGCCACCAGGTCATCAAATAGGACACAATCTTGTGGTTGGGCCACCCCCGCCATATCCATGGCAATCTGATAGGATTCAGGTTGGGGTTTTATTACAAAATTCATTCCCAGCAAGTCAACAATCCCGCTAAATTGGTCTGCGATGCCCAATTCCCTCAGGACCCCTTCAGCATGGCGGCGATTCGCGTTGGTAAAGATCCACAGGTCCTGGGGTAGTGAGCTGAGCAGCTCTCTCAGCCCCGGGTCATCTTGCAGATATTGATCCAGGGGCAGGTCATGCACGAAATCCAGGTAATCATCGGGTTCAACCTGGTGATGAATCCTTAAACCTTCCAGCGTTGTTCCATAGGTGGTCCAATATCGATCCCGCGTTTCTGGAATAACTTCCTCTGGAATACCCAATTCTTCCCCCATAAACTGGAATATCCGGCGGCGGATCTGGTCCCAGAGCCCGTTGGAAGCGGGATACAAAGTGGCATCCAGGTCAAAAAACAGCGTAGAAAATAACATAACCGGATTATACCTGATACTGCCTTGCTGGAACTGGCCCAGAGATGTTGTTCAGGTTTCCGCGCAAGACCGCTCTCCGTTATAATACGGGTATGGCAATCCAAATACTGTCTGAAGAAGTTGCATCTCAGATTGCTGCCGGCGAGGTCATTGAACGTCCCTCGTCAGTGGTTAAAGAATTGATCGAAAACTCCCTCGATGCGGGAGCTGATCAAATCACTGTCTTGATCAAGGAAGCTGGCAAACGTTTGATCGAGGTGATGGATAATGGAATAGGAATTCCATCAGAAGAGTTAAACCTGGCTGTTCATCGCCATGCAACCAGTAAGTTGAAAAACGCAGCCGACCTTTTCCGGGTTTCAACCCTGGGATTTAGGGGTGAAGCCTTGGCTTCGATTGGCTCAGTCTCAAGCCTGACCTTATTATCCCGCGTTCAGAAAGAGGATCTGGGGGGATCCATCAGGGTAGAAGGGGGAGAGATCCATCCCATCGAGAACCTGGGAATTCCGCCGGGAACAACCGTGCGCGTTGAGCATCTTTTTTATAATGTGCCCGCCCGACTGAAATTCCTTAAAACTGATCGAACCGAAAAGAGACTTATCAATAATATGATCAGCCGCTATAGTTTGGCCAACCCCGGCGTCAGGTTTAAGCTGCATCATGATGATGAGCTGGTATTCAAAACCAGCGGCAGTGGTGATTTGCGTGAGGTTGTTTCATCAGTTTATGGTGTTGGGACTGCCAAACAGATGATCCAGGTGATCTATGAAGATGAATACCTGGCAGTGAATGGGTTTATCAGTCCGCCTGGTTTGACACGTTCCAACCGCAAGGAAATGTTGTTTTACGTGAATCAACGTCCTGTAAGTGATCCAGCCCTCAGCTCAGCGATCACTCAGGCGTATCATACCCTGGTGATGAAAGGCAGGTATCCTATCGTTGTTTTATTCCTTGGCCTGGCACCAGATAAGGTGGATGTGAATGTTCATCCAACCAAAGCGGAGGTCCGTTTTGAGGACAAAGGTGAGATTTTCAAGGCAGTCAGCAGGGCAGTTCGTAGAGCACTGCTGTCCCATACACCAGTCCAGGAGATCAGCAACTTAAGGGGAGTTCACTTATGGGGCGGCTCAGCACCGGATCACAGTCAAATCCAGCAGGGGTTAGATCCTGCCTGGACGATGGTAGACAAAAATCGGGAAGAGGGTATTTTCGGGCAGGATATTGATTCATCCCAGATCTCTGTACCGATCGGGGCGCCAATCCTGCGTTTGATCGGCCAGGTGGCAGCGACTTATCTGATCGCTGAAGGACCTGACGGTTTGTACCTGATTGACCAACACGCAGCCCATGAGAGAGTATTATTTGAAAAATTCACTTCCCAGAGGAGCGAGGATAATCCATCCCAGGTATTATTGGATTCTGTTGTGGTGGAATTTTCACCTGCCAGTGCTGATCTTGTGCAGGAACACCTTCCGACCTTGAAGAAACTGGGTTTTGATGTAGAGGAATTTGGGCCGGGCTCATTTGTGATCCGCTCCGTACCGGGCACATTTCAGGGTTCATCCCCAGAAAGCATGCTCCGGGCCGCGGTAGAAGATCTAGAAGTGGACGAAACCCCTCTTGAGAAAAATATAGAAGAGAAGATCATTGCCAGGGTCTGTAAACGAGTTGCGGTTAAGGCCGGCCAGGTTTTAGGTCCGGAAGAACAGAAACAGCTCCTGCTTGATCTGGAGGCTTGCCAGTCTCCCCGCACCTGCCCCCATGGTAGACCAACCATGATCCATTTATCTGTGGATTTACTTGAACGGAAATTCGGCAGAACGGGGCCGATGTAGATATTCTCCAGGAATTAAGAAAAGGAAACTGTTTCCTCGAAGGAAACAGTTTCCTCTTTTTATAGGACTTTAGTCCGCCTTTCCTATTTTTCTAAAAAAATATCTGGCAATTGATGGCACTCGCCGCAGCCAATTTGCGGTTCGGCGACATCCTGATGCGTTTTCCTGCAATAAGCTTCTACCTGCACCCGCTTCGGCAACAGGGGAAGAAGTCGTTTAACGGAGGGTCTCAGCTGCATATCTTCGCAAGAGTTGGCTCTTCTGATCGCCGGCACCGGACAATTATCACATAATCTAGGCTCCCAATCCAGAGGTGGATTGGCTGATTTGAGCAGCCGGCATTCTTCTTTGTTTTTTCCCCGGAAATAATCCCCGAAGAAATATTGGCATTCAACTCCTGCTGGATTTTTCATACCCGGGTGATATATTCCCCAGTCCTTGTATCGATCCGGATAATATCGCCAGCTTCAACGAAGTTTGGCACAAATACTTCCAGACCGGTAGTAGTGGTCACTGCCTTGGTCACACTGGTGGCCGTGTCCCCGCGGACTGATGGATCAGCCCGGACAATCTTCTGGTCCACAGTGGTGGGTAGATCGATATCGAGTGGTTCCTCTCCAAAGAATGTAAGTTTTACTTCCATTTCATCTGTGAGATATTTGGTGGTGTCACCCAGGACTTCACCTTTTAAGGCGGGCTGTTCGAAGGTTTCCACATCCATGAAATAATACAACTCGCCGTCATTATACATATACTTGACGTTTCGGAAGGTCAGGCGGATATCCTGCACGTTATCACCCGAATTGAATTTTTTCTTCAGGCGGGTTCCTGAGCGCAGATCCCGAACATCAACCCGGATAGTGGCTTTTCCGCGCCCGGGTTTGTGATGGTCATATTCCAACACTTTATAAATATTCCCATCCAGTTCAAAGGTTACGCCTTTTCTCAGCTCGTTTACATCAATCATCTTAAATGGCCCTTATTTTTTCTATTTTAGGTTTATTGCGTGTCGATTATATTCTACAGTGGTAGGTGTGGCAAGGGAAAGGGAATGGTTAGGTTTATTTTTCTCCCCTGATTAGAGGCTTACTTTGTTGAAATTTGGAAAGTTAATTCTTCATCTTAACCCTTTTCAAGTGGCTGAAAGCCCTGTAAATTATGGTAAACTTACAGATGATTAGTAAGGGATTATAAAATGGTGAGCGACAAGAAGCGGATCATTTGCATCGAAGATGAACCAGAGACCACTAATTTAATGAAATTGATCCTGGCCAGAGAAGGATACGAAGTGCTGGGAGCAAATGGCGGCGAAGAAGGCTTGGCACTTGTGAACGAAGAAATCCCTGACTTGATCCTGCTGGATTTAATGATGCCTGAAATGGACGGCACCCAAGTATTCCAGCGCCTGAAAGAAAACGAAAAAACCAGGGATATCCCGGTAATCGTAGTAACAGCAAAAGTTCAAAGCATCGATATCGTGCTCTGGCGCCAGGTCGCCAAGGTCGATGACTATATAACAAAACCCTTCCGGCCAGAAGAGCTGGCAGAGCGGGTTAAATACGTCCTGGCTCAGACCGGAGCATAAGACCGAGTCTGTCTTTTTATTCGCCTCACCCCTCCACCATGGATGTTAATGTAGTTAATCAAACACGAAGTCTGGAAAATCCACTTCGGGTAAAGAACTGTGAGAGTTTCTTTTGCCGCCTGAAGGGTTTGATGTTCCGTAATGCCATTGATAATAATGGCGGATTATTGATGGTCCAAGGAACTGAGAGCCGCGCCAATGCGTCAATCCACATGTTTTTTGTAGGAATGGATCTGGGAGTGATCTGGCTTGATGTATCGCAGAAGATCGTTGATAAACAGCTGGCAAAAAGCTGGCAGCCATTTTATACCCCCGCATTTCCCGCAAAATATATCCTGGAGATCCACCCGGGACGGTTACCCGAGTTTGAATTAGGAGATATCCTGAATTTTGAATAAAATAGTGCGCATTTCCTTGTTGATCATCCTGCTGCTCTCGTCGGCGACACCAGCTTTCGCCCAGGGAGATACGACAGATGATCTTATATATATCGTGAAAGCCGGTGATACGTTATGGACTATCGCCCGTAAACTGCATATCTATTATGATGAAATGTTGGCAGTGAACGGGTTAACAGAAAACAGTTCGATCATTCCCGGAACACAGCTGATCATCCCTGGACTTGGTGATCTCAGTGGCGTGGCCAGCACGGTCAATGTGGCCTTTGGCGAATCTTTGCAGAGCATCAGCCGCCGTTATCAAGTCCCCGAGCGATCCCTGATCAAGATCAATCGCCTTACCAGCCCATTTGAACTCTACGTAGGCGTCTCAGCGGTACTGGTGGGTGAAAATGAGATCGAAGCCCGGGAAGGCAAACGAGTCTCCCTTTCTCCGGAAGAGTCATTCCTGGAATTGGCGATCAAAGAAAATCTGAACCCCTGGATACTGGTAACAGCCAATGATCAGGAGGGAAGTTGGGATTTGATCCCGGGAGAGGTGCTGCTTGCCCCCGGGACTGAAAGCAGCGGCCCAGGTGGTTTTCCAGAAGGTGTCAGGAATGTGGATTACTCGCCGGACCGTTTTATCCAGGGACATACCTCTGTTATTGAGATAGATATCCCCGACGGAGCCCAGGTTTCGGGATTTCTTGGTGAGTATCCCCTGTCTTTTTTTAGCGAGGATGGCAAGAGTTATCTGTCACTCCAGGGTTTGCACGCCAAAGAAAATCCGGGTTTAATATCCCTCACCATTGCAGGAACATTAACAGATGGCACTCCATTTGCTCATACACAAATGGTAGAAGTATTCAGTGGGAACTACCATTATGAAGAAATTATCGGTGTCCCCCAGGAGACCGTTGGTATAACAGTCACGGATGATGAAACCACACAGCTTCAGGAGATCACTGGACAAGCTACCCAGAGTAAATTCTGGGCAGACGATTTTTTAAGCCCGGTACCTGCTGCTCTTAGCAAAGCATATGCATCCTATTTTGGAGGCCGCCGGTCTTATAATGGCAGCGGTTATTTTTATTTCCATTCCGGATTGGATTATTTCAGTTCCATGGGGGGAGATATTTATGCCGCGGCGCCAGGAAAAGTGGTTTTCACCGGCCCACTTTTGCTGCATGGTAATACAACTTTGGTCGATCATGGCTGGGGTGTATATACTCTCTATGCCCATCAATCCGAGTTTTTAGTCCAGGAAGGACAGCAGATCAGCGCCGGAGCGCTGATTGGACGTGTTGGTTCAACGGGCAGGTCCAGCGGACCTCACCTGCACTGGGAAGTCTGGGTTGGTGGTATCCAGGTAAATCCCCTGGATTGGGTAGAAAATACCTACCCTTAAAGGTCTTTTTTCTGCAGATTTTCAGCCCAACCGCAGGCGAGGTTGTTGAGAGGGAAGAGTAGAGTATAATATACGGGCTTCAAATTTTAATTATTTAAGGCATTATATATTCATGTTTTAGAGGCATTACTATGGCTACTGCATTACTATCCCTCCGCGAGGATTACTGGGAGGAATACGAACTGGAAGCAGAGGATATCTCTTTCCTGTATGATTATTTGCTGGAAAATGAAACTCCCCTGACCTCGGAAGAGCTGATGCCCATTCTGGTGGGGTTGCGCATCGAACGCGAAAAGGTGCGTCTAGAAAAACAGCGTCTGGCCGGTAACGATATCTACTTTCCCAAGGACCAATATAAAGTGGGAGACAAACTGGTTTTTCCTGCTATCAATTGGCAAAAAGGGGAAGTGATTGGACTCCGGGATGGTGAAAATCCGGAAATCGGTCAATTTAAAGTTATTCAGGTAGCACTCGAAGGTGGAAAACAGGGTGAATTTGCTGCTGGCATTGAAGATCATGTCCTGAATATTCCTCCGGAATCAGCCCAGGCAGACTCTCTAAATTTGGAAGCGGTTGTCAAAAGCTATCCGGATGTCTTAACAGAGGGGATCGAACTGGGTTTGGTCGATCAGGAAGATTTTGTCCAGATCGCTGGACGCTGGTTCTTACGAGCTCTGCTGGTGGATGTAAACGCTGGACATTTAAACCTGGCTGAAGCTGTCCTGGATATGAATGAAGGCGGCCCCCTGGCGACAATGGACCTGGTAAAGGATATTGATCTTCCCAAGGATGTTCATCCCAATTTGATCGAGTTTTCTCTGGATCATGCCTTGCAGGAAGATCCCCGGTTTGATGAAGTGGGTCCAGCTGGTATTGTTGCCTGGTATCTCAAGGCTCTCGAACCTGAAAATGTTCGGGAGACTCCCATTTATTTGCGCTACACGCCGCTGGAATCTGATCCTGATTCTTTGACGGATGAAATGAAAGACCTCGAACAGTCTCTGGATGATGAATTGACACCGTTAAGGGAAAAGAAACAGTATCCTGTTAAGGATGTGGAGGTGCGATTGATCTTCCCGCACTGGCGGGCAGGCACTTTACCCTTATCAGAACGAGTTATGCCTTTATTCCCCACATCCTATGAAGCCCCACGGATCAGGTTTACCTTGATTGACGGCAATACAGGTGAACGGTTTCCTGGGTGGGTTGTCCGGGATCAGCGTTATGTGTCAGGATTAAAAGAGTGGTATGAGAAAAAAGGACTTATCCCGGGTGGTATTGTATATATCAAACCCGGTAAAGCCCCTGGTGAAGTGATCGTCGAAACCAAGAGTTCCCGCTCCACCAAGGATTGGATGAGAACTATCCTGGCAGGCTCGGATGGTGAATTGGTCTTTGCGACATTAAAACAGATCATCTCCTCGGACTATAATGCAAGGATGGCAATCGTGGTCCCGGATACAGATCCGGTTGACAAGGTCTGGTTGAAGAATCAGGAAAAGCCGCTGCCATTTGAACGTATCGTGGTAAATACTGTTCGGGAATTAACTAAACTGAATCCCCAGGGACACGTCCATGTTACCGAGTTATACGCTGCGGTGAATACAGTCAGGCGCTGTCCACCCGGGCCTCTGTTTTCGTTGCTTGAAACCCGGCCCTGGTTTGTTCATGTCGGTGATTTGCATTTTCGATTTGATGATTTAGAAGGAAAATAGATCAATTTGATTTGGAGGAAGGAGAATTTCGGTGTCTAAACCAAAGCTTTCAAGTGTGTTAAACCTACGGTTTCCACACCGTTTCAAATAGATTTTGACTGGTGGAAAGGGGAGGACCGCTCTTGGAGGGTTCATCTGCGGAGCTGTCTGTGTGAAGAACATCAGGAGATGTACGCTGATCTATCTGGCGATAAATTGGTTGATTGGATCGATCCGGAAACCGCAGAGGTACAAACGGTGGATGGACTGCAGCACACCTTGATCTCCCACTGTGCTAAACAGGAACAGTTCATTACCGAACACACTACCCTGACAGAATCCCTGTTCAGAACTTTCCTTGCCAACGGCAATCAATCCCTCTCTCCTGAGGATCTGGCGGAAGTGCTGGAACAGTCACCCCAGAAGATCCTCCAGACCATATCTGGTCTGCGGGTATATAAGGGGATCCGCCCGGCGCCCCAGAGATAAAAGCCGGCAGCCATCGATGCCCTCGTAGCTCAATGGACAGAGCACCGGACTTCTAATCCGACGGTTGTAGGTTCGATTCCTGCCGAGGGCGCCTTTTCACCCCTGATCATGGGGTGTTTTTATTTAACCAGAGACAATGAGACCTCCAAGGTTTCCTGGGGAATAGCCCCTATAAAGAACCGTCGACCTCGGAGATCTCGGAGATAAAAAGTGATATGCTATAAAGAAGAAATAAAAATATTATTGGACCCGAAGACCCATGAATTGTTTTTTTGTTTCCGATTTACACGGAAAGATCAGCCGTTATCAATCTTTATTCTCCCGCATCAGGGAAGAGAAACCAGAGGCAGTATTTCTGGGAGGAGATCTCTTTCCACCTCTTGGCGCCCAGGGAGAGGGTGATTTTCTGGAGGATTTCCTGGCCAAAGGGTTTTTAGAGATCAAGGACGATCTGGGCAAGGAATATCCGCGGATATTTTTGATCCTGGGTAATGATGATAGTAAAAGCAGCGAAGTAGATCTGATCCGCTGGATGGAGAAGGAAATGATCTGGGAATATATCCACGGCAGGAGAGTGGATCTTGGCCCCTATTCTGTATATGGTTATGCCTATGTGCCGCCAACCCCGTTCCTGAATAAGGATTGGGAGCGTTATGACATCTCGCGTTTTGTTGATCCCGGCTGCATCCCTCCGGAAGAAGGCTGGCATTCTGTAAAAGAACCCAGGAATCTGATTGAATTTGCCACGATCCAGAAAGACCTGGCGGGTTTAACAGCAGGGAAAGACCTGTCAGCCTCGATCTTTTTATTCCACACTCCTCCGTACCAGACCGCTCTGGACAGAGCTGGACTGGACGGGAAATTTATTGACCACGTGCCGCTTGATGTCCACGTCGGCAGCATAGCGGTGAAAGATTTTATTCTGGAGCGCCACCCTCTGATCACCCTGCACGGGCATGTGCATGAGTCTGCCAGACTTACGGGGTCATGGGTCGAAAAACTCGGTCCTACCACGGCCATCTCGGCAGCCCATGATGGAGGGGAATTGGCCCTGGTCAGGTTCAACCCCGTTGAACCACAAAAAATAACCCGGGATCTGATTTGATCCCGGATTGAAGAGCAGGGTGAAATCCCACGAAGGAATTTCGTCCTTTATTTCGAGGAGATTCCCAGGGGTAGGGGGAAGGCGCCATCAGTTACTGCGCCGATTTTTATTGCATAACTGGTGCGTTTTTTTATATCTTCGTCAGTGATCAGCTTGATGTCCAGCATACCATCTGTTTGATAGCCAGTTCTCCGAAGATTGATCTCGCTCAGGCTTAAACTCCAGCCTTCCAGCCAGGTCAATAAGTCCTGGCGCTGTTTATTATCCCCATCAAAATGGATCAGCAGGTCAATATCACTCTGTGGGCCTGCTGTGGCATTTTTTGTGCTTCCAAACAGATAGATGCCTTTAACTGGAAATCGTTCCAGATCCAATTGGGAAGCGATGGCTTCAGCGGTTTGAAAACGCCAGCGCCAATGATCATCCTTGGCCCGGGCTTGCAGACGGGCTTGTTGAATGGTTTGCCCTTCCACCAGATCCTCTTCATCTGTCAGCAAACCAACCGCCAGGTTATTGTCAGCATTCATCAGGATTTGGAGGACAGATCCATTTGAAGTGCTCTTGACATCGATCACGTGAATGATCTTTTCCAGATGGGGGAAATCAGGCACTAAATCCTTGTAGATATTCTTGGATTCCAACAGGTATTGATGATTGAATAAAATACCTGAATCATCCGGGTAGAGGGGCAGGTAGCGGATCGAGGATTCCACTAAATCCTGGAAGAAGTGAGTCCCGAAGGATAGGTCTGGGATATAGTCACCATGTTTCTGGGCTACTTCGATCAGGGCCGCAGTGTTATTGATATCAGAGTAAGTGACATTCACTCCCAGTTTTATGTCTCCCCGACTGCCCCAGCGTCCTGGACCCATCAGGATGAATTTTCTTTTGGTGAGAATGCTGTTTATCCTGCCGATCGCTCGGCCGACATTAATCATCTCTTCCCGGCTGCTGATCTGGCTGTAAGCAGCTGGGTCCACGTACACGATGTGGCAAATATTGGATATCGTTCCATTTGTGACATAACGGTTGGCCGTGAAAATGATCTTCTCATCAGGAATGTCAAAGGGTATATCCGCCGGGATGATATCGCTGCCATAACTCTGGGACCGGCATTGCAGCAGATAAAAATCTTCCCCGTCACAGGCGAACTCGATATCGATGGGATGATTCAATTCTTCCTGAAGCTCTCTCAGTACAGTCCTTAATAAGGATAAAAATGGAGTCTGTGAGAATAAACCATCAAAAGTGATTACCAGTTTATCATTCTCAAAATCGGGGCCAAGTCCGCTGGGAATCTGGGCCTGATCCTCGCTGATTATTGAAACCAGTTTCTTGATACTTGGATAATCCGCTCCGCATTCCTTAAGTAATTGGTCTATCTTAATGGTCTCAAAACTGCCTTTTTCCAGGTTGATCACATCAATCATACGGGGGGAATAACGAACGATTTCATCCAGCGAAGTGTTAACTCGTAAACCTGGCTGGCCAGGTGCCGCCAGGATTGGGTAATCATCACTTATTCGATCGACTGCCCTTGTGCCTAGCCCGGGAACGATCCGGACCAATCCATCATCTTTATGGATCCTGCTGGACCAGCGGAATTCGTTCTGGCTGAAGGCAACTCCTGCATAGGCCGGGAAATAATATTGGCCGACCCGCTTCCCGACTACTTCCTGGATCAATATGCCCATTTCTTCATGATGATCGATCAAGCCATGTTCGTGCCTGTATTCGATCGGATCGGGACCATATAATGAAGCATACACTTCGGTGATAGCGTCTGCCAGGCTGATTAATCGTTCTTCCTTGCTTCCCTGGTTAGCGACAAAAAGGCTTTTATACTTGCCTGCAAAAGACATGCCCACTTGGTCTTCCAGCAGACTCGAGCTGCGAACGATCAGGGGCACATCACCAAAATCATCCAGCGCAACTGATAAACCCTTAATGATTTCCTGCGGCAGTGGGGCATTTTTGAAAACATGAACGATATAGGGATATTCCTGGCGAATTTCTCCAATATTGAGGTATTTGTGTTCGATGATCTCTTCCAGGTTATTTTGTTCAATAAATGAGAAGACCGTATCTGAAACGATATACCAGGTCTTGGGTGTTTTGACCGTCTTAAATGTATCCTGATCTCGAAGGGCATTTTGTATTACTTGCATCGCCAGGAAAATACCGGCGCTTTTCCCACCCAGCTTGCCGTAGCTGTGGGATTGATAGATTACCCGATTGGAAAGATCATAGAAATCTTTGATCTGAATATGTTTTTTAGCGGTTTTTATATACCCGTCGCGTTCGCTTAATAGGCGCCGGATCAGAGACATCTGGACACTTTGTTTTCTGGCGGCAGATAATACCAACCCCTGTTCAGATAAATGTTTATATTTATCCAGAGCGCCAAACATATCAGTGATAGATCTATTGGGTTGGACGAGTGTATTTACCAGGAAACCGGATTGATCCTCCCGGATCCACTGTTGGATGCTGTTTAAAATATCTTCTTCGTCAAGATGTATCCCGGCCAGGTCAAAAACCTTATCCAGTGAGCCTATGGCATCTTTGTTGGTCTTAAACTTGTATGGGAAATTGGTTTCGATGATTTCCCGGTCTTCCTGGTATGCCGAACTGAATAACTCCCACAAGCCCTCGGCTTCTTTGATGCCGTGTTCACAGAGATGGTGTACCATTTTCCGGGCAATCGTGATTAACAGATTGGGATCGGTTTTTTTCAGCAAATTCAAAACCGCTCTCCACCCCGCTTCAGTTTCTGAACCGGATTTAGTTTGTTTTTCAAATACATCATGGAGACGCCGGTGAAGAAGGAAATTCCCCAATTGGTCTGCGATAGTATTGATCAAACGGCGCTCTTCCCGGAGGAAAGGTCCTTCATCCTGTTCAGGTTTTTCTTCTGTATAGCAGACGCTGATCTTGCCTTCAACCTGGTCCTGAACAATGATATCGGAATGGATACACCAGGGTGATTCCTGGTAATTTTCTGACTGATAGATATCAGCGCCGATCTGGATCTTGGACATGCAAATATCAGGATACTGCCAGCCAGGGGGGATTACCTCGATGATCCTTGTTACAGCCTCTTTGGTCTTTATCCCTGGTTTAATAAGGGATTCCTGGACGGCATAAAGACAATTAAGCTCTTTAGCCCGTTCCTTCAGCTCTTCTACCAGTCTGTTGATTGGTTTTTCAGTATTTTTAACCATTTTTGTCCCGGGTTTTTAAAACGATCGCTCTTCCAGCTTTTCCATCAATTTTAATCTCTAATGGGGATTTAAGCTCTATATGCCTGAGATATTTTGTTTTCTGGATCTCTTTCTGCTTTTCAAGCCAGGACCAATCAATTTCATATTTTCCTGTTCTTGGCAGGGAGAGGTAGCTGACTCCAAGACTGGTCAGATTGTGGAAGAAGTGTGATCCCTGGCTCATATCCACGCTGAATCCTTCCTGGTAAGTTTCGATAATAACCCTGGAACCTGATATTTGCCCCCAATTTACTGGAATCCCCAACCAGGGATCGGAACTGCCCAAGCGACCAAAAACGATTAACAGGTATGGGGAGCCGGTTTTGAGCAGTTCCTGGTTGACTTGTTCCAGTTCCCCGGCTATTTCCCGGGTTTTTTCTAGCTCAAACTGGTTTGGGAGCACGTAAACGATATCCTTTATGTTATCGATCAGTCCATTCCCCAGAGCATTCTCCGAAGCAGCCAGGGCATTTGGATCGCTCAGGTCATCTTCACTGACCTGGATATCATCCGAGGATACAACCATGGATCGGACCTGCAGCAGCCCCAGGGATGGGGGAGAGAATTTCATAGCAAATTCAATTTCAACTGGGTTTTTCAGCTGGTCTTCACAAATATTAACCAGGTCCTGGATCAGTTTGTTGAGTGCAAATTTCTTAAGCTGGAGCAGGGGAGCAAAATTGAGCACACGGGGCCCGGGATAGGCCATACCGATCTGCAGTCGATCCCCCTGAGGATCGTAGGTTGAACATAATTCCTTAAGGGTTCCGTCTTTTTCTGCTGTTGATAGATCTCCCTGGATCAAGTATTCTGTCTCCCGGAGCGGGTCATAGATCAATGGTGCGCCCATATTAACGGACCAGAAATTTCGCTGGCTGTTTTTTAGGAGTTCGTTAATGGATCCGTAGGGCGGGGCAATCCTCGGATAAGCAGGAGAGTAGGTCCAGCATCGACCACCATCTACGATCGTTTTACCCAAGCCAAGGGCAAGGCTGACTACGCCGTCTTCCGGTTTAGCCCGGCCGACTGGATAGAAATTATAAGACCGGGCAACTCCGGATAGATCCGGATAGAATCGCACATGGTGGCGTGATCCGTGCACATGCTGGATGATCAGGGCCATTTTCTCTTCCCTGTGGTCGTGGCCGGTTGCATCCCGGTAGCTCCTGGCAGAATTAAAGAAAGTCGAGGCAAATACAAACTTTATTGCCTCGGATAATTTCCGGAACCGGAAGTCAGGGTCGAACTGCTGGTTAGGGATCATCTTGGTGGCATAAATGCCAGCAAAAGGCTCAAAGGTGGCATCTTCCAGCAAACTGGAGGATCGGACTGCAATTGGATCCCGGATCTCCTCGACCAGTGAGCGCAAATCACCGAGCACAAAAAAGGGTAATTCGGCCTGCTGGAATGCATGGGCAATCTGCCCATCCGTGTGCCCTGAATCAAAGTATTTATCCAGGAGGTTCTTCTCCAGGAAGGCATCAAAAACATCCGTTCCGATCACAACCAGATCTGGAACGATCACCTTGATTTCTGGATATTCCTGTTTCAGATCACTTGAAGATAATAGGTTCTGTAAAAAGACCAGTCCTTGTGCTTTTCCCCCAATTGCCCCCGATCCAATGATCCGGATAGTATTGTCCGGATCATTGCTATTTCTTATATAAGGGGCTAGTTTTGGAGAAGCGAGGTTCTCCGATCGGATATTCATTTATTCGGGTTAGACCCACCCGCGGGCTTTACATGCTTTTGCCACCCTGTCAACAGAGATCATATAGGCGGCGTCCCGCATATACATTTTTTTCTTTTTGGCGAAATTGCTGACATCAAGGTAGGCAGTGGTCATTTTCTGGTCTAATTTTCCTAGGGTTTCTTCCTTGGCCCAGAAATAGTTCTGGTTGCTTTGAACCTGTTCGAAGTAACTGCAGGTTACTCCACCAGCATTGGCCAGGAAATCGGGGATAACCAGGATACCGCGTTCCTTGATGACCTGATCGGCCTCAGGTGTTGTAGGGCCATTTGCTCCCTCAGCGATGATTTTCACTTGCTGGGAAATTTTCTTGATACTTTCACCAGTGAGTTGGTTTTCCAGCGCAGCGGGCACTAACAGATCAACATCCTGCTCCAGCCAGGCTTCACCAGACAGCACTTCAAAACCCAGGTCCGGGGCTTTGTCTTTATCGATTTCTCCAAAATGGTTAGTAATCTCCAGCAGTTGTTTCAGATTAAAACCTTCTTTCTTGAAGAAGGAGAAGGATTTTTGTTCTTTTTGGTTCCAGCAGGAAACGCAAACAGGGGTTCCTCCCATCTGCTGGTAGAGCTCGATGGCATATTGAGAAACATTGCCAAAACCCTGGAAGCTGGCAGTTGTTTTTTCTAGATCGATTCCCAGCTCTTTCATGGCTTCACGAACAGTGATCATTACCCCATAACCGGTTGCTTCTGTCCGTCCCAGGGATCCACCCATGCCAACAGGTTTGCCAGTAATAAATCCGGGATATTTTGCACCGTGGATTGTTTCGTATTCGTCCAGCATCCATAACATATGCTGGGCATTGGTCATAACATCTGGAGCTGGTACATCAGTGAGGGGACCGATATTCTTAACGAGCTGCCTGACCCATCCCCGGCATAATCTTTCCTGTTCCAGGAGACTCAGGTCGTGGGGATCACAAATGATCCCGCCTTTGCCTCCACCGAGTGGGATATCCATAACAGAGCATTTCCAGGTCATCCACATGGATAAGGCCCGGACGGTATTGATCGTTTCCTGGGGATGGAAACGGATTCCACCTTTTCCAGGACCCCTGGCATCGTTGTGTAATACCCTGAATCCGCGGAATACCTTAACCTGCCCATCATCCATCCTGACAGGGATGCTGAATTGATATTCTCGCATGGGAACCCGCAAGAAATCACTGGATGCCTGGTCAAGTTCAAGCAATTTTGCAGCTTTATCAAATTGCTTTTGTGCCATCAGATATGGATTGTATGATTTATCTTCCATTCTTTGCTCTTTACCCTTTAAATAGATGATAAACAGAAGCACAGTATCTTACCACTTCTACTGGAAATCATATGACAAATCATCAGGTTAAGCGTGTTACTTTCATCTTAAAAAAAAGGATCGCAATCATTATGATTGCGATCCTTTGATTTTTGATCGAAAAACTCTGAATATTACTCTGTCTGTCACTACCGGGGGCTGACGCTGGGCCAGTTCTCGATCCAGCATTAACAAAGCGTGCGGAACCCCGCTGACGCGTTTTACATTTTCTACCACCTCGCCAACATGTTCCTCTTCCTCTACCTGCTCGTCAATGAACCATTGTAAAAATGACAGGCTGGGAAAATCTTTCTCATCCATGGCCAATGCGTAAAGATTGTGAATATCTGCCGTGATCTTCTGTTCATGACCTAGGGATGTTTCAAATGCGGCCAGGGGAGAATCAAATTCTACGGGGGGTTGTCCAATTGCCTGCAGTTTGACCTTGGCGCCTCGACTGTGGATATAGTCATAGAATTTGAAGGCGTGGATCATTTCCTCATCAAATTGCATTTTCATCCAATGTGAAAACCCGGGGTAATTTGCATCGGCAAAATAAGCTGCCATGGAAAGATAAATATAGGCAGATTCCAGTTCATGGTGGATTTGATCGTTCATTGCCTTTTGCATTTTCTCTGAAAACATAACTCCCTCCTGATGTAGTGGTTAATAATTCCTGGTTAATCTCTCAGATTATAGGCCAACCTTGCTCAGAGGCAAGGTGATTTATCACAGAAATTTGTTAGAAACCGGAATGGGCGCTGCCTCAAATTGATTTGATGGGTAACCTGATCCAGAGATGAAATCAAGTGTTAATCTCCTGTATATTTATCTGCCTGGCGCTAAAATCAGTGTTCCCTGTGTTAAAATTAGTTCTGGTAATAATCTTTCGGTAAAAATCTTTCTGTAAAGATCAGATTTTCTTTCCGGAGGACGATAAATATTGATTAATCGCTCATACTGAGTGGATTTAAGGATAAGGTTTACGTAATGCCCGTATCACGCTGGAGCGCAGAGTTTTTAGAGTTGATGGATTGGGTCAATCGCGAGGACCTTTCCCTGGATGATATCTTCCTGGGATCGGTTACCTCTAATTTAGATGATGTTGAGGACAGTGAAGAAGTCAACCAGGCAGAATTGATAGGGCGCATCCCATCTGAGCTTCCAATCCTCCCATTAAGGGGACTGGTTGTGTACCCGGAGACGGCTGTTCCTCTATCTATTGGCCAACCGCGATCGATCCGATTGGTGGATGATGTGTTATCTGCTGATGATCGGCTGATAGGATTGGTGACTTCAAAGGATCCCCAGAATGAACTGCCCGGTCCGGACGATTTATACAAGGTAGGGACTGTAGCTTCTGTCCACCGCCTGTTTCGGGCTCCGGACGGCACAATTCGCCTGCTTGTGCAGGGCATAACCCGTTTTAATGTTCAGAAGTATGTCCAGAAAGAACCTTATCTAAGAGCCAAGATAAAACTATCTCCCATTAAAGTTGAACGTGATCTTGAGATTGATGCCTTAACAAGGCAGGCCCGGGATCAGTTTTCAGAGATCACTAACATTACTCCTTCTGTTCCCCAGGAACTTGTGGATGCTGTGATGACCCTGGATGATCCTCTCCAGGTAGTCTATACAATTGCTAATTTTCAACGTCTGGAATTAACTGAAGCCCAGAAACTATTGGAGCTGAACTCAGTCTCAGAAAAACTCCAAAAGTTGATCAATTTCCTGACCAGGGAACTGGAAATGCTGGAAATAGGCCAGCGGATCCAGAACCAGGCTCGCTCAGAGATCGAAAATGTGCAGCGTGAGTATTTCCTCAGAGAGCAGATGAAAGCCATCCGCTCGGAATTGGGTGAGGATGAGGACCAGGCGGTAGAGATCGACGAATTCCGAAACCAGATTGAAGAAGCTGGTATGCCGGAAGAGGCAAATAAACAAGCCAAGCGGGAACTGGATCGTATGTCCCATCTGCCGTCCGCGGCCGCCGAATATGGTGTTATCCGTACTTACCTGGACTGGATGGTCTCTCTGCCGTGGGCAGATATGACCGAGGATAATCTGGATATAACCAGGGCCAGGCAGGTTTTGGATGATGACCATTACGGACTTGAAGATGTTAAGGAAAGGATCCTTGAATTCCTGGCAGTACGTAAACTTCGCAAGGAACGGGAAGGGGAGTTTGAAAAGGATCTGTACGAGGATGATATCAGGCGGATCCGCGAAGGAGTGATTCTTTGTTTTGTGGGACCTCCTGGAGTTGGAAAAACATCCCTGGGAAGGTCTATTGCCCGCTCCATGGACCGCGAGTTCATCCGGATTTCCCTGGGCGGGGTTCGTGATGAAGCTGAGATCCGCGGCCACAGAAGGACCTATATCGGCGCCTTGCCTGGCAGGATCTTGCAGGCTTTGCGGCGGGTTGGCAAGAATAATCCAGTATTTATGCTGGATGAGATCGACAAACTGGGACGGGATTATCGGGGAGATCCAACTTCAGCATTATTAGAAGTCCTCGATCCGGAACAGAACAGCGAATTCAGAGACCATTATCTGGAGGTGGCTTATGATCTTTCAAAGGTGATGTTTATCACCACAGCGAATTTGCTGGAACCCATCCCGTCACCACTGCGCGACAGGATGGAGATCATTAAATTATCTGGATATACGGATAAGGAAAAGAAAGCCATAGCCAAAGGGTATTTGATCCCCAGGCAGATCCGGGAAAACGGATTGAGGAAAAACGAGATTACCTTTACCGACCCGGCTCTACAATTGATCATCCGCTCCTATACCAGGGAATCCGGTGTTCGTAACCTGGAACGCGAGATCGGTACCTTGTGCAGAAAGGTCGTAACACTCATTGCAGAGGATAAGGTAACAACTATAAAAATTGGTGTGAAGGAAGTTGCAGATTTTCTCGGCCGCCCCAGATATTACGGGGATGAGGAACTGGCTAACCGCACTTCCGTCCCAGGTGTGGCGACGGGTTTGGCCTGGACATCAACGGGTGGTGAGGTTTTGTTTGTCGAAGCAACCTCCATGCCCGGAAAGCATAACTTCCAGTTGACTGGCTCACTGGGAGAGGTGATGAAGGAATCAGCCCAGGCCGCATTGTCCTATGTCCGCTCTAAGGCGGATAAACTGGGATTGGACATGGATTTTTATAATGAGAAGGATATCCACCTGCATGTTCCTGCCGGCGCCCAGCCCAAAGATGGCCCATCTGCAGGTGTAACCATGGCAACAGCCCTGGTATCATTGATCTCGAGCAGACCAGTCAAAGGAAATATCAGTATGACTGGTGAGATCACTTTACGAGGTCAGGTCTTGCCAGTGGGTGGTATTAAGGAAAAAGTCCTGGCAGCATACCGGGCTGGATCGACAACAGTCATCCTGCCCAAGAAAAACCAGGCAGACCTGGAAGAGGATATTCCCCAGGAAGTCAGGGATAAGATCAAGTTCATCTTTGTTGAGAATATTGAAGAAGTGCTGGAGGCTGCTCTGACCAAAAAGAAGAGCCCTCCCAGTAAGAAAAAGACATCCTGAATGGGAATTAATTACCGGGTTTATTGTATTAAATTGCGTTGAGGGACAACATTAACAGGACAGAATATTATTTATCGAGGAAAAGTCCAATTTTTAGATTGATTTGATAATCAATCAAATTCCCCGATCATTTGAATTGTCTTTTGTTCCCATCGTGATGATATTAATTTGAAAACAGAGGCATTTATTTATAAATGTTTCTTACAGGGTCGGATATACACTATATTCAGACTCTGCTCTGTTTTTATCGAGAGGTCATAGTGGTAGAAAAAAAGAAAGATACCGGGTTAACCTGGTACACGATGGATTTACATTTACATACACCGGCATCAGCAGATTATTTGCAGCCGGAAATTGGCTACCTGGATATATTAAAACAGGCTGCTACTAAAGGCCTGGATATTATTGCCTTTACAGATCACAACACAGTTGCAGGTTACCGCGGGATGCAGGAGGAGATTGATCAATTAAAACTGCTCCAACAGCTGAATCGGTTGTTGCCTGAAGAGGAAACGCGACTGGATGATTACCAGAAATTGCAGAAACGTTTATTGGTTCTACCTGGGTTTGAATTTACAGCTACGTTTGGTTTTCACATCCTGGCTATCTTCCCGGTTGACAAACCGCTGCGGGATATCGAACATTTGCTGCTGGCATTAAATATCCCCTCAGATCAGCTGGATGAAGGATCCGTGACTGTAGGCGCCAGTGTGGATGTGTTAACTGCCTACAGAGCAATTCATGATGCAGGAGGGATGGCAATTCCAGCTCATGCCAATTCCAATAACGGCGTTGCTATGCGGCGCTTCCCCTTTGGAGGACAAACCAAGATCGCCTATACCCAGGATCCCAATTTAATTGCTATGGAAGTAACTGACCTGGAGAAAAAGGGCCGCAGTGCTACTGCGTTTTTCTTCAGCGGCAATAAACCGGAATATCCCCGGCGCTTGCACTGCATTCAGGGTTCTGATGCCCATCTGTTGAAAAAGAAGGCAGGTATCCAGAATAAATTGGGTGTGGGTGAGAGAACGACGGATGTCCGGCTTCCGGAGAGAAGTTTCAAGGCCTTGAAAGAGCTATTTGAAAGCGATAACTTTTCCCGGACCCGACCTCATCAGCTTAGCTCACAACCTGCATATGACTTCATTCGGGATGCCCGGGCAGAAGGGGCAACCTTTATGCAGGATTTCCATGAGAAGATCACAACCCGTGGTGGAAGTTTGTACAGCATTATTGCTGATATTTGCGCCTTTGCTAATTCTAATGGCGGCACCCTATACCTGGGATTATCAGCAGACCCAGGAAAATCTTTTGAGGGTGTCACCCGTCCAAATCAGGGAATCGAAAAGCTTCAATCAGAAATCGATAAACGCATCAGCCCGGAGCTGTCCTGTAAATTTGAGGTTCAAGAGACAGAGGGTAAAAAAGTCATCCAGGTGATGATTCCCAAAGGCGACGATCCGCCTTATGCTGTAGATGATAATAAGATCTACTTGCGTTCAGAAACTGAAACCGGTATGGCGGTTCGGGATGAGATCGTGGATATGGTGCTCCAGAGAAAGGACAAAAGACGACCCAGCAGGGGAGCTGAGATAACAACAGATGCTGTGCCGATCTCTGGTTCAAAAGACGTCACAGAGATGCCATCGGTAGAAAAAGAAGAAACGGATGGACATGCTGCTCCTCGCACAGGGGTGGAGATCGTTTCTGTAGCCAAGCGCGGAGGGGAGAATTATTTCACGGTCAGGGACCTTCGAAATGGAAGCATGGTAAAAAATGTAACCCTCAAATCCTCCCGAAAATTATGGCATTATGCCATATCGCAATACGCAAAACTGCCCGCGGATATCGAGAAGATGAATATTACCTGGCAGGGCGACCTGGGACTAGTTACCCAGAAGAAAAGGGGTAACTATAACAGCTATGACCTGATCCAGCGCACCAGTGATGGATTCCGCCACTATTATGGCGTAACAGAAGATGGCATCCATGGATTATGGGAGGGATTGATCTAAGGATTGATCTATGAGTATTAAATTTGCGATTCTGACAGTATCAGACCGATCAGCAGCTGGAACCAGGGAAGATCTCTCAGGCCCAGCCCTCAGGGAAGCTGTTAAAAATGCTGGTTGGATAGGATCCGCCGCCGCAGTTGTCCCGGATGATTTTCAGCAGATTGTGGATCAATTAATGTTTTGGGCCGATTCCGGTGAATTTCAGGTGATCCTGACAACTGGCGGCACAGGGTTTGCCCCCCGGGATATCACACCTGAGGCAACCAAATCTGTGATCGATCGCCATGCCCCAGGACTTGCAGAAGCAATGCGGACGGGAAGTATGAAGATCACACCTCATGCAATGTTATCAAGGGCAGCAGCTGGGATCAGAAAAACGACCTTGATCATAAACCTGCCTGGAAGTCCCAAGGGTGCCCTTGAGAATTTCAGGATCATTGCCCCCGTATTACCCCACGCAGTTCAATTAATAGAAAATGATGACCGGGCAGAAGCAGGTCATCTTCCCGGACGGGCAGTATAAATTTTTGGTATGTAAGATTCAAATGAGGAGAGAGAAAATGAAACGGACTTTATCGATTATTTTGGTTTTGATCATCGTTGGCGTGTTTTTCACCTCCTGTGGGGGTGGATCTGCACCAGCTCCAACTGAGACACCGGAAAAAGCTAACGCTCTGGCAACAATTGCTGCCTTAAGCGCCCAAACCACTATCGTCTATGCAACTCCAGTGGGCGGAGTAGCTGTAGAGGGCCCGGATGATTATGTGGGCATTGTTAAACAAGCCTGGAATATCGTCAATACTGAATATGTTCGGGATAATTTTAATGGCGCCGATTGGCCGGCAATATATGATGAGTATGTTGCCTTGGCGGAAGATGTGACCTCATCTGAGGAGTTGTGGGATGTGCTGGCTCTTATGATTGGAGAGTTAAATGATTCTCACAGCCGCCATGTACCCCCATCCAGGATGACAGCAGAATTTGGAATTGATACTGCTGCAGCAGGAGAACCCAGACCGTCTACAGGGATAGTGATCTGGCCTGGCCCCAGCCGGGAGGATGAGTATCTGACCATCTGGGATGTCTGTTCCCTGAGCGCTGCCGCTAAAGCTGGCATCACCCGGGGGGATATCATCACTGCTATCGATGGCAACCCGGTTGTCAGAGGAGAAGAGGATTTCACCAGAGAGGACCGCACAGCTGCGATCTTTGGCAATGGTGGTGATCAAGTAACCCTGACCGTCTGGCAGGGACCTGATCAGGACCCTGTGGATATCAGACTGATCCTTGATGGCGTGGGTGGATGTCCTTATCGATACCATATGGTAGTCTCGGAAGATCCCTACATTGGATATATCAGGGTACCGGACTTTGATGGCGATTCCGATTTTGCAATTTCCGAAAGCATTAATGCCTTGGAAGAAGAGCAGCCTCTGGCTGGTCTGATCGTGGACGTTCGTCACAACCCGGGTGGTAATTCGGATGATTCTGTGGCCGTGTTTACGGAAGGTATTGTAGGTACTGTGGGCAAACTTCGAGAGGGTGAACAGCGCACGATCTACCGCATTCGGGGCCCGGTGATCTGGAATGAAACCACGCCGGTTGTGGTGTTGACCGATGGATCCAGCCACAGCGCGGCAGACTATTTCCCGGCTGCGATGAAGGAGCTGGGCAGGGCAACCATCGTGGGTATGAACTCGGCCGGAAATACCGAAGGCATCACTGGATGGTCGCTGGCTGATGGAACACTGATCCGACTGGCAGTCATGACCATGGCTCTTAATGACGGTACGGTTCTGGAAGGTATCGGCGTTACGCCTGATGTGATCGTACCGCTGGGCACCTGGGGTTTGAAGGCGGAACCCTATGATCTGCAGATCCAGGCAGGGATCGATACGCTGATTGGAGATGATTCAGCAGTAAATGAAAACTTCGGAAGTCTTCAGGCAGTTGAATTGATTGAATTGTCGCCTGGATGACTTCCGAAGTTTGTTTTAATATGAGATGGTTATTATTAGAATTCGGAAGTCATAAAAGGGTTAGAATGTCAATTATTCACCCCTCAAGACTTCCGAATTTGTTTTAATCCTAGTTAATCCTCAGCGGACCATCCTCAAAAACCTTGCGGGCTATCACCAGGCGCTGGATCTCGCTGGTTCCCTCACCAATTGTCATTAAGCGGGCGGCCTTATACATGGCCTCCACTGGATATTCGCGGCTGTAACCATACGATCCATGGATCTGGATGGCACTGTAAGAAGCCCGTTCAGCCATTTCAGTGGCGAATAATTTGGCTACTGCGCCTGCCTGGGTAAATGGTTTGCCTTGCTCTTTAAGCCAGGCAGCGTAGTAAACCATCAGCCGGGCTGCGTGGATCTCTGCGGCTGCGTCTGCAACCAGCCATTGAATAGCCTGGTGCTCTTTTAAAGCTTTGCCAAAGGACTGCCGTTCAGTGGCATATCGCACACCTTCCTCCAGCGCAGCCTGAGCTATGCCAACAGAAAGGGCGCCAACACTGATCCGTCCCCCATCAAGGATAGTTAAGGTTTGCTGTAAGCCCATTCCTTCAGCCCCGAGGATGTTTTTCAGCGGAACGTGAACATTTTCATACCGAACCTCATGACTGTGGGTTCCACCTGCGCCCATTTTCTTCTCCGGGGGAGCGATGGTCAGTCCTGCGGTATCCGTAGGGACCAGGATTAAACTCATTCCCCGGGAACCCTGTTCCGGGTTTGTGACTGCCAGGGTGACGATGAATTCTGCCTCTCCCGCGTTGGTGATCCAGGCCTTGGATCCCTGGATGACCCACTCGTCTCCATCTTGACTTGCTCTGGTTTGGACATTTCGTAGATCGGATCCTGCCTGGGGTTCAGTTAGGGCCAGAGAGGTCAATTTTCCTTTTCCTGAAGCCACGCCCGGAAGGTATTCCTTTTTTTGTTCTTCCGAACCGAAGAGTACCACAGCTGCGCAGCCCAGTTCGTTGTGGGCTTCAATTGTCAAAGCTGTTCCGCCATCCCCCCAGGCGATCTCCTCGATCGCGATGGCAGCGCTGATAGGATCCAATTCAGAGCCGCCGTATTCTTCCGGAATACTCATTCCTAATAATCCCAGCGGTCCCATTTTTTTGATGACTGACTGGGGGATCTCTTCTTTTTCGTTGATTTCCTGAGCGAGCGGCTTGATCTCTTTGGCAACAAAATCATGGACGGTTTTTCGCCATAGGTTTTGTTCTTCGGATAAACGAAAATCCATGGACCCTCCTTAGCAGGTGAGGTTGATGAATAATGGTTTTCCTCCGTTTTCCCCCGGAGGTGACAAAGCTTGTATAGGTCTACCTTCATTCTATACGGAAGTTCACTTAGAATCAAATTAATCCCAGCTAAGACTGGGATTGGTCTCTGGTAGAATCAAGGGATAAAAAGGCTGTTAAGTATGGAAAAACAATCAGCTTCAGAAAATCCCGTGGTGATCATCACCGGGGCTTCTTCCGGAATAGGAGAAGCCGCAGCTTCTCTGTTAGGGAAGAATGGATACAGGGTTGTTCTGGCAGCCAGGCGTAAAGACCGGCTGAAGGAACTGGCAGAGCAGATCAGATCGGGTGGGGGAGAAGCCAAGGCAGTGCCAACAGACCTCAGCGATTCTTCACAAATTCAGAACCTGGTTGATCAAACCCTCGCCAGCTATGGACGGATCGATATCCTGATAAATAATGCAGGATCAGCCCGACATTTATGGCTTGATGAACAAACCATTGATGGTGATATTCAAACTCAGCTGCAGGTTAATTTAATTGGGATGATCCAATTGACCCGTTTAGTCCTTCCGGGGATGGTGGCTTCTGGCAGCGGGCAAATTATCCATATTTCATCGATTGCATCCTGGGTGGGTGTCCCAACCTACACTATCTATAATGCCAGTAAGTTCGGCTCCCGCGGTTTTTTGGCAAGTTTGAGGCGAGAGTTAAGGGGTACTGGCGTGACAATTTCGGAGATTTTCCCGGGAGCAGTGGATACAGAGTTTGGCCGGGACCCAGAGGTAAGCTGGAAAACGACAACAGTTACACCAAAATTTGCATTATTATCTTCCCAGGCAGTTGCGGATAAGATCCTGGAGCTGATCCATAGCAAAAAGACAAGATCTGTTATTCCTGGTTTTATGTGGTTAGCAATCTGGGCAGATGCTCATTATTCCCCGATTTATCAGCTGGGTGTTATCGAAATATTTTTATATCGAGGATGGCGAAAGATATTCCTGGCGCGAGAGAAAGCAATAAAAAAACAGCCTGATCAAGGCTGTTTTATGTGATATTGATCTTGAACAAGGTCTGCTTTCTTTTGTTCTATTTTCCAGGTTCTTCTGGGGTCAGGTCAAGATCGATCTTATTATCTTCTTCCAGGATGAAGATCCCATTTCGGACCTGATTTAAGACCCGCTCGAGGGCAATTTCAAGGTTTGTTAAGGTTTCCGCAACATATTCATCGGCTTCTGCCTTGGTCTTCTTGGCCCGTAGCTCTGCCTCAGTTTCGATCTGGTTGGCTTTTTTCCGGGCATCCTGAACGATGGTGTCCCGATCGGCCATCTTGTCGCTCTTTTCCTTGGCAATATTCACTGTCCGGTCGGCTTCTTCTTTTGCCTGGGCGATTACTCTGTCCTTGGTGGCTAAGACTTGCTGGGACTTCTTTACCTCTTCTGGAATGGCAACGCGCATCTGATCAATTAAGTCCAGCATGCGGTCTTCATCAACTATCACATTATGGGTGAAAGGAATGGATCGGCTGTTGTTTATTAATTCTTCCAATCGATCCACAAGATGCAAAATATCCATACTTGCTCCTCCAAAAGAGTATCCTTTTTAGTATAACATGAAAAGAATTTCGTTAGTCTCTCAGCGAAGTGTGGGGCACTATACTCTGGTCGCTTCCAAGTTCATTAAACCGATCCCTTAAAGCTTTCTCAACATAATCCGGAACCATTGAACTGACATCTCCATTTAATGCGGCGATCTCCCGGACCGTAGACCCGCTTAAGAAGCTGTGGTCTTTATTTGTGATCAAGGCGACAACTTCAATATCAGGTGCCAGGCTGTGGTTGGCCAAGGCCATTCGGAACTCATATTCAAAATCCGAGAAGACCCGCAGCCCGCGCACGATCACCTGGGCATCGATCTGTTGGCAGAAATCTACCGTTAAACCGCTGTATCCCATGATTTTGATGTTGGAGATCGGTTTAAGGGCGAGTTTAACCAGTTCAATTCTCTCATCTGGAGGAAAGAGAATTTTTTTCAGCGGTTGGTCATAGACGGCAACAACAAGTTCATCAAATAACCGGGAAGCTCGCTGGGCAATATCAATATGCCCAAAATGGATTGGATCAAAGGTGCCGGGGAAGACTGCTCTTATCATCAGGAGCTCCTCAACAAATTCACCTGCTGGTTAACTGATATCTCCAGTGGGTTTTTGGGTCCAGAAATCTTTGACCGCTTTTGCCAGCTGGTGGTGGTTTTCCTGACTCAGGTCAGGGTCTTGCTGGAACAGTTTTGAAGCTTCGGTCCGCGCTTGTTCAATCAAGTCAAGGTCAGTGATGCTGGCCAGTTTTAATTCAGTATATCCGGACTGGCGTGTTCCTAAGAACTGCCCGGGTCCCCGGATCTCGAGGTCTTTTTCGGCCAGGACAAATCCATCATTTGTATCAACCATGGCCTGCAGCCGCTGGTTTTCTATTTCCTCAACTGTGCCCGGAACGAGGATGCAGTAAGATTCCTGGTCGCTGCGTCCTACACGTCCACGAAATTGGTGAAGCTGCGCCAAACCAAAACGATGGGCGCCTTCCACCAGCATAACTGTGGCATCAGGTATATCCAGGCCGACCTCAACAACTGATGTTGATACCAGGATCTGGATTTCCTTGTCCCTGAAACGGGCCATGACTTCTTCTTTTTCTGCGGGAGCAAGCTGACCATGCATCAATCCAAGTTTGTAATTTGTAAATACTTCTTGCTGAAGGCGGTTGAACTCATCTACCGCTGCTTTTTCATCGATCTTGTCGCTTTCTTCAACCAGAGGATAAATGATAAATGCCTGGTTTCCCTTATCCACTTGTGCTCGGATAAGTCCATAAGCCCTTTCAAGCTCGCTGGGTTTCAGCAAATGAGTTTCTACAGGCAGCCGACCTGGCGGCATTTCGTCGATCACTGATAATTCTAGGTCGCCATATATTGTCAACGCCAGAGAGCGAGGGATTGGTGTTGCTGTCATCACCAGCAGATGGGGATTATTTCCTTTTTGGCGCAAGGTGCCCCTCTGCTCCACACCAAAACGGTGCTGTTCATCAACGATAGCTAGCTGCAAGTTCTGGAACTTTACTGGATCCTGCAGCAGGGCATGGGTGCCAACGATCAGCTTGATCTCTCCATCGGCCAGTTTTGTCCGAAGTTCGGCTTTTTCATTTTCCGGTGTGGCCCCGATTAACAATGCGATTTGATTTTCGGTCAGGTCTTCAGATCCCTCTACCAGCATTTTCTTTAAGGTCCGGAAATGCTGTTCTGCCAGAATACTTGTGGGCGCCAGGAATGCAGCCTGCGCTTCGCCGCGGATGACAATTAAGGCTGCCAGCGCTGCGACCACTGTTTTTCCTGAGCCTACATCACCCTGGAGTAATCGATTCATTGGGATTCCAGAACCGAGATCGGACCGGACCTGATCAAGGGCTTTAAGTTGGGAGGCGGTTAACTGGAAGGGCAGGGATTCAAGCCTGGGTTTCAGCCATTCATCAGGACTCTCATATACTACGCCGGAGCGGCTTTCCCATTCCTTCTTTTGGCCTAAAACACCCATTTGCATCAGGAAGAGTTCATCAAAGGCCAAACGCTGCCTGGCACTTTGAAGCGATTGGTCGGAATCGGGGAAATGGATCTCCCGGATCGCATCCGACAATCCAGCGAGAGAATGGTTAGAGAGGATCTCTTGGGGAAGGGGATCTGGTATATGGGGGGAATATTCTTCAACTATATCGTGGATAACACCCCGGAGCCATTTCTGGGTGATATCCTTTGTGAGCGGATACACCGGGACGATCCTGTTGGTGTGAAGTTGTTTTTCACTTAAAGGTTCCCACTCAGGGCTGTTCATGACCAGGCGGCCCAGGTATTGTTCTACCAGACCACTTACCACGACCTGTTTAGCCTTTTTTAATTGAGTTTCCATCCAGGGTTGGTTGAACCAGGTGGCACGGATAGCACCGCTTACATCGGATATCAGTGCCTCAACGATCTTCATTTTTCCGCTGCGTACTGCTCTGGAACTGACCTTATCCACTGTACCGATGATAGTGACGTCCTCACCATACCAGAGGCTGCCAATAGATTTTAGTTTTGAGTAATCATCATGGCGGCGTGGGAAGGTGTAAAGCAGGTCGTTGATGGACTGGATGCCCATACGTTCAAACGCTTGTTGTTTCTTTTCGCCGATGCCGGATATAGTGGTAACCGGGGCCTGGAAATCCAAATCCAGGCGTACTTTGGGGGTCTGCTTTTCTGGAGTGGGTTCTAAAGCAACCTGTTCTGGTTCGTCAGGTTCTGGCGCTTCAGGTTCCGGTGCTTCAGGTTCTGGTGTTTGGGGTTGTTCAGATTGGGTATCTGACTCGGCTGGCGGTTGTTGCGGGGTCTCTGGTTTTTCTTCCGGAATATCATCGTCAAGCTGTGTTTCCCTCTTGACGCGCTTCCAGATACCTTTTAAGGTAACTTCACGGGACTCCACACTTAAACGATGATAATCCCGCAATCGGCTGATCACTGCCTGGATGATCTGTTCCGATAATTGGTCATCTCTGGCTTCCAGTTCCCAGGCGGAAAGGATATTGGAAAGTCCACCCATAACCGCCTTGTTATCGTATTCCCGTTCAGCTTCTAAACGGAAGAATTTTCGTAGTTTTTGTATAGATGGTTTCATTATGAGTTATTTTACCACTGCTGCAAAACCAATCCCATTGGGACCAACATGGGTTCCGATGATAGTTGTGACATTAACAAGCAGTGGATCGGGAATTTCCGCAGGAGCGAATTCTTTGATGAATTTTTTTCCGGTCTCAGCCGCATTGGTATGCAGTACCGCCAGATATTCCAGAGTGCCCATTTTTTTGATAGATTCCCCCAGGTATTGTATTCCCCGTGTTCTGGCTCGAGCCAAACCCCGATTAATTACCTGGCCTTTTTTCAGCTCTATGATGGGTTTGATGTTTAAAATCGATCCCAAACGGGCTTTGGTCCAGGAGACTCTCCCGCTGCGGTGGATGTATTCGAAGGTATCCAGCAGCGCGAATACATATACCCGGTCTTTGATGGATTGGATTGCTCTCATAATCTCATCCAGGGGGATTTTCTGCTGGACCATTTTGGCAGCATGAATGACCTGGAAACCCAAACCCAGGCTGAGCTGCTCGCTATCCACTACATTAATGGTCTGATTGAATTCCTGGGCGGCCAGTCTGGCTGAATTGAAAATCCCGCTTAAGGTGCTGGCTGCATGGATTGAGATGATTTTAGTGAATCCGCTTATTAAAAATTTCTTCATATAGCTGCTGAAATCTGCCTGAAGCAGGTGCAGCGGTGGTGGGCATTTGTTTCAGAGATGGCAGTCGGTTATAAAAATCATTCCTGGAAAGATCGAACCCGTCCAGGTAGGTTTTATCTTCCAGTGTCAAATCAACCGGGATCTGGAAAATACCTAGTTCTTCCCTTAACTCTTGTGGGATATCAGAAGTGCTGTCGGTAACGATGGCAGTGGACAATGGATTATCTCCTGATTATAAAAACGGCGGAGCTTACGAATAAGTCCGCCGGTGAGGGACACAAATTGTGATCTGGATTGCTTTTATTCTATCGACAGTATAAATTGGTAGTGGGGCTGACCACCATACTGAAGTTCTACTTCCTGATCAGGATATTTCTCCTGAATGATGTCGGCCATTTTCTCAGCTTCTTCTTTGGTGATATTCTCGCCGTGGAACATGGTGATCAGTTCCATATCTTCTGCTTTGGCTTTTTCCAGGAAAACCAGGCAGCCTTCTTCCAGGGTTTTATTTGAGCCAACCAGTTTGCCATTATGGAGAGATATGATCTCTCCTTGCTTGACTTCGATGCCGTCAATTTCCACATCCCTGACCGCTGTGGTAATTTCTCCGCTTTCAATTTCTCCGATTGCGGAATTCATGTCTTTTACCACATGATCGATTTCCTGTCCCGGGATCAAACGCAGCATGGCAGCCAATCCCTGGGGGACTGTAACTGAGGGTACCACTTTCACCTGTTTTACTGAAACTTCAGCTGCAGATCTTGCAGCCATTAAGATATTTTTATTATTTGGGAGGATGATTATCTTATCGGTTGGAAGGTCTTCAAAAGCAGCCAGGATTTCCTGTGTGCTGGGGTTCATGGTTTGGCCGCCCTCAACAATTGCTGCCGCGCCAAGGCTGGCGAAAATCTGGGAAAAGCCTCGCCCTGGGGATATAGTCACTACAGCGATATCATCCGGTCCAATTTTGGCCAGTTTAAGGGGTTCTTCGCGCTGGCCTGCTGGAGAATCAACCTGGATCATTAAGTTTTCGATGTGGACTTTGGTGATAGTGCCCAGTGTCATTGTGTAATCAATAGGTTCGTATCGTTTTTCTGTCGGCACATGGATATGCATACGGTAGATTCCATCACCTTCACCAACCTGGATGGATGTACCGATCTTCTCCAGGTCTTCATAATAACTCTCCAGGATCAAAGGTTGGTCCGGCTGGAAATCGACAATCACCTCATAATCTTGTCCAGGTTCAGCATTGTTCATGGCTTCCTGTTGACCGATCATTGATAGAGGTTGAACATGGACGAGTTCGACATCCAGCGGTTCTCCATCAATAAAACGTACCATACCTTCGAAGATGTGCATTAATCCCTTTCCGCCGGCATCAACTACACCGGCTTCTTTGAGAACATCCAGCAACTCAGGTGTGTGGTCTACCGAAACCTGGGCTGCATCAGTGACAATTTTGATGATCTCGTAAGGGTCTTCTGTATCTTTAAGGCTTGCTTCTGCCGCAATTGCCATGTCTTTGCATACTGTCAGGATGGTGCCTTCCACAGGGCGGACAACTCCTTTATAGGCAGTATCCCGGGCTTCTTTAAGACCTTCAACAAGGCATTTACCACTCAAGGTTCCACATTTTTCAATACCTTTTGAGAAACCGCGCCAGATCTGGGAAAGGATTACCCCCGAGTTGCCCCTTGCTCCCATTAATGCGCCGTGGGCCAGTTTTCCAGCCAGTTCTCCAACACTATTGTCAGAGGAACTGGATATTTCGTCATAAGCTGCCTGGAGGGTAAGGACCATATTGGTTCCAGTATCTCCGTCCGGGACAGGGAAAACATTAAGTGCGTTTACAGATTCTTGATTAGTCCGCAGCCAGGTCAAACCGGCATTCATCAGTTCTTTATACTGGGCGCCATCAATTGTCCGGTTATTTGAATTAGATTGTTGGTCACTCATGCCGAAGAACTCCTAATGAGATGATTCCTGTGAGTTGGTCCTTATTCACCGTTGCTGATGCGCAAACCCTGAACATGGATATTGATCTCATTCACAGGCACTCCCAGGGATTTTTCAACCTGGTAGCGTACAGTGTTGGCAACACTGGCTGCAACAGATTTTATGCGGGTGCCATATTCAATAATGACGTAGATATCAATATTGATCTCTTGGTTTTTATATTCCACATCAATGCCGTGGGTTGGATCTTTAACCAGGGCATGGGCAAGTTCGTCAGCGATATTTTTGGATGCCAGGCCGACAACGCCATAGGAGCGCTGAACTGCCTGGAAGGCAATCGAAGCGATGGCTTGTTTAGATATTTGAATGTCGCCCTTAGGTGTAGTTTCTTTTTTCATTGAAATCACCATTCTTTTGGTTGAAAGTTGAAGGATAACTGATGGATGCCAAATTTTAACATAAAACCAAGGGAAAGGTAGGTATCCTCTTGTGGAATGGTATGTTGTATGGTAAGATTGGCGGGCTTGAAGATATGTTTTAACATCAGTATTCTGTCATCAATAATGTTGTTTTTGATCAAATCTTTCAGGCAAATTGTTCTAAAATCATAAAAGAATGAGGGTACAAATAATGGCGAAATGTGAAGAATGTGGAAAAACAACAATGTTTGGGCAAAGCCGCCCTTGGTCGAAAAAGACCACAAAACGGAAATTTAAACCAAATCTGCAGCAAGTAACAGTGTATCAGGATGGGGAAAAGATCAAGAAAACCCTCTGCACCCGCTGCATTCGCACTTTAACGAAAGTTTGAACCAATATAATTAACACGAAAATTCATAATTCGTTGTGAAAAAGTTTGAGGAAATCAATAGTCCCCGGAGCCTTTATCGCTCCGGGCTCTTCATTTAAGGGGAGTTATAACTTTTCAGTCAGGGATTTCAGGCCTGCCCGAATACCCTGGGGGTGATTAAATATCGCACTGCCTGCCACAAATATCCTGGCACCTTGATCATAGGTTTGCTGAATTGTCTCGGGTTTGATACCGCCATCAACTTCAATATCAACTTCTGGATTGATATCATCCAGCATTTTTCTGATTTGGCCTATTTTAGGTAAGACCTCGGTCATAAATGATTGTCCGCCAAAACCCGGATTAACAGTCATCACCAGAACCATGTCTACATTATGTAGATACGGTTTGATCGTTGATGCATGGGTGGCTGGATTGAGTGTAATTCCGGCCTTACAGCCGAGATCGTGGATCGAAGCCAGGGTTTTATTCATCTCTGGGCAAGTTTCAATATGAACGGTGATGGTAGCGGCACCTGCAGCAGCAAATTTATCCAGATAGCGTTCAGGTTTTTCGATCATTAAATGAACATCGAGGGGGAGGTTTGTTGCTTTCCTGCAAGCCTTTACGATGGCAGGACCCATGGAAAGATTGGGCACAAAGTGTCCATCCATAATATCTATGTGGAACCAATCCGCGCCGGCATCCTCAGCCTGTTTTATTTGATCTCCCAACTCAGTGAAGTCAGCCGCTAGGATTGATGGGCACAACAGATAACTTTTTTCAACCATAGTCACAACCTTTAACTTAATGATTCCCCCGGATATCTTTCAGAATTAGTTCAATTGGTAATATACCCAGAGCCAGAAGGGAATCAATCCTCCGACAGCTATCAAAGCCAGTAATCCCAGTACAACTGTCAGCCACGGCCGAGCAGGATGTTTGTTTTCCAGGCTCAGAATGGTTTTTAGTGTTGGATCCTGTCGGAGTGGGGCTGGCCCTTCAGGAGCTAAATTACCATCATTCACCTCAGTAAAACTGATCACGATCCTGCCCAGTTGATCTGCAGTCCTGTAGCGGGCACTTGATTCTTTGGAAAGTACCTTGAGGATGATCTCTTCCAGGGCGGGGGAGATCTCTGGATTGAGGTCCCGGGGGGAAGGAGGATCAGCTGTGCGGTGCAGGAGCGCAAGATCCTGGGGTGATTGATTTGTGAAAGGCAGCTGGCCTGTTAATATCTCATATAAAACAACGCCCAAGCTATATACATCTGAAGCTGGCGAGGGGGCTCTCCCGGCAGCCTGCTCAGGGGAGAAATATGCTGGTGAACCCCAGATTGCCTGGGATTGTTCATCATGTTTTACTGACGCCAGGGCTCTGGCAATGCCAAAATCGGTCACTTTCAGGCGGTTATCCGGCGTGATCAACATATTATGGGGTTTGATATCACAATGGACCAGACCCGCCCGGTGGGCATAACCGATACCCGCGCAGGCTTGTACAAATAAACGGCATGCTTGCGGAATTGGCAAAGCCCCTGTATTTTTGATGATCTGTTTCAGATCAGTACCGGGAACATATTCCATGACGATGAATAGCCGGTCCTGGTCGAATCCGAAGTCATGAACAGTGACGATATTGGGGTGTGTTAGATTGGCAGCAGCGCGGGCTTCTTCCCTAAAACGTTCCTGGAAAGCAGCAGAAGAAGAGAAATCCTTTCTGAGAATTTTTACCGCAATGGTTCGTTCCAGCATGAGGTCAGTGGCCTGATAAACGATGGCCATGCCTCCCTCACCAAGTTCTTTGTCAAGCCGGTAGCGGTCATTTAATATCTCAGACATCTCATTTTTTCCTGTGGAACAGTGCCGGTTTGATTGTACCATCATCTGATTGACGGTGATATCTGGATGGAGTACACTTTGTTAGTAGTTGCGGCGATATTCCCTGAATTTCTGGAGTTTGTATGCGAGGACAGCTGATCTATAATCCCATGGCAGGAAAATTCCCGTCAGAACCCCTGATTGAACGGGCTGGAAAGATCCTGACTGCCAATGGCTGGGATATAGATATTGTGCAAGCAAAAAGCAGAACCCATATAACCAGGTTAGCCAAAAGGGCAGCGGTAATGGGAATAGACACTGTTTTTATCGCCGGCGGAGATGGATCCCTGCATAAGGCAGCCGAGGGATTGTTGGGAAGTCAAACAGCTCTTTCTGTTTTGCCATCAGGCACAGCAAACGTTTGGGCCCAGGAGCTTGGATTGCCAATCTTGTCCTGGACAAATCTGACGGCTCTGGAAAGCAGTGTTAAAAAGCTTCTTAATGGAACTGTCCGTACCATGGACGTTGGTATTTGCCAGGGAATTCCATTTTTATTATGGAGCGGGGCGGGTTTTGATGCTTTTGTAGTTCATCATCTCGAACCGCGCTCACGCTGGCAGAAACAGTTCCCGTCTACCCAATATGCGGCCACTGTAGCCTGGTACGCCCGATCCTGGTCGGGTATGGATTTGAAGATCTGGGTTGATGGGGAGAAGATCAGCGGGACCTATATCGTTGTCCTGGTGACCAACATCCATCTCTACGCGGGCGGGATAGCGGAGCTATCACCAAAGGCAAAGATCGATGATGGGAAAATGGATTTATGGCTGTTTTCTGGGGATACAATGCAGGAAACCCTCCAGCATATTTTCGATCTGGCGTCGGGCAGACATATAAATTCAGAGAAGACCAGTTATTTCTCTTGTGATGAAATCAAGATCAAGTCGAAAAAAGATCTATTCTTACAGCTGGATGGAGAACCAATTCCTCCCTCCAAGAACGTCCATATTTCTATCAAACCGCTATCTCTCCGGGTTCTTGTGCCCAACGATCTCCCGCGGCCTTTATTTTCAAAAGATCAAATATGAAAGATATCCTTAATCCCTGGGTGATAGCTGGTTCGATCCTGGTCGCCAGTTTGCTGCTGGTAATCAGTTTCCTGGCAGCTGGACAACTTACGGCCTCCAACTTATCTGTTTATAGCGGCGAAGCAGCGCTGACAATTATCCCGATACCTACTTATACTCCTACTCCCTTACCAACTCAACCGGAGTTTCCAATTATTAACTCCAACGATTGAATCAGCGGTTGGTATTCAAGTGGATGGTTATGTCAGGATTCTCGGTACTGAAGGAGAAGGCCTTCGTTTGCGAAGTGACCCATCACTGGGAGGAGAGATTGTTTATGTTGGATTGGAAGGGGAAATATTCAAAGTAGCAGGGGGCCCGGTAGAACAGGATGGTTATCTCTGGTGGCAGTTAGAAGCGCCATTAAATGCATCTCTTCAGGGATGGGCTGTCTCTAATTATCTTGAACCCGCTCAAAGCCCTTAAATGAAAAACAGAAGGGGTTACCCTTCTGTTTTTTTAGATTCAAATTACGAAATACTAATCCTTGGTGAGATGAACCAGGTGGCTCCTGAGGTTATGTTTCACAGCATAGGCTGCCGCCTCTGCTCGATTGCTGACATCCAATTTAGAGAGAATACTGCTGACATAATTCCGTACAGTGCCTTCACCCAGGTAGAGGGTTTTGGCGATCTCGCGGTTTGTTTTGCCTTCGGAAACGTGGATCAGGACATGTTTTTCCTGGTCAGTGAGATCGGTGAAGGCTGATGCCTCTTCATCCCGGGCAGCTTTCCGGACTTCTTTAAACACACGCTGGGTTACCGCCGGATCCAACAGAGCTTCTCCGCGTCCAACAGCTTCGATCGCTTCGATCAAATCGTTGCTGCCAACCTGTTTCAGGATGTATCCGGAGGCACCGGCCCTGATTGCTGAAAATAACATTTCGTCTTCAGCGTAGGATGTCAGCATGATTATCCTTGTTTCTGGATACTTTTCGATGATCTTTTCGCAAGCTTCGATGCCGGAACCGCCGGGAAGCCGGATATCCATTACCACGACATCAGGATGGTATTGTTCAACCTTGGCAACAGCATCATCCCCGGTGGCTGCTTCAGCAACAACCTGGAACTTTGTATGGCGGTTTAGAAGGGATTTCAAACCCAACCTTACTACTTCGTGATCGTCTACTAATAAAATCCGTTGAAAGGACATTGATTTACTCCTGTGATTAGCTAAGAGAGTATATACTAGAGTGCCCCGGCTGGCAAGGAGCCCAGTTCATCCTGCTGGAGTTGATCCGGTTGAAATCCATGACATCCCCAGAGATGATCCTGATGACTCTATTCGTTTTTTAGGTTTTCCCTGATTGATTTGTGAATGGCAAGCAGTGGTGTCAGATTAAGTTTCTTGCTCCCTCCGGAAATCAACAAAACGATAACCAACACCCCGTTCCGTTAAAATGTATTTCGGATCGGAGGGATCTTTCTCCAGTTTTTTTCTGAGGTAGTTAACATACAACCGCACATAATGGGGTTCGTCCTGATATTCAAATCCCCATACTTTTGATAACAGCTGTTCATGGGTATTTACCCAGCCGGCATTCTGGACAAGGTGATATAACAGGCGGTATTCAGTTGGACGGAGGTCAACCTTCTTATCTTCCACCCAGACTTCCCGCCGGGAAAAATCGATTGTTAATCGATCGTCCACTTTGATCAGGTCAATCTGGTCTTCTTTGAAGGATTTTGTCCGCCTTAATACTGCCCGGATACGACTGACCAGCTCTCGGGGACTGAAAGGTTTGGTGATATAGTCATCTGCACCAAGTTCAAGTCCCTGGATGCGGTCATCCTCCTCACCTTTAGCAGTCAGCATGATCACCGGAACGTTATTTACTTCCCGGATTTTCTTCAGGACATCAAAACCATTAATGTCAGGCATCATGATATCCAGCAGGATCAAATCCGGTAGTTGGGTCCTGACCTGTTCCAGGGCTTCTTTTCCGTTGTAGGCTGTAACTACCTGGAAGCCATCCTGTTCCAGGTTCAACTGGATGAACCTGACCATGCGTTGTTCATCATCAACAACCAGAATTTTATATCGTGTTTGTTCACTAGCTCATATTTTTTATTCCCTGATGAAGCTGACCACTTCCTCGGAAGTCTCTCCAGGTATGATCTCCATAAAACTGATTTCAGCCCAGGGCCAGAAAACGGTTACAACGTTACGCTCCAAAAAGATCAGATCTTTGCCATCCCGCTGTCTGGGATTGCTGAGTTTGACTATGGTATCTGCAGCTCCTGGCAAGTCATCAATTTCTGCAAGCATAGGCTCCGCACTCCTGATGTGGACTATGACTGTCATTGACATAAATATCCGTCCTTATTTCATATCCTGTGGCAAGATCACTTTCATTTTAAATTTGCCCAGAGTTAATACATCCCCATGATTTAATGGCACTTCTGAGTTAGCCGGGATCTCATAACCGTTGACGCTTGATCCGTTGGCAGAACCCAGGTCGATCACGTGTACTTTATTCAGGCCTTTATTAATCCGGACCGTCGCATGCAAACGGGAAATTCCCATATCATATGCTTCGTAACGATTGAGATCTACATCCGGTGTGATCACCTGTCCTTCCACAAACCGCCCGATCGTAAATTCCTCCTGATCTGGGATTTCAATAACCTGCTCTCTTTCAGTGCTGTAAAGGATGAAACATCTTTCTTCCAATAAATTCTTAGGGATCGTTTGGGTGAAATCGACTTCCAACCCCCGAATTTGGTTTGGATATACCAGTGTATTCACTTTTATGTCAGAGACAAATGCTAATTGTGATCCGCACTCTCCACAAAATAAGACGCCGTGATATTCCTCATTATTACAAATTTTACAGGTAATCATGTTTTATCCGGAAGAAGCAATCTGATAGTTCCATATTTTAGCTGCTTCTTACCTGTGGGGCTGAAGTTATTATGGGATTTGATGTAATCCGCTTCGTTCATGGCAATTTTGGCCAGAGCGTCTTCCCCTTTTGCCATCAGGTGGGAGGAAAGATTTAATAATCTCTGATACGCCGTACCAGGATTGCCGCTGGCGATATCCTGTTGCGCTTTTTCCTGCAGCCGGTAAAAAGTCAGATGTGAGATTGCTTTGAATATTTCTTGTACAGGTGCCTCTAATTCTTCTGAATCTTTTATGACCATCCGATCCAGCGTGAAGGGGATTATCTGGTCGCGTATCTTTTTCTTGATGATATATTCCCCGGATGCAATCACAGCCCGATTGATCTTCTTTGGAATGGGGTTGACCAGAAATTCAAATAAGACCCGGTGAGGTTGATGTTTTTTTAGGATTCCCAGGGAATATTCCTCCTGATTGGGGAGGGGCAGGGCTTCTGGCAGGATCCTGAAAGCTGAGAGAATCTTGACATTGGGAGCTGGTGTTATCTCGAGGGTCAATCGTCTTGAGAAAGCTTCTTTTAAGGACGCGATGCTTTGCTCCAGGAATTCATGGACTTGTTTCAGGTCATTGATGAAAATAGATTGCCCGCCGGTCAAGGCGCAAAGATGGTCTATAAACTCATCATTCCACTCGATCCCAATCCCTAGCCCGCTTATTCCGATATCATGATCAGCGGCAGTATTTGCCAGGGCAATGCAATTATCTTCATCACCGTAGGTATGACCATCAGTGATCAAGATAATGTGGTTCACATAATTAAGGGGAGGGTTTTTTCTGATCTCTTCATAACCGGCTTCGATGCCCTGGAAAATTTCAGTACCTCCCTCGGCGAATAATTGGTTCAGGGCGGTATCGATCTGTGATGCCTTTGGGTGTGATTGGCTGGGAAGTAAAACATTGGCCCGATCATTAAAACTAACTACAGAGACAATGTCATCTTCTCCCAGATCATTTATGATCTCTTTTGTGGCCGCTTTCAGAATATCCAGTCGGGGCCCCTTCATGGACGTAGAAGTATCCAGCACCAGGGAGATATTCAGTGGAAGGTTAGAATTTATTTGTTCTTCATCTTTAACGGAAACAATATCAATCAGGGAATAAATCACCTGAGGTTCTTCAAGCCGCAATAATGCTGTTTGACTGTATTCAACGGCTGTCAGAATCCCGGCTGCTACCTCAAGGGTTTCCCTACCGTCATCGTATGCTCCCTTACTGTTTGGATCAGACAGGATTTTATAGGCTTCCTGAATATCAAGGAATAGCTGAGTAGCACCTGCATTCTTGTTTACATCTGGATGCGCTTTTCTTACGGCAAGCCGATAAGCCTTTTTGATGGCTTCTTCTGAAGCTCCAGTTGTGATATTCAGCCTGCGGTAAAAATCAGTCTTGTCTGGCATAGGATTAGCGGTCTTTTAAGAAAACTCGACCAGTATGGCGGTGATATTATCAGGTCCGCCGGCATCGTTGGCCGCATCGATCATCCGGTCACAGATGTCCTGGGGAGATATTGCTGATTTAATGATCAAACGTAGTCCCTCTTCTCCGACAATGCTCCATAATCCATCAGAACAAACCAATAAGGATCCGGACTCGGGCCTGATTGTTGATATTATCTCAGGTTCGAATGGCTCTCCCTGCCCCAGAGCGCGGTAGAGGACATTTCTCTGTGGGTGCACAGCAGCTTCCTCTGGTGTAATTTGTCCCAGTTCCTGGAGGCGTTTTACCAGGGAGTGGTCTCTCGTTAATGCTTCCAATGTGCCATCTTTGGCGATTGAATAGACCCGACTATCACCAACGTGGGCTATGGTCATTTGATCACCGACGATTAATACAGCAGTTATGGTTGTACCGCCACCGTAGGAATTCTTAATGATCTCAGAATTAGCTTTTTCGATCCCGTTGTGAAATACATCTCTGAAAGACATTTCGCTTGGTTCGGGGTCAAGGCTCATCATGGGTGTGTATATCTCGGTTAATATTGTCCCAACAACAGATCGGATTGCCAGTTCGCTGGCAATCTCACCGTTTTTATGACCTCCCATACCATCAGCAACAACATATAAACCAAAGGGTATCTCGCTCTCATTAAAGGAGAACATAGTTGTTAAGGTGAAGAAAGCATCCTCATTATGGGTTCTTTGTTTTCCGGGGGAAAGACCATATCCAACATTGATCAGGGGAGAACTATAACCGACAGACTTGGTATCAACAGGAATTGTGATCTTATCCAACTCCTTGGTCACTACAGAAGGATCTGCTTCGTGAAACTCGGTTATCAGTTTCAGCTGGTTTCGGTTGGAAGAGCTTTTTGAGTGTGGTGAGCAGTTTATTGGTCATTTCATCTCGATTTTTAGGCTGGCAAAGCGTAAAATTTGTTGTCGGCTGCCCCTATATATAGGATGTCATCCATGATAATGGGAGAACCTGTGATTTGGCCCTCGGCCTGGTATTTCCATCTCAGGCGCCCATTTTGTGCATCCAGACTGTAAATCATGCCGTCTACGTTACAAAAATAGACAGCACCCTTGTGTAACACGGGGGAGCTATTAATTTGATTGTCAGTATCAAAACTCCAAACTTTCTTGGTGGACTTTGTATTGATACAATAGAAAGTATTATCTGTGGATCCTACGTAAATATAGTTTTCATGGGTTGTTGGCGTTGTGATAGATCCATTATCCATTCTGTAACGCCAAATCACCCATCCGGATTTAGCGTCGATGGCATATAAAATCGCATCGAGTGATGTGATGTAAATGACGTTATCGTTGAAATGAGGAGAAGCGGTAACCGAACGTTTTGCGGCTGTTCTCCACTGGATATTACCGCTGAAATCGTAACATTGAATTTCGCCGTTATCGCTGCCCACATAAACCCTCTCATTCACTACAAGAGGACTGGACCTGACGCTGGAACCGAGGTTTACGCTCCAGGCTTCCCGCCCTGCCATCAGATTTAATACATGGAGATGTTCATCATCAGATCCAATGAACAAATGCCCTTCTGCGATGGCTGGGGATGAATAAATGGCTCCATCTGTGGATTGGGTCCAGACCTTTTTTCCTCCACGGCAGCTGACAGCATGAATATATTGGTCAGTAGAGCCGAAATAGACCTTGTTGTCATTTATTGCTGGTTTGCTGACAATCCCGCCGTTAGCGGCATATTTCCAGATGAACTTTCCGCTATCGGCAGCCAGGGCATACATGTTATGGTCATAAGACCCGACATATATAACCCCTTCATGATAGGTGGCTGTCCCGCGAATCTCATCTTCACAGCTGAAACTCCATATAGGGGAGTGGCTTTGATCCTGGAAGAATTGTGTGGCCTGAGCGATGGAAATTTGATCTTCCAGCAACCCTGTTTGCTGAGCCAGAGAGATCAATGTCTTGCGAAAGATCGCGGCATTCTCAAACCTGTCGGGTGGGTTATACATCAAAGCAGTGTTAACTATGGTTTCAAGCGCAACCGAAACAGTCGGATTTGCAGTCCTTATGGGCCGTTCATCGAATGTAAAAGGAGGTTCTGTTCGGGGATCCTGATTTGTTAATAAATGGTGGAGGGTAGCACCCAGGGCATAAATATCAACTGCGGGGGATGCCTCTCCTCGGTATTGTTCGGGAGGAGAATATCCTTCGGTGCCAATCATGGTTCCTTTGGATCCGGTTTGGAAAGTCTTGGCAATACCGAAGTCAACCAGTCGGATCTGGTTCCTGCGAGTGACCATCACGTTTGCGGGTTTAATATCCCTGAAGATGATCGGTTCTGGTTCATGGGTGTGAAGGTAGTCCAGCACGTCACAAAGGGCGATTCCCCAGGCGATAACTTCTTCATCCTGGAACGGCGCCCGCCGTTGTTGGAGCTTGATTTCCAGGTTATCACCCTCAATGAATTCCATCACCAGGTAAGATCTGGCACCCAGTGTGAAATAGTCGTAAATTGTGGGAATCGCGGGATGACTGATCGTGGCGAGGATGTTTGCTTCTCGTTCAAATCCTTCCACAATTGTTGCTTGAATATCTGGATCTGTGGCCTGGTTGATCATCTCTTTCACAGCTACTATCTTTTCAACCTTAAACCTGAGGTCCTGGGCTCGATAAACAGCACCCATTCCTCCTCGACCAACAGTGGACAGGATTTTATACCTGCCCTCCAGTTTTGTACCTGGCTGAAGGTATTCAAGGGCTTTCGATCTCTTGTCTAGATTTTCGGTTATCTTTCTTGTTTCCAGACCAATCCTCCCTGTGAATTTTTAGTTCACTTTATTATATCCTTTTTCAACTTCCACCATTTTCCTTAATGAATGGATTTTATCATATACAGCTTCTTCTTCGCCAACCCGGAACTGATCTGCAGGGCTGATTGGGGTATCTGTAAGGGCTTCATAACGGAATTGCAAGGCAGGGTTTATAATGTAACTGTATTTGATAATGAAGAAAACGGGTTTATTCTCTTTTGGACGGGTATTTATGGAAAAATCAGGCTACCAATCTCCCTTCTCATGGCGGTATGGATCTGATGAAATGCGTCAGGTCTGGAGTGTTTACACAACCAGATCCCTCTGGCGCAAGATCTGGGTTGCATTAGCTGAAGTTCAAGTTGAGTATGGCCTGGTCACTGCTGAACAGGTTGGGTCTCTAAAAAGTAAAGCCGCTGAGGTCGATCTGGGCCGATCACTGGAGATGGAATCCCTCCTGCAGCATGATTTGATGGCCGAGTTGAAAGTATTCGCGGATCAATGTCCCGATGCAGGCGGAAAATTACACCTAGGTGCCACTTCGATGGATATCAAGGACAACGCATCGGTCCTGCAGCAGAAACAAGCCCTGGACCTGATCCTGGATCGGTCCCGCGAGCTATTGATCGTTCTGTCACAATTAATCCTGAAGTGGGTTGATACACCCCTGATCGGATTTACTCATTTGCAGCCCGCAGAACCGACAACGTTAGGGTACCGTCTGGCTCAACCCGCCCAGGATTTAATGACCTATCATCAGGAACTTGGTAAGATTTACAAGTGGGATAAAATCCAAGGGTTTAACAGGTGCGGTTGGGACCAGCGCGTCTTTTGCAGTCCTCTTAGGGGAGAAGAATCTGCCCGACTTCCAGAAAAAGATATCTAAGAAACTGGATCTGGATTTCTACCCGATTGTCAACCAGACCTATCCCCGGGTGCAGGATTTTCAGCTGCTATCTCTGCTGGCCGGGCAGGGTGCCGTGCTTTATAAATTGGCCTTTGACCTGCGCCTGCTGCAGTCCCCGGTTCTGGGAGAACTGGCTGAACCATTTGGGGAAAACCAGGTAGGATCTTCAGCTATGCCATTTAAACAAAACCCCATCAAGGCTGAGAAATTGAACTCTCTGGGAAGGGTCCTGGCCCAGCTCCCCCGAACAGCCTGGGATAATGCGGCTCACTCTCTGCTGGAACGCACATTGGATGACAGCGCCAACCGACGGATCATCCTTCCTGAGGCATTTCTATGCCTGGATGAGATGTTGATCACCATGACAGAGATCCTTTCTGGCCTGCAGGTGAATGAGGAAGCTATTCAGCGAAATCTGGCGGAGTATGCCCCCTTTGCAGCTACCGAAAATGTCTTGATGCTTTTGAGTAAAAATGGGGCGGACCGCCAGGATATCCATCAGCGGCTGCGGGATCATGCGCTCCAGGCCTGGTCTGCTGTACGTCAGGGGAAGCCCAATCCGTTAATTGAGCTTGTCGCTGGCGATACTTTTTTCCAGGAATATCTATCCGCTGATGAGTTGCATCAGGCCATGCAGGGTGGGGCTTATCTTGGTGACGCAGTGGACCGAGCTAGAAAGTTCGCTGCGGAGATCAGGCATAAATTTGGCATTTGATCACAAAGTAAATGTTGGATTTTCTTAAATACCCCCTGTTATTGATTACTATTCCTGAATTAATACAAGTATAATCACTTGTATGATATAAGAACAAGTAAAATGGCTTGTATTAATTGATAACAAGTGATATAACTTGTTTTGTAAACCTGATTCAGGAGGTCCATATGGCTGATAGTGATATTTTTGCTGTTCTAACGGGTGATATCGTCAATTCCTCGGAATTAAATAACGGTCAGGGATATCCGATCTCTAGTATTATCAACAGGATTGAAAAATGGATCTTCAGCTACTTCCGCCCGGTAATCCATTATGACATTGACGTTTTCAGGGGTGACAGCTGGCAGATGGTGGTTAAGGACCCGGCTCAATCTTTGAGGATTGGATTATTCATGAGAGCGTTATTAAAATCGGATAAGAGTATTGAGCATACTGATTCCCGGGTCTCGATCGGATTTGGCAAAATGGACTATCTTCCTGATAAGGATATATCATCGGGAATCGGGGAAGCGTATAAATTATCTGGATCTGGATTGGATATGTGTCAGAGATCAAAAAAAATGTACCTGGCTTTTCCTGAACAGAACCGATCATCCCTCACAAAGGGATTGAACCTGCTTATCCAGATGGTCGATTTTCAAACGCAAGGCTGGACCTCAAAACAGTCGGATGTGATCGCCGGCGCACTTGTTGGGTTTACCCAACAAGAAATTGCATTTGAATGGGTCCAGGAAAGAGTCTCTCAGCAGGCTATATCCCAACATCTGGAAAGCGCTGGTTGGAGCCTAATCAGCGAAACAATCAAATATTTTGAGGCTATCATACCTGAGATTCTTTTACTATAATATGGGGTAGGGCTATCGTTTTCACTCTGTACAATTTGAGCAGCTGTAAGGGGAAATCATGATCAGTGACAACCTGCTTCCAATTTTTATCCCATTAATTGCAGCCCATTTTGTGGCTGATTTTCTGATCCAGACAGATGAAAGCATTCAAAACAAGAGCAAAGTATGGTTTTTGATCAGGCATGGATTGGTAGTCGGGATCATCAGCTACCTATTTCTGGGTATCCTGACAGCCTGGGATATCGCTCTGGGTATTATTTTCAGTCATATCCTGCTTGATGCCTGGAAATCCCATACAAAAAAAGGCACAACTCTCTCCCGATTTGTGATTGACCAGCTCAGCCACATTTTCATCCTGTTCCTCTTTTCAGCTGCCGCTGGTAGTTATAAATACCTGGGGTATTCTGGAATTTGGACATCCCTTTTTGGCCTTGCCTTCCTGAAAATTATTGCTTTGGTTACAGGTGGAATCCTCTGTATATATGCTGTAAGTTTCCTGGTGGAGATGGTTCTGGGTTCTCTGGGATTGAATAAGGACCGGGCCCAGGAATCTGATATCAAAGAAGGGGGGAAGATCATCGGATATCTCGAACGGAGTTTGATATTTTTATTCATCCTTGTGGATTATCCGGCTGGCATCGGATTCTTGATTGCGGCAAAGTCAATTTTCCGCTTCGGGGAATTGACCTCCCCGGATCGGCGAAAACAGGCGGAATATATTATTATCGGGACCTTGCTGAGCATTCTCTTTGGAACTGCTGCAGCATACTTGACAGCTGAAGTTCTGGCGATTCTAATTCCCTGAACAAGCATTGCAGTAATAATAAAAACCGGAGCATGGGATCTACAATACCTGATCCATTCTCCGGCTTTTTATTTTCTGATCTTTTCCAGGATGTAGAGCTTCTTTATAGGGTTCGTATTTAGCGCATATCAGGAGGGAATTCAGGTTTATTGTCAAGAATTCCTTCAATCGTGTCGACTATATCTGGAGTCAGCTGATCCACAATCTCGAGGGCTTTCATATTTTCCTCTACCTGGGAGACCTTTGATGCTCCAGTGATCACCGTGCTCACATTTGGATTCAAGAGGCACCAGGCGAGCGCCAACTGGGCAGTTGTACAGCCGAGGTTTTGAGCAAGTTTGGATAATTCGACCACTTTTTGGATCTGTCCCTTGGCTTTTTCATCAGTAAAACGGTTCCGGAGCCATTCATAACCTTCCAGATTAGCTCTGGAATCTTCGGGTATGCCATCGTTATATTTACCGGATAAAAGGCCGCTTGCCAGGGGACTAAAAATGGTTGTTCCAAGACCGATTTCTGTATATAAACGATGATATTCAACTTCCACCCGTTCCCTGTGGAACATATTGTATTGTGGCTGTTCCATCAAGGGAGGTATGAGATTTTCCCGGCGCGCCACTGCATAAGCTTCCATGATCTGCTGGGCAGACCACTCGCTGGTTCCCCAATAGAAGGCCTTGCCCTGATCGATCAGGTGGTTAAAAGCCCGGACTGTCTCTTCGATGGGTGTATGAATATCAGGCCGATGGGCGAAAACAAGGTCAACATACTGCACGTCCATCCTTCTTAGCGAAGCATCCATACCTTGAATGATATGTTTTCTGGACAGCCCCGTATCGTTCGGGCCATCTCCACCCCAGAAGATCTTTGTGGAAAGCACAAGATCCTGCTGTTTCCAGCCGATTTTCTGGATGGCTTTTCCCATAATTTCTTCAGATTGACCGCCGCTGTAGACTTCAGCGTTATCAAAGAAATTCACTCCTGCGTCAAAAGCGATCTTCATTAAGGAGACTGCTTTGTCCACATCTACCTGGCTTCCAAATGTGACCCAGGATCCAAAAGACAACTCAGAGACCTTCAAACCGGAATTTCCCAAGTATCTAAATTTCATGACTAAACCTCCACGTATAAATTACTGTGTGACGATATTCTTCCTAGCCTCAGCTAGAACTTCTTTTGAGGCTGCAGCGATGATCGGGAAAGGGATATTATGATAATCAGTATCCACCTGGGCAGGGAAGGGTTGTTTTTCCCCGAAGGACTCGATCAGACCGCCCGCTTCTTGAATAATCAACCAACTGGCAGCAAAATCCCAGATCCGGACTGTGCTCTCAAATGCCAGGACTGCTTTGTTATTTGCAATCAGGCATAAATGGTATGCTGCCGCCCCCAGGGATCGTTTTTTATATGGCAGACTGACATTATACCGCTTGTGCATTCTGGAGCAGTGCACAAAGAGGGGAAACATGTTTTTGTCAAATTCAGGATCAACCATTATAGGCTGGCCATTATATTTTGCACCCTCTCCCAGAGATGCCGTGAAAAGTTCGTCTGTTACTGGAAAATAGAGGGCAGCTGTTTTTGGTTTTCCATTTTTAAGGTGAGCTATAGATACTCCCCAACAGCTCAGCCCGCGACTGAAATTCACTGTTCCATCCAGTGGATCGATGATCCAGACATGCTGACTGTTTGGGAAGATTGTTGATGCTTCTTCACTGAGAATTTGATCTCCGGGAAATTCTCCGAGGATCATTTCTTGGATGATCTTATCGGCTGCCCGGTCAGCTTCTGTGACCAGCGTATGATCCTCTTTCAGAAATCCAGATTGGTCGCCTTTCTGGTAAAGGTCCAGCAGGGTTTTCCCTGTCTGTTTGGCTGCTTTCCTGGCAAGCTCCAAGCGGCTATTGTTCATATTACTCCGGGATATTTCTGGATAAATCTGGATTGGATATATTCGATATTCGGGTTGAGCAGGTACTCTGCTACAGCTTTCTCCGGGCTGATTTCACCAGCCAGGACTGCAGTCTCATACCTTTTGAACCACTTGCCTAATTGCGGCCATCCCAGTCGCAATTCCGCCAGAACCAGGTCGGTGAGGGCACCGCCCCCGGGAAAAAACCCGCTGTTATAAAAATCATCTCTAGCAGCTTGCTGATCATACTCCACCCGAACGATCTCGCTTTGCCATTCTTGATCCTGGTAGGTGAGTTGGGCATAACAAGGCCGGGTGTCACCATCAAATGGCAAGCCAACTGATCCGGCATTAACCAGTGTTGTTTTTTTCCATTTTCGAATGAAGGACTGATGTGTATGTCCGACCAGGAATAGATCGGCACCCGGATCGATCAGGTCAGGAATTTCAGACCCTGGTGTGTCAGGGTAGATTCCAATCCTATCACTTGCTGTTGAAGCATGGTAGGCCTGGATCAACTGCTTTCCTGTTGCTTCCAGTGAGATCTGAACAGGAAGGTCTTTCACTGCCTGGATATCCTCTCTGGAAAGGGAATCATACGTATAATAGATCACTTTCCTGAGCTCAAATTCTATCCCTGATCGAGGCAGGGCAGGATCCTCAAACATGAGAACATAACCCTCGTGGTTGCCTCTGATGATATGCCAGTCAGGGTCGGTTCCTCTTTCCTGGATCAGGTGCAGGCAATCTCTTGAACGTGGTCCGCGATTAATGATGTCTCCAAGAACCAGTACCAGGTCCGGATTCCAGCGATCAACATGGTCAAGTATGGTAATCAGGGCTTGATAATTACCGTGGATATCTCCCAGGGCAGCGATTTTCATAAATCAAACTTGTGTTTCTATGATCTGCACGTAATCAAGTGTCTCACTCTCTTTGGGTTGAACGCCTAAAAACTTGAGCAGATCTTCGGCGACCTGGGCTTTTCTCTCTGCGTCGTCAAAGCTCCAGGTGCGGCTTTTTACTTCGAGGAAAGTTCCCAGGTCAGGATCATCCAATCGATCGACATTGATGAAGAACTCAATATCGCGGAAAGATACTTTCCAGCGTTTGCGATCCTTCTCAATGAATGTTTCATCGCTGGGTTTGAAATATTCCCGGTAGAAACGGAGACTATGGGGGGCAGGGGCGATAAAACGGCTCCGGGATAAGAGGACATCCTGAGGGAAGTGTTTTTCCCTCTGAGGGCCGATCAAAGTCAGCCGGTAGCGTACATTTTCCACCTCTCCTTTGGCATCAATGAATTCGTCTTCGCGGTACCGGAGCCAACCTTCTTTTGGATCCTCGAATTTAAAATAAGTATCAAATTCATGATAATGGCGGTAATAGAGAATCTCCAGTTCGGAACCTTCTAGTTGTTTGATCACTTCCTGGGGATCTTCCACCTTTACCTTGATCTGTACTTCATAACTTTCCTGCTCTTCCGCTCCACCAATGGCGATAAGTTTGGTATAGACAGATTGGAATCTCTCGATCAAGAACTGGTCAATTTCCAATGCCAGGGACTGGGCTTTGGGAAGTAATTCACCAAGGTCAATCGTTAACAGCTCACGGGAACGCATCAGCCATGACCCATTGACCATCACATCAGTTACGTCCGTAGATTTTGCTGCATATACCAACTGGGCGTAGATACTGTTTGGATCGTTGCGAAAGTGGGGTGAGTTATGCAAAGTGTCAATATCTACCAGGATCAGGTCTGCTTTTTTCCCGGATTCTATCGATCCGGTTTGATCGCCGATATGAATGCTCCTGGCACCCATACTGGTCGCCATGGCGACTGCTGTCCGGGCAGGAACGACAGTTGGATCTCCGCTGCTGCCTTTGGCAAGCAGTGCTGCCAGGCGGACCTCTTCGAACATATCCAGGTCATTATTTGAGGAAACACCGTCCGTACCGATACCAACATTTAATCCAAGTTCAAGCATGCGGTTGATCCTGGCTATGCCGGAGGATAATTTTAAATTTGAGGTCGGATTATGGGCAACGCCAACGCCAAATTTCTCCAATTTGTTCATTTCCCTTTCATCAATATGCACACAGTGGGCGGCAATGACCTTGGCATTGAATACATTAAATTGTTCGACATAAGGGACTACAGGCATATCAAATTCATTCAGGCAATCTTCCACTTCCTGAGCAGTCTCAGAGATATGAATGTGAAGGGGGACATCATACTTCAGGGCCAGAGCCGTGGCTGATTCCAGGATATCCACCGTGGAGGTATATGGAGCATGGGGAGCAACTGCCGGGGTGATCAGGGGGTGTCCCTTCCACTTCTTGATCATCTCTTCAGAAGCCGTGAGGGCTTCTTCATAGGATGAGGCATCCGGGGAAGGGAATTTCAAGATAGTTTGGCAGCAAGTTGCCCGTAGTCCTGCTTCGGCAGCGGCCTCGGCAACCTGGTCTTCAAAATAATACATATCTGCAAATGATGTCACGCCAGACCGGATCAATTCCGCGCATGCCAGAGATGTACCAAGGCGCACAAATTCCGGACTGACAAATTCTCTTTCGACAGGCATGATGTAGCCCAGGAGCCAGACATCAAGCCGGAGATCATCACCCAGGCCTCGAAGCAGATTCATAGGCACATGTGTATGAGCATTTACCAATCCGGGCATGAGGATCTTTCCCAGGCAATCAAAAACTTCTTGGGCTTGATATTCATTGACGATGTCATCCATCTCGCCAACTGCCAGGATCTGGTCACCAGCAACGGCAACGGCCCCTTTTTCATAAGTTTGAAAATCATCATCCATACACAATACATGGGCATTGATGAATAATGTGTCAATTTTCTTAGCCATAGTTACCTCACCTGTTATTTGGGACCTGATGGTTTCTGTCCTGCAAAAACACCATATCCAACATATTCAATGATATCTTTTGATAATCCGCTGGTCCTGTCCTGAAAGAATGACCGGGATTTTTTATCTGTCAGGATAAGTTTTAACATGTTGATGATTATTTTTAGTATATAACCTTTTCCGTAGCGTTCAAAGCGCCCTTTGCTCTCACGGGCAGGGTCAATGGCATAACCATTTCCGATCACGTTATTGAAACCTGCTTCCGTGAACAGGTTTTTCCATCCCTCCGCCTGGCATGCAGTAGCAAAGGCGGATTTGATAAACAAGTCTATGTAAAAATCAGTAGGAGGCTTAAGCCAGGTCATCTCAGTGATACCCAGATAGCCGCCGGGTTTTATTACTCTGAGGTATTCCCTAAATGCTGCTGATTTATCCTCAAAAAAAACATTTACAGATTCCAGCAGAACAACATCAAAAGTATTATCAGGGAAGGGCAGCACCCTGGCGTCAGCTGTCAGGAAAGCTGTTCTATCGAAGACCTGATTTTCTTCTGCCCACTCTTTAGATCGATAGAGCATAGTTTCCACCAGGTCAGCACCGATGATCTGGAAACCGGACTCTTTTGCTAGATATACCGGGGTTGCACCCACTCCGCAGCCAAGATCAAGCACTGTTTGACCGGCTGAAATTTTGGTTAATTTGACCAGCTCCAGCGTCGCATCCAGGCTTCCATAATGTTTGGTCAAGCCCAATTTCGCCAGGAATTCAAAATAATCAGCTGCTCTTTTTGCAGACATATTCCTTTTTTACTCCTGGAGATCCTGACTGCTGGATTATATTGTGATTAGAAAAGATTGTATCACCTGATCTTGAATTTCAAGATGGCGTTTATCAAACAAAAATCCAGTACGCAAGGGGTATTTCTGAGGGGAAATTGAGAAGATTTTTAGCCTCATTGGGGGCATATGGCAAGAGGTCTAGAGGGGTGTTATATGGTAAAATAGAGCACTGATGAATATGAACAAGATTGTCCTTCCAGAGTCCCCAAATGTCCTAAAATCCATCCGAAATGGATTTGACGCCATAACAAAACATTTGATATTACTGCTCTTTCCAGTAGGTCTGGACCTTGTATTGTGGTTTGGTCCCCACCTCCAGATAAAATCCCTCATTGAGGGATTAATTGTGGAAATGAATGAAGTATCCCAGCTTATGCCAGCGGACTTTGGTGATGTGATGGAAGCCGGGCAGGAGATCTGGATGGCCGCTGCTGAGCGGATCAATTTACTGATTGCGCTGCGTTCACTGCCTGTGGGTATCTTTAGTTTATTCGCCAGCATCCTGCCGGTGGAAAATCCCCTTGGCACACCGATCTTCTTTGATATTCCCACTTTGAGCAGCGCAGTGATAATATCCTTGTTAGTCTTTCTATCAGGCCTGGTGCTGGGAGGACTATATTTTTCCGCGGTCCGCCAAGCTGCCTTATTTGATGATTTGAAATGGCGTGGTATTTTCCAGGATTGGCCCAGAGTCAGCCTCCAGTCAGTAATCTTAAGTTTGATCTGGGGTGTATTTTTCATGGCTATCCTGATTATTGGCAGCTGTGCGGCAACCGGAATCACCTTTATTAGCGTTTCACTGGGGCAAATAATTCTGATCTTATTTGGCGTTATCTCATTCTGGTTGATCTTTCCGCTTATATTCTCCCCCCATGGGATCTACTCCAGGGGACAAAAAGCCTGGAAATCATTATTGTCCAGCATCCGGTTGACAAATCTTACGTTTCTGAAAACCAGCTTGTTTATCCTGGTGGCCTTGCTGGTCAATCAGGGTCTAAATATGGTCTGGCAGGTTCCTCCGGAAAATTCTTGGTTAATGTTGATCAGCATTATCGGTCATGCTTTTGTCACCACCGGGATGCTCTCGGCAAGTTTTATTTATTACCAGGATATGAACCGCTGGATGGAAGAATTACAGGCGCTGGGTCTGCCAAAACAGATCGTCGAAGAGCGGCCAACATTAGAGAATTAATTAAAATCATGTTATGATGCGGGTTTGCGAGAATCTTACTGGAGGTTTTTGTGGCTGAAAAGAATCAAAAAATGTCCTATGATGCAAAAGATATTCAAGTCCTGGAAGGCTTGGAAGCTGTCCGTCTGCGGCCGGGTATGTATGTTGGCGGAACGGATATCAAAGCCCTTCATCACCTCGTTTATGAGGTAGTGGACAACTCGATCGACGAGGCTCTGGCGGAATATTGTGATGAGATAGAGATCATCATCCATCCAGATGAGAGCGTAACTGTGACTGATAACGGGCGAGGTATCCCGGTGGATATCCATCCCGAAAAGAAAGTACCTGCCCTTGAGCTGGTTATGACCATGCTGCACGCCGGTGGTAAATTTGGCGGCGGCGGTTATAAGGTATCCGGAGGTTTACACGGTGTGGGTCTATCCGCGGTGAATGCTCTTTCAGAGTGGTTTGAGGTCAAGGTCTGGAGAGATAAAAAGGAACATTTCCAGCGTTATGAAAAAGGTGTTCCGGTAACAAAGTTGAAGGTTACTGGTGATGCACCCAAGGGGAAAACGGGCACCACCCAAACCTTCATGTATGACAAATCCATCTTTGATGGCGATTTGACCTTCTCATTTGAAACGCTTGTTCAGCGATTCAGGGAAATGGCTTTTGTCACGAAGGGTGTAACGATTAGATTTACTGACGAACGAAGCGACAGGGAAATGAATTTCTATTTTGATGGTGGGATCACCTCCTTCGTCCGTTACTTAAATCGCAATCGGGAAAAACTCCATCCGGTGATCCATGTGGAGAAGGAAGTTGATAATATCGTCATTGATGCGGCTTTCCAGTATACTGATTCCTTTGCGGAATCTATCTACGCATTTGCGAATACCATCAATACTCATGATGGCGGCACCCATCTAACCGGCTTGAGGACTGCGATCACCCGCACGATCAATAATTATGCCCGCAATAAGAAGATCTTTAAGGATTCAGATCCCAACCTATCCGGTGACGATACCCGCGAAGGCCTGACAGCGATCATCAGTGTAAAACATCCATCACCTCAGTTTGAAAGTCAAACCAAAGTGAAATTGATGAACGCTGAGGTTAAAACGCATACCCAGCAGGTTGTCGCTGAGGGTGTAGAAGCTTTCCTGGAAGAACATCCTGCTGCGGCAAAAGCCATCATTAACAAATGTTTGACCTCTGCCCGGGCCCGCCAGGCTGCCAGCAAAGCCAGAGACCTGGTGATCAGAAAATCAGCCCTGGAAAGCATGACCTTGCCCGGAAAACTGGCTGATTGCTCTTCCCGGAATCCTGAGGAATCTGAGATCTATATCGTCGAGGGTGATTCCGCTGGAGGTTCTGCCAAACAGGGCAGAGACCGACATTTCCAGGCTATTCTGCCGCTCAGGGGCAAAATCTTGAATACTGAGCGAGCCAGACTGAACCAGATCCTGGCCAATAATGAAGTTAAATCCCTTATTTCAGCCCTTGGTGTGGGTATCGGGGAAGGATTTGACATAGAAGGATTGCGTTATGGAAGGGTGATCATCATGACAGATGCTGATGTAGATGGCGCCCATATTCGCACCCTGCTGCTGACCTTCTTCTTCCGTTATATGCAGCCGTTGATTGATACCGGCCACCTATATATTGCCCAACCACCGCTGTACAGGCTGACTCACAAAAATAAGAAGATTTATGTTTATACTGAAAAGGAAAAGTTGGATCTGTTCAAGGAATTGGATCTCACTCCAGAGAAAGCTCAATTGCAGCGGTATAAGGGTTTGGGTGAAATGAACCCTATCCAGCTTTGGGATACCACCATGGATCCGGAAACCCGAACTTTGCTGCAAGTCGATATTGAAGACGCTGCTGCCGCAGATAGAACATTCGATATGTTAATGGGCTCTTCGGTTCCGCCCAGAAAGAGATTTATTATCACACATGCCAATGAAGTAAGGAATTTAGATATCTAGCCAATAGATACGGATGTCGCTAAATCAAGGTCAACTCCTTCGCGAACGTTATAGAATCATCGAGGTCCTCGGACACGGTGGAATGGGTTCAATATTCCGGGCCGTAGACGAGAACCTCGGTCTTGAGGTTGCGGTGAAGGAGAATTTGTTTACTATTGATGATTATGCCCGCCAATTTCGCCGGGAAGCGACCATCCTTGCCAGTTTGCGCCACCCCAATCTACCCCGGGTTTCTGACCATTTTACAATTGAGGATCAGGGTCAATATCTGATCATGGACTATATCGAGGGGGAAGACCTCCAGGAAAGATTGGAGAGAATCGGTCCCTTTGAGGAAGAAGAGGTCGTTTACATTGGGGCGGCCATTTGTGATGCTCTGTCATATATGCATTCCAGGGACTCAGTGGTCCTGCACCGGGATATAAAACCTGCCAACGTACGCATCACCCCATCCGGGGGCGTTTTTTTAGTGGATTTTGGCCTTGCGAAAGTGATGCATGATGATCAAACCACAGCAACAGGGGCCCGGGCAATGACAATGGGTTTTTCGCCACCAGAACAGTATGGGGCGGCCAGAACTGATGCGAGAACGGATATCTATTCCCTGGGGGCTACACTCTATACAGCATTAACAGGATTAACCCCTGAGGATAGTCTGGCGCAGACCATGGATCAGGAAGAACTCACTCCGGTGCGGGAAAGAAACCCCAAAGTTTCCAAACGTGTATCTGAAGCTGTTGAAAAAGCACTTCAGGTCCATCCCAATAATCGCTGGCAAATGGCTGCGGAATTTAAAAACGAACTCCTTAAGGCTCAGAGCGGCAGATTCAATATCAACTTTGGATTTGACCCCATATCAGGCAGCTCCATCAAAACAACCAGATCCTAAAAAACCTCCCGGTGTGATTGTCCGTGGTGTGGAAACCAAAGAGATCACCAAAAAAAGAGCTTCCCGGGATGCAGATGCTAAATCAGAAAAAGATCGGTTTCCCCGCCAGAAAGTCAAGATCGACCAGGGAGGATGCCTGGCATTAATCGCCTTATTGGTTTTTATTCTGATCCTGGCCGGAGCTGTATTTGCCTTGTTAAACCCGGTTTTCACAGAGAACTTATTTAATCTCTGGTTTTAATCCCAGCTGATCCTTTAAACTCAATATTTATTCAAATACTCAAGGGCTGCCAAGCCTGTTTTTGCTTATATGATTAAAGTCATGATTTTTACCCGGAAACTTGTCTGACAATTGACAGAAGTGAAGGAGTTTGTTAAACTCTAAGTTGTCAGACAAATTAAATTCCAGGGAACCCCATGCCAACTCTCCTTGTAAAAAATGCCCATGTTGTGGTCACAATGGATGACCAGCGCCAGGAAATTCTTGATGGTGGTATTTTTATTAAAGATGGATTTATTGAGAGAGTTGGAAAATCTGATCAATTGCCCTCAAAAGCGGATCAGATTCTTGATTTAAAGGGCCATATTGTTCTGCCCGGCCTGGTTAATACCCACCACCATTTTTATCAGACCTTGACCCGGGTTGTGCCTGAAGCGCAAGATGCTAACCTGTTTCACTGGTTAAAAACCCTGTATCCGATCTGGGCTCGTATGAAACCAGAGGATATTCGGGTTTCCACCCGAACAGCGCTGGCAGAATTAGCCCTATCTGGCTGTACAACGGCATCTGATCACCTCTACCTGTACCCCAACGGATCATGCCTTGATGATGAGATCGAAGCGGCGCTGGAAATGGGCCTCAGGCTTCACGCCTCCCGTGGTTCGATGAGCCTGGGTGAGAGCAAAGGGGGCCTGCCTCCGGACAGCGTTGTGGAGGAAGAAGGACAAATATTAAAGGATTCCCAGCGTTTGATCGAAGCCTATCATGATGGCAAACCAGGATCCTTTACTCAGATCGTTCTGGCCCCGTGTTCCCCATTCAGTGTTACCGGGGATTTGATGCGCGAAAGCGCTGCTCTGGCCAGGGAGTATGGTATTCAATTGCATACGCATCTTGCTGAAACAGAAGATGAAGTGGATTTCACTATCCAGCAATTTGGCAAACGACCAGTAGCTTATATGGAAGAGGTAGATTGGATCGGACCTGATGTCTGGTTTGCACATTCCGTTTATGTAAATGAAGATGAGATCGGCGTCTATGCTAAACATGGCTGCGGTGTTGCTCACTGTCCCAGCTCGAATATGCGTTTGGCTTCCGGGGCAGCTCCGATCTTGGATTTGGTGGCCGCAGGTGTGGATGTTGGTATAGGCGTGGATGGCTCGGCCAGCAACGATGGTTCCCACTTGCTTGATGAGACCCGCCAGGCGATGCTGCTTGCCCGTCTCAGGGCAGGGATCAAAGGTGCTTCCCGATCTGGCGGCAAAGATAAACAGATCATGTCCGCCCGTCAGGCTTTGGAGCTGGCAACTCGCGGAGGCGCTGCAGTGCTTGGCCGAAGTGATATCGGTTCCCTGGAACCTGGCAAAGCAGCGGACTTCATCGCGATCGATCTGGAAAGGATCGATTACGCTGGTGCGATGCATGATCCAGTCGCTGCCACTGTCTTCTGCGCGCCAGTTAAGGTGGATTACACAGTAGTAGGCGGCAAATTTGTGGTCAAGGAAGGACAGCTGACAGCGGTTGACTTGCCAGTTTTAGTGGAAGAACATAATCGGGCGGCAACCCGATTATTAAACGGATAAAGGAAACACTTTCCCCGGGAGCGTTAAAGATGGGCCGAAAAGATATCAGTAATCGAACCAGAACACTAGTAGATGTTGCGATGGGCCGGAAAAAAGCTGATCTTGTGATCAGAAATGGTCAATGGGTCTGTGTTCAATCGGGAGAGATCCTTCCAGGAACGGATATCGCTGTTATCGGTGAGAGGATTGCTTTTGTGGGGGAGGATGCTTCCCATACTATTGGCGATCAAACAAAGGTGATCGATGCAGAAGGAAAATACCTTGTTCCAGGTTTGCTGGACGCCCACATGCATGTTGAATCAGGCATGGTGACCATCACTGAATTTGTGAGGGCGGTTGCCCCTCGGGGCACAACGGGAATGTTCATCGATCCCCATGAGATCGCCAACGTCTTCGGGTTGGAAGGTGTGCGCTTGATGGCAGATGAAGCCCAGGACCAGCCTATCCATGTTTGGGTCCAGATTCCGTCCTGTGTTCCGTCCGCGCCTGGATTGGAAACACCGGGTTCATCGATTGGTCCTGATGATGTGGCGGAAGCGATGAAATGGGACAGGATTATCGGCCTGGGAGAAATGATGAATTTCCCGGGAGTGTTTTCCAGCGACCAAAAAATGCACGACGAGATGGCAGCCACCCGCGAAGCCGGCAGGGTGATCGGGGGCCATTATGCTGCTCCTGACCTGGGCATCCCTTTCCATGGTTATGTAGCTGGTGGACCGGAGGATGACCATGAAGGCACCCGTAAGGAAGATGCTGTGGCTAGAGTCCGCCAGGGTATGAAAGCTATGCTGCGTTATGGTTCTGGCTGGCTGGATGTTGAATCCCAGCTGCCTGCAATTATGGAAGATAAACTCGATCCAAGGCATTTTATCCTCTGCACAGATGATTCCCATTCCGAGACCCTGGTCAATGACGGTCATATGGACCGGGTATTAAGGCATACGATCGGCCTTGGTTTGGATCCCATTACAGCACTGCAAATGGCAACCATCAATACAGCAGAACATTTTGGAGTCGCTAGAGATATGGGGCAGATAGCTCCCGGCAGATTTGCTGATATCCTGATAGTTCCAAATTTGAATGATTTTCGCCCTGAAAAGGTATATGCCAGGGGAAAACTCCTGGCTGATTCCGGTGAGTGGCAGTTTGAGCTTCCTGCAAGGAAATATCCAGAATGGGCGACCCGCTCTGTAAATATGGAACGTCCCCTGGTTGCTGATGATTTTAAACTGGTTGTGGAAGAGGGGATCACTTCGCAAGCAACAGCTCATGTGATCGGTGTTATTGAAGGACAGGCGCCGACTGAGCACTTGAAGATTATCGGTTGAAATTCAAGATGGTGAAGTAAAAATTGATCAGGAGAAGGACCTCCTTAAAATAGCCCTGGTGGAACGCCATCAAGCTACAGGTGGTGTGGTTGTTGGCCTGGTAACGGGTTTTGGTTTGAAGGGAAAATGTGCCCTGGGTTCAACAGTAGCCCATGATTCCCATCATATGATCGTTGTGGGTACTGATGAGGAACAGATGGCACAGGCAGCTAACCATTTGGCTGAGATCAATGGCGGCCAGGTGGTTGTTAAAGATGGCGAGATCATCGGCCAGGTATCCCTGCCAATTGCTGGATTGATGTCCAATAAACGGGCAGACCTGGTCGCAGAAGAAGCTGCCAGCGTTCTGGAAGGATTCCAGGCCTGCGGGTGTTCTATAGTGAATCCCAATATGCAATTGAGTCTGTTGGCCCTGGTTGTAATTCCAGCTTTAAGGATCTCGGACCTTGGTTTAGTGGATGTTGAGAAATTTGAGATTGTACCTGTAATCGAAGGGAAGATAGATTGATTAAAGAAAACGATGTTTCAAGATCGCTCCATGAACAGCTGAGTCTGCTGATCTCGGAGACAGAAACTGGCGAAAGACTGCCCTCCGAACCCAAACTTGCGGTTGAATTGGGTGTCTCTCGGGCATCCTTGAGAGAAGCCATGCGTACTTTTGAGACCCGGGGACTGCTGCAAAGAAAACAAGGAGTTGGTACCTTTGTCATTCATCCCACTCAAGTTTTTGACACCAGCCTTGAAAATCTGAACAGCCTGGAGACCATCGCTGATCAGTTAGGGCTGGAAGTCTCAATGGGTGATCTGAAAGTCAGTCATTGTTTTGTTGACTCCGAATTATCGAAAACACTTGAACTACCGGAAAATGAGGAAATTCTCAGGGTCTCGCGCGTTATCCTGGCAGAAAATCGTCCTGTGGCATATCTGGAAGATAATCTGCCAATCGATATTATCAGTGAGGAGGAAGTCAAACAGGATTTCACAGGATCGGTCCTGGATATGTTGATCCGGCGGGATGATATTCCCCTGGCCAGTTCAAAATGTGAGATCAGCGCTATCGGTGCGACCCATGATATCGCTAATGCTCTGGATATTCAACGCCACGATCCTCTGCTGGTATTCTCATCACTGCTTTTTTCAACGCGGGGCAGGATCATCGATTCGTCATTCACATATTTCTTACCTGGATATTTCCATTTCCATATCGTTCGCCGGGTTGGCGATCAAATTACACCAGTCACTATAGGAGGAAAGCAATTATCAGATTTAAGATAAAGACCAACTATATATAAAAATGTAGATTTCACTTAAAAGGAGAATTATCATGAGAAGTTTCGCAGGACGTAATATTATTTCATTAAAGGATTTTGAACGGCATGAGTTTGAACGGGTGTTTGAGGTCGCAGCGAAATTAGCTCCGATTGCTCACAATCGCAAGAACGTTGATCTGCTGAAAGAAAAAACCATGGTGACGGCTTTTTATCAGCCTTCCACCCGGACCCGCCTGGCTCACGAATCAGCAATGCTTCGCTTGGGCGGCAAAGTTACTGGATTTTCTGATGCCAAGATGACCCGCGCAGGTGACTTCTATATGGAGTCCATTAAAGATACCTTCAAAATGCTGGAAAATTACGGTGACGTAATTGTTATGCGCCATTTCTTGAAAGGTGCTCCCCAGGAAGCAGCCAAATGGGTCAGCGTACCGATCATCAATGGTGGTGATGGCTGGGGCGAACACCCCACCCAGATCCTGACCGACCTGTATACGATCATGCGGGAAAAAGGACGTATTGATGGATTGAAGTGGGTTGCTGTCGGTGATATGCGTATGCGCACCATGCACTCTCTGGGCCACGCTCTGACCCAGTTCGACTGCCCGATCACCTTCATCTCTCCCAAAGACATGAACCTTCCGGATGAGTACAGAGAAGATTTTAAACAGAACAGCTTGAACTTCACCGAAGGTGATGATGTTCGGGAAGTAATTGCTGATGCTGATGTGATCCTGGTTGAGCCGGTTGTCCAGCCTGACTACACCAAATCCCGCGACGAGCGTGATGGTGATGTTGGTTTGACTCCTCCTGAGTTCAAGATCACGAAAGAACTGCTTGAGACCAAGGCTAAATCTGATGCAGTCCTGCTGCACTCTCTGCCCCGAATGGATGAGATTCCTCCAGATGTGGACCAGACCCGCTGGGCTCGCTACTGGCAGGAAGGTTTCAACGGTGTAGTGATGCGCATGGCTTTGCTGGCTCTTGTTCTGGGCGCCGAAGAGTAAATCAAAAATGATAAACTGGTAGATTGACTGCAAGTTGATCTACCAGTTTGATTTTATAGATTATTTTTTTGTTATAAGGAGAAAACAATGATTTCTGATTTAAGAGGTCGAGATTTGATTGGCGACCTGGATTTTTCAAAAGAAGAAGTAGAAACCGTCTTAAGTGTTGCCTGGGATTTGAAGAAAAAACGTGCCCTGGGTGAGCGGCATGCTCTGCTGCTTGACAAGACCCTGTCGATGTTATTCTTCTTCTCCAGCACAAGAACCCGGGCTTCTTTTGAGTCTGGTATGGCCCAATTGGGTGGACATGCAGCCTTTATGGAAAGCCGCACAACCCAGGTTTCCCATGGTGATACCGAAAAAGAGCTGGGAGAGATTCTGGGTCGTTATTTTGATGGGATTGCCATCCGCCATGTGGATTGGGGCGTAGGCAATAAATACATTAATAATGTAGCTTCATCATCTCGTTCCCCAGTTTTGAACATGCAGTGTGAGGTTTACCATCCCCATCAGTGCCTGGCTGACATCATGACCATTTTTGAGAAAAAAGGTCCGATTTTGAAAGGAAAGAAAATTGTAGTTTCCTGGGCTTATGCATCATCCTATCTCAAACCGATGTCCGTTCCGCAATCCTTGATCCTGCAGATGCCTCGTTTCGGCCTGGATGTCACCCTGGCACACCCGCCAGAATTCAAATTGATGCCGGAGATCATGGAGCAGGCCAAAGAACAGGCCAAAATCTATGGTGGAAAGTTTGAAGTTGTTGATGATATGGAAGAGGGATTCAAGGACGCTGATATTGTTTACGCCAAGTCCTGGGGACCACTTCTGACCACCCAGGATCCTGAGGAAGGTAAAAAGATCCAGGATAAATATTCGGATTGGATCACAGATGCCCGCAAGATGGCCCTGGCTGATAAGGATGCGATTTACATGCACCCCCTGCCAGCTGACCGTGATGTTGAAGTAACAAGTGAAGTTATGGATGGTCCCCAATCTGTAGTCTTTGACCAGGCTGAAAACCGCATGCATGCCCAGAAAGCTGTGATGGCTTTGACAATGTGCTAGGAGATGATTATGACAGAAAAGAAAAAAGTTGCAGTTGTTGCCATTGGCGGCAACTCATTAATTAAATCTAAACAGCATCAAACAGTAGAGGATCAGTATAAAGCTGCTCAGGAAACCTCAACTCACCTGGTGGACATGATCGAAGCAGGTTGGGATGTTGCAGTTGGCCATGGCAATGGACCCCAGGTAGGTTTTATCCTGCGGCGCTCCGAGATCGCTCACAAAGTAGAAGGTATGCATGAAGTTCCGCTGGATGTTTGCGGAGCCGACAGCCAGGGAGCGATCGGTTATTCCCTGCAGCAGAATATCCAGAATGAATTAAAGAAACGCGGCATTGATAAACCGGTTGCAACCGTAATCACCCAGGTCCGGGTAGATGCCAATGATCCGGCTTTCCAGGCGCCTGCCAAGCCGATCGGCACTTTTATGGATGAAGATGAGGCTATGAAGAGGAAAGAGGATCTGGGCTGGAATGTGGTGGAAGATGCGGGACGGGGATGGCGGCGGGTTGTTGCCTCTCCCCTCCCGGTGGAAATCATGGAACTGGAAGCCATCAAGGCATTGATCAATTCCGGAACCGTCACCATCACAGTAGGCGGTGGCGGAATTCCAGTGATCGAATCCGATCAGGGCGTGATTGGCACAGCAGCTGTAATCGACAAGGATTTTGCTTCGGCGTTCCTTGCCAATGAAATCAATGCAGATCTGCTGTTGATCTCCACAGCTGTGGAAAAGGTTTCCTTGAATTTTGGAAAACCTGACCAGGTGGATCTGGACCAGATCACAGTTGCCGAGGCAAAAGAGTATCTCGCTGAAGGCACCCACTTCGCCAAAGGTTCCATGGAACCGAAGATCAAGGCCATTGTCAAATTCCTGGAGCAGGGCGGTAAAGAAGCCATTGTAACCAACCCTGAGAATATTGGCCGGGCACTTCGAGGCGAAACTGGCACCAGGATCGTTCCCTGAGACATTAACAGGATATTGTTCTTAAGTTGAAAAACAATATTCAAGTATACTAAGATAAAAATAGCTTGAGCTCTCACAAAGGAGGTGGATGTCTCACAAAAGTTATGCACTAAATTGGATAAATTTATTTACACTGTAGAGGAGAAAAAATGAGAAAGAAAAGTCTATGGTTAGTGATTAGCCTGATGCTGATTGCAGCATTTGTCTTCACTGCCTGCCAGCCGGCTCCTGCCGAAGAAATGCCCGCAGAAGAAGAGGCAATGGCAGAAGAAGAGACAATGGAAGAAGCAGAGGAAGAGGCAGCCCCGGCAGCAGAAGGTGGCTTGCAGATCCCTGATGCAGAAGATGGCATGTTCAATGTTGCCGTCGTGATGCTCAGCAACCATGATGATGGTGGCTGGTCACAGGCTCAGTGGGAAGGTATCAACTACGTCCAGGATAATATGGATGGCGTTCATACCGCCTATGTTGAATTGGTCGCAGAAGGTGCTGACTCCGAGCAGGTATTCCGCGCTCTGGCCCGCAAGGGTTTTGACCTGATCATTGGTGGTTCCTTTGGTTATATGGACCCCATGCAAGTTGTAGCGGAAGAATTCCCCGACATTGGTTTTGTTCACATTTCTGGCTACAAGTTCAATGGCACCAACTTCGGCAACCTGTTTGGCGAAATGGAAGTCATGAAGTATGTGGCTGGCATGATTGCAGGCTCCCGGGCCAAGGCAGATGGCGCCACCCGCGTTGGCGGTATGGCCACCTTCCCGATCCCCGAAGAACTCCGCCTGTTCAACGCCTATGCTTGGGTGTGCAGGAAACCTGCCCCGAATGTGATGTGGACATCCGCTGGATCTTCACCTGGCACGATCCCATCGTCGAACGAGAAGGCGCTGATTCTCTCTTTGACGCTGGCTCCCATGTGGTTATGACTGGCGCAGACACCCCGGCTTCCGCTCTGGCAGCGGCTGACCGTGAAGGTGTTTACGGCATCACCTATGACTGGGTTGGCTCCTGCACCATTGATGAGTGCCTGACCGCTCCTTACTGGGTTTGGGGACCTGAATTTGTTCGCATTGCAGAAGAAGTACAGGCTGGAACCTATCCATATATGGCTGACTACTTTGATGCTTCCGGTGGCGGCGTTGGCCTTTACGGATTCATGGAAGGACAGGAACTGCAGCCTGGTGTTGCCAGTTTGCCCGCAGAAGATCTGGCCAAGATCCAGGCAGTAATGGATTCAGTTGCTGCTGGTGAATTTGACCGCTTTGACGTTTTTGCCGGCCCGATTATTGATATCGACGGCAATGTGGTTGTTCCTGAAGGTGAAAGAATGACCCAGGCAGATATTGACCAGTTTGCGCCCGGTGCGCCTGGTTTTGAGGCTACCTACGGTATGTACTGGTGGAACCAGAATATCGCAGCTGACCTGCCTGACCTCTAGACACTACATGTATTTGGGTGACCAGATTATTCTGGTCACCCAAACTTTTATTGCAATTATTTATTTTTTATAACTATTTAATCGCATAGATAGATGGTGGATTATGGATATTGAGAAAAGCATGGATGAACTTGTTGTTCAGATGCAGTCCATTACCAAGAGGTTTCCTGGAGTGGTTGCTAATGATCAGGTAGATTTTGATCTGCGAAAGGGAGAAGTGCATGCCCTTTTAGGTGAAAATGGCGCTGGAAAAAGCACCTTGATGAATGTGCTGGCTGGATTATATAAAGCTGAAAGCGGATCTATAACTGTTCACGGTAAACCGGCCAATTTTGGATCTCCCAGAGAAGCCATCGAAGCGGGGATTGGTATGGTCCATCAGCATTTTATGCTGGTGCCCTCACAATCTGTAACGGAGAATATCCTTCTTGGATTGGATGAACCACGCTTCAGGATGCGATTAACTGAATATAACCAGCGTGTTGCTGAAGTGGCTGAGCAGTATGGCCTGCATGTTGACCCGGATGCGAAGATCTGGCAGTTATCTGTGGGGGAACAACAGCGCGTGGAAATTCTCAAAATGCTTTATCGCGGAGCTGATGTGTTGATCATGGATGAGCCTACAGCAGTCCTGGCTCCCAGTGAGATCGACGAATTATTCAATACGCTGCGATCGATGACAGATCAGGGTAAATCGATTGTTTTCATAAGTCATAAACTCCAAGAAGTTATGGCAATTTCAGACCGGGTCACGGTGCTTCAAAAGGGCAAGGTCACTTCAAGCGGGTTGTATACCAAAGATGTTTCCCGGGCTGATCTGGCTCGCCTGATGGTTGGACGCGAAGTGGTTTTCCGGGTCGAAAAGAAAGAGGTCCAGATTGGTGATATCGTCCTTGATGTCAAAGGCCTTGAAGCATTTAATGATAAAGGAATTAAATCTTTGAATGGGGTCTCTATCAACGTCCGTGAGGGTGAGATCGTTGGTTTGGCAGGTGTGGCAGGAAATGGGCAGAATGAATTGGCTGAAGCGCTGGTTGGTCTTCGCGAAGTCATAGAAGGATCTATTTCAGTAAATGATCAAGACGTAACCAATAAACCCGTCAAATTGGGCATTCGCCATGGTATATCCTTGATCCCGGCGGATCGGGCCAAAGTTGGGACCGCTCCCAATTTGAGTGTGACTGAAAATGTGATCATGAAAAACTATGATCAAAAACCTATTGCTAACGGATGGCGAGTGAATAAAAAAGAAGCCGGCAAATATGCGACAGGCTTGAAAGAAGCATATGACATCATAGTCCCATCAATTGATACCTCAGTCCGCTTGCTTTCTGGAGGTAATTTGCAGAAAGTGATTCTTGCCCGGGAAATTTCCAGTGAGCCAAAATTTATGGTTGCAGTGCAGCCAACACGAGGTTTGGATGTTGGTGCGATTGAAGGTGTCCAAACGCTGCTGCTTTCTCAAAGGGAATCAGGAGCTGCGGTATTGCTGATTTCAGAAGAGTTGGAGGAGTTATTAAGCCTGAGTGACAGGATCTACGTCATTTATGAAGGGGAAATCATGGGTGAGGTAGATGATGGAGATATTGATAAGATCGGGCAAATGATGACTGGCACTCCCCTTGAACAGATTGGAAAAGAAGGAGTGAATTAATATGGCCGATATCAATGTAAAAGAATCTGCTCCGAAATGGAAGTTTCCTTATAAACTCAAGATCGAGAATCGGGTAGATAACCCCCCACGTTGGTTATCTCCAGTTTTATCACTGGCTGCTGTTGTGATTGCCTTGTTGATTGGCGCATTGGTGATCTGGATCGCAGGTGCTGATCCCTGGGCGGCTTATACCCATATCGCCAAATACTCCCTGGGCAGCTGGGGTGTTCTTTCGGATACGATGGTCAAGGCCATCCCCCTGATGTTGGTGGGATTGGCATGTTCGATAGCTTTCCGGATGAAATTATGGAATATTGGGGCTGAGGGGCAATTCTTCCTGGGTGCCTTTGGCGCCAGCATGGTCGTATCTGCTGCCGGTGCTGCCGATGGAAGCACCCAAATGGCAGTTCATCTTAATGACAGCGGCATTTGGTATGATCTTTGGTGCCTTATGGGGATTTATTCCCGGGTTTCTTGAAAGCTCGTTATAACGTTAATGAGATCATCTCTACCTTGATGATGAACTATATTGCCATTGAATGGAATAACTATTTTATTTATGGGGTCTGGTCTGAGGGCGGCTTCCAGATGTCGCGTATGTTCCAGCGCAATGCCTGGCTTCCCGCGTCTATCTGACCTGGCCAAACGCTGGCCTTTCTTTGGGGGATTAACGACTCACTTTGGGCTTGTTTTTGCTATTGTAGCGGCAATGATTCTGTGGTGGGTATTAAGCAAGAGCAGATGGGGATATGAGATCAGGTTGATCGGTGATAATCCCCGGGCTGCGGAATACGCCGGTATCTCAATCAAGAAGAATATCATTCTGGTGATGATGGTCTCCGGTGCCCTGGCCGGATTGGCTGGAGCCTCTGAGATTATGGGAGTTGTTCACCGACTCCAGGGTGCGATCTCTCCAGGTTATGGTTATACAGGAATAATTATCGCCTGGTTGGCAAAACTTAATCCGCTGGCTGTAATCCTGGCATCGATCCTGTTTGGAGCATTGATCCTGGCAGGTCGGGAAGTACAACCATCAGGTATACCGACATTAATTCAGGGATTGATCATGGTGTTTTTGATTGCGAGTGATTTCTTCTATCGCAACCGGGTCAGAATCACCCGGAAGGTGGAGGACTAATATGGATTTTATTCTTATCTTGGCATCCGGTGTTGCAACTGGAACCGTTTTGTTGTATGCAACGGTAGGTGAAATATTCTCAGAAAGATCAGGTATTTTAAATCTCGGTGTCGAAGGTATGATGTTGATCGGTGCCATGTCTGCCTATAAAGTTGCAGCAGCAACAAATAATGCCTGGTTGGGTTTGTTGGCAGCCATGCTGGCAGCTGGATTAATCAGCCAGATCCATGCCTTTATCACTATTACACTGCAGGCAGATCAGGTCATCAGCGGCCTGGCCTTGAACTTCCTTGCCACAGGCATCAGCCTGGTCTTGGGGGAAGGGCTCACAAGCTTGCGGGATGTCGTTCCCCAGCTGCCCAAATTCTCCATTCCAGGATTATCTCAAATACCCTGGTTGGGAGGAGTTTTCTTCGATAACCACAGCATTATGGTTTATATTGGTTATCTATTTATTCCCCTGACGTGGTATTTCATCAACCGCACCAGGCCCGGATTGCATCTTCGCGCTGTTGGTGAATATCCTGCTGCTGCCGATACACTTGGTATTCGGGTATATTTCACGCGATATTTATATGTCTTTGTGGGTGGATTACTGGCAGGATTGGCTGGCGCCACGATCAGCCTTTCGATCTCTCCAGGATGGTTCGGGGGCTTAACAACAGCCGGTCAGGGATGGATCGCGGTAGGCCTGGTGATCTTCGCCCAATGGAATCCTTACCGGGCTGCTTTTGGTGGATTTACATTTGGTGCCCTCAGACGGCTTGTGCTTGACCTCCAAGGTCCAGCTATGATCTTTGGCTTGTCCAATCCCTTCCACTACAATATTCATTATGGATTCTTCCTGAAAATGATCCCATATATCTTCACCGTGGTATTCCTGGTGATTGGCAGTAGGGAAGCGAACCGTAAACGAATCGGAACACCAGCAGCGTTGGGTTTACCCTATATCCGCGGACAGCGCGGTTTGTAATCCATGATCAGTTTATCTGAACGAAAAGAATTAATCAGGGCAGCCCTGGGACAGGCGCCGCTGGACTTGAGGATTGATAAGGTCCAGGTGGTGAATGTCTTTGCAGGCACGATAGAACCCGGGTCGATTGGGATCAAGGGCGGCCGGATTGTCACTCCCTACGCTGCAGATTATGATGCAGTAGACGGTTGTTGATGGCCAGGGCAGGTTTGCCATGCCGGGATTCATCGATACCCACGTTCACCTGGATTCCACCCTGGTTGTGCCGGAATATCTCTCCCAGCTTCTGCTTCCGCGGGGAACAACGGTGATGCTTTCTGATCCCATGGAAATTGCCAACGTTGCCGGGCTTCCTGGTTTTAAAGCGTTATTCCATTCCATTGAGAAATTGGATTACCACATCTTCCTGGAAGTATCTTCCCGGGTACCCACTGCGCCTGGATTGGAAACAACCGGGGGAGAATTGGATCTGGCTGATGTCAGCGAGATCCTGACCTGGCCCCAGGCTGTCAGCCTGGGAGAGCTGGATCCCTCCAAAGTTCTTGAAATGCGGGATGAATACCTATTAAAGATAGAAGCAGCCCTGCGCTTGGGGAAGATCTGCAACGGCCACGCTGTTGGCCGGGTTGGAAAAGAATTGGTGGCCTATGCCTGCGGCGGTCTGGCAGACGATCATGAATGTGTCGATTATGACGAAGCGCTCACTCGTTTGCAGCTGGGTATGGCAGTATTGGTCCGTGAAGGAAGTACAGAAAGAAATCTTGACCCCATTCTGAAAGGAGTCGTCAAGAATGGAACCTATTCCCAGCACCTGATGTTCTGCACTGATGATAAACATCCTGATGAGATCCTGGAAGAAGGCCATATTGATTTTATGGTGAACCGGGCGATCGAACTTGGATTAACTCCCATGCAGGCCATCCAGATGGCAACTATCAATGCCGCAAAACACTTCCGGATCGAACACCTGGTGGGTTCCCTATCACCGGGAAGGTGGGCGGATATTCTGCTGGTGGATGATATTCAGCATATTTCCCCATCCGAGGTCTTCTTTAAGGGTAAAAAAGTGGTTGAGGATGGCAAGTATATTGGCACCCTGCCGGAACCAGCGTATCCAGACTGGCTATATAAAACTGTCACTCTGCAGAAAGGAAAAGAAGGTTCTGATTTTCGCCTGGAAGCTAGTGGTGATCAGGCTGAGGTTTGGGTGATTGACCTTTTCCCTGATCAGATCATCAATACCCGGACTCAGGCAAAATTGGATGTTATCCGGGGAGCTGTCGCTCCCGATCCGGAAAGGGATATTCTTAAACTTGCCGTAGTGGAACGTCATGGGAAAAACGGGAATATTGGAGTCAGCTTTGTAAAAGGTTTTGGCTTAAAGACATGGGGCTTTGGCTTCATCCATAGCCCACGATCATCATAATATTATTGTGGCCGGCACCAATGATGAGGATATGGCCCTCTGTGCAGAAACTATCGAGCAAATGCAGGGCGGATTTGTGATTGTATCTGAAGGGAAGGTGCTGGGTAAATTGGCGCTGCCTATAGCAGGATTATTAACGGAAGAACCTGTTGGTCAGGTCATCGCCGGACTTGAGGAGATTAATCAGGTTTACCATAATCTGGGGGGCAGCCTTCCCGCCCCATTTATGACTATTTCATTTATCGGGCTGCCAACTGTGCCTGATTTAGGTTTGACAGATCTGGGATTGGTGGACGTATTTTCTCACCGTCTTATCAGTTCTTTTGTGGAGTGAGTTTCATGCAGGAGTTCAATTACCATCGACCGGTAACGATCACTGAGCTGAAGGAAAGTCTCAGTTTACCTGGTGCCAGGATCCTGGCCGGGGGGACTGATATCGTGCCGAGAATGCGCCAGGGGAAGTTCTCTGCCCCGATCCTGGTGGATACCAGCGGTGTAAAAGCGATGCGTTTTATTGAAGATCAAGGCAGCGAAATCGTTATAGGTGCTCTAACGACCCATCAGGAAGCTGCTGATTCCGCCCTGCTGCAAAATATAAATCCAGCCCTGGTCACAGCTGCTGAGAGCATTGGCTGCCAGCAAACCCGCTGCCGCGGGACGCTGGGAGGGAATATTGCCAATGCTTCCCCGGCCGCAGATACGATCCCGCCCTTATTGATCTTTGACGCAACCCTTTTACTTCAGAGCTTGGACGGGGAACGCAGGATCCCGCTTGAAAAATTCTTGGTGGGTCCAGGTCAGACAGAATTAAATGAAGGGGAGTTCATTCACAGTATATCTTTCAAGCCTGTTTTTGGAAGTTGGGGGGCAGCGTTCATCAAAGTAGGCAATCGCTCGGGCATGGCTGTTTCTGTTGTGAATACTGCTGTCGCTGTTGTTTTGAACGATAAAGGCAAGATCAACGATATCCGGATTGCTCTGGGTGCGGTTGCTCCAACAGCGATCCGCTGCCGGAAAATCGAAAAATCCCTGCTTGGAAAAAAACCAGGACCGGCATTATTAAAAGAGATTTCAACTGCATGCCAGCAAGAAATAAGCCCGATCACTGATATCAGATCCAGCGAGCAATATCGTGATCACGCTGCTGCAGTGATCATTCACAGAGCCCTGGAAAACGCTGTTGATCTGGCACAAGAGAGGGGACAGTGAAAGAGATCTCAGTCACTTTCACTCTGAATGGGAATAAAACCTCGCTCACCAGCCTTCCCAACCGGACTCTATTGGAAGTCCTGCGAGAGGATCTGGGATTAACCGGCGCAAAAGATGCCTGTGGAGGTGAAGGGGAATGTGGTGCCTGCACGGTCATCATGAATGGTAAACCCGTAAATTCCTGCCTGGTCTTCATTGGTCAGGTGGAAAGTAACCAGATCACCACGATTGAAGGATTAATGGAAAAAGGGCAGTATCATCGTCTTCAAAAGGCATTTGTTGAGGTTGGCGCGGTACAGTGCGGTTTTTGTACACCAGGCGCGATCTTGGCAGCAAAAGCATTACTGGATCAAAACACACATCCATCTGATGATGAGATTCGGGAAGGATTATCTGGCAATCTATGCCGCTGTACCGGGTATAACAAGATGATCGATGCTATCCATCTGGCAGAAGAAGGGGGGCTGGATGACTGATCATTTCCGCAGTATCGGGAAATCAATGCTCCGCAAGGATGGCTGGGATAAAACAACCGGAAGGGCACTTTATACAGCAGATATCCCTGTAGAAAATTTACGGATTGGAATGATCCTGCGCTCACCCCATCACTATGCCAGGATACTGGAGATTGATAAAAAACAATCCCTTGAGATTCCGGGTGTACTGGCGGTTTTAACTTCGGATGATATTCCTGGAGTCTAAAGTATTTGGTTCCCTGATCCCTGATCAACCCTCGCTGGCAATTGATGTAGTCCGGCATCTGGGAGAGCCAGTTGTATTAATCGTCGCGGAAACCAAAGAAATCGCTGAAGAAGCAGCTAAACAGATCCAGGTTTCATATGAACCTTTAACGCCAATATTCGATCCCGTTTTAGCCGCAAAAGAGGATGCACCCCACATACACAAGGATGGCAATATCATCACTCACCTGAATATCACCGACGGTGATGTTGAAGCAGGGTTTGAGAAGGCCGACTTTATCCTGGAAGATACATATATATTGCCCCGCATTCACCCGGGATATATGGAACCTGAAACCTCCCTGGCAGTCTGGGAGGAGGATCAAAGTGTCACGGTCTGGGTGAGTTCCCAGCATCCATTTACAGATCAAGATTTCATCGCAGCAGCCCTGAATTTACCAATTGAAAAGGTTCGGGTTAAAAGCGGCGTGATTGGTGGTGCTTTTGGCGGTAAGGAAGACTCCAGTTTATCGATCCTGGCAGCCCTGGGAGCATGGGCTATCAAAGGTTCTGTCCGGCTTGTAAATACTCGCAGAGAATCCTTTCTGGCTCATCCTAAACGGCATCCCGCTCAAATTCACTATAAACTGGGGGCCAAATCGGATGGCACATTTACAGCATTAAAAGCGGAAGCATACCTTGATACAGGAGCATATGCTTCCTACGGCCCTGCAGTTGCCATGATCCTGACTGAAACGCTGGCAGGCGCTTACCGGATTCCTAATGTGCACGTCGAAAGCTCAGTTGTATATACCAATTCTCCACTTTCGGGTGCGATGCGCGGTTTTGGCAGCCCGCAATCCCATTTTGCGGTAGAGAGCATGGTGGATAGTATGGCGGAAGTTGTTGGTATGGATCCAGTGCAGCTCCGCGAAGTTAATATCCTTAAAGTGGGGGATAAGATGTTCACCGGTGTAATCCTGAATGAAACGGCAAACGCCCTGCCGATCTGCCTTGATAAAGCTCGCGAAGTAATCGATCGCTTTCAAGCGATTGAAGCCGCACCGGGTAAAAAAGCTGGCGTTGGAATGGCTCTGGCAGCCCAATCAATGGGTCTGGGTGCTAATGTTCCCGATGACTCTATCACATCGGTTGGAATGGACGCCAGAAGGCAAGGTTCTCATCCATCTCGGTTCTCCGGATCTGGGACAGGGTTTGGCGATGGCAGTTGAGCAGATCACAGCGGAGGCGCTGGGTTTGCCGTATCACCAGGTAGAATCTCTGCCTTTGGATACGCTGGATAGGCCCAACGGCAATGTTACCTGTGCTTCCCGGATGACATATATGGCAGGTAATGCGCTGATCGATGCTTCGGAAAAACTGATCCAGGAACTATTGACCAGGGCGGGAGAACTTCTGGAAATTCCTGCAAAAAAATTATCTTATAAAGAAGGGCAGATCATTAAAGAGGATGGTTCAAAACTTCCAGTGGTTGAGTTCCTTGGCCGTTTGGCAGAAGAATCCATCATCCTGACCAGCGAAAGTACATTCAGTTTCCCTTATCCGGAAGAAACTACCCCCAAGGGTTTGCCAATTGGCATGCCTCATGTTTTGTATTGTTTTGGCGCCCAGGTCGCCAGGGTCGAGGTAGATCCGGATCTGGGAACCGTAGAAGTCACTCACTTTGCTGCGATCCATGATGTGGGAAAGGTGATCAGCCAATCCGGAGTAGAAGGCCAGATCGAGGGTGGTGTAGCGACCGGATTGGGTTATGCGCTGTATGAGACTATGTTGAAGAAAGATGATCAATGGGTTGACAGTTTTACAGAATATTTACTGCCAACCTCCAAAGATCTGCCCGTCCATTATGAAAATATTATCCTGGAGATTCCAGAAGCCAGCGGCCCGTATGGGGCTAAAGGTATCGGGGAGATACCCCTCGTACCAACTGCACCAGCCGTAGCAAATGCAGTTAAGAATGCAGTCGGAATTAGAGTAAAGAGGCTGCCAATCACTCCAGCACGTGTGTTGGGTTTTGTTGATTGAGCGAAGTTATTTTTATAGAAAAGGCTGAATCTTATGAGCAATTCTAATCAAGAGAAATGGGGTCCAAAGCTGATTGATGCGTTATTGCCAGTATTTGCCACGCTGGCAGCGCTGCTGGTAGGCGCAATTATGCTTCTTCTCCTGAAGGTAAACCCGATCGAAGCCTATAGAGCGATGTGGGATGGAGCCTTTGGCAGCCAGAATGCCCTGGCAGAGACTTTGACTAAGGCAACGCCGCTGCTGTTGGTTGGCCTTGGGATCTGCATCTCGTTCCGGGGTGACGTCATTAATATCGGCGGGGAAGGCCAGATGATCGTGGGGGCGATCCTGGGCACGCTGGTTGGCATTAACCTGGTAGATTGGCCGGGATGGGCGGTAGTTCCCATAGCTTTGGTAGCTGGATTTATCGGCGGGGCAATCTGGGGTGGCATCCCTGGCGTGTTGAAAGCTTATTTTAAAGTCAATGAAATTCTCAGCACGGTGATGATGAATGCAATCGCTGTCCAGTTGATGAACTTTTTGCTGCGGGGACCAATGATCGATCCCTCCCAGGCAGAGCTGGCGTCAAAGATCCCTCAGACAGCGCGTTTGATAGATGCATTCCGGTTGCCGCGCTGGGTTCCCACCAGGCTGCATCTCGGGGCGTTGATCGCCGTGGTTTTAGCGATCCTGGTTTATATCCTGCTCTGGCGGACAACCTGGGGATACAGGATCAGGGCAGTAGGTCAGAATCCTGATGCCTCTCGTTATGCCGGGGTAAAGGTCAGAAATTATATCGTCTTGGCTTTGATCCTGAGTGGCGCGTTTGCGGGTCTGGCAGGTGTGATGCAGGTATATGGTGTGAACTACCGCATGATCACTGATGGATCGGCATCCGGATTTACAGGAAGCGCAGGTTTTAACGGGATTGTGGCCGCCCTGTTTGGAGGGCTGCATCCCATTGGAACGATCCCGGCTTCGATCCTGTTCGGGGCTTTGCTGGTGGGTGCAAATAAAATGCAGCGGGTGGTGCAGGTTCCATCCGCCCTGATCACTGCCCTAAACGGGTTGGTTGTAGTATTTGTGGTCAGCAGCGAGATTTGGAGGCGCCGCAGACAGAGCAGGCGATTAGCCGCAGCAATTCTGCCGGGAGAAGAAGAGAACCCATCGGATCCGGACACGATAGGCAATGAGGAGGTGGCAGCATGATTTCAGATCTCCTTTCAATGACCGTTTTGGTTGGCATTTTGTCCTCTGGCATTCGCCTGGCAACGCCATATCTATATGCAGCAATCGGTGAAACATTCAGTCAGCGCAGTGGTGTTTTGAACCTTGGTGTTGATGGACAAATGCTTTTAGGGGCTTTTGCCGCATTTTATGTGGCGATTAAAACTGGTAATCTCTGGTTAGGGATCCTGGCTGCTATGATTGTGGGCGCCCTGATGGGATTGGCTATGGCTTTTGTTACCGTGAATCTGCATGCGGAACAGGGTATCAGCGGGATTGGATTCTATCTTTTTGGCCTGGGATTGAGCGACCTCTTATTCCAGAAACTGCTCGGCACGGTTGAAACAGTCAAAGGATTCCGCAAACTCGATATTCCTGTCTTAAGTGACCTGCCAGTTTTGGGTGAGATTTTCTTCCGCCAGAACATCCTGGTCTATATTGCTTTTGCGCTGGTGCCCATCGCCTGGTTTATCCTCAATAAAACCACACTTGGTTTGAAAATTCGTGCGGTGGGAGAAAATCCAGAAGCGGCAGACTCCCTGGGTGTGAGCATATCCAGGATCCGATATTTCACCATTATCCTGGGAGGCACCCTTTCAGGAGTAGCTGGCGCATCGATGTCGATTGCCTTGTTAAATGTATTCCAACAGAATATGACCAGCGGCTTAGGTTTTATTGCGGTTGCTTTGGTCTATTTTGGGGCCTGGCGCCCCTGGGGAGTTTTGGGAGGAGCATTACTATTCAGTTTGGTAAACTCCCTCCAGCTCTGGATCCAGGTCTTGGGGATCCCTGTCCCATCAGATATCGCCGTAATGATGCCCTATATCTTAACCATCCTGGTACTGGTTGCGACCGTATCGAGAGTGCGGGCACCTTCCGCGCTTACAAAACCATTTGAAAGAGGGGATTAAAGTAAATTGACCGGAGGTGATAAGGGAAAAAATAAAATTCACAAAACATCTTATTGTATTGATCGATTACTTAGGAGAAGATAATGAAGAAGTTCAGAATACTGATTACTTTTATGATTTTGTTTGCTGTTATTCTGGGTGCCTGCCAGGCCCAGGAACCAGCCCCTGCCGTTGATGAACCAAGTGCAGAAGAAGAACCGGCTATGGAAGAGAAGGAACCTTTCCGGGTAGCGGTTGTTATGCCCAGCGCCATCAATGACCTGGCTTTCAGCCAGAGCATGTACGATGCGCTCTTGACCATTCAGGCAGAAATGGGTGGTGAAGAAGCGATGGAAATCGTTTACTCTGATGGCATGTTTGTGGTTGATGACGCTGCTGCTGCGATCCGGGATTATGCCTCTGAAGGCTATAACCTGGTGATCGCCCATGGATCCCAGTATGGAAGCTCCCTGCAGGAAATTGCTCCGGACTTCCCGGAAACCAGTTTTGCCTGGGGAACCACTGTTGATACCTTTGGCATTGATAATATCTTTGCCTATGAAGCGGCTTCTGATCAGGGTGGATATGTAAATGGCGTTCTGGCTGCCAGTCTGTCCAAAACTGGAATCCTTGGTGTTGTTGGTCCGATCGAGACCGGCGATGCAAAACTGTATGTGGATGGTTTTGTTGCTGGAGCAAAAGCAACAGACCCAACCGTTCAGGTAAATGTTAACTATATTGGTTCTTTCTCTGATGTCGCTCTGGCGTCCGAAGCAGCCAATACCCATATTGCCGCAGGTGCCGATGTTCTGACAGGAACTGCCCAGATGGTTGTGGGCGCGATCGGTGTTGCTGAAGAGAGTGGAGCGCTGTGGTTTGGCACCCAATCATCCCAAACTGAACTGGCACCAACTATTGTTGTCGCCAACCAGGTATATAAATGGGATGTTGTCCTGAATGAGATCATTGACCTGATTGGAGAAGGAACCCTTGGTGGAACATCCTTCGTGATCGATCTGGCCAATGGTGGAGAGGTTTTGGAATTCAATCCTGACTTCGATATCCCCGCTGATGTTCTTGCCCTGGCAGAAGAAACCATAAATGAGATCTCCGGCGGCGCAGTTGCCTTGCAGGCTCCCGCGTTTGAGGATGTTTTCCGGGTGGCAGTTGTGATGCCCAGCGCCATCAATGACCTGGCATTCAGCCAGAGCATGTACGATGCCCTGGTATCCATCCAGGAATGGATGGGTGGTGAAGGCGCGATGACATTTGACTACTCTGATGGCATGTTTGTGGTCGATGACGCTGCTGCAGCCATCCGTGACTACGCAGCTGAGGGATATGATCTGGTTATTGCTCATGGTTCTCAGTACGGCAGTTCCCTCCAGGAAATCGCCCCTGATTTCCCCGAGACCAGCTTTGCCTGGGGCACCACAGTTGATACCTTTGGCATTGGCAATATCTTCGCTTATGAAGCAGCCTCCCAGGAAGGTGGATATGTGAATGGCGTGATCGCAGCCAGCCTGTCCGAAACCGGTGTGTTGGGCGTAGTTGGCCCGATCGAGACTGGTGACGCCAAACTCTATGTCGATGGATTTGTCGCCGGCGCTTTAGCAACCAATCCTGACGTTCAGGTCAATGTGAACTACATTGGTTCGTTCTCTGATGTCGCTCTGGCGTCAGAAGCTGCCAACACCCATGTGGCCGCTGGTGCAGATGGACTGACCGGTACTGCCCAGATGGTTGTGGGTGCAATTGGTGTTGCTGAAGAGAGCGGCGCCATGTGGTTTGGCACCCAGGCTTCTCAATCAGATTTGGCCCCGGCTAATGTGGTTGCCAACCAGGTTTATCACTGGGAAGTTGTTCTGAAAGAGGTTGTCCAGATGATTGCTGATGGTACTTACGGCGGCACTTCATTTGTGATCGGCCTGGCCAATGGTGGAGAAGTGATGGACTTCAATGCGGACTATGAACTACCCGCAGAAGTCAAGAGCCTGGCGCTGGATACAATGAAAGGCATCATCAATGGCACAATCACCATTGATCTTGGTGAATAATTCTTAACCGAAGATTGATGTAAATCTTCCTTCCCCTTCCTTGCTGATGTTGAGCAGGGGAGGGGAAGATCCAGGAATTTGGATAAAGTCTGGAGGTCAGGTTCAATAGGACCCTGCTCTCCCGGGTTTATCAAAAATAATTGAAAAAAGGGTTTCATATGGCTGATTCAAACATACTTCCATCTGGACATACCCGGATTGAACATCTGGAAATGCAGGGGATCACAAAAAGGTTTCCAGGTGTATTAGCCAACGATAACGTTGATTTCAGCGTTCGTTCTGGTGAAGTGCATGCCTTGCTTGGCGAGAATGGTGCCGGGAAAACGACATTAATGAAGGTCCTTTATGGCCTGTATCATGCTGATGAAGGCCAAATCCTGCTTAATGATGCACCAGTGGAAATTCTCTCTCCCACAGACGCGATCAATCACGGGATTGGAATGATCCATCAGCATTTTATGCTGGTTGAGTCTCTCACGGTTGCTGAAAATGTAGCTTTGGGTTTGACAGTCATCCCGGGAACCTTTGACTGATCTTGATAAGGTTTCTGACAGGATCGTTGAGTTAGCGAAGATCTATGGGTTGGATATCGACCCCCAGGCGTATATTTGGCAGCTTTCGGTTGGACAGCAGCAGCGTGTGGAAATAATCAAAGCCCTTTACCGGGGCGCTGCTTTGTTGATCCTGGATGAACCTACTGCAGTTTTAACCCCCCAGGAAGTGGATGAGTTCTTTATGATCATCCGGGAAATGGCCAGGGATGGGCATGGTTTGATCTTCATTTCCCATAAACTGCATGAAGTGATCGATATCAGCGATCGTGTATCAGTCTTGAGGGATGGTAAAAAAGTTGGCACCTATCAAACTGCAGATGCAACCAAAGCCGACCTTGCCCGCTGGATGGTTGGCCGGGATGTGGATTTCCGCCCTGAGATTGAGAAGGTCGAAATGGGCGAAGTCCGTCTTGAAGTTGACGGTGCTTCCTGCAAAAGTGACCGCGGAACTCCCGGACTGCAGAACATCAGTCTGGAAGTCCGTTCAGGAGAGATCCTTGGAATAGCGGGCGTGTCTGGCAATGGACAGCGGGAGCTGGCCGAGGTAATCACTGGATTGCGTGAGATGACAGGAGGCCGAATTGAATTGGATGGCGTGGATATCTCCAATTTGTCGCCAGCTGAGAAGGACTGATCGGGCGCTATCATACATCCCCGAGGAACGAATGAAGGATGGCATGATCAAGGGATTCACTGTAGCGGAAAACTTGATCTTAAGGGAACATCATAAAAAACCGTTTTCTAAAGGCGGATTTCTTAATCTGAAAGCTATTGCATCTCATAGTGCTGATTTGATTAAGAATTATCAGATCAAGACCCCCTCCCAGGAAACCTCCGCAAAAAGCCTTTCTGGAGGCAATATTCAGAAAGTGGTGGTTGCTCGCGAACTATCCAGAGCGCCTCGAGTGATTATTGCCGCTCAGCCCACCAGGGGATTGGATGTGGGAGCGATGGAATATGTCCGGGAACGTTTGCTGAAGGAAAGGAAGTCAGGTACTGCAATTCTGCTGATATCTGAAGATCTGGATGAGATCTTTGCTTTGGCGGACCGGGTTGCTGTGATCTATGAAGGCCAGATCATGGGTATTGTGGGACGGGACGAAGCTACACCTCAAAAATTAGGTTTATTAATGGCCGGTGTAAAGGAAGGAGTTTAAAGGTATGGGAAGTTTTGTTGGTTATAAATGTTCAATTTGCAGTTCCGCGTATCAACCGGATGAAGTCACATATACCTGCCCGAAGGATAATGGAATCCTGGACGTCGTGCTTGATTATCCAGCCCTGAAAAAGAAATCAACTGAAGAGTTGATCTTAAAGGATGAACCTTCGCTTGTGGCGTTATTTTCCGCTGATCCCTGTTAAGGAGATGATCGGAGAGGGCACAACCTTAAGATCCGCGGGATGGACACCTGTATTTTCACCTCCGCAAATCAAAGATGAGCTCGGTTTAAAACAACTTTGGATCAAGGATGAGAGCAGCAACCCGACAGCATCATTCAAAGACCGTGCCAGTGCTGTCCTGGTTGCCAGGGCCAAGGAGATCGGTGCAGAGGTGATTGTCACAGCCTCAACTGGAAATGCTGGGGCTGCTCTGGCGGGTATGGCTGCAGCTGTGGATCAGGAGTCGGTTATCTTCGCACCAAAAACCGCACCCCCGGCTAAGATCGCTCAGTTGTTGATCTACGGAGCGCGGGTGATACTGGTTGATGATAATTATGACGCCGCTTATAAGTTGTCCCTGGAAGCATCACGAAGAATTTGGCTGGTATAACCGCAATACCGGCTACAATCCCTTCACCGCAGAAGGAAAAAAGACTGCTGCTTATGAGATCTGGGAGCAAGTGCTGCTCGCCAATCAACTGGATCGCCCTTTATGTGTATTTGTTTCTGTCGGTGATGGGAACATTATCTCAGGCATCCATAAAGGGTTTAAAGACCTGTATCGAGATCGGACAGATCAAAGTCATGCCTCGAATATTTGGCTGCCAATCGACTGGTTCAGCAGCGATCTATAACGCCTACAAATCAGGAAAAGAAGAGATTATTCCTGTGCAGGCAACCACCATGGCAGACAGCATCTCCGTGAACCTGCCCAGCGATGGACTGCGGGCCCTCCGGGCAGCTACAGAAACCAATGGAGCATATGTGGCGGTGGATGACCAGAAGATCCTGGAAGCGATTTCCGAGCCTGGGCGCAGTGGGTATCTTTGCAGAACCAGCCGGAGCGGCAGCCCTGGCAGGATTGAAGGCAGCCCTCAAGGATGGGCCAGGTGACAAAAGAGGATCCCATTCTGGTCATGAATACTGGCAGCGGGTTGAAGGACGTGAAAGCTGCCAGGCAGGCTGCTGGCGAAGCTCCAGTTATCACACCAACTCTGGATGAAGTAAAGAGACTTCTGGATAGCTGATCCCTGGAGAAAATCCAGGAAAGGCAGGAAAATATGGCATCCAAACCAACCTATACCATCATTGCTCCGATCTATAACGAGATCGATAATATCCAGACTCTCTATCAAAGGGTCTGCGAAGTGATGGATTCGACCGGCGAGCCCTGGGAATTTGTTATGGTTGATGATGGATCATCAGATGGATCCACCGCTGCGATCCTGGAGCTGCAGAAAAAGGATGCCAAGATCGTTCCAGTTATCTTTGCCCGCAATTTTGGCCATCAGATAGCTGTGTCTGCTGGTCTGGATTACAGCCAGGGGGAAGCAGTGACCATTATCGACGCGGATCTGCAGGACCCGCCTGAAGTTATCCTGGACTTGATCGAAAAGTGGAAAGAAGGCTACGAAGTTGTGTATGCAACCCGTTCCAGCCGAGAGGGAGAGACCTGGTTTAAGCTGTTTACTGCTTCTGCATTTTATCGATTGATCCAGCGTATAACAGATGTGAATCTGCCTATGGACACAGGGGATTTCCGGTTATTGGACCGAAAAGTTGTCAATGTGATGGGACAAATGAGGGAGAAACACCGCTTTTTGCGCGGTATGTCAGTTTGGATAGGTTTTCGTCAAACTGGTGTGGCCTATGAACGGGCAGAAAGGTTTGCCGGTGAGACAAAATATCCCCTCAAGAAGATGTTCAAATTGGCCAGCGATGCGATAACGGGTTTTTCCTATTTCCCACTGCAGTTGGCTACCTATCTGGGATTTTTTATCACCGGGATCAGCTTTCTCGCTGTCCTGGCTCTGATAATCCTCAGGTTGGCGGGATCACAATTCTTAATTGGACAGGCAGCAGTCCTGATTTTGGTATTATTCCTGGGCGGTGTGCAGCTGCTCTCATTGGGCATGCTCGGGGAGTATATTGGCAGACTTTATGATGAAGCAAAAGATAGACCCTTGTATATTGTTCGTGAGGATTCGGAGGTGAAGACATAATAGGTTTGATGATATTAGTTGTGTTGAGAATTACCGTTTATCAATACTTAAGTATGGAAAGGAAAACAAGATGATCAATTTAGAAATGGATAAGAAACAATTAGAAAGAACAGTTGAACGCGCCAAAGAACGGAATATTATTATTCCTACCTTTGCTCAAATGAAAAACCCGGACCTGATCCCGGACAGCGTTAAGGAAGAGCTTAAAAATATCGGCTTGTGGGATATTACTTCCCGCAACCTGTTCCGGATCACCTGGAAAAATGAACCGGTTGCTTCAGGTGGTGGATACGGCGGTGTGAATTATGTTGAACTGCCTTCCAGCTTAACAGGTGTTGATGCCAGGATCATTGCCCTGGTTGGGAAATGGTTCCCGACAGGCGCTCATAAAGTCGGCGCTGCTTATGGATGTCTAGTCCCCCCGCTGGTGACAGGACAGTTTGATCCTACCACCCATGAAGCAGTCTGGCCTTCCACCGGGAACTACTGCCGCGGCGGTGCATATGACTCTGCGCTGCTGGCCTGCAAGTCCGTAGCGATCCTTCCCGAAGAGATGAGCCGGGAACGTTTTGAATGGCTTGATAAAGTCGCAGGAGAGGTTATTGCTACTCCAGGTTCTGAGAGTAATGTTAAAGAGATCTACGACAAAGTCAAAGAGCTGCGTGCTACCAGGGACAATGTCTTTGTCTTCAACCAGTTCGACGAGTTTGGCAACTACCTGTGGCATTATGAGATCACAGGTCATGCTATGGAAGAGGTCCTGAAGAAGGAGATGGGACCGAATGATGAATACCGGGGAGTAACACTGACCACCGGATCAGCGGGCACCATCGGTTGTGGTGATTATATGAAACAACTCTTCCCATCCAGTAAAGTAGTTGCAGGAGAAGCTGTTCAGTGTCCAACACTGCTCGAAAATGGTTTTGGCGCTCACCGCATCGAGGGCATTGGCGACAAACATGTTCCCTGGATCCACAACATGAAGAATACAGATATGATCATCGGAATTGATGACAATACTGTGGTCAACCTGGCCCGCTTGTTCAATGAACCTGAAGGACGTAAATACCTGGTTGAGCAGGGTGTCCCTGAAGATATCGTCGGCAAACTCGACCTGTTGGGATTCTCGAGCATTGCTAATACCGTCATGGCAATCAAGATGGCCAAGTATTACGAGATGGATGAGAATGATGTGATCCTAACCGTTTGGACTGATTCAATGGAGCTCTATGGCAGTCGGTTGAAGGAAATGCATGACGAGGTTGGTAAATACACTGAGGTGGATGCTGCAAAGACCCATGCCCAGTACATCGCAGGTATCAAAACAGACTTCCTCCAGGATCTGAGCTACGAAGAACAGCGTCGGGTTCACAACCTGAAATATTTCACCTGGGTGGAACAGCAGGGCAAAACCTACGAAGAAATTCAATCCCAGTGGTACGATAAAGATTACTGGACCAACTTCCAAAAACAAATTCCTGCGATCGATGAATTGATCACGGAGTTCAATGACAAAGTTGGGTTGATCTAAGAATTAGATATACATGAAGTTAGGAAACTGTTTCCTCGCAGGAAACAGTTTCCTTTTTTTAACGGATGCGGGATATTCCAGGATTCCATTTATCTTCGATGTTTGCTGACAAATCCACAAAGCTACCTCTCCAGAGGATCCCGCATCCTAATCCAGAACCTATTGATTTTCTTTCATTTCACATTCATAATGAACACAAAGGGGGAATTATGAATGATCCGTATTTATCTCCTGATGCTTTGATCCTGGTTGCGATCATACCTACACCTGAAGACCTCCAGGTTGCCCGGATTCTGGGTTGGTACAGGATCCCATCCCGAACAGCTCCGCGGATCTTGAATGTGGATTACCTGGCTTTTTACCAGCCAGCAGCATTCCAGGATCGCAGATGGAGGATTGAATTCCTGGCGCCGGTGATGGGCTATGAATTAACCACCCGGGTAGAGCTGCTCAGGGAAGAATTTGACCATCCCCGAGCGGATGAAGAATATTTTAAAGTCCAGTTGGGAACAGTTCAGCCCCTTCGGCAACCGATCGGTGCAGGGGATTGGAAACGATTTACCTTTTTATATACGACCGGAGAATATTTCCGGGGAGCAAAAATGCTCACTGATCTAACAGTCGCGCCCGCAGAACGCAGGAGACTATGGAAAGCTCTCAGGGAACGGGGAACAAATTCAACTGTATATCAGACAGAATTGGATGATCTGGATGCGATTCCCATGGACATTTTATCTGGCTTATTAGGGATTCCGGAAATATAAATATTTAACCTTCAAGAATTAATCAGATCAGCACAGCTCCTTTTTGGTGAGCTGAAAAATCGTCTGGTGTATAATTCAAAAGATGGATTTTTAGCTGGTTCGCGGCCATCAATAAAGGAAAACTGATGAAAAAAATACTGATTAAGAATGGCACTGTGATTACTCCACTCGACACCATTAAAATAGACTTGTTGATCGATGGTGAAAAGATCGCCCAGCTTGGCAGCAACCTGGAGGCTGATGGAGCTGAGGTAATTGATGCTTCTGGAAAATACCTCATGCCCGGTGGTATCGATCCTCATGTTCACCTCGACCTGGCCATGTTTGATACCGTCTCCTCGGATGACCATTACAGTGGGCACAAAGCAGCAGCCTTCGGGGGCACTACAACAGTGATGGATTTTGTCGAGGATAAAGACCCGGACCTGCTGATGAATATCGCTGCCTTGCGTGAAAAGGCAGATCCCAAAGCAGCCATTGATTTCAGTTTCCATATCAATATCACTACATTCAATGAAAAAGTAGCAGCGCAGATCCCATCAATCCTTGAGAGCGGCGTGACTACCCTGAAAGTATTCACAGCCTATAATAACCGTTTGCGACTTCAGGATGGTGAGATCTTTGAATTGATGCAAATTGCTGCTAAACATGGTTTTTTAACCATGCTTCACGCAGAAAATGGGGATGTGATTGATATCCTTGTGGATCAGGCTCTCCAAGCTGGCCACACCGAACCGATCTGGCATGCCAGAACCCGACCCGCCTGGGGTGCAGTTGAGGCCGTTTTACGGAGCGCTGCTTTAGCTGCTCAAGCGGATGCTCCCCTGTATATCGTGCATATGAATACGGCTGGTGGCATAGACCAGCTGGCATATGCCAGGGAAAGAGGGGTTCCAGTGATGGGTGAAACCTGCCCTCAATATATGTTCTTCACCGAAAAGGATCTGGAAGGACCGGAGGGTGCCAAATGGATTTGCTCTCCACCTATGAGAACAGAGGATGATAATGATCGCATTTGGAAGGGTTTGATAGAAGACACGCTGCAAACCGTGGGCACGGATCACTGTCCCTTCTTCTATGATGGGACAAAGGCGATTTCTTATGAAGGTGAAGATATAAAAATCCCTGGCAAAGAATTGGGGAAGCATGACTTCACCAAGATCCCCAATGGCCTGCCAGGAGTAGCGGATCGAATGCCGATCCTGTGGACAGAAGGTGTTGTCAAGGGCAGGATCACACCCAACCAGTTTGTGGCCTATACCAGCGCTAACCCAGCGCGCATTTTTGGTTTGTATCCCCAAAAAGGTTGCCTTGAACCCGGATCGGATGCAGATCTGGTGATCTGGGACCCGGATAAAAAATTAGTATATGGGGTGGATGTTGCCCATCAGCGAACGGATTACAACCTGTATGAGGGGTGGGAGCTGCAGGGTTATCCTGAAAAAGTATTCTTGAGAGGAAAATGCATCGTTGACGGGGATGAATGGTTGGGAAAACGGGGCCAGGGTCGATTTATCGCCAGAAAACCATTTGCTGAGGTGATTTAATGGCATAGTGGATTGATTAAGAGGGTGGTTAAGAGTTCACCCTGATAGATAAATAGAACTAGATCACGCATCTGAAAGTGAGGGGGTTAGAAAACTGAAGATGCGTGATTGTTTTAAGGGCACAACAAAGAAGGTTAGGGGGGGAAATCATACCAGGATGTGTGATCCCCTAAATTGGGAAAGGAAACGGTTTCCTCTGAGGAAACCGTTTCCTGAAATTAGAGATTGGGGGATTTTTGACACAAGGATGCGTGATCCTGATGGATAGATGAGAATATTGGGTTATTGTCTAAAGGTTTGATAAATTTATGGTTTAAAGGATCACGCATCCTTTTTTAACCGCACGGGGGAATATTATGCAAAAAAATCAATCTCTATTTGGCAAATATCTACATTTATTTAATAAGGGGAATCACAAAGATGCATTATTTAAACATGAAGAGAACTATTATCAATTTCTTGATTTATACAAGAAGTATTTAAAACCAGTCGCGTTATTATACGCTTATTGTTTGTTACCCACACATTTTCATTTTTTGATCAAAGTGAAAGAAATCAATGATATTGGAGACATCTGTCAGAGTAACGATATGTTTTGGTATCAGTACAATTCGTTTTTAGGTATTTATACAAAATTAAACAATAAAGTAAATAATAGATCTGGCTGTCTGTTCAATGGTGGTTACTCTCATCTAGTCGAATCTGATGAAAAATCATTCTGCCAATTAATCGTATATATCCATCAAAACCCAGAACTCTATGGGATTGTCTCAGATTACCGCTTATGGCCTTTCTCTTCATATTTTGCATACAGAAGAAAGGATAGAAGATCAATAATTGCCAAAGACCTGTTCTTCAATGACGTTTATTATCGACAAATAATGGAACCTGGAAATTGTTCTTACACTTCAATTCCAGATGGATTGTAGAGACATTTTTTAACGGGATATTGAGGTGTTTCATGTCCAATAAGAGGATTGAACCAGGTTTGATCTACCATATTTATAATCGAGGTAATAATCGCTGCAGGATTTTTATTGATGACCGCAACTATACGTATTTTCTGGATTTATACAAACGTTATCTATTACCTGTAACAGAACTATTTGCTTATTGTCTGATGCCGAATCATTTTCATTACCTTTTGAGGATATTGGATAATAAGCAACTAGAGTTGAATAAATACACAGAAGAATCTTTATCCGTTCAATTCGCAACCTGTTTTGGTACTTATACTAAGGCTTTTAATAATAAGTATCAGAGGACAGGTACTCTATTTGAAGGACGTTTCCAAAGGAAAGTCATTAAGAATCACAACCAATTAGTTAGAACATTGGTTTATATTCACAAGAATCCTCAAAAACATGGTTATGTTGCTGGTTTTCAAGAATGGAAATTTTCTTCCTATGAGAATTATCGGATAAAGGATCCTGGGCCATTATTAAATAATGATTTGATTAATGATGCGGATATTCACGATAGTATAATGAAGTTGCATTATGACAGGCTGGATTTTGATAATATGCTCGATGATTAATAGTTGTATGTGAACGGCAGAAAAGGATGCGTGATCCTAAAGAGATCATTCAATTATTAATGTTTCCCCATTCCTAAATATTAGTCAATACCTAAAGGATCACGCATCCTCATTTCAATTAATAAACACACAAAAATAACATTATGAAAAACATTACCATCAACAACTTCAATTTCAACTGGGGTGCCAGGACCTATGTCATGGGCATCCTCAATCTGACCCCGGATAGTTTTTCCGGAGATGGGCTTATGGATCTGGACCAGGAGGCCGCCTTTCAGCAAGCCCGAGAATTTGTTGAAGCCGGGGTTGATATTCTGGATGTGGGCGGTGAAAGCACCCGCCCGGGGGCCGCTCCTGTCTCCGCGCAGCAGGAAATGGACCGGGTCATTCCTCTTATCAAATGGCTGGTGGCGGAATTCGATACCCTGATCTCCATTGATACCTACAAAGCCAGCGTAGCGGATGAAGCTATCAAATCAGGCGCCTCGATCCTGAACGACGTCTGGGGGCTAAAGGCCGATCCGGCCTTGGCCGGTGTAGCCTTCGAGGCCGATGTGCCTGTGATCCTGATGCACAACCGCAGCAACCCCAATAATGCTGCCATCAAAGAGCAGTTAGGTCCCCGTTATATCGGTATGGAATACGATGATCTCATTGGAAGATGTAAAGTCCGAACTGATGGAAAGCGTGGATCTGGCTCACAAGGCCGGTATTCCCGATCAGAATGATCATCCTCGATCCGGGAATCGGTTTTGGGAAAACAGTGGAACAGAATATTGAACTCCTGAACCGCCTGAATGAGATCCGGTCCCTGGGTTATCCTGTCCTGCTGGGGCCATCCCGTAAATCTTTTATTGGCTACACACTGGATCTGCCGCCAGATGACCGGGTGGAGGGGACAGCTGCTGCAGTGGCTGTTGGCATTACCCGCGGAGCCGATATCATCCGTGTTCATGACGTGCCGCAAATGATCCGGATCGCCAGGATGACAGATGCGATTGTTAGATGAGCGAAAGGGGATTGTTTACACATTACAGGTAGTTCCACAGCGGATTTTGATTTCACATTTGTGGTTCCATTACTAGAAATGTAAATTAATAATTGTTGGCAGCTGTTGGCCAACTCAACAATAAAGGAGATTGCCACAATGATCAGTAGTTTAAAGGATTGCACCGTTTTAAACAATGGGCTTAAAATGCCCTGGCTGGGTTTTGGTGTTTTTCAAATCAAGGATGGCCAGGAAGTGGAAGAGTCTGTCAAACATGCTCTGGAATTGGGCTATCGCAGTATTGATACCGCGGCCGTGTACAAAAATGAGCGGGGCGTTGGTAAAGCGATCCGGGACAGCGGTGTCCCGCGTGAGGATATATTCCTGACCACAAAAGTTTGGAACGATGACCAACGCGAGAAACGTACCCTGGCAGCATTCGAAGAAAGCCTGGAACGGTTAGATACCGAATATGTGGATTTGTACCTGGTCCATTGGCCTGTGAAAGGTTGTTATATGGATACCTGGCAGGAGATGGAAAAGATTTATCAAAGCGGGCGCGCTAAAGCAATCGGGGTCAGTAACTTTTTAGTCCACCACCTTGAAGATATATTGAGTGCCAGCCAGGTAGTTCCCAGTGTGAATCAGGTGGAATTTCATCCTTATCTCCTTCAACCCGATCTGCTTAAATTTTGTCAAAGCCATGAGATCCAGGTGGAAGCCTGGAGCCCCTTAATGCAGGGTCAGATCATCACTGAAAAGACTCATCAGGAATTGGCTGAAAAATATCACAAGACTCCCGCGCAAATTGTTTTGCGCTGGGATTTGCAGCATGAAGTGGTTACGATTCCCAAATCAACCCACGCCAACCGCATCGCCGAGAACGCTCAGATTTTCGACTTTGAGCTTTCACAGGAAGACATGGATAGGTTGGATGCGCTGGATCAAGGAAAGCGCGTCGGGCCGGATCCGGACACTTTCACTTTCTAAGCGAGAACCGAGTTGTTTTGAGATCGACAGATCGTTTTTATGAAGGCGATTTTGTCATGAAACTACCTGCCCAGTAAATTAATGGGCAGCTCGAAAATGAATAAAAAAATCATAACCCGGGCATATTTTCCCCCGGGTTATTTTTATTCTTACGCCAAGTTAATACTCATTTGTTACCCTAATAGAATAGCAGCCTCATAGGGAGAAGTTTATGGCAGATACTCATAAACCAGAGCTGGAAAATACCAGCGGTCCAATCGCTTTTCAAACAGAAATTAAAGAACTATTAAATATCCTGGTTCACTCCCTTTATACCAAGAGGGAGATCTTCTTGCGGGAATTGCTTTCCAACGCATCGGATGCTCTAACCCAGATGCGTTTTATCCAGCAAACAGATCGGGAGATCCTCGATCCATCCCTGGATCTGGAAATCCGGATTGAAGTAGACCCGCAAGAAAAAACCCTCAAGATCTCTGACACAGGGATAGGAATGACCAGCGAGGAGATGAAAACCAATCTGGGAACAATCGCCCAATCAGGCGCCAAAGCATTTTTGGAAGCCGCCGAAGGTGATAAGAATGATCTGGTGGATGTGATCGGCCGTTTTGGCGTTGGGTTTTATTCCGTTTTTATGGCTGCGGAGTGGGTCAAGGTCACTTCCCACAGCTACCAGCCGGAGGAAAAAGCATCCTCCTGGTTTGCGACCGGCGCGGATACCTTTGAAATGGGTTCTTCTGATAAGGAAACCAGGGGAACAACGATCGAAGTTAAATTGAACGAAGATGCCCTGGAATTCCTGGATATTAACAGGATCCGGGAGATCATAAAAACCCATTCAGATTATGTGCCATTCCCGATATTCATTGAAGGTGAAAAAGAACAGACCAATCAGCAAACCGCGATCTGGCGCGAGAATCCCCGTTCTGTGGAGGATGATCAATACCAGGAGTTCTATCGCCAGTTAACCCTGGAATTGGAACAGCCGCTGGAAAAGATCCATTTTGTAGCTGACGCGCCATTGATGATCTATGCTTTGTTATATTTGCCCGCTAAACCGGATCGAGGACTATTCACTCTCCGGGAGCAGGATGGTTTAAAACTATTCGCCAGAAAGATATTAATCGAGGATTATTCCAAAGATCTGCTGCCTCCTTATTTCAGGTTCATCCAGGGTGTTGTTGACGCGGAAGACCTGCCATTAAATGTGTCCCGTGAAAGCGTCCAGGCTTCTGCAGTGATCGGTAAGATCAATAAGATCCTGACCAATCAAGTCATCCAAAAATTAAAGCAAATGGCCCACAAGGATCCGGAAAAGTATCTGGAATTCTGGGTTGAGTTTGGACAGTTCCTCAAGGAAGGCGTGGCAGCTAATGATGACAACCGGGAGGAATTATCCCCCTTGCTGCGTTTCAGATCCACGACCTTGCCCGATAAATGGTCATCGCTGGACGATTATCTGGAGCACATGCAGCCGGGCCAGGAAAAGATCTATTACATCCTGGGTGATGATGAAAACTCGGTTTCCCGAAGTCCCCATTTGGATTATTTCCAGACTCATTGTTATGAAGTGATCACCTTAACTGATCCAGTGGATTCCTTTATGCTTCTCGGGTTGAGAGAATATAAGGATAAACCTCTCCAGAATGTAGCGGATTCCGATCTTCAACTTCCCGATCAATCTGAAGAAGTTGAACAGCAAGATGAGGAAAAACCGCCCCCTTTAGCTGATGACGCTCTTGAAAACTTGATAAAAACATTTCAAGATATTTTGGGAGACAGAATTACTGAGGTTCGAGTGACTGACCGCTTGACCAGTTCTGTAGCCAGGCTGGTTGACGCCAAGGGATCTCTGGGACAGGAAATGCAGCGTGTGTACCGGATGATGGATAGGGATTACCAGATTCCGAAAAAAGTCCTGGAAATCAATCCGGAGCATAACATTCTCCAAAAAATGAGCCAGCTTTCAGAAGATGATCACCGCAGAGAACTTATCGCTGAACAGATCTTTGAAAGCACCTTGTTGATCGAGGGACTTCACCCAGATCCGGCATCAATGATCCCACGCATTCAAGAACTGATGGAATTCGCCCTGAATGGGCATTAGATTTCCAAAAGCTAGATAAAACAGGATGGAAAGTACTCCTTCCTGTTTTTTTATAAGCCTGGCAGCTCATCGCCAGGCTTTTTTGTTCTGGTGGACAGGAGCAGGAAAATAATTGCCCCCAGGAATCCTGCGGCACCCCCGCCATACCAGATAGCGCTGGGGTTGAAGGTATCACTTAGAAAACCCCCCAGCAGGGGACCAATCATGGATCCGGCACCCATTGTCAATGCCAGCATGCTCATATAACGGCCGCGCATGGTTTCCGGAGCCCGGTTTGCAGTATAGGTGCTTGCTGTAGGAATGACCATCAATTCCCCGATCGTGACAATCACCATGCTGATCCAGAAACCCCAAAATCCAGTTCCAAATGCAATGCTGCCAACTCCCAGGCCATATAACAGGGTACCGATGCCCATGATCAAAAGAGGACGATAGCGTGAGGTCTTGCGGGTAACAAAAAGCTGAAGTAAAACCACCATCACGGCATTTGTAGTTGGAATTAGCCCGTACAGGTTCTCGGACAAGCCGAAGTTTTCGATAGCATGAACACCGAGCAAAACCCAGAGAATACTGCCAGAGATCTGCCTGAGGGTAAAACCAACAATAAAACTGGAAAAAACCCTGTCCTTGAATATGTTCAGATAAGATTTGATATTCGCGGATAGTTTTTCCTGGATCTCCCGGGCGGCATCTGGCAGAGTTTCCACTGTAAAGAATCCGATCAACAGGGCGAAGAATATTGATGTGCCAGCTGCTATGGCAAATGTGATCTTATAGGAGGAAGCGATCATCAGCCCTCCTATAGCCGGTCCCAGCGCCACACCGACATTTTTACTAAGGCGGGTCAGTGCATAGGCATCATCCCGTTTTTCTGGAATGACAAGATCGGCAACCATAGCATCAGCACCAACTCTGTAAAGAGGTCGAAATGCGCCCCGGATTGCCATCAGGAAGGCAAACTGCCAATAAGTATGAGCAGGTATCATCGCTGCCAGTGCTGCTCCGGTGACCACAAGGCTGATGACCATGGTCCACTTGCGGCCGATCTTGTCAGCGATAGACCCGGCAATGAAAGATGACAACAGGCTCATTACAGCGCTAATTGTTGTGAGGGTTGTAATGATCGTCAGGGGCAGACTTAACTCATCGGCGAGATAGATCACCATAAAAGGCCAGATCATGCTCATACCGAAAAAACTGACCAGCATACCCCAGAAAAGCAGCCAGAATTGTGAAGGATAAGTTCTGAGATAGAGTTTGATTTTTCCCAGCTTAGAGATATCTACTGGTAGTTTGCGGTCAGGTTTGTCCATAAAATCTGATTCCTAGAACAGATTGGGGCCGATAATGTACTCATTGTAATTCAGTCTGATTTCTGAACAAGGCGGATTTTTATGGAATAACAACCATTTGAGATCTCTATTGGCTGATCGATGGACATGGCATCGTTTATAATAGGTTACTGTTGACAAACCATAATAATACCTGGAATATATATGACTCATATCTTGGTGACAAATGATGATGGTGTAACCGCTCCGGGACTATTTGCCCTGGCGGATGCTTTAAGGGGATTGGGAAAGGTCAGTGTGCTGGCTCCAGATCGAAACTGGTCGGCTTCCGGTCATGTAAAAACTCTGCATAGACCTTTACGCGTCAAGGAGGTTCAACTCCAGGATGGCAGTACTGCACTCGCCAGTGATGGAGCACCCTCAGATTGTGTTTCTCTGGCGGTGCTGGGGATCTTATCGGATATCGACCTGGTTGTATCAGGAATCAACCCCCATGCCAATATAGGCCATGATGTGACCTATTCAGGCACAGTGACTGCAGCGATGGAAGCTGTTATTTGGGGTTTACCGGGCCTGGCAGTATCGCTGGACAGCCCTGACAATCACCTGGCCGCATTGGATTATAAACCGGCTGCTGAATACGCACGCAGGGTGGCAGAGATGATGTTAAAGGATGAGCTCCCTAAAGAGGTGGTATTGAACCTGAACGTGCCGTATCTGCCACTAGAAGAGATTAAGGGCCTTCAGATAACCCGCCAGGGACTGCGTGTTTACCACGATGAATTGCTTACCCGTAAAGATCCCCGTGGCGTTCCTTATTATTGGCTGGGCGGTGACCCACCAGGTGGTGTCCCGGATCAGGGAACCGATTTTGGCGCAATTAAAAGAGGTTATGCTTCCTTGACCCCTCTGAAGCTTGATCTAACCGCGGAAGATGCGATGGAACTGCTGACCGGTCTCATAGCTGGATAAAGGTTTGATTTAGATCTTGAAGAAACTAGTGGAAAAACCTGAAACAAAATTACCTGCCAATAATCGATTTATCCGCTACCTCCTGGTCTTATTCTTAGGAGGGCTGACTTTAACCTGGTTAGTCAACACACCTCCAGGTTTGATGGGAAAATCTGATGCCCTTGCTTATGCAGTCTGTCATCGGATTGGATCCCATTCCCATTATTTTGGTGAAAGGCCATTTTCTCTCTGTGCCCGCTGTACGGGACAGTACCTTGGATTTTATCTGGGGTTTTGTCTATCAATTGATCCGGGCAAAAAAGAGGGCTGGTTTTCCCCCACCTGGTGCCCTTGTTTTGTTGATCGTTCTGTTCCTTCTTTATCTGTTTGATGGCGTGAATTCAGTGATCCACCTTTACCCGGGTTTGGAACACCTCTCCCTCTATCAACCTGATAATACGCTGCGCTTATTCACTGGCCTTGGTTTTGGGATTGTGATCAGCTCAGTATTGTTCCCTCTGGCCGGGCAAACTGTCTGGTCGGAGATCTCAACCTTACCAGTGATTCAGAAATTCTGGGAGTGGCTGATCCTTCTGGGAGGAGCGCTTGGAATAGGTTTAGTGATCTTGACTGGTAACCCGCTTCTTACCTATCCACTGATTTTGCTCAGCACCGCAGGCTTATTAATCCTGTTGACTGTCCTCTATAGTGTGATCTGGATCCTGGTCAGGAAAAAGGAAAATTCCTTTAAAAACTGGAATGAACTGGGTTGGTGGGGGATAGCAGGATTATCCTCTGCGTTATTACAAATCGCGCTGATAGACCTGGTTCGTTTTACATTCACAGGTACCTGGAGCGGTTTCCTCGATTACTAGTTTTGGTTCTATAATAAAGTTATAACTGTTTAGCCCTGGTAGTTGTTTCCATCAAATTAATGGATTAAGTTGCTGAGAGATCAAACACCTTGCGTAGGAGGGAATGATGGCCCAGTGGAAAAATCGCCTTAGGCTGCTTATTATCCCATTACTCCTTTTATTAACAGCAATTCACCAGGATGACGTCAGGGCGGATGTGGGAATTCCACCTGCCCAGCCGGGATCTTCCCTGTCACCTGGTGACCTTATCACAAACGTCCAGATGGTCTCTGAAGAAGTTGAGATCACTGTCCTTAAGGAAACTGACACTGCATTAATTTCGGCAATTTTCCAGATGCGGAATAACGGTACGGAGGATGAAGAGATCGATGTTTGGTTCCCTTATGGTGAAAAGTTTCCCAACAGCAAGGGAATAAAGATCATCCAGGCGCGTGATTTTCAGGCCTGGGTTGAAGATGAGAAGGTGGACATCACTATTGAAAAAAGTGATGAGTGGAATCTAATCTGGGCCCACTGGATGGTAAGATTCCCAGCAGGTACGCCAATTACGATCCAGGTATCATATCGTGTCCCGCCAAATCGTCTTATACCTCCCCATTATAACTTCACCTATATTCTCGAAACGGGAGCAGGTTGGCTGGGTGTGATCGAGAAGGCAGAAATCACGATCAATACACCATACTCGCTTCAGGAATTGGATAATCTTCTGGGTATTGGGGATGTGTTTTATGCTCAACCCGGCGGTTATACTGTCAATTCCGATAGTATTGTATGGGTCTTCGAAAATCTTGAGCCCTCAGAAGATGACAATATCAATTTTAGTCCCCTCCCACCAAATAGCTGGTTTGCAATCCATGACTCATTAATAACACTGGAAGATAATCCTGATGATTGGGAAGCTCATGATGAACTGGTTGATGGACTTTATAATTGGAAGCTGACTCGAGAATGGGCTGAACGTGAAGGACTCGTCGACTCCTTCACTGAGATGGACAGAATTATAAAAATGATCAGCAATTCCTATCTCAAAGTTCTAGAACTTTCACCGCCTGATGATCACCGATACATCTCGGCGCTGCATTATTTCAGTGAGTATCCTCAATTGATAGGGGGGAGTCGATTAGAAGAAATGTTTAATGAGGCACTTGAATTATTTCCTGAGAATGAGCAGCTGGTTTGGGATTATGAAGGAGCGCTTGAAAAGGGATTGTTCGAAGTGGATATGATCCCCGAAAGCTTAACTTCAACACTTCCCGAGATCTCAGCGACTGCATCCCCAACGCCTGTTATTGCTATAACTGAAGAATCATCGCCTGAGCCTACCTCCCCATCATTCCCTCTGATCGTGGGCATGCTCTTCATTGGCGCAGCTATTGTGCTGATGATTATTGCTATCAGGCGCAGGGAGAAAAGTGATTCTATAACCGATTAGTTCAGAAAGAATTGCAGGGCTTTATCGGGGGAAAAAGAGATCTGGATCGATTCTCCCGGTTGGGGGATTTCCACCGCGCAATCTGTGCAGGAAAAAGCAAGCTGAATATTTTCCACATCGATCTTCAGATGCATTGCGGAACCACTGAACGAACTGCTGATCAGCTTGCCCCTCAGTACGGTTGATCCCTCTTTGGCCTTGGTCCCGATATCAGCTTGATCCGGCCGGATCAAGATCAAGCCCTTTCCCTGATGAGATCCTTTGATCTGCCAGTTTCCAATATCCGTTTTCAGGAGAGAGCCCGAATTATTTGGTTGGGCTTCTCCTTCTATCAGGTTGTTCATACCAAGGAATCGGGCGATATAGGGCGAGTTGGGCTGATGGTAGATCTCGCGGGGAGTGCCGATCTGGGCGGCCTTGCCATATCCAAGGATCACTACTCTGTCAGCGATGCGGAAAGCTTCTTCCTGATCATGGGTAACGTAAAGGGCAGTCTGGGATGCGCTTTTTAGGATTTCGCGAAGTTCTTCAACCAGCCTCTCCCTGATGCTCCTGTCCAGGGCGCCGAGCGGTTCGTCAAGCATCACCAGGCGGGGTTCTGGCGCCAGGGATCTTGCCAATGCAATCCTCTGCTGTTCACCACCGGAAAGAGTTGAGGGATCCCGATCTTCCAAACCTTCTAAACCAACCAGTTGTAGAACCTCTTTTACACGTTTTGCTGTAATTTCCCGGTCAGTTCCAACCATTTTCAGGCCGAAGGCAACATTCGCTTCCACATTTTTATGGGGAAAGAGCACATATTCCTGAAACATCAATCCAAAATTCCGCAAGTGAGCAGGGGTGCCCAGCAGAGATTCTCCATCCCAGAGAATATCTCCCTGATCAGGTTCAGCCAGGCCGGCAATGATTTCCAGCAGTGTGGTCTTCCCGCTGCCGCTGGGACCCAGCATAGCCAGGATTTCTCCTTTTGCCTGTTGGAATGAGATCCCTTGCAGGACCTCAGTGCCCTCAAAGCTTTTTTTGATGTTCCGAATTTCTAATCCACCCATATTGATCCAAGGGTACAATTCAATATAATCAGTTGTATCCGACAAATCCGAGTATAACATATCCAATTTTGATGAATCTATGGGTATTGAAGATTATTGGGAGAGGTAGGAGATATGAAGGTATATTTTGCTTGTTCTATCAGCGGCGGGAGGAAGGACGAAAAGGCCTATCAGTACCTGGTGGGTGTGATGCTAGGGATGGGGATAGACGTCCCAACCGCACATATTGCGGAGACCGGCATTGAGGAGATTGACGATCAGAAGGCACCCCTGGAAATTTATCAACGGGATGTCAACTGGATCCAGGATAGTGACATACTTGTCGCTGAAGTCAGCACTCCTTCCCATGGTGTAGGGTACGAGATCGGTTATGCGCTTAGTCTTGATATGCCAGTGTTGTGTTTATATAAAGAAGGGATTGTGGTAACGAAGATGATCAGTGGCAATCCTGATCCTTTGCTCTCGGTGATGGCTTATGCGGATCTTCAGCAGGCAGAGGAAATACTTCAAACTTACCTGACGGCTTTTCAAGTAGATTAAGATTAAACAGCCGGGAACTTTTAGAGGGGAATTTTCGTCTATTGGATGTTTGAAATGGCATAAATCCAGAGTCGAAGAGGAGCATACCGATGAGAAAGAGAGTTGTAGTTATCAGACGTATTGTGATGATCAGCTTGGCGGTGATCATGCTGGTTGGAAATACCCTGGCTTGTACTCTGCCGGGTAGAGGGCAAAATGGCCCTGTAACTCCCCAGCCAATTCCTGTTGATCAAACTGAAAACAGCACCGTTGAACAGGGAGGACCTGCAATGAATGGTGATGGTGGATCGGGATTATCGATTCTTTTAAGTGATGGCCAGGAAGTGCCATCGGTTATTGAGAGATTGGTCCCAGTTAGAGGGTTGCCGTTAACGGAAGAAGAGATCGAATCCATCCTGGCCCGCCTGGCGCCCTGGGTGGAAGATCAAGGCCTGGAAGTGGATTTTCGCCTCCCGGAGCAGATCTTAAGACCCCCGCTGACCGGTAATACTATCCCGGACACTTTTCCGAGCTCAATTGATCTTTCAAAACCTCAACCGGTTTTTGGGGAGGAACTGGAAGTCTTAAGGTATGCCCCAGATGGCGAGGTGGCCATTGCTCCTTTTATAAGCGTTACTTTCAACCAGCCTATGATTGCGTTGAATACCCTGGAAGCTCTGGCTGAAGAGGATGTGCCGGTGCAGGTTACACCTTTGATCCCAGGATCCTGGCGCTGGTTGGGAACCAGGACGCTGAATTTCCTTTCGGATTCTGATCTGTACGACCGTTTGCCGATGGCCACCGAATACCTGGTAACCATCCCCGCAGGCGTAGAATCCGCTGTGGGAAAAACCCTTCAGGATACGGTGCAGTTCCGTTTTTCAACACCAGCGCCCAGTATGGCGGAATATTATCCTTCTTATGGACCCCAACCGCTGGAACCGTTGTTTTTTATCTCCTTTGATCAGCGCATAGACCCATCCGCTGTTATCGATCACATCCAGGTCACAGCCGGCAATCTTCCGGTGCAGATCAAATTGGCCAGCGAGGAAGAGATCCAGGCGGATGAATATGTCAGCAGTCGAGTCGACTATGCTGAGGATGGCCGCTGGCTGGCTTTCAGGGCGCTTGAGCCGCTGCCGGCCGATACTGGCATATCTGTTGTAATCAAAGCCGGTACTCCTTCCGCAGAAGGTCCTCTGGTGACAGATTATGACCAGAGTTTTTCCTTTTCAACTTATGCGCCTTTAAAAATTGATGAACACGGCTGTTCCTGGGGTGATGAACCCTGCCGGCCGTTGACCCCTTTATATATTCGCTTTAACAACCCCATCGATCTGGATGCTTACGATGGCAGTATGGTGACCATTGAACCTGAACTTCCCAACGCAACCGTGAATATTTATGGAAATACCATCAATATCCAGGGAAATACGCAGGGCAGGACAACCTACTGGGTTACAGTGGATAGTTCGATCAAAGATCAATTTGGTCAGACCCTGGGGGAAAACGAAAGACTGAAATTCAAGATCGGTTCTGCAGATCCGGTTTTGTTCGGACCGGATGAGATCTTTATCACCATGGATCCGGCCGACCGGGACCCGGCTCTGTCTCTCTACACGATCAACTACAACAAGCTGAAAGTTGAGATCTACAAAGTAGAACCATCTGACTGGCCGGATTTTCTGCAGTATCTGCGAGATTATCAACGGACGGATCTTTTGCTCTCGCCTCCAGGTAAGAAAGTTTATGATGATACAGTGCAAATTGAATCCCCAGCGGACAAACTAACCGAGGTTTATATTCCACTAGCTGAGCACCTGGACGGGGACAGTGGGCAATTCATCGTGATTGCCAAACCACCCAAAGGGTTATTCGAGGAGGAACGCTACTGGGAGCATGTTAATGTCTGGGTTCAGATAACAGATATCGGCCTGGATGCATTTGTGGACCACACTGAAATGGTGGTCTGGGCTACGGATCTGCTGACTGGAGCCCCGATAGATAACGTGAAAATCAAACCAGGAACAGACACTGTAATTGGGACGACAGACCAAAATGGTGTGACCAAATTTGATCTTCCCTATGCAGACATTCCGTACCTGGTCGCAGAGAAGGGAGACGACCTGGCATTTTTGCCGCCATCGTCCTATTACTGGAGCGAAAGCGGCTGGAGCAGGCGTTCTCTGGTGGATGAGCTGCGCTGGTATGTCTTCGACGACCGCCAGATGTATAAACCTGGAGAAGAAGTTTATTTGAAGGGTTGGATGCGCAGGATCGGGACCGATCAGTCCGGGGATGTTGAGCTGGTTGGAAATCAGGTCAGCCAGGTTTCTTACCAGGTCATTGGATCCCAGGGTAATGAGCTGGCGACTGGCCAGGCGGATGTCAATTCCCTGGGTGGATTTGACTTCCACTTTACGCTGCCGGAAAATGCCAACCTGGGATATACCCAGGTGATCATCAATCCTGTCGGTTCAATGTCCGGGATTTCCTACAACAATTACTATCACCAGATCCAGGTCCAAGAATTCCGACGGCCTGAGTTTGAGGTCAGCGCTCGCAATGAGACCACAGGCCCGTACTATGTTGGGGATCATGCTGTTTTGGCTGTGGAAGCCAAGTATTATGCCGGCGGACCACTGCCCAATGCGGATACCAACTGGTATGTTATGTCCACGCCAACCAACTATCAACCCCCTAATTGGTCTGATTTCAGTTTTGGTTATTGGACCCCCTGGTGGTTTTATGATTATTACTATAATGACAATTCCGGAACAGAGGGAACCAGCTTCAGCGGTGTCACTGATGCCTCCGGGAATCATTACTTGAGAATGGATTTTGAATCGATGGAATCTCCCCGGCCCTACAGCGTGGTCGCGGAAGGGACTGTCTTTGATGTCAACCGCCAGGCCTGGACAGGATCAACCAGCCTGACAGTTCACCCGGCAGATCTTTACGTCGGCATGCGAACAGAGCGCTACTTTGTTGAGATGGGGGATCCATTGGAACTGGATTTGATCGTGACCGATCTGGACGGCAACCCTGTCACGGATCGACCGATCAATGTTGAAGCAGCCCGTCTGGAATGGAAATACCAGGATGGACGCTGGCAGGAAGTGCCGGTTGATATCCAGGAATGTGTGGTTGGTTCGACTGAAGAACCTGTCAGCTGTGAGTTTGAGACTCCCCGGGGTGGACGCTACCAGATCACCGCGGTGGTGATGGATTCTGAGGGCAGGATAAATCAGAGCCGAATGACCCGTTGGGTCAGCGGCGGAGAGCGTCCGCCTTCCCGTGATGTGGAGCAGGAGCAAGTCAACCTGATCCCGGATCAGGAGATCTATCAGCCAGGAGATGTGGCTGAGATCCTGGTTCAGGCACCTTTCAGCAATGCGGAAGGTTTGTTGACGATCAGCCGCAATGGCATCATCTCAACAGAAAGTTTCACGATAGATGGCAGCAGCCATACCCTGCGGATCCCGATCGAGGAGAAATATATCCCGAATCTGTATGTAAAAGTGGACCTGGTTGGATCAACTGCCAGGACTGATGACCAGGGAGAAGCGTTGGAAGGCGCTCCTCCGAGGCCTGCATTTGCGGCCGGACAGATCAATCTGTCCATCCCACCTTACAAGAGGACCCTGGATCTTTTGGTTGAACCCCGGGAAGAAAAGCTGCAGCCTGGGGAAGACACCTGGCTGGATGTCACAGTCCGGGATTCTTCCGGCGAACCGCTCTCCGGTGTTGAGCTGGCGGTGGTGGTTGTGGATGAGGCCATCCTGGGTTTGACCAACTACCAGTTGGCTGATCCGCTGTCGGTCTTTTACGCAACCCGACCGGCGGATACCAGCAGCTACTATACTCGCTCCAGCATCCTGCTGGCCAATCCGGGAGCGCTGTTGAACCAAGCTGCTGATGAGATCCGGGCCATGCCCCAATCGACAATGACCTTTGAAGGGGAAGTGATGGAAGAAGCCCTGGCTGCGGCGCCTGCCATGGAAATGGCAGATGCAGATATGGAGGCCAAGGGATTGGGGGCAAATGAGGTTCAACCGGGTGGAGAGGCGATTCAGATCAGGATTGATTTTAACCCCCTGGCAACCTTTGCGCCTGAAGTAAAAACGAATAGCAATGGAAAAGCGGTGGTGAAAATCAGTCTGCCGGATAACCTGACCCGCTACCGGGTCATGGTGGTTGCGGTAGATGACAGCGGCACCCAGTATGGCTCAGGAGAGTCCAGCATTACGGCCCGGCTGCCTCTGATGGTTAGGCCCTCGGCTCCCAGGTTCCTGAATTTTGGAGATCAGTTTGAAATGCCGATTGTGCTTCAAAACCAGACCGATGAGTTAATGGAAGCTGAGGTGATCATCCAGTCCAGCAACCTTGAGCTGGATGGTGATATGGGAATGAGAGTCAGGATCCCGGCCAATGACCGCATTGAGGTGCGATTCCCGATGTCAGCTGAGATGGCTGGAACTGCAAAATTCCGCGTAGCGGCGACTTCAGGTGAATACGCTGACGCCGCTGCCGGTGAAATGCCGGTCTACACACCTGCGACAACAGAAGCATTCGCGACCTACGGTGTGCTTGATGAGGGTGCTGTCATCCAGCCAATTGCCAGACCGGAAGATGTATTTTCACAGTTTGGTGGATTGGAGATCAATACCTCATCCACCGCTTTACAAGCTTTAACAGATGCTTTGATGTATCTATATTCATATCCCTATGAATGTTCAGAACAGATGGCATCCCGCATCCTGGGCATTGCCGCTCTGCGGGACGTACTGACTGCTTTTGATGCAGATGGCATGCCATCTCCCCAGGAAATGGAAGATCGGGTGGACAGAGATCTGGAAATGCTGGGCATTATCCAGAACTATGATGGCGGCTTCCCGTATTGGCGCCGGGGACAGGAATCTATCCCCTACAATACCATCCATGTAGCGCATTCACTGGCCCGGGCCCGACAGAAAGGGTTCGAAGTCTCGGATGATATGTGGAATTCAACTTTGGAATACCTGCGCTATATCGAGAATTACTATCCCTACTGGTATAGCGAGTACACTCGCAATACACTCAGCGCCTATGCTCTTTATGTCCGGGACCTGATGGATGACCCCGATCCGGCTAAAGCCCGGGATCTGTATCATCGCTCTGGATTTGACCATATTTCCATGGCTGGAATCGGCTGGATCTGGCAGGTGTTGGTAGATGATGCCGGTTCATTGGGAGAGTTGGAGGAAATCCGGACCTGGGTGGCCAATCGTGTCGTGGAAACCCCCGGGGCAGCCAACTTTACCACCTACTACGATGATCAGACCTATCTGCTGCTGAGTTCAAATCGCAAAACTGACGCAGTAATGCTTGATACGATGATCGCGGATGATCCAGACAGCGACCTGATTCCCAAATTAGTTACTGGACTCCTGGCGCACCGGAAACGGGGCCACTGGAGCAGCACGCAGGAAAATGTTTTTGTGCTTTTGGCTTTGGACCGCTACTTCAATACCTACGAATCTGTCGAACCGGATTTTGTAGCCCGGATCTGGCTGGGAGATACCTATGCCGGGGAAGATGAATATGTTGGTTACAGCACCGATCGACACCTGACTGAAATTCCTATGAGCTACCTGGTGGATACTGACCAGGAGCAGCAGGATTTGCTCATCAGCAAAGAAGGTCCTGGAAGACTCTATTATCGGTTGGGTTTGAAATACGCCCCGACAGATCTACAGCTGGATCCGCTGGAGATGGGATTCGTAGTTCAGCGTGAGTATGAAGCAGTTGATGATCCTGAGGATGTCAAAAGGTTAGAGGATGGCACCTGGGTGATCAAAGCTGGAGCGCGGGTGAGGGTCCGGATCACGATGATTGCGGATAACCGACGTTACCATGTGGCCCTGGTGGATCCACTTCCCGCTGGTTTGGAGATCATTAATCCTGCGCTGGCGGTTTCAGGCAGCATCCCCCAGGATCCAGACAGCTCAGATTCCAGCTATGGATGGTGGTGGTGGTGGGGACCCTGGTATGAACACCAGAATATGCGTGATGAACGGGCGGAGGCCTTCACTTCATTGCTGTGGGACGGTGTCTTCGAATATACCTACGTAGCCCGAGCTACAACCCCGGGAACTTTTGTAGTTCCGCCCGCCAAGGCTGAGGAAATGTATTCCCCCGAAGTCTTTGGCCGCAGCGGCAGTGATAAGGTGATAGTGGAGTAAATTAAAAAAATTAGCTCCCGGAGTTTCAAAAACGCCGGGAGCTGGTATCAATAGTCGAGGGATTGAGTCCTTTCAAAGGACTCAATCCCTTTTTTTATTAGGGAGTGAAGGCAAATTCACTGACAGTGCAGTTTCCGCCCAGATCTTCCTGGGTGCAGGCCGTGATGGTGGCATAGGAATAATGATCAGTGGGATCTTCACTCAGGTCAAAGCTGATCGTAAAGCCAGACTCACCAGGGAATAGAAGATCCTCATTTGCGGCCAGGTCACATCCTCCTGCTGCCATGAATGAATTCATTTCGGATACACCAGTCTGTTCGTCAGTTACAGTATCCAGTACATGGACAGAAATTGACTCAATGGTTACCGGACCAGTATTCTCTATAGTGAATTCCACCCGCCAGGCACCAGCACAGGTTTCAAGCTCACGATATTCCGCTCTGAATTCAGGGACTGTATTAGGGGTGGGGCCGGGTGTAAAGATCGGCAGCGGTTCTGTATCCCCGGATGTCTCAGCGTAAAAACCCCAGATCCAGCAGAATTCGTCATCCACTTCCGGATTGGCTATGTACAACCAGGCGCCGGAAGGATCGATTCCATAAACTGTTGACTCATCACCTACGAAAAAACCGGCAAGATAGGGATATACTTTTCCTGGTCCTGAGCGGCAGTTAGTATCCAGAGAAACTGCCACAGTGATCGGTTCAAAATTTCCAGCGACAGGTGTTGGGGTGCTGGACGGTTCTGGTGTTAGTGTAAGGGTGCTGGTAGGCGCAGGTGTTTCTGTTGGTGTAAACGCCGCTTTTGCGTCTTGGGTAGCCTGTAATTCTGCAGCCTGGGCCATGTCTGTGGCTGCCACAGCAGTGTCCAGGGCCTCTAAAAACTCCGCTTCATCCAGTCGGTTTCCACAAGCAGTGCTGAACAAAGCGATTCCTGTGATCGTAATGATGAGTAGAACTGAAATGGTATTGTTTTTCATAATTGTCTCCTTCCCGTTTTTTTGCAGACTGGGGCTGCCAGGGGTAGGGCGATCTCTGGTCTACCAGGGAAATATCTTATCAGTTTTATCTTTTTAGGGATAGTGATTTTTAAGTGGACGAGGGTTATGTGATCGGGAATTCTACCTGGAATGTTGTTCCAGCTCCGATCTTGCTCTCAACAGAAATGATGCCGCCCTGGGCTTCTACAAGCTTTTTGGTAATTGACAGGCCCAGACCCGAAGAACCATTTCCAGCTGCCCTTGATTTATCCACCCTGAAGGATCGATCAAAAATGTAGGGAAGATCATCATCCGAAATGCCTGGGCCATCATCTGCAACCTGCAGGGTCAGATTATTCGCTGTCTGAACAGCTGAAACCTCAATTTTCCCGCCTGGGGATAAAACCTGAATGGCATTATTGATCAAGTTGCCGAGGATCTGAGTCAGACGATCAGGATCCAGATTCACGCGGAGTAAACTGTGATTACTGTTCAGGATGAACAAGATTCCTTTTTCACTGGCAAGCGGTGAAAAGGCAGATTCAACCTGCTGCAGGATAAAGTCGGGATCGATATTTTGGATCTGGAATGACAATTCTTCTGAATCGAGTAGACTCAGGGTTTTTAGATCGTCTATCAAATAATTCAGGTGCTGGGCTTGCTGGTGCATCACTTCGTAGATCTCCGGGGAGCCGTCCATTTTTCCATCGCTCATGGCTTCAGTATAGCCCTGCATAATGGTGAGAGGTGTACGTAGATCGTGGGCAATATCCGCGGTCATCTGTTTTCTGGCCAGATCAGATTTTTCAAGGTCTGCGCTCATGCTGTTAAATGAGGATGCCAATTTTCCCAGTTCGTCTTTGGATTGGATATCCACCTGGTAACCCAGCTCGCCGCTGGCAACCTTTTCAGTCGCGTTGGCGAGTTTGCGGATCGGGCGTGTGAAGGATTGGATCAAGAAACCTCCCAGAATGAGGGCGATCAATAGAGTCACCAGAGAGCTGATGATCAAACCCTGCTGCACAGTCCCGAGGAAATTCTGTTGAATATTATTTCTTGGCCCCTGAAAAGCCGCCGGGACCAGCCAGCCAACAATTTCACCATCAACTTGAAGAGGAATGCCCTTTTCGACATCATTCATCGGAATTGCGGCGCCTGGTTTCGGTCCTCCAGGCCCTGGACTTGTATCCAGGATCTCACCTGAGGTAGAGGTTAAGATAAATGGAATGTTATTATTGGATTGATTGCCTTGTGGGTTGCCAGCTTGATTATTGTGCTGGGGGATGGGAAATACTTTTTGGAAAGGAATGTGGGCATCTTTCCAGCTTCCAGTGGAGGAGTAATATTCAGTCAATGCTTCAACCAGGACTTGTTGGTCCTGGCCTCTAATAAAATCGTCAAATGCTTCCTGGGTTCTGTTCTGGATAAAAAACGAGGTGAATAAAGCCCCGATAATACTGACCACAACCAGCACCAGGGTGATTTTAGCACTGAGGGAACGTATCATCGGTTATTTCCTTTCCCTGGCAAAGCGGTAACCGGTTCCATACACTGTTTGGATATAGATAGGATCAGAAGGATCAGGTTCGATCTTTTCCCGCAGGTTGTGGATATGCACATCGACTGTGCGTTCATAACCTTCCAGGAAAGTGGTTTCACCCAGGCTCTCCAGCAGCTCCGCCCGACTGAAGGATCTGCCCGGAGCAGCCATCATGGCGGCCAGAAGATCGAATTCGGAAGGGGTTAATTCCACTGGCTGTTCCTTGATCTCAACAATATGACCAACGATATCCAGGCTGATATCTGCTGCCCGGAGGATCTCGGTTTTGGGTTGGCCTTTACTTGTCCGGCGCAAAAGCGCATTTATTCGGGCTGTCAATTCCCGCAAACTGAAGGGCTTGGTGACATAATCATCGGCGCCCAGCTCCAGGCCAAGAACTTTATCTGTTTCCTCAACCTTTGCTGTTAAAACCAGGATGGGAGTATCAGATTCCATGGTGTAAATACGGATAAAATCACTGCCGCCCATTTCCGGCATCATCATGTCCAAAACGATGCAGTCCGGTTTATCTTCCCGGGCCACAAATAGGGCTTTTTGACCATTTTCCGCAGTTAAAACCTGAAAACCTTCTCCGGTTAAATAAGCCTTTAACATCTCCCGAATATCGGGATTATCATCGACAACCAAAATCTTTTTTGCCATAGTACCTCTTCCTGAATAACTTTAAGAATTATACCTGTATCATGACTAATCTTGAGAGAGCCGGACTTCTTGCGGCTGTCCGGCTCTCGGTGAGGAGAAGAGAAATGGATCTCAAGGTTTATTTTTGCTGATCAGCTGGTGGTTTTCCACCACGCATACCGGAAGGCCTTTCTCCATCAAAACCTGGGCGGCCGCCGAACTCTCCAGCTGCCCTTCCACCAAGATCAAATAATGGACCATCCAAATATCCTTTTTCAAGACCTTCCAGAAGCCAGTCTGCCTGATCCTGGGATATGTCCCCATTGGCGAGGGCTTCTTCGATCCTGGTTTGCATATTTACCTGCCTGGTCTGCTGCATATTTTCACGATAGGCTTCCAGATCCACCCCGGCTTCATCTGCCAGCTCCTGGATGGTTTTTCCATCCTGGATCTGGTCTTGAAGTGTCTCGACGGTCAGACCCAGTAATTCAGCCAGGGATTCACGTCCCCGCGGGTCATCACTCTGTGCGTAAGCAACACCCACCACAGATATTCCTGCCACTGCAACTACTAACAATCCAATCAAAGTGTATTTAATAATCGGTTTCATTTTTTTTGTCTCCTTGTGAGTCTTCTAAGACAACGGTCTTATGCAAGGGATCCAGCCTCAGTATATCGGGAGGTTGTTTAGAAATTGTTAAGGGTGTGTGGAGATTTGGTTAACTTTAAGTGAGGAAACTGTTTCCTCGAAGGAAACAGTTTCCTGTCTGCGGTTGGGATCCCGCATCCTGCGTTAGGGTGGATACACACCTCCTTTCCGAGATTTGTCTGTGGGTTTCCAGCAGACCGTTGAGATGCTGGATGGATCCCCTTTTAAGATAAGGGGTGGGTCTTAAGAGAATATTTAGATCCCGTGGAGGTTTTGTAAAGTCTTGATAAGGATGCGTGATCCTTGGGATAGTAGATCATCAAGTTACTTTCTATGTAGTATTGATTTATGTTGTACTTAGGATCACGCATCCTATACATACGATATAATCTTTTTCATATGGAACCAAACGATAAAAACCCAGTAGATGGTTATCAGCTGGAATACAGTCCCAAATACCAGACCTATCGGTACTTGATGCAAAACCGCATCAACGAAGTCCTTTTGGTTTCCAGTATTTATGACTCCTTTATCATTGAGGAAGATGCCCGGCTTTCGGATCAGATCTTTGAGGAGTTCCATAACCTCAACCTGCGCACCTTACCGCATATTTTTCGGGCAACTTCTGTCAAACAGGCACTGGGCCTGCTCAAGGAACGTAAATTCGACCTGGTGATCACAATGAGGCGCCTGGGCGAGATCAATCCCCTCTTGTTTGCAGACCAGGTCAAAGCTATTCAGGATATCCCGGTTGTCCTTCTTCTGAATAACTCATCAGAGCTGCAGTACCTTCCTGCCAAAGCTCTGGCAAACAGCAATATCGATCACACATTTGTCTGGAACGGAAATTCCACGGTTTTTGTTGCAATTATCAAACTGTTGGAAGACCGCCTGAATGTGGACGCAGATATCATTACCGCTGATACCCGGGTAATCATTGTGGTTGAAGATTCTATTCGCTTTTATTCCCTGTATCTCCCGGTCCTTTATTCCGAGATCATGCAGCAAACCCAGCGTCTGATATCCGAGGGCGCCAATGATTATATGTCTTTGCTGCAAATGAGATCCCGACCAAAGATCTTGCTCGCCAGCAACTATGAAAAAGCCTGGGAGATGTATCAAAAGTATGAAGACCATCTACTGGGAATGATCACGGATATCCGATTCCCCAGGAAGGGCCAGCTGGAGGATGAGGCGGGGTTTGATCTGGTTCGCAGGATCCGGAAGCAAGCGCCTACGCTGCCAATCATGTTCCAGTCCAGTAATGAAAAGAACCGGAAGGAAGCTGAAGAACTGCACGGGTTCTTTGTGAACAAAAATTCGCATTCTCTCCTGCAGGAGTTAAGGACTTTCCTGCTGAATTATATGGGGTTTGGTTGTTTCACCTTCCGTATGCCGGACGACAGCATCGTGGGTATGGCAGATACCCTCTATGAACTACGTGATCAACTGCGAAAGATACCCCTGGAATCTTTTGTTTACCATGCCCAGAACGATCATTTTTCCGGCTGGCTGGCTGCCAGGGGTGAATTTGCTGTTGCCCGTCAGGTAAAACCCGTAAAAGTATCGGAATTTGAGAATAAGGAAGATTTACGCCAGCTGATCATCAGCTCGGTGGATGACATCCTGCAGGAACGCATGGGCATAATCGTGGATTTTGACCGGGATAATTATCATGCCCAATCCCGTTTTATCCGCCTCCGCCCGGGTTCACTGGGTGGGAAGGGCAGGGGGCTGGCTTTTCTTCTTTTTTTACGATCATCTTATAATGCCGGTTTCCGCAAGGAATTCCCTGAGGTAGATATTCAAGTGCCACAGACTGTGGTGATCGGGACAGAGGAGTTTGACCAGTTCATGCTGGATAATAACCTGTATGAATATGTTGCTACAGAACATGAGGATATTGAGATCAAGGAACGTTTCCTGCAGAGCAATCTTCCAGGTGAGTTATGGGAGGATCTGCGTTTTATTTACAGTGACCAGGTAAATCCTCTGGCTGTGCGATCATCCAGCATTTTTGAGGATTCTCTGTTCCAGCCTTTTGCTGGCGTCTTTTCCACCTATATGCTACCTAACAGCCACCCGAACCTGGAAGCGCGGATAAATCAAATAGTTTCAGCAATTAAGCTTGTATACGCTTCCACATACATGAAATTAGCCCGCTCTTATGCAGAAACACTGGGTATATCCCTGGGTGAATCCCGCATGGCTGTCGTGATCCAGGAGGTAGTGGGCCAAAAACATGGAGAGCGTTATTACCCGGATTTTTCGGGAACAGCAGCGTCTTATAATTATTATCCGCTGGGAAAACACCTTCAACCTGAGGACCGGATCGCCTTCGCGGCCCTTGGTCTGGGAAAAACGGTTGTGGACGGCGGCCTATCGCGCCGCTTCAGTCCCAAACGCCCCCAGGTGAATATCTTTGCCAGTGTAGAAGAGGAGATCAAATCCAGCCAGAGATCATTCTTTGCTGTTCGTTTATCACAGGATGAAAATATTAACATTGAGCGGGGAGAGTACAGTTTTCTGGAAAGCTGCTCTTTGCGGGAAGCGATAGAGGATCAGACCCTGGCAGAGATTGCTGATACCTATGACCCCCAGGGTGGACGACTGACTAGCGGCTTCTGGGATGAAAAAGCAGGCTCCCCGGTAGTGACTTTTAACCGTCAGCTGAAATACGGCACCTTCCCCCTGGCAGAGATCATCAACCGCGTATTACAACTGGGTGAAAAAGCCATGGGGTGCCCGGTTGAAGTGGAATATGCTGGCAATTTTTCCCCGCAGAAAGGCGAAAAGTCAATTTTCCGCCTGCTCCAGCTGCGGCCATTCCTGGAGCATGAAGAATCATTGATGATCGAGGATCTTGATCTTCCGGCTGAAGATTTATTGGTCTCCTCATCAGTAGTGTCGGGCTATCGGTCGATTACGGATATACAAGATATTATTTATGTTAAACCGGGTGATTTTGATCTCACCCAAACCGTTGAGATGGTGGACGAGATCATGACTCTCAACCGAAAGCTGGTTGAAGAAGGCAGCCCTTATATCCTTATCGGTCCTGGCCGATGGGGGACCTGCGAACGGCACCTGGGTATTCCGGTTGTCTGGTCAGATATTAATGGGGCGAGGGTGATCATGGAAGTTGATCTGAAGGATTTCCAGGTGGATCATTCCCAGGGTAGCCACTTCTTCCATAACATATCTTCAGCCGGCATACCCTACTTTTATGTCAAATACAATTCCAAATCGGATTTCCTGGATTGGGATTGGCTTCAAGCCATCAAACCTGTTCAGGAGACAACCTATTTCCGCCATATCCGGACTAAAAAACCGCTGACAGTGATTGCCAACGGTAAAAAACGTTCCGGTTTGATCATCAAGCCGAAGTAATGTGATTCTAGGGACGAAGTCCTTCAAAAGGACTTCGTCCCTTGTTATATTTGATCTAAATCCCCTTGATCCACTCCGCTGCCCGCTCCAATTCTTTTTCCAATAAGGGACCTTCCGTTTCAGCTACGTAAAAACCTTCCGGCGGCAGAACGATTTCTGCTCCTTTTTTCTCCAGTCTGTCAGAGATCGGTTTGGCAGCATATCCGAATATATTGACTAAAAAGGCCAATATCTTTACTTTATTGATCTCATCTTCGGTGAAGCGTGTATCAAATGCAGCTGCTTTGATACCTTCCAGCCCTCCCCTGGGAATGATCTTGATCCAGTTTTTAATCGCGGGAGTGGCGGTAAATCCCTGCGTTGGGGAACCAACCACCAGGAAATTTATTCCAAATATATCACCAGGTTGAACATCAGAAACGGGCATAACCAAGACCCTTCCAGATGTTTCTAAGGCTGAACCGATTGTTTCAGCGACCAATTTGGTATTGCCAAACTGGGAATCGTACACTACCAGGCTTCTCACTTTTGATGCTCCTTGATAATTTTCTTTAATTATCCTCCATATACTTGTCTTGGGGCCAGTATATCAGGGTATTCATCCACTAACCCACGTCGGATGTTAAAACAGGCGTGACATTCATCCACATATTCAGCTGCTGAATCCAGTTCTAATTCTTCAATTAAACCAGCCGGACCCTTACGGATCAGGGGGCCGCAGATTGGATGTTGATCCGGACTGTATTCTTTTAGGATCTCTGAAAGCGGTTTTTCCCAGAAGTTGCCAATGCTGATACCCTGGCAGATTTGAATATTGCCGTAAGAATCGACATGCACCCGGGAAGGGGATACCAGGTCTTCATAGGGGCATTCCTTCAGTTCACGCCAGGGCCTGGTGGGCAGCCCTCCGGTAAGTGTATCTGCTGCCCGGCCGCGGAATTTGGCACCCCCGCCAATCAGTGAGCGCCCCTTCTCCCCTGGCGCAGGTGCTATCACTTCAGGAGGATCGATGCAGATCGGGAATGCGTCTAATTTCAATTGATCACCAACCTTGCGGGCTATCAGGGCAGGATTGTCACGATCATCCCCGTAGTGGAAAGTATCATCGCTAACTGATAGAACCGACAACCCAGCATCTGCCAGGGGCCCCAACCAGAGATAGGCATCTTCTTCCGCCAGAGCGCCATAAGCATTGGAGACTATACCGACCTGAAAGCCTTTTTGATGAGCTCTTTTTATGCTTTCCAGAAGCAGGGGGTAATAAAGGGTGGGCTCGCCACCTTCATAGTAGATCATATTGATGGTGCCGATCTTCAAGGCTTCCCGAAGTACATGCTCTACCTGCTGGATGGTGAAGGTGCCCGGAGTAGTGGGACTGCAATATAAAAAACAGTGCTCACATTCAAAGTTGCAGCGGTAGGTAAGGAGGAAGTGAATTTCTGATAAAGGCATTAAAGCTCCTGTTATATTATTCCCCTTCAGGCACTAAAGGAACAACAGGCAATTCATATCCTGCTGGCCAGAGATGGTAGGCGTAGGTAGCGTAGAAAGGACCACCTTCAGGGATCTGAACATAATCCGCTGGATAAACATCATTGAGATCAAACACTAGATCTAATTCTGGCGCCGAATACAGACCAGGCTCCGGACCTGCGCCAGATACACAATCATTATTCAGTGTCGGATTGACCCATTCTTCAACGATATGGATCCTTACCGTATCATTAGAACATGAGCCGGTAATTGTAGCCCTGATTTGATTAACCCCGTCGAAGGTTTGCACAGGACAATCATCGTCGTCTGGATGATTGGCTGTTCCGTGATAGCCAATTGGCGCTTCCCGGAAGATGCCATCGTTGTTGACAGTTCCATCAGCATAGATCCAGAGATCAAAAAATGACGGTGGGATATTCTCGTATTCCAGATGGAATGTCTCCCCATCACCAGCATTGATATCAAGTACTTCCAGGTGACTGAACCATAAACTGAACAGGGTATCATCTTCAGGGCAGCTTAACATTAGCTGTTCTGGTCCTACCTCTCCTGCCAGAATCGTTGGTGTTGGGGTAGGTTGGATTTTGCTTGGGCTGCACCCAGAAATTATTAGGATCAGCAAGCTGCTGAAAATAAGAAATAAAAATGGAATTGATTTTCCCTTGAACATTAGGACCGCCTCCTTCCCCCACAGTTAATACATTCAGCCGGGATAATGATGGCGGCAGAGCTGCTGAAGGGAGCAAATACTCCCTCTCTTCATTATAGAATAGGTTTCCTCCTAATGGGATGTAAAGTTGTTCCTTATGGCATCTGTGATCGTCTTTTTGACTTTTTCATCCGGGTTTTTCCCTTTGGGAACCAATTCCAGGCAGGCTGGATCAAAATCGTATTCCTCTCTCCACTGTTGGTGATTCTGTGCCAGTTTCACAATGCTTTCACCAATCATAGTGACTTCTTGATCTGTCATGGTAGGATGCAGAGAAACCCGGATCCAGCCCGGTTTTTCAGAATAGTCTCCCCTGTCGATCAGATCGGTGATCTGGTGGGAGCGGCTCGGGTCGATATTCAACAGATAATGTCCGTACGTGCCGGCGCAGGAACAGCCGCCCCGCGTTTGGATGCCAAATTTGTCATTGAGAAGTTTTACACCCAGGTTAAAATGGAGGTCGTCTATATAAAAGGAAACCACCGCCAACCGATCCCTATTCTGGGGGGCGAGAATATGCAGGTTGGTTAGAGGAGATATGATTTCCCACAAGATATTTAGAAGGTGGTGCTCCCTCTCCAGGATCCTGTCTTCACCCATCTCTTCCTTGAGCGTGATGCACATAGCGGCCTTGATGGTTTGCAGGAAGGCCGGAGTGCCCCCATCTTCCCGAACTTCGATATCATCGATGTACTTATGTTCCCCCCAGGGGTTGGTCCAGTCAACCGTCCCTCCTCCGGGTGTATCCGGGACTTTGCGGTGATAGAGATCCCGGTTGAAAATGATCACCCCGGATGATCCGGGTCCTCCCAGGAATTTATGGGGAGAGAAGAAAATCGCATCCAGATCGGCACCCTCAAGATCTGGATGCATATCGATCTTTGTGTAGGGCGCAGAACAGGCAAAATCAACAAAACAATATCCGCCGTGTTTATGCATGATCTGGGCAATCTCATAGTAGGGGGTTGGGATCCCGGTCACGTTGGAACAGGCTGTGATCGAGGCGATCTTAATGGGACGGTCCTGATATTTCTCGACAAGTTTTTCCAGGGAAGATACATCAACCAGTCCATTCTCTGTTGGTGGGATAATCTCTACGGTTGCCACGGTTTCCAGCCAGCTGGTATGGTTGGAGTGATGTTCCATATGGGATATAAAAACTACCGGACATTGCTCTTCCGGGAGGGTCAGATGCAGATCTGGATTCGCTTTCATCCCTAACATCCGCTGGAATCTATTGACCAAACCGGTCATTCCTGAACTCCGGGTGATGATGATGTCTCTCTTATTGGCGTTGACGTGTTCTTTGATCCTTCGCTGGGCTGTGTGGTAGGCGTGTGTCATGGCCATTCCGGAGGTGCTGGTTTCGGTGTGAGTATTGGCAACCAGGGGCATGATTTTTTCCCGCAGCCGATCTTCGATCGGTCCGTATAAACGGCCGCTGGCAACCCAATCGGCATAAATCATTGGCCGGCTTTTTCCATCTGGACAATCGAGTTGAGTATCAATACCTATAATGCCTTCTCTGAATTTTTGGAAGTGATCTGTCATGGTCTCATTTCCTGCTAACTCCATATTCATTACGTAGAATATAATTCGGGTCTACTGCCACTAGCTGGAAAAATCTTTTCACATCCCTGGGCGATCGGATGCGGTGAAATTTAATATGGGAGTAATCTTCTGCATTAATATAACCGATATTTCGTTTCACATGCCTGTGGTAGCCCCGAATGGTCCAGAGGACAATCGAGTCCTTGCTGAATAGCATCTTAAGATCTTCCCTGTTCCCTGTTCCTGGCCAAATCTCTTCCTGACTGAACAATCGACCTATTGCTCGTTTAACTGCCTGATAAAGTGTGCGGGCAAAACTGAAATTCAACCAAACCACAGCCTGGACCCGGTCCCATTTAAATCCCATAGTGCGTGTGTAATTTCCGTCCAGAACCCAATTCTCTTTTTTGAGCATTTCTGTTAAATTTAAAAAAAACTCTTCATCTGGAGGAAAATACCAATTAGGTCCCCAAAAAACAGCATCCATTTCAATAAATGGATGATCTAGAATATTTGCAAGCTTGCGACCAAATGTGGTCTTGCCGCTTCCGCTGGTTCCGATAATGTTGATTCTCACACCATAATTGTAGCGTAAAAAAACAAATGCGCCGCAGCTGAGCTGGGCGCATAACACCATCAAGTGGGGGATTGGATCCTCTTAAAAGGATCCAATCCCTGGTTATTGTTTATGGTTTCCAGACTGTCCAGACCTTGCCGACCAGATCGGGACCTGGTGTGAGTGTGGGATCACCGGGTTCCCAACCGGAGGGAGTCACCTCGCCGGTTTTGACAACATGCTGGAAGGCTTTCACCTGGCGGAGCAATTCTTTTGGATTGCGTCCCACTTCAGGGGTGAGCACTTCCATGGCCCGGACCACAAAATCGGGGTCAATGATAAAGCGGCCGCGGATATCCACCCCGGCGGCTTCGTCGTAAACGCCGTAGGCAGAGCCAATCTTGCCGCCGCCGTCGGAGAGCATGGGGAATGGAACACCGCCGTCCACCATCTTGGAAAGCTCTTCGGCCTGCCAGATTTTGTGCACAAAACGGCTGTCGGTGCTGAGGGATAATACTTCTACGTCTAAAGCTTTGAATTCCGGATAGAGGGCAGCGACCGCTGCCAATTCAGTCGGTCAAACGTAAGTAAAGTCCCCCGGATAAAAACATAAAACGATCCATTTGCCTTTATAATCGGAGAGCCTGATGGGTTTAAAACCTTCTCCGGCTACAAATGCACTGGCCTCAAAATCAATGGCCTCTTTGCCAACTTTTGCAACCACTTTTTTCACCTCCTGGATGAAACCTGGACCACCGCTGGCGGGTTCATTTTTCCCATCCATGATCGGGCCCACGACCGACTTTACACAGCCGTCTTTTAATTTGGACATTTATTCTCCTTGTGCTTTATGATGGAGATTGATTTACGGATCTTATTATACTACTGCCCTTTATTTGTGACACAAAACTAATGGATTTTTGGTGGATTAACCCACCGATAAAGACACATCCAGAACCATTTTCCAATTTTCATTTTCCTGGCGGTAAATCGATAGGAATCGGGCAGTATAGTCAAATCTTTCCCCGGTGTTGATCCCTTTTCCATGCCAGTAGCCAATGATGATTGCCAGATCGTTTGCAAGCTGGACATGGTGGTTTGTGCTTTCAGCAATCTCCCAAAACCGCTCCCCGGAAGCGTAGGAAGCTAACAGATCAATCTTTCCTATAAAAGAACCATCCGGCTGGCGCTGTTGAAAATCTTCGGCGAGTATTTTTTCAATGACATCCTGGTTTAGGTTGATATGAGCTTGAGCCCATTCAAGATCTCGCTGGATAACCTGCTGGATGATCTCCGGGGAATTATTCATACGGATATTCCAATTTTGTTAAACCTGAAACAGAGGGTGGGGAGTATTACTCTTTGTGTTTCCAAGAGTTGCTGAATAGTTCTACCAACCCAATACCCACCACTAGAACCGCCACGATCCAGAGAGTGATCGAACCTTTCCGGGGTATATCCAGATCTTTGAAAACAAGCCAGAATAGTAACGTGCCTCCGCCAAAGAGATTAATGGCAATAGCTCCAGCCAGTCCTAGACCAGTTAATTTCATTCCCACGACTGAGCCATTCCAGGCCCAAAGAAACCCCGATCCCGAAGATCACACCTCCCAGGATCGAGCTGTAAAAATAGGTATTTGTGGGTGGTAATCCAAGCAATTCCAGGATTCCCGCAGGAAATAACAGCAGTAAGAGACCCAGGATGAGGTTGATCACTGAATCGGCAGCTAGAAGTATAAACACCTTTTTCTTCATTTTTCCTCCTGATTTTATTGTAGCACTTTCAGGGTTGGAGAAAGCAGTGAAGAGACCGGAATGAGACCGGAATGAAGAGATGGGAATGAAGTGACGGGGTTACAGACCAGGAATGGAAGATCGAAGACTGAAGTTTGAATTTATATTACTATTTACAATTCCAGAGCCTCTTCCATTCGCACTCTTTTTACTGCTCGTTTCAAGTGGACTTTTTGCGGTAAGCGGGACAAAATTTGAATATTGCGCAGCACCCAGATCGGATAGATGATGCCGAACCCAATCCCGATTACAGGTGGTAAGGCCAATTCTAAGGGGTAGGGCGCTCCGTGCCAGAATAGAGAGATATATACCAGGCCGGAACCAAACAGGTAAATTCCACTAACCAATAAACCCAGGATGAACCCCCCTGAAGCCCGTTTCCAAACTCCATACGCTGCCAGTAAAGAGAGGGGACCGGTGATCAGAAGATCAGCCCAGGGGATGAGGACTGCCAACAAGTCTTTTTGTTGATAGATCGGTCCCTCACCCCAGGTATAGAGGGCGCCAATAATGGCGAAGATTCCCGTTGATAAAAATAGCCAGGAGAATAATGTAGTTGCTTTACCCGTTTGGTTCATTTTCAGCCCTTTATAAGAGGAGAAGTAATTTTCTGTTCAATATACGGAAATATTCGTTTTTTGTTGTAAATATCTTCATCCGCCGTCCCTTCCAGCCCTTGTTATAATCAGTTTATATGTTTAGAAACCGATATCGCAGGATCCTGCTCTTTTTTGCCCGGATGGTTATCAGGATAGCCTTCTGGGATATTTTTCTGTCAAAAATTGGTTTGAGAAAAATCTCCGAACGAAAGCGCACAGAACGATTAATTGATGAGGCCAAACGCTACCGCCATCTGGCTATCGAGATGGGGGGTGTGTTAATCAAAGTTGGACAATTCCTTTCTGCCCGGGTGGATATGCTGCCTGCGGAAGTGACTGATGAATTGAGTGACCTTCAAGACCAGGTGCCTGAGGAAGATTTTCAGCGCATCCGCCAACTGGCAGAGCAGGAACTGGGTCAGTCCCTGGATGATTGTTTTGCGGAATTTGAAACAGAACCCCTGGCATCGGCTTCTCTGGGCCAGGTGCACCGGGCAGTTTTAAATAAGGAAGACGCACTGGCGCTAGATGGGGAGAATCAAATTACAAAGGTAGTTGTGAAGATCCAACGCCCGGATATCAAGGCCATAATTGATGTGGACTTATCTGCGTTCCGGATCGTCACCGGCTGGCTGCAGCGTTACAAACCTATCCGGAAACGGGTCGATCTACCGGCTTTGATGGAGGAATTCTCAACAATACTGGGTCAGGAAATAGACTATATCAATGAGGGCAATAACGCTGAACGTTTCTGGGAGACCTATAAATCCAATCCTGATATCAAAGTCCCCCGTGTGATCTGGGTAAAAACAACGGAGCGCGTTCTGGTTTTGGAAGATGTTTACGCCATCAAGATCACCAATTATAGAGAGATCAAGGAAGCCGGTGTGCCCTTGACTGAGGTCGCCCTGCGGCTGTTTGGCAGTTATATGGAGCAGATCTTTGATAAAGAATTCTTCCATGCTGATCCTCACCCCGGCAACTTATTTGTGATTCCGCCAGCAGAATCACCAACAGGTGCCTGGCAGCTGGCTTTTGTTGATTTTGGCATGGTCGGCCAGATACCGCCCACTGCCGTGGATGGGCTGAGAGAAGCCGCGATTGCGGTCGGCACCCAGGATGCAGGCAGAATCGTTAAAGCTTACGAAAAACTTGGGTTCCTTTTACCTGGAGCTGACCTGGAGCAAATTGAAATGGCGGAAGCCAAAGCTTTTGAACGTTTCTGGGGCAAAAGCATGTCTGAACTCCAGGATATCGATCACCGGGAATTGATGGCCTTTGCCGAAGAATTCAGGGATTTGATGTATGATATGCCTTTCCAAATTCCTCAGGATTTACTTCTCTTAGGTCGCACGGTTGCTATTCTCTCCGGTATGTGCTACCGGGTTGGACCCCGGATTTAATGTTTGGGAGAGTATCCGGCCGTATGCTGAGGATCTGGTAAAGTCGGAACTGACTGGAAATTGGGAGACGTGGTGGGCGGAAATTGAACCCCTGCTGCGCTCGCTCGTCAGTTTACCGCGCCGCTTGGATGGCATGCTGGATCAGGTAGAAAGGGGAGAACTGCGGGTTCAGGCACCCGGGCTTGAAACCCATCTGGCCAATATTGAAAAAAACCTCCAGGGTTTAACCGGGGCGGTACTATTTGCAGCTTTATTTATAGGTGGGATGCAATTGATCCTGGCAGGTTTTTCCCTGCCAGGTTATATCTTATTGGGAAGTGCTCTTATCCCCCTGTTGGTAATGCTTTTCCGGTAGATCGGAAATCCCAGGATTACTCCTCTTCTTCGTCAAATTTGTCCAGAGCAGCATCGATCAAACTGCGCAGCCCTTGAAGCACTTCTCTCTGGGCAGCCTGGCGGTGTTCCTTAACCTCTGGTGGAAACATTGCATCGAGACCTTTTTTAAACTCTTCTTTTGCGGTACCAAAGTGATCCTTGGCTTCCTGGGGAACATGTCCTGGTTTGGGTGTCTTGGTTTCTTCAGTCATCTTTCTAAACTCCTTTAATGTAGGTAGTCCCTCAGCCTTATTATGGATTGAAGCTGGCTTAAGGTCAAGTTTAGCTGGAGAGATATCAGTTGAAAACTATCCCTCAATGATATATACGGGATTACAGGGATGAAGTTTCAGTTTCAGACAGGGACTTCCTGGAACTGGTTTGGAAGTAGATCAGGATAAGGCCTGCACCGATGAACAGTTAACAAAACAAAAACGAAGTGTTTGGTAGTGCCAGGGGCGTAAGCGAAGATATCAAAACTGAGTTTGCCAGTGACACGCAATAGTGTGACAGCCATCATGCTGCGACGGTTGCCATAATAACACCAGGCTGAAAAGACCGAGGATGTGATCACAAATGTAATAAAGATCAGAAAATCAGATCCGAACCCCATTTTCATCTGATTGGTGCCCACCACCCAGAAAAGGGGCAAATACCAGATGCTGTGGATCAGCCCTATCAAAAGAGAACTTAATGATGGCCCGAGTTTCTGGCCAAGTTTATCCTGTAAATATCCCCTCCACCCTAATTCTTCCAACATTGCCTGCAGAAAATATAAAAAGACCACAAGCGGAATTGTATTGGGATGGCTCACAAGTTCGGCTAAAAAACCAGATTCAGGGATGGGAGCACCAATTAATGTCGTGATCCCGATGGCTATTCCATGAAGAACTGGCCAGATGGTCAGGATGATGAGATACCAGGCCGGCCGGATGCGTTTAAAATCATAGATCCGCTGCCGGAACTCAGAGATCTGGAGTAGATCACTGTCAATATAATTGACTATGATCGCAGCCAGTCCAGGGCCAAAGGCACCCACCAGGACAGCTGCCAATAAATAGGGGGAGCTTTGATAATCAATCCTGCTAAAAGCGACAGGAATCCAGATCGCCCAAGAGATAGCAAAACTCAATATCAAGAAGATGGGAATGTGTTTTTTTGAGGAGTGGAGCATTATTCTACGGCAGGAGTAACAGCTGGTTCTGGTTCTTCTTTTGCTAATGCGGCATATCCCCCCAGTCCTGCAAATACAAATGATAAGACAGATATACCGAGAGTGAGTGGTTTTAACCCCAATAACATTAGTGCAGTCATACCGCCCACAAGGTATCCATTAAAAGCCGAGAACCAGACATCCTTTGATTTCATTACCCGGGCAGTGATCCAGCCACCAGCAAATAAGCCAATGAACCCTGAAATGATTCCTGTGACCAATTGATATTGCGGTTCAGGATCCCGGGCCAGCCAGAGAAGAAACAATACAATTTGCGCGGTAGACAGCGTAGCCAGGAAGGACAGGAACCCGGCGATGATAATTTTCATTATAGAAGCAGTTTTATTTCCCATAACCTTAATCATAAACGATTTTTTAAAGCTATGTTTACAGATATTTTAAGTGACTCATTCAGACGTTGGGTCTCCATCGATGAATTTTTTATAATCCTTAGGAATTTTGAGATTAAATGAGGTGTGGAGCTGTTTGACGTCGTGGTAGTCGTTTTCATCCAGAGGATAGCCTGTATGATATTCCATTAATATTTTGGGCGGGATACAGCGAACCAGATGACCGTTAATCTGACCTGTCCCGCTGAATGCCTCAAAGGTATAGGCCACGCCGAAGGTGTGATTTCCCTGGTCATCAAAGGTACAAGAATGGATATCTATCAGGTGTCCTTGATCATTGCCATAAACGAAATTGCATTCCCAACTGTCATCCCGGGGGACTTCAACATAACCTCGTTCCTCCAATAAGGACCGAATCCGGGGTACATCTTTATGGTAAACAGCGATATCAAGGTCTTCATGAGGGCGGGTTTGTTCACCTACCAGAGCGTCCACAGCCCATCCGCCATCCAGGATGACCTCGATCCCGTTCTTGTTCAGCAGGTGGACGAATTTAAGGACGGCATCGCCGGGCATGTTCGGGTTGGTCATAAGGTAATTTTAGTGGATTTCCTATTCAGGGGGTAGTATGTTGATTGAAAAAAACAATTAACTGGAGTGACATCAGGGGAGTGCTGCGTTGAGAACTTCGATCCCTCCTCATAATGACAGATTATACAACTGGCTTTTTATCTGGCTTCCACCTTTGGTTGGATGCATAGATTTTACAGACCCCCGGTCTCATAAATCATGTTTAAGAAAAAAGGACCACGCCCAAAGGGCATGGTCCTTTTTTCTGGTTTACTGTTCCGTTGATGTTTACCCAAACTTATACGCAACGCCAAAGCCGCCACGCGGGTTTTTCCAGGAGATGTTCAGGTAGGGGCACAGAACACGGCAAGTGCCGCATTCCACACAGCTCTGAACAGCGATTTGTACAGTCCGCCCATCCTGGGGCCGATAAGCGCCTACAGGGCAGAATGTGATGCAAGGCTGTTTCTCGCATGCCTGACAAACCGCGGGGTCAATAATGGCCAGATGTAATTCCTGCTCGTCGGTGAAATATTTTAACGACATTAACATATCGTCGATATAAACCACAGGAAGCTCACGTTTTTTTGTGTTTTTTTCCATAGCAGCTATCCTTTTCTAGATACCGATAATTGACCGGCCAAAGGCGATGATATCGCCTATCGCTTTGAATAGCGGGCGTCGGCTGGTGAGGGATCTTAATATATCCTTATACAATTTGCGTTTTGGTTTACCAAACCCGGTGAAGAACATGCCCAGGGCATCATTGATGAAGGTTGGGTAGATATCCATGAATTGGGGATGGTTCTTCAGGAAAGTGGAGAATTTACGATATTGTTTCAGGTCCTGAAGGACGAATAGATCGCTCAACTTGTCCTGGTAGGTTGAGAGTGTCTTGGCTGAGAAATCACCCTTTTTATGAGCTTCCACAGCTGTCAGACCAGCCTGTTTGCCAGCAGTGATGGCCATATTGGTGCCTTCCCAATGCAAGGCATTAACCATTGAGGCCGCATCTCCAGCTACCAGAGCGCCATCGGTGTATAGCTTGGGCATTGTTGTCCAGCCGCCCTCGGGGATCAAATGCGCTCCATATTCCATCATTTGCCCGTCCTTGATCAGGGGGGCGATCGCCGGGTGCTCCAGATACCGCTGGAGAAGTTCATAGGGTTTGATACCTGATTCCTGGAGGGCATCCAAAGTGACGCCTACACCCAGGGAAAGAGCGCTGTTGGCAGTGTAAAGGAATCCCAGCCCTGCCATTCCCATCGATACATCACCCATCACAGAAATCGCCATGCCGTGGTCATTATCAGGCAGGCCTAAGCGGGCGTTGATATCCTTGGCGGGGATCGAGATCAATTGTTTGACCGCCAGGGCAGTTTTGGAGATTTTGATATCGTGGTCGATCAAACCCAGTTTCTGGGTCAAAAGGTTATTCACACCTTCACAGACAATTACCACCGGAGCGTACACATCACCCTCTGGCCGGTCTGTCTGGACACCCACAACTTTGCCATCCTCAAAGAGGAAATCCGTAACCAAGGTTTTGGGGATGATAAAAGCACCTTCTGCGACAGCCTGTTCAGCCCACCACAGGTCGAACTCGGCCCGCAGCGCCACAAAAGCGTCTATAGGATCGTTGTTCACGACCCCACCCTGAACAGTGGCTTTTACCAGACCATCATCTGAGAGGAACCAGAAGCCGGTCTCGGTGATGGGGCGTTCCAGGGGAGGTTTGCGGTCGAAGAAATCAGGATAGATATCAACCAGAGCGTGAGTGTATAAAGCTCCACCGAAGTAGTTTTTGCTGCCGGGTTTAACACCGCGTTCGATTACGGCAACATTTAAACCTTCCCGGGCAGTGATAGCAGCCGCAGTTGATCCGGCCATACCGGCCCCAACGACAATGACATCGTATTGTAATTTTTCTTTGCTCATGCCGAAGCTCCTTTCTGAGCACGGAGTTGTTTGATCATTTCAGGAATGACCTCATAAAGGTCGCCCACAACACCCAGGGATGCAACTTCAAAAATCGGCGCCTGGGGATCTGTGTTAATGGCCAGAATATAGTCAGAATCTTGCATGCCAACCTTATGCTGGATGGCGCCGGAAATTCCACAGGCTACATACAGTTTGGGGCGAACGTGTTTTCCCGTTTGGCCCACCTGATGGGCATAGTCGATCCAGCCGCCGTCTACCGCGGCTCGACTAGAGCCAACCACACCGCCCAGCTCATCTGCCAATTCTTTGATCAATTCAAATCCCTTGGCATTACCAAGTCCTTTACCTCCTGAGACAATCACATCAGCGTACTCAAGGTTGAGGCTCGCAGTTTGATCAGTAATGAACTCCACTAGAGTAGCGGCCATCATTTCCGGCGTTACATCAAAACTTTCTTTGATGATTTCACCTTTGGCTTTAGGTTTGCGAGTTGGAGTTTCAAATACCCGGGGACGGACTGTGGCCATCTGCGGTGTATGGTCCTTGCAAACGATAGTGGCGATCACGTTGCCGCCAAAGGCGGGGCGGGTTGCCAATAATAACTTTTTCTCGATCTTGCGAAAAGGACCCATATCCAGCTTGGTGCAGTCTGCGGTCAGTCCAGTTTTTACAGAGGTGGCAACTGCTCCGGCCAGGTCGCGGCCCAGCGTGGTGGCTCCTATTAAAAAGACCTCTGGTTTGTATTTCCGGATCAGGTGGTTGAGGGCTTCGGTATAAGGCCGGTTGAGATAATGTTCAAAAGCCGGGTCGTCAACCTGATAGATCCGTTGTGCGCCGTACATCATGGCTTCTTTGGCAACCTTATCTACATCATGGCCTACAAGGATCCCTTCCACGACGGCGTCTTCGCCACTGGCCTGTAATTCATCAGCCACTTCAGAGACCAGGCGATTAGCTACGCCGAGAAGTTCGGCTGCCACAGGATGCATTTCCCCGTGGTTCTGTTCGATAAATACCCAAAATCGTCTGGTCATCTTAGATCCTCCAGTAGGGAAGTAATGCTTGAATCGGAAAGCATCTTCCCAAGGGCAGTTTCCACCGCATCGGCAAGGCCCTTTTCTGCAACAATAATTGTTTCTGCTGGTTCATGAGCTTCCGGTGAACCGGATTTGGCCACCATGGTGGGGGAACCACCCAGGCCGATCTGATCGACGTCGTAGGCAACAGGTTCTTGCGCGGACCAGACTTCCGGTTTGTACTTAAGGGAGGAGATCAGGTCAGGTAAAGCAGCATAGGGGATATCAGCTATAGCCTTTTCAGCTGTTAAAGCAGCTGGAAGGGAGGTTTTTATGATCTCTTTTCCGCTTTCAGTCTTGCGGACGATCAATGCATAACCTTCTTCTTCATTAATATCCTGGATATCCACCGCATAGGTGACCAGGGGTAATCCCAAGCGGATTGCCACGCCAGGGCCAACCTGGGCGGTATCACCGTCAATGGCTTGTTTGCCAAAAAAGACCAGGTCAACATGATCGTCTTGATCGATCTTACGAATGGCTTCTGCCAGCACGTATGAAGTGGCCAGGGTGTCGCTTCCAGCAAACGCTCGATCGGAGATCAACACACCCCGGTCGGCGCCCATTTCGATGCATTCCTGAAGGGCTTCTTCAGCAGCTGGGGGACCCATGGTGATCACGGTTAACTTTCCCCCCAATTTTTTCTTCCATTCTGCGGCGGATGCCACAGCATGGGCGTCGTAGGGGTTGAGAATGGCAGGAACACCTTTACGGATCATGCTGCCTGTCTCAGGGTCAATTCGAATGTTGGTGGTGTCGGGAACTTGTTTGACACTTACTAATAAATGGATCATCGGTCACCTCAATGAAAAATCGTATTATCTATTGGTTTTCATTATAAGTCCAAATGTGAATTTTACCACACGCATGGAGTAGAAATTCTATCGAAAGAAGATAGAAAATAATAAAGAATGCATAGATCTCCAGGACAAATCTGACAGCATTTTTTAGTCTGTCAGGAAGTGGATTTTACGATAAAGAGAAACGCAATAACAAAGTCGATTGCGTTCAAAAAGCAGTGGGCGATGGCTCCCAGTAGAAGGTTCTTTTTATATTTTACAGTATATACCAGAGGCAGCAGAGCAAAGGTTCGGGTGACGACAAACCAGGGAGTCCAGAAGTGGTACAGCGCAAAAAGGAAGCTGTGGAAGATTGGTCCCCACCCTTTAAGTGAAGAAGGAAGCCTGGATAGCAAGTAACCCCGGAAGTAAAACTCTTCTGTAATTGGACCTAAAAGGACGATGAAGATAAAAAACAAAACATAGATAAGGATCAGTTTTCTGATCTCAAAATCTCTACTCAAGCCCAAATCGAGGATCATATAATCCGGCAGCCAATCAAATAAACCGGCGAAGAAAGTGGTTAGCGGACCCAGCAAAGCCATAATCGCACCGGACCCCACAAAAATAACGGGAACCCAGATCAGATAATGCTTCCAGGGCAGGGGATCAAGATTTTTAATTACTTGGCCAAAAAGCTTCTGGCCTTTCTTTCGACTCTGGAAATAAAGGAAACCTAATTCGAAAGGGGTCAATATAAATATCCCGGCCAGGACGACAGCCAATATCGAGGGATAGCCCCATGATTGGACAATTCCTGCTAGTGAAAAATAGATGATTCCACCCAGTATGCCGGGTAATAAATGCAGTCCAATCGACTGTAAAATGGTATGCTCTTCGATTTGGTTGGTTGGAATACTCTCGGTGATGTTTTGATCCATATGTTTTCAGACCTCTAAATGAAATCCTTTAGGTGTCTACATTGCAGGATTTCATCGGGAAAAGTTTTTTTCCGATCAGACTCGTGTTCCCATCCAAGATAGCAGGAATCAATAAGGAGATTAGAGAATTTCGGTGATCAGGGAAAGGTCTTCCGGCCAGAGGCTATCTTTGATCCGCAATCTTTTTTCAGTACGTAGCCAATCAAGAAGAGCACCGATCTCATCATATTCCTTGCTGTGGCTGTCCGAGAAGTGCTGGATCAGTTCCTCAATGCAGGCTGCATACAGCACTGTTGGAGGGATCTTTGCCAATTTCATTTCGAATATATCGTCATGTTCTTTCGAGACTGCATGTCGTTTGGCGAGAAGAATCTCTACCTCTTCAATAAATCGCATTTCAGTGGTACGTTTCCGCTCGATCTCGAAAATGGGTGCTTTGGAGTCGATCAGGCATTTTGTTGAATCTAAATCATCATCCGTGATTATCTGGATCTTGCCCCCGAAGGTGAAGGCTTCCACCTTTATTCCCTTGCGATCGGTAATGATTAAAATTCCCGGAGTAATTTGATACATACTTTGATGAGTCCAGGGATGATTTATGGTCAAATGTTCTATGGATTCCTTTGGATTGGCGCCAGATGGGATAATCGGCAGCTTAACGGTTTTCGGATCAAAATGCATTTCGGTGGGATCTTTAGATATATTGATCTCAAGTCCCGGGTGGCCGGCAGATTGGGAATGAGGTTTTGGTAAGAAGCTGTAGCCCAACTGTTGATGATTTGGCTTACTGGTTTCTGTCATCATTTTCCTTCTTGTGTGTTCTAAAAGTACAATTCCATTATATCGCTGAAATGGACATGTTCCCAGAGCGCTGGCAAAAGGGACGACTTTTTTTGTCCGTGGAATCCGGATAGAAACTGAGTCTGTTCTTGTGAGTATTTATTGGATCATGCTAGCTGCTACTCTGAGAATAGAAACGGTTGTGATGAGAATTAACACGAAAAAAAATATCACCCAAATCTGTTTCCCTTGTTGAGCGAAATACCCTGGGCTGACGATAGCGGTGTAGATCAACATGCCTGATGCAACCAGGTAGAGAATTGGCGCCCATGACCAGCCAGCTAAGAGGCCGATCCCACTGATTATGAGAGCTAAGGCAGTGATCAGTTCACCGATGATATGGAACCAGATCCGGATCGGTTCGGTTTCCAGTTCGGGGATCTGTTTACTAATGAAGGACATGGTCCATTGGCCGATCATGCCAAGACCGATAACAATCGCGAATATGGAAGGGAATAGCATATTGTTTTACCTCACTTCAGTGTTAGTTTAATCAGTATTCTGGTATCTAACATTTAATTAACTATAAATATTTTGACATTCAACTTTTACTTGTTTTATACTTTAGATTTCAAGGCTTTTGTAGCAATGAATATCTCGGTGAATTGATCAAAAAGTTCATCGCCTCCATCTTCATAAAAACCAGTTATAACAAATCCGACCCCGATCTGTCCCTGGATTTGGTCAGTGAGGGTATGCCCAAACTCAAAAGGGTATTTCTGTTCCATGTACTCTAATTTCTTAGCAGGAGATAGGGATTTTGTATCAGAATAAGGGATTGGATTTACCAAATGAAAAACCTTGGTTTGTTCTGCTTTTTCCCAATCGATCATGTACATCAGCGGGTTATTGAACCCGGAGAGCAGCACCCCGCCACTTTTTAGAACCCGGTAGCTTTCTTTCCAGACTGGCAGAATATCATCGATAAAACAGTTTGACACTGGATGGAAGATCAGATCAAATGATTCGTTTCCAAAAGGGCTTAGGTCCTGCATATTGCCCTGGATTGTTTTGAGAGTCAATCCAAACTCATCCGCCAGGTCCTGATCCTGCTTAAGCTGTTGATCAGAATTATCAAATACAGTCACCTCTGCCCCTGCTGAAGCCAGGACTGGCCCTTGCTGTCCCCCGCCACAAGCCAGGCATAAGATGCGCTTTCCTCTGACATCACCAAGCCAATTTTCCGGCACGTGCTTTTTTGGCGTTAATAACAGCTCATATTGCCCTTGATTTGCTTTTTCAATGACCTCTTTTGATACAGGAATCGTCCAGGTATTGCCTCTCTTGACTTCTTCATTCCAGGCTGCCCGATTGTGGTCCAAAATATTCATAACATTTCTTCCCAGATATGTGTACTTTTTTGATGATCTTCAGGTATCAATGAAAACATCGCCGCATCGATATTATTATCCCCCAATTTCAGACGTCTGCGGAGAATGCCTTCAAAAGTTGCGCCAGCTTTTTCTGCCACCCGGCGGCTGGCCCAGTTTTCCACCCCTGTGACGATCTCGATCCGGCGCAGGCCGAGCTGCTCAAAACCAAATTGAGCCAGCACTTTGGTGGTTTCTGTAGCAAAACCTTCGCCGGATCGATCGGTCCGGATCCAGTATCCCAGATTTGCTAGTCGATAAGTTATATTGATATGATTGATTCCCGAGCTTCCCAGAATTTGATTTTTCTCAGTATCTATGATCGAAAATTGATAATTTGTGCCATCTTCCCAGGCTGCGATAAGTGTTTTAATCCAGGTGTTGGCCATCTCAATTGAAAAATCAGCCCGGTACCAATCCATCCATGGACTTAGGGCAGCTGCTGATACCTGGATAGCCTCTACTAGAGCGGGTCCATCGTCCATGATGGGCGGTCGAAGCAGGACCCTGCCGCCTTTCTGTTTTAGCCTGATATCTCTCGGAATATTTAAGGTATTCAATTTCTTACCTCACTCCGTTTTGTAATCTTTTTCGATTCCCCAGATGTAGATCTGGCTGTTAAAACAACCGGCGGCCAATAGTTTTCCATCAGGAGAAAAATCAATTGCCATACATTGGTCATCGATGGGGAGTGTCCTTGATAAATCACCGCTGCCGCAATGGTACATGGGCACCCGCCTGGATCAGTAAGAAGTAAGCCGTTAGAAGATTAAAGCACAGCACAATCTTGGTATCACTACTAGAACCTGGTTGACTTACTTACTTATTACTAAACTACTCCTTACTGCGCCGAAGGCGCTGTCGGGTGGTGTGGGGTAAATGAAGCTCCAGGAAAGTAATTATTTGGATCGATTTCACTCACCGATGAATTCCCCATCACGACTCTTGATAAAATCAGCTGAGAGTGGCATGAAAGATGAGAGAAACCTACCATCATCAATGGATGCTATGACCCGCAGGTTTCCATTATCATCCCCGGGGGTATCCCAGAAGGCTTGGATCTCAATCCAATAATCAATACCGCTTGGACTGTTTATTTCGAAATTTTGAGGGGACCCAATTAAAGTGGATAGTTCCTTATAGTCCTTGGCCCGTAAAACTTCCAGTTCTTGGATGAGGATGGTCTTCGCTTCTTTTTTATTCATATGGGTTCATCCTTGTGCATCTCCGGTATTCTCCTGATTAAGATATTGGATCTGAGTATCACCTTGGTCCACTCAAAGCAAAACTTTACGAAATGCCTTTAGCATTGGGTAGGGCTTCCGCAGCCCTTCACCCGTATAAAACAAATAGTTGGATAGTTTTAATAGGGAGGAGTTTTATCATATCGTTGTTATTGGCGTTCTCCCTCCGCTGTTGGAGGGAGTGATGTTCAGGTTTCTCTTGGCGTTTTATCTTCCGGAGCTGGATTCAATGAAGGATTTCAGCCACAAGAAATGTTATCCCAACAATCGATCCAAAAAAAATCCAGCCGGCGCCAATAACGATTCCAAACCAGGAAAATATTTTACTAATTTTTGTTCCACCTGTTTTCTTAATATCCTTAAGGGCAAGAATACCCGTCATAAACGTCGCTATTACAGAGAGATTACGGAGTGGCAAAATTATCCCATCATTGATCCTAATGACGAACTCTACGGTCCTGGCCGAGTTATATACTACAAAAGGGAGGATAATAAATAAGATGGCTGTAATCCCACTTATAAAACTAATCACTGCCAGGCGGTTTATTCTGTTAGGAAATTCCAATTTTTCTCCCAATTCGGTTGTTGATATTGAAGTTATGAATGTTGATCTTATTATATTTATATTCTTTCAGATTTTTAACTGTGTCTGACAATTCCTATGCCTATGGTTTCTGCTTCCCCGCTTGATCCAAAAACAAAATAAGGATCAAAATAACTACCGGATGAGTTTTGTTTAAGGCCTTCCGCAAAAATAAATGGGCACACGCCTGGATCAGTAAATAGTAAGTAGTAAGCCGTTAGAAGATTTGAGTACAGTACAATCTTGGTATTACTTTTAAAACCTAGTCGACTTACTTCTTGCTAAACAACTCCTTACTGCGCCGAAGGCGCTGTCCTCCTGAGCGAAGTCGAAGGAGAGAGGGGGTCAGTTTTTGTGTATCCAGATCATTGGGCTGCTAGGGATTCTATTATATTTGAACAACCCCCGTTGCAGATATACTCAGCATGGTCATGGATACTCTCAAATTTTCGACCAACGATCTCAGAGCACTCGAATTTATAATCAGAGCTCTCTAAAAATCTCTTAATTATTTTATCAATCCATGAAGCCGTAAAATCTAATCCAACAGTCTCTTCAGTTTGACTCATGGCCTGAATCCATATTGCAGTCCCTAATGCCCCGCAGGCACCTCCGCTCAAGCCAATACCACCAGCCAATCCTGCTGCCATTACCGCATGCATCTCTGATGCACCCATTTTTTTCGCTAACATCGTTGTGCAACTTACTGGTGGTGATGGGACAGCGAAATTTTCTTCAGAAAGCGCTGCGTCTATCTCATCGATACGCTAGTGGAGCATAACGGGCAGCCATACCTGAAGCAGCCGATTGGGCCACCTTTTACAAAAAACTTCAGTATCGGCAGCAGCTGATTTTCTCCCTGGAAGTTCATTTCTGTTATTTCAAGACAATTGATTTCATTTCTAGAACGAGTACGGAAGGCTTCTACAGCCTTTTGGGATGCATTTATTGCCCCAGCTTCAGCTTGTGAATCTGATCCATAAACTCGATATGCCTGTGCACCAGCAGCAAGTGCTGCTCCCCAAAGCATGCCACACTGGTAACCTTGCCCCGCTATTCCCCCCGCCAAGATCATGGTAGCCTTCTCTTCTGCTTTCAGTGGATGACCGAATGAGTCGTCAACGACACTCATGATCGTTTCTGATCAGGTTCCTTCTTTGAGAAATTTCCGGATAGTTTTGATCGATGATATTCTTTTCTTCGTTTCAGCCATCATAATCCTTTTTTATTTTCTATTTATTTGGTAAAGAATCCATTTATGTAAATTTAGTGCGCCATTCCATTCCTAAATTCAAAAAAACCTGCCAGATAGGCTTCGCGAAGCACTCTTAGCGCAGCCAAGGGCACTCGCCCGAGTAAGTAAGGAGTAAATAGTATGTAGATCCTATCAACGCACAATACTGCTTAATCCAGTGGAAGTTAATCTTCTTACAACTTACTAAACAACTCCTTACCACGCCAAAGGCGCTGTCAGGTGGTCCCTCCTGAGCGAAATCGAAGGAGAGTGGGGGTTAGGCGGCTCCAATCGAATTGTGAATCCTTCTTAGCAAAGCCATCCTCAATGAGGGAATGCAAGTTCGCCAATCAGATACACTATTAGAAGCCCACCAATCGCTGTAGATACATAAACCAGGAGGGCATTCTCCTTCCGCTTCACAAGTACCAAAAGACCTGTGATGAAGCCCGAGATGCCAGCGGCCATTCCGGCAAGCATGGAGAGTGCTAATAAAGGCCTGGCAGCAATATCCGCCAGTATAGTTCGGCCTGCCGGAATTGATTCGTAGACAGATCGTGAAAACGATGAGCCGATGACAAACAAGATTGGCATCACAGCTATTAGCCCAACCGACCATCTGCCTAACGAGGTTCCCGGTAAAAGCCTCCAGGATCGTTCTGACATACCCACCTCCTTTCAAAACAACAGACTGTACTATTGTCGCCGCCTAATGTGAAATAACTTTCTTATGCGCGATAAGATCTTAGGCGTCAGGCATCTATTTTGTACCCTTTCAGTGTAGCATAAAAACAAAAACCTCTCCGGGGAGAGGTTTTTATTGAGCTATGATTTATTCTGAGTCGAGTCCTAGGGGCTGGAAGCGGCCACATCCGCCTGGACATCTGCCAGGGTCACCTGGTCAACCCCGGCCAGGCAGGATGGAGTGACAATGCCGTTCAAATAAACCCAGCGGTGGTGGGCCAGACCGATATTACCGGCCTGGGCGAAACCGGGATCAAATCCAATCCAGCCGTTGGCGGTGTAAGCCAGGATGGTATGCGTCTCACCGACCATAGTGCCCTGAAATTCTGAGCTTGCATCAGGCAGCCTGTAAACCTGCATGGCCATGTGTTGAGTGAATTCACAGGGACCCACTGGGTCACAGCCAGTCATTGTCAGGCTTATTGCCAGGACGATCAGGATCAGGATCAATGTATTAATTCAATTCATGTGTACCTCCTTAGAACTTATCTCTGAGTATCAGAGATCATTCCCACCCCTCACTGCAAGGATGGTTTTCTGGATCTTCTCTTGTTCAGGGACAAATACATTCACCTCCGGATGTAGACCGACTTTCTTTGTATGTTCCACCGGCTGCTTGGCAGGATTTTTCATCCAGATCAGCGCTGCAGGCTGGTGCAACCGATTTGGATACCGGGACCTGAACAGCAGGCAGTTCATAGATCGGCTCCGGGCAGTCTGGCAGCCATAAAGTGAATGGCTGTGCAGTGCCTTCCATACCCTGGGGGATATTGAACATAAAGTATGCTCGGTCAAGGAAACCTTGCTGACTGATTTGGTAAGCTTTTTCAGTTCCCAGCTCGGCGATGTAAGGGAGGGGGGGCTCAACCTCAAAACCCGGGAAGATGCCTTCTGCCACTTTCATATAAACAGGCAGTTTTTTGGTATCGGGCGGCAGGTTCAGCAGCACAAAAGTGGGTTCGAGGTTCTCAAAAGGATTGCAAAAATTTGAGAGAATCGTGACCGGGATATCTTCAGTATCGCCGGCAGTACCGCTGGAATCAGGATCACCTAACGCGTACCAGTCATCAGTTACCAGCACTCGGAGAGTGAAATCTCCTGGCGATCCATAAAGTACACCGGGTGAGAAGACGATTGTGTGACTTGCACCCGGTAAAAGGTCAGGTAAGGGTTCCAGACCGCCTGGATTGGGGGGACCCCAGCCATAGTGGGGTATCAATACCACATCATACCCAGATGCCGGTGCATCACCCTGGTTTTGAACAGTCACATCAAGTGGAGCGAAACTGTTTTCAGTAATCGGGCTGCTGATATTGACAGCGGTGATGACCAAATTTGCCGCTCCGGGATCTGGTGGCAGTGGAGTTGGCGTTGGCGGTACCGGGGTTGGCAGCATATCAGCCAGAACCTCCGCCGGGGTCACCTGATCAACCTCGGCCAGACAAAATGGGGAAAGGGTTGCATTTAATAAGACCCAGCGGAGGCGGGCCAGACCGGTATTGCCAGCCTGGGCAACACCGGGATCAAAGCCAATAAACCCATTTGCAGTGTAGGCCAACACCTCATGGCTCTCACCTGCAGGAAGAATGCCAAATACATCCGAGGCTGGATCGGGTAGGCGGTAGATGGTCAAGGACTCATTCCCGGTGATCATGCAGGGGCCGCTCGGAGTACATCCGGCTGTGGCAATACTAATTCCAAGAACTATCAGGATCATGATAAAAAATTTTGCGGATTTCATGGTTTCCTCCTTGTTTAGAGGTCGAAAGTGGAGGGCTGACTACTCCGATATGTGGTGATCGGAGTAGTCTTAGCTTTTTGCCATCAGGGGCAGACGCATACCCCGCCGGTCCTGCCATCTTTGTATGTGCCGCCGGCGGCCACGCAGCCCCTTTCGCCGAGATCAGCACTGCAGGAAGGAGTAACCGGTTTAGGCACAGGGATCTGGACTGCAGGAAGTTCAAAGATTGATATTTCTGGACAATCTGCCCAAGTGAGTTTGAACGGCAGTTCTGTCCCTTCCACCCCCTCGGGGATGTGGATCATGCAAACGGCCCGATCATCAAATCCTTGGTGACTGCAGCCGATAGATTTCAACTCTCCGAGCTGAGCTTCAAATTGTTCAACAATATCATCTGAAAATGGGCCATTGAATTTCACATACAATGGAAGAATGCGAGTATCCCATGGTAAATTGAGGAAGACGAAATCGATTGGTTCCAGATCAAACTGCGGGCAGGCAAACTCGGTGACTGTGATTGGCGTGTCCTCGTATGAACCGTAAAGGCCGACGTGGTCCGGATCGCCCAGGGTGTACCAGGAATCGGTTACCAGGGTACGGAGAGTGTAGTAACCTCCGCTAGAATACATCACACCAGGAGAGAAAAGCACAGTGTGGCTCGCGCCAGGTGCCAGCTCAGGCAGCAATTCATAACCAGCTGGATTGGGCGGACCATCGCCATATTGGGGGACGAGAACCAGCTCAAAACCTGCAGCAGGCCCTGGACCGATATTGGTGACAGTCACCTCAACTTCCTCGAAGTTGTTTACGTGGATAGTTGTGCTATCAAGATGAACTGAGGTGATTTCCATTAATGGATTCTGAATATTATCAAACTGGAACTGCCAGCCGAAGAAAAGATCGGACCTATCCTGCCCTTCTGTGAGGGTGATCTCGTATACATCGCCCACGGGCTCTGTAAAACCACCCGGGATCAAGATCGAGGTGTTGGGTTCCACCAGGGGATCGATGCTGATGCAGTAGGTCCCTGCATTGGGAGCCGGAATAGTAAATTGATAGCTTCCGTCTGAGGCGGCAATGGCAGTTTGGGAGGGAGTTGCAGTTCCGCAGGTGCCAACACCCAGGACAACTTCCACGCCTGCAAAGGCTGGTTCTCCGGGAGTATATATACCGTCGCCATTTACATCGTTATAAACCATACCGCTGAGCTCAGCGGGATCAGAGGTGCTTTGCTGGCCGCTGGTGAGTTCATAAGATCCCAGGTCGCAGGCAGAGCCGTGCGGCCGGGGTTCGCCGCGCTGGTCAGTGGCCGGACAGCTCCCTGCAGCGGCGTTTTTGGCCGGGCTGCTGGGTGCAATGGCGTGCGTTTGGGTTGGGCCGCCGTTGCTGGCCAGGGGATCGAGCTGGGGATCAGCGTTGATGGTGAAGAGATCACAGCTGCCGTCGTCATCCAGGTTGGGGCCGGTGATCCAGCTCCAGGCCGGGTAGCTGCAGTTCTGGGGCAGGTTGCCGGCAATGATCGAATTGCTGATCCCGATCGTATCCGGGGCGGACCAGACCGCACCAGAAGTGGTCCCGACATTGCCGGTGATGGTGGAATAGCTGATCTGCACGGAGCCGCTGTTCATGATGGCTGCCCCGCTGGCGATCCCGCCCAGGGTGGTGGTGTTGGCGGAGATGGTGCAGTTGGTGATGTCCATCATGCCGGCATTGGCAATCCCGCCCCCAGACTGGCTGGCAATATTGCCAACAAAGGTGCTGTTGGTGATGGTAGCATTGCCGGCAGCGGTGTTAAGAATGGCTCCGCCGGACTCGCCAGGTTTATTGCCGATATTCACACCGTTGTTCTGGAAGATGGTGTTGTTGATGGTCATGGTGCCGATATTGTAGATCCCGCCGCCTTTCTGCTCGGCCCGGTTGTAATCAAAGTCGCTGTTATTGACCGTCAGGGTCCCGCGGTTAAGGATCGCACCTCCGGAATTGAGGATCTCGGGGCTGATATCGGGTGGGTTCATACCCACGGCATCGTGGAGCCGGATGTCATTCAATACCAGTTCTCCGCCCTGGGATACGTGGAAAAGCCGGATGGCGGATTTCTGAGAAGCAGTGCTTCGCCGTACTGTAGCGCCATTGCCGTTGATGATGATCGATGCTGGTGATCGATGGAGTGCCGTTGTTGCCGTCGACAGTATTGTCAACCGTGCCCAGCTGATAGACACAGCCCGCTTCAAGGTTGATGGTGTCCGTGCCGGGGCCGTTGCTGTTGGCGTTATTGATCGATAAGATCAGGTACTCTGTTGAGCAGGGTGGAGGTCCACCACAGCCAGTCAGGATCAGGCTAAAAACGATTAAGACAGCTGCTATCAGGATAGTTTTGGTTGACGAAGACATCAGAGTTTCCTCCCAGTTGGAATAATAGGGTTATTCACTTAATAAACGGATAAAAAGGGTGTAATGTTACAACCGGTAAGGATGATATATTCAGTGTAACTTAATTTCCATGAATATTAACAAAAAAACCTCTCTATAGAGAGGTTTTTTAGGAAATGAAGCAAGGGAAAATTCCGGAGCTTGTTTTAGCTCAGGAAGCATCAATGATGGTTTTAATTCAATCCCAATTCTATTTCAGCTAATTTAGTTCCTTCCACGCGGGCCTTGATCTTGGCAAAGGCGATATCGCGGGAGGTGCCGGCGTCATCTGCAAAGGGGCTGAAACCGCAATCGTCAGTTGTGCCCAGCTGGGAGACAGGGATATGGTTGGCGGCGGCCAGGACACGGTCCCGGACGACTTCAGCGCTCTCTACTTCGGGGTTATTGACGTCGGTGACGCCCACAAAGACTTTTTGATTGGGTTTGAGATTTTTAGCGATCTCTCTCAGGGCTTTGCCAGGATCTTTTTCACTGGCCATCTGGACATAAAAACTTCCAACTTCCAGGTTAAAGAGGTCGGGGATCAGTTCCTCGTAGGGAACATCAGCACTGTGAGTGGAGTCATGATCTCCGCCCGGGCAGACATGCACACCGATCTTCTGGCGTTCTTCTGGTGTGAAATGGGACAGGACCAGGTTATTGAGGTCCACGAAACTCTTCAGCAAACCCTTGGAAGGATCCAGTTTTATAGCCAGGCGGCCTTCGGTGAAATCGATCTGCACAGATTCGGCTCCGTTGCGGAAGCAGCTGCGGATATCTTCCACGGCACTTTCGACCAGGTCGGAGATGAATTCTTCCCGGCTGTAACCTTCAATACCATCTGCCGGGTATAAAAGGGACATGGCTGAGGCGCTGATCACAGCCTGTTTAACCGGGCGGTCAGTGAATTTTTTCAGGCGCGGCAGATAAGAGCCGGCATATTCACCATAGCGGAAAGGACCTTCTGTCAGGCGGGGCAGCTGGCGTTTGTGGCCATCAACAAAGGGGATTTCCACACCATCAGGAGCCAGGTTGGTGATATTGGACAAAGGATAAGTGGCAAAAGAACTTTTGGTTTGTTCACCATCAGTGAAAACAGTGGAGCCGGCTTTTTCAAAACCTTCCACAGTTTCCTTGACGGCTTCGTCGTAGAGTTTGTTGAGTTCTTCGGGGCTCGCACCAGATGCAAGGGCGTTCTGCAAGGCAGCGGGGCGGGGCAGGGATCCAATCGGTTCTGTAGGAATGTTCATTTTTATCTCTCCTGAAAACAGTAAAACACTAGTAATTGCCATTAATAAGTAGGAATATTATCATAATAATATATAGTATATCAAGGCTTTTCAGGACTTCATTCCATTATCTATAAGTTTTGGAAAACTATCCCACCATAAAATCATAACCATTGAATACCGCTAACCAGGTATTGATAAAAGACAGGACCAGCAGGAGGTGCATAATGATCAAAGAGAACCATTTTCTCTTTTTAGATAAAACCAACCCTAGAAACGCCAGCCAAATTAAGGGATAAATGCCGATACTGAACACAGTTACCAGGTCCGGCAGGGCTCCGTTTATAAGGAAATTCAGAGAACCAACAATCATGGCAATTGGCCAGGTGATAATGGATATGCCCTGCCAGAACAAGGTTTCAAAAAGCTGCCTGGTATTGAAGAATGAACCACTTTGAAGGATTAGTGGAAGAGCTGTGGTGCAGAGCAGCAAATTAACTGCCAGCGAGATCCAGATCAGTTTTGGTGAGGGATTATCAGAATTATTTATCATAAACCCAATATAACTGATATGATTTACCAATTTCTATCACCTGGCTCTCAAATCCTATCCATTATTGAAGGCACTTCAAGAAAAAAGAACCACTTTTAAGTAAGTGGTTCTTTGTGATCGATCAGTCTTTAGCAACCCTGAATTGATTCTACTTTAATTCCTTGACCCTTCCTACCTGGCCATCAGCCAGCCGGACTTTGATGCCGTGGGGATGAGTAGGGGAGTTTGTCAAAATATCTTTGACAGTGCCTTCGGTCAATTTGCCGGATCCCTGATCTTTTTTTAAGGTGATCCAGACCCGAGCACCGATCTTGATTTCTGCTCTTCTTATTTCTCTCATTATTATTCCAATCTGAAGGATAATTTTCCCGGGAGTAAATGTTAATAAGCGAAAATGGACCAGGATCCGACCAAAGTTTTTATCGTCTTTTTCAACCCGATGAACCTGGGATCGAATATGTTTTTGATTGAGGAACCTTAAAACCCGTTTTTTTAATTGACCGCTGCCTTTACCAGGAATAATTTCAACCAGCTTGATCCGGTTTTCAACAGCTTCTTGAATCACACGATTCAGTTCTTCTTCGATTGTTTCTCCCCGGTTATAAATGTCATGCAAATCCAGTTTGATTTTAGCCATCAGTCTTTCTTCATAGTGGCCAGGTACAAGGCCTCAACCTTTTCCCTGGCCCAGGGAGTCCGGCGCAGGAATTTAAGGCTGGATTTAACGGTAGGGTCATCGGTAAAACAGCGGATCTTAATCCGGCTGCCCAATTCTTTCCAGCCATAATGGTCCACAAGGCTGGTAACGATCTGCTCCAGTGTGATCCCATGTAAGGGGTTATTGGGTTGAATTTGAGTCATACCAGGTTACCTGTCAGGATAAATGTTCATCAATGATACAGTGTAACATATCACCCTGGTCGAAATCAGCCCCGTGGCAGTGGCCTTAAGAAAAAAGAACCACTCCAAGTTGAGTGGTTCTTTTTAGCTGGCGGGGACGACCGGATTCGAACCGGCGATCTCGGCCTTGACAGGGCCGCATGTTAACCGCTACACCACGCCCCCAGCGATTTTCTATTCTAACATATTCGGTTTTCAAGTCAAGATATTATTTCGGCTGCCCTGCAATCAGACCGAGGACTGAAGACTGAAGACCGATTCGGATTTTACCAAAAAAGTAGCTATAGGGATCAGAATGGAAAGCAGCCCCTGTCGCCTGTCCCCGTCATCCGTCAGTCTGTACAGCAGCATTCCCCGTCCCCCGTCCTCGGTCTTCGGTCGTGATGCGAAGCATCTCCTTAAAACTCTCCCACATCTCCAACCCTGAAATATTCCATTAGCAGCATGCCAGCCAGCGTTGCGGACATCAGGATCGTGCTCAGGGCCATCGCCTGGCCGTAGTTCAAAGCTCCCGGGCGTGATAATAAACGGTAGATCACCACTGGCACAGTGGGATATTCCGGCCGGGTTATTAGTGAACTGGCTCCAAATTCCCCGATCGAGATCGTAAAGGCAAAGGTTGCCGCTACTAACAGGGCCCGGCCTACCAGCGGCAAATCAATTTCCCGGGTGATCATCCGCGGTGATGCCCCCAAAACTGCTGCTGCTTCCCGTAGTTTAGGCTGAATGCTGGCCAGGGCTGGCGTCAGGCTGCGGACCACAAAGGGAAAAGCCACCAGCGTGTGGGCGATCGGCACGAGCAGGGGTGAGGTTCGCAGATCAATGAAGGGTGTGTTCAATGCCACCAGAAAACCCAGTCCCAGGGTCACGGCTGAAGTGCCAAGCGGCAGCATCAGGACAGGATCAAGGATCCTGTCCAGCAGAGTCAGATTTTTCTTGGACAGAGCCCAGGCTGCTGGCAGTCCCAGTGCCAGAGGCGAGGACCACGGTGATCAAACCATATCCCAGAGATACTCCCAGAGCTGTGGTGGGTGGCACATAAAATAGCGATTGGCGGGGATTTTCCCCCAGAGCCTGGTAAAAGGCCAGTGTCAAGGGAGATCCTGGCCCCGATCCGCTGAAAGATCTCAAGGCCAGGGAGGCCAAAGGACTGATCAGGAAGACCAGTAATAAAATGATTAATATCCCTGCCAAGACCCTGTTCCGTTGAGAGGTGAGTGGCTGTTGGGTTGCCTTGCGGGACGTCAATTCAACAGGCCGGTTTAGCTGAGCAGTCAAGCGCGTATAGATCACGGTCAAGATTAATGTAAATCCTACCTGGATCAATGACAGCGTGGCTGCCAGGGGCAGGTTGAACAAACTGATGGTTTGATAATAGATCTCTACTTCCAACGTGGCAAAAAGCGGACCTCCGAGCACCAGCACTACACCAAATGAGGTGAAGTCAAAAATAAATACCAGCAAGGAAGCAGCTAAGATAGCAGGCAGCAGCAAGGGCAGGGTGATCTCCCTCAAGGTTTTCCAGTGGTTGGCCCCCAGAACACGGGCTGCTTTTTCCAAACGGGGATCGAGCCTGCTCCAATAATCTCCCACTACCCGTAAAACTATGGTTGTGTTGTAAAAGACATGGGCAGTCAGGATAGCGGCAAAACTGTTTACAAATTGGATCGGCGGGGCATCCAGCTGAAAGACCTTGATCAGGATTTCGTTTGCCAATCCATTTGGACCCAACAGGGCATAAAAGCCAGCTGCAACCACCAGGGTAGGCATCACAAAAGGTACTCCAGTCAGAGCACGGAGCAGTTTTTTCCCCCTGAATTGAAATCTCCCGAACAAATAAGCGCCAGGCAAACCGACGACCAGGGTTAAGAGGGTCGATAAAAAGGCTTGTTTGAAGGTAAAAGCCACCACGCTGCCAACAGTTGGAGAATTGATAATCTCCCACAGGCCGACCAGGAACCTTTTATCTGACCGGGCAAAACTGAGTTGGGTGATCTTGGCAAGTGGAAAGAAGAAAAAGGTACCCAAAAACAGGATCGGTAGGATCCACAAAAGAAGAGTGCGGGTTTTTGAGCGGGAGACAAATTTCATTTATTTTAGAAGAGGATGCGTGATCCTGAGTTATCCTGATACTTGAAAGTTCTACATTTAGTATGAAATTCAGAACTATAAGAATCACGCATCCTGATTACCTCAAAATTGTTTCCGTCCAGTCGCTGATCCATCTTTCCCGATTTTCTGCGATCTGAGCTGGTGTGATATCAGCAGTGATTTCTGGCACCTCGAGATATTTCTGGAAAGTCTCTTCCAGGACTGCATTTATATTGACCGGGAATACATACATATTCAGGGGTATATCTTCCTGGAAGGCAGCTGAAAGCATATAATCGACCCATTTCTCAGCCATCTCGCGATTGGGTGTACCACTCAGGATGCCCACAAATTCGATTTGCCGGAAACAAGTCCCGGGAGTAATGACCGCGGCCGTGGGAGCATCATCAAGTGGTTCTTCTGAGAAAAGGACCTCAAATGGCGGACTGGATCCGTACGACACCACGATCGGGTCTGGACCGCCTGCCTGGCTGAAAGCGCTGTAATAAGCAGTTTCCCAGTCATTTACGATATTAACTTCATTATTAATCAACTCTTCCCAGTATGCCAGGTAGCCATCCTCCCCAAAATATCCAACTGTGGTCATCAGGAAAGCCAGGCCAGGCGATGAGGTGGCTGGGTTCTGGACAGTCAGCAACCCTTGATAAGCTGGATCGATAAGGTCTTCTAGAGAATCAGGTACAGCCAGGTTATTTTCCTCAAAATAAGATTTCTGGTAGTTGAGGCATACATCACCAAAGTCGACCGGCAAAGCCCGGTAGCTTTGATCGAGTATGAAGGCCGGATCGATCTCCTCCAGGAGCGGAGATTGATATTTTTCAAAGATACCTTCTTCCAGAGCCCGGCTCAAGAAAGTGTTATCTATCCCGTAAAAAACATCGGCCAGGGGATTATCTTTCGAGAGGGCAGCTTTGTTCACTGCTGTGCCTGTATCACCAACTTCCAGGAATTGGATATCGACATTATTTTCGGATTCAAAATAGTCCACTACGGACGCGGATACAGCAAAAGAGTCATGGGTCATTACAGTCAGAACTTGAGGTTGATTGGAAGCAGGAGTGCAGGCCGAAGTCAGGAAAATCAAACCAACCAATAACAAATAGATCTTCTTCATCTTATATTTCCTCCAAAGGAACTTTTCGGGTGTGAATCACGGTTAACAGGCCGCTATAGAGGTGGATAGTGCCCCTTTTCCCCGTAAGTTGATTGCTGAGACCCCGGGTTTTGCCGAATTCAAGAGCCTCATTTTTTAAGGTATACAGGAACCCCGATATACTGACCACTGAATCTCCAGGTTGGCCTGGAACCAGTGAAACCAGATCCCCCGCGTCACCCACCAGGGTGAGCAAATCCCCGGAATGGAGCAGATGGACTTCTTCTGCGCCGTTGATAAGTGTAGTGGGAGTAGTGAGGTCGGGATGGGCCAGCAAGAATAGATTTCCGAAGGTCATATCGAGCCGCCCGCCAATAGCGCCGTAAACCACGATCTTATCTGCGCCTCGATCCTGGGCCAGCATGATTGCCAGCTCCAGATCGGTTTGGTCTTTATCTTCGGGGTGCTGGATGATTTCCACACCTTCCCCGCGCCATTTATCCACCAGAGATGGGTCTGTCGAATCCAGGTCTCCAATCAATACCCTGGGTTGGATGTCCAGCGCCTGGCAGTGTCGGCTGCCCCCGTCCGCAGCTATGACGAGGTCGTTTTCGCGGATATTTAGAGGATTTATTGGAGCAGTGAACTCTCCGTTAGCAAAGATGTGTGTTTTCATAATTATTTACAGGATGCGGGATCCTCCGTGCAATAGTAGTAGCTATATTGTTTGATGATGATCAAAATCCTCTCAAACCTATCAGGAGCCTGCATCCTGCCAGCGACTAATGAAAAAACTCCTCTCGGTGGAGGAGTTTGCTTTTTTAATGCATCCCTCCGCCGGCATGATCCGGATCAGGTTCGCGGGTCGAAAACATTTGTTTTCCTCTCAGTCGCAGTGCGACTCCCCGTGCTTCTAATTTGTCACAGGTAGTATAGGTTCAGGATGAAATAATGTCAAGTAAACAGGGTATTAGATATTTGATGAGAGCATGCAGAAGACAGAATGGGGGGGATGATAGGTGGAAAAATGTCCCTCCCGGGTTTACTCCTCAACATCCAGGTTAATTAAAGGTTTTCAAAGCATCCCGTAAAAGAGCCTGATTTTCCTGGTTGAACTGTCCCATCACCTGCCTCGTGACCCGGAAGATCCTCGGTTTGGCGGCTGCAGCTACCTGCCGTTCCAGAAAATAGGCTGTCTCCTGTTCGGACCGTTTTCCCAGGGTCCTCAAGAGGGCAGTGATCTCTTTCACCAGACCGGTTTCCTCCGTCTGCAGGATCTCCGCCAGGAGAGTGTAGATCACAGGCAGATTATCGAAATTTTGATTTGCTGCGAATGCCAGCAATCCAAAAAGAGCTGCCTGATGGTCCTTATTAGATCCAGATCTGACCAAATCACCGAAAAAACCAAACACAACTTTAGGTTTTTCTTCAGCCAGACGAACCAGGCCTCGGGTCATGATCTTTCGGCGAATATTCTCAGCTGTGCAGTTCTCCAACCAGGATTTTACTCGATCAAGAATATTTTCTGGTTTGAGAGGCGGTACTTTCCCGAGGCAGATGATCGCCAATTGGCGAAACTCGTTCCATTCCACTTCCCATAAGGCATCAATCAGTTGTAGGCTGATTTCTGGTTCATCATTCAGCAAATCTTCAAGTTCATTGATCAGTGCCCAGAGGACGGGAGAAGGAACTTGATAAGTCTGCATTGTTAATGGAGTTCGAGTGAGCGAGGTCTGGCGGATGCGTGCCGCGTAAAATGCTAACAGATCATGCAATCCGGAGAGAAATTTTTCAGGATAGGAAAAATTTTCACATAAATCAGCACACTGGATCTTCAGTCTAGCCGGGTTAATGGCGGTCATGGTAGAAGATTGTTCAAAACGGAAGCAGCGGAATCAACATCCGGAACAGCAATGATCCGGTTTTGATCGACCGCCGGTATATATTCCCCGAGTTCTGTTTTGAAAGTGCTCAGGGTTTCTTCCCATCCCAGCCCAATAACGATCAGAGGTTTTGGATTTTCTGGATGGATCTGGAGTTCTGACCAGCTCAGGACAACTTCTGCAAGGGTGCCGATCCCGCCTGGCAGGGCGATAGCCGCCTCGCATTCATCGATCAATCTGTAAAGCCGTTCCCGAAGTTTTGGGCAGCGCTTTTGTTCTTTGACCCACTGGTTTGGGGCCACAGGACGCCAACTTTCAATTTCATCACAGGTTACACCAATAACATGGCCGCCAGCTTCTGATGCTCCCCGGGAAACTGCTTCCATAGTGCCAATATATCCCCCCGTTTGGACGGCAAAACCGGCCCTGGCTAAAAGGTTTCCCAGCCGTTGAGCATCCTTATAAGGTTGTGATCCAGGTTTTGGCAGCGAACCGCCAAAAACAGTGATGATTTTCATGAGGTTATTATACCTACAATAAATAGGATGCGGGATCCTTAAGGATTAAGGAGTATTGGAAATAATTCGAAAATTAGAAACCTGGTAATAACCTGAGGATCCCGCATCCTTCTCCTCATTGGTGTACAATATCTTTGACCCAACCGCACAGCGGGGAAAATTTTATGGACATCATATTGACTCACGAAAGGACCGATTTTGACGGCCTGGCGTCATTGCTGGGAGCATATCTCCTTGACCAGAATCTGGTCCCGGTGCTGCCCCGCCAACTCAACCGCAATGTGGAGGCTTTTTTGACCCTCTATGGAGTGGAACTCCCCTTTGTGGACCCCCGTGATCTATCTGGTGATCCGATTGAATCAGTCTGCCTGGTGGATACCCAGGCGATGACCAACATCAAGGGTATGGTTAAGGATCTCAAAGTCCAGGTAATTGACCACCACCAAACTAAAGAAGATAACCCAGAAGACTGGGATATCACCATACGTGAAACAGGAGCAACAACCACCATCTTCGTTCAGGCCATTCAGGAACGAGACCTGCAGCTGACTCCTGTTGAAGCCACCTTGCTGTTGTTGGGGATCTATGAAGATACGGGTTCCCTGACTTATACCCGCACAACGGCTGAGGATATTTTTGCTGCCGGAATCCTGGTGGAACGGGGCGCCAGCCTTTCCATCGTCACAGATTACATAAACCATCCACTATCCATGGCCCAACAGCGGGTTTATGAAGATTTGCGGGCCAACTCCGAGAGTTTGATCATCCACGGGCACAGTCTGATCCTGGCTCAAGCCGATGCCACAGATATGGAAGAAGAGCTTTCCAGTCTGGCTCATAAATTAAGGGACCTGCTGGATCCGGACGCATTGTTTTTGATTATCAACACATCTGGTGGTGTGCAAATCATTGCCCGTTCAACCTCGGATCATATTGATGTTTGTGAAGTCCTGTCTACTTTTGAGGGTGGGGGTGGTCATCCGAGAGCGGCAGCTGCCCTGGTGCATAAAATTTCCTCGTCAGAGATATATAAAACCTTGACTAAGATCCTGCCCCAGTATGTCAAACCAGCTATCCGCGCCAGGGATATTATGTCGAAAGATCCCCAGACTTTGGCGTTAAATACACCCGTGGCTGAAGTAGCAGAATTAATGTTGCACTATGGTTTTGAAGGCTACCCTGTTGTGGATCAGGATGAGATCGTTGGCCTGGTTACCCGCCGAGCGGTCGATCGGGCTCTGGCCCATAAATTGGACGTCACAGTAGAAAGCATAATGGAAGCCGGCAATGTACGCGTATTTCCGGCAGATTCTATTGAATATATTCAGGATGTCATGATGGAATCTGGTTGGGGGCAGATCCCGGTAGTAAGTTCCCGGTCCAAGAGTATTGTTGGAATTATCACCCGAACTGATTTGATCAAGATCCTGGCACCTCATCGTCCTACTCCCGGCAGGCAAAATCTCTCCCATCGCTTGGAATCAACACTGCCGGAAGTACGTTTGGCATTGTTAAACAAGATCGCTGATGTCGCGGCAGAGCAGAAGTCTGCCCTCTATATTGTGGGAGGATTCGTCCGTGATCTTTTACTGGATATTCCAAGTTTAGATTTTGATCTCGTTGTTGAAGGGGACGCACTTAATCTGGCCCAGACCATCAAGGAACATTATGGCGGCCGGGTGACCAGCCACAGCCGTTTTGGTACTGCCAAATGGTTCATAAACAAGGATGAGATTGATATCTTGGGTTCAACAAAGAAGGTCAGAGAAGCCCTTCCTGAAGCGCTGGATTTCATCAGCGCCCGAAGGGAATTCTATACTCATCCAACTGCTTTGCCAACGGTAGCACGGGGAAGTATTAAATTGGATCTACACAGGCGTGATTTCACCATTAATACACTTGCCATGCGCCTGGACGGTCATCATTATGGTGAGTTATATGATTTCTGGGGCGGATTGGCCGATCTTAAAGCAAAACAGGTAAAAGTCCTTCATTCCTTGTCATTTGTTGACGATCCGACCCGTATTATGCGTGCTGTTCGTTATGAACAACGTTATGGTTTTGACCTGGATGGAAGGACCGAGAGCTTGCTGCTGGATGCTAAAGATTTACTAAAGCGAGTATCTGGTGACCGGATCCGCCATGAATTTGACCGAATATTCGAAGAAAAGAATGCTGCTCAAATGCTTGACCGTTTAAATGAACTTACTATCCTGGAAACCATACACCCCGATCTGCTTTGGAATGAGGATATAAAAGCCCTTATGAATTCCATGCCCTGCAAAGATGCACCTGCGGAATGGAATATTGATGGAGAGGGAATTGGTGTTCCATTTGAAATGGCACTGTATTACTCCTTATGGTTGTTGCATGCTCCAGTCGGGAGTGATGTCTGTAAACGCTTGCGCCTGGTCAGCGGCTTGACGGATATCATTCATCAGGCATCTAAACTTAGAGAAATACTGGAAGATCTTGATGGACGGCCAGCCAGTGAATCAACAGCCATTTTGGGTCGATTTTCTAATCTCGCCATCTTCGCAGTTTATTTGAGTACAAAAGAACCCAAATTGAAAGGTATCCTGTCACGATATTTATCTTCCTTGCAGTATGTACAAACCAATATTACTGGCAAGCACCTCCAGGAAGAAGGATTGGCTCCAGGCCCGCGATATGCGGAGATTCTCACCCGGCTGCGTAATGCCTGGCTAGACGGTGAGATCAGCTCTAAAAAAGAAGAAACGCAGTTATTTAAAGGAACTTCTGGAACAGGGAGAGGAAGAATCCCCTTCAATTGATGGGGGTCAGGATCAATAAAAAATCAAATTCTGAAGGAGAACTGGCCATGATAGAATGCCTTGCCAGCCCTTATCCTTCATGATAGAATGATAGTCCAGAGGGGGGAAGCAATATTGGCGGCGTCGGAAAGTGGGTTTACCCACTTTTTTTATTGCCAACCAAGCCTGAGCCATCCCTCCCGGTAAATGTAGTCGGAGATATAGAAATGAAAACAGAATTTGCTTTGGCCTTTAAACAGGTCCTGAACGAAAAAAACCTTCCCGAGGATATCATTGTCGAAGCTTTAAAGGATGCCATGGTATCTGCTTATCGTCGATCCGTGAATGCCTCCAGTGCTCAGAAAGTCGAGGCTGAGATCGATCTTGAATCCGGTGAAGTAACCGTCTTTGTTGAAAAAGAGGTCGTTGAGGATATCCAAGACAATCGGACGGAAGTACTGATCGAAGAAGCTCGGAAAGTGAACCCGGATACTGTATTGGGTGACCTGGAAATGGTTGAAAGTACACCTGAGGATTTTGGCAGGGTTGCCGCTCAAACGGCTCGTCAGGTGATCCAGCAGCGCATTCGTCAGGCGGAACGCCAGTCCCAGTATGAATATTACAGCGAGAAAATCGGTGAAGTTGTCACTGGCGTAATCCAGGCTGTCCATCGCCATGAACTGACCATTGGCTTGAACATCAATGCTGAGGGTAAAATGCCCCGCAATCAGCAGATCACCAAGGAATATTACAGGGTTCATGACCGTATTCGAGCATTGTTATTGGATGTGGAAGAAACTACCAGAGAACCTCGTATTATCCTCTCCCGCGGACACCGAGACTTCTTGCGGCGCTTGCTGGAAAATGAAGTCCCCGAGATCTACCAGGGGTTGGTAGAGATTAGATCTATTGCTCGCGAAGCCGGCTACAGATCAAAAGTGGCTGTATCTGCCCTCAAACCGGGTGTGGATCCTGTTGGTGCCTGTGTTGGCATCCGTGGTGTACGCATCCAGGCCATCGTGCGTGAATTAAGCGACGAGAAAATTGACGTTATTGAATGGAATCCCAACACTGAGGAGTTTATTGCCAAGGCATTAAGTCCAGCCAGGGTTTTGAGCGTTTACTTGAACAAAGAATCCGATGGCATGCCCACCGCTACGGTGGTAGTCCCTGAGGATCAGCTCAGTCTGGCGATTGGCCGCAACGGGCAGAATGCCCGCCTGGCAGCTAAACTTTCCGGGTGGCGGATCGATATCAAAGGCCTATTCGAAGCTGTATCCGATACGCTATTTAAGATTCAAGACAATCCCATATATGCTCAGTTCCAGGATCTGGAAGCAGCCACCATCCCCCGTATTGAAGCTGTGATGACCAAAAAAGCGGATGGCCGGCCGATTACACCTGAAGAATACCGGGAGCTGCATAATTTCAACAGCCGTGTGGAATCCGGTCTGATCAAGGAACGCCAGGCAATTACCAAGCAGCAGCAGGCCCGCATTCAAGCGGCCAAAGCCGCCGTACCGGATGATGCCTACGATCTGCCGATCATGACCCTTGGCCTTCCCACCAAGATTGAGAATCTGCTTGATGAAGCAGACTTCACCAATGTCGGCGAGCTGGCTTACCGCCTGCTATTGGTGCCGGATATGGTCAATGATATTGATGGTATAGGCCCTTCTTCTATCAAACAAATCGAGAGTGCCCTGGAAGTGATGATTGGCTACAAACCCCTTCCTGAAGAGTACGATATTGTGGAAGATATCGTTTTCGAAGAGGAAACTCCTGAAGAAAAAGAAACGCAACAGGAAGAAGCTATTGATGAAACTGAAGGTGATGATGCGGCAGAAGATCAAGCAGAAGAACCAGTCGCAGACAAAACTGATGGGGAAAAAATCGCACAGGAATCTGCAGATCCCTCTGATGAAGTAACTGAAGTGGAACCTGCTGAAATAGAAAAGGCAGAAACAGGGGAAGAAGCTCCTGAAGAGGTTGAAGCTGATGAAACCGAGCAACCTGCTGAAGAAGAGGAAGTTGAAGAAGAACCGCAAGAAGTAGATGATGAAGATGAAGTCGATTCAGAGGATGAAATAGAGGAAGAGGAGTAAATCCGTCAACATCGATGACCAGAAGCAAGCATAAACCTCAACGCATGTGTGTGGCTTGCAGGCAAAGCCAGGATAAAAAATCTCTGGTTCGGCTGGTTCGGACACCTGAAGGTGTGGTTGTAGATCCAACCGGGAAAATGCCAGGCAGAGGCGCATATTTACATGCTGATCCCAATTGTTGGGAACAAGGAGTCAATAAGCATCTGGAAAAAGCGCTGAATACGACCTTAAATGAGGCTAATCGGAAAGAACTAATAACCTATCAAGATTCATTTACGCATGATGAAGATTGATTTGTATGAGTAATAAATCAGGACCAACGAGGTAATACATGAGTGAAAACGGACAAGAACTAAAACAAATTGAACTACCAATCAGTATCACTGTCCGCGATTTGGCCCAGACCCTGGATGCCAGTCCAATCGAGATAATCAAGACGTTAATGGCGAATGGCATGATGGCCAATATCAATCAGGTGATTGATTTTGATACAGCGGCCATTATCTCAGCTGAAATGGGTTTCGAGGCAGTCGCGCAACTTGTAGAAGAAGAGGAACAGGTAGAAGAAATAGCTGTCCCACTCTGGCGCCAAAAGCTAGAGGAGGAAGATAAAGGGCAGCTGGTTAACCGGCCGCCAGTCGTGGCTATTTTGGGACATGTTGATCATGGGAAAACATCCCTGCTGGATGCTATCAGGCAAACCTCAGTACAAGAAGGTGAAGCCGGAGGTATTACCCAGCATATTGGTGCATATCAAATATTGCATGATGGAAAGCCCATCACATTCCTGGATACTCCTGGCCACGCAGCGTTTACCGCGATGCGAGCCCGCGGCGCTCAGGGAGCAGATATAGTAGTGCTGGTTGTGGCAGCAGATGATGGGGTCATGCCCCAAACAGAAGAGGCCATAGCTCACACTCGGGCAGCCAAGGTATCGATGATCGTCGCCCTGAATAAGATCGATAAATCAAATGCTGCTCCAGACCAGGTAAAACAACAGCTGGCAGATATTGGCATAGTTGCGGATGAGTGGGATGGCGACACAATCATTGTTCCAGTTTCGGCTATTGAAAAAACTGGTTTGGATGACCTGATGGAAGCTATCTTGCTGGTTGCGGATGACCTGGATATCCAGGCCAATCCTGAAGGAGATGTTTTTGGTACTGTCATTGAAGCTGAACTGACTAAAGCCCGCGGGGTGATGGCTACGCTGCTGGTCCAGAATGGTACATTAAAAGTCGGTGATACAGTGCTTGCTGGTACTTCCTACGGACGAATCAAGGCTATGTTTGATTACACTGGCGCTAAGATCAAGGAAGCTGGACCAGCTGTACCGGTTTCAGTGATGGGTTTAAGTGATGTTCCCAAAGCAGGTCAGTTATACAGCGTGGTTGAGAATGAAAAAACCGCCCGTGAGTTGATCGCAGATCGTGAGGCGAAACCAGAACGGCTGGAGGAGTTCGATGATTCAGCGGCGAACCTGGAGATGCTTTTTGCACGGGTCCAGGCTGGTGAAGAAGAAGAATTACGGTTGATCATTAAAGCTGACGTCCAGGGATCCCTGGAACCGATCGTGAACTCAGTTAAAGATTTGAAAAGTGGCGGAGAACAGGAAATCGGTGTCAAGGTTATTCATGCCGGTACAGGCAATGTCACTAATGACGACGTGATGCTGGCATCTACAACGAATTCGATCATCCTTGGATTTAATGTTGGTCCAGATAGTGGAGCTAAACGCCTGGCGGATTCCGAAGGCATATCAATCCGAAAATACAAGATTATCTATCATTTGATTGATGATATTGAAAAAGCTCTTAAGGGTATGCTGGAACCAGTTGAAAAGAAGATCTTAATGGGTCGAGCTGCGGTGCTGGCTATTTTCCCCTCCGGGAAATACGAACAGGTGGCTGGCTGCAAGGTAGAAACTGGCGAAATTCGTAGAAATGCCAAGATCCGTGTGCTGCGTGATGGCAAAATCGCCTTTGAAGGGGAAATCGCTTCCCTGAAACGCCATAAGGACGACGTAAATGAAGTTCGAGATGGTTTTGAGTTTGGTATTGGATTAAAAGGATACTCCGGTTTTCAAGAAGGAGATATCCTGGAAAGTTATGTCATTGAATGGGTTACTGAGTTTTAAGGAAGAATATGGTTTCAGAATCAAGATCAGATCGTATAGCCGATAGGATTAAAAGGGAAATCTCCTTGTTATTTATGCAGGAGATAAGTGATCCCCGTTTGGAAGGTGTGAATATCACCAGTGTTGAATTGGATCGAGAACTGTCCTACGCAGATATCTATGTTTCAGCTCTGGATGGATCTGATCGAAAAAAAGACATCATGATTGCCTTAAGAAAGGCATCGGGGTTTGTCCGTTCTCAGCTGGCAGCAAGTATTTCCCATCTGCGCACATTTCCTCACCTGCGATTTCACTGGGACCCAATCCCTGATCGGGTAGGCCGCCTCGATGAAATCTTTGCAGAGTTAGATGCTGAAGAGGATCTCAAGGATCTGGATGAATAAGGATCAGATTCAGGCATTTGGAAATCTTGTGTCAAGAGCAGACCGGATTTTGATCATTTCCCATATCCGCCCCGATGGTGATGCGGTTGGTTCATTGATTGGATTGGGATTAATTCTTGAGGAAATGGGTAAAGAAGTTAACCTGGTTCTTGAAGATGGTGTCCCCAAGGTCTTTCACCACCTGACAGGATCTGACAGGGTGATCAGAGAAGCTGTTGGTATATTTGATCTAATGATCGTTGTGGACTGCTCGGATATTGATAGAATTGGGTCTGTACTGGATGAATATGGGGAACCTGATGTCAATATCGACCATCATCCAACCAATACCCAGTTTGCGAAATTGAATTTAGTCCGTGATAATGCTGTTGCCACCGCTGAGATCATATTTGATATTGCGAAAGAACTATCCTTTTCCCTGAACCTGCCTATTGCGGAAGCATTATTAACCGGCTTGTTGACAGACAGTCTGGGTTTCAGAACATCCAACTCCAATCCCCAAACATTGCGAATTGCTGCTGACCTCCAGGAAATGGGTGCCAACCTTCCTGAGCTGTACAGGAAAGCCATGTCGGAGAAGTCCATAGAGGCAGTTAAATACTGGGGACAAGGTTTATCGAGAATTCAATTAGAGGACAGGCTGGTTTGGACTTCTTTGTCTTTGGAAGACCGGATTATTGCAGAGTATCCTGGCCGCGATGATGCGGATTTGATAAATGTGCTGTCCAGGATCAAGGACACAGATGTCAGTGTGGTTTTTGTAGAACAGAAAGATGGAACCGTAAAAGTTAGCTGGCGATCCCAACCTGGGTTTGATGTCTCCCTAACAGCCACTCAATTTGGAGGTGGGGGCCATAAACCGGCCGCCGGGGCAGAGATCAAAGGCGATTTAGAACGAGTGCAGGAAGAAGTACTTGAGGCTACCAGGAAATTACTCCAGTAGAGTGATCAGGTTGGTATGCTCTCATCATTAACAGTTGGGGAGATTTAGAAAATGAACGACGATCAATTAAAAGATTTTATTACTGGCGCCTTGGTGATAGACAAGCCGGTGGGAATGACATCACATGATGTTGTGAAAGTTGTCCGGAATGGTACGGGGATTCGCAGGGCTGGGCACACAGGCACGCTGGATCCCCGCGCTTCGGGTGTTTTGGTTGTATTGATTGGACCAGCAGTACGATTGAGCGAATTCCTCTCCGCTTCTGACAAACGCTATCAGGCTATCTTAAGATTTGGTGTGGCGACAGATACGTATGATACCGAGGGGAAGCAGGTTGGAGAAACCAAATCAGTTGACCATATCACAGAAGATAATTTCCAAAATCTACTTCGTGATTACGAAGGCAAAATTGCCCAGGTCCCACCAGCTCATTCCGCGGTTAAGGTCAATGGAGAAAAAGCCTATGACCTGGCCCGCAGGGGGGAAGAAGTCCATTTGGAACCCCGCATGATCGATGTTTATAACCTGGAATTGCTGGAATGGGCACCCCCTGAAGCAGTGATTGATGTATACGCTTCCTCAGGCACTTATGTCCGCTCCCTGGCCAATGACCTTGGCGCTGATCTGGGTGTCGGTGCACATCTCACTGGACTGCGCAGGACCAAGAACGGTCAATTCACATTGAGAGATGCTGTGCGTTTGCAGGATTTAAAAGAATCCTTTGAAGTAGGCGATTGGTATAAACACTTAATTCCGGCCGCTGAAACATTATCAGATTGGCATACACTGGAATTAACGCCCGATGACGTAGAAATGATCAAACATGGCCAACGAATCCCGGCTGAACCGGAGTCCAGCGGTTGGGCCAGAGGATTGAGCGAACAGGGGGATCTAATTGCACTGCTGGAAGCCTCTGAAGGGGATGATACCTGGCAGCCCCGTAAGGTATTCATCACCTCCTGATTGGAATAAATATGCAGCATTTTCGCAATCTCAGTAAGATCTCTTTAGAAAAATCACGAGTGACCATTGGAAGTTTTGATGGTGTACATATTGGTCATCAGCAGATTATCCGATCTCTGGTAGATGGTGCCCATCAAGCTGGACAGCCAGCCGCTGTAGTGACCTTCCATCCTCACCCCCAATTAGTTTTGAAGGACGAAATTAGGCCCTATTATCTGACACTGCCGGATAAAAGAGCAGAACTGCTGGGAGAATTGGGTGTTGATCTGGTATTAACATATCCATTCTCACAATCAACATCCCTGATGAGTCCGGAGAGTTTTATCTCACAGCTGCATGATCATTTTATGTTCTCCGAACTATGGGTTGGATACGATTTTGCCCTTGGCAAAGATCGTGAGGGTACACCCTCCCATCTGCGAGAGATTGGTCTGAAGTATAAATTTGAAGTTCATGAAATTCCAGCTTATTACCATGATGGAAAATTGGTTTCTTCCAGCTTGATTCGCAATAAGATCCGCGCTGGTATGATCCGGGAAGCAGCTTTACTGCTGGGCCGGCCTTTTGAGATCAGCGGTGAAGTGATCAAGGGAGAGAACCGCGGCAAGAGCCTGGGATTCGCAACTTCAAACTTGGATGTTGCTCCCGATGTCGTGGATATCAAACCGGGCGTTTATGCTTGCCGGGCAAATGTTAAGGGGGAGACTTTTTCAGCTGTGACCAATATTGGCTACCGGCCGACATTTGGGAATGATTTGAGCGCTCCCCGCATTGAGGCTCATTTGTTGGACTTTTCCCGTGATCTTTATGGTGAACAAATGGACTTGGTTTTCATTGAACGCTTGCGGGATGAAATGAAATTTGCCGATGTTACTGATCTTGTAAAACAAATTCGGAGAGATGTGGATCAAACCAGGAGGATTCTGGCTGATTAACGAGCATCCTTGCCAGATAGGTTCTCTTTGGTATAATTTCCAAGCTGACTAGACCACTTTGCGGCGAAGGCTGCGGAACTGGAGACCTGCTAGAAAGCAGAAAAATAATTATTTTAGGAGATAGCAGACGTCATGACGATGTTAAAGGAACAAAAAGAAGAGATCATCAAGGAATTTGGACGGCACGAGAACGATACTGGCTCACCTGAAGTCCAGATTGCCCTCACGACCACCAGGATTAAAGAACTGACAGGACATCTTCAGGAACACACCCACGATGAATCCTCCAGGCGAGGATTATTGAAGCTGGTTGGTCAACGCCGCAGATTATTGGCATATCTTCGACGAGAAGATTATCAAAGATATGTTGCGATCAGTGATCGTTTGGGCTTACGAAGGAAATAGTTAGAGATAACCGAGTGGGTGCTCCAAATGACTCCTCGGTTTTATTTTTATATCAGGCAGGATAGAAGCTGGCCGGGGAAATGCGGTTGTCAGTGCGGTTAGGTTGAGTTGGAAAGGGGGACCCAACCAGGCGGTGGATCACTTTCTCCCTGAGGAATAAAACTGAATAGTTTATTAGACGAACGTTTATCTGTTTACTCAACTGTAAAATGTTATCAAGTCCGAGCATTTTAGGCAGGTTGGGTATTGGGAGGTAACGACATTTTAATGTCCTTAGTTCCCAATCCCTGACCCTAAATATGCCGGCAGGAGGCAAAAATGAAACCTGAAGTAAAGAAGTATACAGCTGTAGTTGAAGGAAAAGAGATCACTATCGAAACCGGGAAACTGGCTGGACAGGCGGGAGGCTCCGTTACCGTCCAACTAGGAGAATCGATCATGCTTGGCAACGCCACAATGAGCGACAGTGCTCGTGATGGCGCAGATTTTTTCCCGCTAACCGTAAATTATGAAGAGCGCATGTATGCCAACGGTTCTATCCCAGGCAGTTTCTTCCGCCGTGAAGGACGCCCAGGAGAAGACGCAACTTTAACTTGCCGTTTGATCGATCGTCCTTTGCGACCGTTATTCCCCAAGGATTTGCGGAATGAAGTTCAATTGATCTTGTATGCTCTCTCATCCGACGACCAGCCCATGGATGTACTGGGAATTAATGCCGCGTCAGCAGCATTGGTCATCTCAGATATTCCCTGGGAAGGACCTATCGGCGGTATCCGGGTAGGGCGCATTGATGGAAAATTCATTGCTTTCCCCACTTTTGATGAGATCAAAGAATCAGATCTGGACCTGGCCATGGCTGGAAGCCGTGAGGCTATTCTCACCGTGGAAAGCAATTCGAATGAAATTTCTGAAGAGGTATATTCTGGAAGCGCTTGAATGGGGACATAAAGCTATTCAACCGCTGATCGATGCCCAGGAAAAAATGGCCCAGGAACTCGGAAAAGAAAAGAAGGCCTACCAGTCATTTAAAATCAGTGATGAACTGAAAACTGAAGTGGAAGGTAAAGCCCTTGCTCCCATTAAAGAAGTACTAGAAAAGAACCTTGAAAAAGTTGAGTTCCGCAAGTCTCTCGATGTTGTTCGTGATCAAGTACTGGAATCCTACGCAGAGAATGAAGATGTTGATCCCTCAGATGTCAAAGAGGCGTTCGAGGGTGTGTTAAAATCCGCCATCCGCAACCGTGTCCTTGAAACAGGCAAACGTGTTGATGGCCGGGACCTGACCACAGTGCGTGATATCTGGTGTGAAGTTGATTCCACCCCCCGCCCTCATGGTGTTGGATTGTTCACACGCGGCCAAACTCAGGTGATGACCATGACTACTCTTGGCACACCGAGGGACGCCCAGATGATCGACAATCTGTCACCTCAGGATAATAAACGCTACATGCATCACTACAATTTCCCTCCCTTCTCAGTTGGTGAAGTCCGCTTCTTGCGTGGAACTTCCCGACGGGAAGTGGGTCACGGCGCCCTGGCTGAACGAGCCCTGTTGCCCGTGCTCCCATCTGAAGAGGATTTTCCTTACACGCTGCGCCTGGTATCAGAAGTGCTGTCATCCAACGGCTCTTCCTCCATGGCTTCGGTTTGCGGGTCCACCCTGTCTTTGATGGACACAGGTGTTCCTATCAAAGCCCCGGTCGCTGGTGTGGCAATGGGTCTGGTGATGGAAGGTGAAAAGTACGCTATCCTGACAGATATTCAGGGTTTGGAAGATCATATTGGAAATATGGATTTTAAGGTCGCTGGTACTGAAAAGGGCATCACTGCCCTGCAGATGGATATCAAGTTGAAAGGTTTATCCTCCAAGGTGATGTCTGAATCTCTGAATCAGGCCAAAGAAGCCCGCGCTCTGATCATGAGCAAAATGCTGGAGACCATCTCTGAACCACGCCAGGAATTAAAACCGCACGTGCCCCGCATCCAGGCAATTCGTATCCCTGTGGATAAGATTGGCGCTATCATCGGCCCCGGTGGAAAAACCATCCGTGAGATCCAGGAAAGTACAGGAGCCAAGATCGACATTGATGACGATGGTCTGGTATACATCGCAACCGATGATGGTGAAAGCGCCCGTCAGGCACGAGAACGAATTGAAGGCCTGACCGCAACACCAGAAGTTGGCCGCATTTATACCGGCCGTGTAGTTGGTATCAAGACCTTTGGCGCTTTTGTTGAGATCATTCCGGGTATTGACGGCCTGGTACATATTTCCCAGCTGGAATCCAGCCATGTCAAGAACGTTGAAGATGTTGTTGAGTTTGGTGATGAGATCACAGTGATGGTTACTGATATCAGTAAAGACGGCAAGATCCGCCTTTCCCGCCAGGCAGTTCTGGAAGGTTGGTCCCTGGAAGAGGCTCAACAGGCAGACCGTAAGAAATAAAAACCAATGAAGAGATACCTAAAAATCCGGCTGGTTTTCCAGCCGGATTTTTTATTCAGGCTTCCCATGGTCGGGCAAGTAAGATATTCCCCCCCAGGTAATCTACATATGTATAAAAAATTTATATAAAACAGCCAATATGAGCAGCCTGGACAGCCCCTTTCAGGCTAAATTTGGTAAAATGTGGAAGTGAAATCGGAGTTTATTAAAGATTGAAATAAGGAGTAATTCGAATGAGCAAAAAAGAGATTGGCATCACACCTTTAGGCGCCCGTGTTGTAATTCAACCGCTCGAGGAAGAAAGCAGAACAGACAGTGGTTTGTACATCCCAGATACCGCCAAAGAAAAACCTCAGACAGGCCTTGTGGTCGCTGTTGGTGAAAGCACAGAAGACGTTAAAATCACCGTGAAAGTTGGCGACAAAGTTCTCTTCCCGAAATACACCGGAACCGAAATCAAATTTGGTGGGGAAGACTACAATATCATGGACTTTGAAAAAGTCCTGGCAGTGCTTGCATAATCTGAAAGATGACTGAATCTTCCCAGAAAATTCACCAGTGTGTGATCATCGGCTCAGGTCCCGCCGGTTTGTCTGCGGCCTTATATGCAGCCCGGGCAGATCTGGCCCCAATTGTGCTATCAGGTATGGACCTTGGCGGGCAGGTATCGAAAACCGATGCTATTGAAAATTATCCCGGTTTTGTGGATGGCATTCAGGGCCCTGATCTGGTAGAAGTATTCCAGAAACAGGCAGAAAGGTTTGGTGCGGAGATCGTTTTTGATTCCGCGACTGAGGTTGACCTTTCAGAAAGGCCGTTTAAAGTAACCACTTATGGTGGTGAATACCTGGCTGAATCCCTGATCATTGCCACTGGTGCCTCAATTCGAGAATTGGGTGTGCCTGGAGAAACCGAGTTAACTGGCAGGGGAGTATCCTACTGCGCTACCTGTGATGGACACTTCTTCAAGGAGAAGGACTTGATCGTGGTGGGTGGTGGTGACAGCGCCCTCAAAGAAGGCATCTTCCTGACTCGTTTTGCCAAATCCGTGACCATAGTTCATCGTAGGGATGAACTCAGGGCAGGGCCGTACCTGGCAAAAAAGGCGCAGAATAATCCCAAGATCAGTTTTATCTGGGACACTGTTGTGACTGAGATCATTGGCGATGGAACTGTAAATTCTGTTCGTTTGAAAAATAAAAAAACCGGTGAAGAAGTCCTTCATAACACGGATGGAATTTTTATCTTCATTGGCCATGATCCAAACACTGAATTATTCAAGGATCGACTTGATACGGACGAAAACGGCTATCTGATCCTTGATAAACAGATGCATACTAATTTGCACGGTGTATTCGCTGCTGGTGAAGTGGGAGATCCCCATTTCCAGCAGGTGGTCGTCTCCGCAGGCATGGGTGCAGCTGCAGCCATGGAAGTGGTTGAATTTCTGGAAGAAGAAAAATAAATAATATTGTTAAGGATACGTCTTCCTTCAAGGAAACCGTATCCTTCTTTATTTAAACAAAAACGCGGCTTTCATTGAAAGCCGCGTTTTTTGTATTGGATAAGTTTGGTAGTTATTCAGCTTCTTCAAGCGTCTCTCATGGCGTTAAAGGCAGCGATACTTACTTCGAGGATTTCCTCGGATGGTTCATTGGTTGTTAGCCGCTGCAGTGCCAAATTGGGTTTTACAAGCAGTTTAACGAAGGGGCGATGCAGGTTCTTTGCTGTCCATAGCAAATATTCATAAGCGATTCCAGCCAGGACCGGCAGCAGCAGGATACGGCTGATCAGGCGCCAAAAAAGGCTCATTGGGCCCAGAGCTGTAAATAACAGCACTGAAAATATGACCACGATTAGCAGGAAAGCTGTTCCGCAGCGGGGATGTTCAAGGCTAAACTGCTGAACTGTTTTTGGAGTTAATTCCGCGTTGGCTTCGAAAGCGTTGATCACTTTGTGCTCTGCGCCGTGATAAGAAAAAACACGTTTGATATCTTCCATCTGCCCGATACCCCACATATAGGCGATCAGGAATAGTAGGCGGACCAAACCCTCTAGGAGGTTGCCAATCCAGGGTTTCCAACTGAAAAGTCTTTCTACTGCTTGTCCAACTCCGGCAGGGATCAGGAAGAAGATCAGGATGGCGATGCTCATGGATATAGCAAAAGTGAAAACCAGGGCAGGACCTTCGATCTTTTCGTCTTCCCCGGTCTGGGTATTGGCGGAAATAGTCAGGGCTTTCATGCCCAGTATCAAGGCATCATTAAGTCCGATCAAGCCCCTTAAAAAGGGGATTTTCATGATCTTGCTCTGATAGATCTTATTCAGCTTTTCAGTGTGAATGGTGATCTCGCCTTCCGGTGTGCGCATGGCGATTGCGGCTGCTTTTTTCCCGCGCATCATCACACCTTCGATGACTGCTTGGCCGCCGTAGTTGGGTAATTTTGTCGTTGTAGGGGTATTTGAACTCATAAATTATAGATTGAAGAAGAAATGGATCAGGGCTTCAATTCCTTTATAAAAAGTGGGTAGATGGATTTTTTCATTGGGGGCGTGCATGTTATCACTTGGTAATCCGAAACCGATGTTTACTGAATCAACACCCAGCGTTTGTTGAATATGAACTACAACTGGTACGCTGCCGCCTTCACGTTTAAAGATCGGGCGTTTACCCCAGGTGGATTCTGCCGCTTGGACATATGCTTCAATCCATTTAGAATTTCGATCACTTAGAGATGGGAAATCCTTTGACATCTGAACCAGATCCCAGGTAACAGTTTCGGGGGCATTATCAGCCAGGTATTTTTTGAATTGTTCGTAGACTTCAATCGGGTCCTGGTCTGCAACCAGCCGGCAGGAGACTTTGGCCATCGCATAGGCAGGTAGGACTGTTTTTTGGCCTTCATCGATGAAACCTGAATATAAACCGTTGATCTCCAGGGTGGGGCGGGCGCCTGTGCGCTCCACAGATGTGTATCCCTCTTCACCGAATAAGGCTTTAACGCCGCCCTGCTCTAGAAAGAATTCTTCACCGATAGGAAGTTTGTTGAGTTCCTGCCGTTCATCATCATCCAGCGGTTTAACACGGTCATAGAACCCCGGCAGGGTTACCCGGCCTTTTTTATCGTGAAGTCCGGATAATAGATCAGCCATCACCTGGGCGGGATTGTGGATCGCACCCCCAAAAGAACCTGAGTGCATGTCCTGTTTTGGGCCTTGGACTCGAAGTTCAAAGTAAGCAATTCCGCGCAGGGCGTAAGTGACTGTAGGTAGGTCGGGAGCCTGCATGCCAGTATCAGGATTCAGGAAGAAGTCACAGGCTAGCAGTTCCTGATTATCTTTGATGAAGGTTTCCAGGTAGGATCCGCCGATCTCCTCTTCGCCTTCGATCAGGAATTTGACATTGATCGGTAGATTCCCGGTCTGGCGAATTGCGTCTATAGCACTGAATGTGGCTACGATCTGGCCTTTCATATCAGTTGCGCCGCGGGCATAGAGGTTTTCGCCTTTTTCTGTGGGTGTAAAAGGATCTGAGTCCCATTCATCCAGCGGATCTTCCGGCTGGACATCATAGTGTCCATAGATTAATACAGTGGGTTTGTCCGCGCCCGCAGATAGGTCTTCCGCATAAACGATCGGATGGCGTGGGGTAGGGTAGATTTCAACCTTTTCCATGCCCAGATCGGTCAATTCACTTTTTAGCCATTCGGCTGCTTTTTTGATATCTCCAACCCGTTCTGGATCTGTAGAAACAGAAGGAATGGAGACGATCTGAATCATTTTTTCCAGCGATTGTTTTTTATGCTGCTCGGCGTATTTGAGCGCTACTTGGCGATGGTCTGACATCGGCTTACTCCTCTATTACATATTCATTGGTCATACACTGGGTCAATTTTACCGCAGACCAGTCAGACTGGGTACTGAGGCAGGCCAGTTTAATGTTAATCCCATTCTAAAAGTCTTTTTTTCAGCTTCATGTATAATGATTGATACCTAATTTCCAAATAAAAATCATTATGAGGTGAACTTGATTGGAAATTGGTTTTGATTGTGAGTACAATATCTGAACGTAATCGACAACATTCCTGATTATTTGATCGGTTTATCAACACCAAGAGGTTTTTATGAACTATTATCGAGACTATCTTCAACCGAAATCTATCTCTGAGGCACTGAAAAACTTAACAGAAGGAATAGGGTCAACAGCTGTGATAGCTGGCGGCACAGATCTGCTGCTTGAACTTCGCCAGGGACGGCATCCTGCTGTAGATCGGCTGGTAGATATCTCTGAGATTTCGGAGTTAAAACAAGTCACCAGGGAGGGGGAGCAGATTTTCATCGGGGCAGGTGTGACCCATAAAATGATCATCTCTGATCCCCTCCTCCAGGAACATGCCCGCTGTGTGGTTGAAGGTTGCGGATTGATCGGCGGCCCCCAGGTCAGAAATGTGGCTACCATTGGCGGCAATGTATCTCATGCTTTGCCTGCCGGGGACGGCACGATCTCTCTTCTGGCCCTGGACACAGAGGTTCAGATCGTTTCCAGAGAGGGTTCAGACTGGCAGCCATTGATCGAGATCTTTGCCGGTCCGGGCAAGGTCAATTTTAATCGCTCCGAGGCAATTGTGACTGGTTTCAGGTTTGAAGCCAAGCGAGAAAGGGAAGGATCTGCATTTCACAGGGTGATGCGCCCCCAAGGTGTGGCAATCGCGATCTTGAATATGGCAGCCTGGGTGAAATTGGATGAAGAGGAAAGATTATTAAAAGTGCGTGTTTCTTGCGGCCCAGCCGGCCCAAGACCCTTCAGGGCTGGAAAAACAGAAGAATATTTAACTGGTAAAAACTGGAATGACTCAGTTTTGCAGGAAGCTTCGAAAATCCTGGCAGAAGAAGTCAGCTTGCGGACCAGCAAACATCGGGCAACCAAAGAATATCGCCATCAACTTTTACCGGTATTGCTCCGGAAGGTATTGGATACTGCCGTGGAGAGGGCCAGGCTGTAACCAGCCTCGAAGGGAGAAAAATTATGACTACATTAAATTTCATTGTCAATGAACAGAAACATAACCTGGAAATTGAAGCCGACGAAATGCTAGCTGATGTGCTTCGGTATCGATTGGGATTGACCGGTACAAAGATCAGCTGTGGCGAAGCGGAATGTGGTGTTTGCACGGTATTGGTGGATGGGGAGCCGATTCTGTCCTGCAATTATCCTGCTTTAAAAGCACAAGGCAAACACGTGACGACCATTGAGGGCCTGGCAAAGGGTGATGAACTTCATCCTGTCCAGGAAGCTTTTGTGAAACATGGCGCGGTGCAGTGTGGATTCTGCACACCGGGCCAGATCATGACAGCCACAGCTCTTTTGCAGGAAAAGCCAGATCCTACAAACAAAGATATTGAATATGCGCTGAATGATACCCTCTGCCGCTGCGGCACCTATCCGATGATCACCAATGCCATCCATGCGGCAGCGGACAAGATCAATCAAGGAAAATCTATTGAATACCCCGAATTTGATTTTGGCGGCGGAATGGAAGTTGTCGGCCAGGTAGTTCCCCGACCAGAAGCCAAGGAAAAAGTCACAGGAGAAGCTATTTACACAGATGACATCAGCTTCCCGGACATGTTATTTGGCGCTACATTGAGGGCTGGCATCCCCCATGGCCGTGTGAAAAAACTTGATATATCCAAAGCCCAGGCGCTGCCGGGTGTCCATGCTGTCCTGACAGCTGAGGATATTCCAGGCAGGATCAATCACGGGGAGATCATCCAGGATTGGCCGGCTTTGGTCGGGATTGGTGAAAAAGCCCGCTATGTAGGTGATGCCATTGCCGTTGTGGCGGCTGATACTCATGGTATAGCTCTGAAAGCCCTGGATCTGATCGATCTAGAAATGGAACCTTTACCCATGGTAACAGATCCGGTGGATGCGAGAGAAGAAAGAGCTCCCCTTGTTCATGAAAGTGGAAATCTTCTAAAACACATTAAAGTCGATAAAGGCGATATAGAAAAAGGGTTTGCTGAAGCGGAGATGATTATCGAGGACACTTATTTCACTCCTTCTTATGATCATGTCTTCATGGAACCGGAATGCAGCATTGCCAGGCCGCTGGACGATGGGAAAATGGAAATACTGGTTGGATCCCAGATCCCGTATTCGGACCGTCGGCAGGTTGCGGCTGCTCTTGATCTGCCTTTAGAAAAAGTACGTGTTCGCAGCCCCTTGGTTGGGGGAGGTTTTGGTGGAAAAGAAGATATCGCAGGCCAAATCCATGCAGCTCTTTTGGCCAATGCAACTGGTAAACCGGTGAAGATCTTATATGACCGCCATGAAAGTTTACTGGTTCATCCTAAAAGGCATGCGACCCAGATCAATGTCAAGTTGGGTTTCAAAAATGACGGGACCATGGTTGCGGCTCAAACCGAGCTGTACGGCGATACGGGGGCTTATGCCTCGCTGGGCGCCAAGGTGATGGGCAGGGCAACGACCCACTCAACAGGCCCATATATTGTTCCCAACGTGAAGATCGATTGTTATGCCATGTACACCAACAATCCACCCGCTGGAGCATTCCGCGGGTTTGGGGCACTGCAGGCTGCATTTGCGATCGAATGCCTGATGGATCAGGTAGCTGAGAAGCTGGGTATCGAGCCAATTGAACTGAGACGAATAAATGCCCTTCGAACTGGATCAATTACCAATACCGGCCAGCTTCTAACCGAAAGTGTTGGTTTGCTGGAATGCATTGAAAAAACTGAGAAAGAGATGCTTTCCTATACAGGTGGGCAGGACCCCTTCGTGTCACGGGAAGTCGAGGGTGAACCCAACAAACGCAGGGCTTGGGGATTTGCAGTCACATTTAAGAACACGGGCTTAGGTGAAGGAGCTCCGGATAACGCATCTGCTGAGATCGAACTGCTGGAAGACGGCATTGTGGAAACCCGGATTTCTTCCGCCGAGATTGGACAGGGACTGGTCACAGTGCTGCAAATAGTCACTGCACAGGAACTGAGCTTACCAATCGACCAGGTTCGAGTCTATCTTTCAGATACTGATCTGACCCCGGATGGTGGGCCAACCACAGGATCCCGCCAGACCTATATCTCAGGTAATGCGGCTAAGTTTGCTGCCATATCCTTGAGGAATAGTATGCTGGCGACACTGTCTGAGAAATATAACCAACCTCCTGAGAATATTACCTTTAATCACGGAAAGGTCCTGGTAAATGGCCAGGAACTGACCTTCCAAGAAGTAGGCGCCATGATGAGGGAAGAGGGGCGGGTTCCTAAGTTGGTCTATGATTACAAATCTCCCAAAACAACGCCGCTTGGAGAAGCAGGAGATAAACATTTTGCTTATTCCTTTGCAGCTCAGGCAATTGAGGTTGAGGTAAATCTGGACACCGGAGAAGTCTCCGTCACCAAGGCTGTTGGTGCAACAGATGTTGGTAAAGCCATTAATCCTCTTGGTCTGCAGGGACAGGTGGAAGGTGGATTGATCATGGGGATTGGCCATGCGCTCACTGAAGAATTCATAGTTGAAGATGGCCAGGTATTCACGGATTATTTATCGCGCTACCGTATGCCTTCCATTCATCATGTACCAGATGAAATCAAGGCGATTATTGTCGAAGATCCCACAGCAGAAGGTCCTTACGGTGGGAAAGGCGTGGGAGAAATTTCAACCATGCCAGTTCCTCCTGCGATCGTCAATGCGGTCTATAATGCCTGTGGTGTTCGATTCCATACCATCCCGATCGATCAGGATTGGCTGGCAGGGGAGATCAAAAACAAGAAGTAGATTTTTGGGAGATAATGCAGGGACGGGATAGGATTATTTACCTATACTATCCCTGCTGACCTCATGGTACAATTTTATAAACATGGATCGGTGGTCGTTGGTGAGTATGGTACTCCCAGCGGCGCCAGAATAAAACTGGTGAAAAGTGCTACCGTCCTTTCGAGCTAGAGTCGCCGATCCCATGAATAGAAGAGATAATTTTATAGTTAACAAGTTAATTCGTTCCTCACATCACCAAAATGCCTTGTACAAATGTTTCACAGGATGGTTACCTGTGAATTTTTTGTTTAAGAAAAGTAATTATGTTGATTGAATTGCCTTATTCCTTGCCCGGGAAGATTTTCCGAAGCCCTATGCCATTCAGCCGCTTTGATGAAGTGGATGTCTGGTCGTCTTTCCTGGAGCAGGAAGTAGATCTGGTTGTGGTATTAACAGAACAGCAGGAGTATTTAGTCTTTGCGGACAAAGACCTGCCTGCTTTTTATCGTTCCCACGGGATGGAGACCCTGCATATCCCTGTGCCAGACTTTGGTGTTCCAGTTGATCTGGATAGCTGGCAGAATGGCCTGGAAGTAGTACTCTCAGCTGCCGAAAGCGGGAGGAATGTTGTTATTCACTGTTTGGCGGGAGTTGGAAGAACAGGAACTTTCCTGGCTTGCCTTGCCAAAGAAAAAATGGATCTGGATGGAATGGAAGCCATTCATTGGGTGAGGGATTTCATTCGGGGAGCGATGGAAAACAGTTACCAGGAAGAGTTTGTCATCAATTATCAACGGGATCAATCCGGTTAGATTTCATCATAAGGAGAGACTTTATGATCATCAAAAATGGAAAATTGATTACCTGGGAAGAGGATAATCAGATTCTGGAGAACAGCCAGCTGTTGATCAAGGATGGGAGGATCAAAGAGATTGGCCCGGATCTGGTAGGTAAAAATCCGGATGAGGAAGTTATCGATGCCGGAGGACAGTATGTTATGCCCGGTAATATTTGCGCTCATACTCATTTTTATGGTGCCTATGCCCGTGGAATGGGCATTCCCGGTGATGCGCCGAAAGATTTTCCGGAGATTCTGGAAAAACTATGGTGGCCGCTGGATATGGCGCTGGATGAGGAAGCAGTGCGGTATTCAGCCCTGGTATTCGCAGTAGATGCCATTAAAAACGGCACCACAACTTTATTTGACCACCATGCTTCACCATCATTTATCGATGGTTCTCTGGATGTGATAGGCGATGTGTTGTTGGATGCTGGGCTGCGTGGAGTTCTGTGTTATGAAGTGACTGATCGCAATGGGCCTGAGGGTGCCAAGAAGGGTATTGAGGAAAATGCCCGTTTTATCAAAAAAGCAGCCGGGATCGATAGTTTAGGGGCTGCTTTTGGACTGCATGCCAGCCTGACTTTAAATGATGACACTTTAGAGGCTTGCCGGGAGGCGATCGACGACACCGCTGGTTTTCATATTCATGTTGGTGAACATCAGGCAGATGAATATGACAGCTTGAAGAGGGGAGGACTGCGTGTGGTTGATAGGCTCAAGAAATTTGGAATCTTGGGTCCTAGATCAATCGTTGCCCACGGTGTCCATATTGACCAGGCAGAAGCTGTTCAGCTGGCTGAAACTGGAACCTGGCTGACGCATCAAGCACGTTCCAATATGAATAATGCGGTTGGCGTGGCAGAAATTGAACATTTCCTGCGCCTTGGCATCAAAGTTGGTCTTGGTACAGATGGTTTTTATCATGCGATGTGGGAAGAATGGAAAACAGCTTATTTCCTCCATAAAGTCCACCGGCTGGATCCTCGCAGAATGAGCGCAATTGATATTGTCCAGATGGGAGTTTATAACAACGCATGCCTTGGCGAATTTATATTTGCCGGATGCCACACTAGGTGTTATCAAACCGAATGCAGCAGCAGATTTGATCTTTGTAGATTATCACCCATACACACCGCTTAATGCAGGAAACTTGCCCTGGCAGATCATCTTCGGATTCCAGGAAAGCATGATCACGTCAACCATGGTGGCAGGAAAATTCTTGATGAAAGATAAAGTTCTGTTGACGCTGGATGAGGAGAAAATCGCCGCAGAATCTCGGGCAATCGCCCCGGAGATCTGGAAGCGGTATGAAAGCTTTGTAGGGAAATATTCCTGAGGATAGCTAAACAAGAATAATTAGGAGAGGTGTAAATGTCTGAAAAAATAACCATTGCCATCCTGGGAGGAACCGGGAATGAAGGCACAGGATTGGCGCTGCGCTGGGCTTCCTATGGCTATGATGTCATTATTGGATCCCGGCAAGAGGAAAAAGCTCTCCTGGTGACAAAAGAGATCAATGAGATACTCGGAAAAGAATTGGTCCGTGGGATGGAAAACGGAGCTGCAGCACGGGAAGCGGATATTAATGTGCTTACAGTTGTTGCCAAGGCTCACGAGGCAGCATTAACTGGATTGAAAGATGATCTGCAGGGAAAGATCCTGGTGGATGCAACCGCCCGAATCCAGTTTCCTAACCCAAAACCTCCGGCTCCTCCGTCAGCAGCCAGGTTAGCCCAGGACCTGCTTGGTGAAGGTGTCCGGGTTGTGGCTGCCTTCCAAAATATCCCTGCCAGCTCGCTCAAAAACCTTGAAAAAGAACTGGATAGTGATGTTTTGGTTTGCGCAGACCATCGGGAGGATGCTGATGAGGTCAGTGAGTTGATCAGAGCAGCCGGAATGAATGCCTTTTATGTTGGGGATCTGGACCTTGCAATCACGCTGGAAGGCTTGACAGCGGTGTTGGTTTATTTGAATAAGTACAACGGGATTAAACACGCCAGCATTAAAATCGTAGGATCCTGAAGGAGATAAGTGATCTCAAAATCTGGAAGCACCCTGCAGTTGATCGCTCTGGCGGATTTCCCCATGATCCAAAAAGGGGATAATCTGGCACAGATCATTCAGGCTTCACTGGAAATAAATCAGATCGATCTCCAGGATGGTGATGTGCTGGTAATTGCCCAGAAAGTGATCTCCAAAGCGGAAGACCGACAGGTGATGTTGAATTCTGTCGTACCATCTACTGAGGCAATGATCCTGGCAGAAAAAACTGATAAAGATCCCAGGCTTGTGGAATTGATCCTTCAAGAAAGCACTGAGGTATTGCGCCATAGACCGGGCTTGATCATAGTTCAGCATAAACTTGGTTTTGTGTGTGCCAATGCTGGAATTGATCGCTCTAATGTCCAGCAGGAAGAAGATTTATACGATGGAAGTGTACTGCTCCTTCCGGAAGACCCGGATAGTTCGGCCCGGGAAATTCGCCTGGCTTTGGAAAAGGTCTGGAAGAAAAAAATTGGTGTGCTTATAATTGATTCGCACGGCCGTGCCTGGCGCAATGGCACAGTAGGGATTTCGATCGGATTTTCTGGATTGCCAGGTATTGTCGACTTAAGAGGTGAGCCGGATCTGTTTGGTTATGAATTGCAAGTAACATTTATTGCTGCAGCTGATGAACTCGCGGCAGCCGCTTCCCTGATGATGGGACAGGCGAATGAAGGTCTTCCCGTGGTTCATGTCCGTGGATTTCCCTATCCTCTCAGGGAGGGTTCCTTTGATGAGCTTCCGAGAGAGTTGGAGAGAGATTTATTTAGGTGAATTTTATTTCTATGATGATTTTGAGAGAATGAATAAGGTGATCTCTGTATGAAAGTTTTAGCCCTGGCCGGCGGAGTAGGCGGCGCGAAATTAGCAGACGGGATCTATCGCCTGATTCCTAAAGTGGAGTTGACAGTAATTGTCAATACTGGCGATGATTTTACACATTATGGGTTAAATATCTCCCCGGATCTTGACACGGTTTGTTACACCCTGGCTGGAATGGAAAATCCTGAGACTGGCTGGGGCAGGGGGTCTGAAAGTTGGGAAACAATGGAATTGATCAAACAACTGGGCGGCCCGGATTGGTTTTCCCTGGGAAACCGTGATCTGGCAACTCATTTGGAGCGGACCCGCCGTCTGGATAAGGACGAGCCGTTATCCAGGATCACGGCAGACTTTTGTGCAACTTGGGGAATCACTGCCCGGATCCTACCTATGAGTGATGATCCGGTGCCTACACTTGTGAAAACAGATCAGGGTTTGCTGCCATTTCAGGAGTATTTTGTCAAACTCGCTTCAAAACCTGAGGTCAGTGGGTTTGTATTCAAGGATGTTGAACGTTCCAAACCTGCCCCTGGTGTGATCGCCGAGATCGAAAGAGCTGATTTGGTGGTGATCTGTCCTTCTAATCCCTGGGTGAGCATCGCCCCGATTTTGTCGGTTCCGGGGATAATGGAGGCATTACAGAAGAAGATTGTCTTGGCTGTTTCACCGATCATTGGCGGGGAAGCAGTTAAGGGACCGGCGGCAAAAATGTATAGGGAAATGGGTATTCAACCTTCTGCTTTAGCGGTGGCGGAAGGTTATAGTGATCTAATAACAGGATTTATCTTGGATCAGAAAGACAAGCCATTAATTAAGGAAATCATTTCAATCTTCGATGGGAATATTTGGATCTTACAGGCTGATACCTGGATGAAAAACCGCCAGGAACGCATCCGCCTGGCCGGCGAAGTTGTGATTTTTGGCAATCAATTAATTAAGGAGGTATAAGAATGGCTTTATGGGCAATCGTACCTGTCAAGCCTCTTCGTAGGGGGAAATCTCGCCTTTCCAAGGTTATTTCTGCTGAAGAAAGGGCAGATTTGAATCAATATTTATTGGAGCATACTATCCAGGTTTTATCAACGATCGATGAGATCGAGCATATCCTGGTGATCAGTCGGGACACGGAAGCTCTGGCTCTAGCCCGTGACCTGGGAGCAAGAACCGTCCAGGAGTATGGAAGTCCAGGCCTCAACACTGCATTAACCCGGGCTGTCGAAATAGCTAAATCATATGGAACCTGTGGAATTTTAGTTCTCCCGGCCGACTTACCACGATTGGATGCAGAGGATATCAGAAAAATCCTGGATCATCGCAAAAAACCACCAGTTGTTGTTATTGCACCAGACCGGAAGAAGGAAGGCACCAATGCCCTTTTTGTCTCTCCACCTAATTTGATAGATTTTAAATACGGCAACGGATCCTTTAAGAGACATTGTGAAGCAGCCCTGGAAGCCGGAGCCCGCCTGGAGGTTTGTGACCTGGTTTCTTTGGAGCTTGACCTGGATGAACCAGAGGATCTGGCATTAATCGAAGCAGAATTGAGAAATCACAAATAAAGATTTTTATTCACTAATTACGGAGGAATACTATGACTAAACCTGCTGCACTGTATTTACAGGATGCCCATGATCTACGGGATGGCCTCGAGTATGTTCGTTATGCTGAAGAAAAAGGTTTTGATGCTGTCTGGCAGGCGGAATCACGCCTGGTAAGGGATGCAATCGTCCCCATGGCTGCTTATGCAGCTGTGACCGAAAAGATCAAGATAGGTTCTGGTGTAATCAATAACTGGACTCGGAACATTGGCCTACTGGCATCCACCTTCCTGACCCTGGATGATCTTGCGCCCGACCGCATGATTTGTGGTATTGGTGCCTGGTGGGATCCCTTGGCTGAAAATGTCGGTATCAGCCGCAAAAAACCACTTACTGCCATGCGGGAAACGGTGGAAGTGATGCGCCGTTTGTTGAACATGGAAAATGTGACCTTCGATGGCGAATTTGTTCATGTTAAAGGCATCGAGCTGGATGTCGTTCATGGCAATACCAACCCCCGCAATGTGCCGATCATGATCGGTGCAACAGGCCCGAAGATGCTTCAATTGGCTGGAGAGATCTGCGATGGTGTGGTGATGAATTACTGTGTTCCTGTCGAATATAACAAAATGGCTTTGGAAAATATCGAAATCGGCGCCAAAAAGGCCGGCAAGACCCTGGATGACATTGACCGCCCTCAACTGGTTGTGTGTTCTGTTTCAGAAGATTATGATGCAGCGATGGATTCCAGCCGGCAATTACTGACCCAGTATCTGGCTCAACAGCCCCACATCGCCATTGCGTCTGGCGTTTCAAACGATGTTGTGGCTGAGATCCAGTCGATTTTAGGCTGGCCTGCAACCCATGAGCAGATCCAGGCGGCCAAACACCTTGTCACAGATGATCTTATCCACCGCATCACAGCTTCTGGCACACCAGATGTAGCCCGTGAAAAGGTAGATCAGTATCGGGCAGAAGGCTGCACCACGCCAATTTTGTATCCAGTTGGTGGAGAAGTTAAACTTCTTGGTTGATACTTTTGCCATATAGTAGGTAGAAAAATCTGTCCTGGAGAGATACTCCCCCTGGATTTGAGTTATCTCCCCAGGACATTTGCATGAGGAAACTGAATATGATCACTGAATATAATCGTCCTAAAACCCTGGCTGAATTGGTCACACTGGTTTCGAGAAAATCTCCCCGAACGATCGTGCTGGGAGGTGGCCTGTATATCAATGAAGTCATCAAAGAACCAATAGCTGTAGCCGATCTGCAAGATTTAGGATTATCCGATATCCAGAAAAAAGGAAAAAACCTCCACCTCGGAGCGGCGGTCACACTCCAATCTTTATTGGACTCAGACCAGATCCCAGGTGCTTTGGTGGAAAGCATTAAACACCAGGAGACCAATAATAGACGCCAGGTTGCTACCCTGGCGGGATGCCTGGTAGCAGCCAATGGACGTTCAGCGGTTGGAGGTGTTTTCCTGGCTCTGGATGCCGAATTAGTTATTACTGGAAAGAAAGATCTCAAAGAAGTACTTAGATTGGGCGATTTCCTGCCAGTTCGGGAAGAGAAATTAACCGGCCGGGTAATAACTGAGATCAGGATTCCCATGGAGGTCCGGGCAGCCTATCAATACGTTGCCAGGACTCCTGCTGACTTACCGATTGTTGGCGCCGCTGCAGTTCAATGGCCTTCTGGAAGGACCCGGGTAGTGTTGATGGGTTATGGTGATCAGCCTGTGATGGTGCTGGATGGCCCTCAGGCAGACGGAGCGGTACAAGCTGCCAGAGATGCTTATTCGGATGCGGATGATCAGTGGGCCGGCGCTGCTTATCGATCAGATGCAGCAGGGATCCTGGTGAAACGCTGTTTAGAAAAGATCAATGAGAACGATTAAGGAATTATCATCATGGTCGATATTGAACTGACAATTAATTATCAGGACTATCAGCTTCAAATCCATCCCGGCGAGCGTTTATATTACGTGCTGCGGAAATTGGGTTATAGAAGTGTGAAATTTGGTGATGAACACGGCAAATCGGGAGCAGATACGGTCCTGCTGGATGGAAAACCTGTCAACTCTTATTTAATGCTCGCAGCGCAGGCTGAAGGTCATTTTATTGAGACGATTGAGATGATGGGTGAACAACCTGAGCCAGGCTGGAAAGAGAGCAGGGGATTACATATTCTTCAGCAGGAATTTGTAAAAACTGGAGCAATTCAATGCGGCTACTGTACACCAGCCCAGATCCTGGTAGCCAAAGAGTTATTGTTCCGGGAAGCGCATCCAACTGAGGAGCAGGTTAGAGATGCCCTGGCTGGTGTTTTGTGCCGCTGCACAGGCTATCTAAAACCAGTTCAAGCGGTTCTCCGGGCTGCTGCCCGGATGCGGGGTGAAGAAGTTCCACCTATTGAAGATCCGATTCAAGTTCCACCAGAATGGATGGGGTCTGATATTCAGGATTCCATTCCGGCTACACGGACAATTGAAGTGGACGGTGCGACATTAACGGCAGAAAGAGTGATCACAGAATTAAAAGTGATTAACAGCCCTGATACTTGGCGACAGATTGGAAAACCCAAAGAAAAAGTTGACGCAGTGAAACTTGTCCAGGGCAAACCAGCCTTTACAGCTGATTTTGAGCGCCGGGATATGTTATTTGCCAAAGTGCTGCACAGCCCATACGCCCATGCCAGGATAAAATCCATTAATACGAAAAAAGCGCTGGAGATTCCCGGCGTTCGGACCGTTTTAACCCATCAAGATCTCCCCCGTGTTCCTTATTCCACGGCAGGTCAATCAGACCCGATCCCGGGCCCGCTGGACTGCTACTCTCTGGACAATAAGGTCCGTTTTGTAGGGGATCGGGTTGCATTTGTCGCGGCAGAATCCGAAGAAATTGCTGAAAAAGCACTGCAGGCTATCGAAGTGGAATATGAGGTTATGGAAGCAATTCTGGATACCCGGGAATCTATGAAGCCTGGTGCTCCGATTATTCATGACCAGGATGACTATGTCAACTTTGCAGACTCGGATCCCTCAAAGAACCTGGCAGCTGAGATCCGTATCGATATTGGCGATATTGAAGAAGGATTTAAACAGGCTGACAGGATCTTCGAGGCAGAATACGAGGTGCCCAAAGTTCAACAGGCTCATATCGAGCCCCATGCCGTGGTCACATATTGGGATGAAAATGACCGGCTTGTGATCCGAACCAGTACTCAGGTGCCTTTCCATGTCCGAAGGATTATCGCTCCGGTCCTGGATTTACCTGTAAAAAGGATCCGGGTCATCAAACCTCGCGTTGGTGGTGGGTTTGGCGGAAAACAGGAGATGTTAATTGAAGATGTGGCTGCCCACTTGACGATTGCTACCGGGCAACCGGTTCAGTATGTTTATACCCGGGAAGAGGAATTTATTGCTTCCCGCTCCCGCCACCCGATGAGAATTCAGCTGAAAACTGGGGTTAAAAATGACGGGACGATGACCGCCAATGCCATGTATGCCTTGAGTGATACAGGAGCCAACGGTGCCCACGCTTTAACTGTGACCGGGAATACTACTAAAGCGATGGCCTTATATGTTGGGGATGGTTCATTTCGAGAGTCCCCCAATATCCGGTTTTACGCGGATGTAGTCTATACCAACACCCCACCTTCCGGGGCCTTCCGGGGTTATGGTGTTCCCCAGGGTTTTTGGCCCGTTGAGCGTCATATGGAGTTCATTGCCCATGAGATGGGACTGGATCCGCTGGTGTTCCGCCTGAAAAACGCCCTGAAAGCTGGAGAGATTCATCCTTTCAGTGTAGCTTGGAGTGAAGGTAGAAAGCCAGTCCCCGAGATGATCCAGACCAACGGACTGGTTGAATGTGTTGAGAAAGGTAAAGAATCTATCGGCTGGGATAAAAAACTGGCGGATAAAAATTGGAAGAATGTGCCCGGAAAACCTCACCTGAAACGTGGTTTAGGGGTTGCGCTTCTGATGCAGGGAACCGCTATACCTTACCTGGATATGGGTGGTGCAAGCATCAAACTTAATGATGACGGATCGTTTAACCTGCTGGTCGGAGCTACAGACCTTGGAACAGGTTCGGATACAGTATTGGGTCAAATGGCTGCCGAGATCCTGGGTGTACATTTGGATGACATCATTGTTTACTCATCAGATACAGATTTTACACCCTTTGATAAAGGTGCTTATGCTTCCAGCACAACCTATATTTCCGGAGCGGCAGTAGTAGATGCAGCTAATAAAGTGGCAGAGAGCATCAGGGCAAGAGCTGTTATGGTTCTGGAATCCCGCCTGGAAGGTTTAAAATTCAAAGCCAGCGATATCGAATTGGCTGACTGCTGTGCGATTGCCCCGGATGGGCACGCAGTCTCCCTACAGGATATCGCTTTGCATTCCCTCCATCATGCCAACCAGGAACAGATTATGGCAGTGGGGTCTTATGTATCTCCGGTCTCTCCACCGCCATTTGCGGCCCAATTTGCTGAAGTGACAGTGGACATAGAAACCGGCCAGGTTGTTGTAGATCACCTGGTAATGGCGGTCGATGCGGGTGTGATCATCAATCCCGTGACTGCCTCTGGCCAGGTTGAAGGTGGTATGACCCAGGCCCTTGGATATGCTGTATCAGAGGAAATGGTATATGACGAGCAAGGCAGAGCTCGTGAGAAGGATTTCAGGGATTACCATATCTTTGAAGCCCATGAAATGCCCATTCTGGATGCAATTTTTGTAGAAACTTATGAACCTTCCCATCCCTTTGGTGTAAAAGCAATTGCGGAGATTCCTCTTGATGGGGTCGCGCCCGCAGTCGGGAATGCAGTTTATAATGCCTGTGGAGCAAATATCCTTGATAATCCGGTGACACCTGAGAAAATTTGGCAGGCGTTGCGAGATAAATAGGCCTGATGCCCACGATAAGAAGAATGCCCAGGAGCGAGTTACCCTGGGCATTTTCATCATCTATGGGGAGAGGCCAAAAGCGTGATGACTGCCAATCTGTTATAATTTAGTAGTTATTAACCTGTTGAAAATAAAGGGCAGAAAGGCTCCTTTTTTAGAAAAATAGGTTGGTTTTAGCTATGGAAATTATTACCTATGTAATTGGACACGTAAATCCAGATACTGACTCAATTGCTTCCGCAATTGGGTATGCCTGGCTGCTCCGGGAACGGGATGGGATGAACGCTGTGCCTGCCAGAGCTGGTACGACGAATCCTCAAACTACCTGGGTGTTAAAACGATTGGGATTGGACGCACCGTGTTTGTTAACGGATGTCTCTCCCCGTTTTGAAGCGGTCGCCCGGCGGATGGATACAACATCTCCCAATGAACCGCTCAGGAATGCCTGGGAAATCGCCAGCCGGACAGGGGGAGTGGCGGCTATTGTGAATGAGGATGGCACCCCATACGGCCTGATCACCGGATTAACCCTGTTTTCATTCTTGGCAGAACTAGTTGGGCCGCATCCAGAAGGCCAGGATATGCGTATTGCGGAATTACTCGAGATGCCCTGCCATGAGGCTGCCGACACTGAAGTCCCTCAATTCAAAGCTGGTAGCCGCATCCGCGATGCTGTAAACAGGATCCTCAGGCAAGAGAGGAATTATTTCATTGTTGTGGATGATGAAGGGCAGTATATTGGACTCTCAAGACAGAGAGATATCCTCAACCCTCCTCGTGTTAGGGTTGTTCTGGTCGATCATAACGAAAAAGAACAGGCAGTTGGAGCTCTTGAAGAAGCGGAATTACTGGAAATCATCGATCACCATAAACTTGGTAATCCTTTTACGAGAGCCCCAATTCGATTCACCACTGAAGTTGTTGGCAGCACAAGCACGATTATTGCTGAGCGCATCCTGGAAGCTGGTTTGAGTGCACCAGCAGATATTGCAGGCATTCTCATGGCTGGCATTTTTTCGGACACTCTATTTTTCACCTCACCGACCACAACAGACCGGGATAGGAAAGCTGCAGAAAGACTGGGTCGCAGAGCTTTTTCAGTCAACAGTCCCCTGCATGGAGAGACCATAGAATCGTACGGAGATTCTGTCTTAAAAGCTGGTGCAGATATGTCCACCCGGGATCCAGATGAGATCGTTGCCTCTGATACAAAAACCTATACCTCGGGAGACTTGAACTTTGGAATCGCCCAAGCGGAAGTTACCGATTTGATGCAGGTGGACAAACATTTACATGAGCTGGAATTAGCTATGGAGCGACTTCGCGTTGGCCGGGCCCTTGATTTCACAATACTGATGGTGACAGATGTTGTCCAGGGATCAAGCCGGCTAATTGTAAATAACTCTCCTCCGACTTTTGACGATCTGCCTTATCCAGAAAGTCCTGATGGTACAAGGTTTGCCAAAGGTGTGGTTTCCAGAAAGAAACAACTTTTGCCAGTCATTTTAAGTTTGCTGGAAACCTGATCCGCTAACAAGAGTATGTTATGAGCGAAGTATTATCAGCTTTAGCTGATTTACCAAAAACAGGAATGGCAGCTGCTCTGTGCACAATCATCAGAGCCAAGGGATCAACTCCCCGCAAAGCAGGCTGCAAAATGTTGGTTTATGCCACTGGATCCATCGTCGGTACTGTTGGCGGCGGGGAAGTGGAGGGCAGAGTAATCCAGGAAGCGCTTGATTCAATTCAGTCCGGAGAAAACAAGATCATTTCTTATGATTTGATCAATCCAGAGGATGGTGATCCTGGAATTTGCGGAGGGATCATGGAGGTTTTTATAGATCCATTAACCCAGCCGGCGGACCTGATCGTCGTTGGCGGCGGCCATGTAGGCAAGGCAGTTGTTTATTTGGCAAAGTGGTTGGGTTTTCGAGTGATCCTGAGCGATGATAGGAAAGATTTTTGTACACCTGGCTCTGTACCGGGGGCAGATGAATATATTCATTGTTCCCTGGAGGATCTACCATCCAGGATTGAGTTTTCTCCTCAATCAGTGGTAGTCATGGCTACGCGGAACAATCAGGTCGATATCCGGGGACTGCCAGAATTGCTGGCAGCTCCTACAGCTTATATCGGTGTGATCAGCTCCCGTAGAAGGTGGAAACTTACTGAGGACCAGCTGCTTGAAGCTGGAATAGAGAAGGAAGAATTAAACCGGATCCATGCCCCCATAGGGTTGGATATCAAAGCCGAAACACCAGAGGAAATTGCGCTAAGCATTCTTGCAGAAGTTCTCCAGGTTGTTCGGCGTGCTAGTGGAAAAGGATTATCTTAAGCGCGATTGGTGTAATTCGTAAGATCTGATGAGGAAGAATTTATGTGGCAAGAGTATATCAACGCAACTTCAATAGAACAGGTAATCTCCCTGTTAGCAGCAAATAAAAGCGAAGCCAGGATCATTGCTGGTGGTACGGATCTGGTGCTGGAAATGCGCCAGGATTTTCACCAGGGAGTAAAAACCCTGATCGATATTTCCAGAGTTGATTCCTTGCGTGAAATCAGCCTCGATGGTGATGGATATATTCACATTGGTGCTGGAGTTACCCACAATCAATGTGTTGACTCGAAAATAATCCGTCAGGGAGCCCTCCCACTGGCATCCGCATCCTGGGAAGTTGGTGCTCCCCAGATCAGGAATACAGGAACGATAGTTGGCAATCTAGTAACTGCATCTCCAGCGAATGACACCATCGTACCGCTGGTTGCTTTAAACGCCGAATTAAAAGTCCGCTCCTTGGAAGGAGAACGGCAAATAGCTTTGGATGATTTTTACACCGGTGTCCGGAAACATGTGCTTCAGCCAGATGAACTGGTCACGGAAATTATCTTTCCTGGAATGGGAGCTGATCAAAGAGGTGAATATCTGAAGTTGGGCCTCCGGAAAGCCCAGGCGATCTCCCTTGTGAATATGGCTGTAGTGCTGACTTTTGAGGGAAATAAGATCGGATCCGCCACTATTACTCTGGGCGCAGTGGCACCCACGATCATCCATGCTTCGGAGGCTGAAGCGTTCCTGGTAGGAAAAGAATTGTCTGAAAGTGTTATTGAGCAAACAGCTGATCTTGCCAGAGCTGCAGCCCGACCCATTGATGATATCCGGAGTTCTGCAGTTTACAGGCAGGAGATTACCCGGGTATTGGTGAAAAGAGGACTCTCCCATATCCAAGCTGGTGAAGAAGGGGCGAAATTACCTGATAAACCTGTCTTGTTATTGAAGAAAACAGCTGATCATGGAAAACTCCCTCTTGGTGAGGAACCATTGGTCCCTGGAAAAAATCCGATTATCACGCGTATCAATGGGGAAGAATTTACGTTTTATAAAGGGCATAGGGGAACTCTGCTTCACCTGATACGTGATTATGCTCAGCTGACTGGATCCAAGGTTGGCTGCGAAGAAGGGGAATGTGGGGCTTGCACAGTCTTCCTTGATGGGATGGCTGTCATGTCCTGTTTGGTGCCCGCACCGAGGGCTCATCAGGCAGAGATAATAACCATTGAAGGCTTGGGTGATGAAGAACATCTTCACCCGGTCCAAGAATCGTTCATTGAAGCGGGTGCAGTCCAGTGCGGATACTGTACCCCTGGTTTTATCATGTCCGCCGCGAAACTCCTGGAAGAAATTCCTCATCCCTCGGAGGAAGAGGTCAAAACAGCGATCTCAGGAAACCTTTGCCGCTGCACGGGTTATTACAAAATCCTCCAGGCTATTGAGGAAGCTAGTCATAAAGAAGGTGCGTAATGGGACGATATCAACAGTATCAGAGAGATGTCAGTGATAAACCTTCGAATGTCCATCCTATTTGGCGGGGCATTGGTTTCTTGCTGCTCGGTGTTATCGCTATTATGTCCTACGCAGGAGCAAATTTACTTGTGGAGGCAAATAAAACCAAGTATTGGATTGTTGTTCCGGCAGGTATTCGAGGTGGTGTCTCCTGGGCTCCGGATTTGTATGCGGAGTTGATTGTCATGTTTTTCTTGATGATGATCGGATTTGGCGCGCTTACCATTATATATTCAATAATTTATAAGATCACCCGGCCCCGGGACCTGTTCAAATTGCTCAAGTAATTTTTATTGTCGGGGATGAATGAAGCAGCAGTGTTTTTAAGACCAGTCAGTTTAAAAATAAAATGTATTCAATAAGTGTTGGTTTGTTATGCCGTTTAATTTTCGTTTATATTTAATTGATTTCTATTACAGTTTGTTTCGTTCCAAGGGAACACCTGCCAGGTTATCAAAAAAGAGGGTGTTCCTTTTGTTATTTTTGTTTTTCTGTTATCCATTGTGGAATATCTATATTCGGATTGGTTATTACTTAGATTTAATGTTTTTTCCTCAATTCAAGAAGACAATGTCCCCTGATCCGGTTTTCATAATTGGAAATTATCGTTCAGGATCAACTTTTTTCCACCGCTTATTACTGAGAGATGATCAATTTACGTGTTTAAAAGCCTGGGAAATATATTTTGCTCCTGCACTGGTCCATCGGAGTGTGATTCGTTTTATCCTGCGCGTTAGTAAACTGATCGGCAGTCCGGTCCAGAAGGCCGTTGCGGCTTTTGATGCGATGATGAATGATATATATACGATGCATAAAACCGGGTTATATACCTATGAACAGGATTCTCAACTTTTTTATCACACCTGGTCTTCATATAATATTTTTGCGATTTCACCTTTTCCCGAATTAGCAAGAAGGTACATATACTATGATCAGAATGTTCCGAAAGAGGAACGAGCTAAACAGTTTGGTTATTATCGGGATGTATTAAAACGGCATCTGTATATTCATCCGGATCGGATCTATTTAGCTAAAAATCCAGATTTCTCTCCAGCGGTTGAAACCATACTGGAAACTTTTCCAAATGCGAAATTCATCAATCTGGTTCGCCCTCCTGAACAGATGATTCCCTCATCAATAAATCTCTGGGCTCATAACTGGCGGGCTTATGGGACACCCGAAGAGGAATATCCCCAGGTTGATGTAATTAAGGAACATGCCAGCCATTGGTATCGTTATCCGCATAAGGTATTATCTGGTCTGCCGGCTGATCGCTACCAAGTCGTTTTATTCGAGGATCTGATCGCTGATCCTGAGGCTGAAGTAACTCGTATTTACAGGAACTTTGGATTGGAAGTTTCAAATGAGTTCCATCATGTCTTGGAAGAAGTTACGGTTGAATCCAGGAACTATACTGGATTTGGTAATTATTCAATGGACAAAATGGGCGTTGAGATCGATTCTCTCAAGATGGAATTTGCCCCCGATATAAAAGCTTACAAAAATAATGTTCCCGTTGGGGAACATGCAGCCGTGAAGGCTGAGGGATAGATTATGGAACGAACTGTACCATATACCGCTTCTGAGGAAGTTGAGCTATATCAGCGGACATATTATTCATTGCTGCGATCGTCTGATACTGTACAGATCCGCTCTATCGAGGAAGTCCATGCAGGGATGAATTCACTGCTGCATCAACATGCCAGGCACCAGGAACCAGATATGACTGCTTTCATATACGCTCTCCTGCGGCTTCCGGAATGTATCAAAGAAACCAAAGAGATTGTACTGGGTCAAACCGGGTCCGTATTTAAAGAAGCCGGTCTGGGCAATGTCTGGGAATGGGAACAGGTGAATGGTAAAGCCCGACGACGGCGTTGTTTTTATAGTTCCGAGTTGAATACCCTGGCTTGTATTATTGCCAGCCGTTCTGATATCGATGATGTCATCCCCATGATAACTGCCTTTCAGATTGAATGGAATAAGATCCACCAGCTGCTGCAATATCTGCCAGATAATCTTGACCTCGTAGGTATGCATAAACATCACGACACCTGGTATAACCTGGCAGAAGCTTTGATGATGTCAGTCAGTGACCTGACACGCTGGCGCTCCATTTGTGGAGATGATTTTGTCCATTGGATCGAGAAGATCAAATCCCGCGAACTGAATTTTCAAGTACGTTTGTTAAATGGCTCATTAATTGAATACAACCGGGCAACCAGTGATTGGTGGAAAGTAATTGCTGAAAAAGTCCCGGATCTAATGACCCGACCGATCTATTTTATTTCCAGCAATACTCATAGTTTTGCTAACTTACTATCCGGATTTGCCTTAGAGAATCAGAAAGAAATTAATCAGTTCCTGGTGGATTCTAGTCAGGAAGAGTTACTTGATGAATGGCACCAAATTCAGTCTCTCCAGGTCCCCTCCAGTGAGGAGAATTTCTGGTATTACGCATTGAAGAAATACCTTCAGGAACCAGGCAATGAGAAAGTGGTTAAGCGTCAGGCAGATCATGAAAAAATATGTGGTATTCATCGCATAACCAGTGAGAATTCCTTTGATGTTGATGCCCAGGTTTTTGACCTGTCGAAACTGAAACCGGAATGGTTGGATCCCAGGATCACAGACGGATCGGATAATTTAGATTATCTGGCTCAGAGTGATGCTCTGATCCTGAATATTGACTATCCATTGGGATTGGCCGCCTATAACTTATTAATGGAAGTGGCGGAAAATGCAGGTCATATGCTTGGCGTTTATGTTCTTGGGAAAGCCGCCACCCTCAATGGAGTTATCGGGGATGTCATGATCCCGTATGTGGTGCATGATGAACACTCCCGAAATACATACTTATGCCCCCGGGCATTTGAAGCCAGGGATGTCAGTCAGTATCTGGTTTATGGTACGGTGCTGGATAATCAAAAAGCGGTCACAGTCAAGGGAACTTTCCTCCAGAATCCAACCTATATGGACGTTTTTTACAGGGAAGGATATACCGGGATTGAAATGGAGGCCGGCCCCTATATGTCTGCGGTTTTTGAAATGTTCAGGCCCTATCGCCATCCTGTTGACGAAATTGTGAACCTCGACAGAGTACCGTTCGACCTGGGGATTCTCCACTACGCCTCAGACCGGCCGCTCAGCAAAGGTAAGAACCTGGGCGCAGGAACATTGTCGTATTACGGAATGGATCCGACTTATGCTTGTTCACTGGCAGTGATCAAGAGAATTTTTGAATTAGAGAAAAAACGGCTGACGAATAGCTGATTGAGATCTGGACGATGGGGTTAAAAAAAATGACTGAAATCGGAAAATCACATTTAAGAATTGATGCGCTGGACAAAGTATTGGGAAAAGCAAATTATTCCGGCGATATATCCATGCCGGATATGCTTTTTATGAAGATCCTTTTTTCTGGCCGTCCACATGCAATTATCAAATCCATCGATACCACCAAAGCCGCAGCCCTGGATGGTGTCGTTTTGGTGTTGACTTCAACCGATGTTCCTGTTAATGAGTATGGCCTGCAGATTCCGGACCAGCCGGTCCTCTGTGGACCCGGTTCGGGCAAACCCTATGCAGACCGGGTACGATTTGTGGGTGACCAGGTTGCAGCAGTCATCGCTGAAACAGAAAGTATTGCTGCAGCTGCCTGCCAATTGATTGAAGTGGTGTATGAAGACCTGCCTCTCTTACTGGATCCCCACGAATCAGTCCAGAAAGGTGCGATGTTACTCCATCCGGATAAGGAAGATAATGTATATAAATACTTACGGATCAGGAAAGGGGACATCAAGGATGGTTTTGAAAATGCAGATGTTATTGTAGGGGGCGTATATCAAACACCAGTCCAGGAGCATGCTTATCTTCAACCAGAAGCTGGTGTAGCTTACATTGATGACCAGGATCGAATAACGGTAGCTGCTGCAGGCCAATGGGCCCATGATGAGCAGAAGCAAATTGCCCATGCCCTGGATCTTGAACGGGATCAGATCCGAATCATTCACCCGGCCATTGGCGGAGCGTTTGGCGGACGGGAGGATCTATCTATCCAAGTAGTGTTGGCACTGGCAGTATTCCGTTTGAAGGAAAGAGGGATTCTCCGACCGGTGAAGATCGTTTGGAGCCGGGAAGAATCGATTATTGGCCACCATAAACGCCACGCCTATCACATCAAGACCCGCTGGGGAGCAACAAAAGAAGGGAAGATTACCGCTGCCGAAGTGGATATTCTTGCAGATGGCGGGGCTTATATGTACACCTCCAATAAGGTGTTAACCAATGCCCTAATCGCATCTACAAGTGTGTATGATATACCAAATATCAAAGTGGATGCCAGAGTTGTAGCTACCAATAAAGTCCCTGGTGGCGCTTTCCGCGGATTTGGCGGTCCTCAGGGTGCATTTGCAGCTGAAAGCCAGATGAATAAATTGGCCGAGATATTGGATATAGACCCCGTTGAACTGCGGATTATAAACGCGATGGATCAAGATTCCCTGACATCGGTGCAGACTCCGTTGCCAGGCGCAGCAAATATTGCTGAGGTCCTGGGACGGGGCGCGGAGGAATCATTTTGGGTGAAAAAAGATGGGAGTTGGCAAAAAAAACCCGGAAAGGCAAAGGATGATAGTAGTGTTTTGAAGCGTGGTATTGGATATGCCGGCGGGATGAAGAATATTGGTTTTTCTGGTGGATACCAGGAAAATTCCTGGGCGACTGTTGAATTATATGGCGAGGGCGAAATTGAAAAGGTAATTGTCCGGCATGCTGCTGCAGAAGTTGGACAAGGGACACACACTGCAATTGTGCAAATGACGGCGGATGCTCTTGGTGTCCCGGTTGAGATGGTTGAGATCATCAGCGCGGATACTGGCGAGACCAACGATTCTGGAAGTGTTTCTGCTTCCAGAATGACCTTCATGGCCGGTAATAGTGTTTATGAGGCTGCCGATAAGGCTTTAGAGAAATGGGCCAATGAAGAAAGGCCGGCGATAGTCACACATCAGTACCTGGCTCCACAAACGACAGGCTTGGATCCAGAAACCGGCGAATCTTTTCCAAATATCGCATATGGGTATATGGCCCAGGCTGTCGAGCTTACAGTAGACACTGAGACAGGCCAGATCAGTGTAGAGAAGATATACTCTACACATGATGTCGGGAAGGCCATCAACCCGGATCAGTTACGGGGGCAGATCGAAGGGGGTGTAATTCAGGCTCTGGGTTATGTGCTCACGGAGGATTTTATCGATGAAGGTGGCTATGTAAAGACAGACAAGCTGTCAACCTACCTGATTCCGACAGTGCAGGATATACCGCCTATTTTGGAGTCAATTGTAATGGAAACACCTGATCCGAATGGCCCGAAGGGAGCATTGGGGATGGCCGAGATGCCCTTTATTGCCCTGGCCCCGGCGATTACCGCTGCAGTTCATGATGCCACCGGTATTTGGTTTGACGAATTCCCTTTAACACCAGAACGTGTACTAAGAGGACTTGGAAAAATCTAATACCAGGGAGCTAGTAAGACATTGGAGTCCTACAGAAACGGCAAAGCAGTTCTTCGATTTCTGTACAATAATTTTTTTAATAATCGGGGAACAAATTACAGGCTCACAGCCAAGAGATTGGGGGTATTATTCTTGGCTTTGGGTATCTATTTGCCAATTGAATTGGTTATCTGGACTGGATTGATCCTGGATGAGGTTTTCTTTCCGAAATACCATGATATCAAGATCAGCCAGCCGGTGTTCATTATCGGTAATCCCCGCAGTGGAACAACTTTTCTGCACAGACTATTAGCCCGAGATTCTGCAAATTTCCTTTCTATGAGGACCTGGGAGATTTTTGGATCGCCTTCCATCGTGACGAGAAAATTGATCAGCGGTATGGTGAGATTTGGCCGTGCGATCGGAATGCCTGTTACGAGAAGGATCAGGAAGATGGAACAACTCTGGAAAGATGATGACAGGATTCATCGATTTAGGCTCCGGGCTCCGGAGGAAGATGAGTATCTGTTCATCCATATTTTTTCTACTCTGAAGATCTGGTCTTTCGCATCAATGGAAGAAGAAGCTGATCCTTATATCTTTTATGATCAGAAGATCTCAGCCAAAGATAAGATCCGAAATATGTCGTTTTATGAAAGTTGTATCCAACGACATTATCAATACCACGGTCAGTTAAAAAAACATTATCTATCTAAAAACCCCAATTTTTCTCCCGCAGTTGGTACTCTTTTGGAAAAATTCCCTGATGCAAAATTCATCTATCTGATCAGGGATCCGATGAAAGCCGTTCCTTCTCACATTAGCCTCAAGGAACGCGAATGGCAGATGCTGGGTTCACCTCTAAAAAAATATGCCTGTGCCGATTTCATCATTAAATCATCTGAGCATTGGTACAATTATCCATTAATGAGATTGAAGGATCTTCCCCAAGATCAGGCAATTGTTGTAAAGCTTGATGACCTTGTTGGAGATGTTGAAGGTACAATATTACGAATTTATAAACAATTTGGTTTTTCAATAACTGAAGATTTTCAATCACAAATAAAACAAGAAAGTCAAAAAGCCAGAAATCACAAAAGTCAACATCTATATTCCCTACCTGAGATGGGAATCAGCAAGCAGGAGATGATGGATCGTTTCGGGCATGTGATTGACGAATTTGGTTTTACTACTTAGTGATCTTTCTGAGGACAGAAAATGAAAATAGTATTCACTTCAATATTTCAATCCGGTCATGGTGGGGGAGCAGGACGGGTTGCCCATGAACTAGCTCATCACTTTGCCCTGGTACATGATGTGGTGATGGTCTGTCCAGCAGATAAGTCAGGTATCATCAAGCATGAATCTGGTTTACAGATCTATGGTATTCGCAGTGCTGGCAATGCTGAGTTCCAAATGCCTGATCTTTCTTCCAAGGCAGTCCGCCAATTATTTGAATTTTTAGATAATTTTCAGCCAGATATCATTCATGCTCACGAACCAGCACTGATGGGTTTGATCGGGCAGATCTGGGCCAAAATGAACCAGGTTCCTTTTGTTCATACGACCCATGTTTTACCATCCAAGGCTGTAGAGTTCGGAACCTCAGAAGCTATTCATGTCCCATCTCCAATCCTGAAAAGTTCCTTGACTGAATATGCAATTCATAATGTCCTGGGCAATTTTTTCAGGAATTGTGATGCCTTGATAGCCTTAAATAAATCCGCATATGAGTCGATCAGGGAGTTTGGTTTTGAAGGACCAATATTTGTGGTTCCCAACGGTAGGGCCTTAGCACACTACAATCAACGTCAGTTCGCTGACAATGCATTAAAACAGAAGGTGCTGGTTTTTATTGGCTTTTTGTCGGACCGAAAAAACCAATATTATTTGTTGAAGACTCTTAAAGCATTGCCAGAAAACTATACTTTGCGCCTGGTCGGAAAACCTCTCAATCCTGAGTACAAGATTAAACTGGAAAAATATATCCAAAAAAATAACCTGACAAACGTTGAATTTGTGGGACAGATTACACATGAGCAAATACCCGACTATCTTGAAGGGGCCCATGTATTTCCTTCAGCATCAAAAATGGAAGTTCAGAGCCTGGTTGTGATTGAAGCCTTGGCATCAGGAACACCAGTGGTTGGTTTATCCAATGAAACCATTGATGAACTTGTGAGTGATGACGTAGGTGCCTGGCTGGCAAAGGACCAAAAGCCAGCTATGTTTGCTGCCCAGATAGAGAGGATCTGTAATTTGCCACCTGAGGATTATCAGAGAATCTGTCAAAATGCACGAGATCGTGTGAAACATCTGGATTGGTCCAATATCGTGACTTTAACGGTTGAGGCGTATCTGGAAATCCTGAAGATCAATGTAGCTGCCTCTGATAAGGAAAGTGATATGCTGACCAGTTTGGTCAGATTCTTCACGGTGGGTGATCTTAGAGATTATTTAATGGATATGATCAATGAGACCAGACGAAATCCAAAAGCAGAATCGAGTTTGCGCCGGCCCGTTAAAGTGCCTTTGAAAATGCAATCCTGGATCCGAGTCCCATCTTCAACCTGGTTGATATCAGGATTTACTATAGTAGTATCTGTCCTGGGATATTTGTTTATGAAGGGAAAAGGTGATAAAAAAGGGGATTAACGAGAGTTATATTGGTTGATAATTTTCTTATGGATATCCGGTCGTCTATCTATATTGTATAAACCAACCTGTTGTATAATAGTGGCTTGGTAAGGAATCCCTTTTAGTGCTGGATTTGTTCCATTTAGTATGCAGAATATTAAGATTTTCTTGGGAGTAATTGATGAAAGACTATTTAGTTCGTGGAAATATTAAGGATATCGATCCTAAATTATATGAGCTTATAAAGATTGAAGAGGAACGCCAATACCGGCGATTGATCTTAATTCCAAGCGAGAGCATGACCCCTAAATCTGTCAGGCGGGCTCTGGGAAGTGGTTTCCATAACATCTATGCTGAAGGATATTCATTTGATCTGACAGGCGGATTATCTGAAGACGAGTTGTTTGATTATGATAAACTTCTCACGGAATATCGGCGTTACTCAGATGACAGATATTACAAAGGTGTGGAATATGCAGATATCCTGGAAGGGATCGCCTGCCAGCGGGCGGCTCAGGCTTTTGCAAATGATGAAAAAACAGCTTTAGATATTTATGTGAATGTGCAACCGCTCTCTGGCGGCCCTGCCAATAATGCGGTGTACCACGGCCTGGTTAATTTGGGTGATACAGTCATGGGAATGAACCTGCTTCATGGTGGACACTTATCCCATGGTTCAAGGGTAAACCGATCGGGAGAGTTTTATAATATTGTCTCTTATTCTGTTGATCCTGAGACGGAATTGCTGGATTATGATGATATCGAACAGCTTGCCATCCAGAACAGGCCTAAAATGATCATCGCAGGTGTGTCGTCTTATTCCTGGCAGCTGGATTGGGCCAGATTTAGGGAAATTGCTGATAAGGTCGGAGCATATTTACTGGCGGATATCTCACATGTGGCGGGATTGATCGTTGCTGGTGAATATCCATCCCCCATAAGCCACGCCCATATTATCTCAACCACAACACATAAAACCCTGCTCGGACCGAGGGGTGCGATTTTAATGAGCACAGACCTGGATATTATCAGGAAAATCGACCGGGCAGTTTTCCCCGGTGAGCAGGGTGGTCCTCATGTGAATGTCTTTGGAGCAATGGCAATTGCGTTTAAACTGGCACAGACACCCGAACATAAAGCTTTAATGAAACAGATCGTTAAGAACTGCAAAGTGTTAAACGACCATCTGCAGGAACGAGGTTTCAGGATTCCCTTTGGGGGAACGAACACCCATTTAACCAATATTGACACAAAATCAGTCAAAGGGAAAGATGGGGCCTGGTTAAGTGGTGACCTGGCTGCCCGCATACTGGATGTGGCAGGTTTAGTCACCAACCGTAATACTATCCCCGGTGATGTCTCCGCCCTGAATCCATCTGGCGTCCGTTTAGGCACACCCTGGATCAGCCAGCGAGGTTTAAAGGAAGAAGAGACCAAACAAGTAGCAGATATCATCGCAGATGTTCTGTTCTCCTGTGAACCGTTCTACCAGGGACGCAGACTGAGAGCAAAAGTAGATTTTAAAACCCTGGAAGAGGCAAAGTTGAAGGTGCGTGATCTGGCTCAAAACGCCGGCATCGACTACAAACCACAATCCCATGGTTATCCCCATTTTTATTATTTGGATGATACTGTTGAAGAAGGAAAAAGCACCTCTTCCTATATTATCAGCGGCGATAAATCCCGGGAATTCCTGGATTATCTTGTCAGCAGTGATATTGAGATCATGGAATGTGGTCAGAACCAGCCGACCATCTTGTACACACCAGATATCAACATTACCGCAATGCTCACCTGTGATGAGCTGCAAAGTTTTCACCTCACCGTTCCAGCGAAATATTCCGGTCTGGTCTTAAGCTGGCTCCGGGCTGTGTCGGATGGTTATGTCCGCGTGGACGATGATGTATTGAAGAAAATACCCGGTCCAGTGATTGTCCGTGAATCAGATCGAAAGTATGATTCCATTGTCGAAGGGGATCCATACGGCAAAAACAAGCCTTTTTATCTTGGTATGAAGACAGAAAAAGGTGATCCGCTGCCGGATTTTGTTTGGGAAGAAAAAGAGGAAACAGAATTACAACGAACGAAACTCTATGATCTGCATGTTGAATTAGGAGCCAGAATGGTTCCTTTTGCTGGCTGGGAGATGCCTGTCCGCTACGATTCCGTTCTGGAAGAACACAGTGCGGTGCGTACATCCGCAGGTTTATTTGATGTGTCCCATATGGGAGTATTTCAGGTAGAAGGGCCGGATGCAATGGCTTTCCTTGACAGTGTAGTGAGTAACGATATCTCTACGCTGGAAGTTGGAGAATCTGCTTATGGCCATTTTTTAAATCCGGATGGGAAGGTTCTGGATGATACCTTGATCTATCGACGGATTGATCTGGAATATATGATCGTAGTAAATGCTTCTAATGAAAGAAAGATTTGGAAATGGTTGAATGAAGTGAAGGCCGGTACAGTTAAAATTGATAATCAACGTCCCTGGTCAAAAGCTTATGGTATTCGCACGATCCTCAGAAATCTGAAGAATCCCCTTGAAGGAGCTGACCAGCGGGTTGATATCGCTCTGCAAGGTCCCAAATCCAGGGATATATTATTAGCTTTGGGGTTTGACGCAAGTGAAAAGAGGAAGATCAATCACTTGAGATGGTCAGAATTGTGTGAAGTGAAAAATGATGAGTACGATCTGGTGGTATCGAGAACAGGGTATACGGGGGAACGTCTAGCATATGAGTTATTTGTTCACCCTGATAAAGTGGAGTCTCTTTTCCGCAAGCTGCTTGAGATTGGCAAACCATTTGGCATCAAACCTTGCGGACTGGGAGCGCGGGATTCATTAAGGACAGAAGCAGGGCTACCGCTTTATGGTCAGGAGATGGCTGGTCTCATGGATATCGGTGTGGGTGGAGCGGGTTTTGGGTCTTACGTCAAAGTGAATAAACCCTGGTTTATTGGGCGCGAGGCCTATTTAGCCCAGGAAGCAGCCCGTGAACAGATCATCGTGCGATTCCGGTTCAGTGAAAAACGGGTCCGGAAAGCTCATTATGGTGATCCTGTGATGGATGATCAGGGTAGAGTGATTGGTAAGGTGACCAGTTGCGCCAATGATACAGAAGGTTATTTTCTCGGCCAGGCATATATCAATAAAAGATACGCCAAAAAAGGCACACTCCTGTATATTTATCAGGATGTCGAAAAACGAAAAGGAAGCGAGTTATCCGACCTGAGTTATGGAGAACGGGTTTCTTTACCGGATACAGCAACGATATTGCGCAGATTCCCCCGGATATAAGAATATACACTGGAATTGAAAAAGGCGTTAGAGATTTTCTCTAACGCCTTTTTTGTTTTTCCTTGTTCGTAGATCTTTATAGCTCCCAGAGATTAAAGTCTTTTAAGCTGGACCCACCAATAAATTCTCTAAGAATTGAATTGTCTGGAATCATGTCGATATCAAGCGGTAAGAACCACTCCAGGAATGCTAATAGTCTTTTAGCTTCGATTCGCTCCAGGGTGTCGGATGGAACCTGGCGGAGGACTGGTTCTGCAACAGATTTGAGGGCTGACATTTCGTAGACCAGGGCCGAGTTGAACATGGCATCGGCGTTATCCTGGTAGGGGAATATGTACTGTTTTTCTCCCCGCCGGACAGATTCCCAGCGCCTGATGGTTTCCATCGCAGAGTATCCGCGTTCTCTGGAGTCCCGAACAATCCTGCGGATCAGCCGTGTATCGGTAGTTGAGACGCGGTTATGGCGGTCAAGGTTAAGCTGGGTTAATGCTGAAACATAGATGCGGTAGGAGCTGGATAGGGGAAACTCCGGCAGCAATTCAGGGTTAAGCCCATGGATCCCTTCCAGGATGATAATTTGGCCCGGTCGGAGTTGGACAGTATCTCCTGGTTTGCTTATTCCAGTCTGAAAATCATACTGGGGAAGTTGAACCTTATCACCATCAATCAAATGTTGGATATCCTGGGATAATTTTTTACGGTTGACTGCTTCAAGCGCTTCGAAATTCCATTCTCCAAACTCATCCCGAGGTGTAAATTCCCTGTCCACGAAGTATTTGTCCATTTCCAGCGGGAAGGGAGAGATACCCCGGGCCAGGAGCTGAATTGTCAGGCGTTTTGAGAAGGTGGTCTTCCCTGATGAAGAAGGACCTGCGATCAAGATGACATCGATCTCTTCTGCTCTTTCTTCGATCTGAGCTGCGATTTCAGCAATGTGCTGTTCATGGAGTGCTTCAGAGACCAGAATCAATTTCTTGGTTTGGCCCTGATCAATAGAATCATTTAGTGCCCCCACGCTGTCAATACCCAGACGGTGGAGCCAGCTGCCGTATCGACTTAAATACATTAAGCAGCGTGGAATATTTTGGAATTGGCTGAAGGATAATGGGATTCTTTCGACGGGGGTATCGAATGATAAATCCATCTTCCATCATGACCAGGTCAAACCACTTTAAATAACCGGTTGACGGGACCATATAGCCATGATGGTAGTCCATCCAATCGCCTAGTTTATATAATGTCAAGTAATCTTTCTTCCTGTGGGCTAATAACCTGACTTTGTCTTTATAGCCCTTCTTCTCAAAATATTCTATGCCCTCCTGTAAGGATATTTTTAAGCGCTCGAAGCTGATATTCGCTTCCACAAGCTCTCTCATACGATTCTCTAGCTGGGTTATTTCCTCTTCGTTGAGAGGAGCTCGGCGATAGACCTGGCAGAAATACCCTCCGGATGTCACTGAATGATCTACAGTCAAAATTGCATCAGGAAAGAGATCACTAAAGGCGCACTCTAAGAGGTAAGTCAGTGACCGGCGGTAAAAACGCATGCCATCAGAACTCTCCATTGTGACTGGGTGTACATCAACATCCATCTTGACGGGATAGGAAAGTTCAGTCAATTTGCCGTTTACTATCGCACCGACTATTGGCGGGGTTCCCCTTTCTTCGAGAAGAACAAAAAACTCTTCAAGTGTTCCACCTCGGGGGCCTGAAATCACCTCTCCATCGGAAAGATGAACTTCTACATTCTGACTGGGTTCAACAAAACTATATTTTTCATTATTGGCCATAGGTGCCATATCCTGTTATTTTTTTATTACACAGATATTTTATCACTTCAGGTCAAGACCTAAAAAGCCCGGATGAAATATCAATCCGGGCTTTTGCCTTTTTTTGATTCTACTTCACAGGTAGGAGATTAACTTCCGTAATCTTCCGGTAGCTGTGTTTTCAGGATCAACTCCTTGGCTGCTTTTACCTCATCCAGGCGGCCGAATGGCGCCTTTGTGGGTGCATTATGGAGAATTTCCGGGTTATTCTTTGCTTCATCTGCGATTTGCAGCAAGGCATCAACGAATGCATCGAGGGTTTCCCGTGTTTCAGTTTCGGTGGGTTCGATCATCAATGCTTCAGGGACGATCAACGGGAAGTAGTTTGTGGGCGGGTGGAATCCAAAATCGATCAATCGTTTGGATATATCCAGAGCCCGAACACCAGGGGCATCCTCCCATTTGGCTTCTGTCACAAACTCATGCATGCATAATCGTTCGTAAGGGATATGATAAATATCCTTTACGCGCGCCTGGATGTAGTTCGCATTAAGTACTGCGTGGGTTGAAACGCCCAGCAAGCCATTTTTGCCCAGGCAGATCATATAAGTGAACGCGCGGACCACAACACCAAAATGGCCGTGGAAGGATTTCACCCTTCCAATTGTCTGTTCTGGGATAACAAGGTCATAAAATGCTGGATTTTCTTCATCACCTTCAGAGATCATTTTAACCACAGGAGCTGGCAGGAATTTAGCCAGTTCTTTCGTAACACCAACCGGCCCTGATCCTGGTCCACCACCTCCGTGGGGAGTTGAGAAGGTTTTATGGAGATTAAAGTGCATCACATCAATACCCGTCTCGGCAGGTTTGTAAACACCAAGAAGGGCGTTCATATTGGCGCCATCCCCGTAAACTAGGCCGCCTTTTTCATGAACGATCTGGCAGGCCTCGACGATATTCTCATCAAAAAGCCCCAGGGTATTAGGATTGGTGATCATCAATCCGGCCAGGGTATCATCGCATTCTGCTTTTAGTTCTTCCAGATCGACATTTCCGTTCTGATCCGATTTCAATTCAACAATAGTTAATCCACTCATTGCTGAGGAAGCCGGATTGGTTCCATGGGCAGAATCTGGGACCAGCATTTTGGTCCGTTTTGTATCTCCCCGGGAATTATGATAAGCCCGGATGATTAACACGCCTGTCAATTCACCGTGAGCACCCGCTGCAGGCTGCAGGGAGACTGCCTCAAATCCACTGATCTCAGCCAACCACTGCTGGGTTTCGTGCATTAAACCCAAAGCTCCCTGAACTGTTTCCACGGGTTGGAGGGGATGGATTTGGCTGAAACCTGGCAGGCGGGCTGTTTCCTCATTGATCTTGGGATTGTATTTCATGGTACATGATCCCAACGGATAAAAACCATTATCTATCGAGTGATTTAACTGAGAGATATTGGTAAAGTGTCGGATCACCTCATTTTCTGGAACCTCTGGTAAGGGTAGTTGCTCCCGTAGAAAGTCCTGGGGCAATTCAGCTAGAGGCACATCAGGGGCCGGGAAGCGGATACCTTTGCGACCAGGTCTGGAGAGTTCAAAGATGGTCTGTTCAGTCATGATATTCCTCCTCCAGCACCTCAACCAGGTAATCGATCTCAGAGCGGGCATTCATTTCGGTCACGGCAACCAATAATTCATGTTTCAAATCAGGATAATCTTGGCCAAGGTCATACCCACCCAGGATATCATGGGCAAGCAGCAGCTGATTGATCTCCTCGGCGGGGACAGGGCAATGGACCACAAATTCGTTAAAAAACGGTTGAACAGGATTGACCATAAAACCAGGCACAGTGCTGATCTTTTCAGCAGCGTAATGAGCTTTATGATAATTTAGTTCTGCCAGTTCTTTTAATCCGCTTTTACCTAACAAGCTGAGGTAAACAGTCGCAGCCAGGGCGATCAAGCCCTGGTTGGTGCAGATATTTGAGGTTGCTTGTTCTCTGCGGATATGCTGTTCACGTGTATTCAGGGTCAGAACGTAACCACGGTTGCCACGATTGTCTACAGTCTCTCCTGCCAAACGGCCGGCCATTTTGCGAACATATTCTTTTTTAGTAGCAAATAGCCCCAGGTAGGGTCCTCCAAAGGACATGGGGATCCCCAAAGGTTGACCTTCACCAGTAACGATATCGGCATCGAATTCACTGGGTGGCTTGATCAAACCCAGAGCAATCGGATTCACATGGACAGAGAAGAGCGCTTTCTGAGCATGAGCGGCTTCCGAAAGTTTTGTCAGATCATAGATCCTGCCAAAGAAATCTGGATATTGGACCAGGACCAGGGCAGTATTCTCATCAATGAGATCTATCAGATCGTCTGGTTTGGCCTCTGCGTTCAGATCCTCTCCCACGATCTCAATATCCATCCCTTGCATATAGGTATGAATTGTCTCCCGGTACTGGGGATTAACTGCCTGTGAGACAACAATCCTGCGCCTCTTCCCACGGAAGTTGTGATAGGCCATATTAACTGCCTCTGCCACAGATGTTGCGCCGTCATAATGGGAGGCATTGGCAACATCCATTCCGGTCAATGCGGCTATCAAGCTTTGATATTCAAAGATCGCTTGCAGCGTTCCCTGGGCGATTTCAGGCTGGTATGGCGTATAGGCTGAGTAGAATTCACCCCGCCTGAGGATCGAGTCAACAGCAGCAGGAATATAATGATTGTAAGCGCCAGCTCCCAGGAAAGAAACCAGCTCTTGAGGAGTTTCGTTTACAGAGGAGATATATTGGAGCTCATCCAGGGCTTCCATCTCAGTGATGCCATCAGGGAGGTTGAGGGAGGGGAATTTCCCTTCATCGGGTAGGCACTGGAATAGATCTTCCAGCTCCTCGACTCCAATCACCTTCAGCATCGCCTCTCGGTCAGCCTGGGTATGAGGTGTATACATATTCAGGTCCTTTTCTACGATTAAATAATCTGTATCAGCGTTATGGGAAAGAATTCCGGCAGGCCGGTATTTAATGATCTCTTTCCAGGTTTTTGTAGGTGTCTGCATCCATCAATCCGTCCAGTTGGGCGGGATCAGACATTTTGATCTTAACCAGCCAGGCTTTTCCAAATGGATCCTCGTTAATGAGCTCAGGTGCATCCATCAGGGATTCGTTAATAGCGGTGATTTCACCACTGACAGGCATATATACATCCGCTGCCGCTTTAACTGATTCAATTACTGCGCAAGTTTCTCCCTGATCCAGAGAATCTCCTTCAAGGGCTACGATTTCCACAAAAACAATATCAGATAGCTGGTCCTGGGCGTAGTCAGTGATGCCCATGACCACGTCATCTCCTTCTACAAGAACCCATTCATCATTCTTGGTATATTTTAATTCAGCAGGCGTTTTCATAATTACTCCTTTCCTAAATAGTGATGCTCAGATCCGTTTAACAAAAAAACACACGCAAAGAAAGCCGGCGTGTGCCTCTGTCTGGGGACCTGAGAGATTTTTGCTCCTTCGGTGTCCGGGGACTCTCCAGAGGTTTGAAAATACAAGGTCCGTTTACCTGAGAGTTTGTTCTGCCGTATTTTGCCAGTTTTCACAGCAGTTTTGCCCCTTCGGTGCCCTTGGTGGGACTCTCCCTTGCAATTGTTTATTTTCAACTTGTTTTATTATACCAAAATTCTACCAAGATTATCAAATGAAACAACCCTGCTGTTATCAGCAGGGTTGGGGAATCTATCATAGGTGATCAAGATAGTTTACTGGTTTTGAGGTAAAGCAAGTTCTTCTGTTTTATGCCTGCGGACCAGATTTTTTACATGTGCCAGCAAAGTAAAGGATGAAACTGGTTTGACCAGGTAATCATCAGCGCCCAGGTTGAGTGTCTTGGTGATGATTTCAGAAGATTCAATTGCTGATATAATCAGAATTGGTGTTCTGGTCATCTCCCGGATAGCTTTACATAGCTGCCAGCCGTCCATTTCTGGCATGAGAAGGTCAAGGATGATCAGATCAAGCATCACCCGTTGAACGATGTCGATGCTTTCTCGACTCGAATTAGTGGTTAATACATTATAGTCCTTGGATTCCAAGAGACGTTTAAATACCGCTGATGTCGAAGGATCGTTATCGATCACTAAAATCGTTGGACTGAGTTTTTGATATTGGTTTGTCATAAGTGGTTCTATTACAACATATAAAGATTGATTCGTAAACAGAGATCACTTTACAGCCAGCTAACAAAAGGCATTTTGTTGTACTCCGTAATAACAAATTGGATAGTTTCCAGCGTGGGAGGATTTTCTCTCAAAAAATGATTGAAATACCTTCAATAGCGTTATAATACACTGAGAAGTTCAAAGTAGGGACTATGTCATATCGTTAAAGTCATTAGGTTTCATTTATTGCAGGCTCATTCATAAATATGGGAGATCGTACAGTATCAGGAAAAGCGTTCATTGAAACGCTATTTGAATTCAGCAAATTGATCTCTCATACAGAGGATGTATCTGATGTGTTCCCTGACCTTGTTGTGCTGGCCAGGAAACTCATCATTTTTGATAATTTTGTGATCTATCTGGAAGAGAATGGAGATTTGCTGCCCGCTTTTGCCAAATCAATTGGTAGGGGTCGAGCTATGGAGGCTGATATTGCCTGGGGAGAATCTTTCATTGAGAAAGTTTTTGAATCCAACTCTCTGGAAATCCATCAAGATGTTGTCCAAGGACCAAATGAAGATAGATTGAAAGTTCCTTACTTTATCGGATCTCCCCTTCGACATGGAAAACTAACCGTGGGAGTTTTGACCATGATCCGTTTTGGCGGTCCGGAGTTTAATGCCCAGGATCAAAAAACTTTCACATTCATTGCTGACCACATCGCCCAACTAATGGAACGAGATGTTCTGGTAAAGACTATTGATCAAGATTGAGGGATCCCAGAGAATGTGGGCTATGCAGGAAAATTTTGTTGCCACAGTTTCTCATGATCTTAGGACACCATTAGGTTTTATCAAGGGGTATACAACTACTCTCCTGCGGGAAGACACAAATTGGGATGTGCCAACCTACCGGGAATTCTTGGGTATTATTGATGATGAAGCGGACCGGCTGCAGGAATTGATTGACAATCTGCTGGATTCCTCCAGGCTTGCAATCAGGCACACTGCAAATGAACCTGCAAACTGTTCGTCTGGATGTGGTTCTGCGAGATATGATCCAGCGTTCTCAGCTGCGGGAGATCAATGTTAATCTTGAGCTTGAGATTGAAAATCAGGGCGTAATCGTCCGGGCTGATCCGATGCGCCTGGGACAGGTCTTTGACAATTTAATCAATAATGCTACCAAATATGCACCGGAATCGACTGTGATCATCAGGTTATCTGTAGATGGTGATAACGCTGTGATCAATGTGATCGATAACGGCCCTGGAATAGACAAAGAACATTTGGAAAGGATCTTTCAGAGATTTTATAGGGTACCGGAAACACGCATGAGTGTGCGGGGCAGCGGATTGGGATTATATATATGCCGCCAAATTATTATTGCCCACAGCGGGACGATTAAGGCGGAATCGGACAATGGGCAAGGGACGACTTTTTATATCACTATGCCAATTGTGGAAGGTGATGAGTCGGATTAATTGAGGAGATCGGGAGATATGGAAAAGGGAACCATCTTAATTGTCGATGATGAACCCAGGTATATCCAATTGATCGCTGCCAACCTGGTAGTGGACGGTTTTGACGTCCTCGAAGCCCTGGATGGAGAAAAAGCGGTTGAAATCGTATCAGAGAAAGAAATTGATCTGGTACTGCTTGATGTGATGATGCCGAAGCTGGATGGCTTTGAAACCTGCCGCCGCATCAGAGGTTTCTCTCAGGTGCCAATCATAATGGTAACTGCCAAAGGTGATGAAAGTGACCGGGTCCAAGGCCTTAATGTTGGGGCCGATGACTACATCGTCAAACCGTTTTCTGCTTCAGAGCTGTTGGCCCGTGTCAGGGCTGTTTTGAGGCGATCGATGTTCTCTCGTGATGTCTCCCAACCAGTCATCTTTAATCATGGAGATTTGAAGATCGATTTTGCCCGGGCAGAAGTATTCCTGAAAGAGGAAAAAATATTACTCTCAGCTACGGAATATCGCCTTTTACTCCAGTTTTCTCATAATAAAGGAAGAATTCTAACGACTGAGGAATTACTATCTTCTGTTTGGGGAGACGGGTATAAAAATGACAAGGAAATCCTCTGGGTAACGATTTCCAGATTACGAAGCAAATTGGAAGAGGATCCCAGTAATCCGATCCATATTGTAACCCGGACTGGTATGGGATATACCATGCCCAATTTAACTGAATAGGCTGAGGAAATCTGATTATGGATTACCAATTGGCGATCAATATCTTATCAAAAAAGATGGGCGTTCTGCTGCGAACTGCCAGAACCCAGAGGGGAGAATCTAAAAAGACCTGTGGAGAGATCATTGGTGTTACTTCCCGTACAATAAATAAATATGAGGTAGGGGAAAAATCCCCCTCGCTGCCGGAATTAGAGGTCTTGGCTTATTATCTGGATGTTCCCCTGGAACGGTTCTGGGAGGATATGGCCCCAGACAGCCAAGATAAGATGGAAGGTCTGAAGAACCTGGCTCAACGACTTGAGCTCAGGAACTTGAAAATTGGTGCATCTTTGCGGATGTTCCGTCAGAATGTGTCGTTAAGCATGAAAGATGTCTCGGAAAAATTGGGATTGACAACATATCGCCTTAAATCATATGAAAAGGGTAGTTTTGCAGTTCCAGTTGCTGAGTTAAACGCGCTGCTGCGTTTATATGATCGGGAATTGAATGACCTGGTTGTTGATAGCGGTCCAATCGCAGAATGGGCTTATGCGAAGAAAGCTGGAGAGGCTTTTGTGGAATTGCCGAAAGAACTTCAGGAATTTATCCTTAAACCAGTGAACCGCCCCTATCTGGAAATTGCCATGAAACTCAGTCAAATGTCTGTAGATAAAATGCGCGATGTTGCAGAAGGATTATTGGATATTACATTGTAGTTGATGCCTCATGACAGAAAATAAAAACAAACCAGCTCTTGTTGAAGGGGAAGCAAAAGAACTCTATAGGGCAGGTAAATTCCAGAAGGCGGCCGATGGATTTTCTCAGGCCGCCGATTTATTTCTGGCCGGGGGAGATGCCATCCTCGCGGCTGAGATGAAGAATAATCAATCTGTGGCTTTGCTTAAGGCTAAAAAACCCCGTCTGGCGCTGGATGCTGTGAGGGGCACTGCCGAGGATATTCCATCAGGCAGGAGAAGTCTTAAAAGAAGCTATGGCCTTGGCCAATCAAGCGACCGCTTTGAAGGACTTGGGAAAAAAGCAGGAAGCAGTAGATGATTTTTTACTGGCCGCTGAGATATTTAAGGATCTTGGGGAGAAGCAGATGTATCTGCAGACCATGCAATCTATCTCTGCTTTGAAATTAAAGACACGTAATATACTCGGGGCCTTATTCTCTATGCAGGAAGGCTTGGAAGAATTGGAGAAGCCGAATTTGAGGCAAAAACTGCTTCTTAACCTCTTGAAGATTCCTCAGAACATGATCAATAAATAAACTGATCTTATTCAGTCTATTCGACCTCGATATAACTGGACCTTTATGATGTTAAATGTATGGCAGGATCTAAAAATCAGGAAAGCAGATCACAGCGACCAAGCTGCCCTGATTCAACTTCTTCAAAGAAAATCGTTCATCCACCGCCATCTGGGCTGGGAATCTCCCCTGGCCTGGATTGATAAAGATCCTTTCTATATACTTGAGTCAGAATATGGAATTGTGGCAGTTTTGGCTTTTCCTCCTGACGAGGATCAAATCACCTGGCTGCGTTTATTTGCAGTTCGGTCTGGGTTTCCAATTGCAGAAGCCTGGAAGCATCTTTGGCCGATGGCAATTTCCTGGATGGGTAAACATTATCCTGGAATTTTAGTTAACTCATTGGTGCTGAACAGCGAGATGGAGAACCTTTTAGCCGGGGCTGGATTTAATGAGGTGTACCAGGTTGTTGTGCTGGTCTGGGATAGCGCCCGAGCAAATTGGCCTGATACGAATCCAGATCTACTGGTCAGGGATATGCTGCCAGACGATTTTCAACGAGTTTACGAGATTGATCTGGGGGCCTTTGATTTGATCTGGCGCAACAGCCTGAGCCAGCTGAGGGCGGCCTATCAGGAGGCTTTTTCGGCCACGGTAATAGAACGGGAAGGGAGAGTCGCAGCCTATCAGATCAGTACAACAAATCCACAGGGCGGCCACCTGGCCAGGTTGGCAGTGGATCCGGACTGTCAAAATCAAGGGTTGGCAACACGGTTAATGGAAGATATGCTGGAATCTTTTCAAAATCAGGGGATCGTTGAAGTTACCGTCAATACCCAATCAAATAACAGCGGCTCCCTGGACCTGTACCGGAAGTTTGGATTTATCAGGCAGGAAGAGACGTACCCGGTTTTGCAGTATAAAACCGGATCCTGAGACGAAAACAGGGGGATATAAGAGGTCTGGAATTATATCAACGATAAAAGATAAACAATCAAGGGGCTGATTACCAGGCTGGGAAGAAAATTTCCAACTCTGATCGGTTTAATTTCCAAGAGACTGCTGAGAGCCAATCCTAACAGCAATAGGCCTCCTGTAGCTGTTAACTCTGCTACCATCGCAGGTGTCATAAAACCCTGGAGCTGGACAGCCAATAAACTGAAAAATCCCTGGTAAATAAATACGATCGGGGCTGAAAAAAGCACCCCAATACCTAGCGTAGACGCCATGGCTAAAGCGGCAAATCCATCCATCACGGATTTGATAGCCAGCAGTTGAAAATCACCTACCAGGCCGTCCTGGATGGCACCAAGAATAGCCATCGGACCTGTGCAAAAGAGAATTGAACTGGCCATAAAACCAGCTATAAAAACTCTGCGACCTGGATCAGCGTTTTGGTTCTTGTTGAATTTTGCTTCCAGGATCTCACCAAGCTTGTTAATTCGATCTTCGATTTTAAGATATTCTCCCACTAAGCCGCCAATCAGGATCCCTCCCAGGACGATCAAAGAATTATTCGTCTCCAGGAACATGCTGATAGAAATGCCGATAGTAAATAACCCTAATCCGATAATTATGGTTTCCCTGGATCTTTCGGAAAGGAATTTTCCGAAACGGAGGCCCAACAATCCTCCCAGGATAATGGAAGCGGTATTGATAATGGTCCCGGTCATGATGGATTTCCTGGAGCAGGGGGTGGGTTTTGAGAGCTGAATACCTCAAGGACAAAACATAAGGAGGAGAGCCGATTCAGATAAGAGAGAGCGGTTTCTGAATATAATAACTCCGCTTCATGTAATGCAACCAGATCCCTTTCCGCCCGGCGGACAATTGTGCGAGCCAATCCCAGGGCAGCAGAGGGTAAATTTTCACCGGGAATAATGAAGTCCCTGGAAGATTTGGTTTGTGATCCAAAGATGTCGATCTGCTCTTCCAACCAGGTGATGCGCTCTGATTCCAGATCCGGGATCTTTTCTGGATCAGGTTTATCCAGGGCCACTATCGCCATGATCCGGTAGAGATCTTTCTGGGTTGTTTTAATGAGCTGGTTTAGGCCCGGATCCGTTGTTTGCGCTCTGGCAAAACCCAGGGCGGCAGAAGCTTCATCCAGTGAACCGAGCGTCTGGATGCGGATATGTGTTTTGGATAAGCGGCCTTTGCCGATATGATCGGTTTCCCCCTGATCCCCCCTGGAAGTGTAGAATTTGTTCATGGTTGGATTATACCTTAGGATAATATTGGTCAATCTGCCAGGCAAGGCAGGTATGATAAAATTGGGTCACAAATCTTGATTTAAGATTATAAGAGAGGAAATCATGCAAATTCGTTGTTATAGCTGTAAAATGCCCATATCTATTGGACGGGCTTCAGTGGAGCAGGCTCTGAATATAATCCATGAAGATGATTTGGTCTATTATGATTTTACCTGCCCAAAATGCAGAAAATCCAACCGGGTCTCCAAGAATCAACTGCTGCATGCTTCTCCCACCTGGGAGTATCAACCCACTGAAAAACCGCTGGAAAATAAGACAGACTCAAAGAAAGAAGCGGAGAATAAATCAATAGATACTAAAGCTCCCGCTAAGAAAACATCGGCAAATAAAGCGCCTGCGAAAAAGACTCCAGCTGCGAAAGCTCCGGCAAAAAAAGCTCCAGCGAAAAAAACACCGGCTAAAAAGGCACCAGCCAAGACAACACCAGCAAAAAAGACTCCCACAAAGAAAGAATAATTAATTATTGGGATAGTTAGAGGGAAAATCCGGGGACCTGATTTTATATCCATTAAAACTGAATTTCTTTTGAAAAAAAACGAAAGGCCGATCACTTGTGATCGGCCTTTCGTTTTTAGCCCCCTGCCAGGAATCATGTTTCCCTTCCGTATAGATAGTTGATATCAAGCAATCTGTTTTGAAGTCCACTTGAGAGATCACTCTCGGAAAATCTCCAGACCCAGTTCCCCTGGGGATTGCCGGGGTAGTTCATTCTGGCCTGGTTGTCGAGGCTTAGAAGATCTTGAAGGGGGGCAATAGAAAATACTGCCCTGGATGACCAGGCAGCCGTGATCAAATCCCAGGCGATATCCTCTCCGGAGGTTTTTAAATATCGCTGTGCGAAAGTGCGTTCTCCATCCCCGATGCGATTGAACCAGCCAACGGCAGTATCATTATCATGAGTTCCTGTATATACCACGCAATTTTCAGGATAATGATGGGGCAAGAATTCATTAGCTTCGCCACTGTCAAAGGCAAAAACCAGGATCTTCATGCCTGGCAAATTGAATTGATCTCTAAGTTTAAATACTTCTGGGGATATTTCTCCCAGATCCTCAGCTATGATCGGTAAATCGCCAAACTCCTCCTGGATTCGAGTCAAAAACTTTGCTCCAGGGCCATCAACCCAGCGGCCATGAATAGCTGTTTCTTCTCCGGCTGGAATTTCCCAGTAATCAGCAAAAGCCCTGAAATGATCGAGGCGCACAATATCTACCAAAGAAAAAACGGATTTTAATCGTTTGATCCACCACTGGAAGTCCTCTTTTTCATGAACATCCCAACGATAAAGTGGGTTTCCCCACAGCTGGCCAGTTTCTGAAAAATAATCTGGCGGAACTCCTGCAACCACAGTTAATTTGCCGTCAGGACCGATATATAATAACTCCCGGTGTGTCCAGGCATCAGCACTGTCATGGGCAATAAATATTGGTATATCGCCGATAATCTTGATCCCTTTCCGATTGGCATAACCCTTCAGTTTGTTCCACTGTTTGTAAAACAGAAACTGGTAGTATTTCTGGCGCTGGATGGCATAAATATGTTCTTCCTTGAAAGATTCCAGTGCTCCTGGATCACGATCTCGATATTCATCAGGCCAGGCTGCCCAAGGTTGGCCTCCATGGAATTCCTTTAATGCCATAAATAAAGCAAAATCATCCAGCCAATCTTCTTGTTCTTTATAAAATAAACCAGCTTCTTTGTGAACGTTTTTACCAGCATATCTGAAATGTTCATAAGATCGATGCAGCAGATCCAGTTTCCAATAGATGACGTCCCCATAATCGACAGCTGAGGTCCTGAATTCCGGGAGATTTTTTAGATCGTTAACATGAATTAATTCCTCCTCCAGAAGATCATCGGGGCTGATCAGGTAAGGATTACCGGCAATAGCAGAAAAACACTGGTAGGGTGAGTCACCATAGCCTGTCGGACCCAGCGGTAACACCTGCCACAAACCAGTGCCAGTATCTGAGAGAAAATCCACCCAGCGCCTGGCCTGCGGACCCAGGTCCCCAATTCCATACGGGCCGGGGAGGCTGGTGGGATGAAGCAGAATTCCAGCGGAACGTTTGTTTATCATAATAATGCTTTCTTATCCAAAATTTGGAATTAGGGGTGGTTAATCGATCAACTTCAATATTTGGATACTCGGGGAATCATACACTATCTCATAATCTGTCAAGAAACTTAGGGTCTCAATATTTGATCGAGTAGACAGGATCAATTCAGGCTGTGGGTTTAGATTGGAGGAAATATTATTGGATATATCCTCTACCAGAATATGGTAAAGGACCCTAGGACCAGGAGAAGCGTGTTGGCCCACCAAGACCCATACGGGATATTCCCAATCGTTACTATCCATCAGCAAGCCAATATTAACAGCTGGGTCATTCCTTACATAATGGAGGGCCTCTAGGTAATACCAGTATGGATCAAAATTACTCATGAAATATAATTCCCGACGCTCGGTCACAACAACGGATTGGCCATCATAAAAAATGCTAAAGATAGAATTTAGGCTCTTGGATAAACCTGGATACCCTTCCATTTTTTGATTGATTCCTGACAGAATTTGTTTCTTTAATGGTGTGTCATAAAAAACAGAATCATCCTTCCACAATGGCAGTAGAGGACGTTTGGAATTCAGGATAAGATAGGGAGCGCTTGTGATGAGTAATATCAGCAACAAAGCTGTAGGAAAGAAGTCTTTCTTGAATAATCTATCTAAAACTGAACCAATTCCAACACACCCTAGCAAGAATATTGGGGTTTGCAGCCGCCCACCCCATGGTTGCCATTTAAATACCATACTGAAGAGAATAATTGAAAGGAAGACACTTAGGAGATAAGAAATTTTTTCCTTTTTATTATCAAACTTAAGGAATGGCAGGATCAAAAGGCAGATTGTTAATAAAAGAAAATGGAGGAGATTGCCGGCATCATCTTCATTGAGGTTGAAAGAAAGCTCAAATTCAGATCCCTGGAAAGTGGACGCAGGATTATTAATTTGTTGTCCAAGGAGATTTGTAAGGGCCCCCTCTATAAAGTCATTGCCTTTGGAGAGGGGAGTCGCGAGATGGATTGCGCCATTACGGATGATATTTGAAAACAAAATTCCTGGGGAGATCGTCTCGACCATTGTCCTTTCATTTGATGTAATAAGCGGATTTTGATATAAATTCCAATTGCGAAGATAAATTCCTGTATTTAGGATTAAGGCAATGACAATCATAAGCATAAATTGCGTAGAAAGTTCTTTAATTCGATTCCATTTCTGCCCGATCAGGGAAAAACCACCTATCCCTAAGCCCAATGCCGCGCAAAAAATATATGCTGTCCCCTTGGTTGCCAGGGCCATGCCCATCGAAATTCCGGCAAATAAGACATTTTCAACCCCTTTCTCTTTGATGTATTTATTAAGGAAATATGCAAAACCAATACAAAATACACTAACCACAAGATCGTTTTGAGTGCTTGTACTTTGCAGAATTGCCATGGGTAAAGTTGTCATCAAGATTGCTGTGATCCACTGACCTCTGACTGATACCTTTAACTGTTTGGCGATTAGGGTCGTGGACATGATAGATAGAACAAAGCTGAACCATTGAATAAGATTTGCATATCTATCACTTTTGCTCAGTATCTGCAGATGAAGAATGCCAAACTCTGCCAACGGCATGGAATAATTCTGACGGGGAATTGCAGTAGGATAATAGCGGATATTCTGATTTTGGATCCAATGGGGGATCCTGGCCATGTGATAGGTCATGGAATCAAAGTTGTTAGGGGGGGACTTCAGAGCTATGTACAAGGTGATGGAAGTTATCAGAATAATGATCAACGAGTAAAAAAATACAGATCCTTTTGATAAGGATCTTGGGCTAACATTATTAGTTTGTGATTGTTCACTGGAGCTTGTTTTTTTTCTGATCCAGATAATAACCAGGATGAGAAGAGAGGTAAATACAGCTAAAAACCAGGTTGTTTGTATCCAGCGAAATGTGATTGAATTGAATAATGATAGTATTTCAGTGCATAAGCCAATTACAAAAAATGTTATTAGAAATGCCTTTAGTATGTTCTCCCGAAATTCATCCGGTTTAAGGAGAGAAAAAAGAGCAATAACTGTTAGGAAAAATACTAATATTAATATAGTAGACATGAAAGATCCATTAGAGAAGCAGAAATGTTAAAAATAAGCTAGTGGGGATTCTATTTGATCTCATCATTTGGGGAGTTATCTTTGTGAGACTAGTTCCTTGTAAAGGTTCATATATTCTGCTGCAGACTTTTCCCAGGAGAAAACCTGTTTCATCCCTCTGCGTTGTAATGCTCTCCAGCGGCGTTGGTCTCTGTATATATTGATCGCCCGGCGTAAAGTATCAGCCAGGGCAGGGGAGGAGGCTTCTTCGAACAGAAAACCAGTACTCTTTTTCTGATTACCCAGATCGTAATCAATGATCGTGTCTTTTAAACCACCGGTGGCCCGGGCCAGCGGCACACAGCCATAGCGCATACCGATCATTTGGGTCAATCCACAGGGTTCGTAACGGGATGGGATCATAATCATATCGGATCCGCCGTAAATCCGTCTGGCCAGGGAGCCATCGAACTTCAACATTGATCGAATTCTGGCGTGATCTTGGTCCAACTTTTGGGCAGCTTCTTCCAGATCCTTATCACCTGTACCGAGGATGACTGCCTGATAATCCAGATCAGTGATCATCTCTAGGGCAGCTGGCACAAGATCCACTCCTTTCTGGAAATCCATCCGGTTGATCATGGCCAGCAGCGGGATGTTCAGATCAGGTTCAAGCCCTAATTCCACCAGCAGTTCCTTTTTATTCTCCTTTCTCCGTTCCAGAGTATCACTTGAATAGTTGACAGGAAGGCTGGTATCAGATCCAGGATCCCAGGATTCCTGATCCAATCCATTCAGGATACCAAGTAAATCCCCTTTACGCGATGCCAGGAAGTCTTCCAGGTGTGCTCCAAATTCAGGCGTCAACATTTCGGCAGCATAACCTGGTGATACGGTGTTGATCTTGTCTGCGGTCAGCAGGCCCAGGGCCAGAGGTAGATGTTCTGCCCAATCTGGAAGCGAGGACATGTGCGCTCGTGGTAACCCAAATGCCTGCAGAGCCTCTTCGGTTCCATGACCGAGATAGGGGAGATTATGTACTGTTAATAGAGATTTTGTATTTTGTATAAAATTTATCCTTGTTCCTTATGAGTCTGAGATTATAAACTGCTGGTGCAGCATGCCAGTCATGCGCATGTATGATATCAGGCTGCCAATCGATGATTCTGAGCAGTTCCATTGTAGCCAGGGAGAAAAAACAAAACTTAGTTCCATCCTGGAAATTTACCCCACTATAAACTGCCTCATTTGCTGCAACAGGAGGGCCGTCAATCAGATAGAATGGCACCCCCTGGATCTCAGTTTGAAATACTTCGGAAATCATGGGCCCCTGATTGTGGGCGATTTCAAAACTTGCCACAGGAGAGAGATCCAACCCCATATTCTTAAGGTGAGGATAAAGGGGCAAGGCAACCCGAATATCAGGTGATGCTTGGAGGGATCTTAATGCAGCTGGTAGGGATCCTGCTACATCACCAAGTCCGCCGATTTTTACCAGAGGGGCTGCCTCTGCTGCCAGGAAAATTACTTTTAGAGGTGTCATAAATTGAGATGTGTTTTTTTACTGCTTGGATTATACATTATCTCCTTTGAATCCACCTCAATGCTAATAATGGAGCATAGGCAAGATAGGTTGTAATAATTACCTCTGGTACAAATATTGCACTATATGATGCAGGAAATAGTAGATTTCCATAATTTAAATGATGAAACCTTTCAGAAAAGGGTATTACTATGTTCAAATCAGAGAGAATTATGCTTTTCCTGCTCATCGGTATCTGCTTGATAGTCAGTGTTGTGTTGATTGACACACTGATGGATCCAGCATTATTGATCAGAACAGTTTATGCCAGAATTACAGATTCTCCAGATCCTTCAACAGAAGGAATCTTCATCCCTGAAATAGAGGGTGAAACCATAGAGGAGATCCTGGATGTGGCAGCCCCATTACTCCAGGAGGGTTGGGATTGGTTCCGGAGCGAAGGTTTCGCCTTTGAAATCCAGTTTCCAAAGGATATTGTCCGGAAATCGATCCTTAACCAGTCTGCTCTCAACTATGGGGTGGGTGTATCCCCTGAAGCTCCGGTATGGGAATTTCGTTTGGATGATCAGAAATTTTTCCAGGGTACAAATCTTGTGGATGCTTCGATTTTGATCCACGTCCTGGAGGGGAAAGATCAGGAAAATTATTGTTCGTCATTTAAACCTGGCAGCATCTACCAGACCCCGAACCAGTATCGAGATTCTCTCATAGATGTTGAGATCAATGGAGTTCCGTTTGTGAAAGATGAGGTTATTGAAGGTGTTATGGGTGAGTTTTATCACCGCATCAGCTATAGGGCTTTTGCAAAAGGGGCCTGTTATGAGTTGACTCAACTGCTGCACTATCAAAACTTCGCTGGATTTTCAGATGGACAGATTGCTGAATTTGATAAGGATTTGGTGATTGCTGAGTTGGACAAAGTTCTGGAAACTTTCATATTGCTCGATGTGGATCCCACGTTCCCGGAACAGAGTTATCCCGTACCCAAAACATTATCCAGGGCTGTTTCTAAAGCCACCTCGGGAAATGTGGATGGTATTGATGTTTCTCACTGGCAGGGAGATATCGGTTGGAATAAAGTTGCTGGTGCAGGGTATGTTTTCGCCTTTGCCAAAGGTACAGAAGGTGTTGGTTGGACTGATGTTATGTTCCACAACAATATGGCAGAAGGCAATAATGCGGGCGTTTATATGGGTATCTATCACTTTGCCAGGCCTGATCTCGGTAATTCCGGGGCAGAAGAGGCGAATTATTTCTTAAGTGTTGCTGGAGATTATCTCAAAAGCGGTTATTTGCGTCCAGTTCTGGACCTTGAGGTAGGTTATTCCCTGGGGAAAACTGCTCTTTCCGCCTGGGTTGTGGAATGGATGGAAACTGTTGAAAATCGGACGGGAATTTCACCTCTGATCTATACCAATCCGAATTTTATCAATTATTACTTAAATGACACAGTAATCAAATATGATCTCTGGGTGGCTCATTGGACCTGCGAACCTATACCTTCCTATAACGTTCCTAATACCGGGACATGGCGGGATTGGGCTTTCTGGCAGTACTATGGTCCAGGTGGCTGCGGGGGAAATGCAGGTTATGTTCCGGGAATCTCCACCAATATCGATTTGAATATATTCAATGGAGTAGAAACGGGTCTTGAGGAATATGATGCCTTATCAGGACTCTGGGTATCCTTAACCAGTGATGCTTATTATGTGGCTGCGCCTTACTATGCTGATATTACAGGCAATGTCAATGGTGATATAACTGGATTAGTTGACTTTGCATTTTGGTGGGATTGTTCAGCCTTGGAGGCTGACCTAAGCGTGGTTGAAGGCAGTTGTGGAGCTCTACCGGTTCCAGCGGAGGGAGAGTGTGAATACAACGATCTGGGTTTAAGATGTATTGGTGTGGAAAACGAAGAACAGCTGGCTGAACACACATATAGGGATGTTGGTAACTATACAGCGAAAGTGATCGTTGAGAGAGGTGGAGAACCTCCAGCAGAGGATCGTTATAAGATTGCTACCTATAATCCTATCCGTTCTACGGTCCTTACTCCTTCTCCTGATGTGGAGGGTTACGTCGGTCAACCATACTCATTAAAGGCCGCTGTTACACTTCACACATCAGTTCCTGGAGCCCTCCAGGTGAGTATTACAGATCAGCTTACTTCTGAACTGGAAGATCAAAAATGTATAGTCTGTTATTGGTGATAACGAATCTAAAGAGACCTTTAATTTCTCTCTCCAAAATTCCTATGGTGGTGAAAAATTCTATGAGATTGACACCAGATATCGCCCCGGGGGAGAATGTCCCATTGAGGATGAACATGAGAATGATCAAACCAAGAATTATCATGTGACCTGGGTCGATGAACAAGCAGTCCTCGAAGTTCGGGATGAAACAGGTGAAATGGTTACAGCCGGATCGATTGTAGATCTGGGTGACATCGAACCATTCCAGCTAGTGGAAAATGTTTATACTGTCTATAATCCTTCATTAGTGAATGGACTGCAGATCCTCAGCGCTACGTTTGAAAACCTCAATAATGTGGTCAATCCCCAGCTTGTACCTGATGAAGCAATCGATGTTGAGCCCGAGGGAGAAGTTCCTCTGGCTTTGAGTTTTGAAGTACAATCCAGCGGACCATTTTCCTTTGATGTGGTTCTTGAACATGATGCATCCAATCCAACACCTTATCGCTTTGCTGTTGCGGGAAGCGGCGTTTTGGGAAACAATCCCATTCAATTGATCAACCCGCAGCCAGCGTCTCCGGGACAGAGTTTGGTCGGCGAGACCTTCTTATTATCCGTTGAGGTTGATCTCGATGCACCGGTCTCCGGAACTCTTCAGGTGAGTGTTGTTGATCAGAATGAAGTTGCGATCAGCGCCCCAGTATGTGAGGAGATTCCAGCTGCAGGGCAGGGCAGTTATAATTTTGATTTCTCCTGGACCGAAAACGAAAGTGGATTGCAGGATTACCAGATCTGGGCCAGGTATCGTGATCATGGTGTTTGCCCGGTAGATGATACAGATGAGTATGATATCTCCCAGGGATATCAAGTTGATTGGCAGGAAGACAGCCCAGTCCTGGAGTTGAAGAATTCTGAGGAAGAACCGCTGCTTTCCGGAGCCGTGGAGGATCTGGGTGACCTTAACCTGTACCAGACTCATTCACGACAATACTACATTAGTAATCCCTCGACAACAAATGACTTCCAAATCTCAGATGTGAGTTTCGAAAATCTGGTTAATGTGATTAACCTGGAAATTGACACACCAACCCCGATGAGCGTTGGATCAGGTGAAGAGATCCTGATAGAGATTACTTTTGAGGTAGAGGACCCGGGAGAGTTTTCCTTTGATGTGAACCTGGACCATGACGCCTCCAATCCGACTCCGTACACCTTCAGTGTATCGGGTGAAGGGATCTTGGCTTTCAATCCTATTCAATCGATCACGCCTGAACCTCTCTCTCCAGGTGAGATATTGATCGGTGAGGTATTTGGCCTTCACGCAGCAGTTACCTACGATGCTCCAGTTATTGGTGCCCTGGTGGTAAATCTGCTTGATTATGAAAATATTCCTATCCAGGAAGCTAGATGTCAGGAGATCACGGAAGTTGGAACTGGAACATTTATTGCTGATTTTTCCTGGTCTGAGACGGGAGTACTTTTGAACGACTATACGATCCGGGCAGATTTTTATTCCCGGGACGGATGTCCTCCAGTTGGAGAGTCAATTGCAGAATTATCCATGACATACCAGGTTGATTGGCAGGAAGAGCTTCCCAGATTGGAAATCACCCAAAAAGATGGCACATTGATCCCATCTGGTGAAACCATCGATCTAGGACAGTTTGAATATTATCAAATCGTCGAACTGAGCTATATTCTTCGCAATACATCTTCAACAAGCTCTCTGGAAATCAATGATATATGGATTGAGAATCTTGAAAATCTTAGCAAAGCTGATACGAATCCTGAAGCAGGATTTGTGATTGATCCAGAAGGGGAAAACGCTCTAGATGTATCCTTCCAGGCTGATAAAACGGGTTCATTCTCGTTTGACCTGGTTATTGATCACCAGGCAAGTAATTCGTCCCCATACAGGATCACTTTCCAGGGCAGTGTTGTGATGACTGATAACCCGATCAAATTTATTGTTCCAACTCCTCCTTCACCTGGAGGTTCGTTGATTGGTGTTGAATTCCCGCTAAGAATCGAAGTAGGAATTGATGTGCCCGCTGCTGGAGCTCTTCAGGTCAGTTTGATCGATAAGACAACCGATCAGGTAAGTGATCAGGAATGTATGGCTATCGATGACAATCTGGATCAGGCACGTACTTTCAATCTATCCTTGTTAAACTCAGATCCTGGATTCAGGGAATATTCCATCTCGGCCCGTTATCGAGCCCAGGGCAATTGTCCCATTATGGATTCTCATGAAAGCGACTTAACCCAAAAGTATGTCGTTAGTTGGCAAGAGGATAAACCTGAACTTGATGTGAGAGATGCGGAAGGTTCTCTTGTTTCCAGTGGAGATACTATCGATGTAGGACAGCTTGGATATTTCCAGCTTGTAGAACTGGCTTATACATTAGCCAACACTTCAACAACATCCAGCCTGGAGGTTAGTGGAATCGGCTTTGAGAATCTAGTAAACCTGGCTGGTGTAGATGTAACTCCTGCCGGATCGATCAACCTCGGACCTGGGGAAGAACAGCAGGTCGAAGTAGTGTTCCAGGTGACGGAATTTGGAAACTTCTTCTTTGATCTGGTGGCAGAACATGATGCGGAAAATTCAAATCCGTACCGTTTCTCAATCCAGGGTTCAGGATCGCTGGTTGAAAATCCTATCTACGAGATGACACTCATTCCTGTTTCCCCCGCCAGCCTATTTGTATCGGAGATCTTCGAACTGGAGATTCAGGCAGAGATAAATCCTCCAGCGCCTGGTGTGATGGAAGTTGTTGTCTATGAAAAAGATACAAATGATATTGTTGGTTCGACTTGTTTACCCGTTCTGGCACAACATTCTTTATTGAATGTGGACTTGAGCTGGACTGAATCCAAGTCAGGCGATGTGATGTATGGCATCCAGTTAGGTTATCATGCCGGAAGTCTCTGTCCGACCGAAAACGATCCAGACGCCGTTCTGGAAGAGAACTACCAGATCAGTTGGCTAATCCATCAACCAGTTCTGATCGTAAATCGACCAGAAGGTGTCACAATTTTCGATGGAACAACAGATTTTGTTGGTGAACACGAATTCTTCAGATTTGTTGAAGTCACCTATGTGATCGAAAATAAGGATCAAGCAGCTCCACTGGTAATCAATAATATTCAAGTTGAGAACATGGAGAACTTACGGGAAGTGCTTATTGATCCTGCCTTGCCGATTGAACTTGCTCCAGGTGAATCCCGGGAGATAAAGATCAATTTCCAGATCCTGATGCTGGAGCCATTCTCCTTTGATCTGGTATGGGATCATAATGGATCCAACGCCAATCCCTACACTACAGGCATAGAAGGCACAAGCAAACTTAATCTGGGTGACGGAGTTCCTGAACAATCCTGGCTCTACAAATTCGTGGAATCTTTGATCAGGTCTGGTTTTTTCCTGAAATTACCACCACTCTGGACTGGAAATTAGTCGACTGATTAAAGCCTGAGTTTAGTTGAATATTGAATAAAAAAAAGAGCACCCCTGATATTGCTGGGGTGCTCTTTTTATTTATATGAACCTCTTGTTATTTGTTGTGATTTCGATACAATGAGATTAGATAGGGGAAAAGTCAGTTAAAAAATAAACAGTACCAGGAAAGGGTATCTGAACAACCAGACTCATCTATAATTAACCTAAGCAATTCACCTGATCTTCCATCGACTTTATGATCAAGAAACTAATTGCGTCACGAAAATTTCGATTTTTATTGCTCTTGACCCTGATATTGGTTTTGAGTCGCCCCTGGGCGTGTCCTGGCAGACGGTGAACCCCAGCGCCAGGAAATCATCACAATAAACTACACAGAGTATGAATGGTGGTTGGTTCACTGGCAAGATAACAACCTTGCTTGTGAGATAAGGGTTGATCATGAAGGAGATCCCACAGGAACTGAAGTCTATAATCAATGTGGAAAAAAGATCTATGATTTATGGGTGAATTCAGCTCCGTGTTCAGGGACTAACAAGAAATGTGAGGGAATGTACCTGTTTTTGGCAGGTTTTGAGAAGAAAGAAAAGGATATCCAGATAGAATTACCAACGGCCAATGTCTGGATTGATGTTAAAGATTGTATATCTATCAGGAACAGCGGTATTTGTATGGATATCCCTTCTCTTGTGATCAGTGCGAAAGAACCACTCCCTAACGAGGCTATCTCCAGGATCCAGGGAACGATGAATAACGTGCCTTTTATCTGTTATGGCAGTAGCTGTGAACTCCAATTGCGGGTGACTGGAGAAAATGGAATGCCAATTGAATTTTGGGCAGACTCAAGTTATGGAGACAGCTCAGTTCATTACCGGGGTCGCATTCGTGTATCTGAAAGTATAGATGAGTTGACCGTTACCTCTGGTTGGCAGGTAGATATACTCAGCGAAATAGATGATTTTAATACAATAGACGGCTGTGCCCAGATCTGGCAAGCCTTTCCTCCTCTGGGTGCTCCTCCCGAATGGTTATCTAGTCCATCCCATCCTTACTTGCTGGAGACCGATGAACCTTATTTGTACCTGGCCGGGCAATTGATATTTCGGGGTTATGTGGACGTAAGTGAGTGTGATCATTTTGGTCTGTTGGCCAATGGATATGCCTCACAATGTGGTTTAGAGAAGGCCAGAGCTACAGTGCGGTTATGGCAGAACACATTTGACACATATATCGTTCAGATCGCCCGGGAAACAGGTCTCCCATCCCAGTTGCTTAAAGAGGATCTTTGCCAAAGAATCTCAATTTTGGCCGCAAACGATTAAATTAACATATGATGAATATGGCCCCGGGCATATCAATGAACTGGGTGCTGATACAACATTATTGTGGAACCATGACTTTTATGATCAGTTTTGTCCCCTGGTTTTGGATGAAGATGTTTGTTCCACGGGTTATGCAATGCTGGATGATTGGAACCGGGTTTTGTTACGGGGAGCGCTATTAGCAGAAATGGAACTGGATCTCCCACTTCGAGGTGATGTTATTGATCCTGAACAGGCTTTTACAAGTGTTTCGTTGTTCTCGGAAACCATTTTGGGCAATTGCTCCCAAGTGGGTCAGATTATAACTTATGAACTGGACCGGATACCGGGTGAAGTGCTTAGTTATGAGGATCTTTGGCGTTTGACATTGGTTAATTATCATGCGGGATCAGGCTGTCTTGCCAACGCTATCCTTGAAGTGACAGATCTCAATCAGGAACTCACATGGCGTGCAGTCTCCAAGGCGCTGGAAGAGGTCTGTCCCTATGCTTTGGATTATGTATCTGATATTACTTACTAATTCCCAGCTTGAGCTAAAAGTAGATATTTGCAGCATTCTTCTTGTTTTATAGACCCTGGTTTTGATATAGATAAAAAAATAATCACTACGCCTTTTCAGTACTGACCTGCGCCGATCCTGTTAAATATGTATTTGATTTTTATTCCTGTCATAATGCAGGAGGAGTTTTTCCTTTCTGAATGGTAGTCGAAATTCTGCCGGTCGAGAATAAATTGTTATACTAGAATGATGTTAGAATGCATAACTGAACGACAATAGAGCAAAGAAGACTTGTTACGAAAGAAGGATCATAATGTGCGGTATTTGCGGATCCGTAGAATTTGAAAATGGTAGTGCTTTGGTAAAGAGAATGACAGCAGCCATGATTCACCGCGGCCCTGATGGTAGTGGTTTTATGGATGCTGGTCCTGTTCAACTGGGAATGCGTCGCCTGAAAATCATTGACCTTGAGACAGGTGATCAGCCCATCTACAACGAAGATTTTACTGTCTCCGTTGTCTTGAATGGGGAGATCTATAATTTCCGAAGTCTGTATCATGAGCTGAAGAGACTTGGGCATCAATTTAAAACCAAAAGTGATACAGAAGTGATTGTTCATGCCTATGAGGAATGGGGATTGGATTGTCTAACCCGACTGAGGGGTATGTTTGCTTTTGCCCTCTACGACAGTCGTTGGGGTAGATCAAATGATCCTGGTTCATATCGTTTATTGATCGCCCGGGACCGGTTGGGGATCAAGCCTCTTTATATCTGGCGAGAGAACCAAAGATTACTATTCGCCTCTGAAGTCCGCTCCCTATTAGCCAGCGGAATAATCCCGCGATCCTTGAATTTGGCTGCAGTATACACTTACCTGGCATTTGGCAGTGTACAGGAACCTCTCACGATGATCGATGGTATCCAGTCCCTGGCGCCAGGGACCTGGAAGATGATCGAGGTTGAAGGAAATCATTTTGACATAAAAGAGGGGAAGTATTGGCAATCCGATTTTGGGCACCGGGAAGAAACATCGATAGGAGAGGTTCGATCCTGGTTATTTAGTGCTGTCGAAAGCCATCTGGTCAGTGATGTTCCATTGGGTGCGTTTTTAAGCGGCGGTATTGATTCTGGTAGTATTGTGGCTCTAGCCAGTCAGGTAATAGAACAGCCATTGAAAACATTCACAATGGGTTTTGAGAATTGGCCGGCCGATGAGAGAGCCCTTGCAGAGCTTACATCACAACGCTGGGGAACTGATCACAGAGTCCAATTGATAAATGAGGACGATATCCTGGCTGATCTACCGGATGCATTGGCCGGAATGGATCAGCCGACCATGGATGGGGTAAATTCCTGGTATGTGTCCAGAGAAGCAAAAAGATCCGGGTTGACAGTTGCCCTCTCAGGAGTGGGAGGGGATGAGCTTTTTGCAGGTTATCACAGTTTCAGATATGTTCCGATCCTCAATAATGTACCTCGCCTGAGGCGAAAAAAAGATCGAACTTCATCCCGTGGATTATCACTGCCAGGGAGAACTGATTTCAGGCGTAAATTATGGGCTTATATGCAGCGCGATCTTCCTGTGGATCATCCCTACTTTGTTGTTCGGACATTGATGACTGAAAGCACGATCAAAGGAGTTCTTTCTGAACGATCCTGGCAGCGGATCCAGGACGGATCAGGTCCGCTCAAGGACTGGCGATCTGTTGTAAATGATCAACTATCAACCGCATCTGTTTATGATCGGATTGGTGAGGTCTCGTGGTTGAAATGACCCAGTATATGAGGTCAACACTTCTCAGGGACACAGATATGATGAGCATGGCTCATTCCCTTGAGGTCAGAGTTCCTTTCCTGGATCATCTCCTGGTTGAGAAAGTATTATCAGTTGCCGGCCAAATATAAAATGAAATACGGCAGGCAAAAATATCTCCTAACTAAATGCTCTGGGAAACGATCTTCCGCAAAGAATTGCTTCTGGAAGAAAACGAGGTTTTACTTTCCCTTTCCAGAAATGGCTGCGGGAAGGGTTGGAGGATGAAGTATATAATGAATTAAAGACAATGGAGGGAGAAAAATTAGATTGGGCTAATTCGAATGGGATCGAGAAAATTTGGTTTGATTTTGAACATGGGAAAACAAATTGGGCCAGACCTTGGAGCATCTATGTGTTAAAGAAATGGATTAAAAATAACCTCTAGATCCAGTTTTGACACAGGTGGTGAATCCTTGTTTCATTCAAAGTGGATCATCATCTAAAAATCAATACTATCACATGTCAATTGATGTACTTCTATCTATTCTCCTGGATATCCGTAAGAAGCCAATCCAACCACTGCTTATAAGATACAGATTCTGAAATTCTAAAGGATCAAGCTGCTTTGACATTCAGAAGTTAGAAGTTGGTTAGAACCCCCTCCTTTCGTTCTCATACCTAATCTGGCGTATAATTATTAAGGTCGATCACCATGAAAATATCCATAAAAATTCAGGTAGTTTTGATTGGTATTTTATGAGCCATTTCCACCATCAGGTACTCCAATTTTTAGGTCTCAATCGTTTCATCAAACCATTCATACGCTGGATGATGATCGCTCTACCATGATTACCGTGTTTTTCTGCAGGGGAAGCCATTATTAATCTTCCAAGTAGGGAAAGTTGGTTCCCAATCCGTTGAGAGTACGATCTCCCGTTCAGGGATTAAACGATACAGTCTTTCATTTTCACTGGTTAAGTCCCGGAGCTTTAGATTTCACTGCGAGAAAAGGGGAAAAATCAGGACGGGCTTACCCCGGTAGAGATTATTGGCATAGTGTTTATGTAAAAGATAGATTAATAAACCGGAATCCAAATAATAAGTTTGATGTCATCACCCTTACCAGGGACCCAATAGCAAGGGATCTTTCTGCATTTTTCCACTCATATGAATACTGGTATCCAGGTCTATTCGGTTCTTATCAGCAGGATAGTGAAAGCCAGCCCAAATTATTTGAGAATATTACAGAAGCTTTTATACACACTTATGACCATCAAAAAAACATTAGATTGGTTTGATACAGAACTTAAGCCATTTTTTGGTTTTGACATCTACCAGGCGGATTTTTCTCCTGATAAAAGGTTATAAAATCTATAATTCGAAGAATCTAAGATTATTGGTCATCAAACTTGAACACCTTGGGATTTGTCTTAAGAACGGTCTAGAGGAATTCTTAGGAGAGGATCTGCCTCATTATCAACTTGGTAATCGTAAATCGGGCAGGAAATATGGTCTATAGTGGTATCTATAAAGAATATAGGAATTGGTTGGTTCTGCCAGATGAATTCTTGGATGAGATCTATGAGTCCAGGTATGTGAGGTATTTTTATTCAGAAACTGAGATAAAAAACTTCCGGAAACGCTGGTCTACTAGTACTTTCTCTCCGGATTGACATTATGGAAAAATCTCTCCGACCATTATTGTCGTTGTCGTGGCAATTGGTTGCTTACGGGATTGGATTTTGTAGGCAGGCAGCTTGTTGCTCTAATTACACTTCCGCTGATAACCAATCTTGTCTCTCAAAAGGATTTTGGAATTGTTTCCATTATCACTTCGTTTTATGTTGTGTGTAATACGATAACAAATACTGGGTTTACCGTCGGCAACTTTCGGTTTTATCAACGATAAACAAGATGAAATTCAGCAGAAGAGGTGATTTGGTACATCCTAACCTTGTTTTTTCTCCTGGCATTGATCTTGGCGATTTTGATAATTTCATTTTCCGGGACAATATCCAGCCGTACTGCTAGGGAGCAGAAATTATGCATAGTGATCCAGCGGTTGCGGTACTTGGTTAGTCGTTGAGACGATGAATTATTATGGAACTATCTTGCTGCAGGCTCCATATGCGTCCAGGAGCGGTCAGTGTTCATAGTTTGGTCTCTGTTATCGGACAGATGGGATTGGCACTTATCTTTATCAAGGTCTTTGAATCCGGTGTGATGTGGATACTGGTTGGGGTTCCTGTTAGGTGCGTTTGATCGGTTTAGTGTTAATGATCTGGCTCAATCGAAAGGTCATTGTTCTAAATTTTCTCTTCCAACTGCCAGTGAGCTCTTAACATATGGTATTCCTCTGGTCCCTGCATCCTTGTCGCATCACTATTACTCCAGTTGACTGATCGGTTTTTCCTGAGGACCTTTTACGTCTGGATGTGGTTGCAGTATATGCTATTGGCTTTAAAGTTGGTTCTTTGGTAAATCTTCTGATGGCCCCATTTCAGATTGCCTGGCCTAACTTTGCTTTTTCCTCAATTAAGGATCCGGAGGCAAGGAGAATCTATCGGGATGTAACAACACTGATTTTACTGGGTTGTTCTTTCTTTACCCTGGGGACATATATTTTCAGGTTTCAGATCATTGATTTGCTTTCTCCTGAAAGTTACCGTGGTGGAGCAGCTATCGTGCCCTGGATATCTGCGTCAATGATTCTATTGGGCTTAAACCCGGTTGTTTCCCTTGGACCAAAAATTCAGAAAGATACAAAACCACTTGCCTGGATTTCGGTTGTGACCACCTTGGTTAATATTCTTATTATTGGTGATCTTTATTCCAAAATGGGGAATATTGGGGCGGCGATAGCGACATTCTTGAGTTATTTATTTTTAACTGTGACCATCATATATCATCAGCCTCAGGTATTATTATTTTCCTCTGGATTGGAAGAGGATTGGAATTATCATCATTTTAGCATTTTTATTGGGATTGATAAATATTCTTGTCGAGGCTGAAATTGATAACCAGACCTATGTATACCTGGTTCAGATTCTGATTTTATCTCTTTATCCAATGTTGCTGATCTTGATGAGGATAATTCCTGTTAAGGATATGCTGAAAGTTCTTATTGAGAGATATGGTGAGTTTAAATCGAAATAGAATTTTGTAGCTGAACTCAGCCAGATCAATCATCCAGTTTTGGGGAGGATTTAATCAAAAACATCATGATATACTTGGACATTCTTTATCTCGAGTTTATTACACCATGATACGTGTTATTCAAACAATAGGATCGTTGGCACCTGAGATGGGAGGCCCGGCAAGATCTGTCGGGAATCTCTCTCTGGCACTCGCAAACGCTGGGGTTGAAGTCACTATCCTCTCACTTGACTTTGGATCAGCATTTTCTCCGCCGTTAGTCCCGGAACATGATTTGATCAATGTCATATCAGTACCAGTCCAATATCGAGTGGGATTGAGAGCGATATATTTCCCCGGATTCAAAAATACGCTGCGTTTATTATGTGCTGATCGAGAAAACCTCCTGATCCATGACCATGGTATTTGGCTTCCTCAAAACTATATAGTCTCAAGGTTCGCTGCTGAAGAATAAAATCCCAATTGTTATTAGCCCAAGAGGCATGTTGGAACCGGGAGCACTTGTCTATTCTAAATTGATAAAACGTGTTAGCTTGGTGGATATTCCAGAAGAAGAATTTAGCTGGCAGATGTAATACATGCAACTTCCCAAATCGAACGGGAAAACCTGATTAAGCATGGTTTGTCTTCTCAAATTCAGGTTATCCCTAATGGTACTGTTTTACCGCCAGGTACAGAATTGGCCAATAAACCTGACCGACAAACAAAAAAGATACTTTTTCTGTCCCGAATTCATCCTAAAAAAGGGTTAATCAATCTTGTAGAGGCATTAAGCAGGTTAAAAGATAATTCCTGGGAATTGATGATCGCTGGTTACGATGAAAACAACTACCTTCAAATTGTACTTGGGCTTGCCGAAGAATACGGTATCAGTGAAAAAATTAGATATCTTGGACCTATCGACGATCAACACAAATGGGATCTTTATCGGAATGCAGACCTGTTTGTTCTTCCATCTCTAAGCGAGAATTTTGGGATTGTAGTGGCAGAAGCATTAGCATCCTGTTTGCCAGTGATCACAACAACAGCAACACCCTGGGACGATCTCAACAGGTATAATTGTGGATGGTGGGTGGATGCTTCTGTCAGGGTTTGGAAACAGCGCTCTAGGTGATGCGATCAATACTCCATCAAAGACGCTCGTGGAGATGGGAAAAAGAGGAAGAAATCTTATTCAGCAGAAATATACCTGGAGTATTGCAGGTGATGCAATGGTCCAGTTATATGGGGAGTTCTATCTCGTTTCTCCGGTGAATCGAGATTTGGGAAGTAAATAATGGAAGGAAATACCAGGATGATTTACTATCCAGGACGATACTTGATTGAAATGAGGAGAATAATATCAATTCCTTATATTCAATTGATGATGCGGCTGCAAGGGCTTGGATGGGATCGCAGCTGGAAGATATATGGGTTGCCGATCATCCAGCGATTTCCCGGGAGCACTATTTCACTTGGAGAGCGGATCGACCTCCGGTCCTGGCCTCAATCAAATCCCGTTGTGCCATTTTCCAGAGTTCTGCTTGGCAACCAGGACAGCCCAGGCTGAGATATCCATTGGAAACGGCACTGGGATGACAGGGGTATCGATTATCGCTTCTGATAAGATTACCATCGGAGAGAATGTAACTGTTGGCTCTAACACGATTATTGTAGACCTGGATTTTCATCCCCTGAATGCCCGGGAGAGAAAGCCTGGATCCTAAATCATCTGCAGGAAAACCCGTTTTGATCGAGGATAATGTCTTCATCGGCACTCGTTCAATCATTTTAAAGGGAACTGTAATAGGGAAAAATAGCGTTGTTGGGGCCGGCAGCGTGGTCTCTGGTAATTTTCCTTCAGGTGTGATCCTGGCAGGAAATCCAGCTAAAATTATTAAAGAGATCGAGTAACCCCATCCTGTTACGAGATGAAGTTCAAAATCCGTGACTAAACCTATCTATATGGAAAATAAAATACCAGTTTCTATTATTATCTTAACTCATAACGAAGAAAAAAATATTCAGGCCTGTCTGGAAAGTGTTGTAGGGCTTGTGGATGATATTTTTGTAGTAGATTCGGGTAGTACTGACCGAACCTTATCAATTGTGGATAAATATACTAATAATGTAGTTATCATCATCCCTTCGAGAATTATTCCTTGCAGCGCAACTGGGCCCAGGAAAATCTCCCCATCAAAACGGATTGGATATTCCACATGGATGCTGATGAACGATGTTCACTGGGATTGGCTGATGCTCTGCAAGTATTCTTTAATGATGATCAAAAGACATCAAAATACACTGGATTGATGGTTCGGAGGCGAATAGAATTCCTGGGACGTCACATTAAGTATGGTGGTTTATATCCGACATATCATTGTCGTTTGTATAAAAAGGACTTTGGGAGGTGTGAAGACAGAGCTTATGACCAGCACTTTGTGGTTGATGGTTCAGCTTGGATATTATTCCAGCAGATCTGACAGAAGTAACAGCAACAACCCTGGAATCTTGGACTGCCCGTCATAATCGTTGGGCACAATTGGAAACCAGTTATCTTCTTGAGCGAAACGAAACTGGGATAAAAAATAATATCAAGCCGGATTTTATGGGATCTCCCATTCAGAGAAGACGCTGGTTTAGAGTATCAGTTCTTGAAAAGTCCCCACTTTTCCTGCGTTCATTTACTTATTTCTTTATATCGGTATTTACTGAGGGGTGGGTTTCTTGATGGGAAAGAAGGATTGATTTACCATGTACTCCATGGATTCTGGTTCCGTTTTTATGTAGACGCATGTATTTATGAAAGCAGGGAATATAACAAGTTATATAAATGAGCCATTCGACAAATGGAATTGGATCATGGAAGGAAGATTGACTGAATGAAATTATTGATCGTGCATATGAGATACCACCCCGATGCAACTGGGACAGCACCCCTGGTAACGCAACTGGCAGAAGATATGGTTCAATATGGTGAGGATGTTTCTGTCCTTACTAGCTTACCCCATTATGGCACAAATGTAATTCATCCTGATTACCAACAATATTCAGGAAGTTACTACACCAGTCTATGAAAATGGTGTGGAAGTTATCCGGACTCCTGTTTATTTACCTCGTAACCCCAGCTTAATCCAGAGAGGCCTTAACTACTTAAGTTATAATCTGAACTCAATAATTGGTGGTTTAAGAATCAGAGATGTGGATCTCATTTTAGCAATCAACCCACCGATCACTACTACCTTTTCCGCCTGGGTCCTGCATCTTTTTCATCGGGCACCGCTGGTTATTGGTATTCAGGATATCTGGCCGGATTGCCTGATCCAGGTGAATAAACTCAATAATAAGGTCGTGATATTCTTATCCAGGATCCTGGAAAAGATCCAATACTGCGTTGCTAAAAAGATAATTGTTTTGTCACCGGGTATGAAGAAAGAATCTGGAAAATAAAGGCGTCAAGCAGGAAAAGATCAAAATTATCGCCAATTGGGCGGATACTGAATATGTAAAACCGCTCCCAAGAGAAAACAATTTCTTTATTTACACACAACTTAGAGAATAAATTTGTGGTCCTTTTTTCCGGTAACCACGGATATATCTCTGCCCTTGAGAATGTGATAGAAGCTGCGGAATTGCTAAAAGATATCCCAGAGGTCTTGTTTTTACTTGCAGGGGAAGGAAGTGTCAAAAAGGACCTGATCCAGCTGGTTACTAAGTAAAGGTCTGGATAATATTCGATTCCTTTCTACTCAACCAGAACAACAATGGTTGGAAATGCTTGCAGCTTCTGACCTGACTCTTGTGAGTTTGAGGGCTGACCTGGCAGGTCTCAATGTTCCCAGTAAAGTCTATACTTTGATGTCGGCCGGCCGTCCGATCCTTGCCAGCGTACCAGAAACGTCGGAAGTGGCTGCGTTGGTATTTAATGCAAAATCTGGGATAATATGCAAACCGGATAATCCTCAGGATTTGGCAGAGAAGATCCTTGATATCAAGGATAAAACCGCATTATTGGAAGAATTAGGAAGAAATGGAAGACTATTTATGCAGGAGAATTTTAACCGCAAATTACAGACCGCAAGTTATTTATCCATCTTAAAATCTGCTTTGGCAGGGGATTAATGCTTTGAACCGTTCCATCAAGTTATCAGACAGAAAATTCATTCTGCTCGTCGTTGATTTGATCATCATCCTGATCACGACACTATTTAGTTTATGGATCCACGCTCGTGGATTAGTAATATTGACCTTTAATGTTGCCTACCTTATTGATCAAATTGGGTGGTTGATCCTCTTATCCTCCTTGTGGTTGATTTCAGCATATATTACTGGATTGTACGATCCAATTCGAAGCGCAACCCTGGACAAGATCATATTACGTTTAATTCAATCCGGCACAATCGTTATGGTTGTGTATTTGCTGATTTTCTTCTCTACCGCCCCCAGGATCCTGCTGCCAAGAGGCATCGTTGTTTACCAGGTGATATCGGGATTCATTTTAATTTCACTCTGGCGAATTCTGTTTTACTACTTGTCAGGCAGCAGACGATTCAAGAGAAAGGTCCTGATTATTGGTGCTGGCTGGTCAGGGAAGACCATTGCCCAGGCTATTCTAAAATATGCATCCAAATCAATACCAGATCATGGGTTTTATTGATGATGATCCCGGCTTATCTGGAAAGTTGATTGAGATACCCATTTCTGGAGAAGATTATTCTCTGGATAATTTGACACCAAAAGCGGATAATTACGAAAATATTCCTGTTATGGGTACAGCGCAAGATTTGATATCAATTGTTGTTGAAAATGAAATACCAGAAGTGATTCTAGCGATAACTAATGATCTCAACACTGCCACTTTTAGGTCCCTGATGGATTGTAAAGAACTGGCAATTGATATTACTTTGATGACTGAGTTATATGAAAACCTCACAGGTAGAATTCCAGTTGAACATATCGGGGATAATTGGTTTATATCTTTGCCGATGGATTCTGCAGAAACTAGCCTGTTTTATGCCTATGCCAGTCGTATATTCGATATAGTCAGTGCTTCTTTGGGTTTAGCTCTACTGCTGCCTTTTTTCCCGATCATAGCTTTCGCCCTCTATCTGGATTCTCGAGGACCGATATTCTATTCTCAAGAAAGAGTAGGCAAGGGGGGTAAGAAATTCTTCTTATATAAACTTCGGACGATGGTCCCTGATGCAGAAATAGGCGGGGTCGCTCAGCGAGCACAGCAAGATGATCCTCGGATTACGAGAGTAGGGCGCTGGTTGAGAAAATTCCGTCTGGATGAGATGCCTCAATTGATCAACATTTTGAAAGGTGAAATGTCTGCTGTTGGACCAAGACCTGAACGACCATCACATTTGATTGAACTGGATGAAAAGGTTCCTTTTCACCGATTAAGGAATGCTGTCAAACCTGGAATGGCAGGCTGGGCTGTGGTCAATTTTGGTTATATTGACGATTTGGAAAGCGCAAAATTACGTCTGCAGTATGATCTCTATTATGTAAAACACCAATCTTTGATGTTGGACTTAATTATTCTTTTCCGAACATTCGGTCAAGTATTTATGTTGAAAGGCCGCTGAAACGCAATCAAACTGGCGGGATAAGAATATTTGGTATTGTGCTCCTTTACTTATATTATTGAATCCTGAAAAACCTCCTGTCTTTCAATCGAAATCAACTATAATAGACAGGGTATTTAATTATTGACGGAGGCAGTTTGGAATTTGATATTGTTGTTATTGGAGCTTCATCGGCTGGTTTATATGCTGCAGAGATCCTGGCAAAAAACGGCAAAAAAGTAGCCCTGTTTGAGAAATCTGATCTAATTGATCCAGATTCCAGATTATATATCATCACCCCAGCGATATACAGGGCTATATCCGATATTAACCCCTCCTTGATTCGCCATAAAATTGATACGATCCAACTTCAGTCAGGAAAGGAGCAGGCCGAAATCCTTCTTTCGTCTCCAGATCTCATCCTGGATAGGAAAGAACTGATTTTGGATTTAAAAAACAGGGCTGAGGCTGCAGGTGTAGAAATTTTCATAGAAAGTGAGTTCTTGGGATTTGATACTAACCAGGGAGATTCGGAATTAAAGATCCGGCTCAAAGATGAAGAGATCTTTGTTAGAACACCGGTCTTGATCAGTGCTGATGGGGTCAATAGCAGGGTCCGGAGTTGGATTTTCACCAACAAGATCCCATTTGCTCCTTTGCTTCAAGCTGAAGTTGCTCTGCCGACAGATTGGGATGAAAGTGTTACCAAAGTTTGGTTTAATGTGGACGCCACGCCATATTTCTATTGGTTAATTCCTGATCAGAACCGGAAAGCTGTTGTGGGTTTAATAGCAAACGAGGGAGATCCCATCAGGCAGCACCTGGAAGATTTCTTGGAGGAAATTAACCTGAAGGCCAATTTCTATCAATCAGGAGTGGCTGCTCTGCATATTCCAAATATTGAAGTTGAGACTCGTATTGGAGATATCCAGGTGTTTTTTGTTGGTGATGCGGCGGGACAGGTGAAAGTGACGACAGTTGGTGGGACGGTAACTGGATTGGTTGGCGGGAAAGCCGCTGCAGAAGCGATTCTTACCGGTACTTCCTATCGGAAAAAACTAAAATCTGTTCAGAGAGAGCTTGATCTCCATTATTTCATAAGGACTCTTTTGGAAAAAATGTCAGCAGCAGATTATCAAAAAATGATCCAATCCATTACTCCTCCTGTTCAGAATTTGTTGAGATCTCATGACAGGGATAGTATGCGGGCGCATTTCTGGAAATTACCAATTTTACAGCCGAGGTTTATTCCTTTGGGATTAAAATTGCTTCTGAAATAATCTGAATTGATATCAATCCCCCTATATTGATTTCGTATAGCAAATATTTATGATTCGTTATTATTTTCTGGAACAAATCATGGTATGATGCCGTCATAATACGGGAAACAATCAACTTCTTTATCGAAAAAGAACCACTACAATGGAAATAAAATGAAACCAGATAAAATTAAAATCTTAAAGATTCTCATTCTTGGTTTGGCAGGGCTCACAATCTTAATTGGTGTGGGGTATCTCCTGATCACTTGGAATAGACCATTTAATCAAGCTCTTGAGCTTCCTCCTGAAACTATGGAACTAGGTAATGTCAGTGGGACAGAGGAACCTCAAGCAAATCAAACTGAGGAGATCATGGTCACGCCCACACCAACCATTGAACCGGTCTGTGGAGGTCCTCCTTCTCTTAATATTTTGATCTCAGGAGTAGCATCCAGCAGTTATCTTTATGGTCTTGCTGATGCTGTCCGGGTTGCCAGGATTGATTTCCAGACCCAAGAAATCTCGATAGTGGCGCTACCCCGTGATCTGTGGGTTCAGATCCCAGGATTGGAGAGCAGGGGGATTAATGCCGGAAAGTTAAACCAGGCTTATTTTTATGGCACAGAAGGCATGGGATACTTTAGTGGTTCAGGGTATGGATCCGGTTTGTTGGCCGAGACTCTGCAGCTGAATTATGGTTACCAGGCAGATCGATATGTGGCCGTAAATTTGAACAGTTTCCGAATTATTATTGATGCTCTTGGTGGGATTGATGTTACTTTGAGTGAACCAGTTTACAAGAAGGTATTTGAAGAGCCAAAGCTGTATTTAGCTGCTGGTTCACATCATTTGAATGGAAAACAAGCTGAAATGCTGGCTCGCCATCGGATCACAATTGGAGATTTGGGGCGTATCCAGCATCAAACTATCATTTTAAAAGCAGTTGCTGCAAAAATGCTATCACCATCGGGTATAGCAGCTATCCCCAGCCTGATCGAGCAATTAAAATCCAATGTGCAAACAGATCTAAGCCCAGCAGATATATCCCAGCTGGTTTGCCTGGCGGGAATGCTAAATTGGCAAGAAGATCTTAAGTTTGGGACAATTCCGGATGCGTATATGATCGAACAAATGGTATACGATCCAGCCCGGGGCATCAACACCGCTGCTTTGGTTGGGGATGAAGTCAAAACTCCGGAACTTAATGGCGGAATATCAGCAAGGAATCTGGCCCTGATCCAGCCTGATTTAATGACTGCCTTATTGTCCTGATGATACATAAAATAATCACACAGGTTTAGCGGCATGTCCATTCCTTGTCGCGTGATTGGCTTTGTGATAACATACGGCGAGGTTTAAATTATCTACCAGGAAAAAAATATGTGGGAATCAATTAAAAAATCACCTTTAAAGATCGGGATCATTCTTGTTGTACTGATCATCTTTAATGTTGTTGGCTGGTACGCCTATCTGAATTGGGATAAGCCCTTAGGAGATCCACTCGATCTTCCAACAGCAACAACCGCACTGGAAACAACAGCAACCCCGGATGAATCGGCAAATGCTGAAAATACACCAGATCCATCCGATTCAGTCACAGAAACCCCTTTAGCGGAAATTTCACCAACTCTGGAAAGTGTTTGTGGAGATGATCCGTCGGTAACATTTCTCGTCACAGGTGTGGATTCTAAAGGATATTTATTTGGCCTGGCAGACTCCATTCGTGTTGTCCGGGTTGACTTTCAAACCAAGAAAGTCACTGTGTTAGCTTTGCCGCGTGACCTGTGGGTAGATATCCCTGGTGCAGCACAGTATGGAGTATCAAAAGGGAAACTAAACCAGGCTTATTTTTATGGCACTGAAGGTATGGGTTTTTATAGTGGAACTGGATACGGTTCTGGTCTATTAGCTCATACATTACTTGAGAATTATGGTTTGCACGTTGACCATTATGTATCTGTAAATTTAAATGCTTTCAGACAAATTGTTGATGCCCTTGGTGGTTTAGATGTTTATTTACCTGAAGATGTCTTTATTAAACAATTTGAACAACCAAAACTTTACTTAGAAGCTGGTACCCATCACCTTGATGGAGCACAGGCAGAGCAGGTTGTAAGAGCCAGGATTGAGATTGGTGACTTCGGTCGTATTCGTAATCAAACGCTTGTGTTAAAAGCGCTCGCAGTTAAAATGTTAACGCCGAATGGCATAAAACAATTACCGGATCTAACAACTAGATTATTGTCATACGTTTTGACAGATGTCAGCGCTGCAAATGTAAGCCAAATGGCCTGCATGGCTGCATTGATCGACCCAAAAGAGGATATCATCTTTGAAACTCTGATTCCTGTGGAAGAGGAAGCTCAAATTGGTCAATGGGTAATGGATGATTATCTCGGTTACAATGTTTACGCTTTGATTCTACGACAAAGATGTCATCACTCAGCGTCTGGCTGATTTCCAGGCAGGACTATGGCCGGAACAATAGAAAAAACCTTGTTAATAATAAAACCGGATGCTACCTGACATCCGGTTTTTTGCTTAATGGTAATTTATCACTCTCTTTCTTGATCTCCATTCAGCAGATCCTGATATACAACAGCGATGGATTTCGCGACTGTTTTCCAGCTGAAGTTTTCTTCCACATATGGGCGAGTATTTCTTTTCATTTCGGCGTTCATCAACGGTTGGTCAAAGACGATCTTGATCTTTTCAGCAAGTTGGGTTGCGTTCCTGGGCTCAAATAAAGTTCCAACCTTATTCTCTTTTACTGTGGACTTCAGGCCGCCTACTCTGGAGGCAATTACACTGCTTCCACAAGCCATGGCTTCAATGGCAGTCATACCGAACGGTTCGTAATAAGAAGGGATGATGGTGACATCAGCTGCGCTGTAATACTTTGAAAGTTGATCCTGGTTCTTTCCCCCTGTAAATGTGACCTGTTTTTCAATGCCATATTCATCGATTTTGGCCATATATTTCTGATAAGGTTCTTCTGAAAGTTCTGCCCAGCTAAGAAACGGTTTATCTGTTGGTGGTCCTCCAACGATTACAACCTGGATACTGGGGTTGTCAACCAGGGAAATAGCCTCTAATAAAGTATCGATCCCTTTCCTTTCCTCCAACCTACCAACATAAGTGATCAGGAAATCATCTGTTGAGAAAGCAATCTCTTTCTTGGATTCTTCCTGGGATAATGGCTGGAAGAGATCTAAATTTACACCGCAGGGAATAATGGTGATCTTATCTGGATCAGTATGATAAAGTTCAATCAAGTCATCTCTTTCCTGAGGGTTAGTAGCAATAATCCGATCGGCAGATTGGCATAATCTTTTTTCAATTTCCAATCGGGAATCCGGGCTATAATCCCTCACGCCCAAGGCTTCTTCTTTGATCACTCCCAGGGAATGGAATGTATGGACGAGGGGAATCCCCCAGGTGTTTTTCAGGTGGAGGCCTATGGCGCCGCTTAAGTAATAATGGCTGTGAACCAGGTGGTATTTCAAACCATGTTGGATCTGATAAGAGGGTATCCAGGCCGCTATGTCACGCAAAATATTGATCAATTCTTCTTTTTGGATCACTTGGGGAGGACCAACGGGAATTCTAATAACACGTGTTCCGCGGGAATACTTTTCCTGTTCAGGTTGTTGATCATTTTCCCAGCGAGAATACACATCGACTGTTAAACCAAAAGCACCCAGATATCGGGACAGTTCTTTGACATAGACGTTTTGTCCACCATGTTGTGCTCCTCCCAGTGCAGCCAGAGGATCCCCGTGAAGGGAAATGAAAGAGACATCCCAGGACATTATTTTGCCAAACCTCCTATCTGTTTGACCTTTGTTCTACCTTACTATATAGCAGTTCTTTGTCGATCAAATGTTGTACGTGTCCGACATTTTGAAGTTTTAGGGCAGCGACTTGATGGGCGAAACAGACGGCTTCTTTCCAGGACTTTCCGTCTAAACGGGCTACTAGTAACCCTCCCCAGAAGGCGTCACTTCCGCCTATTACGCTGTCTACGGAGACCAATGGCAGAGGGCCAACTCTCTCTACACTGACTCCATCAGATATGGTAACAATCCCTCCACTGCGGGTTATGATAACAACTTCGGCTCCCAGGTCATGGAACCGTTCCATACAGGCTGTCTCCAGCTCTTTTTCATCCATGTTAGGGTCAAATAACAACCGGGCATCATCCATAGAAGGTTTGATAATAGTGATGTAGGGCATGATTTGCGCTAATACTTCCCAGGCTTCGACCTTGTCGGGCCATATTCTGGGATTGTAGTTAGGGTCTAGAGAGACAATTTTCTTGTGTCGTTTTGCCAACCGTAAAGCACGATGGATTGCGGATCGGGAAGGTTCCCTTGATAAAGCAAAACAAGATGTGTGAACAGCCCGGGAGTGTATGATCAATTCTTCAGGAGTTTCACGAATCGTGAGCAGAGAATCAGCACCTCGATTAACCTGGAAATCCGGTACACCAGTGGTTTTGGTGACAAATACAGAAGTCGTAGGCAGTTGGTCGGTTTTTATGATCCCTTTTGTGCTTACTCCAAGATATTGGAGAGATTCTTCCAGGTATTCTCCGAAACGGTCTTCCCCGATCTTCGAAAGAACTGCGGACCGCGATCCCAGCAGCGATGCGTAGACAGCCACATTCGCTGGCTGCCCCCCAAGGAAGCGTTGAAATTCCTCCGCAGTTCGGAGAGACGTGGATTGACTGGTAGCGATAAAATCAACCAATGTTTCCCCAACTCCCAGCACTTCATATTCCAGGTAAGTTTCAGTCAATTCTGTGAGAGTGATGTCATTTTCCGGTTTGGGATCCTTAAAATATGGATGAAGGGGTAAATATTTACCAGCCAGATTATTTTCTTTTGCATACTGCAGAATTTTAAGATAACCTTCAGCTGTTCTTTTCCAGATGTATCGCGATAAAACACGGCGATAACCAATCTCAGCCATACTTTGCCACAGTTCAGGATTGGAAGTTAGGCGATATAAAGCAGTACTGATTTCGTCTTGATCGGTGGGGTCCACCAGTAAACCAAATTCCTGATCCCCGTCCAGCATACTTTCACTTGGGCCTCCGAATTTTGTAACTACAGCTGGTATGCCAGAAGCCATAGCCTCTAAAGGAGCGAGTCCAAAAGGTTCATATAAAGCAGTCAGGGCAAAGACTGATTTTTTAGCTGCGAAATATCTGTATGCAGCTCCCAGTTGTTTTTGGCCCTGGATCGAGAACATGGAAACCTGTCCCCGCAGCTCTGATTCATCAATGACCTTTAGGAGAGATTCGAGCACTTTTTTTTCTGTTTCACCAACAGCATCAAATCCGTTTAAGGGGTCTTCCAGGTTACCGGTCAGAATTACTAGATTGGCTTTTTGCCTGAGTTCAATGCTGGATGCAAAGGCTTGGACCAGTCCAAGGTGATTTTTCTTGGGATCCAGTCGGCTGGATGCAATAATACAAGGGAATTCCAATCTGTCTTTATTAATGTCCCTCAATAATTTTTCTTTTATATATTTATGGATGCCATCTTCTCCATCCATCCGGGAATCCCGATCGAATATATCCAGATTCACACCAGGTGGAATGATTGCAAAATGGGAGTTATCTGTCCAATCCACAGAGCCTCTGTAGGCGTTGTGACTGTATTGGATAAATCGTTCCTGCTCTGTACTGGTGATATTGACAATTGAGTGGTTCATGGATAAACGTTCTGCCAATAAACGCCGCCGGAAGAAGAAATAATCCTCCATTTCCTGGAGGTTATCACTGTTTACTTTCAGTTTATCCATTTTCTGGGCGGCTAGAGAATGAGCGGTGAAAGAAAAGGGGATATCAGTCAATTCTTTCAATAATACACCGCATAATCCTCCATCTCCATAGTGGGAGGAAAAGAAATCCGGATCCTGGCCCTCGTTTTTATAGAACTCGACGATATTCGGGACCCACTCTGTGATCAGGTGCGGCCACAAGAGTTCCTTTCTGAGAAATTTCTCCGGCCCAGCAGGTAGACGGATAATGCGCACATTTGGTGCATCTGGATAGGCATCAAAAGTTTCCTTGAATTCAGGCCAGGCAGGATCAATGATCTGCCTGGTGAGAATATCCACCTGGTGGCCGAGTTCACCCATAGCCAGGGCAACCTGTTTTACATAGACCAGCTGGCCGCCAAAATCGGGATGTTCCGTCCAATAACTATCCGCTGGGTCGAAGTTCCCTTGGGGATTAAGAAATGCAATTCGCATAAAGATACCTCAGGAGTTACCTGTTAGACAAAATCAACTGTGTAGAACTTTCCGGACAACACCAGTATTGGGATTATTATAGTAGATCACACCGACACCCATCCGGGTGTAATATTTCCCGAGAATTGTCCAGGCGTGAATATTCAGACCGTCTTTGTATACTGGCGTATGGTTCATCCACCAGTCAAATGCAGATTCGAGGACTGCCACCTCCCATAAAGATCTCACCACAGCAGCAGTTTGTATAGCACCAGTTTCTGTCAGTGGCTATTGCCAAACCGATCCTTTCCCAGGCTTTGGTTCCATCGGTTGATGTGTGGCTGTATGTGCCGTGGCAGGTCATGTCCTGGCCGTGTTCCGGGCAGCCGTACACCAGTCTGTTTTTGATCGTCAATTCATTCAAGCCGTTTTGCCTTCTGACCTGGTTGATCATATCGAAGATCTGCTGTTCTTCTCCAGGAACGGGAGATGTATAAGAGCAGTACATCGGTTCAGGCGTATTTGATGGCAGGGGTGTGTTGCTGGGCAGTGGTGTATCACTTGGTATTGGTGTGTCGCTGGGAGTAGGCGTAATGGTAGGCGGCAGAGGAGTATTCGTATATGTTGCTGGAGTGAGGTTTGGTGTGTTTGTGGGCAGAGGTGTTTTGGAGTAAAGTCGGGTTAAGGGTCGAAGTTGGTTTTGGTGTATTTGTCGGTGCCGGGGTTGTTTTTTGTACTGTAGGCACGGTTGTATTCGAAGGTTTTAACGTCTGATCAGGAGCGAAATATACCTTTAAATCCTTAGTATTTCCAGTTGTTGTTGCGTAATAGCTCCACAGCCAGCAATCCCTCCCGGTATTGCCTGGATCCTTGATGATCCAATAAGAATATGTTTTATCTCTGCCAATCAAAGTGGCAGTTCTTCCAGCCTGCAGAGGAGTCAGCTTGGCATATGAGATTCCGGGTCCGGTGCGGCAGTTGGTTGTTAGAGAAACTTTAACGGTTGCTTTTTCCTGTGGAAACAGGACCTTGATTTTAGGAGTAGCTGTATGAGGAAGGGGAGAGCTGGTCAGTGACGGTGTTATTGGGGGTAGGAGAAGTTGTTTCAGTAGCGTCGACTGTCTCTGTAACTGTTGGACTGCTGGTATCTGTTAGTGTGATGGTGGGAGTATCTGAAGGAGTGAAGGTTGGTGGTGGTTCCTCGGTAGGAGTGAAAGTGGATTTAATATGGAATGGTGTTTTTGTTGAAGTACCTTTGAGGGTATACTTCTCGGAAGTCTGGATCTCATCACAGGCGCTTAACAGGCCTGAGATCAGGATCAATGGAAGTACTGCTTTTACAAATCTTGATTTTATCATTCATCAAATTGCCCGGAAGGATAAACACCGGATATGAAATATTACATCCATACGCTCAGGTTCGAAACCTGCTGTATCTTCTTATTATATCGTCTAGGAAAACAGGTGCAGGGGAATTGAAGGGGTAAACAGCCTAACAGAATTGAAAGGTTATCCCTTGATTACGCCGGGGAGACTGAAAAATCCTTATTGACCAATAGATCAGCCCTGGGCAGGAGGGACCGGACTACTTCATGTTCCTGCTGCAAAACTTGCCAGCGGTATTCATCTGTTGGTTCTTTGCCGCGCTCAAACTGGGCTTTTTTTGTCTCATGGTAGGTAAGATCGATCAATACCTTTAAATTGGCGTCGGCCTGGATTGCGTATAGACCCTCAATGATCAAGTATTTTAACCCCTTAAATGAAGTGATCAGCAAATCTTCGCTGATCGGTTAATAGATCAATGCAGGGCATTGACACCTGATCCTGGTCATCTAAAAATTCACCCAAATTACTGTTAATTAATTCCCAGTCATACTCTTGATATCCAATACTCCCAATTCCATGTTCCTGGCGCCAGAGAGTTCGTTCAGCAGGGGAAGTGAGGTAATAATTATCGATATGCATGATCTTGGCAGGTGAGCCCTTGGTCTTGAGCGCCCTTGCTACCTCGTGGGCAATTTCAGTTTTACCAGAGCCGGATTCACCACCAATGGCCAGAATGACTTTGTCACCTGGTTCTTTTTCCAGGATAGGCCAGGATTTCCCTGGCTGCCTTTCTGTGGTTATCTGTAATTAACAATACATCACCGAGCATATCAACACCTCTTTTTACCTAACTCATTTCTGATAGATCATAGAGAATAGGTTGCCCAATCTCCGGGCTGTACTGTGAAAACCTCGTGGTTTAGATCAATTTTCTGAGGAGCTGGACTGTCAGTTTTCAGAATTACCTGGTCAGGACGAATCTTAAAGTGATACCTGACATCCCGAAAGGAGATATTAAAGGATAATTCTTTCCAACCAGGTGGCATTTTCGGATCCAATTTTAGGATATCTCCAGTCCAATCCAATCCCGCATAGGTCCTGTATAAAAATAAGATAGTGCCTGTCATCACTCCCAGATGGATCCCTTCCCGGGTAGTACCTCCCTGTATATCGAAAAAATCACTTCGCAGCGACTCTTCATATAACTGACTGCTCAAATCGTAATTCTCTTCCAGGAAAGCAAGATAAGCATGGACCAATCTGCTGAGTGTTGATCCGTGCGATGTTCGCTGCAAATAATAATGCAGGTTTTTGGTTAATATTCCTTCAGGGGGTTTATACCCAAGTTGGCGAATCAATGACAGAATCGTATTTTCTGAGAAATTATAAAACAACATTAAAGTATCTGCCTGCTTGGCCACTTTAAATTCGTTCGGAGAGAGGTTTTCCGATTTGAGGATCCTGTCCATCCGGTGAATGTCCTGATAGGACTTTTTATAGTGTTCCCAATCCAATTCTTCCAGTTCGAAATACCCCTGGAATTGCTCCAGAATCCCATCTTTTGAGAGAGATATGGTTAACTTACCAGAAATCTCTTTCCATTTGGCCAATTCATTATCACTGATTTTTAAGGTTTCCAGCAATTTGTCCTTTTTGGCTGAAGGAAGCATATCCAGGATCTCAAATGCTTTATTAAAGGTCCATAAGGCCATTAGATTTGAATATGTGTTGTTCACTAATCCTGGTTCTGTTGCACCTGGATAGGTCTCATGAAATTCATCAGGACCCATAACCCCACTGATGGTAAAACGGTTGGTCTGGGAGTTTTTCACTGCCAGACTGGACCAATATTGGCAGATGCTGAGAAATAGTTCAGCTCCTGAGGTGATCAAAAATTCAGAATCATGCGTTATCCAATAGTAATTCCACAGGTTGTAGGCAATTGCCAGCGAGACATGGCGCTGCAGATGAGAAAAATCCGGGCCCCATTTGCCGGAGATTGGGTTCAAGTGCAGACTCTGGGTTTCTTCCCCGCCATCTGAGCCGCTTTGCCAGGGGAATTGAGCTCCCTTAAACCCGTCTTTCCTGGCAGCCTTTCTGGCTGCAGGCAGTCTGCGATAGCGGTACATCAAAGCGGAACGGGCAGCTTTGGGAAAATGAAGGTCATAGAAGGGCATCACGTACAGCTCATCCCAGAAGATATGACCCCGGTAGGCTTCTCCATGTAAACCCCGGGCAGGGATTCCGGCATCAAGTTCTGTGCTGTGGGGGGACAAACTCAGTAGGGAATGGTACAGGTGCAGCCGGATCATTCTTTGTACCAGGCGATCGCCTTGGATCTTTAGATCTATTTGGTCCCAAATAACCTGCCAGGCATCGATGGAGAGATCATGAATGTCCTGAAAACCAGTCTGCTTTTGGATATGCTCCTGGGCTTTTTTCAGTGGATCTTTGATTTCAGGATAATTTGAAGAATAAAGCGAGATCATTTTTTCAATGCTCACTGGACTGTCAGAGCGGGCTTCAACTTTGAAGATTGTTGTGACCTTGCCCTGGGTCGGACTTACCTGGAACTCCGGAGATGATTTTTCCTCACCGCAGAACACCTGGAGTTTAGCCGCCATTCCAATCTGGATGTTTGATTGGTTGGTCGCTACACTTAAATAGCTGATGTTCCCATCTCCTCCTTGCTGGATGGGATTTAGATGCCTGGCGTTAAGTTCTCTATATCTCTTTACGCCAAGGTTTGTTACAGTACCATCCAATTCGGATCGAATTGTAATGGTTCCTGCGTAGTTAATTGGTGTGATCTTGTACTGGATAGCAGCCAGGTTTGGATCTTCCATGCTCACAAATCGGGAAGATTGTATCCGGGTTTGTTTTCCTTCCCCATCACTAACCAGCATTGTTCTGCTCAGGAGCCCGGTTTTAAAGTCCAGTTTACGATGAAATTCAAGGATATTTTCTTCTCCGGGGACGAACCAAGCGGCGGATCCGATTCGGAAAGTTACGGGCAACCAGTTGGGAGAATTGACAAAGTCCTCATTGGAAACTGTTCTCCCGCCTATGTTGGATTCCAGGCGGTTATATAAACCAGCAATATATGTGCCAGGATAGTTTTCATCCAGTTTGCAGGAATTTCTTCCATTGCACCCCTGGTGCAGAAATACCCGTTACCAACTGCACAGAGTGTTTCCCTGGTTCCTTCCCGGGCGGGATCATAGGAATTGTATTCTATCGACCAACTTTTACTCTGATCTTCCCCCGCGAACCAGTTGTAAATATCATGTAGACTGATTTCTTGCAGGTCTTCTACAACCAGGTCAGCACCGTGTAATTCAAGTTCTTCCTGGTTATTTTCCCTGGCAACACCCAGTACTAAACCGAAATGTCCTCTGTAACCTGCTTCCACACCTGAATTTGCGTCTTCAATGATCACGGATCGATCATAGGCAGCACCCAGGTTGTCACAAGCAGTTTGGAATATATCAGGCGCCGGTTTTCCTTCCAGTCCGAGTTCAGCAGAGATGATCCCATCTACCCGGGTTTGAAAAAGATCGGTCAATCCAGTTAACTCCAGAACCCTGGCAGAATTTTTACTTGAAGTAGCCAGTCCGAGTGGAATCCCTGCATCCTTCAAGGTGTGGATAAACTCCACCGATGAGGCGTAGATCTCTACGCCATGGTCAGTTAACATCTGGTTGTAAAGCTGATTCTTGAAGTTGCCGAGGGCACAAATTGTATCCTGGCCCGGTTCCTGGGATGGATCACCAAAAGGAAGTTCAAACCCCCTCGATTCCAGGAATGATTTTACTCCAACAAAACGCGGTTTTCCGTCAACATATGCCAGATAATCATCTTCATGGGTAAATTCCCGGAAGGGGATCGAAGTTCGTTCCGATTGATCTTTGAGAAATTGATCGAACATCTTTTTCCAGGCCAGGCTGTGTAGGGGCGTAGAATTGGTGATCACTCCATCCAGATCGAAGATAACGGCATCAATTTTCGGGGTATTCATAATAGAACCAGGATGCTTTCATTTGGTAAAAGGGTGAATGGAGACGAAACAGGCACATCCCTGCCAGTCTGGCTTGAAAGAAGAAGACTGCCATTATTAAGAAGGGGAGTCTTCAGTATCTTTTCGCGATCAGTGAAATTTATAGCAATCAGGAGCTGCTCCTCCTCGTCTTGCCTCAGGTACATATAACATCCGTCTGGTGTTTCAGTCAATTTTTGATAATCTCCAATTTGCAGAGCAGGGTGTTGTTTGCGAATCTCCAACAGATTCCGGTAATAGGAAAGCATGGAGTCCGGGTCTTTCATCTGATACTTAACATTAATTTCCTTATAATCCTCTGCAATGGGAAGCCAGGTCTTTTGAGCTTGTGGGGGAGAGAATCCTGCCCAGGTTTCATCTGACCACTGCATGGGTGTCCGGTTGGAATCCTGGCCCTGTCCTTCCTGGCGGATACCAGCTGGATCCAGGCACTGTTCCGGAGGGATATCCACATCTTTCATTCCGATCTCGTCCCCATAATACAGAACAGGGGTTCCACGTAAGGTTAACAACAGCATAGCAGCGCTGCGGGCATGATCCTTACCATATCGGCTAAATATTCGCTGGTCATCGTGGTTGGCAAGAACATAGTTTGGCCAGGCATCCGGAGGTAAACTGGCTTCCAGGTCATCCACCAGTTTTTGAATGGGATCGGCCTGCCAATCAGCTCCCAAAAGTGAAAAATTTATTGGAAAATGGATTTCGTCCAGATCCTCGCCGTAATACAAGACCCAGTCCTCCAAATTAAAGATATGGATCTCTCCCATACTCATCCTGGGCTGGTTTTTACTGTATTCATCCAGAAGTTTCCTGAAGTCCCTGTAAATCCTGTGTATATCAGGGTGGCCTTTATCATAAAGATGGATCTGGGTATCATACTCTCCCAGTGATTTATGGATAGATTTGGATCCTGATGGATTGAGTGGATTATCACGCATTAAAGGGTCTTTCATCAAATAGTGAGCCACATCGATCCGGAATCCATCAACCCCCCGTTCCAACCAGAAACGAACTTCGCCAAAAAAGGCTTTCTGAACCTCGGGATTTCGCCAGTTCAGATCAGGCTGCTCTTTCAGGAAAGAATGTAGATAATATTGGCCCGTTTCCTGGTCCCACTCCCAGGCACTACCGCCAAATACACTCAGCCAGTTATTGGGTGGAGAACCATCTTTCCTGGCATCTTCCCAGACATACCAATTCCGTTTTGGATTGGTCCTGGAGGAACGTGATTCCAGGAACCATGGATGCTGGTCTGAGGAATGATTGGGCACAAGATCAATGATCAGTTTGAGATTGGCCTTGTGAATTGATTCCAGGAGTATCTCAAAATCAGTCATTGTGCCAAATAACGGGTCGATATCCCTGTAGTTGGCAACATCATATCCAAAATCCTTCATAGGAGATGTAAAAAATGGCGAGATCCAAATGGCGTCGATGCCAAGTGTATCCGCCAGGTAGGGAACCTGTTGGGTGATGCCAGCCAGATCACCTACCCCGTTGCCGGTTGTATCCTTGAAGCTTCGGGGATAAATCTGATAAATAACGGCTTTCTTCCACCACTCAGTGTGTACTGTCATATACGATGATCCCTTTTAGTCAGGGGCTGACACCATTCATTTTAATAACTTCGCTGTACCACGCTGCACTGTGTTTGGGTACTCGATCCAGGGTTTCAGGGTCAACCCGGATTAATCCGAATTTCATGGAATATCCCCGCTCCCATTCATAATTGTCCAGGATACTCCATACGTAATACCCCTGGACATTGGCCCCTTCCTGAATGGCTTCATGTAATGCGATGATGTGTTCTCGTAAAAAGCGGATGCGATCGAGATCGTTAACAAACCCATTTTCATCAGGTTGATCTACTGCTGCACAGCCATTTTCTGTCAGGAAGATCTTCGGATGGCCATAATTATTAGTAACATTCATGACCTCGTTTTTTAATCCGGCTGGATTGATGCCCCAGCCCATTTGAGTAACACCCCATCCTGGAGCTGAATATGGTTCCAGGCGGCTTTTAACCAACCGCCAAAATGGTCATAAAATACTTTGTCTGTATTGTAATGATTTATTCCGAGATAATCCGCTGCTCCTTGGAGTAGATCGAGGTCCCCTGTTTCGATCTTGGGCTGGTTTGGTCCCAGCCACTCCAGGAATTTTTCAGGATATTTTCCCAAAAAGATCGGGTCCAGAAACAAGCTGTGGGTTTCGTCATAAACCCGTTGTGTGGCCTGAATATCTTCTTCGCGATCAGACCCGGGGATAAGATGATTGAGGTTTAAGATTAATCCTATTTCACCACCATAATTCCCAGAGCGGTAGATATCTACTGCGTTGGCATGAGCCAGTAATAAGTGATGAGCTGCTTGATAAGCCTGCGTGGCGTCACAAATACCAGGTGCATGGATACCCAGTCCATAGCCCAGAAAAGCGGCGACCCAGGGTTCATTATGGGTTGCCCATAGATCTACCCGATCAGCTAGTTTCTCAAATGCAATAGCTGCATATTCACCAAACCAATCGATACTGTCCCTGCAAGGCCATCCCCCACGGTCCAGAAGGCTTACCGGGTAATCCCAGTGATATAGTGTTGCTTTTGGGCGGATCCCGGCGTTCAGGAGTTCATCTACCAGGCGATCGTAGAAGTCCAGCCCTTTTGTATTGATCTTCCCTGTTCCATCAGGCAGGATCCGGGGCCAGGAGATTGTGAAGCTGTAACTGTCCAAACCGATCTCTTTCATTAATAATACATCTTCCGGCATGCGGTGATAATGGTCTGCAGCGATTTTTCCATTATCACCATTCAGTATACGGTCAGGTAAACTTGAAAACCGGTCCCAGATGCTCACACCTTTACCATCTTCATTCCAAGCACCTTCAATTTGATAAGCCGAGGCGATCGCGCCCCAGGTAAAGTTTTCAGGAAATGGATAGGGGATTCTTTTCATAGTATCACATCATGTTTTTTAACTTTATGGTAGAGTGGATAATCTAAACTGTTCGATTTTTATCATCTTTGCGGGCAATAATAGAGCCTGGGTGGTTAAGCTCCCAGGCTCTATTTTAATCCATTCAGAAAATATCCGGAAGTTAATTTATCCCTTCACTGATCCAGCCAGCATACCGCGGATGAAGAAACGCTGCAGGCCAAAGAATACGATCAAAGGCAGAACCATGGATACAAATGCACCTGCGGTCAGTAAATGCCAGTCCGCGCCGCGTGAGCCAACCATGTCAGCAATTCTCATCGTCAAGACCTGGACATCCGGTTTGGCACCGATGAATACCAGGGCTACCAGATAATCATTCCAGACCCATAGGAATTGGAAAATAGCAAAGGAGGCCAGTGCTGGTATAGACAGAGGAATGATCAACCGCACGAAGATGGTAAAGTGTGACGCGCCATCAATAAAGGCAGATTCCAGGATATCCCTTGGCAGACCTTTGATGTAGTTGAAGAGCAGATAAGTTGCCAGGGGGAGGCCAAAGCCAGTGTGAGCCAGCCAGATGGCCAGGAAAGTTCCATTCAAATCCAATCTAACGTAGTCTTTCAGGATTGGGACCAGAGCTATTTGAAGGGGAATCACCAGAAGAGCGACCACCATGATGAATAGCAGCTTCCGTCCAGGGAATTTCATCCAGGCGAAACCATAGGCTGCAAAAGCAGCGATTAAGATCGGGATAATTGTCGCCGGTATTGCTACTGTGATGCTGTTCAAGAAAGCGCCGATGAAATTATCACCTTCTACGGTCATGATTTCACCAGATGATGTTTGGATCTGATAGGTTTTCCCCGCTAAAACTTGCCCATAATTTTCCAGGGTGAGTTTTGGGATGATGACCCATCTTTCATCGCTGATTCTGATTGTAGCAAGACGTTTATTACCAGACCAGACAATCTGTCGGCCGTCTGGCGCCGTGATGCCTTCCCGGAATTCATCAAAGGTTCCAGTCACTCCCTCGATAGTCATAACACCATCGGGGTCAGCTCCTTCTGGTATATCCAATTCTTCAACCTGAACCCATTCTCTATGTGGGAGAACTTTCCACCATCCGGAGGTTTGGATATCAAAACGGGATCGGAAGGAGGAGATCAGCAACCCCAGGGTTGGTATGGTCCAGATGAAAACGAGCAGGAGCAGAGTGCCGTTGATTACAAAATCACGCATTCGTTGCTGAGTTTTTGCAGAGCTCATTAGAATGCCTCCTCTTCAGCAAATTGCCGCAGGTTATAAATCATGACCGGAATAACACATATTACCAGGATGATCGCGATCGCTGAGGCCATTCCTTTATTTTGATTTGTGAAGGCCTGCCTGTAAAATTGCGTTGCAATCACGTGTGTAGCAAATTGCCCTCCTGTCATCACCCAAACTACGTCAAAGATCTTCAAAGTGAAGATCACAACCGTAGTTGCCACTGTGATGATCGTACCCATGATGTAGGGGATCATGATCCTGAAGAATACCTGAACTTCAGTTGCACCATCAACCCGGGCAGCTTCTAATAATTCGCCCGGAATGCCCTTGATGGCTGCTGAGAAGATCACCATGGCATATCCTGTCTGGAGCCAGATCACGATAATGATCAGAAAGAGGTTATTCCATGGTTGGTTCATGGCTGTCCAGGCCTGAGGTTGTCCGCCTAATCCCACCCAGATGGCGTTTAAGAGACCAATCTGAGGCGAAGCAGCATCTTTCACCTCATAAATGAAGTTCCAGATCACACCAGCACCAACAAAAGAGATCGCCATCGGCAGGAAGATCAATGACTTGGCAAATTTCTCAAAACGGCTGCGGTCCGCAAGGACGGCGACCAGCAAACCGAATATCACCGAGAGAGTTGCACCAAATACGATCCAGAGCAAGTTGTTCCGGAAAGCAACCGTCATTATCCTTTCCGAAAAGACCGCAACGTAGTTTTCAAGCCCGATGAAGTTCTCTCCGGTTCTATCATATAAGCTGATAATGAAAGTCCGGACTGTCGGGATAGCCAGGTACCAGGACAGGATGGCAACTGCGGGTCCCACAAAGAGGAAAGGCTGCAATCTCGCGACCCAATTAGGCGGCAGCTTTTCGATCAGCCAGTTGGTAATGTAGTAGATCAGGGCAACTCCGCCGACTCCCCAGATGATTGCTACGAGTGCGATCACATATTTTGGCGCTTCACCATTCCTGCAGGAAGATGAACCCCCTGATCATGACATATCCAGTAATGACCGGGACCACTATAGCCACAATGATCTGGCCTAGGGTCGTCCCGAACCACCTTATGATGGACTTGATAGAGATCTTAGATTGGGTTGCTTGTGCCATAAAATTCTCCTTTGTCAGAGAGTTATGCAAGAAAGGGAAAAAATGCAAATGATTTTAAAGTATTATAAACTATAAAAAAACCCTCCAAATAGGGATTTTTTGGAAATCATAGCTGCCAGAAATCTCTGGATTTAGCAATTCAGGATAGCAAACCATAATACTTGGGTTATGATAGACTAAAAGTGTAAATTTGTTAGTAATAGTCTACAGGCATCAGGAGAGTACCATGGCGATGAGTTCACGAGAGAGGGTATTGACAGTCTTAAATCATGAGGTTCCGGATCGGGTTCCGATCATAATGGGTGTCAGTAATGCAACAGGCATCAAAATGAAAACTTATCAGGGGATTAAAAAACTGTCAAATATTCATGCAAGCGATGAATATATCTATCAGTGGCCTGAACTTGGCACAGCCTTGATCGATGAAGAGACCATGCTGCGCTTGGGCAGTGATGTCCGTGGAGTGCTTGATATCCATCCTGCGGAAACCCTGCAACGAAATCAGACCAGGGACCCTCATTCACCGTTTATCGATAGCTGGGGGAGTGGACAGATGGAAATTGGACCTGGCGAATGGTTCCCTGGTATTCACCCCTTAGCTGAAGCTTCATCATTAGCAGATCTGGAAGATTATCCCGGCTGGCCTGACATGAAGGATCCCACTCGGATCGCTCATGTTAAATCTGCAGCTGCGGCTCTAAAGGAACAGAATCAATTCGCCATAATGGCGATCCCGTGGCTTTTATTCCCGCTCGAACGTGCCTTCGCCATGCAGGGTATGGATACTTTTCTGCTGAACCTCGCCATTAACCCTGAATTTGCAGTTGGGCTATTGCAAAAAATTGCTGCCCTTTGTAAGGACCTGATGGGACCGTTCCTGGAAGAACTGGGAGACAATGTAGATATTATCAAGATCGGTGATGACCTTGGCACACAGGAGAGCCTGTTAATGTCTCCCAAGATGTACCGGGAAATTCTTAAACCGATTCACGCTGATTACATCAGGTTCATCAAAGAGCATACAAAAGCCAAAGTATTCTTTCATACGGATGGAGATGTTTTCCCGCTGATTGAGGATTTTATTGAAATGGGAGTTGATATCCTCAATCCGATCCAAACATCAGCCGGTAAAATGTCCGATCTGGAGGGATTAAAAAAACAGTTTGGAGATAATATGATTTTTTGCGGCGGAATTGATACGCACAGAGTGCTTCCTTCTGGAACAGTCGATGAGGTCCGTCAGGAAGTGAAAAGAGTCATTCAATTATTGGGTAAGGGTGGGGGATATATGGTGTCATCTGTGCATACTATAATGAATGATGTGCCGCCAGAAAATGTACTGGCAATGGTGGATGCGGTACAAGAGTTTGGCATGTATTAAAAAAGAGCGCTGAAAAGCGCTCTTTTTTATTATCTAGAGGGAAAAGGTTTCCAAATAGGAAACCTTTTCTATTTTTTATGTTCTTTACTCTTTCTCGTAAGCTGTTCCATCTGCAGCGGGCATCTGACTCCTGCCGACTACACCGGCGAGGATTATCATGGTCGCCAAGTAGGGGAACATCAACATAATCTCTGATGGGATGGCTACTTTTAAGATAGCCATTTTGGATGCCAGGGCGTCAAAGAAGCCAAATAACAAACCGGCACTGAATGATCCAAATGGATTCCAGTTTCCAAAGATCATGGCTGCCAGGCCGATAAATCCACGACCAGCAGTCATTAACTCATCAAATCTTCCCACTGATCCAAGCGTGAAGTAGGCACCGCCAAAACCTGCCATAAATCCTCCCAGGATCACCGACACATAGCGGGTCCGGAAAACATTTATGCCCAGTGTGTCAGCCGCCTTGGGATGTTCACCAACAGAGCGGGTTCTTAATCCCCACCGGGTATAGTAGAGAGCGATTGTAATGATGATCAGGAATATAAAAACTGCATAAACGAAGATATTATGCTGGAACATGATTGGTCCGATAAACGGGATATCAGACAAGACTGGGATATTGATAGTCGGGAATCTCCCCGGGTCATTCAAATTCTGGTATTTCTGAAGGAATCTTGCTGAAAGGAAAGAGGTTATCCCTGTAGCAAAGATATTGATCACAGTACCAGAGATGATTTGATCAGTTTTATATTTGATGGATAAGACTGCCAGCACAGCTGCCAGTAGACCACCTGAAAGGACCGCAGCGAGCAGTCCAATGTAAATATTGGTCAAACTGCCAACCAGCGCTCCAACAAATGCACCGGTTAACATCATACCTTCAATAGCAATATTTACCACACCTGAACGTTCACATAATACACCGGATAGAGCACCCAGGGTTAGATGGAACTGCCTTAACCAGAGCGCTTCGGATCAAACCAGCAAGGTTGAGGCTGCCATCAGCAGTCGCCCAGGTCAGGAAGGCGAAAATGAACATTCCACCCACTAAACCCAGAACCATATTGGTGCGTTTCCGAAAACCTCTCGCCAGCTGGTAACCTCCAGCCACCAGGCTCAGTCCAGCCATGATATTGATCATGGGCAGGCTGTTGAATACCCAGTCAGGAATCTCTTGATCTGAACCGCCCGGAACCATCCAGAAGGTTGTTTGCACGCCAGTTTCCAGGGTCCTGGAGAACAGGAAATAGATCAGGGCGGAAACTATCAGGAACAGGATTCCCATAACCCGGCGACGGGTCGGGGATGTCTCTTTGTAGTTTGAGGTGGTTGTTTTTGTTGTCATGTTTAGTTACCTCCCCAGCCGCGCAAGGTGACAGCATCAAGATCCATATCTGGTTCTTTCAGCCTGTATATGGTTCTAATGATCGCGGGAGCAGCGATGAATGCCAGGATAAATGCCTGGAGAACTGAAATGATATCGATGGGTATACCTGCTGACAACTGCATCTGAATTGCGCCATTCCTTAAGAAACCAAACAGGATTGCCGAGAGGACTACTCCCACAGGATTGCTTTTTCCCAACAAGGCCAGCGCGATGGCATCAAAACCATAACCGGACGAAAATGCCAGGGCAAGGTTGTGATTGACTCCCAGTACTTCGTTTGCTCCGGCCAATCCGGCCAGACCACCAGAGAGGACCATTGCTATCACGGTGGTCTGCACGATGTTCATGCCAGCATATTTTGCGGCCCTGGGATTGGCACCAACAGTCCGGAGGGTGTATCCCCAGGTGGTTTTGAAGAGTAATAGATAAACAAGATAGGCCACGAATAAAGCTATGAAAAATCCGATATGGAAACGGATTGGTGATTTAAATAAGCGCAACAGCTTGGCTGATTCCTCAATTGGGGCACTTACAGGTGTATAACCATCCGGGTTCTTAAGTGGGCCTCGCAGCAGAAACTCACTTAATCTGAAAGCAATATAGTTCATCATGATCGTGTTGATCACCTCATGACCACCACGTGGTAGCTTTTAGCAAGCCGGGGATGAAACCCCATAAACCACCGCCGATAAATCCGGCCAACAATGAGATGGGAATATGAACTATGGCCGGTAGACCCTTTAGGAAAATAGCTGCTGTAACAGTGGCTGCTGCACCGATATAGAGCTGTCCTTCGGCACCGATATTGAATAACCCGACCCGGAAGCCAAGCGCGACTGCCAGACCTGCAAATATGTACGGGGTTGAAACAACCAGGCTTTCAAAGAAGGGGTTAAAGGCGCGCCTGATCTCTTCCCCGTCACCAGCTTTAATAGCGCTGATGATCCTGCCCGGGTTGCCTACTGAGCCGTAAAATAACGCCTCATAGGTCGACCAGGCAGCGCTGGCTCCAGCTTTTAATCCTTCCCAGAATGAGATATCGAATGCCTGGTAAACTTCTTCTGTTGTAATCGCCACAAGCAGACCACCCAGGATCAGTCCGGAGATGATCGCCAGAATAGTTAAAGTTAATGGACTCTTGGACACTTCCTCAAGAAAGATCTTACCGGCGTCTTTTTTCTTTTGGTCTTGTGTTTTTTTATTCTCGCTCATAGATCCATTCCTTATATATAGATCTGGAATTTTCACGCTGTTATGATCAGGCTTCAACAACTCCTGCCATCAACAAACCGATCTGTTCTTTGGTAGCCCCCTCAGCATCCACAATCGCGATGATACTCCCGTCAAACATGACTGCGATCCGGTCAGATAATTTCATGATCTCGTCCAGTTCTGTCGATACCAGTAAGATCGCACAGCCATCATCTCTTTTTTCCAATAAGCGGGTATGGATGTATTCGATTGATCCCACATCCAGGCCGCGGGTGGGTTGAGCAGCAACCAGGAATTTTATCGGACGGGAAAATTCACGGCCTACAATGACTTTTTGCTGATTGCCGCCTGAGAGAGATCCAACCGGTATCAAAGCGCTGGGAGTGCGGACATCAAAATTTTCGATGATCTTCTCGGCGTTATTTTGAACCTGATCCTCCTGGGTCATTATTCCTTTAGCGAAGGGTTCTAGATAATAAGTATTCAGGACCATATTGTCTGCGATGGTTGCTGTGAGGACCAATCCGTCCCGCTGGCGGTCTTCGGGGATATGAGCAGATCCGATCTCCGTGATGGTCCGGGGTGATGCATGGGTAATATCCTGGCCCATCAGTTTCATTTTGCCATTCACCGGGTGGCTTAATCCGGTGATCGCTTTTACTAGTTCGGTTTGTCCATTACCCTGGACACCGGCAATTCCCAGGATCTCGCCGCCTTTGACATCGAAACTCACTTCTTTCACTGTGATATGGTTAAGATCATTAAGCACCACCAGGTCTTTTACTTCAAGCACCGTATCTTTGATGTTGGCAGGTTTTTTATTAACTTCCAGATCGACATCGCGTCCCACCATCATAGCAGCCAGTTGATTCTGGTTGGCTTCTTTGGGTGTTGTGGTGCCAATAACTTTTCCACCCCGGATGACAGTGATCCGATCGGCAAATGTCAATACTTCCCGCAGTTTATGGGTGATGAAAATAATGGATTTTCCACTAGCGACCAGGGAGCGCATTATGGTGAATAGTTCATCGACTTCCTGAGGAGTCAATACTGCTGTAGGTTCATCTAGTATCAATATATCTGCTTTCCTGTAGAGCAATTTGATGATCTCTACTCGCTGCTGGACTCCGACGGGCAGATCGCGCACATAGGAATTTGGATCAACTTCCAGGCTGTATTCATCGGAAATTTCGCGGATGCGGGCAGCTGGTGTTTTCCGATCCAGGAATCCCCCGGCCCGGGTTGTTTCATCACCCAGCATGACATTTTCTGTCACAGTAAAGACTGGAACGAGCATAAAATGCTGATGGACCATGCCAATCCCGCGGGAGATTGCATCCCGGGGAGAACTGACATTGATCTTTTCATCATTAACAAAGATCTCACCTTCATCAGGGTCGTATAATCCATAGAGTATATTCATCAGGGTGGATTTTCCAGCACCGTTTTCTCCCAATAACGCATGAATCTCACCTTTATTTAAGGTGAGATTTATTTTGTCATTGGCTAAAACGCCAGGAAACCGTTTGGTAATTCCTCTCAGCTCAAGGATTGGTTTCATATTTTCCTCGTTTTAATTCGTTGGGTTTAGATTGATAATGGATTTCGCAGAATTATACCATGAGAACTTGGGGGGCTTTTATGATATTTATCGTGTCATATGATAATAAATTTCTGGTTTTTTTAGTTGGGGAAGTGTGATTATTAGAAAAAAAGGAGGACAGCTGATGCTGTCCTCCTTTTGTATAGCTTGGGCGTAAAAAATTACTCGCCGATGTTCTCGAGGGTGATACCCTGAGCTTCCATCATGATGCGGATGCCGTCGAAGTTCTCATCAAAGATGGGGCCAACGCCGGTCCAATCATAGAATTTCTCGTTGCAGAGAGTCTCAGCACAGGCATCGGTGCCACATAAGCGGTGATAGCCTGGATGATCATCTGCTTCATATCTTCGGGGAAGTCCGGTGAGAAGGACATGGTGTCGTTGGGGATCTCGGGGGAGAGAGCCAGGATGCGGACTTTCTGAACCACATCAGGTGCTTCCTCAGAGATAGCGGCGCGGGCATCGAGTACGCGGTATTCACCGCAGTACAGTTTGCCTTCGTCATTCAAACCGCAGTCAGGAACGAACTCATCGGGGATGTCGGGGGCCATATCAACGGTCCAGGAGCCTTCCGGCAGCAAGGGGGCGCTGAAGTAGGCGGTGCCGAAGTCAGCTTCGCCGTTGTAAACGGCTCTGACTGCCTGCGGGTGTCCACCGGCTTCGATGGTCTCGCCAACGGTGATCCCGAGGTCAGCGTACAGAGCCTGGGGATAGAGGTAACCGGAGGTGGAGGCACCATCGGGGTAAGCCCAGGAAGCGCCTTCCAGGTCAGCAAGGGTTTGGAAGTCACTGTCGCGGGCCACGATGAACATGGTCCAGTAGACGTTCCAGCCGTAGCGCTCGGAAGCCAGTCCGGGCGTAACGCCGCAGAGCTGGTTGGCCAGGGCATAGCCCATGGCGGGGATGAAGGCAACGGTGTCATCCGGGGAAGCGCACATCTCTTCGATGGTGGCTGCGTAGGAGGTCGGAACACTGACATCAACGTAAACACCGGCGGCAGCAAGCAGAGCTTTCTCGATCAATTCGCCGCTGGCGATCATGAAGTCAACATCCACGGACGGGACAAAGAGAACCTTGATGGGTTTTTCCATACTGCCAAGTTCACCAGCTGCTGGGGGTGCAGGGGGCAGAGTAGCGATCTCACCAGCGATGATGCCAGCGGCGAGGTCTTCGATCTCAGCTTGGAGTTCTGCGGGAACATCTACACCGCCGTAACCCAGGCCAACACCGCCATTCTCGAGTGTGCCTGTGTAGTTACCACCGGCAAAGGTGCCATCCATAACAGCAGCGATGGTCTCATAGACGTAAACGTCCATGTTCTTCAGAGCGCTAGCCAGAACGATCCCGGCCTGATTGGCGTACTGCACGGACCAATCATTGTCAACACCGATGATCATACCGGTGCCGCGTTCTTCAAGAACTGCCAGGGTGCCAGCGCCAACGGGGCCAGCTACAGGCATGATGATGTCTGCGCCTTCGTCAAGCAGGGATTCGCCCAAGGTGCGGCCGTCATCGGTGCTTTCGAAGTTGCCTGCGAAGAGTCCATCCTGGGCTGCAGGATCCCAGCCAAGGGTCTGGACAGATGTGCCGTGGACCTCATTGTATTTCTCGACACCCAACACAAAACCATCCATGAAGATGGCCACGGGCGGGATATTGATGCCGCCGTAGGTAGCAACAATACCGGTCTCGGTCATTCCGGCGGCCAGGTAGCCAGCCAGGAAGGTAGCCTCGTTGATGGCAAAGCCAGAGCCGTACAGGTTGTCGGCTGCCAGGTAATTGACATCGACGATACCAAACAGCTGGTCAGGGTTGGCAGCGGCGGCTGCGGCAGTGGCGTCACCAAGCAGGAAGCCGACGGACATGATCAGATCGCAGCCTTCCTCGAGGAAAGCGTTGATGTTGGCTTCGTAGTCAGTCTGCTGCTGGGATTCGAGGTACTTGGCCTCGATGCCGAAGTCTGCGACTGCGTCTTCCATGCCTTTCCAGGCAGTGGCGTTGAAGGATTTGTCATCAATGCCGCCAACGTCGGTAACCTGGCATGCCAGGAAGGCTTTTTCAACTACTTCATCAACTACTTCTTCAACCGTGTCGTCAACGACTACGGGTTCTTCTGTCTGACCGCCGCAAGCACCCAGAATAAGGGAGCTGACGATCAAGAGGGCAATCAATGCCCAAAAGAAACGTTTCGATTTCATTCTTCTATCTCCTTAAATGTAATGAATAGGTAAAGGATGTGAAACAAGTGTGTAAAATAAATTTCCCTGGCACCTCCTGAGATCAAAAGAGTGATCAGTCGTTAAAATATATCACACAGATAGGGTTAAAAAAGTGATTAAACTCATTAGTAATGAGATATATATAGTATGAAAGAACTGACAGTAAAGGAGGTTGGCAGAACCATTTCTTTATCCCTCAGTATAAATCCACTGGATTTGGTTACATAAAAAATATGTTTTGGATATCATCACCAAATGGTTAAGGGTACTCATAGTCATTATTTGATAATCTCAAATCTGTGATACAGAAATCTTATTTGCGACTTCCAGATAGCGTTGTAATGATAAATGCTCATTAATTGGTCCTATAAAACCAATTTTATATTCTGCTACTGCTTGTCCCAAGCGGGCAGCAGTCAAGGCTGGATAGCCTTCACACAGCCCCGTCAGCAATCCTGACCAGAATGCATCACCTGCCCCGGTAACATCCACGACGGGGACCGGGTTAGGATGAATATGGATTCGTTTTCCTTCCCTTGTACCCAGGAGGGATCCTTCACTTCCCATGGTGAGAACAACAATATCAGGACCCAGGTTGAGGAACTCTTCCAGATACTGGATTGGTTTTAAATCTGGGCCAAAGATTCGGATACTGTCGTCCAATGAGGGTTTGGTGATGGTGATATATTTATAAAAATCTTTCAAAGAAGACCGATAATCTGGTAGATCCGGCCAGATCCCGGGATGGTAATTGGGATCGAGGGATATGATCTTTTCTTGATCTTGATTGGCTTTGAGTACAGCCAGGACAGTGCTCCGGCAGGGATCTCTGGAAAGCGCAAAAGCAGAGGTATGAATGAATTTACTTTCAGATGCTGCCGATAATAAGTTCTCTGTTAAGGAAAGATATTGATCTGCGCCGCGGTAAATATTGAAATCCGGTGTACCTGACTGGCGGGCAACAGGTATTAATGTTGTAGGAGCAAGTTCAGTGGTCTGGAGGGAATCAAGGTTCACACCAATGTGAGAAAGATGTTCTGTGAGGAATTTACCATATCCGTCATTTCCCAAGCAGGCCCCGAGTGTTGTTGAATACCCCAACCGCGCCAGGTTTATGGCCAGGTTTGAGACTGCACCACCTGCATATCTCTCATAACATACCGCCTCTTGCAGAGAGTTTACAATATCAGTGGAAATAAGGTCGATAACAATTTCCCCCAACATTAAGAAACAAGTATTTTTGGTAGTTTCCATGCGGTGGTTTTTCTCAGGCAATCGATATATGAAAGATGATGTAGTATCTTCTAGTGTATATGGTTGCAGAGATCTTGTCAATTAACTTTCGAATACAAACATATCGAGATCACCAATATGATTATGATAAAGGGGTATCGATGGGTGAGGGAAATTATCTCAATCAACACGGTATAGTACAATTGGAAAATCCAGAGAATGAAAGGTTTTGTTTGTAATGAAAATTTTATCAATAAGTGATCAGATTGATCCCAGGATTTATAGCGACTCGTTGAAAGATCGGCACGGGGACGTGGCGTTTGTGATTTCCTGTGGAGATCTGTCTTATATGTATCTGGAATATGTATTAACTACCTTGAACCGTCCGCTGTATTTTGTCCATGGAAACCACGATCCCAAACAGGAGCTTAATTTGGGTGAGCCCAGATCCTACCCTTTGGGAGCGGAAAATTTACACTGCAAGATTTACAGAAAACATGGATTACTTCTTTCAGGTGTCGAAGGAAGTATTCAATATAATAGGAGAACGCCCTATCAATATACCCAGGGTGGAATGTGGAGCCACGTTTTTCAACTGATCCCTGCTCTGTTATACAATAAATTGAGATACGGGCGATTTCTGGATATTTTTGTAACCCACGCTCCACCTCAGGGAACTCATGAAGGAGAAGATTGGACACACCAGGGAATAAAAGCGTTCCGTTGGTTTATAGATACTTTCCAACCGTCCTATCATTTTCATGGACATATCCATATATATCGTCCGGGAACTGTGAAAGAAACCCAAATAGGAAAAACCTTGGTGATTAACACTTTCCAGTCCAGGGTAACTGAAATCAAATAAACGGAATTAACTAGCGGCAGATCAGCACAGGGAGCTGGATCTCACGCAGCACCTTGTCGACAGCACTTCCCAACATAACATCAATCAATGAGTTCCCGCTATATCCCCCAATCAGGATCAGATCAATCTGTCCTGATAGATGCATTTTTTTAATATGATCGGATACTGGGTCCTGGCTGATAATATACTGGACGGTAAGGGGGAATCGTTTCAAGTATTTTCTGGCCTCATCCTGTATGATTTCAGGATTATTTACTCCGAATTCACTGGTTAGGACATTCACGGTGGAACCGTGTTGGGATCCAAAGTAAGCTGCGATGAAGAGGGCTTCTTTTGCCTTGATACTGCCATCATAGGCTAAAAGGAGATTATTCAGAGAGGTTGGTGCAGCGGGAATTGTTAAGATGGGGACAGGACAATTGCGGATCAGAGTCGTTATTCCCGAACTTAAACGATTGATAGGCTCATTCCCGGGGGGGTGATTCAGAGGTAGAAGGATAATGTCTGCAAAACGGGCATGATCACATAAAACTTTACTCGTTTCCCCGGTTGCAACCATAAAGTCAAATTCTGAAATACCAGCATTCTGGCAGTGAGATTGAAAAGCTTTCTCAAGGGAATGATGTTCATCCTGGTTGTTATCTGGATGGACATGCACAGCATGAATTCGGCTTTTTTCTAATTTAGAAAGGATGATCGCTTGATCAAGTGCCTGCCAGGCAGTTGAACTGTCATCCAAAGCCACGATCAGGTCATTCATTAAATGTTCGAGGATGGTCATTTGAGCAAGTTTTTCCCGCCAGGTGCCAGGCGGCGGTCCATCCTCAAATGCAGCTGGCACAACCCGGTTGATTATTTTTGATAAGAACCTTAAACTTGAATTTTTTCCCGTGCCGTGTTTTTCTGACAGGTCAGTCAACGCAGCTTCTGCCCCGATATCCCAACCCATTTCCTCTTCCAGGCTTGCCCGATGATCGGCAGCCCATAAATACAGATCTGTTGCAGTTCGATCTGGAAAATCATAGAGTATATCCCGTTTATGGATTATATTCACTACCGGGAGGAAGACTTCCCTATACCAATTTGCGGCAGCTTCTTCGTAGGGTATCTCCTGCTTTTTTTCTAATCCCAAATAATAACGGTGGACTTCTATATGCTCTAACAGGGTAGGGTAGGCACCTGCTTTAGTTGTCGACAGGTCAGCGCTGGGTTTGATCCAGTCCAACTTTGTTTTTTCAAGGAACTTTACCTGCTCAGATTTGATGATCAGTTCATCAGGAGTGAAATCTGGTGTAAGGTCAACTTTTGTTTCCACTTCAGTAACATAGGCCTGGATGGTAGTGTTACCCATTTGTCGGGCAACTGAGACCCGGTGATTACCATCCCGCACAAAATATACATCCCCAATTCTATACACATCTATCGCTGGCAAACCTGATAAACCATGGGAAGTTGCCATAACCCTGGCCCAGCGGCTTTCATCAATGGATGCCTTGGGAAGGAATTTCCGGGTGAAGTCATGGTAGCGGCCAACGCTTCCAATAATTGCATCCAGTGGGATTTCTTCCAGGTGTTCAGCGCTCTTTTCGATAGCCTGCAGTTGATGGCGGACTTCTTCGTAGGAATGGAGTTCGGAATTTTCAGAATGACCAGATATGCGAGCCAGCAGTTCCTGAATCGCGGCCCCGCGCCTGGCTTTTTTATAATCCTCTAATGCTTTATAGTAATCGCTCTTAAACATACCTTTATCCTGTATTATTCAATCCAAGTATAGCCGATATTGGAATAATAATAATCAATTATATATAGGTTGCACCACCACTTAACCTCATGGGTACTTAAATAAATTTCATCCAAGTGTCTGGTAAACTAAAATCAGGAAGAGCAGTATCCTACCTTAAGGAAAGGTTATGAAATATGTAAGCGTAAGTGAAATGCTAGCCATAGAAAAGGCGTCCGATGCGGCTGGTCATTCCTATGCTGCAATGATGGAAGCGGCAGGCAGGGGATTGGCTGAGCTGATCGATAAACGATATGGTCTTCTACCGGACAGGAAGGTTATAGCTCTGGTCGGCGCTGGAAACAACGGAGGTGATGCCCTGGTAGCACTGGATTATTTGATGACATGGGGATGGAATGCAGCAGTGCTATTTTTAAGGGAGCGACATGTTGAAGATCCATTGGTCAAACGAATTGTGGATCGCGGTTGTATCCTGCATGATTATTACGATCCAGATCGACTCTCGATCGATCTTCATTCTGAACTGGCTGGTGCCGACTTGCTTATTGATGGTGTGCTTGGAACGGGCATAAAACTCCCGCTCCGGCCCCCTCTTGATTATTTGCTGGGAATGATTAAAAAAGTTTTGGATGGGCTCGAGAAACAACCCACCATCATTGCGGTGGATTGTCCATCAGGTGTGGATTGTGATACTGGCGAAGTTTCTCCAGTTTGTTTGGCTGCTGATCTGACTGTAACGATGGCTGCCGTTAAAGCTGGCATTCTTCACTTTCCCGCCTACCAATACCTGGGAACACTTGACATGGTGGATATCGGGTTGCCTTCTGAACTACCTGAATTTGAACGAATATCACGGGAAACTATTGAAGAAGATTGGATCATTTCAATGCTGCCCGAACGTCCAATGGATGCCCATAAGGGAACATTTGGGACGAGTTTGATCGTTGCCGGATCTGATAACTACCCTGGGGCTGCTATTCTGGCTGGAACAGCAGCTTATAGATCTGGATCCGGCTTGGTGATTATCGCTGTGCCAGACGGTATATTACAGGGATCAATCAAGACTCTTCCTGAAGCCACCTGGCTCGTTCTCAAAGACGAGAACGGTGGTATCTCAGAAAAAGCAAGCGATCTAGTATTGGATGCAATCCAGAAACCTACAGCCTGCCTGATTGGACCTGGATTGGGAACTAGACAACTTCCGGAAGATTCGTTGAGACTGTTATTCAGATTGAGAACTTACCGCGACGGTAATCGATGCAGACGGTTTGAGGCTTCTAGCCGGTATTAAAAATTGGCAGAAAAAAATACCCGAAAGTTGTGTGTTTACCCCTCATCCTGGAGAGATGGCAGTGTTAACAGGATTAACAGTAGAGAAGATCCAACGATCAAGAGTGGAAATTGCTGAAAAATATGCCAAAGGCTGGAAACAGATCGTGTTGTTAAAAGGAGCCCATTCAGTCATCGCTGCACCGGATGGCCGGACAAAAATCTTAATTTCGGCCAATCCTGCCCTGTCCAGGGCAGGCAGTGGAGATGTTTTGGCCGGAATAATAACAGGATTGATTTCCCAGGGAATAACGCCATTTGATGCGGCAGTAACCGGCTCTTGGATCCATGCCAGGGCAGCCGGATTGGCTGAGCAGATCCAGGGCAATCCAGCCGCGGTTCTGGCCGGCGATATTTCTAATTCAATAGGACAGGTTCTTCCAGATTTTAATGAACAAACCTGCCAGGTAATGTGGCAGGTTTTATATTGGCCTTCTGGTCTGTGAAGCAGGGTTATGCTTTTGCTTCGTCTTCCGACTTTTTCCCACCTTTGGTGACCTTCTCTATTTTCTGTTTTTGTTCTTCGAGAATGACCCTGCCTTGTTCCTGGAGTTTTTGGCCTGTTCTTGAGCTTTCTCGGAGTACTCCATGGCCGCTTTGCGGGCTTTGTCTGCAGCTTATTCCGCCTGTTTCCGGGCTTCATCTACAGTTTCAATCGCTTTGTCTTTTATCTCTATACTCTTGTCAATAATGACCTTCCGGGTCTCTTCACCGGATTGGGGAGCCAATAATAACGCGGTGATCGCTCCTGCAATTCCACCCAGCAATAATCCTGACATAAAGGCGCCAAATTCATGTTGTTATCAGACATCTTTCACACTCCTGTATGTTATATAACGATATTATTCCCTGTTGGTTTTGAAGAAATCTGCAATTCTGTTCAAACCAGCCAGATACTGATTTATTTTTAATACCGGTTCGACCAGATGTTCACTTAAAAATGTTGTTGTGCCTCTAAGGGTATTGACAGTTTCACTGGTAGATTCCAGTATGGGTTTGATCTCATTCTGAAGCAAGAGAGTTAAACGGGCCAATTGGATGATGAGGATGATCATCACACAGCCGATCAGCAAAAATTCTAAAGCCATGAAAATGATGAAAATGTCCCTGACCCGGGCAGTATCAGTTCCCGGTTGGATCAAGAACACCAATCCCGTGATGACCAACCCGAGCAGAACAAGACCAGCGATCAGAAAACCGATCTTACTAGCGGTGGATTGTTCCTCACCGGTTGAGGATTTGAGTTCCTCCTCCGGAAGATCCAGGGGTATTGTCTTCCTGAGCGACTGGTTGGATGCTGCCATAATGGTTTGATTATAACATATTCTATCACGGTACCTTTTTTCATAAATTGGACACCTAAAGGATCTGGATCCTTCCGATTTGACCGGTCAATAGAACTGGAAAATAACCGGATTACGGACGACGAGGTTTGTCCTTTGTTTGGACAAACCTCGTGTTGATTGGTGGAGATGGCGGGAATCGAACCCGCGTCCGAAGGATTTTACCGCTCGGACGTCTACGAGTGTAGGCAATTGTTTGTTTTTATCAGCATGGACTACAACTGCCCAAGAGTGTCTACTGATTAGCCGCTGGAACCCGAAAGTCCCTCTTGGCCGGAGTAGCGGCGTCACCCGGCGGCACTCCTGCTTTCTGACGTTCAGACTCCTCCAGCAGGAGATTGAAGGAGGTGAACGAGATTACCTTAAGGTAATCGTCTGCTCTTACCCAGGCTTATGCAGCGAGGGGAAGAGCAGCATATTCAGTGCGGTTGGCACTTAAGGTTTTGCGCTGATTTTACGAGAACGGCGCCTCTCGGCTCGCATCCGGGGTCAATCTCTTCCGTCGATACCTTTCATCCCCGATGAGTCCATTATAACATAGGGGATATTTGGGTTATTTGAAGAAGGTATTAGAAAAAAGTTCAAGAAATTAAACAGATTAGGGAAACCTGTTCGGAGAACGGGTTCGATGCAATCTTCATGTAGACCGCAGTTCATCCTCCAGCAACGATTTTCGCGGGCAAGCAGTTCTTCTGCCTCTTTTGGTCCCCAGGTTCCGGGATCATAAACTGCCAGATCATCTGTGTCATGGTCTTCCCAGGATTGGATCAAGGGGTCGATAATAGTCCAGGCTGCTTCGATGCCGTCGCTTCGAGTGAACAGTGAAGGATCGCCGGCAATAGCCTCGCTTAATAACCGCTCGTAGGCATCAGGTAGTTTTTTACTCTGCCAAAATAGCGCTGGTAGTGGAATTCCATATCCACCGGCCTCATATTTTGTTCCGAATCTGGTTCTTTGGCCTGGAATTTGAGGTGAATACCCTCGTCAGGTTGGATGCAGATCGACAGGATATTGGGAGTAATTTGCTCAGGATCGGATAATCCAAACATCAAGTGAGGAGGTCGTTGGAATTCGATATTGATCTCGGTTGCTTTACGTTTGAGCGATTTTCCAGACCGAATATAAAATGGAACTCCCTTCCAGCGCCAATTATCAATATAAAGCTTCAATGCTGCGTAGGTTGGGGTGCGGGAATAATCTTCCACACCGCTTGCTGAACAGTATCCAATGTATTGGCCGCAATCGGAATCTTCCCTTTAAGTGGCCGGATTGACCGCAGCAAGTTTTACCCGTTCGTTTCGGATCGCATCCGCGTTGAAGGATGCGGGAGCTTCCATAGCAACCAGGGAAAGAAGTTGAAAGAGGTGATTTTGAAACATATCCCTCAATATCCCGGCTTTATCATAATAATCTGCCCGATGGCCGACATCTACGCTTTCGGCTACGGTGATTTGAACATTATCGATATAGCGGCGGTCCCAAACGGGCTCGAAGATTGTGTTTGCAAACCGGAAAAATAGGATATTCTGGGCAGTCTCTTTACCAAGGTAGTGATCAATCCGATAGATCTGGTCTTCTGAAAAGATCTCATGGATACTGTCGTTTAATTCCCGGGCGGTGACCAGATCCCTTCCGTAAGGTTTTTCAATGATCATATGCCGCCAGGGAGAGCTTTCTCCCAAGGTTTGTTTGGCGAGGCCGGACTTACCCAGATTTATTACAGTCTGAGTGTAAAATTCAGGTGAAATGGCCAGGTAATAGAGCCGGTTTGATGCACCATTTTCCAGCCCGGATAATTTTGTTGATAGCTTAGTATAGTCAGCAGTGTCGGTCAGGTTGCCGCTTAAGTAGTGGATCTTTTGTGAAAACTTTTCCCAACTTTCAGCCTGGAATGAGTCCGGACTGAATTTATGTAAACCAGCCAGTAAATGCTCTCTGAACTCCTCATCTGTGAATGGTGATCGGCTTGTTCCGAGAATGTTAATTTCCGGTAATCGTTCCTTTTGGTAAAGGTTATATAAAGCCGGGATGAGTTTCCTCTGGGTTAAGTCCCCCGAGGCGCCAAAGATCAGGATAGATATAGGAAAATTATTCATAGTTTACTTTTAGAGAGGGACGATTACATCATTATTGTTTGGGTATTGTTTGAAGCATATTTGGTGAATTATATCTGCCATATACTCTGGTTTGATCCAATTGGATAGTGTTTGCACCAGGCATAGCCTGGCGATTCTGTGGGAGTATCAATAGTACCAGGAATGATACACCTGGCAGTAAGACCTTCAGCCATACCTTCTGCTGCGATGCTTTCAGTTAACCTTAATACTGCTGCTTTTGCGGCGCTGTAGGATCCCATTTTCTTTTTCCCCTGCAGTGAGGGTCTGGCACCTATAGTAATGATCATACCATCCTGGTGCTTGATCATTATCGGGATGACGGACTTAGTGATATTTAAAAGAGTCTTGACATTGAGATCCATCATCAGATCCCACTTTTCTGTGCTGATTTCATGGACCTGTTCTCCCATCTGAAATCCCCCTGTTGTGTGCACCAGACAATCAATGCTTTCAAAGCTCTCCAGGGCAAATTCTACCGCTGATTGAACTTGTTTTTGATCTGTCAGATCAACCCCTGGAAGAAGAAGATGTTGGTTGGATTTCTCCAGAGCGGGATATCGCTCCTTGATCCGGTCAGGATGACGATCAAGCAAGATCAACGAATTGCCTTCCTGGAAGAATTTTTCTACAACTGCTGATCCCAGGTTACCCGCAGGTCCAGTGACTAAAACGACTTTCCCGGCATTACTTTTTTTTGATGTCATCAGAATTTATCTCAAGAATGGTGAATTAATACAATCGAAAATAGCAATTATTTAATTATTTGATGATTGAAAGCTAGTTATTCTTACCGGGAATGGATCAAAAGCTACCCTTTATTCCCATTCTATCGTGCCGGGAGGTTTACTGGTGATATCATAAACAACCCGGTTGATCCCCTTGACTTCATTGACGATCCGGTTGGAGATTCTGGCCAGGGTCTCGGAGGGAAGCCGGGACCAATCAGCAGTCATAAAATCATCAGTTGTGACTGCTCTGAGGGCGATCACATCTTCATAAGTACGCTGGTCGCCCATAACACCAACTGATTTAACCGGCAATAAGACCGCAAAGGCTTGAGATGATCCGCGTTCAGTACCATCTTTATAGTACTGGAGCAGATTTTCTTTACCGAGTTCCTGGAGGTAGATGAAATCCGCTTCTCTTAATCGATCGATCCTTTCAGGGGTTACTTCACCGAGACAGCGGATAGCCAGACCCGGACCGGGAAAAGGTTGCCGCCAGACCAGGGAGGGGGGCAGTCCTAGTTCTTCTCCAATCTTCCTCACTTCATCTTTAAACAAAAAACGCAAGGGTTCAACAAGCTTGAAGGTGATATTCTCTGGCAGACCACCAACATTGTGGTGAGTTTTGATGGTTTCAGATTCCGGTCTATCTGGGGAAGCTGATTCAACTACATCTGGATAGATTGTTCCCTGAACCAGGAAATCAGGAGTATTCAATTTCCGAGCGTGTTCTTCAAAAATACGGATGAAGCGATTGCCGATTTTGGAGCGTTTGTCTTCTGGATCGTTAATACCCTGCAGATCCTGGAAGAATAGATTTGCCGCCTGGACAGTATGCAGATTGATATGCAGCGTATCTTGAAGGGCAGCCTGTACATCCGGGACCTCGTTTTTGCGGAGCAGTCCGGTATCAACAAACACTGCATCCAATTGATCCCCAACAGCTTTATGTACCAGGGCGGTGGCCACGCTGGAATCGACACCACCACTAACTGCAGATAGAACTTTTGAATTTCCAACCACCTTCTTAATCTGAGCGATACTGTCCTCGATGATTGATGCAGGAGTCCAGCTTGCATTGATATTGCAGATCTGAAACAGGAAATTACTGATGATCTCGGTACCGATCGAAGTGTGTTTCACCTCTGGGTGAAATTGGACTCCGAAATAACCGGCGATTGAGATCACCCATAGCTGCGATGGGCGTATTATCTGAAGTTGCCAACAGGGAGAATCCCGAGGGAAGTTCAGTTATTTGATCTCCATGAGACATCCAGACTTGATGAACACCCGAGGGGATCAGAGGGTTATTTTCTCCTGACAGAAATCTGCGTATATCCGTATTCTCTGGCGCTGGAGGCGGTAATTTCCCCATCCAGCGCATCCGCCATGGCTTGCATCCCATAACAAATTCCCAGAACCGGGATATTGAGAGTGAGCAGGAAAGGTGGAAATTTTGGTGCGTTTTTAGTGTAGATCGATGCCGGACCTCCAGAGAGGATCAACCCTGCTGGCTGGATCTCATTGATGGTTTCTTCGGATGTTGTCCATGGCAGTTGAAGGGAATAGACGGATAGTTCTCTAATGATCCGGGTGATTAGTTGAGTGTATTGCGAACCAAAATCAAGAATTACAATCGTATCCTGTTTCATGATCTATGGAATTTTATACCGTCTTCTGACATGGACGTTATCCTTGCGAGAGATTCTACATGGACCCCCATTGCTTCCAGGAGTTTTCGTCCCTCTTCGAAGGTCTTTTCGATTAACGCACCAACCCCAACAACTGTTGCTCCGGCGATCTCTGCCAGACGGATCAATCCTTCAATTGTTTTGCCTGTCGCTAAGAAATCATCAATAATCAAAACTCGTTCTCCCGTCCCCAAATATTCCGGAGATACGATGAGTTCAACTGTTCTGCCTTTTGTATGGGAAGGTGATAAAGTCAATAATACCTGGTCAGGCATGGTGATAGGTTTATGTTTCCGGGCAAATACAACCGGGATATTCAGATGCAGTCCGGCAGAAACCGCAGGCGCTATGCCGGAAATTTCGGCTGTCAATATTTTTGTAGCAGAGAAATTCATGAATAGTTTGGCAAATTCCTTTCCTGCTTCATTCATTAATACTGGATCGACCTGGTGGTTAACAAAACCATCCACTTTAAGAATGCCGTTCCCGATATATTGTCCTTCTTTAAGGATCCGGTCTTCTAATAATTTCACATTTCCTCCCCTGATTAATTTCCCTCAGTATACACCGAAAAATGGTATTTCCAGAAAGATAACTCAAATGCAAAAAAAGATTAACCAAAGAAACCACTCCTGGATCTGGAGTGGTTTCTTTGCTGTGTCAGTATTTAAGGAATACTATCCCTTGGATGGCATATAGCGGGAAAGTTTCATTGCCAGATTGGAGAGGGGCAGAGTCTGAAGCCAAACTTTGCCTGGTCCTTTTAATGTTGCCAGGAATAAACCTTCACCTGCAAAAAGGATATTCTTTAGCCCTTTTACGGCCGAGATGTCGTAATCGACTGTCGGTTCAAATACGGCGATATGTCCAGGATCAACTTTCATGATTTCGCCAGCCCCAAGATCAACAACTCGAACTTCCCCCGGTATCTCTAGGAATGCAATCCCAGGTCCGGTGATCTTCTGTAAAATAAAACCCTCACCTCCAAATAATCCAGCCCCAAGCCGTTTTCGAAAATGCATTTCGAGTTTTACAGATTCTTCGAGCACACATGAAAGCATCTTTCTGGCAGATCAGACTTTGACCAGCTGTTAAATTCAAATCAATAACTTTACCGGGAAATTCTGGAGTGAAGGTGATCAATCCGTCCTGGCTTTTGCAGGTATAAGTGGTTAAGAACAATGATTCTCCAGCCAACATTCTGCCCAGCCCTGCGCCAAGCCCGCCGCGAGTACTGGTGTCCATATCAAACGAGCCTCTCATCCAGGCCATTCCACCAGATTCTGAGTAGATGGATTCTCCTTGTTTTAGATGAATATCAACAGACTCCATCAGGGTACCGCTTTTTTTGTACTGCATTTTTTCCTCCCGAGTTTTAGTGAAATTATCTTGTCAACCTAAGATTATACTCCAGTATTTCTCTACCGGTTTAATGACTATCCGGTACAATAGTAACTTGCTATTCATATATACGGATTACCCATGAAAATGTTGTACCTCGGAGAACTGGCAGCCATTATCACCTCAATTACTTATGCAGTGAATTCCACACTCTTCACTGTCGCTGGTAGAGTGGTAGGATCGACCGTTGTTAATCGCGTAAGACTGTTCGCGGCCTTCCTGTTCCTGACCCTGGCACATTGGATTTTTTTGGGCAGCCTCTGGCCAGTGGGAGCGGATTGGAGTCGCTGGTTCTGGTTGGGTTTATCTGGCATCATAGGTTTAGTATTAGGTGACGCTTTTTTATTCCAGGCCTTTGTGTTGGTTGGGCCGCGGTTGTCAATGTTAATGATGAGCTTGGCTCCTATTATAGCGGCGATCACAGCCTGGATTTTCCTGGGGGAAATCTTGACCTTCTGGCAGATAGGTGGCATTTTCACAACTTTGATTGGTGTAGGTTGGGTCGTGCTGGATAAGAATAAGAACCAGACCCAGAAAAAAGAGAATTATCTCAAAGGTATACTTTTTGGTCTGGGTGGTGCGGCAGGTCAGGGATTGGGAGTGGTTCTGGCCAAGATCGGGCTTGGTGGCAGTTTTTCGCCGATCTCAGCCAATTTTATACGAATGGTGATCGCGATGGTGGTGATCTGGGCAGTGACACTTTTTCAGAGAGAGTTCTTAAGTACAATCAAAAAAGTTGTCATAAACCCAAAAGCTTTATGGAGCATCATCGGAGGCGCCTTTTCGGGGCCATTTCTTGGTGTATCCCTCTCGCTTTTTGCACTGCAGCATACCAGCATAGGTGTTGCAAGCACGTTAATGGCACTACCGCCGATCTTCTTATTGCCTGTAGAATATTTCTATTTTAAAGAGAGAATGGGGTGGGGGGCTATCGCTGGTACTGTAATCGCTATGATAGGCGTTGGTATGTTATTCTTGATTTAATAAAGTAAATTAAGCGAGTTACTACTGACATGCTATAATGCAGAAAATTAGATTTCAGAATATTTTTTGTTGTGGAAGTAGGTGGAGGAAGGATGTATAAAACACATACATGTGGTGAGCTGAATATCAAACATGTTGGCCAGGAAGTTACCCTGGCCGGCTGGGTTGACCGATTGCGCGATCTAGGCGGGGTCAGTTTTATTGACCTGCGTGATCGTTTTGGAATTGTTCAGATCGTATCAAATCCCGAAACATCCCCTGAAGTCCATCAAGCTCTGACGCCAGTGCGTACTGAATGGGTGATCCAGGCGATCGGTATCGTCCGGAAAAGGCCAGAAGGCATGAAAAACCTTGATCTGCCTACAGGAGAGATTGAAGTTGAACTTTCCCGGATCGAAATTCTGAATCCTGCGATTACACCACCTTTCCTTATCAACCAGGAAGAAGATGTCGAAGAACAAACTCGGTTGAAATTCGGTATTTGGACCTGCGCCGTCCGAGGATGCGGGATAATATCATCCTGCGGCACAAGATCGTGGCTTTTATCCGCAGATATCTGGATAAAAAGGATTTTCTCGAGATCGAAACGCCGATCCTGTTAAAACTACTCCGGAGGGAGCCCGGGATTATATCGTGCCATCCCGGGTCCATCCTGGACAATTTTACGCTTTGCCTCAATCTCCCCAGCAGTTAAAACAGATGCTTATGGTAGCAGGCATGGAGAGGTATTTTCAGATTGCACGCTGTTTTCGTGATGAGGATCAGCGTGGTGACCGCCAGCCGGAGTTTACACAGCTGGATATCGAGATGTCTTTTGTGGAGCGGCATGATGTGATGGCGCTGCTTGAAGGTCTGTATACTGATCTGGTTGCAGAAGTCACGCCTGACAAAAAGGTCATGGAAACCCCCTGGCCTCAATTTACTTACCAGGAAGCGCTGGATCGATTTGGAAAAGATAACCCGGATGTCAGGTTTGGATTGGAGCTGGTGGATATTTCTGACCTGGCCCCTGATTCTGGTTTCAGGGTATTTAGCGACATAGTAGAAAAAGGCGGGTTGGTAAAGGGAATCAATGTCAAAGGTTTGGGCGATTACAGTCGGAAACAGATCGATGAACTGACTGAATATGTTAAACAGTACGGTGCTGGAGGACTGGCATATCTGGCATTGACAACCGAAGGTGAAGAACGTTCATCTTTTGCGAAATTCCTCTCGGCGGAAGTTAAAGATGATTTGATAAAACGCCTGCAGGGATCCCCCGGGGATCTGCTGCTATTTGTGGCTGATATTCCGGAAATTGTAAATGAGAGCCTGGGCAGGCTGCGGGAGGAATTGCGCGATCGCCTGGACTTGGTAGATAAGGATGTCCTGGGTTTTTGCTGGGTAATTGATTTTCCACTCGTGAACTGGAACAAGGATGAAAAACGCTGGGATCCCAGCCATCACCTGTTCACAAGCCCGATGATGGAAGATATCCATGCCCTGGATGAGGATCCATCCCAGGTGCGGGGACAGCAGTATGACCTGGTTCTGAATGGTTATGAGATTGGAGGAGGATCAATCAGGATCCATAATGCGGATCTGCAGGAAAAGATCTTTGGCTTGATTGGCCTTGATATGGATGTGGCCCGGGAGCGTTTTGGACATATGCTGCGTGCTTTTTCTTATGGAACTCCTCCTCATGGAGGTATTGCCTCCGGGATCGATCGTTTATGTATGCTGCTGGCAGATGAGCCTAATATCCGTGAGGTGATTGCATTTCCAAAGAACCAATCTGCCAGGGATATGATGGGGAATGCACCGTCTTCTGTTGAACCCGGTCAGCTGGATGAACTGCACATAAAAGTGACTCTGAAGTAGGTTCCTTGCCATAGATTTTCCCCTATTCAGTCGGGATTACATATGGTAAAGTGTATCCACCCTACTGTGTTCGCGATGTGATCTACGTGTTTTGAGCCAACACCAACTTTAAGGGTTCCTATATTGATGGAGCAACGCGATAGGCCTGAGCCAAGGCGAAACTCCTGATGCGGATACCCAATCTGCGAAAGCAGGTTCAAGACTAAATCACACACGGCATGGTGGGGTCTTTTTATTTAATCTGGTAAGTGAGCAGCTGAGACGAAGAACCCGGATGGAGATCCTAAGGGATCAATTTGGCGATCGCGATTTGAATTATCTGATGATGGTCAAAAGCCAAAGTTGGCAGTCCATTCAAGGAAAACCAGGCGGCATCTGCTGCATCATCACCCGCCTGGACATTAATTTGATCCTCAGCTTTCAGAACAGATCCAAAACAAGTGGATATAACCCGGCCACGGGGATCCCGATCCGGATCGCTGAAGGTCTGAATTTGAGTAAGTTGGATATTTTCAACCCCGGTTTCCTCGAATAATTCCCTGTGGGCCGCTTGTTCGAGAGATTCATCCATCTCAACAAAGCCCCCTGGAAGGGCGAAATTACCTTGATACGGTTCATGGTAGCGTTTGATGAGTAAGATTTGATACTCATCTCCAAATGGTCTGAATATTGCAATATCTACAGTAACGGAAGGCCTTGGATATTCATAAGTATACAATGTCGTAAACTCCTTAATACGGGAGAATTATGGTATGAAACTCGTTTATAATTTTAGTATAGTTGTTATAGAAAGTGTAAAAAACCTCATTGAGGAGGGTATTTCCATGGATAAAATCAAATTTCGCCATATACTTGTGGCTATCATTGTTTTAACAGTGCTGACTGGCTGTACTTTACCAGGATTTTCAACACCAACACCGTTTTCCTTCCCGACTCCGGATAAAACCATGACAGCCTTGTTTGAGCCTACTCAGGCGGCACCGGCAACATCTGCATCTTCCTCAGCAGGGACAGGTGAAAAGACCTCAACCCCCAAAGTGGTGGCAACAAGTACACCCGAGGTCACAGCAACTGGTGAATTGGATCTAACTGAAACTCTGGAAGTGACGGAAACACTGGATGCAACCGAAGCTACCTTTGAAGGTCCAGCTGTTCGAAGCGGACCATCTATAACGGCAAGCTATATTGATAAAAATCTCAACATTGATGGGGATTTATATGAATGGGATCCCCCAATTCAAAAAGTGATCAATTATGTTGTATATGGGGCAGATAAATGGACCGATGAGTCGGATTGTTCTGGAACGGTTGTGGCGGGATGGGACGAGGATTATCTCTATATCGGTGTCCGGGTTAAAGATGATAAATATGTTCAGGAAGCCAAGAAAGAACAGATGTATCTCGGTGACAGTATTGAGATCCTTTTTGATCGCTATGTAAGCGCCGACTATGGTTTGCATTCTTTATCTGCAGACGATTATCAGCTTGGTGTCTCTCCCGGACAGTATGGAATAGAGACCTGTTTGATTGTAAATGGCAAGGTTGCAACAGGATGTACTCCTCAGCCTCCTCAAGCTTACTTGTGGTTCCCAAAAGTGGATGCTGGGAAGAAAACTGAGGTTAAGATTGGTTCCATAGAAAGTGGAAAAGGCTACCAGGTTGAATTTAAAATACCCTGGAGTTTGCTTGGTGTTGCTTACCCAGCTGCCGGGAATCATTTCGGTTTTGCTATATCCATTAACGATAATGACAAAGCGAATACGTTGAACCAACAATCTGTTGTCAGTAATGTGCCGGGGAGATATTATGCAGATCCCACAACCTGGGGTGACCTGTATCTGAAATAGGAAAATTTACTACTACAATGAAAAAGCGGAACAGCTCAGCTGTTCCGCTTTTTTTATATTGTTTTCAGAGTTTATCTAATCCAGATATGCTTGCAGTTTTTCCTGGATGCGGGGGTTCCGAAGCCGTCTTAATGCCTGGGCTTCGATCTGGCGAATTCTCTCGCGGGTCACACCCATTTTCTTGCCAACTTCGTTTAAGGTCAGAGTACGACCGTCAACTAAGCCGTAACGCATCTCGAGGATCTTGGTTTCTCGGGGAGGGAGTTCTGCCAGAGCTTCCTGGAGATGTTCCCGGAGCAGGATCCCGGTAGCCTCTTCGTCTGGAGGTGTTACATCTGTATCTGCGATGAAATCGCCGAGCTGGGCATCGTCTTCTTTGCCTGTGGGCATTTCCAGTGATAATGGACGCCGGGCATGTTTCATCATGTCCTGGACATCATCCGGTGTAACATTGAGGGCTTCAGCCAGTTCATCTTGATTTGGGTCGCGATTTAGATCCTGTTTCAGCTGATGCTGCATGCGGATCATTTTATTGATCTTGTCACCCATATGGACTGGAACACGGATGGTTCGGCCCTGGTCTGCAATTGCGCGGGTGATCGCCTGGCGGATCCACCAGGTTGCATAGGTGCTGAATTTATATCCGCGGTCACGTTCAAATTTCAGTGCGGCACGCATCATGCCGATATTGCCTTCCTGGATCAAATCGAGGAAGGACACACCACGGCCGACATATTTTTTAGCGATGCTGATCACAAGTCTGGAGTTGGCTTGAATAAGATGCTCAAATGCTTCCCAACCCTCGTCGACGATCATGCTGAGGTTCTCCCTCTCTTCGAGAGTGAGTTCTTCTTCAGCCAGCCTTGTTTGGGCTTTGCGTCCAATATCGATCAGGCTGGTCAGTTTCTGTTCTTCATCCCTGGTCAGCAGGGGAACTTTGCCGGCTTGTTTGATATAAAGGCCAACTGTATCGTTGGTGCTGATATTCTCCAGAGGATCATCCTCATCGAAGAGGTCACTATCATGATCTTGGATAATATCATCCTCCTCATCCTCCTCCTCCTCGATCAGTTCTTCCGCTTCGTCTTCACTTTCCACATAGGGGATATCGGCCGTTAGAAGAGCAGAAAAAGCTTCTTCCAGCTGGTCGACATTATTTTCCGCCTTGGGATAAATTTCTGAGATATCATCCAGCGTGACATAGCCTTTATCACTGCCGATCTGCAGCAGATGAGCCAGGGGATTTTCGTATTCAACGGTCTGTTCTTTATTGATCTCTTTAGTCATTCTTAACACTTCACCGATAACCTTTATCTAATGACACTTAAAACCCATCCACTTTCCCTCAATCGACGGGCGTATGGATGGGTTTGATGTTGAACTGGATTTGTATTATAGCAATAGAGCCCATTTTTACAAGGGGCAATATTTAATTCCAATACAAGTTTAACAATTCCAATTGTCCAATCAAAAAGAAATTGGGAGGAAATGACCTGAGCTTATTAAACATACAGCCCAGCTACTAGTTGAGCTTCTATTTCAGACTTATGAACCACACTCTCAGTAAATCTTCTGCCGGTTTTCCGTGGATTGAAATGGATTTATCATGCAGGACTGCCGGAGCGTAATAACCCTGGGAGATAATTCCTGAAACCCAGTTCTTTTTTGGTGCAGTTGATAAAAATGCCTGATAGGCCAGTGCCTGTTCAGAAAAACCGGTTCCAATATCCGCGACTATCGGGGCTGGTGAAGAGAAGATTGAAAGTGGGTAACAAGGACTAAACTCATCAGAACAATCAGGGTTCCAACCAGATACAGATGGGTACTGAATTTGCAGGACAAGGTTTTTATTGTCAGGTTGCAGCCAATTGGACCAGAAGTCATGAATTTCTCCATCGAGCGAAAGATTGGCTGTGTTAACCAATTCTTCCAGAGTTATCTCTGGTGTGATAAACAATTTGGGGTTCCAGTTCAAGTTTACCTGGTCCACATGTTCAAAATAATTTGGTGCCGTTTCTTTTGAAGGTAGTGACATAGACCAGGCAATGGTTCCCGAAAAGCGGGCGTTAACATCATTCATGATCTCTACCCAGCGTATTTCAGAATCAGCCGGAACACCTGAAGGAGTTCCATCAGATAGTTTTCCACCAGGTAAAGCGGGAGAAAGCCAATCGCCTCCCAGGATAAGCATGTCTGCACCCTGGATCTGGGCTGTTTCAGCATAATGGATTGCGAAAGCATGATATTGGTCAAACCAGGAATTCCACCAGCTGAAATCCAGCGGAGCAGTTGACCACCAATCGGCAGCAGTTTCTGGGAAGTGAGGCTGGGGGTGGATCGCAACATGGAGTCCTTGGGATATCGCGCTGCTGGTCATGGTGCTGAGATCTATCCAGAGGGGATCCTGATTTGGGTCAGGTTCAATTACAGGGGGATTTTGGTGAGTTAAACTCCAGGTTGGGGTTAAGATGATCCATCCGCTATTCAGGTTTACAATCTCGGGGATAGCTGCTGTCATCTGAATTGAATCTGCGGGCTTGCTGCCAGACATGAACTCAATCCCGGTGATGAAATCTTCTCCTCGGGGCGTTATTTGTGGAAGCGGGGCAGGGGATTCAAAGGGAGCGGATTCCAGCCAGGCCCAATCATCCACGGTATCAGCAATATATTGCGGTTCAGCGCTGGGAGAAACCTTACGGCCTTGTGGGTTAAATCCGGATGTCGCTGCATCATCAGCTACACCACATTCGCCTTCCCGGCAGTACCTGTATGATAGATCAGAGAGGATATCAAAAGGGGAAAACAGGATAAAAACCCAATGGTTGGGAGCGATTTCTGTCATAGGTAGAGGAGTCGTCCATCCATATGGATTAAATTGGATATAAACCATTTCGCCGGCAGGTGTATATTCGGGGGTCCAGAGATCAAAAGTGATTGAATCCTTTGGTCCAGATTTCCAGGTTAAAACATCATCATTGAGTTGAACCGGCTGATCAGGAACGATAAAATGCCTCATAAAAAAGGATCCATTTTCACTGTGTTCTGCGTTCCAGAAACCATCACCGAGAGTGTATTTATATCGAATTTCGGCACCTACGGGCAGGGAAAGGATTATTCCATAACGATTTCCCCCGGCAGATGTCAATTGGGGCATTCTGGAAGGAATTGTGTTCATGCCGCCCGGGAGATTCCCAAAAGTATTCCCAAGCTGGTACAGATTGCCGACTAAACGAACGCTGTTCTCAGGTGTACCTATCGGAACTGAAACCAAAAAAGTCACATCTACGAATTTTCTGGGAGTAATTGTTAAATTTGCCTCGGTATTTGCTTGAGAGGCAACTTCTGCTCCCTGCTGAATTTCCTGGTATGTGCCGTCAGGAGCGTAAACAACTAGATTGTGGACTCCAGGAGGGAGTCCGGGCAGCATAAATGAACCGGAAGCAGTTGTGAAAGCCTGGACACCGCCGCCAATCACTAACATACCTGGCACAGGTTTCCCTGTTGATGAGTCACTGATGATCCCGGAAATCCTGCCGGGTTCCGGCCAATAATATGATGTGTCGGACCATTTGCTGACAACATCTCGAACCTCAAGTGGATTATCAACCTGGGCCATTCTGTAGCGAACTTGTTCATCATCCTGGGTATGTTCAATCACTGCATATTGATTTTGCCGTGTATAGCGGTATTTGATGATGGTGTGCTGAGGGACTTCCAACGTAACCTGATAGATCAATCCTTGATCCAGGTTGGCTTCGCCCAGGGATGGTTCCATTGGATGGGCAGTCGCATTTACTCCGAGGCCGGTCACTTCGTCCAGTCTGCTCAAGTAAATGATCTCTCCCTCGGGTGTATTGAGCGGAATTTGGACATAAAAAGTCACTTCCACCATCACATCACCTGAGGAGTCAGAGTTGAGCTTTGGAAAAATATTTTCCAGTGAAAAACTTCCGCAGCTGCTGAGTATAAAACTCACCAGTAAGAAGATGCTAACCAATATCCGTTTTGGGCGAGAAATCGACATCTCAGATCTCCGTTTTGATGAGGTGTATGAGTATTTCAAGGTTGACGATTTTTCTAATAGGGATCTCAATTGCATTTTTAGCCGTGAGATTAATGATAAAAATACCGTTCTCCACTGAAATTCCTTCAATATAATCCCAGGGCACTTCTGTTTTGGGGAGGATTAGTTTTTCCTTTGAAATTGATACAGCGCCAAATGGAAGGGTTTTCCCTTTAATAAACGCCTGTGATAACTTGGGCTGCAGATGTTTGTAGGTATGTTTTTTTATGATCTTTTTTAATCCTTCCTGGTCTTTGAATCCAGGATGGCATTGCAGCGGGCGATAGTTCTTAGAATATAAGATAGTGTATTGTTTTTTCCGTTTTGGCAATCGGAATAAGGACCTATTGATAGAATAGGTGGTTATTCCCATGATCTCTTCCCATTTCAGCTGCCGTTTCCGGCCCGGGGGAAAATGGAAATCTAGTCCCCAGTGGTATACATCGATCCAGGTATGAGCTCTTTTCAATCGTCGGAAGGTATAGAGCAGCAGCAGGATCACCAGGACCCCGGCAATATAAAACCAGGTTGTTCCCCAGGCAGCTGCAGCCGCTGGACCAAAGGATGAGTAGCCATATAATGTGCGCCACAAACCATATCCGAGGGGTGCCAGTACAAGAAGAATTAAGGGTAAGAAGACCCTGAAAAGATCCCGCCAGCTTAATTCCTGGAGGTGGTATTTGGTGATGGGGGTGGCTGGTTGGGATTCTTTCATACACAAAAACTGGTCTACTTTAGCTGAATGCTAAGATTATAGACCAGTTTAGGTTTGTGTGCACAACAAATCAGATCTGCATCCTGAAAGATTCAGGTCTTTTCTAGTTTCAGGCCGGGGTAAAGTATACGTCAGTTGGTTTTAGTTTGCTGTTGCGAATGAATTGGGGTTTGAGTTTCATGCCCACCCAATCCAGGCTGGCTTCCATAGGATCAACACCCATTAATCGGCTGAGAAGAAGCGTGTTGACACCCTCAAATTCTACTAGAACAAGCACATAAGGTGTTTGGTCAAGGAATGCCTCAGAACCAAAGTGGCAAACTGTGAAGGTATGAATAGAAGCCTGATTCTCTGTGATATCTATCCAATTTGTTTCGGACCCGGAATACATATCATGACCGCGGGGGGTTGCGTAGGTATAACCGGACTCTGGATCCTGATTGGCAAGGATCCTTTTATTGGATAATCCCGCAAACCACGGACTGTCTTGAGCGTAGGAATGCAGGTAAATAACGTTGTACGGCATTTCGATCAGGATAGGAGTCATCTCCTTCAGCCATGCCAGCGCTTCAGGTGTTGTTTCCTTGGGAAAAGGTAAATTATGAACGATCGTGCCCCCCAGGGTTTCTTCTTGTTTGTGAGGTATTTTTGTCATCGTTCCTCCTTATTCCTGTTCCAAAATGCTGACAGTAACATAGGTGCCTGTGCCAGCATGCGAGTGGATAGCCCCTTTCCGGGCATCCTTGACCTGAAGGGTGTTGTCATCGAAATGCTTTTTTATCGATCCCTGGAGCTGCCAGATTGCAAATACTGCCTGCATCAACCCGGTTGCACCAACCGGATGACCACAAGCGATCAAGCCCCCGGATGGATTAACAGGGCAGACTGGTTTCTCAGCCAAATCTAAACCATAGTCAATATCTGGCATGAAAGCCTTCCCTGATGCAGCAAATGGACCTCCTTCACCGTATCGACAAAGGCCTAGATCCTCATAAGTTTGGATCTCACTGGATGTGTAAGCATCATGAAGTTCAACAAAATCAAGTTCTTCGATCGGATCATAAATGCCGGACTGTTTATACGCCATATTACCGGCAGTTCTTCCCGCCCGGAATGAATGAACTCCCGGGTAACGTGTGCCATGATCCCAGAGCTTTTTATAATACTTCATGGTGTCGCTGGAGTCTTTCTCTTGCTCCGTTGCGTAGTCTTCTATAAAAGTATCGTAATCGACGTGGGGACGATCAGACATTCGCATGGCATCAGTTCCCCTTCCGATACCGGTTACCTTCACCAGTGGGCGGGGGATCTTTGCGCCGGCTTTCTCCAGTTTCTGGATGCCTTCTTCGGAGGCCAGGATAGTGGCTGCTGCGCCATCTGACATCACACAGATATCCAGGCGGGTTAAAGGCCAGGCTACCATCGGTGCATTCCGCACATCTTGAATAGAATAACGGTTTCTTTTCTGTGCATATGGATTATGGTAAGCGTTGATATGGTTCTTGACGCTGACATGAGCCATATCTTCCACGCTTGTGCCATATTCTTTCATATGACGGGTAACCATCATGGCGTAATAACCTGAATAAAATCCTCCCACAGGGTAATCAAATGAAACGTCCGACGCCAGTGCGATAAACTCATTTCCTTTCCAGGTTTCTACATGACTCATGGTTTCAAAACCATAAGCGGCTACAACGTCCATATGGCCACTGGCGATCGATTTCCAGGCTTCCTGAAAACAAAGTCCACCAGTTGCTCCACCACCTTCCACCCGGTGGCTGGGTTTGGGGCATAACCCCAAATAATCCTGAGCCATAATGGCTGCCATCAACTGGCGGCTGAAGTGATCAGAAAAATAGGATGCTACAGAACCCTCAACGATCTTTGTGAAATCTGGAAAACTGATCTGGAGATCTTCAAGAGCATAATCGTAGGCTTCTTTGATCACTGCCTGATAGGTTTTGTCCGGACGAGTTTTGGCAAACTTAGAAACTCCCCCGGAGATGGCATATACAGGTCTCATAGATCCACGCTCCCTTCGTCAATAGTGACGGGTAGATGATAGAACTACGCGGGCACATATTATCAGCAGTCAGTGCTGATATTCCAAATGTGAAGACGTGCTAATTTATTTTTTTTACCGATAAAAAATTATCTTGAAAAGCGGGGTGCTGCCCCGGGAATCTAACAGCGTTGTGGTTATTTACTTGAAGGGTCATTGTCTAGAGATTCTTTATCTGGAGGCTCAGGGATTTGGCCGGTTTTAGATATCTTATCCGGGCTGGATGATCCACTCCAAGACGATGAGTGCAGCAGGTCTTCGCCACCTATCTTAGGAAAGGAGTTTTTTGTCATCATTCGGAGCTCGTTCAATTCTTCAAGTTCTGCTTCACGCATTAACCGCTGTGGTAAATATTGAATTTCACTGACACCTTTGCGGATATTTTGCCACCAAGTGGATTTGATGATAGAGCGCAGGAATCTTCCCATTTTACGCCCGGCTGAGATCATGCCTTCAGGGCCAAGAACCAAAATACCAATGATCAGGACAAAAACAATTTCTAGGGGACCAATACCAAATATGTTCATCCAGATTTATCTACATCCCGGGACTGAATTTGTTGAAGTGATTGGATGATCTCGTTTTGTCGATCAGCCAGGGAACCCAATACTCCGTTCACAAATCTAGGTGCGCTGTCGGATCCATATAATTTCGCCAATTCAACAGCCTCGTTGATAGCTACTTTGAGGGGGATATCATCTGCAATAGCAAATTCCCAGATAGCAATCCGAAGGATATTTCTATCAATAACAGCTACTTGATCCAGGGGCCAGTCCGGGGCGTGATCGGCGATGAAATGATCAAGCTCACTACGGATTGGAAGAACCCCCAATACAATTTTTCGAAAGAAATGGACTAGATCATCATCCAGATTTGCGTCCTCCATTCTTTCAGATAAAACGACGCCAACCGGGTGGTCCGTGATATCCAGCTCGTATAAGGCCTGGAGAGCAATTCCCCGCGCCCGGGTGCGGTCCTTCATAAGGTTTTAATCCTCAGGGACCAGGTTATTCTGATAATCAATATCTTCGATATGTACGTTGATCGTACCGACATCCATACCAACCATTTTTGAAATGGCCAATGAAACCTCTTCCTGAACTTTTTTGCTGGTTTCCCGGATATTGGCTTTATCTGTCAGTACCAGGTGTAAATCTGCGTAAACAGAACCGTCTTCTTCCACCGTAATTTCAACCCCATCATCCCGGTTGCGGCTAAAAAGGGTATTCACAGTGCTGGGTGTCAGTGCCAGGCGACTGACTCCTTCCACTTGAAGAGCAGTTAATCGAACGATTGTTGATAGAACACCTGGAGCTATAGTGGTTTTTCCCGGGGGACGTTCAGTTGTTGCCATAATATCTCCCAAAGCTAAGTATTTCACTCAGTAATGACTTTTTTATTATAACCTATCGGTGATTAAAACACAGACGGCCGTGATTATCACGGCCCGTCCGATTATTTGATAAAACTTCTAAGATAATTTATTTTGCTACGACTTCACGACCGCGGTAATAACCACAATGAGGGCATACACGGTGGGGTAAGCGTTTTTCACCACAATTGCTGCATTGCACCAACTGCTTTGGTTTTAACGCATCATGAGCGCGTCGGCGGTTTTTACGACCCTTGGAAGTGCGTTGTTTTGGTAGAGGTGTCATATCATTAACTCCTGCTTCTTTTAACACGAATATTCGTGATAATTACTCTTCTTTTACAGCAGGTAGATTATACGGAGTAGAGGGGTTTAAGTCAAGATGATTGCTCGCCTAAAAAACACTACCTGATCAATAAACAGAGAAAAAAACAGGGTCAAGATAAGATACTGACCAGTTGAGATCACCCAAGAGAGGCGTTTCCTGGGAGCAGGAATCGGGTAGAAACCCTGGAGGTGCGCCGTATCCGGCATTAGTAAACATCCACCAGCGCAGGGTTCGTTCTTCCACTCCCAAGGGTTGAAGGATGGTATAGGCTGCTCTGCAGAGCAATTCGGCATAACGGTCGGTATCAATTAGTTTGGGATCAGGCCTTTTTCCCAGGTCCCAGGCAAATACGCCGGGTTTTCCCCGGGTATAGAGAAAACGCACCCGCTGGCCGGGTATCAGATTCTTGCCGATCTCTGCCAGCTGGGCAGCCGCCCTTGCAGCAGGGGAAGGTACTTTATATTCCTCCAGACTCCGGCTGATCTTCTGGGAGATCAGTAATTCTTCCAGGGGGATCTGGCGCTGCCGCAGGGTTGATAATCGGGCTTGAAGCAGAGCGTTAACCCTGGGCAGCTGATCCACAAGCTGGCCGGCATCTGGAGCGTCTGCCAGCAAATCAAGCATTTCGCGCTGAACTTTCTTGACCCATTTTGAGGTGTCGTCACGCCTTACCTCAATCCCCCGAACCTTCCAGGTGCCATTCTGGAAAAGTCCGAAATAGCGGTTGGCCACCGGCACGCGGGGGTCTGGCCGTGAGCTTAAGAAAGCGATCCAGCGGTAAATGCCATCCAGGCTGATTGGAAGGCCGGTGCGGTCCAGGATCTCTTCTAACAGGGGTTGAAAGTCAGCGATCTGGGTGGCGCCTTCCTTCTGGACCCAGAGGCCGTCAACATACATATGAAGGACCCGGAATCCCAGCTCCTCAGCGGCTTCTTTGGCCCGCAGCAGTGCTTCCCTCCCGTAAGCCGTCACAGCTTCGTGAGCCTCAATGCGCCCGAAGCGGGCGTTTTTATAACCCAGGTACCCAAAACAGGTGACCAGCAGCCATTTGTGGGCTGAAGAGCGAGCTTGGAAAGGATGCCAGCGGATATCGCGGGGATCCATGCCTGCCAGTTCCTGTTTCAAACGGATCCTTTTTTCAAGCAAGGGCTGCAGGGTAGCAGGAACCAGGCCGCGCTGATCCTGGTCGATGCTCAGTTCCAACTCGGGCACAAATGTGCTGTTCTGACTGCTTTTGCCGACGGTTTCCGGGGAAATATTAAAGTGCTCCATGATGCTGGGATACATGGATATAAAATCGATTTCTGCCACATTGGCATGCAGACCGATAGTTGGCTGGTAGACCATGCCACCTCGATCTGCCTGGAGCAAGTTATAGGCTGATTTGGACCATTCCACTTGCTGTTTATGCCAGGGTACTAAGACATCTTGTCGGAGAGCTGTCAATATTTGCATGGAGGAGATTCCGGTGCCCGGAGAAACCCGGGCAGCTGTTTGGATACGCAAGCTGGTCACCCGGGCCATTTCATAAACGCCCTCCAGTCCATAGTCATGATACATGACCGTGTTCTCTGTGGAAATGTGAATGCGGCCAAATAAACGGGCCTGGGGCCCACGATAGATCACTCCTCCGTAGGAGTGATAAAAACGCTCTTCGCGGCGTTCAACCCCGCGCCCTGTTTCCCGGTTCAGCGAGAGGGTGATATGGTGTTTTTCCATTAACTGGTGGAGTTTATCGATCAGCCAGTTATCTCCCCAGACGGTTAGCAGTAAATCAGGATCATAACGGCGAAGCAGAGCTTGCAGCTTCACCAGTAAACCTTTTTCATCACGGAAGGGGAAGGTATAGTGTTTTCCCGATATGTGCACCTTCAGGCTGGTTGGTTCTCTGTGGTCTGGATTTGCATCAGGAACCAGTGACATTACCAGCAAGGGGACCTGGGGGCTGTCAATTGTCCAGGGTGAATCGAGGGTTTCCAGGGTTTTGATCTCACCTTCATCCGTGGTCAGCACCCGGCAGCGCGCCAGGGGGAATGTGCCGGTTCTGGCTGCGTAGCGCAGATCAACCGAGATATCGGCATTATAGTAGGCCAAACCAGGGAAGCTCCTTTTTAACTGGTTAAAGAGCTTTTCCTGCCCCAGCGGGGTTTCGGTCATGATCTCGAGGACTGGAAGAGGTTTTTCCACAAAAAGGTCCTGCTTTTCGACGCGCGATAGCTGGAGATTCAGCGGCAGCGATTTCAGGTAGCGCCACAAGGTTCTTAGATCGCTGCTGGATCCGTGAACGTAGAAGGGTGTCGGGAAAGGCTGGTGAAGCCGGTGCCGCTGGATTCCGTCTTCGTCCAAAAACCACAGGATCACACCCTGGACTGGATCTGGATAGATATCCAGCAGCCAGCCCAGGATCTCATTGCTGGAGGACATGACGGATCTCTGCGACTTCTCGCCTTAGCCGGACGACCTCTTTGTGTTCCTCCAACAGCATGGACAGCAGAAAGGTTTCAAAGGGCAGCGCGTGGGAAGCATAGGAAGCAGCCGCAAGGTGTTTTTGGGCTGAGGCGAATAAGTCATCCAGGATTTGCTGGTCACTGCTGCGCAGGGCCCGGCGAAAACGGGCAAAAGCAGCGCGTTCTTTCAAGAATGTTTGGGTGATTGAGGTTACTGTTCGTCCCATCGGATTTCCTTTAGAGCAAGGTGAGTTGAGTGGCAGGATAATGAGGTTCAAAAACCCAGACCCGGTCCACACTTTCCCGGATCCGAACCAAAAAAGGCTCTTCAGCGGGCTGCGGATGCAGCACCACCAGGACCGGGGTGTGGCGGGCATTTTTCCTCAGGCGGTGAAGGCAGATATCCAGCAGGCGGAGCCGCTCGGGCAGGGAAGCGTTTTCGTCCTGGAAAGTGGCCAGCAGGTTCAGGACCAGGGTGGGAATGCCTTGTGGAGCAGGACTTTCCAGCAGGGTTGTCATCTGGTAGCAGGTGAAAGCCCGTGCGACCTGGATCCGTTCCAGGGCAGTGTAGAGCAGCAGGTCCCGGCGCCGAAGCTCACGATTGAGGGTTAATACGTCAAAACGATTGCCCCCATCCAGAACGCGGACCGGACCAGTTTGGGCCAGCTCGGCAATAAACTGCAGGGAAGCCTTGCGTTGAAAATCGGAAGGCGCGATCAGCAGCTGCAGGGAAGGGGCATTTGGCAGGGTAATGAGTTCCATAAACCAACCTTATCAGGTTGGTTGGTGAACGACCATCGCCGTTTGGCTGACATTAGGGATGAAAAAAGGGCTACCCCAAAAGGGGAAGATTGATCAGGCAGCCCACTGTGAAAAGTCCCAGTCGGAAAGGATCTTACGAAGTTCCAGTTTGCTGCGCAGGCCGAATTTGCGCTTGGCATTGCGCAAATGGGTTTTGACAGTGGCCGGGGAAATGATCAATTGGTCTGCGATTTCCTTATTGGTATAACTTAAGCAGGCCAGGGCGGTGATCTCTTTCTCGCGCGGGGTGAGGGATTTCCAGGTTTTCAGATTCCTGGTGGCTTCCTGGCGGTGCTGCAGGGCAAAACTCAACATCCTTTGCCCGACTTCGTTCAAGGGTTGTTCTTCTTCTCTGGCCAGGCTCGTGAGAGCCAGACTCAGCGGCTGGTCCAATTTGATGAATTGGGCCGGCTGAAGGAGATATTTGAGGGAATCTAAAACACGGGTAGGTAACATATCCGCCAGTTGTTAGTCTAGAACGTTTGTTCTATATTATACATAAGGAAAGGTTGGTTGACAAGAGCGATTTTTCGGTAGTCAGTGATCAGTATTCAGTTAATGGTTGGGGAGGTTTATTGATACTGCTATAAGATATATACTTTGAACCAGCTCTCTGAGCGGACACCGGCGTAGTTCCGGTGGTAGTCGAAGAGGCCTAATTATTCAACGCCATTTCGACTGCGTTTGCCCTGCGGGCTGCACTCCGCTCAATGAGCTGGTTAACTGGTTTCCGTTATCAGGGACTCAGTCTCAGCAGAGATTCAGCCTGGCGCTGGATGTGAGCAAGATCCCAGAGCATGGGATGGTAATAAATGTTGCGCCATAGATCTGCCATGTCGATGTAATGGGGGTGGTAGGCATGGCCGGATTGACCTGTGGTATGGACGCTGAGTGAATTGGCCAGATCATCCAGGTTAACGATCATGCGCATGGACGGCAGCCAATCGATCACATAAGGATTGTTTGGGTCCCAACCGGTAGCATTTACGATCTCGTTGCCGCCGGCGGCCGGGAACGGTCCGCGGTTGAAGAATTTATTTATAAATGGGAAACTGCTCATGACCTGATTTTGGAAGGTAATAGTATGGAGCTCTCCCCACTGCCAGTTACTGGGATCCGCACCAAATTCCTTTTTCAGTTCTTTGTAGGATTCTTCAAAAGTCAATCGGAAGATATCAGCCATGTTTTCCCGTTCTGTTGTGGAGCTATCATTCCACCAGGGATTCTCTGGCTGGGTGATCAGCTGGCGGAAAATTTCCTTAGCTGTTGATCCAACACCGATATGATAATCGTTTGGAAGATTATCCTGCATGGTGTTGGTCACAAGGTTCTGCCAGAAAGTCATGAATAGGGCTGCCGGCGCTGAATCCATGTCCGCTTGGAAATCCCAACCGAGCAGGATTTGCTGGGCAGACCTCAGTTCTGGGTCCGTAAAGTTAAGTTTCAGAATTTCAGGGACAAGTACGGCTGCGATCTGGTCGTAATTATCTCCCTGCATAGCTTTCAGGGTTGTTATGTTGATCGGTTTGGGGGCTGCTTCCAGCATGTCGACGATGCGCTGAGCTCGAAATCCCCGGCTCCATTCTTCGGAGATCAGGTAGGGATAATCGGGGTCAACTACAGCGTTATTGGCAGTGACGATATATCCTTCCGGTGGATTGAGTGTGTAGGGCAGCTCTTCATAAGGAATATATCCCTGCCACTCATAATCACCGTTCCAGCCTGGCACCGGGAGCATACCGTTATGTCCTTCAACACGAATGGGGATATTGCCAGGCATCTGGTAACCAATATTGCCGTCTATATCAGCATATATCAAGTTCTGGGAGGGTACTTTAAAAAAGCGGGCTGCATCCCGGAATTCGTCCCAATTTTTGGCGAGGTTGATTTCCCACATGGCGCAGAACACACAGCTTGGTTCCAGGGCAGTCCATCTTAATGCCAATGCAAAATTTTCTGGGAGAGCCAATCCCGTTGACTGATCAAAATCATCCAATCCGTATTCTGATCCGATGATAGGCCCGTGGCTGGTCAGGTAGACCTGGTGTTCAACAGGATCCTTACCGGCGACCTGGATAACCTCAAGGACAGATTCCATTTCTACCCATCCATCTGGTGTCAGATATTGTGTGGGATGTTCAGGATTGATTTTTTCAATATAAAGGTCCATCACATCTGGACCAACATTGGTCAAACCCCAGGCAATATGGTCGTTGTGCCCGATGACTACCCCTGGTACACCGGCAAAAGAGAATCCTGCCACATCCAGCTGGCACTCTTCCGTTTTTTCCAGGCAGTGCAACCCGACCTCATACCAAATCGAAGGCATCTGGGCTCCCAAGTGGGGATCATTGACAAGATAAGGTTTCCCGGTATCTGTCAGATCTCCATGGACAACCCAACTGTTGGAGCCAATCCCTTCAAAACCTCCTCCTGAGATCTGATCCAGGTTCGCAGCTGATCTCTGAAAATTCTCCATCGAATTGATCACACCCTGCCAGATAGGATCACCCAGATAAGAGTAGGGGGGAATGTAGGGGGTTGTACTTTGGGTAATCGTCTCTTTATCAATTGAAAATCCGGGCACGATGATTGGATGGTCTGATGGGTAGGATGGATAGATGAATTCCAGTTGATTGCGCGGGAGGGTTTTAAGGAGTTTCGCCCGATCGATCTCTGAGTCCAGGTTGGCACGTAAATCCCAGGCCATTGCCTTCCCCCAGGTCAAGCTATTCAGCGGTGTCCAGGGTGGGGGCTCGTATCCTGAGTTTAGCAGGCCAAGGAAGAGATATTCCAGATTGAGATCTGACCCTTTTGAATCTGCGATATAAGCATTCACACCTGCTGAATAGGCGTCCAGGATTGCCATCTCAGCGGGACCCAATAATTCCAATTCCTGTTGGGAAACTCTTTCCCAGCCAAGAGTTCTCAGAAACTTATCTGTTTCCAGCATAGGTTTTCCGACCAACTCAGCCAATCTGCCGCTGCCTAAATGGCGTGAAAAATCCATTTGCCAGAATCTGTCCTGGGCATGCACATAACCCTGGCTGAAGTACAGGTCATGATGAGTTGTTGCATATATATGGGGTATGCCATATCCATCCCGGTAGATGCGCACTGATCCATCCAGACCAGCGATCTGGATCTCTCCTTCAACGACAGGAAATGATTTTTTAGCGGCTCTGCGGACAAGGGGTGGTGTGATGAGGGCAGTGATTACACCCAGGAAAACCAGCACAATGATCGTACCAAATAAGACCCTTCCAATTCTTTTTGCCATTGGAATCCTCCTTCTGACACGCAGACAGGAAAATAAATTATATTGGCTGTATCTACCCTGCTTTGTATAACACCTCAAAAACCGACGAAGTTATCTTTCTTTCTCTCCGAGTGTCGCCCGTAAATAACTTTCGATAAATGGATCAAGGTCGCCATTAAGGACCGCTTCAGTGTTGCCCATTTCAAACTCAGTACGGTGGTCTTTGACCATGTGATATGGATGGAGCACATAAGATCTGATCTGGCTTCCCCATTCGGCTTTCTGGTATTCCCCTCTGAGTTCTTCGATTTTATCTTTTCGTTCTTGTTGTTGTAAAGCTACCAGCCGCCCTTTGAGCACCTTCATGGCCATCTCCCGGTTCTGGGTCTGGGAACGTTCGTTCTGGCAGCTGGCAACGACGCCGGTTGGAATGTGGGTAATGCGGACCGCTGTATCGTTCTTTTGCACACTCTGTCCACCGGCCCCACCCGAGCGAAAGGTATCGATCCTCAAATCATTGGAATCAATGTGAATATCCTGATCATCATCGACTTGGGGCATTATTTCCACCAGCACAAAAGATGTATGCCTGCGGTTGGAGGAGTCAAAAGGAGAGATCCTTACCAGGCGGTGAACCCCTTTTTCCGAGCGCAGGTAGCCATAAGCATATAATCCACTAATTGAGATGGTAGTGCTTTTAATTCCTGCTTCTTCACCCTGGGTAAGATCAAGGGTTTCGGTCTTGAATCCCCTTTTTTCTGCCCAGCGCAGATACATGCGCTGCAGCATTTCCGCCCAATCCTGGGCGTCGTTCCCTCCTGCACCGGCATGGATTGCTAGCAAGGCGTCACCCCGATCATATACTCCGGAGAGCATAGCGTCAAATTCCCTCTTCTCTATTTCTTCCTGGAGCGCGAGGACTTCATTTTCGAGATCTTCCTGAAGGGTTTCATCCTCTAATTCAGCCAATTCCATTAAATCCTTGAGGCGTTGACCAAGCATCGCCCAGTTCTTTAACTCCCCTTCCAGGTCTGCGAGGGTTTTCATTACCTTCCGGGCTCGGTTTTGGTTATCCCATAGATCGGATGCCTGGGATTCCTTCCTTAATTTTTCAAGCAGAGTTTGTTTCCCGGGGACGTCAAAGACGCTCCAGTAAATTCTGGATTTTTTTCTGACTCTCTGACAAGATGCTAGTTAAGGATTCCATAACTATTACTCCGTTTTTTCCTGATAAGGGAATTTTATTCAGTGTATGAATGATTGGCGCTGACCCAGAATTGATACAGGGCGATGCCAACTGATTGGGCCAGATTCAGCGAATCGACTGCGTCTGCCTGCGGGATACTGACACTGGTTCCGAATTGATGATATTCTTCCCCGAGGCCAGGTGCTTCTCCACCAAATACCAGGGTAGAGGGAGTCGTGAAACTGACATCTGGAAGGGCAATTTTACCATCGGTCATAAAAGGATAGATGGTATGTTTTGGCTGAACACCCCAATAGTCCGGAAATGTCCGGTAATTCTGAAACCGCACATGGAAAACAGCGCCCATGGAAGCCCGGATCACTTTTGGATCAAATGGATCCGCTGCTGGTTCGATCAATGCCAGATCTTTAATGCCAAATCCAAGCATGGAGCGCATGATCGTACCCAGATTTCCCATACTGGATGGATTTACCAGCACAAGGTGATCCCGGTCCGGATCTATCCCGGTAGGAAATTTTTTAAAGACACCGATAGCATAGGTATTGCCCCTCATTGCCAGTTTGTCGACCAATTTATCATTTTCAATGATCTCGATCTGCAAAGTTCCGGCCAGGGTGCGAATTTTGTCGATGCCCTGATTATGGGCGCCTTTTGAATGCAGCAGGATTCCGAGAACTGTTTCCGGTCGGGTATTGATCAATTCCAGCGTGGGGTAGACCCCGAAGCAGTATGAAAAATCAAATTCTTTCTGATATCGTTTTAGTTTTTGTTGCATAGTTTTCTCATCCCTGATTGATGATACTGGTTACAAATGCCGCAGGATCGAACGGGACCAGATCTTCCGGATTTTCTCCCAGACCTGCGTAAAGGATTGGCAATCCCAACTTCTCCTGGATCGCAAATGCCATACCACCTTTGGCTGAGGAATCAAGTTTGGCCAGGATGATACCATCGAGTGGAATCGCTTCCGCAAAGGATTCCGCCTGGTGGAGGGCATTCTGACCGGTAGTGGCATCCATTACCAGCCAGCAATGGTGGGGTGCAGATGGCAGCGCTTTGCCGGCAACCCGGTAGACTTTCTTTAGCTCTTCCATCAGGTTATAGCTGGTATGCAGCCTGCCAGCTGTATCGATCAGTACCAGATCCTTGTTCCTGGAAATAGCTGATTTTAGGCCATCAAATACAACTGCCCCGGGATCTCCATTTTGCTGACCCGAAGTGACAGGGATTTTCAGCCTTTCACCCCAGATCTGTAATTGCTCAACAGCCGCGGCCCTGTATGTATCAGCGGCAATAAATTGAACGTTGAGTCCCTGATCCTGGAATTGTTTTCCCAACTTGGCGATCGTGGTAGTTTTCCCGGATCCGTTCACTCCGGCAATCAAGATAACAAGGGGTTTTTCCTTGATCTGGATTTCCTTTGGGATGGATAGACGGGATTTAAGTTCATCGATCACCAATTTGGTCAATTCATCAGAGTGAATAACACCCTCGTTCTCACAGCGAATTTTGATTTGATCAACAATTTCCAGACTGGTTTTTGCTCCCAGGTCTGATTGGATTAATAAATCTTCCAATTCATCCCATGTTACAGGAGTGATTTCACTGCCTCCAAAAAAAGTAGCGATCTTACCAAAAGTCGATTTCCGGGTTCTGGAAAGTCCAATTTTCCATTTCTCAAGGTTATTTTCCATTCTCTGCATTATAACATGTGGGTTTTTCCAATCAGTGCTTGAGTGGATTCACCAGGGGGGTGATTTTCTCGCTTTTCACCGATTACTTTGTATTGGTAGAGATTTCAGTACGGTATAATTTCACAAGAAAGTTTTCCTGGATTCCCAGGTGGCGGGTAATGAAAAATTAGTGTGAGTCGATGATCACTGTAAAAATATTATTTTTTTCAACAATTCGAGCGCGGATCGGAAAAAAAGAGCTGGAGCTTAAACTTCCTGCTGGCTCTTCCATTACTGATATTAAACGTATCTTGGCAGAAGATTATCCTGATGCAGCCCCGACAGTGATGAATATGCACACAGCAGTTAATCAGATTTTCTCAAGAGATAATACAATCATCCCAGACAAAGCAGTGGTAGCTTTCTTCCCCCAGGTTACGGGGGGGTAGACCTCCTATTGTTTGCGCATAGGCAATTGATGAAGTCGCCAGGAAATACTATGATCCAATGCCGGGAATGTCAAAATCCGTTTCCTAAAAATAAATTTCCCTATCGCTGCCCAGAATGTGGAGGGTTATTTGGTTACTTCCCTGGACTGAAATACTTCTCTGAAAAAAACGAACCAGATCTTCCAGGCATCTGGCGCTACAAAATGAGCTTTTCCCTGCCGGAAAACGCGCCAGTGATCAGTTTGGGAGAGGGGAATACTCCCCTGGTATGGAGTACAGCCTTTAATCAACAGGTGGGTTTTAAGATGGAGAGCCAGAATCCCACCGGGTCCTTTAAGGACAGAGGAACGGCTATATTAACCAGCTGGCTGCTGGCTTCTAATATTAAGGAAGCTGTAGAAGACTCCTCGGGGAACGCTGGATCATCTTTTGCTGCCTATGCTTCTAGGGCGGGAATCCGCGGAAAAGTTTTCATTCCGGATTTTGCATCAGGTCCAAAGAGGCAACAGATTGAAGGTTATGGCGCGGAAGTCATCTCCATCGCTGGTCCAAGATCCAAAGCAGCAGAAGCGGTCTTAAATGAGGTGGATAATGGGGCAGTTTATGCAAGCCATGCTTATTTGCCGCATGGAACTGCTGGTATCGCAAGTATAGCTTATGAGTTATTTGAAGAGATCGGTGCAGCGCCAGGCACGATTATCATGCCAGTTGGACACGGTAGTTTACTGCTTGGAATATTCCTGGGATTCCAGGCACTATTTGAAGCGGGATTGATCTCACGGTTTCCGAGGCTTATAGGTGTTCAAGCAGCAGTCTGTGCTCCTTTATACGAAGCTTTTCAGGCTGGAAGCCAGAGTGCAACGCCTGTCGCAGAAGGGAAAACCTTGGCTGAGGGTGTAAGCATCTCGGATCCCTATCATGGAAAAGAGGTTTTGAAAGCTATCCGAAAAAGCGAAGGAGCCATATTAAAGGTAGAGGAATCTGAAATTCTTAACGCTCAGGCACAGTTAGCGAAATTAGGGCTTTATGTCGAAATGACCTCAGCCCTAGTATGGGAAGGTTTGCAGCAGATTCATTATTTGACGCCTGGACCAATCGTCTGTATTGTTACTGGACACGGTTTGAAAAATGGCTGAACTGTTGCCTATCCTGTGCCATTGGGTATAATAAAACCTTATCACTAATAAAGAAATGGAACTGATGGACAGCGAAATTCTTGGCAGGCCAATAAGGAGTTTGGCTGACCCTGAGTTCCAAGGAGTTAATCATGGGTCAGGTGACGGGGCAGGAGCACATCGAAACCCCCCTGGAATTTAATCAAAGAGCTGGATTGGGTTTTAAGAATATTGCGTTGTTAACACGCGCATTAACCCATCGATCCTACATCAATGAAAATCCAGATGCATTGGCAGATAATGAACGCCTGGAATTCCTGGGAGATGCCGTTCTCGATTTTATTGTGGCAGCCTGGTTATTTCAACGCTATCCTGAAATGACAGAAGGGGATCTAACCCAGGTTAGAACCGCCCTGGTTAGAACCGAACAATTGGCTGAATTTGCCAGTAAACTGGATCTGGGAAGGGCCATGCGCCTGGGACAAGGAGAGATTGTTTCAGGAGGCAGATCAAGGCGAGCTTTGCTTTGCGCTGGTTTTGAAGCTTTGATCGGCGGGATTTATCTTGATCGGGGTGTAGGTGCTGTCGAAGATTTTTTCGAGCCTTATATAATAGATGCCATTGATGAGATCCTGGTGGATGGACATCCCAGAGATCCCAAGAGCCTGCTCCAGGAATGGACCCAGGCCAGAGCTCAGGATCCCCCTGAATATGAGATTATCAAAGAAACCGGTCCAGATCATGAAAAAGTCTTTGAAGTAAAAGTCAGTGTTAATGGAGCAGTATCTGGCACTGGCAAAGGCAATAGTAAACGAGAAGCATCAAAAATGGCTGCCCAGAAAGCCCTGGAAGAATTATCGAAGTTAAACAATAATCATGAAAAAGGTAACTGAGAATTAATGAGATTAAAATCGATCGAACTGAACGGATTTAAAACATTCGCGACTAAAACCAATTTTGAGTTTGCGGATGAGATCACAGTTATTGTTGGCCCGAATGGATCTGGGAAGTCCAATATTGCCGATGCTGTACGCTGGGTGCTAGGAGAGCAATCCTATAAATTACTGCGTGGAAAAAAAACCCTGGATATGATCTTCAATGGCTCTGACCAGCGACCCAGAGCGGGAATGGCAGCTGCCACAATTACATTTGATAACAGTGACGGCTGGCTTCCAATCGATTTCTCTGAAGTATCAATTACCCGCCGGGCATTCCGGGATGGTAAAAACGAATATTTGCTCAATGGCCAGCAAGTGCTGCTCAGGGATGTATATGAACTCCTGGGGAAATCCGGATTGGCAGATAGAACCTACACCATCATTGGGCAGGGATTGGTGGATGCAGCCCTTTCCCTAAAAGCTGAAGAAAGGCGCGTGCTTTTTGAAGAGGCTGCTGGTATTGGATTGTATCGCTCAAGAAAAGCTGATGCAGAAAGAAGGTTGGAGAAAACCCACCGCAATCTGGATCGTGTTGAGGATATTCTCTCTGAGCTGAAACCGCGATTAAAAAGTCTTCAACGCCAGGCCGTCCGCGCGGAACAGTATGACCAGGTCAAAGCTGACCTTCGCGTCCTGCTTCAGGAATGGTATGGCTACCATTGGGCTAGAGTTCAATCAGATTTGAATCAAGCCAAAAATACCGAAGCTAAAAACCGGTTGGATCTTGAACAAGCCCGCAAGAATCAGGCGGATTTTGATCGGGATCTATCTGAAAATCAAGCCCGGGTTCAGAGCCAGCGTTCTCGATTGAACACCTGGCACAGGCAACTATCTGAACATCACAATCAAAAAGAGAATATCAGCCGTGAAAGGGCTGTTGTAGAGGAAAGGATCCGTTCACTTGAGAAGAGGATCCAGGATCTTGAGACTGAACGTGTTCGTTTGGAAGAACAGACGGTTCTCACTAGAGAACGGCTCGACCATTCCCGGACAGATCTAACTGCTGACCAGGGAAATCTGGCTGAATATCAGGGTAAAGCTGATCAAGCCAGGCTGACCCTGGATGAAAAACGGAACCAGATGGGTTCTCTGGAAACAGAAGCAGCCAATGCTCAGAACGATTTTAATGAGTTCTCAAATCAACAGATCAGACTCAGATCTATGTTAGCGGACCGGATCGAACAGATCGATAAGAAAAAAGACCGAGTTCAGTTGGCGGAAAAGAAGGTTCAGGAAACCAAGAACAGCTTTGAAAGTGTCCAGAAGCAGTACCAAAATTTAAAAAGTGAATTTGATCGGGACAGCGCTGCAAAATCAAAAATCGAAGAAGAACTGGATCAGATTCTGTTAGAAAAAGAAGAGGGGAATAAGATCCGTCAGGATCTGTTTGCGCAGCTCTCCCAGAAAAAGACCGAATACAGCCAGATAACCGCTGAACTATTAGTCCTTCAGCAAGCTGAACAGAAACTGGCGGGGTACGCCGATGGGGCTAAAATCCTGTTGACGAAGTCCCGGGAAGGGAAACTACCGGGAGCCCTGGGCACAATCAGTAATTACCTGGAAGTTCCTGAAGAATATGAAAAACCGATCGCAGCAGCCTTAGGGGATTACCTGGATGCCGTCATCCTTGAAGAAGATAAAGAATCTGATAAAGCGCTTGAGATCCTTCTCAAGGAAACCACCAAGGGCGTATTATTGCCGTTAAACCGCTTGGTAACCCTTGATCGCCCTACCTTGAAGGATAATGTCCCGGGGGTGATCGGCGTTGCTGCAGACCTGGTGCAAGTACCACCTAAGTATCGACCTGTAGTTGAACTGCTGCTTGGGCGGGTGTTTGTTCTAAAAGATAAAAAGGACCTGAACCGGGTTCTCTTAAACCAACCGCCAGGGACCAAGGCTGTAACGTTAAAGGGTGAGGTATTCCACACAACAGGAGAAATTGTCGCTGGTAATGCGGGGCAGGCTGGTGTTCTCAGCAGATCCCGACAGCGAAAAAGTTGGCAGGAGAAGATCGGAGAATCTGCCAAGGAAATTTCGAAATTAGAAGATAGCCTCACCAAGGTTGATGACAAACTGACAGAGTTTTCTACCCAGGAGAGCAGTCTAAAAACAAAACTCGCAGACGCCAGGCAGGCTGTTGAAAAGATTGATGAAAAGTACCGCCAGATCTCACTGAACAGGAACGAAGCGGAACGACAGGTTGAGTGGGAATCCGCCCAGCATCAACTACTGCTGAGCGAGATCTCTGAAGCTGAAAGGGACACCCTCCAATTTAAGGGAGACCTTGAAAAGATCCAAACTGATATCAAGATTTCTCAGGAACGGGTAACAAAATCGACCAGCGCTTTACGAGGATTTGCCCTGGATGAAGAACGAGAGCAGTTGGCTCACTGGGAAACCCAGGTGGCAGTTGCTGAAAGGGCGCTTCAGGATGTCAATCAACGGGTTGCAGAAAGAGAAAGAGCCTGGACGGAAGCGGATAATCAACTTAAGACGAATTCCGATCTTAGCCAGGAATACAAGGAACAGATCAAGAACCTCACGGAAGAATCCCAATTTTTGAAAGATGGAGAGAAAACCATCCAGAAAGAAATTGATGAACTGAGGAAGTTAATTGATGAAACAGATATTGTGTTAAGTAAAGATGAGGAAGCACAGCGTGATCTGCAAACAAAGGAAGCAGAGGCTAGGCGAATATTGAATCAATCGGAGCGTTCTTATGCCCAAGCGGATATCAATTTCACCAGGAATCGAGAAAAACTGGAATCGATCCAGGAGCGAATCAAAGAGGATATTGGCCTGGTTGAACTGAATTACAACAAGGATATCTCAGGACCAACTCCACTACCGCTGGAAGGATATGTCCAAAAACTTCCGGTAGTCAATGAGATCTCAAAAGATCTAGGTGGGATCATTCGCGAACAAAGGGCGCAGCTTAGAAGGCTTGGGGCCATTAATCCAGAAGCGCAGCATGAATATCGTGAAGTGAATGAGCGTCATGATTTTCTGACCGAACAGCTGTCAGATCTGAGAAAAGCCGAGTCGGATTTAAAAGAAGTAATTGCAGAGCTGGATGTCCTGATGGAGCGCGAATTCAGAAAAACATTCGATGCGGTCGCAATTGAGTTCAAGGACATCTTCACCCAATTATTCGGGGGTGGCAAAGGCCAATTGATATTGACTGACCCGGATGATATGACGGGATCAGGAGTGGACATCAATGTAAAGTTGCCCGGGAGGAGAACCCAGGGGTTATCTCTCCTGTCTGGTGGTGAACGGAGTCTAATCGCAGCGGCGTTAATCTTTTCTTTATTGAGGATCTCTCCCACACCATTCTGTGTTCTGGATGAAGTGGATGCCATGCTCGATGAATCCAATGTAGCCCGGTTCAGAAAATTAATCCGGGAATTGAGCTCTGAGACCCAGTTCATAGTAATTACCCATAACAGAAATACTGTCCAGGTGGCCGATATCATCTACGGTATCATCATGTCTGCTGATTCCTCCAGCCAGGTGCTTAGCCTGAAGTTGGATGAAGTAGACGAGGTGATTGATTCCTGAATTGGTGCCAATTCTGCATTTGATCAAGAATTATTATTGACCTATCTGAGATCGAATTTGTTTTTCGATCTCTTTTCTTTCCTCTTCAAAGTGGAATAGCATAAAATCCTCAGATAATTGAGGAATAACAGGGGGAGTTGGGTATAATCAATTAAGAAGGGGTAATGCTCTTCACCATTATTATCTGAGCACTTATATTTGGAGTAATCTCATGGTTCCAACAACATCTGCCCAATTAGATGCGATTTTAAATAGTTTCGAAAGGAATGTTCCCCATGTCCAGGCAACTGCAGTAATCAGCACGGATGGGTTGGTTATCGCTTCACGGCTTCCAAAAGATGTTGAGGAAGACCGGATTGGTGCGATGGGAGCGGCGATTTTGTCAATTAGTTCCCGGAGCGGGGAAGAACTTGACCGGGGAGAAATGATCCGCGTTCTCGTGGAAGGAACCAAAGGATATATCCTCATGCGGAGCATTGGAGAATATGCAATTTTGGTAGCCCTGGTAGAGAAAGAAGTACGCTTGGGCATGTTATTCTATGAGTGTAAAAACTGCATCCAAAAGTTAAGCGAAATTATTTAAGGTTTTCTGGGTTTGAAACATCAAGGAGGCCTGTATGCCAGATATGAAACAAGTTGTGATTGATAGGGATCTGAACCCTTACCATTCATTTTTTGCTTCATTTTTTGCAGGATTAGGTGAATTGGGTATGCTTAACCAAGGATCGATCAATATTGTTGCCAAACGCGCTTCAGAGTATCTTTATGCATATTTGGATGCGAAGGAAATCCTTCCTGACATGAGTGCGGTTCCAGGTGATACTCAGGCAGAAGTGATCAAGAACTTGATCCTTTATGTGAATAAAATATTGAACCTGGTAGGTGAATATGATTTGCAGGAAGCTGACGAAGGCCAGGTAGTGTTGTTAATAACAGGGAATAAATGCCGAATTTGCCCCAAGGGGGTTGGTGGAGCAGAGGTAAAAGGAACTTTATGTCCTATCCCCAGTCTCCTGGAAAGCTTGATCAACAGGATCGCCGAAAAAGATTTCCTGGAACTGATCACAACAGGTATAGAAAAAGAAGGACCAACCTGCAAAGCGTATTTCAAAGTTCTCAACTGATCGAACACCCGGGAGAGTAATAATCTGTGGAAAATCTAATACACACTTTTTCTATTGTTGCATATGACCCCCAAAAGAAGGAATGGGGAGTAGCTGTTCAGTCAAAATTTTTGGCAGCGGCAGCTGTTGTATCATGGGCCCGTGCAAATGCTGGAGCTGTTGCCACTCAATCTTACGCGAATGTCACGTATGGTTATCGGGGATTGGATTTAATGAGTGAAGGTCACTCCGCGGAGAAGACAATTCAACTATTAACCGAGCATGATGAAAATATCGACTTGAGGCAAGTTGGATTGGTCGATAAAGACGGGAATGCTGCATCTTTCACCGGTAAAAAATGCAATGATTGGGCTGGACATATTGTGGGTGATGGTTATGCCTGCCAGGGAAATATTCTGGTCCCTGGCACAGTCGAGGCCATGGCCCAGAAATTCGAAAATGTGCGCCAAAAAGATGGAGAACTGGCAGATTGGCTGGTGGAAGCGCTGGCTGCAGGGCAGGAAGCCGGGGGAGACAAAAGGGGACGGCAGGCAGCTGGTTTATTGGTTGTGAGGGAAGGGGGAGGATATGGTGGTGATAACGACCGCTACCTCGATTTACGGGTAGATGATCATCCTTTTCCAATCCTGAAACTGAAACAGCTTACAGAAAACCATCATCTCTATTTTGGAGAAGTTAATCCAGAGGATCTGATCCCAATGCCCAATGTTGCCCGAGAGCTGCAGGGGATCATGAAAAGGACAGGACATTTCAAAAACGAGATCAATGGTGTGGTCAACGAGGATTTGATTTCTGCATTAAGGACTCTGGTTGGAGAAGAGAACCTTGAAGAACGCTGGAACGGTGATGAAAAAATGATCGATAATAAAGTAGTAGAGTATTTACGGGAAAAATTTTCTTGACACCAAAAACTAATAATGTTAGGATACATCCTATGTCTATTTCCAGTATGCGCAGCCATCATAAACCTATGAAAAATCTCCCCTGACCGGAGACGGTTTGTGCGTACAAGTACACCCTGTCATTATTCAACAAACTTTCCCCGGCCTGATCCGGGGATTTTTGTTTTTAGAACCCAAAAGGAGGATATCTAATAAAGTGGAATGACAGCAAAAAATTAGTTTATAATAAAAGTAGTTACAGATCCATCCATTCACCCTAAGGAGGAATTAGTATGAAGAAGCTATCTGTTCTATTGGTTTTTCTTCTCATTACCGGGGTTCTTCTAGGCGCTTGCGCTCCTAAAGAAGAACCTGTTGTAGTGGTTGATGAACCTGCAGTTGTTGAAGGTCCGCTCACCGATCTTGGTGGCCGGGAAGTCACAATTGCCGTTGAAAATGCATATCTGCCTTTCAACTATATTGACCCGGATACCGGTGAAGGTGCCGGTTGGGACTATGATGTTTGGGATGCAATCTGCGAATTAATCAATTGCACCCCGGTTTATGTCGAAGCTGCTTGGGAAGGCATGATCCAGGCCGTGGCTGATGGCCAATTTGACGCTGCAGGTGATGGCATCACCATCACTGATGACCGCGCCGAAATTGTTGATTTCTCAGTTGGCTACGTCGCCATTGAACAGCGCCTCTTGGTCCGGGCAGATGAATCTCGCTTTGAGACCATTGAAGAGATCGTTACCAATGAAGATCTCAAACTGGGTACTCAGACCGGAACCACCAACTACGAAACCGCTTCCACCTATCTACCGGAAGATCGCATCCAGGCTTTTGAACAGTTCCCCTTTGCCGTTCAGGCTTTGATCGCTGGCGACATTGATGCTGTGATCATTGATGAGGTCGCAGGACAGGGTTATCTGGGCGAGAACGCTGATCTGCTGAAGCTGGTTGGTCCCTCCATGTCCAGTGATTTTCTCGGTTTCATCTTCCCCAAGGGAAGCGAAATCGTACCGCTGGTGGATGACGCCATCGAGGAATTGGCTCAGAATGGTTTCCTGAATGAGATTAATGCCAAGTACTTCGGCCCAGACTTCTCCATCACCTATGACGATCTGTTCCCGCCTGAATTCCTGGCTTGCCAGGTCACCGACGTTGGTGGCATTGACGACAAATCCTTCAACGCCACTGCCTGGAAAGGCATGGAAGATGCTGTAGCAGACTTCGGTATCGAGGCCAAGTACCTCGAATCCCAGCAGCAGACTGACTACGCAGCCAACATCAACGCTTTCCTCGAGGAAGGCTGCGATCTGATCATGTCCGTCGGCTTCCTGCTCGGTGATGACACTGCCGCAGCTGCCGCTGCCAACCCGGATCAAGCGTTTGGCATTGTCGATGTCAATTACCTGGCAGCCGACAACCTGTACGGCTCTGGCTTTGCCATCAACGAGGCTACATTCCTGGCTGGCTACCTGGCAGCCGGAATGACCGAGACCGGTACCGTTGCTACCTACGGCGGCATCCAGATCCCCCCCGTGGAAATCTTCATGGACGGCTTTGTATTGGGTGTCGAGAAATACAATGAGGTCCACGGCACATCTGTCAAGACCCTTGGTTGGGATACTGCAGCCCGCAATGGACTCTTCGCAGGCAACTTCGAAAGCACCGATGACGGCCGCACTTTGGGCGAATCCCTGCTTGACGAAGGCGCAGACATCATCATGCCTGTTGCTGGCCCCGTTGGCGCTGGCACCCTGGCAGTTCTTGAAGAACGCGGCACCGGTATGATCATCGGTGTTGACAATGATTGGTCCGTGCAGTACGCCAATCAGGCCGGGATCGTTCTGGCTAAGCGCTCTGAAGAACATGGACAAGTACGTCTATGAGACCATCGCTGCTGTTATGGATGGTACCTTTGCCGGTGGTAACTACACAGGCACACTCGAGAATGGCGGTGTTGGCCTGGGTTACGGCGGTGTGGATGTTCCCGCAGAGCTTCAAGCTGAGATCGAAGCCCTGGCCGCTGGCATCATCGCTGGTGAGATCGCTACCTTGCCCTAAGCCCGAAAAATGCTTTTCATTTGAAATTCGATGAAATAGCGTGAACTAACGGTGTGTGGGAAAACACCCCCACACACCGTTTTGAATAATACCGAGGAGCGAACAGTGGCTGAACAACCTCAAGCAATCAAACCTATTATAGAAATTATTGATTTTTCCTCAAAGAGGAAACTACGTGATCTGCCCTGGTGGTTTTTTGCTCTTATTCTGATTGCTATATATGTATTTTTCATCATCACTACTAATGAAAATTACAATGATGCCTTCAATTTTATAAAGATAGGATTGATGATAACTGTCAAGACTACTTTAATATCCTATGCTATAGCGATCTTGTTCGGACTTTTGGCGGGACTAGGCAGAATATCAAAGAGTGTCATCTTAAATAATTTATCCCGTCTTTATGTTGAACTTATCCGTGGCATACCTATCCTGGTGTTGATCTTTTTTATCGCTTTTGTAGGAGTGCCGGTGCTGGTCGATTCAATGAATAACATCGGCTATTGGTTATCCGGTCTAGGTCTGGATTTTCTGGGCAAGATCTTTACAGCAGTCACAAACCAGGACCTTTCTATGAATGCTCGGGCAATTACCGCACTGGCTTTTACATACGGCGCATATCTGGCGGAAATTTTCCGGGCTGGTATCCAGTCCATCGCCAAGGGACAAATGGAAGCTGCCCGCTCCCTGGGTATGAGTTATGGACAATCCATGCGGTATGTGATCCTCCCCCAGGCGATCCGCAATGTACTGCCGGCGCTCGGAAATGATTTTGTGGCCATGGTTAAAGACTCGTCGCTCGTATCTGTGCTTGCAGTAAGAGATATCACCCAGGTTTCAAGGTTGTATGCAGGAGTTACTTTCCGTTTCAGGGAAGCTTATATCATCCTGGCGGTGTTGTACTTGACTATGACGGTTATCCTATCACTGGGTGTCCAGCTGCTGGAAAGGCGGTTAAGAATTCATGACTGATCAAAAACCAATCATCGTTGTCAAGGATCTTTATAAATATTTTGGCGACATCAAGGCAGTGGATGGTGTCTCCCTGAATATTGAAAAAGGAAAAGTTGTGGTTGTAATCGGCCCCAGCGGTTCAGGCAAATCCACTTTGCTGCGCTGCATTAATCACCTGGAAGATCCCACCAGTGGTGAAATTTGGATTGACGGGGAAAAATTAACTCGCGCTGCCAAACAGATCAATGAGATCAGGGCTGAGATCGGTATGGTTTTCCAGCTATTTAATCTTTTCCCACATCTGTCCGTGATGGAAAATGTAACCCTGGCCCAAAAAGTAATTCGGGGCAGATCGCAAGATGAAGCCAATCAGATTGCCCTGGAAAAATTACAGAGAGTTGGCATCCCGGAAAAAGCAGATGCGTTTCCGTCCAACTTGTCTGGCGGACAACAGCAGCGCGTCGCAATAGCCCGTGCGCTAGCCATGAATCCCAAGATCATGTTATTTGATGAACCAACCAGCGCCCTGGATCCGGAGATGATCAAGGAAGTATTGGATGTTATGCTTGATCTGGCTCAGGATGGTATGACCATGGTCTGTGTTTCTCACGAGATGGGATTTGTGCGTTCTGCCGCGGATGAAGTTGTTTTTATGGACTTCGGAAAAGTTGTTGAGCATACCACTCCTGAAGGGTTATTTAATAATCCCCAGCATGACCGGACAAAGTTGTTCCTGAGCCAAATCCTGGAACATTAGTCGTTAATTAATTCTCTAAATTGAGGTAATAAATGTCGAGGAATGATGGACGCGGGTATGATCAACTCCGCCCCGTAAGTATAATGCCGGATTACGTTGAATTCCCAGAAGGATCGGTTTTGATCTCCATTGGAAAGACCAAAGTATTATGTAATGTCAGCGTTGAGAATTCTGTCCCGGCCTGGATGGATCAGGAAGGATCAACCCGGGGATGGATCACGGCTGAGTATGCCCTTTTGCCACGTTCAACAACAACCAGGGTAAAAAGGGAAACAAGGGGATTAAGTGGACGAACGCAAGAAATAAAACGGATCATTGGCAGATCATTAAGGGCTGCTTTTGATCTGGAACTGCTCGGGAAAAGGACTCTGATCGTGGATTGTGATGTTATCCAGGCGGATGGGGGAACACGGACAGCATCCATCACCGGCGGATATGCTGCTCTATCAATGGCCATCCAGAAACTTGTTGATGGGGGAGAGATCCCAGCCGATGTCTATTTATCACCGGTTGCGGCTATCAGTGTCGGCCTGATCGATGGGGAACCGGTTTTAGATCTAAATTATGAGGAGGACGCCCGGGCTGAGGCAGATTTGAATATTGTCATGAATCAGGCTGGAGAGTATATCGAGATCCAGGGAACTGGTGAAGGTGCGACCTTCTCCAGAGAAATGTTAGATGCCCTGCTTGATATAGCTGCCAAAGGCATTCAAGACCTGTTAATAATTCAAAAACAATGGCATTCCTCTGATGTAAACTGATAAAAAAAGTACTCTCCTAAAATGGGATCGAATTGATAATTAAAACGACATTATTTAGGGCATAAAGTATAAACTGCTGAAAAATGATAATAAAAAAACCTCGCAATTAATTGCGAGGTTTTTTTTGTTACTCACTTGCTGGAATATCTGGTGGAAGCTGAGGCTGTTCCATTGTGAGTGATTGAATATAAGATAGATATTCCTGGGGTAAGGCTGGTTCTGTGGGAACATACTTGTTCCAATCTTCATTGATGATGGGTTGATACTGGGATTCTTTCTCAGTAAACCAATCACTGTAAGCCTGATTGCGAAGCTGTTCGTAGGTGGTAGGATCCAGCAGTAGATCATCTTTTCCCAGACATTCGAGAATATGCCAACCAAAATCGGTCTGAACCGGTTCGCTGATATCACCAACCTCGAGTGAAAAAGCGATTTCTTCAAAGGCCGGTACCATTTGGCCCCGGGGGAACCAATCCAGGTCGCCGCCATTTTCTTTATTCGAGGTATCAAGAGAGTATTCTGCTGCCAGATCGGCGAAGTCCTCTCCATCTGCTAATTTGGCAAGAACCTCTTTGGCTGTATCTTCTTCTTCAACCAGGATATGGCGAATCCAGACGTGTTCCGCTTTCTGTTCCACATCTGCGCTGACGATATCGATGATCTCCTGGCGGATGATGGATGTCCTGATGATCTGCCGGATGGTTTTCTCAGAGATACCTTCAAGTTTTATACTGTCCAGGAACTCCTGGAAGTTATTGTTAAATAAATCTTCAGTATATTCAGTTGGCTGCAGGAGCGGTGTAGCCGTAATAGCTGGCCCATTATCGGTCTCTGGAGTAGCTGTTGGCGCCTGCGTGACAGCAGGAGTAGGTGTCCCATTAGCATAAAAACCAAACGCTTCCTGGATTTCCTGGTCGATACGGGCATCATCAACAACTATGCCCATGTTTTCTGCTTCAACTTGCAGGATGATGTCCTGCATGAGCGCATTTAAAACCTCTTGTCCGATCATGAGAGGCTGCTGCAGTGATGTGACGGATAGCATTAACTGCTGTTCGATATAAGCAAATACTTCCGGCGTTCCTCCCAGTTGTTGGAAGGTCATAAGCATCTGATCGATATCTACGATCATATTGCGCCTTCTCCACCGGATTTGTTGGTCAAATTCAGTGGCGTTGATATTCTTACCTTCCAATTCGATGATTGTCGTTTTGGGAGTAAGCACAAAGCGGTCAAATACACCGTAAGCTACCAGGCCAAAAACTACTACAAGGATTGAAATTGTTGCAATGATAATGATGCGCTTCTGGCGGTCTTCTCTCTCCTTCTGCGCGAGGAATTTTTTATTTTGTGGCGGCATAAGTTTACTCTTTTTTTCTAACTAGATTGACTTTGCTGATATAAAAACCTAGCGGAGCGATTCACCTGTAAAGGGAAGCAATGCCAGGTGACGGGACCGTTTGATCTCCCGGGCCAGTGCACGCTGATGTTTGGCGCAGGTACCGGTTTGGCGGCGGGAACGAATCTTGCCATGGTCGCTCACGAAGCGGCTCAGGGTCTCAATGTCCTTATAATCGATCTGCATTTTGGGATTTGCGCAAAATCTGCACTGTCTATCCGTTTGGTATTCCTCACGCTCGTAACTTCTTCTTTCTGCCATGTGGTACTCCTTAAAAATATCTCTTATGTAAATTAGAACGGGTATTCATCTTCCGCTGGAGTTTCTTCAGCTACCTCATCTCCGGAACGACCATCAAACATGATCATTTCTTGGGCAACTACTTCAACAGCTGAATGATTGGCACCCTCATCATCCTGCCAGCGCCGAGTATGTAAACGTCCTTCAATGTACACTTGCTGGCCTTTTGACAAGTATTGATTGCATATTTCAGCTAATTTTCCCCAGGCGACGATATTAAACCACTCTGTTTCGGTTTTCTTCTCACCTTCAGCCGTAGTCCAGCTCCGATCCGTTGCTAGGCGGATTTTTGTGAGCGGTTTTCCGGAAGGGGTATAACGCATTTCGGGATCATGTCCCAATCTGCCGATGAGTAAGACTTTGTTCAGACCTCTGGCCATAAACTGCCTCCGTGTAACAGGGAAAATAGATCCAGGAAATAGTCACTGGATCTGACAGCTGATCGAAATCGATCAGTCATCCCGATTGATAATCAAGAAGCGCAAAATTGATTCCTGCAAACGGAAATTGCGTTCCAGATTTACAATTGTGGTTGGTTCTAGTTTGAGGTTGAAGAGGAAATATTGGCCTTCTTTTTGATTGCGGATCAGATAAGCCAGTTTTTGTCTTCCCCATTCTTCTGAAGACTCGATGGATCCCCCTGCTTCAGTGATCCAGGTTTTTACCTTGTCTACAACTTCCGCCGTAGCGGTTTCATCAATTTCCGGGGTAACGATAATAACGAGTTCATAATCTCGCATCATATCCTCCTTTCCACGGGTTTGTCTCCAGACAGTGTGGTCAGCACGCTGGAAACGGAAAGTAAATTTGTTAGATGACCGAGGGAGAGTTTAACATAGATAGAAGTATTTGGGAAGGGTGCTTAAGTGTGGTGTGAATCCTATTGATCAACACGTATTTAAATGATTTTGGGGGAGAATTTTGAGGTAGGATTATGCCCTTAATCATCAAATTCGGGGAGGGAGGGAAGTAGGTCCATGCCCTGTGATCGTGCTGCACTGGTTGTAATCCTTTTTAACTCGGATCGTGTATCAGCAGGCAGCCTCGGGCCGGGATAAGTAGGGATTATATTCTGTAATTGGTCCTGAGCCCGGTCCCAGGCCGTCAGACGGTCAGCCTGGTTTTTGAGATCAAGGGGTTGCCGATCGACCACCTCGGAGGGGTAGTGGGCTTCTTCCTTGAACCAGCGTAATGTATGTTCCTGGGAAATGAAATCAGATTTGAAACCCACTTCTCTGATCAGGTCCTTGGCCAGGGGATCATCCCGGAATTGGATTCCTTTTGAGAAGTGTGTGATTGCCCCAATTATTTCAGCGTCCAGGATCAATTTTTCCGGACTTTGGCAATTTTCATAGGCCAGCATGCCCGCTCCAGAAATCATATTCACACCCGCCAGTGAACCAAGCAGAGCTCCGGCAGCGGATTCCATACCAGCTTGTGCATCAACGATTTTAGCATCTGAAATACCGAGATAGGCCTGGGTGGGTAAGCCCAAAGATTTACCTATTTGCGCATAGGCAGAAGCTATTAACCAGGTACCGGGGGCACCCATTGGTGCAGTACCATGTTTCATATCAAAAATCGCAGCTGAACCACCCCAAACAACCTTGGAGCCATTACAAGCCAACTGGGCTATTATGATCCCGCTTAAGCATTCCGCAGTATGCTGAACAAGCGTGCCTGCCAGAGTGACCGGTGAGGTGGCTCCTGCCATGGGCATGGCAACGATCTGGATCGGAATCCCGGAACGAACATTATCCAAGATGTTCTGACAGCTGATATCACTCCATGTCAACGGTGATGAGGGGCATATATCAAAAATACCTAAAGGCCTTTCTTGGAGGGCCTGGAGTCCTCCGGCGGCTGTGGCAAGCAGCTCCTTCATTACTCTCCAGTTTTCTTTTATGAATATTCCGGTGATGATGGGTTTGGTCATAAAAAGTAGTGCCAGGTAGAGACGGTATAGATCAGAGATCCCATCTGGGACATCACTTGATACTATAGCCGTGCTCTGGGCATCGATCTGGGGAAGGCATTCCACTAATTTAATAAATTGCACCAGGTCTGTTGTAATTGCCTTGCGGGTTTGTCGGGTTTGAGAGTCCAGGATATATAAAGCAGATGAACCGGGAGTATAGAAAGATCTACTGCTTCCGTAATCAACTACAGGATCTCCCTTTAGATTATAGAGTGAGAATGCTGGCGGACAGCTTTTCAGGGTATCCCGGATGATCCTTTCAGGAATTGAGGCAATCATGTCATTATGATTGATTCTTGCCCCTGCAGCTGATAAAAGCTCAAGTCCTTCCGAATTCAACACTCTAATTCCAGGATTTTCCAGCACACTAATCGCTTCCTGGGTGATCTTCTGTATTTCAAATTCAGTTAAAACTTGCAGTGATGGTTTCATAAACGTGTTATTCAAAATAAAAGAAAACCCCATCCTTGGATGTCGGGAAGGGGTGTGGCATTTCTTATGATATTAACACAGATAGGGCTGAAATTTGATTTGTTTTAGTATAAACCCCAGTCGATGGCATCCTCTTCCATCATAGATCGGTCCCAAAATTCCCGTCCCATTTCAATCTTTGTAGGAATGCCCAGTACTTCTTCGGTTTTGGCCCGACACTCTTCCATAAGTTGGGGAGCATAGGGACAGAAAGGAGTGGTCAGGATCATGGTCACCAGCGCTTCGCCGTCCTTGATCTGAACATTTCTGACCAAACCCAATTGGACTATATTCATCCCCAGTTCAGGATCCATCACAGCCTGAAGACCGATATGAAGTGTCTCAGCCAATCCACGATCGGCTTTTCCAAGGTGCCACTGATCTACGATCATAACCTATACCTTTTCGGGTTTCCCACTAATCCTGTATTTACACTGTTTGTCTCCATCCAGAATACATTCAACCCGCTTGGGGGTGGAGGAGGTGAAGTGAGCGATTAATTCTTGATCCACAACGCAAATTTCTGGGTAATCTTCTCCCACATGATGGTAAGGGCAGCTGGCTTCAACAATATAAAAGTCCCCTTCATCCTCTTCTAGTGTGACCATAAAACCTTCTGTGGTCAGCACTTCCTGGAGAAGTTCCAGCCGTTCTTTGAGATCGAGATCATCCAGGTTGATATCTTTGGTCAGCTCGCCGGCGATACCCTCAGCAACTTCTTTGAATATTTTTCCAAGAACCTTTTCAGGCAAACTTGATTTTAAATTGTTCAAGCAATCTTAACGTCAGCTGTAAATAACGCTGGGGAAATTGTTCCATCCCTTTTGGTGTAAGGCTGAAAACCAGGTGGGGACGACCGACTCCATGTCGTTCTTCTGCAGACTGGATCAATCCCTCTGCCTCCAATTTATTCACATGGTGGCGAACAGAGATCGGGTTAATATCCACAGATTCCGCTAATTCGTTGACAGTCCTCTTTTGATTGAGGAGTAGTGAACGCAGTACTCTATTGCGCGTGTTATTGCTCATTTAATCCTTTTTTTAGACGTACTATCATCAAAAGTCTATCATCGAACCCCTGTTATGTCAATAATTTATATGATAATTATCTAAAATATTGACTTATCTGGGCATCTATGCTACAATTTTTCCTGTCAAAAAAAGCGCTGAAAAGCGAAAAAAAGTAATGGAGTCATGTCATCATGTCTGAGTTAGTAATCAAAGATCTTCATGTCAATGTAGAGGACACTGAGATCTTAAAGGGTGTGAATCTTAACTATCAAATCCGGAGAAGTCCATGCTGTAATGGGACCAAATGGTACCGGAAAATCTACCCTGGCTTATGCCCTGATGGGGCATCCAAAATATACTGTCACCAAAGGGAAAGTAACCCTTGATGGCCGGGATATATTGGATCTTGATCCCAATGAACGTTCTGCACTAGGTTTATTTTTAGCTTTTCAATATCCAGTAGCAGTCCCGGGTGTTTCCGTCGCGAATTTCCTGCGCACTGCCATTAACGCACATCGAAGGTACCAGGACCCGGAGGACAAGGGTATTTCCATTCCTGATTTTAGGAAGAAACTCAAGGAAAAAATGGCTCTCCTAAAAATGGATGAAACATTTGCGGGCAGGTATCTAAATGATGGATTTTCTGGTGGAGAGAAAAAGCGGGTCGAGATCCTTCAAATGGCCACCCTGGAACCGAAAATTTCGATTCTTGATGAAACAGATTCCGGACTCGATATTGACGCTCTTAAGATCGTGGCTGATGGCGTAAATGCGATCAGCACAGAAGATCATGGTGTTCTGGTGATCACTCATTATCAGCGAATTTTAAATTACATTAAACCGGATTTTGTCCATGTGATGCTTCATGGCAAGATCGTTCAATCTGGCGGACCTGAGCTGGCACTCAAATTGGAAGAAGAAGGTTATGAGTGGCTTCGGGAAAAACACGCTGCCTGATCGGTTTCATTTCAGTATTTCCTAAGTTATTTGTTCAGGAGTTTTTCTCATGTCAACAGACGAGAAATTAATTCAAAGTATTGGTGATTATAAGTACGGGTTCAAAGATCCTGAAGTTCATGTATTTAAGAGCAGGAAAGGATTGGATGAAGATATAGTCAGGGATATCTCCCGGATGAAAGAAGAGCCGGAATGGATGTTAAAATTCCGCCTCAAAGCCCTGGAACATTTTCAAGCCAGACCTACACCAACCTGGGGACCCGATCTTTCAACCCTCGACTTGGATGATATCTTTTATTATGTCAAACCCACTGAAGATGAAGCAAAATCCTGGGATGATATCCCGGATTCGATAAAAAACACATTTGACCGCCTGGGTATTCCGGAGGCGGAACAAAAGTTCCTGGCTGGTGTTGGCGCTCAATATGAATCAGAGATGATCTACCACAGCATTCATGAGACGCTGGCAGAGCAGGGTGTTTTATTTAAGAGTATAGAGGATGGCCTGAAAGAACACCCTGAATTATTCCGGGAATATTTCGGGAAAATAATACCATTCACAGATAATAAATATGCCGCTCTAAACAGCGCGGTTTGGTCGGGAGGATCATTTGTCTATATCCCGCCGGGATTAAAAGTGGATCTCCCGCTTCAGGCATATTTCAGGTTGAACGTTGCCAATATCGGACAGTTTGAGCGCACAATAATCATCGCTGATGAAGGCTCCCAGGTTCATTATGTGGAAGGCTGCACAGCGCCGACATATACCACCGATTCATTCCACTCTGGTGTGATTGAAATCATTGTCAAGAAAGATGCCCGTGTCCGTTACACAACGATCCAGAATTGGTCCAATAATGTCTACAACCTTGTGACCCAGCGGGCGAGAGTTGAAGAAAATGGCACAATGGAATGGGTGGATGCCAATTTGGGATCCAAGGTGACGATGAAGTACCCATCTTGTCTATTAGTGGGCAAAGGCGCTCATGGGGAGATCCTGTCGATGGCCTTCTCTGGAAAGGGTCAACAACATGATACTGGCGGTAAGGTTATTCACCTGGCCCCGGATACTAGCAGCAAGATAATCTCAAAATCGATCAGCAAGGATGGCGGTCGGGCTTCCTATCGCGGTTTGCTGCGGGTCAATAAGGGAAGTACCAATGTTAAATCCAACGTCGTATGCGACGCTCTGCTGCTGGATGATCATTCCCGGTCCGATACTTACCCATATATTGAGGTGGATGAACAGGATGTGAATATTGGGCATGAAGCATCTGTTTCCAAGGTAGAAGACGAGCAGCTCTTTTATTTGATGAGCAGAGGATTAAATGAAGAGCAAGCTACCAGCATGGTGGTTTCGGGATTCATCGAGCCACTTGTCAAAGAGCTGCCCATGGAATATGCAATTGAAATGAACCGCTTGATCCAGCTGCAAATGGAAGGATCGATCGGCTGACGAAGGATATTTATGGCGAGAAAACAACCACTACAGGGATTTTCCTTTACGCGTGAAATGGTCCATGATTCAGAGGAGCTGGCCCCGGTACTGCGAAATTTCAGAACCGAATCTTGGGATGTATATCAAGAGCTTCCGTTTCCAACCATCAAGGATGAAGCCTGGCGCAGAACGTCTTTAAAGGGATTAGATTTTGGATCAATCCAGCTGCCCAACGGTCAATTGAAGAAATCAGATGAATCTGGAGTAGCCACTGGTGTTCTTAATGAAAAAGTTATTTCTGGCAAGTCCTCTTTAGTGCTGGATCATTCTGGAGTGCAGATTAATATTTCTGCTGATCTCAAGCAAAAGGGAGTGATCCTGAGCAGTTTGAGTGCTGCAGCATCTGAATATCCAGAACTGGTAGAAAAAGTTCTGGGAAAAGTTGTATCTCCACGGGATGGGCTATTTGCTTCGGCTGTCGGAGCATTTGCTGAATTTGGTTTATTTATTTATGTGCCAAAGGGTGTTCAGGTTGAAGAACCTGTCTTTGGCATAAGCACTGCATCAGGTCAGGGCACGGCTCATTTTTTCCAGACAGTTATTTACCTGGAAGAGGGAGCATCTTTGAATTACATGCAGGAAACCCTCTCCCGGGGAGAGCAATCTGAAATTTCCCTGGCAGGGGAGAACTTGGAATTATTTGTGGGTCCTAATGCGCATCTCCATATCACCGAATTGCAGAATTATGGTCCTTCAGTGTGGAGTTTTGGTCATAAAAAAGCCCTGGTAGAGAGAGATGGCACTCTGGAATGGGAGATCAGTGCCCTGGGATCTGCCCTTTGCAAGCATTTTGTCTCAGTAGACCTGATAGGTAAAGGTGCAGAAGGCCGTGTATCTGGTTTATTCTTTGCGGACCAAAACCAGCACTTGACTTATAACACCCTGCAGCGGCACCTGGCACCCTGGACAACCAGTGATCTGCTCTTCAAAGGTGCATTGAATGGGAAAAGCCGGTCTGTTTGGCGGGGAATGATCTATGTCGCTCCTGGATCACAGCATATTGATGGCTACCAGGCTAATCGAAACCTGATCCTTGATCCATCTGCGCGAGCGGATTCCATTCCCGGATTAGAAATCCTCAATAATGATGTCCGCTGTACTCATGGATCCACAGTAGGTAAGATTGACCAGGAGCAGCTCTTTTATTTGCTATCCCGAGGTATTCCTAAACAGGAAGCAGAGCAGCTGGTTATACAAGGATTCTTTGATGATATTTTGACGAGGTTTTCGATCCCAGAAGTACGAGAAGCACTCTGGTCAAATATTAAAGCCCGACTCAAGGCTTAAAATCGATCAATAAGCAGGCTTTACTATTCACATTTTGATGAAGCCTGATAGAATTGTCATGTTATTAATAAAGATGGAGGAAATCTTGTCAACAGTTCCATTTTCAGCACCCCCCTCAAGTGATATGAAATTCGAGATTGGAGATCACGTTGAAGTACTTTGTGATCACGATTTTGAAGACGACCGCGTCCGAGACTGGTTAGAAGGTGTGGTCGTAAAAAGAGGGCATAAAAAAGTTGCTGTGCAATTTCACAAGAATGTCTATTTAACAGATGGGTGGATGGTACCAGATCGTGTATTGTGGTGTGCGATCGGTTCTCAGAATATCCGCAAGCCTATGCAAAGACGCCGGGCCAGATAAATTACTTTCTCCCTTGAACTGAACAATCACCGGGAGCAGAGGACTATGGCTGCCAAAATAACTTCAGGTTATGACGTAATGAAGGTCAGAGAGGATTTTCCCGTTTTAACACGAGAAGTCCATCCTGGTGTTCCCTTAACATACCTGGATTCCGCCGCTACCAGCCAAAAACCAAATGCAGTCATAGATGCAATGAGTGCCTATTATAGGAATACCAATGCGAATATTCACCGCGGTATCCATAAACTGGCTGAAGAGGCGACTTACGCTTACGAAAGTGCTCGTGAGAGGATCGCGGACTTTATCAATGCCCCATCTTCCGATGAATTAATATTCACGCGTAATACAACTGAAGCTATCAATTTGGTGGCTTATTCTTGGGGAAGGGCTTTCCTGAAAGCTGGTGACCTGATCCTGCTTACAGAAATGGAGCATCATTCGAATCTGGTTCCCTGGCAGATCCTGGCAAGTCAGCTCGATCTGGAACTGGATTTTATCCCTGTAACACCAACTGGGCTCCTTGACCTGGATATCTATCAGCAGCTATTGAAAAAAGGGCCAAAACTGCTGGGAATTACCCATATGTCCAATGTGCTCGGGACGGTCAATCCTGTGGAAGAAATCCTGCGGGATGCAAAATCAGCCGGCGCTGTGACATTGGTGGATGGCGCTCAGGCGGTACCTCATTTTCCAATCGATATAAGCAGCCTGGATGTGGATTTTTATGCTTTTTCGGCCCATAAGATGTGCGGTCCAACAGGTATTGGCGCCTTATTTGGGCGGAAAGAACTTCTGGAAAAGATGCCGCCTTTCTTGGGTGGCGGTGAAATGATCAAACGAGTTGAACTGCGGTCTTTTAAAACCAATGATCTTCCCCACAAATTTGAAGCCGGAACACCAGCAATTGCGGAAGCAGTAGGATTTGGCGCAGCAGTTGATTATTTATCAGCCCTTGGGATGGATCAAATAGAAAGGCATGAACGCAGTGTGACCGGATATGCCATGGAAGAACTATCAAGGATTCCGGATCTTCACATTCTTGGACCTGGTATTGAGGAGAAGGGTGGTGTAGTTGCCTTTTATATCAAGGATATCCATCCTCATGACGTGGCTCAAATCCTTGACAGCAAGGGAATCGCTGTCCGGGCAGGTCATCATTGTGCCCAACCACTGCATATAAAATTTAATTTACCAGCAACATCCCGGGCCAGTTTTTACTTGTATAACACAAAGCAAGAAGTGGATCGGTTGGTTGAGGGGATCCAGAAAGTAAAAGATATATTTGCCTGAGTGACCTAATAGGATGAAGCTATGGAAGACTTTTACAGGGAATTGATCATCGAGCGATATAAAACACCTCATTACCGGGGTGTGTTGGATCCACATGATATTTCCTATGAGGATGATAATCCTGCTTGTGGTGATCATATTCAGATAGATGTTCGACTGGATGAGAATGACATAGTCACCGAAGCCATGTTCAGCGGTGAAGGTTGCGCCATTTCCCAGGCGTCAGCAGATTTATTAATGGAATCGATCATTGGTAAAAGCATAGCTGAATTAAAGGAATTATCTAAAGAAGATATTCTTGAAAACCTGGGTATAGAACTTGGACCTGTTCGACTGAAATGTGCTTTACTGCCGTTAAAAGTTCTCAAAGCAGGGATTTACGGGATAGGTGAATCCGAAGATATTGGCTAAACTTTACCTGTATCCCGGATGAAAAAACCTCATTTATATAATGAGGTTTTTGTTTTTGGATTGAAATGCTTTACTGTTTTGTTAGATACCGTATAGGCAAGCCCGGGATGGTTTACAATCGAATAACTGACTCCAGTTACTCAGGTGCGGTGGGCTCGATAAGGTATAATCAGGAATGATTTTAAGGAGCACGGAAAATGCCGTTTGTCATTGGTGAGAATGTAGGTCCCTATCGATTGGTAGAGAAACTTGGTAAAGGTGGCATGGCCACTGTATTCAAGGCATACCATCCGAGTTTGGATAGATATGTTGCCATTAAAGCCCTGCATCCTGCTTTTATGGAGCACCCCGGATTCCTGGAACGGTTTGAACGAGAAGCCAAAGTTGTTGCAAAACTTGAACATCCTAATATCGTCCCGATCTACGACTTTTCTGAACATGAAGATCGTCCTTACCTGGTTCTCAAATATGTTCGGGGGGAAACCTTAAAGGCCCGTCTAGAAAAAAACAAACTAACTTATAAGGAAACTCGCCATATTTTCCGGGTGATTTCTTCTGCTCTGGCATATGCCCACCAGGAAGGTGTTTTGCACAGGGATGTAAAACCGTCCAATGTGCTGCTGGACAAAGCCGGCGGTGTTTATTTGGCCGACTTTGGTCTGGCAAGAATCGCTGAAACCAGCCAGACAACCCTTTCTGGACAGATGATGATGGGCACTCCCCATTACATCTCACCAGAACAGGCCAAAGGTTTGGGGAATCTGGATAGCGGAACGGATATTTATTCCCTGGGTGTGATGATGTATGAGCTGTTGGTGGGAGAGGTACCCTACCAGGCAGACACTCCTTTTTCTGTGATCCATGACCATATATACAGCCCACTGCCTTTACCGCGGGACATGAATCCAGATCTGAATGAAGAAATGGAGCGAGCTCTCTTAAAGGCACTTGCCAAAAAACGTGAGGATAGATATGCCAACGTCTCAGAGATGATGGCTGCCTTCCTTCAAGCATTTGATACCCTCATCAAGGATCATCCATCTGATGGTGAAGCACCCACACTGGCATTACATGCAGATGCCCGGAAACAGACACTGGAAAGAGTCCAGGCTGAAAAAGAATTTGCTGAAACAAAGGTATTTGAGAAAGAAAAAACAGAGCAGCAGGACAAGAAAAAAGGGGTCCCGGGCTGGATCTGGTGGATGGCTGCACCAGCTCTGGTAATAGTCTGTCTTGGTTGGTCTATTTATCAAAATGCTCTTGAAGCACCAGGACCTGATTTGATTGCCTCGGAAACGCTGACACAGGAAGCCAATTTCCGGTCTGATCCAGCATTGAGCGAAATCCAAAGCCTAAATGAACAGATCAGGGAAGATCCACAGGATCCATTCCTGCGATATACGCTGGGCGTTGCTTACCTGGACGCCAATCGCCCCCAATTGGCCAGGGATGCTTTCCAGAAAGCGTATCAGCTGGCTGAAGGAAATCCTGAAATCATCCTGGAATTGGGTGATAAACTGACAGATATTAATATCTGGACTTACGCAGCTTATAGTTACCTGAAGGTTGAGCAGCTTGGTTCGCCGATTCCGCCTGAAGAATTGAAAAATAAGATCGGTGAAGCGCTATACCATGCCGCGTTTGAGGATTTTTCTTTAGAAGTCCTCTCCAGCAATCAGGATATTGAACTTGATCCGGCTTTGCTGCATTTGCTCGAATCCCGCAGGGCTTTGTTGAGCGGTAGAGTAGATGTTGCTGAACGGCTGGTCGAGCAGGTTATTGCGGAACGGCCGGATCTATTAGAAGCATACTTGCTTAAATCGGATATCCTTTTTGCCCAGGACCGTTTTGAAGAAGCCAGGGACTTATTGCTGGAACTAGAGTATTTTGAGAATTTACCAGCCTGGATCAGGGAAGAATTACGATTACAACCAGAATAATAATTTGATGGAGGATGAATGCGGAGAGCATGTGTTGCGGGAAATTGGAAAATGCATAAAACAATCCAAGAATCAACGGACCTGGTCGTCGAACTGATACCGGGATTGGACAGCATAAAAAATGTTGATAGTGTGATCTGCCCGCCATTCACTGCTCTGGCGCTGGTATCCAACCTGGTCAAAGATTCAAAGATTGATCTTGGCGCTCAGAATTTGTTCTGGGAAGAGCAGGGTGCATACACGGGTGAAATCTCACCTGGAATGGTTGCTGAGATCGCTGAATATGTGATCCTGGGGCATTCGGAACGCAGAGCCTACTTCCAGGATACTGATGATGCGGTTAACAAAAAGGTCCTGGCTGCTTTAAAAGCAGGTTTAAAACCAATCCTTTGTGTTGGTGAGACATTGGAAGAAAACGAAGCAGGAAAAACCGGTGAAGTAGTAAAACGTCAGTTAGTTGAAGCTCTGAAAGAAGTAAATGCTGAGGAGCTTGGCCAAATGATGGTTGCTTATGAACCAGTCTGGGCAATTGGCACTGGCAAGGCTGCTACTGCAGAGGGTGCCAATCAAGTCATCAAGAACCACGTCCGGGATGTACTAGCTTCCCTCTATTCAAGAGCAGCTGCAGATCAAGTTCGGATCCTGTACGGAGGTTCTGTAAAACCGGCCAATGCCAAAGAATACTTTCAGCAGCCGGATATTGATGGGGCCCTGGTAGGCGGCGCTAGCTTAAAAGCTGATGCCTTCATCCAGATCACAGAGGCTGCGGCCTGACTTGATCAATCACAAATAGAAAAAAAGAGGCTTCTGATAAAGAAGCCTCTTTTTATATTCTGAAAAAATATTGATACCTGTTGTCATCCAGTGCCAAATTGTCTATCTCCGGCATCTCCCAGTCCGGGCACGATATAACCATGATCATTCAAATGGCTGTCAATCACAGCCAGGTGAAGAGGAACATCGGGATGCGCTTTTTGCATTGCTTCAACGCCTTCTGGCGCGGCCAGGATTCCCAGGAATTTGATTTTCTGTACTCCCCAGTCTTTTAATATATCAACTGTGGCTACGGCTGATCCTCCGGTCGCCAGCATCGGATCGAGCACCATGCAAATCGAGACAGTCGGTTCAAGTGGCAATTTATTGTAATATTGGACCGGTTGGAGGGTCTGTTCGTCGCGGTACAATCCGATATGCCATACCTCCGCACTGGGCATCAAACCCCAGATACCCTCCACCATACCTAATCCAGATCGTAAGATGGGAACCAGGCCGATCGTCTGTTTCAATTCCATGCCGGTTGTTTCAGCAAGGGGTGTTTCAACGGTTTTGGGGGCAATTGCCAGGTCCGCTGTGGCTTCATAAGCCAACAAAGCAGATATCTCACGGATCAGTTCGCGGAACTTTTTTGGTTCAGTATTTTTATCGCGAAGTCTGGTTAATTTATCGACAACAAGCGGGTGAGTGGATTCGTAAATCGTGTTCATGGTTGTCTCCTGTAGATCAAAATCCAATATCCTGTATCGATACCTGGTTTTTATTCAAGCTGATTATATCCTGATGTATCTTTTTCTCCCACATTGCTACGCATTTAGGTCCACCTTCGGTATAATCTTAGACATGGATGATACACAACCAAACCGTCTGGTGGATTCAGATTCTAACCCTGGAGACCATCTGGATTATGCGCTTCGCCCTAAATCATTAAATGGAATGATCGGACAAGATATTATCCGGGAGAATCTTGAGATTTTAATCTCCGCGGCCCAGCACAGAGAGGAAGCATTGGACCATGTTCTTTTTTATGGTCCCCCGGGGTTGGGAAAGACTACCTTGGCCCATATTCTGGCCAATGAGATGGGTGTTCATATTAAGATCACTTCCGGTCCTGCTGTCGAAAGAGCGGGGGATCTGGCGGCGATCCTGACCAATTTAAACGAAGGGGATATCTTGTTCATTGATGAGATCCACAGATTGGGACGGGCGGTGGAAGAAGTCCTTTATCCAGCTATGGAAGACTATTCCCTGGACATCATCATCGGTAAAGGGCCATCTGCCCGCTCTGTGCGCTTGAAGCTGCCACGCTTTACAATAGTAGGAGCGACTACCAGGCTGGCACTGGTAACAGCCCCATTGCGGGCCAGATTTGGGGCCGTATATCGTTTGGATTATTACACCACAGATGCTGTCGAGCAAATCATTCACAAAGCAGCGGCACAACTTAAAGTTCCATACGAACCATCTGGCATTGAAGAAATAGCTTCTCGTTCTCGCGGTACACCCCGGGTTGCCCTGCGGCTTCTGCGAAGGGTTAGGGATTTCGCGCAGGTCAGGGGTGAGGGAGTGATCACTGCTGGAATTTCCCAGCAGGCCCTGGAATTGTTGAAAATCGATGAAAAGGGATTGGATTCTATGGATCGCCGTGTTCTCCATGCAATTGTTGTAAAGTATCAAGGAGGTCCGGTAGGTTTAAAGACAATCGCAGCATCTATCCGCGAGGATCCGGACACGATTATGGATGTTGTCGAACCGTATTTACTGCAGTTAGGATTTATGCAGCGAACTTCGCAGGGCAGGGTAGCCACCCAACAGGGGTATATCCATTTGGGTGTGGAACCCCCCCTGGACACTGTTCAACCCAGATTAATTAGCTGAGGATTTATGGATTTGATGCCATTGGCCCGTGTGGTGGCTGTATTTGCTTTGGTGCTTTTAGTTGTTGCTGGTTTGTTATTCCTGGCTGCAAAATTCAATATTTCTCTTGGAAAATTGCCAGGAGATTTTGTATTCAAAAGAGGTAATTTCACCTGCGCCGTCCCACTGGTATCTTCCCTTCTGATCTCAGTAGTGATTACTGTCCTCCTCAATATCCTGCTGAAAATATTTAGAAAATAAGAAGTGCAATTTTGAAGACATCTGATTTCTCATACAACTTACCAAAGGAATATATCGCCCAGCAACCGGTTTATCCGCGCGATTCATCCCGTTTGCTGGTTTACAACCGAGAGAGAGGGAGTGTGGACCACTGCCTTTTCCATCAGCTTGTGGGACAGTTGAAAAAAAATGATCTGCTTGTTATCAATCAAACCAGGGTTATTCAGGCGAGATTATTTGCAAAAAAGATACCCACCGGGGGAAAAGCTGAACTTCTGCTTCTACATGAGCTGGAAGAGGATACCTGGGAGGCAATGGTTGGCGGAAAGGGAATCAGACCTGGCACCAGGATCCTTGTTGATGATGGACCAGTGGTGTATATTGAGGCGGACCTTGGTGAATCATTAAGAAGGATCCGGTTTGAGGAACCTATTGAACCTTTACTTGAGAAAATAGGGAACGTCCCTCTTCCACCATATATTCATGAACATCTTGATGAACCTGAGCGTTATCAAACTGTTTATGCGAGGGAACCCGGGTCAGCTGCTGCACCGACAGCTGGCCTGCATTTTACGCCAGACTTGATGGATAAGATCAAACAAAAAGGGATCCAAATTGCTGAAGTCACCCTTCATATAGGCCTGGATACCTTTGCGCCAGTACATGAAAAAGATCCTATGGATCACAAGATACATCAGGAATGGTGCCAACTCTCGGAGAAGACTGCTCGCCTCATCAATCAGACCAGAAATTATGGCGGCAGAGTAATCGCCGTGGGTACAACATCGGTAAGGACCATCGAAACAGCTGCCCGGACAAGCAACATGAGTGTTGGTATATCTCCATTTGAAGGCAAAACGAACCTGTTCATTTTGCCCGGATTTAAATTCCAGGTTGTTGATTGTATGTTGACCAACTTCCACCTTCCCGAATCAACCTTGTTGATGATGGTCAGCGCGTTTTGTGGCAGGGAAAAGATCCTTGGATTATATGAAATGGCCATGGCCGAGGGATATCGTTTTTATTCCTTTGGGGACGCAATGCTTTTGGAATGATCAAAATATAGTTAGTAGTATGGGAGAATTTCTTGGAAAATAAGAAAAAAGTAACCCCGGCCGGTCTTCTAAACCTCTTCATCGTTTATTTTGTGTGGGGTAGTACTTATCTGGCAATCCGAATTGGCATTCGCAGCGGGTCTGGTTTCCAGCCCTTCTGGTTTGGCGGACTCAGGGTCCTGGCCGCTGGCGGCATACTGATTCTATGGGCCTTGATCAGAGGGAATAATATTCGCCCCGGAAGAAAAGATCTTAAAGTGTTGATCGCTTCAGGTTTCCTGCTTTGGATTGGCGGAAATGGATTGGTAGTCCTTGCTGAACAGAGAATTGATTCCGGTCTGGCGGCCTTGGTGGTTGCCAGTACACCCATCTGGGTGGCGTTATTTGAGTCTATCCTGGATAGGAAGATGCCGTCATTGTTGTTAATTGGATCACTAATTGTGGGTTTCAGCGGCATCATAATCCTCAGCCTTCCTCTGCTGATGTCCGGAGTAAGGGCTGATATATTATCTATTCTGGCAGTCTTATTGGCGAGTTTCAGCTGGTCCTCTGGGCTGGTTCTACAAACCCGGGAGCCTGTCAGCTTGAGCAAGGGAGTCAGTTCAGGTTATCAGCAGTTGTTTGGTGGTTTGTTTTTTGTCTTGATCGCATTACTTGTTCAAGAGCCTTTGCCCGTGCCAACAACTGAGGCCTGGCTGGCCTGGGGATACCTGTTTCTATTTGGTTCTATTCTGGCTTTTACAGCGTTTGTAAGTGCCTTGCAGACCCTTCCTACGAGCCTGGTCACTACCTATGCCTATGTTAATCCGGTGATTGCAGTGCTTTTGGGTTGGATGATCCTCCAGGAACCGATTACTTCATGGACTATCATCGGAGGTTTCTTTGTATTGGTGGGCGTGACAGGCATATTCCGGGTAAATAATAAAAAAGCACTCCAGGACCAAGAAAGTATGCCAGCTGAATAAGTATTTTTTCATGATTTTTGTTACGGTATAATCAACAATCATCTCATGAATAAAGTTTAATTTGGAGTTCCAATGCGCGCAGTTGATATCATTATTAATAAACGTGATGGAAAGACCCTGAGCAAGCAAGAGATCGAATATTTTGTCCAGGGTTTTACGGACGGATCCATTCCTGACTACCAAGCCTCATCCTGGGCAATGGCTGTCTTATTAAACGGCATGACTCCTCAGGAAACCACTGATTTGACCATGGCTATGGTCAATTCGGGGGAAACACTGGATTTATCTTCTGCAGTACCTCTGGCGGTGGATAAACATTCCAGTGGAGGTGTAGGAGATAAAACCACCCTGGTTGTTGAACCACTGGTAGCTGCCTGCGGATTACCAGTAGGAAAGATGTCAGGTAGAGGTTTAGGTTTTACCGGCGGCACCCTGGATAAAATGGAATCCATCCCCGGGTTCCGGGTCAATTTGACCCAGGAAGAGTTTTTGTCCCAATTAAAAGAGATTGGATTGGTCCTGGCCGGCCAAACAGCTGTTCTTGCGCCAGCCGATGGAAAATTCTATGCTTTACGTGACGTATCAGGTACAGTGGATTCCATCCCTTTGATCGCATCATCGATAATGAGTAAAAAGATCGCAGCCGGGGCGCAGGCAATTGTCCTGGATGTCAAGATCGGTTTGGGCGCATTTATGGCAACGCAGGAAGAAGCCAAGGATCTGGCTAAATTTATGGTGGATATTGCTCACCTTGCTGGTCGGAAAGCAGTTGCCTTGATATCTGATATGAATCAGCCCCTGGGGGTCGCAGTGGGGAATATTCTGGAAGTAAAAGAAGCAATCGACACTTTACAGGGACGGGGTCCTCAAAGTTTTGTGGAACACTGCCTCGATGTGGCAGAGCAGATGTTGATCCTGGGAGAAGCGGCCACCGATATCAGTGATGCTCGCCAGAAGGCTGAGAAGGCTTTGGATGATGGTTCAGCCTGGCAGAAATTCCTTGATCTGGTAGCCGCCCAGGACGGTGATGTATCATTTGTGAAAAACCCGGAAAAATTCCCCAAGGCTTCGATCATAGAAGTTGTCCCATCCCCCCAAACAGGGTACCTCAGTCAGATACATGCCCGCATTGTAGGAGAAACAGCGGTAGATCTTGGCGCTGGCCGGGCGAAAAAAGATGATCAGATCGATCACGCAGTGGGGATAGAGATCTTAAGAGAAGTTGGAGACTACTTCAAAGAAGGGGATGATTTGTTTATTCTGCACGCTGCAAATCAGGTGGAATTTGATCAGGCCAAAGAACGGTTGCTTCTGGCCCATCAATGGAGCGAAAACCCTGTGGACCCACTTCCGCTGATTTACGGCATCATCAGCTGATTTTTTGGTCTAATTTAAATCTGATTTGCTGGCTTCCAAGTGGAGAAGGAATTTTTCAGGTCTCTTGGAATAGGTTTCCAGAGACAAATCTCCATTTATCAAAGAAAGAAGAGTATCTGTCAAAATCAAGTTTACTGGCGTTGGGATCTGATATTTTTTCCCAGCTCGGACCACCGCGCCGTTGAGCTGGTCGACCTCGCTTTTTCCTTTACCACTGTATAGATCTATGTGAAATGAGGGCATCTTTTGCCCACGCCCGGCCCCGATCATCCTGGCCAGGAACGGGTGAGATAGCCAGGAGGGCAGTGATCGGATGACTGCGGCAAGGATCTTCACCGGGACACCTGGTAAATTGACAGCTTGAATACCCTGGATTTGCATAATTAATAAAGCTTCCCGGATCTGTTCCAGTTCTACCTGGTAGAGCGCTCGATCTGAATAGATTTCCGAAGGGGATAAATTGAGAATGGCTGAACTGGCATTGCCCAGCAGGTTGGTCACTAATTTTGACCATTTCATATCTGCGGGATTAGGGTAGAAGGAACATTTGATGCCGGCTTCCTGGAAAATGTGGACAAGATCTTTAACAAGAGGATGATTGCCGGCAATCCCCATTCCCCGCAATTTACTGACGACAATATTGCCTTTACCAGGACAATCCACAGCAGAGGTGACGGTTCCCGGTATGACCAGATTTTGTCCCAGGTTTTCAACCAATATCTGATCGCTTTCAACACCATTTTGTAAACAGAGCAGAGGAGGAAGGTCATCCCGAAGGCGGATTAAATCCGGCAGGATGGCATCAAGGTGATACGTTTTGACAGCTGATATCACCAAATCACAGCTGCGGCTCAGGGCCTGATCCAGGGAGCTGGTGAATTCTGGAGAATTAGCAGCATATTTTTCCCCTTCAATCTCCATCAAAATACCCTGATTTTGAAGAGTTGTGATGTCCTTATCTCTCTCCAGGAATATCACCTCGTGTCCATGGAGGGCCAAAGATCCGCCCAGATAGGAACCGATAGCGCCAGCGCCGAGGATGAGAAATCGTTTTTTCATTAGTTATTGGGGGTTACTTTACTTGTTGAGGTGGTTTGTGTTATTGTGATCAAAAAAGATCCAGTTATCATTACCCGGTTTGTATTGAACGGATGTATACCCGGTATTTGAAAAGTGAAATATTGGCCCCTGAAAATTGGCTTGGGGAGTATGACCAGACAGGGCATGTAAAATCATATTCAAAAATCCACCGTGAGAAATGATCAAATATCGCCCCGCAGGATATTTAACCAGCTTGTTTACTGCTGTGGCAGCCCTTAGATATAATTCCCACTGGCTTTCACCGGTATTGGCAATTGGCTGATGAAGGGAAATGAAATCTGGTGGGGGATGAGAGATTTTAGCTTCCTTTTCCAACAGACCGGCCAATTCGCCATTATCACGTTCCATCCAGACAGGATCGAACTCAAGTTTGGTTTTTATAACCCCAGTGATGATCTCTGCTGTCTGTTTGGCTCTGGATTGAGGACTGGATACAGCCAGATCGAATTGAGTCCCGGCGGCTGACCAAACGGCTGCCAGCCGTTCAACCTGCTGAATACCGATATCAGTCAAAGGAAAATCTGCTTGCCCCTGATGGCGTTTTTCCGCATTACCTGTGGATTGACCATGCCGTAAAAATACAAATAAAGAATCGGGAGGTTTGTTTATAATTTCCTTCATAAATTTATTTATTCCAGTCAGAATTTCCGTTTAAAAAAGCAGATCCTGTGACTTTTTTCTTTCCAGCCAGCTGGAGCTGATTCAGGATCAGGATCCCTGCACTGGTTCCTATTGCTGGGAGACCATTATATATGGTTAACACCCCAGGGCCTGGAGAAGTTACGGAAACCGCCTGGACCTGGTGAATGATCAATCTTGTTTGATTCCAATAGGTAAATGTTCCGGGCCAGGGAGAAAATGCTCGGACCATTTGAGAGAGGGATTCAGCGCTCTGTTCAAAGTTAAGTTCCCCGGCGCTCTTCTTCAATTGAGGCGCAAAGGTTGCCTGAGAGTTATCCTGTGGTTTAGGAGAGATAGCCCCGTCCAGGTATGGTGGAATTGTATTAACTAATAGATCTGCCCCTAAAATTGCCAGGCGGTCAGATAATGTACCCCCAGTCTCATTTGATGTGATAGGAATTGATTCCTGGGCCAGAATCGGACCGTCATCCAATCCAGGTCCCATTTTCATGATCGTCACTCCAGTATGGGAATCACCGTGCAGTATGGCTGCATTGATCGGAGATGCTCCTCTCCAGCGCGGTAACAGTGAAGCATGAACATTCAGGCAGCCGAATTGTGGGAGATCGAGCACTGCAGGGTTTCAGGATTTGCCCATATGCTGCGACGCAGATAAGATCTGGATTCCAGTTCTGGATCTTGTCCAGAATAAAATCAGAATTGGCGTTTTCAGGTTGAGCTATATCAATGCCTAATTTTATCGCGGCAGCTTTGATGGCTGAAGGTATGAATTTTCTACCTCTCCCGGAAGGACGATCAGGCTGAGTAATGACACCAGTGACTTGAAATCTCTCTGCCAATTTGACCAGGGAGGGTACTGAAAAATCCGGTGTACCCATAAACACAATACGATGATCCATACTCCGATTTTAACATAGGAGGGAATATCGCTGTGAGTTTGGTCCAGTTTGGTTTGATTCTGTTCAGTTGGAATTTGAGTCAGATGGATCTGCTGGTTTGGAAGGTTTTCCAACCGCAACCTGATCCCGGCCTCTTGCCTTAGCCCGGTAAAGCGCCCTGTCAGCGATCACTACCAACTCATCCACATCACTTGTGTGTTCTGGACTGGTAGCTATGCCCTGGCTGATGGTCGGTTTTGGAATGGTATTGCCTTCCACGTTAAATAACGGCAGCTCGGAGAGTGTCCTTCTGATTCGGTTGGCAACCATATTGGCCTGGGATGTGGTGGCATTGGGTAGAACAATACCAAATTCCTCGCCTCCCCAGCGCCCAACTGTATCCGTATTTTTGATATGGGATTTAATGGCCTGGACCGTTAATCTCAGAACCTGGTCGCCAATAGTATGTCCGTAGGTGTCATTATAGAGTTTAAAATGGTCGATATCGAGCATGATCAGCGATAGGGGAGAATTAGCAGACAGGGCCTCCTGACTCTCCTTGTAGAGGATTTCAATAAAGTGATTGTGGTTGCTGACTCCTGTCAGGGAGTCTAATTTTGCCTGTCGGGTAACCTCTTCATAATGGTGCGCATTCTGAATGCTCAATGCGGCTTGCTGGCCAATTTGCTCCATCAGCAGTTTGTCGGTATTATTAAACATATTGGGTTTATAACTGGCCACCGCAAGCAGGCCGATCAGCTGATTTTCAGTAATCAATGGAACACCTAACCAGGAACGGGAAAGTCTTTTCTCCCCAACAAGGACAGGCTTTACAGGAAGATATTCCATTTCCTTCCTCAAGTCCTGGATGAGAAGAGGTTTTTTGTTTTCAACAACCCAGCTGGACAAACCTTCACTGGCATCAACTTTGGCAGAGGGAAACCGCTTTCCCTCATCGTAGAGGATGCGGATATCCATTTCGTGAGTCTCTGGTAGATAAAGGGCTACAAAATAAGCATCACACTGGATGACTTTTGAGAGCTGCGTATAGATGAGTTCCAGCAGAGCATCAATTTTTAAGGTGCTGGTAATCGCTTTTCCGATCTCATACAGAACAGCCAGGCGATCAGTTTGATCCTTAAGGTTCTTATTCAAATAATGGGACTCGGTATTATCATGGAAAATGATTGTAAAACCGACCGACTTCCCCCTGGAATCTGTTAGTGGGATAAAACTGAGATTGAAAAATTGTTGTTCCTCTTCTTCCCCTCCAATAACCATGATTTTTTCCGACGTTTGGTTTTCTTTCGCCATATCGATCCAATCATTCAGATCCGAGAGAACCTCTGAAGATGGACGGCCAATCACATCGGTGTGATGTAATTTAATGATCTCTTCCGCTGCGGGATTGATATCAACGATGCGACCATGAAGATCAATAACAATAATTCCGTCCACTAAATTTTCAATTGTAGTCTCGCGTGCTATCGGACCAATATCCATAAATTGCTGGAAATAATAACCATAGAGGAGAATGATTCCAGTCAGGGTAAAACCCAGGGAGGTCAAGTCAACGACCAGGAACTCATCGACACCTATGAAATGGAGAATTTCGGCGATTCCGGGTATGATTCCGGCCACAATTACAAATTGAATATCCTGGCGCATTTCCTTGGGTAAGCTGAAATTCTTTTTCACCAGGATGTAGATACCCGCCAATAATAATAAAAAAGAATATCCAAAATGAACCCAGAACCAGGGGCCGTTCTGAAAATCGAGAAATCCCCACTGACCAGGGGCAACCTTGATTTCTCTCCACATCAAATTATGTAACTCATTGGTCCAGGTCAGGATCAGTGTAATTATTGGTATCAGAGCTAGCACTAGAAGATAACTCTGGTTTTTTGGTGTTTTATTATTTGTATAATTGAGACAGAAGACCAACCAGATGAGGGTTGAGGGGATAATTCCAAGATATTCGAGCTTTAACCAGATAATCTTTGATGATAACTGCACCGAAGAGACTAAGAAGGTATAACTAAACGACCAGATGGTTATTGAGAAGAAAAGCAGAGCCAATGGGATTGCTCCCTGGCTGTGCCGTCGCCGCCATAGAATCCCCGTTGAAAAGATCCCTAATGCAACGGAGATTATTGCTGGTATGATTGCTGGTGTGAAATTTAGCTGAATCATATTTTCAATTCTCTGGATATTACTTGAATTCGGCGATACTCATTGTATCCGGTGAGCGATTCATGCTTGATCATCAGCCATTTCCAGATCAAAATAGAAAGTAGCTCCTCCATTTTCTTCAGCTTCGACCCAGATCTCGCCGCCATGGCGATTGATGATTTTCTTGGACAAAGTTAATCCGATTCCGGTTCCGTGGAACTCATCCTGAGTCTGCAGCCGCTGGAATGTCTCAAAAACCTTCTCTTTATGTTCCATGTCAAATCCGACGCCGTTATCCTTAACATAATATATCACTCGACTGCTGGATTGATCTGGTTGGTAACCGATGCTGATCTTAGGTTTTTTTTGTTTGTAGGTGAACTTAACAGCATTGCTGATCAAATTGTGGAACACCATTTTTATGAGGTTTTCATCTGCTTTACAATCAGGCAGTTCCTTGATATCGATCGTGATCTTGCGTTTCTTGATCTGGTCCGAAAAAGAATTCATTATTTCATCAACCAAAGAAGTAGTATCTATCGAGGTAGGATTAATTATTTTCCTTCCCAAAAGAGATAATTGAATGAGGTCGGTTATCAGGTTATCCATTAAGAGGGCATTGTCCCGAACGTTCTCGAGATACCCCATGGATTTTTTATCCAGCTTGGCTGGAGATCCCTTGAGTAGAGTATCTGAACTCTCTTTCACTTGATTTAATGGGATTCTGAGGTCATTAGAAATTGAGTAAGTGAAAGACTCCAATTCCTGATAAGCATCTGAAAGGCTGGTGCTCATCGATGAGAGCTTTTCATTGGCGATTTGATAATCGTCTAAGATATTCGTTAGGGCTGCATTGAGTCGCTCAACTTCAGAGATGCGCTCATTCAGCTGCTGAGTCCGATCTGCAACGATATTTTCCAATTGAAGTTGGTAATGGCTTAATTTCTCCTCTACAGATTTTTGGAGGCTGATATCTGTATGCGTTCCAACAAAATGAAGGGGATTGCCATTTTCGTCCTGTTCAGTGATCTTTCCCCGCCCCATGATCCAGAGCCAGGTCCCATCTTTCCGTAAGAACCTGAATTCAACCACAAACTTGTCAATTTTTCCCGCAAAAAGTTCTTCCGCATTTTTAAAGACATTTTCGATATCATCCGGATGAACTCTTTTCCTGAACTCCTCCAGGAGGTGGGGGAATTCATCTACTTCATAACCTGCCATGGTGTAATAAAGTGGATCAAAATGTACAGAATCTGTTGAAAGGTTCCAATTCCAGATGCCATCATTGCTCAGCAAACTAAATCTAGAGAGGTTCTCCTCACTTTCTCTAAGGGCTGATTCCACTTCCATGAGATCAGTCAAGTCTGAGGCTATGGTTAGTATCAGGTTTCTGCCATCAGGCAGTTTTGGTAGTTGTGTCAAGCGCAGAACCCAGGTCCGTGTAGTTCCATTCTCTTTATAAAGGGTGTAATGGCCTTCTCGTTGTTTCTGTGTGGACTGATTGAGCTGACTGATCTCCCCAGATATTATTGGTGCGTTTTCACGGAAACAATATTTCAGCCATTCGTCGATTGTCTTAATTTGCCTGGGAGTATATCCGCTATTTTCTATCCAGGCATTATTTACCAGGATGATCTCACCATCATCTGCATGCAGCATGGTTGGAAAGGGAGAATCCATCAAAGCGGACCGCAACCTGTTTTCGCTTTGAATTCGTAAAGTTTCAGCTTCTTCCCTGGCTTTAATTTCCCAGGTCAGTTCCTGATTTGTCTGGAATAGGGATTGTTCCTTTTCGATCAGTTTATTGAAGTTATCTTCATATCTATTGATTACCATGATCAGGGTCCAGACTGGGATGAAGATCCCAACAACCGAGATGATGATCAAAGCAATTGGTGTAAAGATAATGATTGGCTCTGGTATTACCCCCTGAGAATTCAAGAAGAAGATCAGGAAGATTGAAAGGATACTTATTCCACCATAATGATAAGCGGCAGAACCTCCCAGGATCAATCCACCCATAACAGAGATAGTGACGTAGGCAGAAAGATATGGACTGTAAAAACCACCACTTAAAATGATGATCACGGTATCAATGATCCAAATCGAATAGACAAAAATATGCGCTGCGAGTTTAACTTTCCCTTTCTTGTTGAAGAAATATACTAGGAGAGAAAATCCTAAGAACGTTCCGGTAATAACTAATCCATTAAGAATGTTGGAAAATATAAAAGGTGTGATGCTGATAGAAGCCAATCCCATCAGCAAGATGATCGTGGATAATTTATGAAGGGTTTCCGCCACTCGAGTTTGACCGGGATCCGGCAGCCTGGAGATCTTGAGGAATTTCTCATAGATCCTGGCTGTAAAATCAGAAGGTTTGAAGGATTCTTTTTCTGTATTCATGAGTCAAAATAATCCAGGTCTTTTAATGGATCTTGGGCTGCTGGCTCAATACCATGTTGAGTTAACTGATCATGCAATTTCTGAACGACTTCTTTCAACTCTGCCATCCGGATCTCACGACCGGCCATATGGTCCACCATTGTTGTCAATTCTTTGGTCCTTTCTTTTATATTAGACTCCAATGAATCTGCATAATGGCTCAGGCGTTCATATAAGCGCGCATTGTGGATAGCCTGGGCTGCCTGGGAAGCGAATAGGTTGGCAAGTTTTGCTTCAGGGGAACCAAAAGCTGATTGTTTTCTGCTGTCCATCGTGATGTAGCCGATAAAATTATCCTGAATGATAAGCGGAACGCCCATCCAACCTTTTACGTGATACATTTCACCCCATCCCTGGAAGCGTGAATCACGCATGGCATTGTCAATAATGATCGGTTTCTTCTTGCTCAGCATTTCCTGGAAGAGTTGATTCGTGATTGGGAATGTTTTGCCTACCACCAGCTCAGGATTAGGATGATTGTGGACAGTCTCGATCCGCAGTTCTCCGTTCTCAAGCAGGAAGATCGAGGCGCTGTCAAAGGATAAGGTCTCATCCAATTTAACGAGGACCAAATTTAGAAGGTTCTCTAATGATAAGGTTGAGGAGAGGGATTTGGTTACTACCTGGAGAGCTTCAAGTTGGTCAGCATAACTTTGAATGTCTTCCCTGATCATAACTCGCTCCGAGATATCCTGTGTTGTCCCAACCATGCGCAGAGGGGAGCGATCTGGGCCGCGCTCAACAACGCGTCCCTGATTCAGGATCCAGATCCAGTGACCAGATTTGTGCTTCATGCGCATTTCTGTCTGGTAGTGGTACATGTCACCAGCAAAATGTTCCAGGATCAGCTTGTTGGATTTTTCAAGATCATCAGGGTGTGACAGCTTCTCCCAAATATCTATTGAAAAGGGAGAGAGTTCGGATTTCCTGTAACCAATCATGTCTGCAAAACGGTCGTTGATCATTATGATATTTGTTTTCAAATCCCAATCCCATAATCCTGCCCCGGTCCCGGTTACTGCCAACTCAAGGCTTTCCCTGCTTTGATCCATTTTTTTCTCGGTTTCGATCCAGATGGTATTATCGCGGATTGTGCCCTGGAATCCAGTGGTTTCTCCTGCATTATTAACAATAGCTGTCGTGGTTAAAAGCGTATGTAGAATATTGCCTTCCCTGTCTACCATTTCCACAGGCAGGTCATTGATATATCCGCGTCCGTTCAATATCCTTTAATGTGTCAAGGCGTTCGTCCGGTTTCAGGTATGCCTGGCTGACTGATGTCGCTAAAAGGTCTTTCTTGGATTTATAACCAAAAAGTTCGACGGTTGCCTGGTTGGCATCAATCCATTTACCATCCTTTGTAGTTATGAACACCGGGTCCTTTGAGGTCATGAAAAACCGGCGGTATTTTTCTTCACTTTCCTGGAGGGAATTGGTTTTATCTCTAATCAGTTTTCGGAGCAGCATGATGTAAATAAGGAAGATGATGATTATCCCGGCAGCCAATGAAAATCCGATCACATACCAGGGTGAACTATTCTGCTTTAAAACATTAAGGAGGAAAGACGAATCACCCAAGGAGTAAGACACTGCGTCAGGCAGGAAACAAATCGATGACAACCAGGGCCGGAATATTCCAACGCCCTCGACTGGAGAGATCCGGGTATTAATGCCATATCCTGGTTTTTTTCTGCACTGCGATAGGTCATTCATGATTGGTTTAAGGTCTCCCGCTGAGAGGAAGAAAACAATAAATATCCAAGTTTATTATAGTGGATACTACCTTATTTCAACCGTCAAAAATGAGTACCTAACCATTTTGCAGGTTGGAAAAGTATGGATCATGGGTTATTTGGGATGCGCATAACAATGCTGTAGGTTGAAACTTAGTTGGATCCACCTGGTTCCGGGGAAACTGAAAAAAGCTCTGACGGAATCATATGATGAAGAGAGCAAAGATGATTGAGGGAAACAACTTGTGTAGCTGAGAGGCCTGATGTAGGCAAATTGTCCGGTATCGTAGATGCTGCCAGACTTCCTGTGGAACTGATCGGCAAGATTGATGAACTGTTAACGAATTTGGATAAAACCAAGATTAGGTATACTGCTTTCGACCTTATTTATGTAATCTAAATCATCGATCAGATCAAAGTTTCGATCATTTACGATCAAAATGTTGAGTCTATTTTTTTCCTTCAAAGTACCAAGGTCATTCAGTGAGTTTTTCCAGATGTCATATTGGAGATCTTGGGGACATTGATCCAGTATCTCCTCTGCCAATTTTAATTCGCTAAAATCGTTTCCCAACCAAAGTGAGTAACAAAGCGATAAGGTGTTATATGTCCAATAATATGTAATGTCATCAGAGTTGAGACCTGATTCATCCAATTGAGCGTTTTTAAATGCATTTACTTCATTTTGATACTCAAAGAAATATGTTCGAGTTTCGTGATGTTTGATAATACTCTTATTGAAGTTAGTAAAAAGTAATATCACTAGCCCAGTTAATAAAACGCTCATTAACACGGTAGATGATTTAGACTGATTATCAATCAAACCTGAAATTGAGATAATAACTAATGGGAATAAAGCTGAGATCGATAAAAGATATCTGGTTCCTGGTTGCTTCCCAAACATAACAAGCAGGCTTATTATTTGAATATTAATGCCAATAATAAAAGCCCAAATTGGCGCTTTAAGTTTGAGTATTCTTTTTTTGAATTACATAAATAATAATAAAAAATAGGACTGAAATGAGCCAAAATATGAATACCGTTGAATTCCGGTTCCATAACAAAATCATATTCTGATAAAAATCCGTAATTGAAACAAATCCAGAAATCCCAGCTCCATAACTACCTTGATGGGATATCACTTTTATGACCCAACGAATAAAAGACTTGTAATGTTCCGCAATCACCAATGTTCCAGTCAGATATCCAGCGATAGCTCCAAAGAGTTGATAATGCTGAATATTTCAAGGTATCTTTCCAATGATTACCTTCAAATAGACTGCTGAAAAATATTGCAGATACCATGCAAAGAATCAAGGAAACCATATAAATATGAAACGTTGCTCCCAATCCTATTGCTATGGATATCATCCATAAAGACCGAAGGTCTTTGTATCTCCCTGATGTTACAAGAATGTATAGGATAACCAATAAAAAAGTACCAACAGCAAAATTGAATGAGTTTGGTGACCAATTGGTCAAATACGAAAAGGAATCTTTATGGGTTGAGAAATAAACGATCAGAGCACTAACACCTGCGAGGGACGCGGACCAGGTATTTGGAAATTTGAAGTATCTATAAATTAATCGGATCGTAGAAATGTTTACCAGGAGAATTAAAAATCTAGCTGAGTAGATGAACGCTTCTGGATGATTAATATGATAGGTGTATGGGTAACCATCATTAATTATGCTGAGCGGTGAGAGAACGATAACAAATAAGGATCCGGCAATTTGAAGAAATGTTCCCGGATGATCCATTCTTCCATATAATTCTAGATCTTTAAATGGTGTCAGGGAGTTTAACATATAGGTAAACTCGGGATCATAATTGGAATAAATTGGCAGCGGATTGATCGCTTGTGTATATATCCAATATCCAACAATAAGGAAAATTATAAAAAAATGACCATATTTTATAAATTTAGATTGGAATTGATTTCTGTCTGATTCGGGTAATGTTTCAGTAACACGGAAGGAAAGATCCCGAAAAAAGTTAATCAATAATAACAAATGCAAGAAACAGGAATATTGCTAAATACCACGTGCCAATTTCTACTCGAATATTTAATGGTTGATCAACAAGCATTGATTTTAGCAATCGTTTTACGAATATGAAGACCAAGAATATCAAGAATGGCGAACCTGTAAGATGGATCAAACTGAGGATTCCTTGAAACAGTTTTTTTTGAAAACCGATAATGATAAACAGGATTTGAAATAGTAAAACAAATACCCAATAAAAGAATCGTGTTTCGATGTAGAACTGTATATAAATAATTGCCAGATCAATCTTAACCAGAAAAATAAATTAAGCACCGAAAAAATGATACCGGTGATCTTTTCAGAGCGGAACTTGATTGATGGAAAATTCTTTTGTATCATCATGAAATCCCAAAATTGGTAATAATAAAGTCCTCTCACGCTAAACCAATTAATCGATAAATTTGTTGATCAATATTAGTCAGCGTTGCGATGTAATACAAATTCGATGAATGTTTTGGATTGTTGAATATCTGCTTTATTATTTCTGAAAAATTGAATTGGGATAGTTGAGATCAAACAAATTTTAATTTTCTGGCCGCAATCAAACCATCCGGAGTAATAAAATCCATGTCTGAATCGCTGAATATTGGTTTGGCCATATACTCTTTCGGTACCTGATGGGTAAGTCAATTATCTTTAGATTTTATTTTGCTGCACCAAATAGTAGATCAAAATCTCCAAATGGATCAAAATCTCCAAAATAAGACCGTTCTCTGCAATTCTCTGATAATCATCTTTGAAAAGTACTTTTGTTCCACATAACGTATCTTTAATGGGTTGATCCAGCAGCCAGGAAAATGTCATGCTGAAGAATTTATTTCCCAGCAAGTTCAAGAAATCTCATCGCTTGATCTTCCATGGGGTAGACCAGACGAACACCATTAATGAATTCTCCTTTATTCTCAACCAGCGCGTTATAAAATAGTGCTAGATCTTCCGGCGGGACGGATATATCTGAATCCAGGATCATCAGGATATCCCCGGATGCTTCGTCAAATCCAAGCCGGACGGCATCGCCTTTTCCTTTTCCTGGTTGTTTGAATAGTTTGACATTTCTATCAGGATATTTTTCCATCATCTCAATAATTTTTTCATATGTATTATCAAGTGAGTGGCCTTCTACAAAAATGATCTCAGTTCCTGATCCAAGTTCAGGTGTCCTTTGAAATAAAGGTTCAATATTCCCAGCCTCATTTCGGGCAGGAATGATAACTGAAACGGAGGGATTCAAAGATTTGACTTCATCTCTTAGGAGGGGTTTGGCCACAAATAGATTTGTAACAGCAAAATGTTTTAGGGGCCAGAATTTTCCGAGGAATCGATTGATAAATGGAGTGAATATCGGGAATGTAAAATGGGAAATACGATCTCACGGGAGTGATTGATGACCTCAAAATCCTCCAGGTTGAGAATTTGTTCTATATCGTGATTTGAAAACCAATTTTGAATTAAATTTCGTTTGGCTAACCCCAGTGTTTGACCAAGGATCAATGGTAATTCCCAGAGCTTGCTATAAGAGTTGATGATGATCCTGGTTCTCTTATGACATAATCTTCTTAACTTGGGTCAGGACTTGTTGGGCATCCCAGAGGTCATTGAGCAGGTCAGATAAAATGATGAAATCAAATTTCTCATCGAGTGGAAGATAATGAGCATCTGCCTGAATAATTATCAAGTCCGAATGGCTGTGTTTTGAGACATGGCACATTTTCTTAGAAAAATCAACCCCGACACCCAGAGCTGGTTTTGTTGAATTTAGTAGATTGCCATCCCCGCAACCTAATTCAAGCACTTTTTGGTTGGGGGGTATGATGAATTCCAGTAGATCAGCCAATCGCTTATGATAATATCCCCCAATACCTTTCCAAGTTGCTAGTGAATCAGCAACGCTGTCCCAATGGTTCTGCCTGGTATCGCGATATTCAATCAGCCCATTAATCGATCGGTTATCCCAATTTCGATCCATTTTCATCCTGTAGTTGATATCCATTTACAAAAAAAAGATGCAAGGCTTATAAACGCTTCTTTTTTGAAAGCAGGGCGGTGGGACTTGGACCTCACATAGGTATAACCGAGGGATGTTCAGTCTTGATGAATGATATTTTGCCCTATTCGGAGAAGCACAGTTACTAACAGCTATTCTATATCGAGAAAAAATCAGGAAGCCTTTTCTGATTTCTACACATTCTATCCTAATTAGACTCAAAATGCACGCAAAGCGAGAATGGCATTTGATCACTGACCATGGTGAAGCTTTTTGCTTTCTTACTTTTCAAAGATAATGATTTATTAGGGCTTGTTAACATCAAAACTATCAAATCAATAACATGGTTGCCGTTTTTATCTTGAACTATTATTAATTTAGGAGTATTATTCTTTCGTTGGGGGGAACGGGGTTTCCGGTTCACAAGCGGGCTGCAGTTATTTGATGGTATTGTTCAATATCCGGGCCAGCCATAACCAGAAATTATGGGTTTCCTTGCTGTAATCAAGCGAAAAATGGGATTCTCATTTCTCCCCAAGAATTGATCTGTGAGAATATTGATTAATTAAAATAGAGGGTGATCCTATATGAAAATCAAAGATTTAATTCAATCAATATCCAAGCAGGTATTAAATGTAAATTTCATATTTTCCCACGTTTTTATTCCTCTGGGAGTTTTATCAGTTTACTGCGTGTCTCTAATGTACTACCTTCCAGAAGGTGTTAATAAGGTATTTGTGGTGCGATCTGCAAAATTATTTCTGCCTATAACAGTAGCTGTAGCTGTTTTATTTATTATTTACTTTTTTATAATCGGCTTAAAAAAGGTAATACCACAATTTTTCAGCAGCGCACCAGAAAAATTCTTTGTAAGTGACCTAATATTTCCTCTGCTGCCATTAACTCCCGTAGTTCAGTTAATGATTAATAACTCGGAAATTCTATCTTGGTTCGATTATATTGTTATTTTTTGTTCAACTCTCTTTGTTGTATCACTTATCATTTTCGTTGTCCCGCGAATATTTACTATAACTGGCTCGACGCGTCCATTGATGTATTTAGGAATGGCATTTTCATATATATTCACTAATATGACATCAATGACTGCACATTATGAGTGGTATCAAGAGGGGTCTCTTATTATCCAATTGCTTGTTTTTGGTTGTATATGGTTAATTATTGGGATCTTATCTAAATATAAATTACGAAGCCTTTTGTATCTTTTCATTATTTTCAATTTAGTGTCCAACTCAATTATCCAGTTTGTTAATCTTGATGTTACGGAATCTTCATCGAACGAGGATTATATCTGACAATCCCCTAATTACGATGATTGATGCAAGAGAACCAGTTGTCACCCCTAGCATCTACCTTCTCATTTATGACTCATATGTCATAAATGAGACGATGCTTAGCTACGGGATTGATAACCTTGATCAACAACAATATTTAGAAGGACTGGACTTTAAAATATATCCCCATACCTATTCCTTATGGCCTAACACTCTTGGCTCGATGAGCCGTGTCTTCAACAACTCAACGAGTTATTATGGCGTTAGAAGAAGAGCAATATCCGGTGATGGAGTAGTTCAAAACTTACTGAAGAAATTTGGCTACAAGACTTATGGTGTATTTAATGCGTATTATCCTATCAGGGGGATTATTCCAAGTTATGATTATTCGTTTCCTGAACGTAGCTCTCCGTACAGGCCTTATTTTTAAAGGAATATTTGTGGGTGAGCTTCGGTTTGACTTAGATGATAAGAATATTTCTCAAGAGGAATATATTCAACGAGAAGAAAATCATCCTATCTGAAGTCCCTGAAGAACCGAGGTTTGTATATATGCATACACACTTGCCATACCACAGTCAAAACTCGGGAGTTTGCAGGCCCGATGAAATCGAATTGTTTGGCGAAAGACTGGCTCAGGCAAATATAGAGATGAAACAGGACCTTGCCCTGGTGCTTGAGAATGATCCAGAAGCTATTGTGATTGTTGCGGGCGACCATGGACCCCATCTAACTAAAAACTGCTTATCTAATTTGGGGAATAATATACGACATATCCGAGATAAATCGCCTTGATATTCAGGACAGATATGGCACATTCTTAGCGATTAAATGGCCATCTTCAGATTTTGAAGAATATGACGATATTACCATTTTGCAAGACCTGTTTCCAGCGATCTTTTCCTACATGTTTGAAGATCAAGGTTTACTTGAATCGAAAATTGAGCCTATCACCGATTTAAGAGATACTCTTAGTGGTGTAGAAATTTCAGATGGTATTATCATAGGTGGCCCCGACGACGGAGAACCTCTATTTCCATAAATAGCTCAAAGAGCACTTATGGAAGAGAACTAAGATACCCAGAATTATACCGACGGGTTTTGATAAATTTAATCACACGAAAAACATATATTCATTTCTCCCAAAGATACGATTTGGGAGAGTATAATTTTTTGAAAATAAAGGGTAGTTGGGAATGAAAATCAAAGAACAATTTCAATCAATATCCAAGCAGGTATTCAATGCAAATTTCATTTTTTCCCACGTTTTTATTCCACTCGGAGTTTTATCAGTTTACTGCGTGTCCCTAATGTACTACCTTCCGGAAGGGGTTAACAAAGTATTTGTAGTCCGGTCCGCAAAATTATTTCTACCAATAACAGCAGCTATAGCTGTTTTATTTATTATTTACTTTTTAATAATCGGCTTAAAAAAGACAATACCACAATTTTTCAGCAGCCCAAAAGAAGAATTCCACTTAAGTGATTTTCTACTTCCTCTGCTGCCATTAACTCCCGTTGTTCAGTACCTGATAAATAACTCGGAAATCCTGTCATGGTTTGATGGGTTTGTTATTTTTTGTACATTTCTTTTGCTTGTATCAGTTCTAATTTTCATTGTCCCGCGATTATTTGTTATAACCGGCTCGACTCGTCCATTGATGTTTTTAGGAATGGCATTTGCATTTTTATTAATAAATATGGCGTCGATGACCGGCCATTATAAATGGTATGAAGAGGGTTCTTTAAAGATCCAACTACTGCTATTTGGTAGTATTTGTCTTATTAGTTGGATTCTCTATACATTTAAAATTACGAAACCTTCTCTATCTTTTCATTCTCCTCAATTTTGTATCCAATACAATTATCCAATTTGTAAATCTTGATGTTACAGAATCTGCATCTGACACGGATACATCTGACAACCTGCTAATCCAGATGGTTGGTGCGAGGGAACCGGTGAAAACACCTGGCATTTACCTTCTCATCTATGATGCTTATGTCGAAAATGAAACGATGCTTGGTTATGGGATTGATAATCTTGATCAACAACAATATTTAGAAGAACTGGGCTTTAAAATATATCCAGATACTTACTCTATTATGGCCTACCACATTAGATTCGATGAGCCGTGTCCTCAACGTCTCAACAAATTATTATGGCGATAAAAGAAAAGCAATATCCGGTGATGGAGTAGTTCAAAACTTACTGGAGGAATTTGGTTATAAAACTTATGGTGTATTTAACTCGTATTATCATATTAGAGGAATTATTCCCACTTACGACTATTCGTATCCTGAATCGAGCTCTCCGATAGGTCTTATAATTCAAAGGCATATTTCTGGGTGAGCTCCGGGCTGATTTAGATGTGCAAGTATATTTCTCAGGAGGAATATATTCACGAAAAGGAAATTGTCCTGTCTGAAGTCCCTGAAGAACCTCGCTTTGTATATATGCATACCCTCTTGCCTTCCCACAGCCAAAACTCAGGAGTTTGCAGGCCTAATGAAATAGAACTATACAGTGAACAGACTAGGCTCGCGCGAATATTGAGATGCGTCAGGACCTGGCGCTGGTCATTGAGAATGATCCGGGAGCTATTTTGATTGTTGCAGGCGACCATGGACCCCATCTAACTAAAAATTGCATATCCGATTTAGGGGATGTATATGATATATCTGAGATAACTCGCTTTGATATTCAGGACAGATATGGCACATTTTTAGCGATTAAATGGCCCTCATCTGATTTTGAAGAATATGATGATATTACTATTTTGCAGGACCTGTTCCCAGCGATCTTTGCCTACATCTTTGAAGATCAAGGTTTGCTTGAATCAAGATTGAGCCAATAACCGATATTAGAGATTTCTCTGAGCGGTGTAGAAATCTCAGATGGAATTATCATAGGGGGACCCGACGACGGAGAGCCCTTATTCCCATAAATAATTTCAACTACATAAAAACACCTGCTGCATCCAGTTTAGTTTGTTTTTGATCTGCAGATCAATTTCACCAAGGAAATCCATGAAAAAAAGAAAGCCTGCATTTTTGCAGGCTTTTTCAGTAAACAATCTTATGATATTTGAGAGTAGGGCGGGTGGGACTCGAACCCACATGGGTTTAACCGGGGGATTTTAAGTCCCCTGCGTCTGCCAATTCCGCCACCGCCCCGAACTCTGCAACGTTAATTGTACCCATCCTTTGGATAGGGTCAAGGTCTTTCTGTAAATGGGGACTAAAAAAGAGTGTTTGCTAATTCGGATCGGTATTCAAGTACCAGGCTGTGGTTGCTGCCTAACAGTTCAAATATTCCCAGAATGACCTTTTGCGGCTGCCCCTTCCTATAGCCTTTGTCTTGTTTGAGGATCTCCAAGAGTCCATCCAGGGCAGCTGCCATATTCCCGTTTTTGATCAATTCCAGGGAACGGAAATAATAAGGATCCAGCTTATTTCCTTTTTCTCTTTGGGGATCGAAATCCGGCAGCAGTTGTTCGATCAGTGGAGCAAGTTTTTCCGCTCCCTGATATTCTGCGCTGGCAGGGAAAATGATTGACAATGGTCAGAGCTTCCAGGTATTCTCCCTGCCAGATCAGGCTCTTTGCCAATAGCAGTTTGGCTTGCCCGCTTTCCGGAATTTCTTCCAGTACTTCAAGGCAGACCTCTTCCACATCTTGATACAGTCCTGACTGCAAATAACTGGCAGCCTTCTCAAGTAAAAGATTCTCCGGACCAGGAGCAAAGCTCTTAACATAATCTGAGAGCTGTAAGTTGGAAAGCGTACCTTCCAGCTGATGGGTTATTGAGCCATTTTGAAAGGTTTTCAGAGCGGGAACAGTATGAACCTTATAATGGCTTGTTAGTTGGGGGTTTTTATCCACATCCAAATTGGCAAGCCGGAAGCGCCCCGGTTTATCCAGCGCTAAAGATTCCAGCTGGAGATTGGTCCGTTTGCAGGTATCGTCCCAGGGGGCCCAGAAATTAACCAGAACCGGCATGCGTTCAGAATAAACCAGGACCTGGTTTTCAAAATTCAATTCAGAAACAGAAATGATATCTGGTTCGTCCATAGCTTTGCCTTATTCGTCTTCGGCGATCATACCCGGTTGTTCCAGCATCCACAACTTCACCATGGTGATTGATGATAACTTTAAAACCGGTCATACCCATATAGGCCCGGCCTTCTTCTGGCAGGCCTTCCTCGATCAGCTGCTCAAACTGGCGGTCGATATTCTTCAATTGTTCCAGAAAAATCGCCCGGGAAAATATATCATCCTGTCCGGACATTTTTGCAGCCTGTTCGCTGATGATCTCTTCGTGGCCTTCGATTCCGTCTTTCATCAGGTTTAATACCTGGCAGTCAACATCCGCTGAGGGGATATGTCTTTTAAACCCATCGTCATCTACAACATAACAGGGCTCTGTACCGATAAAAGTAGTTTCTACCAGCTGGTCCTCTTCATCAAAAACCAGACCGGCAAATAGGGGTTCTGCAGGCATAAATCAAATCACTCCTTTTAATGATCAGTCTATACCCTTGTATTGTAAGATGCCTGGAGCGTGTGGACAATAAGATTTTTATTAAATCGCTGGATCCCCTCAAGGGGTTTTTTCCACCAACTTAATATGAATTATTCCAGAACGTCAACGTGAGTGCCGGAGACATTATAAGTAGATTGTTCATAGAAGGGGACGCTGGGAAGGGTCCAGCGGTAAAGCCATTTAGATGCCTTGGATGGTAAATTGATGCAGCCGTGGCTGCGGGCTTTGCCAAAATCATTATGCCAGTACGTACCGTGGAATGCGATCCCGCTTTCGGTGATGTAAATGATCCAGGGTACACCCGGTAGATCGTAGCCGTTGTAGGCCAGGTTGCCGGCTGCCATATGGCGGGATGGCCGTTTGTAATTGGTGATGTGATGGCCTGGCGGAGTGATGTATTTTCCAGTGCTGAAATCCGCACCTGTAGCGGCTTTGACCATGTATACCGGTTTATTATATTCAAAGGCAATCACAGTCTGCGTGCTGGTATGGACTTCGATGCGCTTGAAAATAGGGGGGACGTCAGGGGAGAGCAGTGTTAATTCATTTTCAGGGATGACTCGCATATGAGAGGCAGGAACATAATAATCCAGATCCCATTTATCTTCCAGAATGTGATAATAAGGGGCTCCATCCGGCCCATTCACAAGACCTTTGATCCAATGAGTGGTCTCATAATAAAAACGGTATGCCACATGGTATCGTTCGCCGGGTGTCCAGAGGGCATCCGTGTAGGGTACTGTAACTTCAGCCAACAATCCCCTGGCTGGAATTTCAGTGATGACAGGATTTGGATCTGTTCGGACAGGTTGAATTCCGCCCGAGTGGGCATATCCCTCAGTGCCGATTTTGTACCAGATCCGATTGTGTTCAGGTTCGCCGGAACCGAGCACGACGTTGCTGATCGGGAAAACTGAGTCTTTCCAGTGAATCCGGACACGGTCACTTTCAAAGGTAGGGCTGTTTGTAGGTATAGATCCTCTCGTAAATCACCCTGCCTTGCTGACCATTATATATATTAAGGACAGGGTTCAATTGACGGCCGACAAGGCTGACAATCCCCAACCCGCTTAGATTTAAGAAATCTTTCCTGGAAAAATTTTTACTCATAATTAATAATGGATATTTACTAAAGTTCCAACTCTAGCAAAATTAAATGCCCATTCAGCGTCCTCATTTCTCATGTTGACGCAGCCATGGCTCATGGGGTAACCGAAATTATTATGCCAGTATGTACCGTGAATACCATATGAGTTATAGAAGTACATTGTCCATTGGACTCCGGGCAGATAATAACCGGGTCCAGTCATCAATGTTGAGGTGTATTTTACATAGACCCGGAAACGTCCGGTTACAGTTGGTGTGCCGGGAAGGCCAGTGGAAACGATGAAGGTCTTTATCAGCTTATCGCCGTCATAGGCATACATGCGTTGAGTGGATAGGTTGATATCAAACCAGCGCTCATCAGGGTACACACCGGAAGGCAGAACTGACTTGATATAGGATGGATACGTATTTGGCACCGGTGTCGGTTTAGGCGTCGGGGTGATTGTTGGCGTGGGTGTATTGGTCGGCGTTGGAGTAGGTGTCGGTGTATTGGTTGGAGTAGGTGTGAAGGTTACCTTCTGGACATTTTCCTGGGCAGAAAGTGTAGTTTGAGCAGTAGCCTGGAAATTTGGCAGGGCAGATGAGAAATCCGGGGTCCAGAGCCAGATTAAAACAACGCCAATTAGGATCACAGCAATCGTGGACCAGGAAAGAATTGCTGGTTTATGGGCTGTCAGGGCTTCTTTGGCGATGATAATTGGTAAGTTTCACTCGTTTGGGTTTCTGGCCGGGATTTAATTTCCTAAAACGCTGAATAGCCCAGTGCATGCCTTTTTTGGCCTGGATGCTGGCAGGATTGATTTCCAGGGCCCGTTTTAGATAGGATATGCTTGCCTCTGGTGATGAGACAGATGCAAGGTATAACCAGGGTTCTTCGTAATCAGGTGCCAGTTTAACTGCTTTCAGTGCCAGCCGACGGGCGCGCTGAAGTTCGCCTCTGATTGAGGGCGGACTTGGCCTCATTTAGTGCTTCGAAAGCAGCTTCCGGCAGTTTTGGCGGCATATCTATTCCTGTGAAATAACTTCCCTGTTCAAAAAACACATTATGCCAGCGGTGATGCCTCGGGCGACCAAAGCTGGATTGTTGGTTAAGAGATCCCGGTCCTGATTCATAAAACCGGTTTCGATGATCACCGCGGGTGTATTTGGATCGACTTCTCCAAAGGCATGATAACTGGTCATATCCTCAGTGATGCGGTGGTCATAACGCAGTCCGGTAGCTTCGCCATAGCGGTTTTTCAAACAGGCCATCAATCTGGCAGCTTGCTCAGGGCGTTTATTATCCGCCGCTTCGGCAATTTTATACCCGGTTCCTAATTCAGGTATATATTCACAGGTATCGGCATGAATGGATATCAGGGCGTTGCTCTGGTATCCAGCCAGATGATCGTCAAATTCCTGTAACATGTCCACCTGTACACCTTCAGCCTGGAGATACTGGCGGGTGAGATCTGCGATTGTGTAATTAATATCGACTTCTTTAAAGCCGCCCAGACTTTCAGAGCAGACTGCACCCACGTCTTCTCCATGGCCCCAATGGCCAACTACCAGCCCGACATGCAGATTTACCAAGGGAGTCGCCGCGTTAGCGCTCTCCCCGCTGCCGTTTCTTGGCTGGAAGGAGGATGATTGAAACCCGATGCCCGTGGCGGGCAGAGCGGTAAATAAAGTTGCTGAGAGGATGGCAGCCATTAAAACGTTGAGTATGCCTTTGGTGGTTTTACTCACCAGTCCGTTAGCCGGCTGCCTTCCGTGAGGATCAATTTGTCGTTTCATTCCGTTATAATACTGATAAAAGGTACACTATAGTCCTGGGTTAATTCTATCTTACTTTTCGTATAGAAACAGCTGAAGAATACTACCAGGGTACCTTATATCAGGCATAAAAGGCCTTTAAATAGCGCAGAATCGATCATTTTCTTCAATTCTGGTCGATTTTTTGCTCTCGGAAGGCCAAACTCCTATTAATTTGATTATATTCTAAGGTGCAAGATTATGACCAAAAATCTAACCCAGGATGAAGGCAAGATCCTTCTGGATACAGCTCGCCAGGCAATTGAGGATCATCTAAAAGGTATCCAGAGCCCAGCTCTCGAGCTGGAAGGACTTTCCCGCGCATTAAAAGAGGACGGGGCTTGTTTTGTCACTTTGACCATCGATGGAGTCCTGAGAGGATGTGTGGGGAGCATTGAAGAATCACAGCCCTTGGTCAAAGATGTCCGTGAAAGAGCTATTGGGGCGGCATTTCAAGATCCCCGTTTTCCAGCCCTACAATTGGAAGAGTACCCAAATCTGAAGATAGAGGTCTCCCGCTTGACTTCTCCGGAAAAATTGGATTATTCCACACCTGAGGACCTGGTAAATAAATTGCGGCCCGGGATTGATGGTGTAATCCTTCGCCAGCAATTCAGAAGGGCGACATTTTTGCCGCAGGTTTGGGATCAGCTTCCAGATCCGGAGCAATTTTTGGGGCGCTTGTGTCAGAAAATGGGATTGGATGCCCTGGCGTGGAAAAAACAACACCTGGAAGTGGAAATATACCAGGCGGAAAAATTCATCGAAAACGATTAAACTAAATCCAGCTGGAATATTTCTTGCCCGGTCAGGGTGATTGGTTCCTGTCCCGGACGGAATATGGTTGTTTGATCTTTCCCACACTCAATGATCACTCCTCGAAATTTCAGTTTGACGGGCCAGGGGAAAGGATTTTGATTTTTAATGATCAAAGATCTATCTTGAACGAATTGAATTCCCAGGACCTGGAGGAAAAAACTCACAGGGAAGAGTGACTCCAGGGTGTCATTTTGCCCGGATCCTTGCCCGGTTTCAGCATGATAGGCTGGATACATACTGCCCGAGCTTGAAACAGAAGGAATGAGGGCGGACATCCAGCGACCAATTAGATCTGCAGCCTGATCTAGTTTTCCATACTTGATCAAAGCCTGGCCTAACAACAGATTCCAGGAAAATTGCACTGTTGATCCTTCTGCGTCAGCCCTTGTCCTGAACCCGTAAGGACTCCAGTATTGATCGGGATCCAGAAGCACATTTTGGATATAAGACTGAGCCTGTTCATCTGAGAGGATTTCCGCCCAGAGCGGCAAAGTCAGTGGTAATGTCATGATCTGATGTGGAAGGTGCTAGCCAGTGTTATTTGTTCTTGGGCATGAGAGCTTTTTAAGGTGCAGAAATCAAGTTTTGAAAAAACACTCTCTGTTATTCCCCAGTTAACATCTTTTCCCCAGGTAAAATTCTTTGAATGTACTTCCTCAACTCTGGAATTTCCCCGCAGATCCTGGCCGTGCAAGATGATAGTAAATTCTCCCGGTGTTTGATGGGCGTTATTCTGCTGATATTGGATCCCGATCCGGGTAGGCTGTTGAAAACACTGCTCGCAGGAGGTTCAAACCAGGTCGAATATCTTCTGAGATAGTAAATCCATTAACAACATTATGACTGTGACTGTCCCGGGTTTGGAAGTGTCCACTGTCTGGATTTTGGGATCCCCGGAGGTATTTCAGCAGGCATTCTTTTTTACTCTCTAAAGCAGATCCCAGGCTGGTTCCAGAAATACGAACCAGTTCCATCAACTTGCAGAGATCGTTAAATAATAGAGCACACAATGCTGGAGATTCCAAATAAGGATAAGGAACAAAATGATTTTCCCCGAAGTGAATCTTCAGACCCAAAATCCATTAGATTTAATATCGTGGGATGTACTACTTCAGGGATTCCATCTCGATCTGTATCAAAATCAGTGGAAAACCAGTTCTCCAGCCATTCAGAGGCTGCTGGTAGATATTCCGACCAGATTTTGTGATCAAATCCGAATTGGTTGGACTGCCACAGTAGTTCTGATGCCAGGAGAGCAGGGGTCCGGTTTGGCTCCGGGTTTTTTCCATCCTGTTCTTGATCCTTATATACCAGCGCGAGGATATTCTTGATTACTTCTGGTTCCAGCGGTTGGATGGATCTCAGAAGAATCAGGGCCTGGAAAGGAGAAAGTTCAAAATCAGGTGAGGTTTCTGGTTGCTCAGCGGATGGGATTTGATTAACTATCAATTTGGACTGTTTTTGTGATAAAGCCAGGGCAAAATCCCACTCCGAATCCCCAGTTGTGATCTCCAATTGTCCTTGCTGGGCAACCTTCAGGTGTGAGATCTCCCCGGGCCAGTCCAAATGAATGACCTGTTCCAGAACTTCAAGTGCGGTGGTTTTTGAATCAGCCAGGGTGCAAATCCACTGGACTTTTTTTTCATTCTTAGATGGCACTGACAGGGTGGTCTGGAGTGAAGAATATGATCCAACATTGGGAACTGGATCCTGAGTCAATAAAAGGACCAGGCAATCCCCTCCAATGGTTCCAGTTAAAATTGGACGGCCTTTGAAATTCCTCCAGGATGATCTGGTTGCCTGTTGTTTGAGATTGCAGGGAACAGATCAGATCCAATTGAACAGTCCGCGTGTGGTCCGTGTTGTTGGTTAGCCAATGTTCTCCACAAATGACCCCGGAATCCGGAACCCAGTAAAGAGACCGGACTTCCAACTGTTTCAGGGGTTGAAAACGGAACTCGACCCAATCCCAGGAAAAATTTCCCAGGATATAGGCTGGGTTGGATTGATGTGGATCATCAGGGATTTGGGAGGGTTCGCTGAATATAGGAGAAACCCGGAGATTATTATTCGGGGCTGCTGGATAAGGTTCAATCACGACATTGGATTGGTTTATCCTTGCGTTGTCGCAGCATCCAGCACTGGTCACGGTTGTGGCGTTTTGAATTGAATCGGTTTCCTCCTCCTATAAGAAATCTCTCAGGAAGAGGCCTGTTCCAGGTCCGGGATTTCATATCCCTATTCTAAAGTCAGCCTTAAAACCAGTCAACCACCTTCCGGGTATGGAATTGGAGGTCAATAAATCACACAGCCGAAGGGTTGGATTTCTCAAATTATGCTAGAATACCTCAAGAACGAGGAGATTAAATTACGGGTGGTTTATTAATCGACAACCCAAATATTATGGCAGACTCAGAAAAACCCCAGGATCCAAAAGATAGCGTTAATAACCTGAATAATAAATCAGAAAGCCCTGAGAAGAAATCAAAACGGGATGCTTTTGATCTCTCTGCTGATAAAACACCTGACCAGGATTCGCCTTCCAAGATTGGCAGTGATCTGGAAAGAGCGATCGGCTCTGCCCGGAGAAGACCTGTATCCTATCAAAGCACACAGGCCAGCCTGCCGGGAGACTTCGGGCCAGGTTCTGATTCGACGGAAGTATTAGGTGAAAAATCTCCTCCCCAGAAGCGCTCTCCGTTGGACGACACGCCACCTCCTTCTTTGGGAGCAACTCCCCATACTCCTCCACCTGCCCTGGACGAGCGCGGGATGCCGCTGCCGCGGCGGCTGGATGAACCGCCATCGCCTGGTAGAACCTCCCCTTCGTCTATCAATAGATCAAGAACAGGGACAATTCCTGTTCAACCCCAATCCAAATTTACAGTCTGGTGGAAGACCAGTGGACCTGGAAGTTTATCCGGGGGTCAAGGAATGGGATGTGCTCTGCGCATGCTGGTGATTGGCCTTTTTGTTGGAGTAACGCTGGCAATTATTGGTGGGTCAATTGCAGTGTATTATTACAATCGGATAGCGTCCACGCTGCCAGAAGTCCAAGACCTGCGGGAACAGGCTGCTCAATTTGAGACCACCCGAATTCTGGACAGGGATGGAAATATCCTCTACGAACTTGTTGATCCCACTGCGGGGAAAAGAACCTATGTCCCCCTGGATGAGATCTCACCTTTCCTGGTTGCAGCGACGATAGCAACAGAGGATGCGAATTTTTACAGTCATCCCGGTTATGACGTTATGGCAATTGCCAGGTCATTTTATTACAACCTGGTCAGCGATCAGATCGTTTCCGGTGCTTCCACTATCACTCAACAGCTGACAAAGCTGCTTATATTGGCTCCTGAAGAACAAGTCAGCCGGACTTATACCCGTAAATTGAGGGAAGCGATCCTGGCAGCTGAAATCACCAGACAATACAGCAAGGATGATATCCTTGAGCTTTACTTGAACGAGATAAATTTTGGTAATTTAGCCTATGGTGTAGAAGCTGCTGCACAGACCTATTTTAATACCTCTGCGAAAAACCTGACCCTGGGTCAATCCTCGTTCCTGGCTGGATTACCACAGCTTCCTGGCGTTTATGATATCTATACCAATCGCGATGTCACTCTAAGGCGGCATGAAAGTGTCCTGGTTTTGATGTATCAGACCAGCCTGGAACAGGGCTGCATCCACGTCAGCAATAACCGGCAGCCCATATGTGTTGGCGCTGGAGAAGCTACTTCGGCTGCGGAAGAGATCAAAACTTACGACTTTCAGGCGCCTACCTGGCAAATGTATTATCCCCATTGGGTCTATTACATAACCTCCCTTCTGGAAAATACCTATGATCCACAAACAATCTACCGTTCTGGATTCACGGTATATACTACCCTTGATCCCCAACTGCAGGATATAGCTCAATCGATTGTCAAGGAGCAGGTAGATTCTTTACAGGCAAAACATGTCACTAATGGGGCCTTGATTGCTATGCAGCCCAATACTGGAGAGATCCTGGCCATGGTCGGGTCGGCCGATTTTGACAATAAGGATATCCAGGGGGAGATCAATATGTCGATCAGCCCCCGCCAGCCCGGGTCATCCATTAAACCGCTCACGTACATGGCAGCTTTTGAAAAGGGCTGGACACCGGCAACCCTGATCTGGGATGTGCCTTCGGAATTTCCTCCCTCAGGGGATCCCAATGATCCCAGGGATCCTTATGAACCGGTCAATTATGATGAGAAGTTCCATGGTCCAGTCACGGTTCGTTCTGCCTTGGCCAATTCTTATAATGTGCCAGCCGTCAAAACCCTTGATTTTGTTGGCATCTATGATGATCCGGATACTGAAAAAGAAGAAGGATTGATTGCATTTGCCCAGCGCCTGGGTATTACCACACTAAACCGGAATGATTATGGCCTGGCTTTAACCCTGGGAGGGGGAGAGGTCACATTACTTGATCTAACCGGCGTTTATGCCACTTTTGCAAATGGAGGATGGCAGGTGCCGCCGGTGGCGATTACCAGGATCGAAGATTATCTAGGTAATCTGGTCTTTGAGTACCAGCAGCCTCAAGGTGAGCAAGTTGTACGGGCTGAACATGCCTACCTGATTTCATCGATCCTTTCTGATACCAATGCCCGCATCCCGGGTTTTGGAACCAGCCCGGTGATCAACCTGCCTTTTAAAGCCGCCGCTAAAACTGGCACCACCAATGATTTCAGAGATAACTGGACCTTGGGTTATACCCCGGATCTGGCAGTTGGCGTATGGGTTGGCAATGCAGATTACACTCCTATGATGGATACCAGTGGATTGACCGGAGCAGCACCGATCTGGGCTCAGATGATGCAGGAAGGCATTCAACAATTGACGGGTGGAAATCCGACTGGTTTTTCCAGACCGGCAGGGATCATTGAGCGTGTGATTTGTAATGTATCCGGAACAGAACCATCAAAATATTGCCCCAGCCAGCGCAGTGAATATTTTGCTGCTGATCAACCGCCCCTGGCAAGCGACCAGGATCTTTGGGAAGAAGTAGTGGTGGACACCTGGACAAATAAATTATGGTCCTCAGAATGTCTGGACTATCATACTGAAAAGTTAGGAATCCATGTGGACGATCCCTGGGCGAAAAAATGGCTGAAGAATGATCAAGATGGCAAAGAATGGGCCAAAGAAATGGGATTGACTAAAAAACCCTATATTATTGATGAGACAAAGGTCTGCAGTGCAAGTGATTCTCGGCCCTTACTGGATTTTGGTTCTCCACGGAATGAGGATGTGCTGCTTACTAGTCCGGTGGATATTTTTGCCAGAGTGGATGCTACCAGTGCTTTTGAGGATGCCCGGCTTGAATACGGTCCTGGTAAGGATCCAGCCCAATGGAAAGTGCTCCAGGCAATCAGCGCCCCGATCACTTCTGTTTCTGAGCTCTTATCCTGGGATATCAGCGATATTCCAAGCGGGTGGGTGACCTTAAGATTATATATGACCGGCCTCAACGATGGGTATGCAGAGAGGAGAATCCAGGTCAATATCCAGGTGCCGACACCGACACCCACGCCGACATCATCACCGACTCCAACTGCGACCTTAACGCCCACGATCACACTTAACTCCCGCGGTGACAGATACGCCTACACCGACAGGGACACCAACTCCCTCACTCACACCTAATCCGCCGCCGTAGGGAAATTCCGAATAATAAATGTGAAACCAAAAGCCGGGTGATTATTCACCCGGCTTTTTATTGTGGAGAGATATTAAGCCAGAAACACGGTGCCATATCAGAATATCAGATCAGCGGCAGCTGTGGAGAATCTGACTGAAAAGGATCCAGATCAAGCTGATCCAGGAAGTTCATGGCCCCACTTTCCACCAAGCGCCTGATATGGCGGAATTTCACCAGCTCCCATCCAGCCTCGATCTGATCGGCCAGGGGAGGATTATTTTGTAATTTGTAATGGATCAATCCGGCCCGGCTGCCCGGTAAAATGATCCAGCGTTTTTCAGCGCTATTTTCTATTTCCTTCAGAATCCTGCTTAACATACCGGATGCAGAAATGAAAAAACTGCAGCTGGCGGCACCAGCTTTTTCCCATTGCAGGTGAATGATTTTACCTGGAGCGGTCTTCTGACTGATTGTAAAACCTAAATTCTGACCAATATCCCTCAAAAAGCCTTCGATTTCATTCAGGTCTTGAACCCGCCGGGCTGGATCTTCGTTGGATTTTAAAGTCCAACTGGGTATCTGTCCCGGAGCAGGTTGAGCATAGGATTCCAAACATGCCTTGATCAATCCTTCCCGGGGTGTTAATTGTGTCGGGATTTCCTGGTACATTTTCTGAAAGATTTCCCGTTCAGAAAGAGGTTCTTTTGATTTAACAAGGATGTTCAATGATTTTTTGTTCGATGCGATCTGATTGGGGATTGGTGGAAAGGTCCAGTTCCTGGTGCCACCAGATGTCTGTGTTAGGGTAATGCAGAAAACCCTGGCGGTAGGCGATATTATCTTCAAAATCCTTCTGTAATTGAGGAATATACTGGTCCGGGTTATTATCTTCCCCTGGGAATCCTTCCTCAACCAGCCTTCCCAGGCAGGCATTATAAATTGATAAAATATGACCGGGTTCGCCGGTTTCTTTTAGATAACCTAACCCGGCTGAACGAATGATCTCGCGATAATCCTGGGTAGAGTTCAGATCATAGATCCCCTTTTGAGAGACCCAGGAAGTTTCCCCCAATTTTAAATCTGGATCCAATCCAGAACTATCCAGTTTAAAACCAGCACTGGATGCCGCACTGATCGCAGCTATTAGAGAATTTTGCTCCACGTCTGGTAACAATCCAAAACATGGCGTTCCAGTGGGTATGATGTGGTAGATTTCAGATAATGTGAGTTCAATGGCTCTTGTAATCCAGGGCCAATCGAAGTTCTTGATGCTGAGAATGCTTCTCAGCGGCGCAGCTGCTTCCTGCCCCCATAACCAGCCAGTCCATAAAGCGGAAAGAGCCCAAAAGGAAGGAGCAGGTTTGGGAAATACCATCACGATCGTTTGAAGCTTAATCTCTTCTAATTGAGGGATCAGTTCCCTGATCCGGCCTGGAAACAAACAAACCCCGCCCTTCTCAGGTGGAAGGTCTGGCCAGGTTGTCACAGGCAGCGGATTATCGGCACCAGACCAGGTATCTAAAGCCTCTTCAAGGGCAAACCAGGCATTCTCTTCCCTGTAAAATTCCTCATCTTCACTCTCGGGATCCCGAGGATCAAAGGGTTGGCTGCAGCGATAAAAAGCATGCAGCAGGAGAGTTTCAAGGTGAGTGATCTCTTCCCCTGTGATATTAAAACTCGCCAGTTTATTAAGAATCGTGAACAACGCGTATACGGAGCGGGGAGGATAGGAATTGAGCGCATTTTCCACCTGGAAGCGGATGGGATCATCCGGCGCAGCTACCCTGGTTAACGCTCTGGCATGCGTAGGGCTATTCTCCTGGAACTCGAGTGCTTTTTTGATATCATCGCTGTTTACATCCCCATCGGTTTACTCACCACATTGAGTGCAGCGGCAGGTTTTCCGAACAGGTTTGCGGGTTTGCCGGGACCAGGTAAAGGAGCTGGCGGTGGTTTTTCCACCGCATTGAGGGCAATCTGTTTCGTATAGGGATAGAATAAAAGGCTGCAAACGCTCCTTTCCCTTATAACTGGATGCCAATTTGACCAGAGCGCTGTTTAAGTGCTCTCTGGATGGGGGATTGGCCAGAGATTCGATCAGAAATCGCAAGATTGGATTATGAACCGGAATCAGGACTTGAAATCCACTCCGGGCAGTTTCAATTACAACCTGGGGAGAGCTTCCAAATGGACACAGGATGGTTCCTGATCTGGTGGGGAGTTTATCTAACCACCTTTTTACTACTTGCGGCCTGTAGGCGGGCAAACAGGTTTGCAGGGGATAAACTGATTTGGGTTGTTCACCACGAATAAAAGGTTGGGTGTTCATTTCTTACCCCCGGTGGTGAAAATTGTCCTCCTTCATTGAAGGACTTATTATTGAATTTCGCAGAGACCAGAATCCTAATTTGACTGAACAGTATGAAGCAGTGCCAGGTTGGGAGCGACCATTTTGTGGATTGGGAATCCGGCGATCAAGACAATTTCCTGGCCGGCTTTAACAGGGGTTCCTTCGATTACGGCCGTATCCACGTGGGAGATCATCTCTTCAATGGTTTCAGCATGCGGAATCAGGTATGGTGTGGTCCCCCATAACATAGACAGGTATTGATAGGTATGTAAATCAGGAGTGAATGCCAGGATAGGCACAGTGGGCCGGGCTTTGGACATTAACCTGGCAGTACGGCCGCTGCGGGTGAATACTGCAATGGCAGCAACGGCCCGGTCCTGGGCCAGTTCCCTGGCCGCCCTCGTGATATATACAGCATCATCATGACTGGAATCATCTGTTAAGTCGTGACTTACTCGACCCCATTCATCACTATGTTCTTCACTCTGGCAGATGATGGACGCCATCATTTCGACTGTCTTCACTGGAAATAAACCGACAGCCGTTTCCCCCGAGAGCATTACGGCGTCACTGCCATCCAGAATAGCATTGGCCACATCTGAAGCCTCAGCTCTGGTCGGGCGGGTGCTGCTGATCATTGAATCCAGCATCTGGGTGGCGATGATCACATAACTCAGGTGTTTATTGGCTGAGGCGATGATCTGTTTTTGGATGATGGGTACGGTTTCAGGCGGCATTTCAATGCCCAGGTCACCCCGGGCAACCATTACTCCATCTGCTGCATGGATGATTTCGTGCATGTTCTTGATGGCATCAGGATGTTCCAGTTTGGCAATGATAGGGATCATTGCTCTATCCGGATTGATGATCCGGATGGCATCTCTCAGGCGAGATATATCGTCAGCGGTTCGCACAAAAGACAGGGCCAAGACATCAATATCCAGGCTTAATCCAAATATAAGGTCTTTGTGGTCTTTTTCTGTTAAAGCCCTGATTTTCAGGTTTGCTCCTGGTAGATTGACTCCTTTATGTGCATTCAGGGGACCGCCCTGGATCACTTCTGTGATCACCTGATGGTCTTCAATGGCTTTTACGAGCAGCTCAAGCTGGCCGTCATTGAGCAGGATCCTCCCGCCTATATGGACACTCTGGGGAAGTTCTGAGAAGTTGACATGAACAATCTTATCTGTGCCGGGAACCTCTTCAGTTGTAAGAATTAACTTATTTCCCTGGACAAGTTCAACGGGGCCGTCCGCCATTTCGCCCGTGCGGATCTTTGGTCCTGATAGGTCCTGCAGGATAGTAATAGGGCGATTTAGCTCACTGGCGCATTCACGCAGGATTTGGATCACACTGGCATGTTCTTCATGGTTGCCATGGGAAAAATTAATGCGGGCCACGTCCATGCCAGCGTTGAGCAGGTTTGTGATTGTTTTTTTATCCTGACTGGCAGGACCAAGAGTGGCAATGATCTTTGCCCGACGTTTCATAAGATTTCCTTCTATGTATTGTAGAGCAGAAGACTACAAATAATGTAATTCCTGGGCCTGTTTTGTTAACTCTTCTCTAAAATCAGGATGGGCAACATTGATTAATGCCTGGGCTCTCTCCCTGATCGTCTTTCCATACAAGTTTGCCACGCCAAATTCAGTTACTACATAGTAGACATGGTTGCGGGTGGTGATCACTCCGGCCCCTGTCTTCAAAGTAGGCACTATGCGGCTGAAATCCTTGGCTGTGCTGGGCAGGGCTATGATCGGAACGCCGCCTTTGGAACGTGATGCGCCATAGATGAAATCCAGCTGCCCGCCAACACCGCTGTAGAGTTTGGTGCCGATGCTGTCAGCGCAGATCTGGCCCGTCAGGTCGACTTCGATGGCGGAGTTGATGGCAACCATGCGGTGGTTCCGGGAAACAACAAAGGGATCATTGACATATTCTGTGCGCATGAACTCGATCAATGGGTTATTGTGAACCCACTCATAGAGCCGTTTTGTGCCTAGAATGAACCCGGCGACGATCTTGCCCGGATGGAGGGTCTTTTTCGCGTTAGTGATCACGCCGGCTTCCACCAGGTCGATCACACCGTCTGAGAACAGCTCAGTGTGAATGCCGAGGTCCTTTTTATCATATAGATATTTTAGGACTGCATCTGGAACAGCACCAATGCCCATCTGCATGGTGGCCTCATCGGGGATCAAATCAGCGATATAACGGGCAATATTTTCAACTTTTTCTGAGGGTTTTCCTTCTCCCATGGACAGTTCTGGAAGTTCATAATCTACCGGAACAATATAATCGATATCGCTGACGTGAATGAATGTATCACCCAGGGTGCGGGGCATTTTTTCATTGACTTCGGCGATGATGATCTCGGCGGATTCCGCAGGGCTTTTGCTGAGTCCTACTTCCACGCCAAAACTGCAGTACCCGTGAGCGTCGGGCGGGGAGAGGTGCACAAAAGCTACATTTACTGGCAGCACCTTATTCTTAAAGAGCAGGGGGAACTCCGAGAGCAGCACTGGCGTGAAGTCAGCCCGGCCTTCCTGCACAGCTTGTCGAGTATTGTGACTGATGAACATGGTGTTAACCCGCAGGTGCCCCGCCATTTCCGGTGCGACATAGTCAGCAGAGCCAACTGTCAGGGCCTGATTGATCTCGACGTCTTTTAATTCGTGAGCCCGGTCTACCAGCGCCGCCAGGATCCTGCTGGGTACAGAGCAGTTGCCGGTCAGGAAGATCCGGTCACCAGATTTAACAGCTTTCACTGCCTCGGCCGGGGTACATACTTTTTGTTTATACTGATCTTGCCAACTCATAATTCTTTCCTTCCCTCCAGGGCGTGTTTATAGGCTTGATTGATGACTTTTCCCTGGGTGGTGTAAACCCCGTTATTCAGAGCGGGATTATTTTTGAGGGATTTTTCTATGCCGATTTCTGCGATTTGAGTGATAAATGGCCAGGTAGCGTTGCTCATGGCGTGGGTTGCAGTCCGACCAAGGACACCAGTCATGTTGGGGACACAATAATGAATTACATCTTCTTCTAAATAAGTAGGATTGCTGTGACTGGTGGGCCGGCTGGTTTCTATACAACCGCCCTGGTCGATTGAGCAGTCAATCATAATCGAGTGACTGTGTAAAAGCTGGACCATCTCGCGGGTGACAACTACAGGTGAAGGAGCTCCTGGCACCAGGACTGCGCCCACAAAGATATCAGCAAAGGTACATACTTTGCGGAGGTTAAATGGATAAGAAACCAGAGTATTGACCCGCGTGGAGAATTCTCTATCTATCTGCTGCAGGACTTCGAGTGAGCTGTCCAGCATGTGGACTTTAGCGCCCATGCCAAGGAAGGTTCGGGCAGCGTTGCGTCCTACGGTTCCTGCGCCGAGGATAACAACATCCGCGGGGGGAATGCCGGGCACTCCCGAAAGGGAGAAGCCCTTTCCACCGTAGTTGTTTTGAGCAAGTGTAGCGGCAATCTGGGGGACCATTCTGCCTGATAATTGACTGAGCGGTTTCAGGACCGGTAAACTGCCATCCTGCAACTGAATGATCTCGTAACCGATGGCAGTGATTTTTTTGTCGATCAAGGCATCTACTTTGTCTGCCCAACCGGCTGAGAGGTGCAGGAATCCCATCAGGGTCAGACCTTCTGTCATCCAGCTGTATTCCTCTTTGATCGGGCTCGTGACCTTCAGAATCAGATCCGCCCGGCCGTAGATTTCCTCACCGCTGTATACTATGGTTGCGCCGGCTTTCTGGTAGGTATGGTCAGGAAAACCGCCACCGAGGCCGGCATCCTTTTCTACAAAACAGGTATGGCCCTGCTGGGTCAGCAGTTGAATACCAGCCGGGGTGAGACCCACCCGGTATTCGTTATCGCGTCGTTCTTTTGGAATGCAGATATTCATTTCTTTTACCTCATCGTTGTTGATCAGGTTAATAATTTGACCAGGATTGCTTTTTGAGCGTGCAGACGATTATGGGCTTGAGGGAAGAGGCGGGAGTTGGGTCCGTCCGCAACCTCGTCGGTGATTTCTTCTCCCCGGTGAGCTGGCAGGCAATGCAGGACAATGGCATCCTTTTCAGCTTCTTCCAGCAATTTTTGGTTGACCTGGTATGGCGGGAAAACCTCTTTGCGCCTGGCAGTTTCCTCATCCTGGCCCATACTGACCCAGGTGTCGGTATAGATAGCTTGGGCGCCTTTGACAGCTTCAACAGGATCAGAAAGCTGGCGAATGGAGCTGCCGCTTTTCTGAGCGAATTCTTCCCCCAGTTTAACAGCTGCCTGATCCATGCTGTAACCTTCCGGGTTGGCGATGGTGAAGTCCGCGCCAAGTTTAGCGCAGATATGCATCAGGGAAACAGCCACGTTGTTGCCGTCACCGATATAGGAGACTTTAAGCCCTTTCAGTTTGCCAAGATTTTCCTGGATTGTGAGTGCATCCGCCGCAGCCTGGCAGGGGTGGTTGTAGTCGCTTAACCCATTAATGACCGGGATATCGGCCCATTTGGCGAGCTCGACGACATGTTGATGATCAAAGACGCGAGCCATGATCACGTCCACGTAACCAGAGAGCACCCGGGCCACATCGGCGATCGATTCCCTTTTTCCGAGGCCGATCTCTGCCGGGGAGAGGTAAAGGGCATCTCCGCCCAGATGGCGCATGGCCATATCAAAGGAAACTCGGGTCCGCAGACTGGGTTTCTGAAATATCATGGCTAAAACTTTATTCTTAAAGAGAGGGGGATTTCCTTTTTCGCTCCATTCCTTTTTCAGCTCTACAGCCAAATCCAGGATGGATTGAAGCGCCTCCGGGGTATATTCAGCAATCGTCAGAAAATCTTTCATATCACGCTCCTGTAGATGATAATCGCTTGTAGTGAAGTATAACATGAGAGAGAATAACGAAAAAACCTCCCGGAGCATTTATAAGCTCCAGGAGGTTTTGAAAAGTAGAGCGGGTGACGGGATTCGAACCCGTGAATGTTAGCTTGGGAAGCTAATGCCTTACCACTTGGCCACACCCGCAAGAGAACAGCGAACGGATTATAACAACAAGGTGATAAGGGGTCAACTTATCTGTATTTTTTTAGCTTATTTCTTTTGTGAGAAATTAATGTCCTCATCGTTCAATATTGAGATCCTTGACATTGATGATTGAGAGTGGCATTTCTATCTTGGCGCCTATACTGATTTTCTTGATATTTGTTCATTGCTGTACAGCTAAAATGCGTCAGGGTGTCATCATCATAACAGATATTAATATAACTTACATTAATACTGATAGGGGATTTCATCTACACCATACTGATTTTGATATAACGTCATTGATGTATAGCTTAGATGCGTTAGGGTGTCATCGAACTTACCATCACACATGATGGAAGAACTATCAAATACTTCCCCCCCAGAATCGATTATATCCATGCGATATGTAGTGGCTATACCAACAAAGGCAACATCAACAGATTTGACCGGTTCGATAAATTCAATTTCTAGACGGTTGGCGTTCCCACATTCGGACTCGGATTGTACTGACCCTAATTATCATTCAGGGAGCAATGAAAATCTTCAATCAAAACGAAGGAGCGCAATAAGGGTAATTTGAATTGGTTAATTCCATACGCAGTGATAGCACTTATCTACACAGTAATTACATATTTACTTCCACAAGGCAATGATGAGTATTGGAAGCTACTAGTAGAAAGGTTAGAATTAAGGAAGATCATTTCTAATGCAAAATATTACCTGTTGGTACCCAGCGAATTCTTTGGCGAGCAAAAGATAGCCCTGATTACTTACGGGATGACCATTCCTTTCTTCGTCTATGGAATCTTGGCGAAATTAAAAGAAAATTACTTATTTCTGGTTTATTCAACTCTAACATTGGGATTGTTGATCATTTGGCCTTTTCAGCAAGGCTTAAGATTCATTATCACCTTGATGCCATTTTATTTTTATTATGAAATTATTGACTAGACAGTCATCAATCGGGGAGGACTTAAGATAAAACCCCCAATCAGTGTATATATCTCCCTGGATAGGATGAAATGGTCCTCCAGAATCGTCTAATTTATCTAATATGACTGGTGTTCCATCGGGGTAACTCTCAAAACTGAACGCCTGAATATCCGGTTGACAGCTAGATAGGAAAAACATAAGGACGATAATACAAATATAGCAGGGTTTGGTTTTATCCACATCTCCTCCTAAGTTTTATTGAGATATAGTTTAAATATTTCTCATACCATCCTTTTGATCATTCCCGCTAACGCAAAAACGCTCACATTATTAAAGATAGAGAACCTTAAATATAAAAAACAATGCTTTTGCTAATTTGGCATTGTTCCGTGATAAGCAATCTCGCTTAGTAGTATGATGAAAATGAATTTTATGGATTGATATAGTGATTAAGTAATTCAATATTCACTATAGCACGGCAAAAATTGAAATGCAATATACCAAAACCTCAAATTTCCGTTTCTTTCTGATATCCTGCTATCTTGAAAATTCTCCCACTACCGGTAAATGGTCCGAGGCTGGGGTCTGGATGACTTCAATATCAATTACTTCGAGATCGGGGCTGGACCACAGGTAATCGATCCGTTTATAAGGGTCTGTGGCGTAGTAGCTATATCCTTCACCAACCCCAGATTCCAGCCAGGAATCGATCAGGCCGGCCTTGGCGATCAGGACCATCTCCGCTGAATCCGGTTCCGCATTCAGGTCACCCACAAGTAAGGTTTGACTTTGATTGTTCCAGAAATCCAAGATCACAGGAACCTGGACCTGCCGGATTTGGCTGTCTTTTTCAATATGATGCAGATGGGTTACGATTACAAGAAGGGGTTGTTCTTCGCCAAGATCTATTTTCGCCCACAGATAACCGCGTCTCATGGTTGTGCCTTCCAGCGGCAGGTCACTTTCTCCAGAATCTAAGATCGGGTAGCGGCTGAGCAGGGCGTTGCCCCAGATAGGTTCTTCCGTTCCCAGAAAGAGGACCTGCATTCCAAGCCGCCGTGACAACCAGGCGGTCATATCTGCTGAGCCATCCATCAAACGTCCCCTTGATACTTCCTGCAGGCCAACGATATCTGCCCCGGATCTTTCGATCACCTGGGCGATGGCTTCAAAATCCTGCCCGCCATCCACGTTATATCCGGAGTGAATGTTGTAGGTCATCACCTTGACTGGAAAACCCGCCGGCTGTGCGGGAGCAGGGGGTTTTCCCCATACGGCCCAACATACCAGCGGGATCAGGACCAGGGCTCCGGCTGCGATGGAGCCGGAATGATCCCAGTCTGTATTTGATCTGGCCCGATTCTGAAAAGCGCCGGCCGCGATCAGGATAACAAGCAGCCCGGCGGCAGTGGCGGGAAAACTATCCCGGGGAATGGGCAGCGTCATGTCCAGGGCAATATAATAGGCAAAAGATAATGTCAGGAAAAGCACCATACCGCCATTGACTGTGAAAGTGGTTCTCCACAACCCCTTTTTAATTCCTAGATCGTTGTTTAAACCGATCCCTGCCAGGCCCCAACCGAGGAAGAATTGGCCCAGCAGCAGGGTTAATAAAGCCCATCCTCCTAAATGATTAGCACTGAAAACAGAATAGGTTAATAAAATTCCAAAACCAACTGCCAGCAGGGGATGCAAAAGACGAGGGTGGGCATATCCTAGACCCAGACCCCGGGCAGCGACCAGGTAACCTAACATGATGATGATAAAACCTAATGGAAACTCTATCCCGGCCACTTCTTCAACCCAGCCGGAGCTTTGGAAATACAGCAGTTGCAGAACCATGTAGGAGCCGATAACAAGCAAACCCAGGCTTGATTTCCTTGAAGGGTCACATAATAACCCCGGCGTAGGTTTCGGTTCCTGGAGCAGGGACCATACTATCAAACCAGCTAAAAGGACAATGATCAGCAGAGGAACGATGCCCGAAATTGTGCTCAGGTCCCTGGGCCCAAATATGCCCCTCAAGCCTGTATCGAGGGCAAATCCCAGTACCAGACCGTAGGTCCAACGTTCTGATGAATTTGCAATCGATTCCCGTGTACAACCTATGAATAAGGGTAAAAAATTAAGAAATAGACCGATCCCGGCAATATTTAGCCAAAGATCTGTGCCCGGAGTTCGGCAAATTTGTTCAATGATCCGTACAAGAGCTAATCCGCCGGCGGTGAACCAGATTGCGGTTCTGGCACCGGCAATCCGGCGGATCAGTGGTGCTAGAAATCCCAAGAGGAAAGTGCCAAAAGCATAGGGGATCAGACTTAAGGTTCCAACTGCAGCTGTATCCCTCAGGTACCAGGCCAGGCTGGGTATAAAAGATCTTATGAACTGGAGGCCAAAAGTGATGACCAGGATTGGAAGTAGATAGGATTTAATCTGGGCTATGAAGAAAGAACTTGCTCTGTTTTTCATTTTATCCTCTCTTGATCTTGATCTGGCCTGGATCTGGAATATAAGAAAGAAAAAACAATGCCGTAATCGAGAAGGATTTGTTCAGTGGAAGGGCATTGTGAGCGAGATTCATGCTATTTAATAGATCGTTCATCGATTATATTGATAATAGCATAGCAATATTTATATTTCAAACGGACGGGGTGGGCACCTGAATTATAAAATCTGTTAATAATCCATCCTGATAAATCTTGGTAGAATAAGCTATAGTGAGCATGTAGGAGTGAGAATGACCCTGGAAGAAGGTACCAAACCCTCTGAAGAACGCCTATTGGTGACTGTTCTTTTTGCAGACATCATAGGTTTTTCTGCGCTGACTGATCAATTAAAACCTGAAGAGGTTGTTTCGGTAGCCGGAGATCTGTGGGCAGAAATCAGACAGATTATCAAGGAACATGGGGGTGTGATCACCAACCAACTGGGTGATTCCCTGATGGTGATCTGGGGAGCACCCGAATCCCATGAAGATGATACGGAAAAAGCGGTATTTGCCAGCCTGGAATTATTGGAAGGTTTGGCTCGTTTTAAAGAAGCAACTTCCATTCCGGCAGCCAAATTACTTGGATTAAGAATGGGCATTCACACAGGACTGGCTCTGGCTGGAAATGTGGGTGTTCAAGGACAATATACGGTATTGGGTGATACCGTAAAGATCGCCAAGCGGATGGAAGAATGTGGACAGGCGGGAATACTTGTTGTCAGCGAAGCCACGTATCAGTCCATCCGGGGTGCTTTTCAAGCTAAAAGGCTTGATCCGGTCCAGCTACCGGACACCCGGGCTTTGGTTAATATCTTCCAAATCGTTGAGGAACTGCTCCAGCCAACCAAATTACGCTATAGAAGCAAAGGCGGACTTGAGACTAACCTTGTTGGCCGCAAGGCTGAAATGGATCTCTTGGCTGAGGTATATTCAAAATCCCAGGAAGAGTATAAACCTAACCTCGCTTTGATTACAGGGGAAGTTGGTGTGGGTAAATCGCGTTTATTATTCGAATTCGCAGGACATCTTGAAACTGAAAACCCACTGATAACGGTGATGTCCAGCCGTGCGCTGCAACAAACCTCTCAGGTCCCTTATTATCTCTGGAAAGAATTTTGGTCTAACCGTTTTGAAATTAATGAAGATGACCCTGTAGAAGTATCCCAGAAGAAAACCATTGACGGCGTCCTGACTATGTGGGGCAGGGCGCTGGGCGAAGTTACAGCAGTGGAGGTAGCTCATTTTCTAGGCAGCCTGATTGGTGTAAATTGGGAAAAAAGCCGCTACCTGGATCCCTATCAAAACAAACCAAGGGAAAAGGTCGGGAGAGCTTACTATTTGGTAGGTGAGCTGCTTATGAGAGCTTCCCAGAGAGGCCCGGTGGTCCTGATCCTGGATGACCTGCAATGGGCGGATTCAGGTAGTCTCCAATTAGTGCATTATTTATGGAAATCGATTGATAGGGATTTGCCATTATTGATCCTTTCCAGTGCCAGATCTGAGTTCCTGGAAAATGATGAAATTGACTTTAAAGAAGCTAAACTGATCGAATTAAACCCACTGCCGGTGTCGGCAGATCTGGTGCGGGATGCCTACCCGGCATTAAAAAACGAATCTGATAAGATCTTGCTTGCCCTGGCGGAAAAAGCCCAGGGGAACCCTTATTACCTGGAGGAGATGGTTAAGAACGTATTGACAGCAGGTAAGATTGATGAAGCCAGGATAAATAAGCTGCCCGATACGCTTGAATCCCTTTTGAAATCACGCCTTGATTCTCTATCTCTGGAAGGCAGGGCCACAGCCTATTTTGCCTCAGTATCAGGCAGGGTCTTCTGGAAGGGATCTGTGCTCGCTGCCTACCGGGGAGCTCCTGGGGTTACTGAGGTGCTGGATGTATCAAGCCATAATCTGGTAGGAAAAGTCCAGAAATCCTTAGATGAATTAATGGAAAGGGAACTTGCATTTCTGCGGGTAGGCAGTTCCTTCTCGGGAGATCGGGAATATATCTTTAAACATTCGCTATTGCAGGAAGTTGCATATGACCGCCTGCCGGATGATCTAAAAATGGCTTGCCATCATGCAGTTGCCAACTGGCTGGCTGAAAGGGTAGGCCCGGAAAGAAGCATCAGTGTGGCTCATCATTTTGAAAAAGCCGGGGTCTATGATCGAGCTCAGGAATTTTATACAATGGCCGCTGAACATTCGCGATCTTTAGGAAGTTTCAAAGATGCAGATGATATCGTGTATTACGCCCGCACACTTCCAGATGATAGATTTCGGTGAGGATGTTTGATGTCAAAAATCTATCTGGATGATATCCCCCTGGATGTAGCCAGATCTCGATTTCAAGGACAAATCGAAGCTGCGGGATTATGGAAAGTTTTGGGCGTAGATCGCCTTCCACTGGATGAGAACCTTGTCGGACGGATCCTGGCAGAAACACTCTGGGCCAGGATCAGCTCCCCTCATTATCATGCATCCGCGATGGACGGTTTTGCGGTCAAATCCATCAGCACGCATGGCGCGCTGGAAACCGCTCCTATTACTCTCCAATACGGGGTAGATACAACTTATTTGGATACGGGTGATCCGCTGCCAGATTGGGCAGACGCAGTTATTCCAATAGAAAACATTGAACCACTGAATGATGCGGGCAGTACAGCTATCGACCCCCGCCAACCGCAATCAATCCAGATCCGGGCTGCAGTATCTCCCTGGTCTCATGTCCGCGAGATGGGTGAAGATATGGTCGCTACCCAGCTGGTTCTGCCGCAGGGGCAAAAACTTAGGCCGGTCGACCTGGGTGCGGCAGCAGGTGCAGGATATGACACACTTGATGTGGCCCGCAAACCCAGGGTGGCTGTGATCCCGACCGGAACCGAACTGGTCTATCCGGGCGATCCACTTGAGGCAGGCGATATTATTGAATATAACTCGATTGTTCTGGCTGCTCAGATCAAAGACTGGGGTGGTCAGGCGACACGGACAGAGAACATTCCGGACGATTATCAGCGAATAAAATCAGCGGTGGTCACAGCAGCCCTGGATCATGATCTGGTTTTGCTGGTTGCTGGATCATCCGCGGGATCTGAGGATTATTCTGCCCAGATAGTTGATGAGGTGGGAGAGCTGCTGGTCCATGGGGTCGCAGTTCGGCCCGGACATCCGGTGATACTGGGTATGATCAAAGGTCCAAAAAAGGATACACCCATTGTGGGAGTACCAGGTTATCCTGTTTCGGCTGCTCTGACGGCTGAAATTTTCGTGGAACCACTCCTGGCAAAATTTCTGGGTCGGGTTGAGGCAAAACCGGATCTAGTATCAGCTTCAATCACCCGCAAGGTCAACTCTCCAGCAGGAGATGATGAATTTTTGCGGGTGGCAGTTGGCTACCTGGGTGACAAAGCCCTCGCGGCGCCTCTTTCCAGAGGTTCTGGTGTGATCACATCCCTGGTTAGGGCGGATGGCATTGTGGTCATCCCGCGGGGTGTGCAGGGTCTTCAGGCTGGTGATCCAGTCAAGGTGCGGCTATATCGGACCAGGGAAGAACTGAAAAATACCATATTTGCGATTGGATCCCATGATCTGACCCTTGATTTACTGGCTCAGTTCCTGTCTGCTTTCCACCGCCGGCTGACTTCAGTCAATGTGGGAAGTTTAGGCGGGATCATGGCTCTTAAAAGAGGGGAAACCCACCTGGCAGGCTCTCATTTATTGGATCCCGAGAGCGGGGAATACAATCTGAGATATATAAAACAGCATATTCCGGATATTGATTTGCGTATAGTCACTCTTGTTGGGAGAACCCAGGGATTGTTTCTGGCCAGGGGAAATCCAAAAAATATTCAGGGATTGGAAGATCTCAGCCGCCAGGACCTCAGTTTTGTCAATCGACAGTATGGGGCAGGAACCCGACTTTTGCTGGATTACCATCTGGAGCAGCTGGGTATCGGACCGGAGAATGTCAGCGGTTATGATCATGAGGAATATACTCATTTGGCCGCAGCAGCTGTAGTGGCTTCTGGCAGGGCTGACTGTGCTTTGGGAATTGAAGCTGCTTCTTATGCCCTGGAGCTGGATTTCTTACCTCTTTATTCAGAACGATTTGATCTTTTGATCCCTGATGAATATGCCCGATCACAACTTCTCGAACCGCTCTTTGGGTTATTGGAAGATCCTCAGTTCAAAAAAGCAGTTTCAGAACGACCAGGATACGATGTCTCTCAGATGGGGCAGGTAGTAAATTAGATCTTGATTGGTTAACATTAATAATTTTCTTCATAAAAAACACATTCTCGTCTATAATTGGTGATGCAAAATTTTATGTATCTTATGGTGGAGGAAGCACGATGGCAGTTGTAAAGAGAAAAAAAGGCATTATTGGTATATTGACTGGCGGTGGTGATGTTCCGGGTCTGAATCCGGCGATCCGGGCAGTTACTATCAGAGCGCTGCGGGAAGGCTACCAGGTGATCGGTTTAAGGCGGGGCTGGGCAGGAATCATGGAAATGATCCGCGATAAAAAAGCGGATAATCAGTATAACTTTGAGATTCTGACCGAAGAACGCGTCAATAAGATGGGCCGCACGGGAGGTACTTTTTTACATACCTCGCGAACCCGACCTAGCAATGTCCCTCAAGATTCAGTACCTTTGCATCTCAAAGATGAATATCCAGAAGAGATCAATGATCTGACACCCGAAGTGATCAAGAATTTGGATTATTTGGGTGTTGATTACTTGATACCGATTGGCGGAGATGACACCCTGAGTTATGCGGTAGAACTTTACAGGATGGGGGTTAATGTTGTTGGCATCCCCAAAACGATGGATAACGACGTACCTGGTACGGATTACTGCATTGGATTCAGCACGGCAGTTACCAGGACTATTGAAATCGTCAATAATCTCCGTACCACTGCCGGTTCTCATGAGCGTTTTCTGGTTTTGGAAGTATTTGGACGTTATGCAGGATTCACTGCTATGCTGCCTACAATGGCTGGTGCAGCCAATCGCTGCGTTATCCCGGAATATAAATTTGATATTGAAATCCTGACAGAATTAATGGCTGATGATCGGTACAAAAATCCCAGCCGTTATTCAATAGTATTGGTATCTGAAGGTGCCATGTTCTCCGGCGGTGAAATGACTTTTGAGAATTCTACTCAGGATGCATACGGTCATAAAAAGCTGGGCGGGATCGGTGATCTGGTGTCTGAGGAACTGAAAAATCGCTCGGCAAAATATAATGATGGAAAGACGATCAATGTTGTTAATCAGAAGCTTGCCTATCTAGTGCGGGGAGGCAGTCCAGATGCCATCGATTCGATCGTTCCAATGGCCTATGGCAACCTGGCACTGGATCTGATCCTGCAGGGTGTGCATGGGCGGCTGGTTGTTCTGAAAAATGGCCGATATGATAATATGCCCATCGAGGTTCTGTCAAATAGCAGCAAAGTAGTTGACGTGGAACGCTTCTACAACATAGAACGCTTAAGGCCGCATTATAAAAAATTCGCCATGAAACCCTTATTTATCATGACGGCAGAGGACGGGTAGAGAGCAATTCTTATTGACTGGTGTTGTATAATGATGGCAGACCAGGAAGTTTGTTGTTCGGCTAAGGAGTGGAAAGGTGTTTTTTCGATCAGGAAAGAGGGGATGGTTTTTTCCCAGGTGGTTTTGGTTTACTTTGATCGGATTGCCCGCAGGCCTGATGATCTGGTGGTTCCTGCGCTGGTTCTTTTTACCCTGTGATAAGCGGACATCAGCTGTTGTCATTGACACTCCCCGCTCAGAAGTAAAACGCCTTCCTATTAAAAAAGATGATTTTCAGAAGTTAAAAGGCATTGGCCCCAAGAGTGCAGCAGCTATTTATCAGGCAGGCATATATTCGTTTGAACAACTGGGGTTGATGAACCAGGAAAAACTGGAACTGATTTTAAAGAAGAACAACCTTCCCAGCGGAAACGCTGCCTTCTGGCAAAAACAAGCTGTCCTGGCTGCGGCTGAAGATTGGAAAGGGCTGGAGAAATTGCAGAAATAGGTGTATGTATAGTCGCTGACAAGAAAAGATGCGGGTCTCTCAAAAGAACCCGCATCTTTATTTAATACTTAGCGAGACACTGCCAATTTCACCATCTTGCCGGCTTTATCGAAAGTAACCCGGGCATAATGGCGGTGAACCGTTTTACCGCTGTTCTGGGGAATCTCAAACTTTTTACTCAGCGTCACCACATGACGTTGGCCAAGAGTTTCTTCCTGGACCTTTTTTCCAAAATGGGCTGTGGCGCAGTCATGGCCATCTCCACTGCAGATATTCTTTTCCGTACTTAGGACCATTTCCGCATCTTCCATACCTGGTAAATAACGTTTGACGACATGTTTGACATGCATCAAAGTTGCAGAGGGGATATCAGTGGTCAAATTTGAACGGTCACAGACCGTTTTAACCTCGGCGGGTTTCTGGCGGGATGAGGCCACTACGGTTTTGGACTGTTTTCTTTCTGCGGTTGAAGGGCTGGCGAGTGGATCGCCAAAGTGCAGGAATGAGATTAAAGTCTTTTGGTCTTCGCCGTCCAGATAACCTTGGCGGGAATTCATTTCTCGGGCCATCTCGATCTTGGCTTTTTGCAGTGCGATTCCACTTGCGATACCATCTTTGATGAACTTCCAGAAATGTTCTGCCAGCAGGTCTGCCGCGATCAGCGGAGCAGATACAGATCCATATGCGGTCACAGATGAACCGATCACTGCATGAGAGCCCCGGGAGAGGTATTTCAGTGATATTGAATCATCAACTTCCCGCCCTTTTAGGTGGGCTCCATAACAAGCTTCGGAAAATACAAATAATGGCGCGTCATCAAAGGCGTTGATATCCTGGGGCCGAAGCGCGACTGGATAGTCCGGGCCTGCGCTGCCGTTGGTGAAATCTTTCTGCCCATACCAATCCGGGGAATCTTCCACGCCATGCAGGTTAAAGTAACCATAACGCGTAACGGGCACCGGGATCTCGGTTTCTTTCCCATAGGGAGGGGAAGTAACCAGGTCACCTCTTTCCCGGATGGATTCAAAAACATTCTGAGAGGCGGATTTCCATGCTTCGGCTACATAACCAAAACTCTGGTTATGGATACGTGCTCTTTTGAATAAAGAAGCTAACCACTCCAGGAAACGTTCCCAGATGGTTTTTCCATCCATGTTTTTCCCCATATGGTGTTCTGTGATATTTCGCAGCATATCGAGCAGCAAACCGGGATCGCTGTCGGCGCCCCCGGGAAGACGACCAACTGGCCACTCGGGGATGAAATAATTTTCATCGACGGTCCCGTAGGGATTGTCTGAGGGGACTTCTACATCAATATCCGCTACCGGATTGGGCAGTTTGTGATAGGGGACCACATCAGGGCCACCTACAATTAACAAAGCGCCTATCATCATCCCTTTTCCGTTGAGTACTTGATCTATGTCAACCAACGCCAATTTAAGAGCCCATGGGTCATCAAAGAGAGTGGGTTTAAGACCGAAGTTTGCCATGCTGGATGGATCATCAGCCAGCACCATGACAGCTCCCCAGCCTGGTTTCAATCGAACGGCGAAGGTTGTTTTTCTCATTTCTTCAATGATGATGGCGGAGGTTTCCGGGCCATATTTATTATCCAGGCCTTTCCGTGTTGATAAGACGATATACATGGGGAAATTGCCGCCAATCCGCTTGGTTTTTTTCTGGTTTGCAAAATCCAGATCACCATCAATATTTATCAGGGTTTCTGGTGTTGGAAATCCTTTTGATTCTCTGGTTTCGCTGAAACTATGAAACTCATTTCCATCAGCGCTCTTATCATCAGCAGAACCTGAAGGCAGCTGGTTCCTTCCCAGGGCGCCGTTCACAGCAGCCGGAAGGGGGATCTCCAGGTATGTGCTTAGATGTTCGGGCCAGAGATTTTGATAGGGATGGTCCAACCCCCAGATCCTGTGAGCAACCTGTCCAGTGAGATCCAGAGAAGCAGCTTTATGGATCAAACCAACTCCAAGGTCAGATTGACCACCCTTGATCAGGGAATCTGCCAGGACCAGCAAGGGTAGTAAGGTGTCGGGGAATTTCTTCTGATAATGTTCCGCAAGCTGTCGAAGAGCCAGGTCAGGAGTTTCCGGATCTCGTACCAGGAGTTCCAGATGTGTGGATGCTGCCAGGGGGGAATTTGGATTTAAACCCAACAAAGAGGGCAGGTCGATTGCCGCGGCTTTCAAGTCACCTTTACTGATATTGGATCGGACTTTAGCCAGGGGGTGCGCCCACGCCGGGAGATTCTGTTTAATTTCTGGATCACGGAAGATGCGCTGATTGGGAGCCAGTGCGAATAACTCTCCCGTGAAATCCTTGTTCAGGGCAGCTGCTTTGGAAATTTCATATCGGATCTGCTGAGCTTCTGTATAATCAGGATCGGTCTGGCAGATATTGTCCAGCAGCGCGGCGGCTTGATCCTTTTTCATGTCGTTGGCTGCAGCCTGGGCATGGATCAATTGAACTGGTAAATCACCCGGATATACTGCTAACCAGGCCAGAGCAGCTTTTCTGATGAAGCTGTATTCATTTACAGTTGCTGCGACACCAAGGATTTCGATCAGCTGGGCTCTATGCCAGGGCTGTCCCTGTCGGGGAGGTGAGAGAGGTGTGTTCTTCATAAGCTCTTATTCCAGTTTGGCTTGAATTAAGTGTTGTGGGCTGATTATTCAATCATTCCATCACACCATTACTTGTTTTCGCTTTTCTCCATGCACCAGGTTCAAAGTCACCAGGACGCCTAGTTGGCGGTGGACCTTGAGATCGTTTGGTGCCAGCTTCGAGGCTTTCCTGAGCATATTTTCTGCCTGGCTGTATTGTTTGAGGTCTTTGAGGACCTTTCCTGCCTGGTAATAACCTTCTGCTTCCTCTGGTTCGATATCGATGGCTTTTTGGATCTGTTCCAGGGCCAGGTTGTATTGCCGGCGATCGTGATGAACACGCCCTAGTTCCAGTACGGCCTCATAATTGGGATCAATAAGCTTTTTAGCCTTATATAGGTGATGCACAGCCTGATCAAGCTGACCAGTATTGCGAAGCAAACGTCCTGTGACGAGGTACAGGTGGGCTTTTTGTTCTTTAGTATGACCAATTTCATCATTTTGCAGGATATCGAGGGCCGTTCTAATTGCCTGGTCCATCTCGCCTGCTTCAGCCAGGGTTGCAACTAACTCAACCACCAGAGGATACTGACCTGGATAGTGGCTTCCGATGATTCTCAATTCATCTATGGCAGCCTGTGGACCTTCAATATGTTTGATCAAAGAAGCCTTTTGTAGCTTCAGATCGAGAGAATCCTCATCGATGGAGATCGCTTTGTTGATCACGCGCATTGCTTCTTCGCCCTGCTTCTGAGCGGTGAGGGTTCTGGCAAAGAGAGCCAATAATTCAGTATCGTGGGGTTCCTGGCCCATTAATGTCACCAGATGCCTTTCTGACTCCCTGTAGTTTCCGTTTTCGAATGTTAATAACGCGGCCGTTTTTCTGGCCTCTTTATGTTCAGGTGCCAGGGTCAAAGCCTCATTGATGCTTGCCAGCGCTTCCGGCATGCGGTGTAATGCGCGATACCCGAGCGCTCTCTGGATCCAACTATCCACATGTTCAGGATTTAGTGACAGGGCAGTATCGATGGATTTCACAGCGGTAACACTTTGTTTGGCATCCAATTGAAGTTTGCCAAGAGCAAGGTAGTGCCCGACGTATTCAGGTTCCAACTTAATGGCTTGTTGATAATACTCAACTCTTTTTTCATAATCCACTGCCATCTCGGCTGCCAATGCATACCAACGGGGTTCTTTGCCCCAGATCTGAAGGGCTTTGGCCATGGATTCCTCAGCTGTCAGCAAGTCATCAACTGCTTTGGCGGTCATTGCCTGGAGCACAAAATAGAGAGGAATCTGGGTTTGGATCTTTCTTTTTGCGCCTTCCAGAGCGGAAGAGGCAGCTTTGAAAGCCTGATTCGGTTTGCTTTTGATCAAAGCCAGGGCTATTTGGGCATCCATGACTGGATCATCGCCAAGTCCATCGATGTGATCGAGAGCTGTCTGGGAGGCAAATACCATCTGGCGGCTGTGGCGGTAGGCAGCGATAAGGGCAGCTTTTTCAGCGCTTGTCTCAGCCAGAGATTGAAGTATTTCGGCTGATTCCTGGGAAGGAGAAAATACGGCATCTCCCCGGGCTTTCAGCTTGGTGATGAGGGCTTCTTCCACATCAAGTTCTATAAGCGCTTTGATGCAGCTCAGAAAACTTCGATACACATCAGAAGAGATTGTTATCTGGCTGGGAGCGTTATGAATAACCTTGAATGTTTCAAAGAATCGCCGATATTCAGCCAGGATGGTGTATCCCCGGGCGAGTTCATAAAGAGCTCGCTTTTCTGTGGGGGAGAGGTCCACGGCATGTTGTAAATGGGTTGCGGCCTCATTCCAGCGCTGCGATTCCAGAGCGGTTTTGCCCAAGGCAATTTCCATTCCTGTGTTGTAGCTGCGTTCGTTTGCAGGAATATTCTTCCAGACCTCTACAGCTTCTTCATATTTAGTAATGGCCTCATACAAGCTTCCCTGGCGATTTAATATCCGGGCTTGCAGTGTGTTTACCCGGTGGTGTCCAGCGTGTTGAGAAACCAGAAGATTACTGATTTCTGCTGCTTTAACTTCCTGTGATTGATCCAGGGCCAATTCGGCCGCCAGGCACAGGCTGTTGATCATATCTTCAGAAAGGATTTCTCCCTTGGGAATCGAGTTGATCGGCAGATTGGACAGCAGTTCAATTGCGGTATCTGTCCGGAGTGTTCCACAGGCCAAGTCTGCCGCCAGCGCCAGGGCCGACTCGATCTCCTCAGGTGAGCTGCCAGAATCCTGATATTCGGACAGGGCTTCCTGGGCGTGATAAAAAGCTTCCTCGTAGACCCCGATCTGGCTTTGAACCTTGGCAATCTTTTCATGGATTGCCGGCTGGTCGGGTGATAGATCGAGGGCATTGGAAAGGCTGGCAATTGCTGCCTGATGCCGGTCTCCTTTGATGAGCAAATCAGCTTTCTGAATTCGCCATTCTGGTTCATCAAGTTCAGCGCTGATAGCTTGATCCAGTATATCCAGGGCTGTTTGATGATCATCAAGCAGGGCATAGCCAGCTGCTTGGCGGGACCAGATTTTGGGAAGCAGGGGAGAAGGGTCTGGATTTGCCTCACAAATACTGATGGCCTTGTTTAGGCTGGCCATACCAGGCTCAATTTTCTCCAGACCAATCAGTGCATCACCAGCCAGCAGCAGATCTTCTGGCTCGACATCATCAAAATTGGTAAGCATGATAAAAGCATTGGCTGCTTCTTTTTGATTTCCGGCTGAGGCTTGGGCTTTGCCAAGCAGTATATAGGCAGCAGGATTATCAGGATCAATACGGATCAGTTTCTTTAGTGCGGTAATTCCCTGTTCTGGAGAACCGAGTTCTAGTGTGAATGATGCAACCCAGGACAAGTTATCTGGATCCTGGGGAGCAATATCAGCGGCTTCTTTAGCCGTTTCCAGCGCATTGGCTGATAAATTGGCTGCTTGATATGCATTGGCAAGATTGCGGGTTAGTTTAAGATCTGTAGGGTAACGATCATGTCCATCCTTAAGAGCTGCAATGGCAGTCTCTGTTTCTCCCAACATCAAGGCTGCTTTACCCAGCCCTGCACTGATCCTGGGTGACCAGGTCGGGTTGGCCATCAAATTGCTTTCCCTTGCTTTTTGGAAAGAAAGAACAGATTTTTTATAATCACCACTGGCTGCTTGGGCGTCTCCCATTAATACCAGGGCGATTTCATTTTCAGGTTCGAGAGTCAGTGCCTTGCCCAGGGCAATTGTCGCTGACTGAGGATCTTTGCCTATCTGCAGAAGTGAATCTGCATAAGCCAGAAATGCGTCCGCATTATCTGGTTCCTGGTCTACGACCTGGATCAAATAGGGCAGAGCGATTTCAGGTTGATTGGTATCAAGTAATAGTTTCCCATAAAGTAGATTCGCTTCGTAATTGGCGGGGAACCTATCGTTGATCTCTTTAAGATGAATTCGGGCCTGATCAAGATGCCCCAGAGCATATAAAGATTTGCTGATACCTAATTGGATCTCATATGTTGCCCTCTGATCGATATTTTCTGATTTAACCGCCGAATATGCTCTCTGAAAGAATTCCAAAGCTTTTGAATGTTTATCAACTTCAGATTCAATCATCCCGAGCTGGTAATAGATCATTGCCTGGGTACTGGCAGTGGATAATCCAGAGTTCAAGGTTTGGCGGGTCTGATCTATAAGACCAGAGTCCTTCTGGCATTCTGCCAGGGTCAGCCAGGAGCCTTCAGCTTCTGGGGTGAGTTCTATTGCGCGGTTCAGGTGGGCATAACCTTCCTCGGCTTGCCCCAGATTACACAGAGCTTTTCCTTTTAATGACAGGGCAGGGCTGTTTTCCTGATCCTGGGCCAGGATTTGGTCGCAGGCAGATACTGTGCGGCGATATTGTTTTGCAGAAAAAGAGCAATTGGCAAAATTATTTAAATCATGGAGTGGTAGGGAAGCATTCAGGATGGTTTTATTTTCAGTAACTGACTGCTGCTTAGTCAGAATCGAGGCCCGGACTTCCAGGGCTTCTTGCCAGGCTTCAGCCTCTTCCAAGTATCCTGCCAGTTTTCTTTGCAGGGGCAGGTCCTGGGGGAAAAGGACAGTCAGGATTTGGGCTGTCTTGGCAGCTTCCTCGTAATTACCCTGGGACCTCAAGGCTTCAATATTATTCAATTGAGATCCAAGATGATTCGGATATTTTTCCAAGTAATGTTCTGCGGCCAGCGCGCTTTCACGGAATAAACCTAACTTGAGCAGGATTGAACTGAGATATTCCAGGGGTTTATCCGGAGATAGATTTAAGGCTTGCAGCGCTAATTGTTCTGCCCGGATAGTTTGATCCTGGGCCAGCGCATATTCTGCCATGGCGATGAGCAATTCGGGATGTTCCGGAAGCGGGTTGGGCAGTGTTTCGACCAGATCGCCGATTGCTGCATATTGTTTATTTTCCAGCAGGGAAAAGATAATGTCAGCTACTTGTGTGAGATTTTCCTCTGGCAGATCTTCATTGCTTAGGGATCCTTTCAGATCTTTCCAGGCTTGATCGCTCACCCGGGGTTCATCCAGGTGTGATTTAACCTTGGTCAGATTTGCTGTAACTTTCCCCTGCAATTTCTGATTTTGATCCGCAGCCTTTTCCAATAGATGTAAAGCCTTCTGATCATGGCCTGCCAGTTGGTTCAGGAAGGAAAGGATCAAGATCTCCTGAATGCTGCCGCTGACGAGGTCCAGACTGGATAGGAGAGCCTGGGCAATCATTGCCACCAGGTCTGGAACTTCTTTTTGGATCACTTTAAACCATTTTTCTAGGTCGCCAATATCCAGGGATCCCACAACCTGGACCAGGATCTCTACCAGGGACTCTGGAGTGGAGGGGTTTGAGAGTAATACCTGCAGAGCGAGCTCTGGATCGAGCATGCTTATGTATTCTGCAGGATCTTTCACCAGGTTATAGAGAATTACCAATGGCATCTGCCAGTTGATCCGGTCTTTATATTGGTTCAGGATCTCGGTCCAGCTTTTCCCGGCTCTCTTTTCTCCAAGCAGAGCCAAGGCCAGCAAAAAACCGTTGATCAGATCAGGCTGTTCCTGCCCGTTCTCTTCAAATTCCTGGTATGTTTGATGGACTTGTCCTTTGATTTCTGCTGAAAGGTTGTCAAAGGATTCTACCGGGTAGGGGATCTCTTGATCGGTTTCCCTGGTGAGGAGAGCAGCACCAATTCGGCCTGGGGTCCATTCTTTGGGTTCCACCCCGATTTCCTCGATGAGAGTCTGGGAAAAATCTGGGGAATCAAACTCAGCCCAGATCCAGGGGCTGCGCCTTAAAGCGGTGATGGCCCAAGACCAAGTATCTTCAGGAAAAATGCTTTTAAGTGTTTTGAGTCGTTGAAGTTCCTGTTGTTCCATGGCGATTCCGTTAGTTGAGGCCGATATAGAGTGTCAGGATGATACCAAATACCATGAAGAGGGCTCCGCTGATGATCAGGAAAACACCTATTCCTTTGGTTGTTTGGATCAGATTGGTGGTTGCAGCCATCAAAGAGGAAGCATTGTCAACCAGACCGGATAAATCATCCGCAATACCCTTCTGGGTGATTTGAACGAGTGATTTACTGATGGCACTGGTGTCCTTGCCGATGGATCGGATTACCAGGATCGAAACACCAGTTGCGAAGGTGATCAAACCGATCAGGAATAAACCTGATGCCATGGCGGATAATACACGAGCTATTTCAAAAATGGTCATAGTCATTGTAAAAACTCCTTTATACTTATTTCTCCTCTTTGTGCAAGTTGTATGCCGTATGCCCAGAGAAGTGAGATGAAGTTAATTCATCCCGGATAATGAATGGTCTGGTTATATTGATGCAAGAAATAAGCCAAACGCCCTTGGATCTGGTTCGTTGTAATTTCAGATCCTTCTGGCAGCTATTGACGAATAAGGGTCGGCAAGTTACAATTTTCCCGGCTAAAAAGTCATCGTCACCAGTGTGTGGCGGTCTTTTTTATTGAGACTGGGGCACCATGGTAGGCGGCTTTAGCTGATAATCGTTATCCTAGAGAAGCGAAGGTAACTGCCCATTGTGGGGGGTGAGAGGCGCTTCGAGGAAGGAAAAAATGGAAAAGTATGTTTTAAATGCACACAAAAGAGAAGTGATAGGAAAAAAGGTAAAGTCTCTCCGCCGGGAAGGGAAACTTCCTGCGATCATTTACGGCCATGAAATCGAACCTATGCCGATCACACTGGAAACGAAACAGGTCCACCAAGTATTGAAACAAGTCGGTGCAAATACATTGATCTCCATAAAAGTGGGCAAGGATGAATTCCTGACCCTGGTCAGAGATATTCAGCGCGAAGTGATCATGCGTGATTTGCTGCACCTGGATTTTCAGGCTGTATCGCTGGAAGAAACCATCACCACCTCACTTCCAGTGGTTATGATTGGTGAAGCACCGGCGGTAACAGAATTAGAAGGTCTGCTGATCTTGGGAATGGATGAAATCCAGATCGAAGCTAAAGCGAAAGACCTGCCCGACACGGTCTCTGTGGATGTTTCAGGATTAATTGAAATCGGAGACCAAATCTTCGTCAGAGATCTGGTGATTCCTGGAGATGTCAAAATTCTTGATGATCCGGATGGCGTAGTGATCGTAGCAACTGCCCCGACCCTGATGGAAGAAATCGTGGATGAGGTTGAGGAAGGCGCTGAACTCTTCGAAGAACTCACTGACGCTGAACTGATGGAAGGCGTGGAAGAAGAAGGCGGAGAAGAAGCAGAAGCAGAAGAATAATCCAACTTATGATTTAGATCAACCATCCCGACTGAATTTATCCAGCCGGGATGGTTTTTTAATTAAATGAGGGTATGATTGATTCTATGAAAAAATCAAAGGCAGTTTGGTTTTTACTATTGATAATCCTTCTTGCAGGATGCAGACCTGGACCCATTTTGGCAGAAACTGATCCCACCGGGACTGTTGGGCCCGTTCTCACTCCCGATCAAACTCAAAATGCGGCAGAACGTTATCCAGATTCTGGCGTGCTGTATCTCTGGGGCATTAGCGCTGAAGCAAGCACGGAGTTTGCCCGACCTGAATGGAGTGCTGAACAGGCTGCCGGGAAACCTGATGCACCAGGTTGTGGGGATTATCAGTTCGCCTGGGCTTCAGCTGCCAGTGATTCAATTGACACGCTGGAGGTCTCTTTCTTGGCCTCAATTTATCCCCTGGAAATTGTGATCCACGAAAGTTATAACCCGGATCAAGTGGTTAAGGTGGAGGTTTTTAATCCTCAAACTGGTGGATACTATACGGTATTACAAAAGAATCCTGTCCAAGTAGACCGTCCCTGTCCCTACCAGCTAATTATCCCGGTTGAAGGAATAGATTTTAAAACGAACCTGGTCAGGATCACGGTGGATCAGTCTCAGCTGGGTCTGGGATGGAATGAAATTGATGCGGTGCAGTTAATCGGATCGTTTAATGAGCCCTAAACACGAGCTGGTTCTTATGGCATGTCCTTGATCAAATCGAGGAAATCTGCAACGATCTGCGCAGTAGCTCCCCATAGTATTTCCCCCTCAAACTCATTAAAGAAAATCACTGGAATTTTCGCCCTAGCATTGGATTGTGATTCCCAGTTTTTGATTTGATGATTCTCTGGATCTTCAAGCCAATCGATCGGGATCAGAATCGTTTTTTCCACCTCTTCAGTTGAGAGCTTTAAATCATATGGCCAGGGCAAGAAACCAACGTAGGGTGAGATCTCATAATCTGTTACTGTGGTGATAGAACAGGACTGACCGAGGATCTCAACATCGTCCGGGTTCAGGCCGATTTCCTCTTGTGCTTCCCGTAGTGCGGTGACCTCCAAAGAACTGTCATCATGATCCGCTCTGCCGCCGGGAAAGGCGATCTGGCCGCTGTGGGGATCGTTATGATGATGGGTGCGTTTGATGAAAAGAAGCTTCCAGATATCCCTGTCAAGTACCAGGGGTAATAATACAGCAGCAGGCAGGGTTTGCCGATTCTGAATACCAGGTAAGGGGAGACAGGTCCTGGATGATTTTGTAGTGGTGAGTGTTAGCCGTTCCCTGATCTGTTCTGGAGTGATGATCATGATTGATCCAGGCTGTTGAACCAGTTCCCAATCAATAATAATAGTATACTGCCTGCCGCACCAAAACCCCCGGATATGGGACCGATCATCAGGAAATTGATCTCCCAGGATGAACTCAGCAGATGGCCGAGGATGAAACCGATCCAGGACAGGATCAACAATAAGAATAAACGCCCGCCGCCGCCCCCTTTAAGGAAATGAAATGCGGATCCCAGGAATGTAGCCAGGAGAAAGCTATATAGGAAGGCTGGCGCTGTCATAATTCCTCTCTTCTAATGATTCCGCCCCCCAGGCAGATCTTATTCTGGTAAAAGACTGCAGCCTGTCCAGGAGTTATGTCTGGCAGGGTTTCGAGCAGTTCTATTTTTGCTTGGATATTGTTAATTGGTGTTATCCTGCCTGGAACTGCTCTGGATTTGTAACGGATCCTGATATCTGCTTCCACTAAAGCTGGTGGATCTTCACCATCGATCCAGTTGATCCCATCCACAAAAAATATTTTTCGCCCAAGTGTGTTCTTAATGCCTATGATCAGAGCATTATGAGTGAGATCCTTCTTGATGACGTAATATGGTTCTGGACCAGGGACACCCACTCCTTTTCGCTGCCCGATCGTATAATCCGCTAATCCATGATGTTCACCCAGAATAGTACCTTCGAGATCAATGATCGGTCCTGGTTTATGTGTTGAGGGATCAACTTTCCGCAAGAAATCCCGATAATTACCATGGCCAACAAAACAAAGATCCTGACTGTCTGGGCGGTCTGCTACAGCTAGGCCGAACTCACGGGCGAGGTCTCTGACTTCTGGTTTGGTATGCTCCGCCAGGGGAAAAACTGTGCGGCTTAGATCATCCTGGGTCAAGACATGCAAAAAATAGGATTGATCCTTGTCGGGATCCGGGTTCTTTAGAAGTTCAAACTTTCCATCAGCTGATTGCTGGATCCTGGCATAGTGACCGGTGGCGATATATTCTGCACCCAGAGCTGCAGCCCTGGATCTCAAATACTGCCAACGGATCTGACGGTTGCAGTTAAGGCAGGGGTTTGGTGTGACTCCTGCCGCGTATCCATCTATGAAAGGCTGAACGACTGCCTTGTAAAAAGCATCCTGGGCATCAATGACATAAAATGGGATCTCTAATTGGGCTGCGATACGCCGAGCTTCAAGTTGGGCATCAGGAGCACAGCATCGATTTTCTGTTTCGCTATCACTCCACAACCGGAGCATCACACCTATTACATCGTACCCCTGGTCTTTAAGCAGGGCAGCGCCAACTGAGCTGTCAACACCGCCGCTCATTCCCACTACTATTCTAGCTCCAGCAGGGGGTTTCATCAGGAGGCTTCCCTTACTCTCTGGATGCAGCCTGGCAAGATATCCAGGAACAGATCTACTTCTTTCCGCGTGGTATCTTTTCCAAGAGTCACTCGCAATGAACCCAGGGCCCAATCTGGCTCATATCCCAGGCTGGTGAGGACAGATGACGGTTTAGGATCGCCGGTTTTGCATGCTGATCCTGAAGAACAGGCAAATCCCTCGCTATCCAACACCTGAACCAGCAAGTTGCCATCCAATCCTTTAAAGACAAAGCTGGCGTGGTTTGGCAGACGACCTTCAGATTGTCCCCCGGTTAATTGACTGGCTGGCACTTCTTTAAGAACAAAATCAATGATCTGATCTCTTAGAGCTACGAGGTGCTGCTTCCTTTCAGGCCCTTCTTCCTGGACCAGCCGGAAAGCCTCTGCCATGCCGACGATCAAGGGAATATTCTCCGTAGCCGCCCGCAGGCCAAATTCCTGGGATCCACCTGTCATTACCGGAAGAAGGTCAGTTCCAGTGCGGACATATAATAGACCCACACCCTTTGGTCCGTAGAATTTATGGGCTCCTAAAGATAAGAGGTCTACCCCAAGTTTTTCTACATTGATTTTATAGTGAGCCCCGTATTGAACGGCATCGGTGTGAAGGGGTATTTCTTGCTCCCGGCAAATCGCGGCAATTTCCTTGATATTGTTTATAGTTCCAATTTCATTATTCGCCCCCATCGCAGAAACAAGGGCAGTGTCCTCAGGCAGGAGATCCTTCATGTTTTTATAATCAACTGCTCCGAACCTGTTCACCGGTAAGTAACTGACTTCGAATCCATGTATGGCAACCAGTTGATCCACAGTCGCCTGAATGGCAGGATGTTCAATGGGTGAGATCAGAATGTGCTTAGATCCATACTTCTCACGCCTGGCAAAAGCAGTTCCCCGGATTGCCAGATTATCGCTTTCAGAACCACAGGATGTGAAGATGATCTCTGAAGGACTGGCCCCGAGATTTGCAGCGATACTACTGCGGGATTCATCAAGGGCTTTTTCTGCCGCCTGTCCAAACCTGTGCAAGGAGGAAGGATTGCCAAAATTGTCCTCAAAATGAGGCAGCATGGCAGCGATGACCCGTTCATCGATGGGTGTGGTAGCGGCATAATCTAAGTAGATATTTTTCATGATTTTATACTCTCAGCGATTATAGCATGTCAGTGCGAGTCTGATAAAGCGGGGTGTAAATTCTATATTAACACAGCTGGCAGAACGCCAGTTTCTTCCCCAATCAATAAGCTCTTTGTTATAATACCTTGGCTCAAACCTTATTTATTTGGGGAGGAATTATGGTGCAGGAAATAAAATTTGGAACTGATGGCTGGCGCGGCCACGTCGCAGAAATTTATACTTTTGCCAACGTAAGACGCTGTACTCAGGGATTTGCGTCCTACCTGGCGGAGGAAGGTCTTCAAGAAAGCTGGGTGGTGGTAGGTCATGACCGGCGCTACCAGGGAGAGCTTTTTGCCGCTGCGGTGGCCGAAGTGCTGGCTGGCAACGGATTGAAGGTGTATCTGACAGATGGCCCGACCCCTACACCGGTGATCTCCTATGCCGTGGTAGATAAAAAAGCAAGTTCTGCTATCAATATCACTGCCTCTCATAATCCCTTTACTGATAATGGTTTTAAAGTCCGGGATAAAAACGGAGGTGCGATCGATCCTGAGGGATTAAAACGGATCGAAATGAATATTCCTGATTCGGCAGATGATGTCAAACGTATTCCCCTCCAGGAAGCCCTTGAAATAGGCCAGGTGAAGTATTTTGATGCAGCGCCTGCATATATAGAACATATCAAAACCCTCATAGACCTTCAGCCAATTAAGGATGCCGGTTTGAGAGTACTGGTGGATCCTATGTGGGGAAATGGAGCAGGTTGGTTTCCCACATTGATCGGTGGTGGAAAAACCGAGGTTTTTGAAATCCATCAGGATCGAAATCCGAACTTCCCGGAGATGACCCGCCCAGAGCCTATCCCACCCAATGTTGATGTTGGTTTGGCTGCCATAGGTGAATTCAATGCCGATGTGCTATTGATCAATGATGGTGACGCAGACAGAGTGGGAATTGGTGACGAGAATGGCGAATTTGTAAACCAGCTCCGGGTTTATGGATTACTGGCATATTATTTACTGGAAGTTCGCGGAGAACGGGGCCCAATCGTTAAAACCTTATCCACTACAACAATGTTAGATAAACTTGGAATTATCTATGATGTCCCGGTTTATAACACTGGGGTTGGGTTTAAGTATGTTGCCCCAAAAATGATCGAAGTGGATGCAATGATCGGTGGTGAAGAATCAGGAGGGTATGCATTTAAGGGAAACGTTCCTGAACGTGATGGTATTTTAGCCGGACTTTATTTCCTGGATTTTATGGTCAAGATGAATAAAAAACCATCGGAGCTGCTGGAACTTCTTTTTGACAAGGTCGGCGCCCATTATTATGACCGCATTGATACACCCTTTAAAGGTGATCGAGCGGATAAGATTAAAAGGATCGAGACAGCTAATCCTGAAACCATCGGTGGGTTAAAAGTGACAGAATTGGTGACAATTGATGGCTATAAATTTGTGTTGGAAGATGGCGGCTGGTTGTTGATCCGTTTTTCCGGTACGGAACCGATTATACGGGTATATTGTGAGACAACACACGGTGACCGGGTAGATGCGATCTTACAAGATGGTTTGGCAATAGCCGGCATAGATGATGAGGATTAGTGAATTTAACAGATACTCATTGTCACCTGAATTTAAATGAATATTTGGATGACCTGCCCGAGGTTATCGCTCGGGCTCACGCTGCAGGCCTTTACAGGATCCTGATCCCGGCGACAGACCTTGTATCCAGCCGCGAGATCCTCAGATTGGCTGGATCAGATCCAACTTTATTTGCAGCTGTGGGGGTTCATCCCAACAGCGGGACCAGCTGGGATGCGGAAACATTGGACAGTTTGAGAGAACTGGCTCAACAACCCGGGGTGGTGGCGGTAGGAGAAATCGGCTTGGATTACTATCGAGACCGGACTCCCCGGGATCTCCAAAAGGAAATCCTTCTAAGACAGCTGGGGTTAGCCTTGGAGTTAGATCTCCCTGTAATCCTGCATGTCAGGAATAGATCTGAGCAAGACCGTTCCTGTATGGAGGATCTTTTATTCATTCTGGAGGATTGGGTAAAAAAGGCCCAACCGCCGTTCGCAGAACGCAGGCAGCCGCCTGGAGTCATTCATAGTTTTTCAGGAAATTTGTTTGAAAGTCAACGGGCACTCAAGGCGGGCTTCTACATCGGTATCACTGGACCGGTGACCTTTAAGAAAGCGGTCCAGCTGAGAGAAGTGGTTAAAGCGGCAGATATCACCAAATTGCTGGTAGAAACCGATGGTCCTTATCTGGCTCCCCAGCCTTTTCGGGGAAAAAGGAATGAACCAGCCCACGTTCGGCAGATTATTGATAAAATAAGTGAAGTAAAAGGCTTGTCATTTAATGAGACAGCCAGACAGACGGCAGAAAATGCTGTCCGTGTATTTGAGTGGGAGTAGATAGTTGATAGATATTGGTAACTTGTCATACCTTGAAGACACCCTGATCGAGGTAGATCAAAAAATGATGTCAAGGTCAGAAGGGTATCATCCTGATCTGACAGCGGCTCTGGAACATTTAATGAATTCGGGGGGAAAACGAATCAGGCCGATTATCACATTATTAATTGGTTCTTTGTTAGGCGCTGACCAGGGCAAATTGATTTCTCTAAGCGCTTCTATCGAAATGCTCCACACTGCAACATTGGTCCATGATGATCTGATAGATGGTGCTTTACTGCGGCGTGGTAATCCCACCCTGAATGCTCACTGGACTCCCGCTGCAACTGTGTTAACCGGGGATTATATTTTTGCTCAAGCAGCCCTTCTGGCTGCTGAGATCGAAAATACAGAAGCGATGAGTTTATTTGCCAAAACATTGAGCATCATCGTTAATGGTGAAATCTCCCAATTGTTTGGGCGCAACCATCTGCCCAGTCTTGATGATTATTATCACCGGATCTATGAAAAGACCGGATCTTTATTTGCTCTTTCAGCCAGAGCTGCCGCCCTTATCAGTCCTGCAGACCGAAAATATATCAAACCCGCAGAAGCATTTGGCAAAGAAATAGGCAAAGCATTCCAAATAGTGGATGATGTCCTGGATTTCACAGGAGATCAGGCCAAAGTGGGAAAACCTATTGGTAGTGATCTGCGGCAGGGCACGCCAACTTTGCCTGCAATCTATTACGGAGAACAGCATCCTGAAGATCAAGTTCTCATGGCTTGTCTGGATGGAACCGCATCGGAATCTGAAGCAGATGAATTGATTCAGCGAATCAATGGAAGCGGTGTGATTAACAAAGCGCTGGATGAAGCCAGGCAATGTGTTGATAAGGCAGTTGATAATCTGTGTGATTTTCCTGAAGGGAAAGAAAGGGACTCTCTAGAAAAACTGGGGAAATATATAATTGATCGGGATCTCTAAGAACTAAAAACATTCAAAAAAAAACCCACTTATATAAGTGGGTTTTTTTTATGTTGTCCAGAGAGTGAGGGATACAGACCCAACGCCATCAATTTTGATTATAGAAATTATATATGGCAGACGAAAGCTGTCCAACCAGGAAAGATGCATTATCCCAAATCAGCTGCTGGGGATGGTAAAGGAATATCACCAGGATGTAATCACCACCTGGGGAGAAAATGATACCAGCATCTCCCAGGGTATGCATAATGCCATCAAAACCCGTCACCCAGCCGTGTTTATGAGCCACTTCAGTAACATCTGGGACTCCTGCTTCGAGCAGTGAAGGCATTTTGTTCTGAGCCAGGTATTCGATCATCAACTGACATTCTGATTGAGTGATCTCATCCCCAAAAACCGCTTTGAAAGTTCCCTGGCCGTTATCGGCGCAGTGGTAGATATCCTCTAAAAGCATGCCTATATCAGAAGGTGTGCTCTGGTTGTATTGATCCGGATCAGTATTCACATCCTCTCGTTTGTTAGCTGGCGTGTTAAAAACTCTCAGCAGAGGAGATCCCAATCCAAATTCACCAGCGAGGAATGTGTTCACCAGGCCAAGCTGCTGCATGTCATCAGTGATCTCCAGGGGTGCCAGGCTTGTATGGATGACCCTCTCCATCACCCAATCTGCGGGGTCATTGCCTGACTCGATGATCATCTTTTGTAGCAAATTGAGGGTTTCTTCATCATCGTCCTCTTGTATTCGGCGAAAGATGGAGGTCATGATGGGTATTTTCACGATGCTTGCTGTTGTAAATGCCACATCGGGGTTGGTGGGGATATTGTAGCCATCCTGGTAGGCAAAATGAACTTCTTCCAGGGTGCTGACGTTGAGTAGATATAAACCAGTAATGCCGTCAAACCCACTGAGATCGATGGTCTGTTTTAATAATGTTTCCAGATTTTGCAGTGATGGTCTGGGAGGACTGGATTGTCTGCGGGGCAAGTTCACCGATCTGTTATTGATCGACTGCATGGCACTGTCAATTAACAAAACAGCTGTATCAAGATCCAATTCTGTGCCGTAGGTGCCGGACGTGAAATTCACAGTTCCCGGTTGAGGAATAGCAGGAGAAGGGGGTTTGTCATAACGCGATGCGATCTCGTCCATCAGGTAAGTCCGTAAACGGGTTTCGGAGTATTGAGCCCGCAGCGGGATTGACAGGCTTGAGATCTGACGGCCCCAAAGATAATCCCAGAAGCCGACCCAAAATGATTGTTTGGTGCGTTCCAGGTCTGCTGCCGCCAGCATGCTTTCCAGGTCGAGGTCAAATCCACAAATAGATGGTTGAAAGAGGATCGCCTGATCCTCGTAACGAAGTTCTACTGGCAGAGAATAGGCTTCAAGAAGGCGTTGGGCTGCCTCCTGGCGGTCCAATCCGCCAACAGGAACTTCAGCAATGGTCATTCCACCCGGATAAGTAGTGCGCAGTCGGCTGAATCGAACAAATTGCAGAATTGAAAATATCACTGCAGCGATCAGGAAAAATACTGCCAACCAGCTCAGGGCAGATAATCTGGGATTTCTTCTCACAAATAGCTCCTAACTAATAAAGGTGTTTCTGCTGGGGTAGTTTATCACAGGAAATCAAGGTTGCCAAATTAGATTAGACAAGTATTAAGGAAAGAAATCCGCACCCGAAAAATCGGGACGGATTTATTAAATTCTCGGGTTATTGTAATATAAGATGAGGTTTTAGACCTCAGGAAGTTCAACTACACAGTTGTCTTTTCCAAAATCTCCCAGGATATATTCATCCGCTTCCCATTCGTTGTACCATTTTTTATTATTCAATAGATATCGGAACTCATGCTTATTACCTGGTTCTAATTCTACGGTGATTTTAAAATCACCGTTTTTGAGAGCTTCCAACGGCGTGTTTGTAAAGCTCCAATCATTAAAATCTGCTACCAGGTGAACGGATTTGATCTCATAATTCGGCTGTTCATGTTTAGCGAGGCGAAACGTCACTTTGTAGACATTACGGCTTTTTAGATATTGTTTTTTTAGCATCTACAGTCCTTGTATATGACATTCGTCTAAAATTCAGGTTAATTCTATCACATTTTAAGTTTTCAAGATCGGGTTCAATGAGGGAACGATGACCATGAAATTTGGTAATTTTCCAAACTGTAAAAAGAATAGATCCGAAACAACGACTGACATTATGCGCGATATTTAAGTAAATTTGACATGGAAAATCAGGCTCAATATGGGTAGGATTAGAGATACCAGAGCGGTTTGTTGTCCGGAGGGATTTGTCTGATGCTGAAACTGATCTTAACTTATTTATCACAAGCGCGATGGGCCAGGTGTATTGTCCAGAATTGGGGATTCGCAAAACGAACAGCTGCCAGATTCGTGGCTGGTGAAACGTTGGATGAAGCCATCCTTATTGTAAAGGAACTCCACAGCAAGGGAATTTTTACAACACTGGATCATCTGGGTGAAAACGTAACTTCCCGTGAGGAATCAATCCTGGCGGCCGATGAGATCATCACGATTATGGACAGGCTTGTCACTGAAAAAGCCCCATCCGGAATATCGATCAAATTAAGCCAGATTGGTTTGGTGTTAGATCCGAATATTTGCCAGCAAAACTTATTGCGGATCCTGGAGAATGCCCGGGAGAGAAATATTTTTATCCGGATTGATATGGAAGATTCATCATTGACCCAGGCAACCCTGGATCTGTTTGATCTAACCCGGAAAAAAGGATATGAAGCTCAGATTGGTATTGTGATCCAAGCCAGCCTTTATCGAAGTCAGGATGATGTAAATAAATTGATGTCCGCGTCCTGTGCAGTCCGGATCTGTAAAGGAGCTTACAAAGAACCCCGAGCAGTAGCTTATCCTGGGAAACCTGCAGTGGATGAAAATTTTGACCGGATCACAGAACGGCTGCTGGATAGATCTCTGGAAATTGAATCCTCTGTCAGTAAGGAAGGAGGTTTTCCTCCAATATCAGCAATTGCTACCCATGATCAGTCCAGGATTAATCACGCCCTTGTTTATGCTGACCAGATTGGTCTTGAAAAAAAGGGACTGGAGTTCCAGATGCTTTATGGAATAAGGGAAGACATCCAGGAAAATCTGATCATGCAGGGATATCCTGTTCGGGTTTACGTTCCCTATGGCAGCGAATGGTATCCCTATTTTGTGCGGCGACTGGCGGAAAGACCGGCAAATCTGTGGTTTTTCCTTACTAATCTGATCCGGAAATGATTTATTCTTTAATTCCCGTACTAAAGAATCCAATACCTTCCCCGGAAAGCTAGTTATAATCTAGGATAGATGACAGAAACGAGAAAATTGAATCTGGTCAGCCATATTCGGCCCCTGCACCTGATGACCCTGGTTGTTTTATACAGCCTGGGAGTTGGTTTTGGCCGTTATCTAGGGGAGAGAATTGATTCGATTCCTTTTTTGATCGGGCTGCTTTGGATACTGTCTATATCACTGGGGTTAAATTTCCTGGGAGATTATTTTCAAACACCATTTGATAGGGGACTCGTAAAAGAGGATCAGGAAGTTGAGGAGCCAAAGAAAAATATTTCCCCAGACCGATCTGAGATCCTTTTATACATATCTGTTGTTTGTCTGGCAGTTGGAGCGGTCTTAACTGTAATCCTTGGTTTAACGGGGTACTTATCCTTATCCAGCGCCCTGTTTATGGGCATTTTTTTCTTGTTTTACTGCCTGCTGATCGTCCCTGGCGTATCGCTGGATCTATCCGGTATCGGGGAGTTCATTACATCCATCATCCTGGTAGTCCTGCCGCCCGCGTTTGCTTATCTTCTTCAAGTTGGTACATTTCATCGTTTTTTATATCTGGGTATTTTTCCCCTGTTCCCCTTGCATCTGGCGATGATCCTGGTCCTGCGGTTGAAAACCTACCCCACTGATATCAAAGAGGGCAGAAAAACCTTGCTTGTGCGCCTGGGTTGGCTCCGGGGAGTTTTCCTGCACAACCTGCTAGTGTTAAGTGGATTTGTATTATTTGGTGTGGCCCTATTATTTGGAATGCCCACCCGGATGGTCCTGCCAGTGTTCTTCACTCTTCCAGCGACTGGATTTTTGGTTTGGTATCTGTCCAGGCTGCAGGAAGGCGCTGCGGTGCGCTGGCCTTTGATCATTTTGTTATCCTTTGTAAATTTTTTCCTGCCGGTCTATTTGATCACATTTACGGCCTGGGTCCGGTAAATAAAGGCACAGCAACTATGCCAGAATTTTTATCCTTGGTTTCACCTGAGGAAGCTTTATCCCTTCTATTCAGCCATGTAGAGCCGGTTCCGAGAAATGAATATATACGAACGGAAGACGCGCTTGGTAGGGTGACGGCTGAGGATATTCACTCTCCCCAAAACTTGCCTGAATTCAGGAGATCCACCGTGGATGGCTATGCAGTAAAGGCCAGGGACAGTCATGGCGCCAGCGAGTCCCTGCCTGCCTATCTAAAACTGGCAGGAGAAATATTGATGGGGGAAGAACCGGAGTTTGATCTGGAAAATAAAGAATGTGCCCTGATCCATACCGGGGGAATGCTGCCAGAAGGGGCAAATGCGGTTGTGATGCTGGAAGATACCCAGGTCCTCGATGCCGGTGAGATTGAGATCTTTCGGGCAGTTGCCCCAGGAGAAAATGTGATCGAGATCGGTGAGGATGTCCCAGAAGGAGGGACTGTGATCGTCAAGGGAACCAGGCTCAGACCTGCAGAGATAGGGGGGTTGATGGCCCTTGGGATTACAAATATCAAAACAGTTATCCCACCCAAGGTGGGGATAATTTCCAGCGGTGATGAAGTGATAACGCCGGATCAAAAACCTGGTCCAGGTCAGGTAAGAGATATCAATTCTTATACGCTGGGTGCATTATTAAGTGAGTTAGGTGCTGAGCCTATCCATTATGGTATCATTCCAGATAATCGGAGGAATTTAAGAGAAACCCTTCAAAAAGGGCTTCAGGATTGTGATCACATCATCGTGACAGCGGGATCTTCTGCCAGCGCAAGGGATTTGACTGCGGATGTCATGAACGAACTGGCAGAGCCGGGAGTCCTGGTCCACGGAGTGAGCATTAAGCCCGGAAAACCAACCATCATCGCCCTTGCGGGTGAAAAAGTGATGATCGGATTGCCTGGAAATCCTGTTAGTGCTTTAGTGATCGCCTATATCCTGGTAAAACCCATCATCCAGGTTTATTCGGGATTAGAAAACCGGAAGATGTCAGCTTCCATCCCGGCAAAACTTACCATGAACGTGCCATCCCAGGCTGGTCGGGAGGATTGGATACCGGTAAGATTAATCAAAAGGGAAGAGGGGAAGTTTGATGCAGAACCAATTTTCGGACGCAGCAATTTGATCTTTCTGCTAACCAAAGCAGACGGCCTGATGAAAATACCTTCATCTACTACGGGGTTGGAAGCAGGCGCAGCAGTGTCAGTATTTTTATTTTAGAGAAGAAAGAAGGTTATGAGTTCAGTTTTGACCATTCCCGCCATTTTTTATATTTGTCTCGCTGTCTATAGCCTCAGCCAGACAGTCAATGCCTTCCGAAAACTCCGCATTTATAAACTGGCTGATTATCTTTTGGTATTCATGCTGAGTTTGAATCTCCTGATCTTGGTAATCCTGTTCGGGTTTGAACTATCATGGTGGAAATTCCTGGGCCAGGGCGTCCGCCTTCACCTGCACTGGTATGCCATGCTGCTTTTCAGTGGAGTGATCTTTGGCTTGACATTAGCCGTTTTCAGAACAGAAAATCCAGGTTGGATATGGTTGATCATCTCCCTGGCAATAATGGGTGTCGCAATTACGGCCGATGCTTTGGGGATTATTCCTGGAGATATCAATTGGGGCCGACAGCAAGAAGGATACACGCATTCTATCCTGTCCACTGTGATCCAGGCTGTGGGGTGGGGTTTCTTTGTGATCTTTTCCAGCATTGCGGTGCTCAAGGAATATCGCTCTACTGATCGAACAGTTGTTAAACAACGAGCGATCTATTGGACCTCTGCTTTAATACTCTATATCGGAAGCACTGTTTTGATGATGTTGGGCAGCGAGCTGCTGGGCAGTTTGCTTTTGTTGTTGACGACGATCATTCTCAATTTCCTGGTATTAACATATCGTTTACCCGACCTGAAAGGACTGGCATTTAAAGGTATTGGATATGCTCTGACCGGGATCATGATCGTCCTGATCTACGCCCTGGGTTTTCTAATCCTGGAGCGATACTTTACAGGGTTGGATTGGTATAAACCGGTCTACAACGGAGTTTTCTTTTCCGTGATCATTCTGATATTTTTCATGCCCCTCAATCGCCTGGTCAAATCTATTCTCGAAAGAACCCTTTCTAGTGAGAAAGTCAGGACCCTTGAGATCCGCAGCTATAGTAAAACACTCAGCAGTATCCTGGACATAGAACTGCTTTCCAAAGTTACCATTGAGATGATCTGTGAATCCCTCGAATTGAGAAAGGGTACCTTATTCCTGGTAGACCGGATTGAACCGGAAAAGGATCCGCCGAACTGGCATCTCAAGGCTGTTCAGGGAACTTCCGTGACCTTGCCAGATCTGGATTTCCTGCCTGCTAACAGCCCGATCACCAGGGTTCTGGCAGATGAAAAACGTCCCTTGACCCAATCGGAATTAGAATTCATTCCCAAATTCCAAACCATCCCTGAAAACGTCCTGGTCTGGATCAAAGCCCTGGATGTGGAAGCGCTGGTACCTATTCACACTGAAGATGAATGGATCGGTTTATTTGCATTATCCCAAAAAAGATCGGGTGCTTCTTTCACGGATGAGGAGCTGGAACTGCTGGCATCTCTGGCAGATCAGACCTCGGTAGCGCTTCAAAATGCCCGGCTGGTGGAAAGCCTGACAAAGATCGATAGTCAACTAAGGCGTGCTAAAGCGTCCCAGAATACAGCCCTGGACAAGATCGAGCAGATTAAAAAATCATCATCCGATATCATCAGCATCAAAGCACATGAGTTGCGTTCTCCGCTTACTGTTGTCACAGGATATTCCCAACTGCTGGCAAATGATCCCAAACTGATGGAAGATGATTATTACAGTGAATTGGTCAAAGGTATCATATCTGGATCTGACCGGCTTCAGAATATTATTGAGAACATGATCGATACAGCCAATATTCAGCCAAAGAACCTGAATATCGATACCACTCCATTATCACTGTACACCCTGGTGGATTCTGTTTGCCGTGACCTGGGCGGAAAAGTCCGAGCCCGGAAAATTACCTTATCCCATGATAATTTGGGTGAGATCCCCTTGGTCTATGGTGACAGCACGGCACTTAAAAAAGTATTTGAGATACTGATCAATTATGCAATGACCCATACACCAAGTGGGGGAAAGATCACCATCACTGGCAGACACATACCACCCCGCTCTGATCTTATAAAGTGGGAGGGTGCAGAAATTGTGGTCACTGATACAGGTATTGGGATTGATTCTGAAGCCAAAGACCGTTTCTTCCAGGAACGCATGAATCCAATGCTGGCGGATTTCTCGGTCCTGGATGAACTGGCAGCAGGCGAAGAACACCCCGGTGAAGAGCTAGCTATTGTCCGGAGCATTATCGAAGCTCATAATGGCCGGGTCTGGGTTGAGCGCCTGGAAAAGGATGCCGAACACTTACCGGGCAGTGAGTTCCATGTAGTTCTTCCGCTGGAACAACAATCCTATCCAACACAGCCAGAAAAATAATACCAATTGAGCGGGGGAGTTATGAGGCTTTTTTATCCGGGTAAATCCGCGGAACCCGGGCACCTATGCAGCAGGTGACTTCATAGTTAATGGTCTGCCAAACCTGAGCCAGGTCATTGGCGCTGATCTCCAGGTTGCCCTGTTTCCCAATCAGGACAACTTCGTCTCCAATTTGCGGATTAGGAATATTTTCTAATTTGACCATAAATTGATCCATGCAAACTCTGCCAATTATTGGCGCCTTGACACCGTTGATCAGAACCGAATTACCAGGAACCCTGCGATAGCCATCAGCGTAACCGACCGGGATAACACCAATCAATTCTTTTTTGGAAGTGACATAGACGTGGCCGTAGCTGACTCCGTGATCTGGAGGAAGTTCCTTGATGCTTGCGAGAACAGATTTCCAGCTCAGGATGGGCTTTATACCGTCCGGCAGCTTAACCTCTTCAGAAGGTGAGAGACCGTATATGATCAGACCGGGCCGGACCAATTGAAAATGGGTTTCGGGATGGGCCAGAGTGCCTGCAGAATTTGCCATGTGGATGATCTCTGGTAGCAGATCCTTATCTGCCAATTCTTTGATCACAGTTTGGAAAACCAAACCCTGTTTTTGAGTAGGGGCTGGATCGGCCTCATCCGCTCTGGCAAGGTGTGAAAATAAACCTTCCAATTCAATCTGATCCGTATCAACTATCACTTGGGCAAGATCTGAAGTCTCTTCCGGGTGGCAGCCAAGACGTCCCATACCGCTATCCACCAGCAGGTGGACCCGGGCAATCTTCTGGCAGTTGGCAGCTGCTTTTTCGACCAGTTTGATGTGTTCCACAGTCCAGACAGTGAGGGAGACATCCAGGCAAATCATTTGCTCTATGCGTTCTGGAGCGATATATCCCAGCACAAGAATATTGCTTTTTATACCCTCTTCGCGCATTTTAAGAGCCATGCGGGGGCGAGCAATGCCAAACCAGTTTACTCCGGCTTGTTCTGCGGCCCTGGTAATGGGTATAAAACCATGTCCGTATGCATTGGCTTTCACAACAGCCATTACTGGAAGGCCAGTTTCTTTCTGGATGATCTTGAGATTATTCTTAAGGGCTTTGAGATCCACTTCCACCCAGGTGGCAAAAGGTTGTTCTGCTTTCATAGGATTCAATTTTCCTGAGGGAGTATATTCCGATATACAAGGGCTATTCTACCAGAGAAAGGGCACGGCAGAGGATAAAAATCCAGCCCTTGACAAAGTAGAACAAATGTTCTATACTGTGCTCATAAAGCCATTTACCATTAATTTTTCCCCAATAAGGGAGGTACATCATGTCAGCCAACAGTATTCCTTTTATGCCGGAACGAGTTCAGGTCAAACGCGGGGTCATTTTTGGTCTTTTGATCATCACTGCCCTGGTCGCTTTTGAGATCTTCAATTACAGCACCACCGATTTTGCGCTCACCGATCTGCTCGGTGGCCTGAAGTTCTGGGGTGTGCGCTGGGCCACGATCCTGGCGATCGCTTTTTGCGGGATCGATTTTGCCGGTATCGCCCGCTTATTCACACCAGAAGGAAAGATCGGGGAACAGACTGAAAGCTGGTACCTGTTTGCCGCCTGGTTGATCGCAGCCACCATGAACGCTTTATTAACCTGGTGGGGTGTTTCGATCGCTATAGCCAATCATGAGACTTTAGGGAATGCGGTCATCGCCCGCCAGACCCTGCTCAAGATTGTGCCGATCTTTGTGGCGGTGATGATCTGGCTTTTACGAGTCCTGATCATTGGCCTGTTTTCGATTGCCGGTGAACGTTATTTTGGCAGGGACCAGCTGCGGGTGGATTTTGCCCCTTCAGCTCGCAAAGCTCCCGTGTCCAGCCGCAAAGGTAATTCAAATTCAGGTTATCGCCCGGTGCCCAAACCAGCTGTGAGAACTCCCCAACGGGAGCCGTCTTATCAGCCGCTTTCCGCCCAGCAGCTTGATCAATCCAATCCCCAACAGCTTCTCTAATACAAAAGAGGGATCAAATCCTTCCAAATGACTTGATCCCTACTATGAAAAACCGCTGGTGAAAACCAGCGGTTTTTTGTGTCGGGATGGAGGGATTCGAACCCACGGCCTCGCCGACCCGAACGGCGCGCGCTACCGGACTGCGCTACATCCCGATGCCGAGAGATTATAACCCAGCTTAGCGTCTTCATCAAGCAGATAGGGTATTGATATCAAGGCTTACCAGTGGTAAGCGGGGTATTCCTTTTCTGGTTTCTTGAGCAGTTGTCCCAAAACAACACCGCTGACAAAACCACCGATATGAGCCCAAACAGCTACACCACCAACGTCCGGTCCTCCAATGGTGAGCACTCCCTGGAAGAACTGAAATAAAAACCAGACACCAAGAACGAGACTGGCTGGAAGCATTGTCATGCGAAGCCAGAACCCCAGAGGAATTAATGTGAGGACTTTCTGTTTTGGGAAGAGGACTAAATAAGCTCCCAAAACGGCGGCGATAGCGCCGCTGGCGCCGACTGTTGGAATAATGGAATTTGGGTTTGTCAATATATGTGTGATGGAAGCAACCACTCCACCAAAGATATAAAAAAGTAAGTACTTAAAGCTGCCTAATCTGTCTTCAACATTGTCACCAAAGATCCACAAATAAAGCATATTACCGCCGATGTGGGCTAACCCGGCGTGCATGAACATGCTGGTGAAAATATTAAAAAGGCTGCCAATTGATACCAATGATGTAATGTCAGCCGGGATGAGGGCAAATTGGTAGATAAATAATTCGTTATTTGATCCCAGGAAGGTCTGGAAGATAAAGACCAGCACATTTACCAGGATCAGTAAATAAGTAATGATTGGTACACTGTGGGTGGGATTTTCATCGCGAATTGGGATCATAGGATTTCCAGCTATATGAATAATCGGTAGTAGTTTTGATGGAGAAATTTTACCATAGGCAGATTTATCTCAGATCGATTAGGGGGTGACTCAGACCTTCAATAGTATCCTGCCTTGACAGACTTTCAGCCTTTGGTACACTAACTTCATCATGATAAAAAGGATTGATTCCGAAACCCCCGTCCCTAGCATCCAGATTCAATAAATGAATTTCGGCCGCTTGGTGCTTGATTGTATTGGATATAGCATATAAACCTCCGGACTGAAATTCCGGAGTTTTTATTTATAGATTTGATGAATGAAGTTTAGAGGAGAACCCCTATGAGAATGTCCAGCCTGTTAAGTCAAACACTCAGGGAAGCCCCGTCTGATGCTGAGATTCTCAGCCACCAATTACTGGTCCGGGCTGGTTATATTCGCCAGCTGGCAGCAGGTATCTTTACCTCAATGCCTTTGGCAAAACGCTCCCTGACCAAGATCGAAAACATCATGCGCGATGAAATGAATAAGATCGATGGCCAGGAAATGTCCATGCCTGTAGTACATCCGGCAGAGATCTGGAAAGCTACCGGACGCTGGGAGAAGGTCGGTCCGGAAATGGGGCGATTCCAGGACCGCAACGGCCGCGATATGGTGCTGGCCATGACCCATGAAGAAGCAGTGATTGCAGTAGTTAAAGATGAAGTGCAATCTTATCGTCAGCTGCCAATGATGATCTACCATATCCAGACCAAATGGCGTGATGATCCCCGGCCCCGGGCTGGTTTGATCCGGGTGCGGGAATTCACTATGAAGGACAGTTACAGTTTGGATCGGGATTGGGATGGGTTGGATTTTCAATATGCCAACCATTACCGGGCTTATTTTAATATATTTGGCCGCTGCAAACTGCCAGTGATCGCTGTGGAATCCGATGTTGGTATGATGGGCGGTAATATGGCACATGAATATATGTATATTACGCCAATCGGTGAAGACACACTATTATTGTGTGATGCTTGCGGGTATTCTGCCAATCGCCAGATTGCTGAATTCAAAAAAGTAAAAGCCGCTGAAGAAAAAGCTCTCAAGCGTGAGAAGGTTGCCACCCCTGACACCAAAACGATTGTCGATCTGGCAGCGCTGCTGGATATTCCTGAAAGTAAAACTGCCAAAGCGGTATTCATGATGGCAGCTAAACAGACTGAGGAAGGGGAAGAAGAAAGCCTGGTATTCGCAATTGTACGTGGCGATATGGAATTGAATGAGACCAAGCTTGTGAATGCAGTTGGAGCCAAGAGCCTCCGACCGGCAGAAGAAAGTGAAATTCAGGCCTGTGGGGCAGTGCCTGGTTATGCTTCTCCTGTGGGATTAAAGGATATCCTGGTTGTCGTGGATGATTTAATTCCTGAGTCACTCAACCTGGTTGCGGGTGCCAATGAAGAAGGATTCCACTTCAAAAATGTCAATTATGGTCGGGATTTTACAGCTGATATCGTAGCTGATATTGCAGCAGCCCAGGATGGAGATGCCTGCCCCGTCTGCGGTGCAGCCCTGAAAGCAGTCCGGGGAGTTGAAGTTGGGAATATTTTCAAGTTGGGGACCTGGTACAGCGAAGCAGTAGGTGCTACTTATCAGGATGCGGATGGCAATGAAAAGCCTGTTGTTATGGGCAGCTACGGCATCGGCAGCGGCCGATTACTGGCCTCAGTTGCCGAAGAATATAATGACGATTATGGATTGATCATGCCCATCACCATTTCTCCTTATGAAGTACATCTGGTGGAACTGGCTGGAAAAAAAGATGAAAGTGGAGAAGTAAAAAAGACAGCCGAGCAGCTTTACGAGGATCTTGTTGCTGCCGGCCTGGAAGTCCTTTTTGATGACAGGGATGAAAGCCCAGGTGTGAAATTCAACGATGCGGATCTGATTGGTGTTCCCCTCCGGTTGACAGTAGGACACCGGGCCTTGAAGGAAGGTGGAATTGAAGCCAAACTGCGCCACGAGAGTGAAAAAAGCACCATTCCTCTTGATGAAGCTGTTGAAAAGGTAAAGGATATCATTCAGGGTTTGTATCAGGATGTGCAGGATAACCTGAAAGTTGTGGAATTTGAGGGCTGAAAAATAAGTGAAAGAATAAACAAAAGCTCGCCTGATTGGCGAGCTTTTTTTATTAACTATGTAGAGGAAACCGTTTCCTCGAAAGAAGGATGCGGGATCCTGATTTACCAACTTGATTGAGAAAATTACGAACCAAACAAATGCTGATTAGTTTAGGATCCCGCATCCTAGTTATTCTTACCCACCCATTTTAAAGAAACTGGTCAATTTCATGGCCAGGTTGAGATCGCCTGCCAGCTGGAGTTTTCCTTCCATAAAACCTTTCATTCCGTCGGCTTTTCCGAGCAGTACATCTCCGAAATACGCCCCATCTGCGGTCATGGTCATGACCGGATTTTCGGCCACACCTTCTGCGACCTTGCATTTATCATCCCCGATAGTGATAATATAGTCCCCCCCTTGATCACCAGTCAGGTGATATTGGACGACAGCTTCCAATCCTGCTGCTTTCTCAGGTAGAAACGCTTTTTCGTGGTTAAAGATCAACTCTTTTACTGTATACTCTGCCATATTTTTCTCCTTGATTTCCTGATCAGTTCATATTCTGGAAGATCGCTGCTGCACCCATACCTCCGCCGATACACATGGTAACCATTCCAAATTCAAGATCCCTTCTTTTTAGTTCATGGATCATCTGGACAGATAGTTTTGCCCCTGTACAGCCCAGCGGATGGCCCAGGGCGATTGCGCCTCCATTTACATTTGTTAGCTCTTGATTGAGACCCAATTCCTTGATCACTGCCACCGCCTGAGCTGCAAAGGCCTCATTCAATTCGATCAAACCGATATCTTCCAGACTCATCCCGGTCCGCTTCAGGACTTTAGGTACTGCCGCAACTGGGCCCATTCCCATAATGTCCGGGGCAACCCCTCCAGCGGCGAAAGAGATGAAACGTGCCAGAGGTTTTAATCCCAGGGCATCAGCCTTGGCTTTGGACATGATGATCACACCCGCTGCTCCATCTGACATCTGGGAGGAATTGCCTGCTGTGACAGAACCGTTCAATTTAAATGCCGGCCTCAACTTCGCCAGCAGTTCCAGGCTGGTATCTCCCCGGGGACCTTCGTCCCGATTAAAGATGATTTGTTTTTCCCCGCTGGGTGTGATGATCTCGATCTCGAGAGGTACGATTTCCTCATCAAAACGGCCTGATTCTACAGCCTGGTGAGCTTTTTGATGACTCTGGAAAGCAAATTCGTCCTGCATTTCCCGGGTGATCTGGTATCTATCACTAACGTTCTCGGCGGTGATGCCCATGCTGGTGTAAGCTTCAGGATATTCATCAGCCAGATTTTGATCCGGGCTGAATTTATACCCGGTCATAGGTACCATGCTCATCACTTCGACTCCGCCGGCGATAGCTGCGTCAAAATAACCTGCGGATATTGCTTGAGCGGCATGGGCAATACTCTGCACACCAGAAGAACAAAAACGATTAATTGTTTCTGCAGGGATTTCTACCGGAAGACCGGCCCTTAAGCCGATCTGGCGGGCGATGTTCATTCCCTGTTCGCCTTCTGGAAATGCACAGCCAATGATAAGGTCATCCAGCTCATGGGGATCGAGATCCTGGGCCCGCTTGAGCAATTCCTTGATCACGGCAGCAGCCAGCGTTTCAGGACGGGTTGATTTCAGCGTTCCACGTTTCGCCTTTCCAACTGCGGTCCTTGTGGCGGCTACGATCACTGGATCATATTTTGGATCTTTTGCTTCAATCATCAGATTCTCCTTCACTTCCTGGTAGGAATCTCTAGCTGGTTAATTATGGAGTACTTTGCCTTTCTGAAGCAGGTGCCACATTCTTTCCTGGGTTTTCTTCTCACCGCATAAACTGAGGAAAGCTTCCCGCTCCAAATCCAGGAAGTATTGTTCATCTACCCACTCAGGCTGGGATATATTGCCGCCAGTCATAACGTGGATCAATTTACTGCCTATCTCTACTTCGTATTCAGTAATATAACCGCCGGACCGGAAGTTATGAACGCCGATTTTCAACCCCGACAATCCATCACGGCCCGCTGCATATAGTTTTTCGGGTGGGGGAGGTCGGTAGCCTCCCTGAGCCATATGAAGGACCTCACGCTTGGCTTCGGCTAATAAATGATCCCGATTGACGATGATCCTGTCCGCAGGGCTTAGAAACCCCATTTCCATTCCTTCTTGAGCGCTCGTAGCAACCTTTCCCGTACCTACTTGTTCGAATAATCGCTGCAGATAAGGAAATGCCACAGCATCATTGGTTAACATGGGTGGGTTGATCATTCTTCGGACCATTTCCTTGGTTCCACCTCCCGCTGGGATGACTCCCGCGCCAACTTCAACCAACCCGATATAAAGCTCCGCAGCTGCCACAACCCGGTTTCCGTGCATGGTGATCTCCGCTCCTCCGCCCAGGGCCAACCCGGCTGGAGCCACAACCACAGGTTTGGGGAAATAACGCATGCGCATGTTTACGTCTTGAAGTTTGCGAACGATTGCATCCAGCTGATCCCACAAACCTCCCTGGGCAGCCATGACAACACCGAATAAATTTGCACCGGCGCTGAAATTATCCGCATCAGATCCGATCACAACTCCGTTCAAATTCCCTTCCAGGGCATGATCAAGGGCCCGATTCATCATGTTGAGAGTATCATCATCGATGGCATTCATTTTAGTTTGAAACTCAAGGCAAATGACGCCATCCCCGATGTCGATCAGGGATGCGCTGGTATTGCGATCAAGGACTTTCTCTTTATCACTCTTGACCTCACTTAAAAGGAGAATTTGTGGTGTGGGCAGAACAGCACTGAATTTTTTCGTTCCTGGTACATAGACGGTGGTTTTTTGTTTTCCTTCATATTCATAAAATCCCGATACACCATCTTTGATCATCTCATCGATCCAGGGTGCGGCTGGAAAACCCGCATCTTTCATTAACTTGGCCATGCTCTCAATGCCAAGTTTGTCCCAGATCTCGAATGGTCCCGCATCATGACCGAATCCCCATCTCATGGCATCATCGATTGGTTTGGCAGAATCGGCGATTTCTGGGATGCAGTGAGATGCGTATGATAAACCTTGCAGGGTAATTACCCGTATTAGCTCAGCACCCCGGTCATCACCTTCCAGTAGTTTGATTAATCGTTCACCAAGGTCCTCAATATCCTTTGCTGCGCCTACGGAATCATAGCGGATGCTTTCAGCTGCTTCATATTCCCGTGTTTCCAGGTTTAGAGGCCAGAATTCTTTTTTGCCTTCCACCACAACCTGTTTATAAAATCCCTGCTTGGATTTGTTTCCCAGCCTGCCTTTTTCAACCATGTCTCCGATCAGCTGATTGGCTGGTTCCGAAGCCAGGTAGGGCATAGCGGTATCCTCTTCAGATAACGCCTCTGTGAGGTTAGCTCCCACATGATTCCAAACATCGATGCCAACCAGGTCCAGGAGTCTGAATGTGGCAGTTCTTGGCCGGCCGATCAGTGGGCCAGTGATACTGTCAACTTCCTTAACGGAGTATTTATTTTTCAGGATGTAATCCAGGGCAAATGCGCCGCTGCCAAAACCCATCCTGTTGGCTATAAAATTGGGTGTATCTTTGCATAAAACAACACCTTTCCCCAGGCGGTATTCAGCAAAATGGCTGATATATTCCACAACTTCGGGCAGGGTATTTTCTGTGGGGATGATCTCCAGGAGTTTAAGGTAGCGGGGAGGATTGAAGAAGTGCGTACCCAGGAAGTGTTCCTTGAACCCCTTTGAGCGGCCCTCTGTGATCGATGTCACGGGGATGCCGGATGTATTGGTGCTGACTATTGTGGAATCAGAACGGATCTCATCGATCCTTTTCATCAGGTCTTGTTTGATTTTAAGGTTTTCGATGATCACTTCAATGACCCAATCAGCATCCTTGATCAGATCAAAATCATCCTCAAGATTTCCGAGCTTTACCAGGTTTGCCGGAGTTTGGGAATAAAAACTGGCAGGCTTTGATTTTAAGGCAGCTTGAAACCCCTGGTTGACGATCTTGTTCCTGACCCCGGGATCGTCTAAGGATAAACCTTTCCCTTTTTCTTCTTCTGTAAGATCGCGGGGAATGATATCCAGCAAACTTACCTGAATGCCTGTATTGGCCAGGTGGGCGGCGATTGCCGCTCCCATCGTGCCAGATCCAATCACTACCGCTTTGTTGATTTGATATGTCATATTTTTCTCCTCCTTCAGGAGGTTAGATTGAAAAACGGTCCCTAGCGTGTTTATCGAAGTTGACTGCCCCGATAACCAAGAATGTTCCGGGCCACAACCAGCAGGTTGATCTGGCCGGTTCCCTCAAAGATGTCATTGATCTTGGCATCCCGGAACCATTTCTCGAGCAAAAATTCCCGGCTGTATCCCAGGGGACCCATCAACTCGACTGCTTTTTGAGTGATGACTGTAGCTACTTTGCCGGCTTTGACTTTACTCATCGAAGCGACCATCCCGTTGGATTGTTTGTTATCTGCCATCCAGAGGGCTTTAATGGTGAGAAGCCAGGCTTGCCGCAGCTGTACTTCCATGTCGATGACCTCCCGTTCCAGATTGGACATCTTCTGCCGCGGAAGGCCGTAATGGATTTTTATATCTTCCTCTGCCAGCTTTTCCTGAACAAATTCCAGGGCAGCCCGGGCTACACCCAGGGCAGAGGCAGCCACGATGGGCCGGGTGGCATCAAAGGTTTCCATGGCACCTTTATAACCTTTGGTGCTTTTTTCAATGGTGGGGGATCCCAGGATATTCTCATAAGGGACCCGGCAGTCCTGCAGAAGAATTGAAACCGTATCACTGGCCCGGATGCCCAGTTTCTCTTCAAACTTAGTGACCTTGCAGCCGGGAGTGTCCGCTTCAATAACAAAAGAGCGGATGCCTGCCCGTCCAGCTTCCAGGTCCAGGCTGGCCCAGACAACAATAAATCCTTTTGAATCCACCAGGGCCTTGTTTCCAGCAGTAACGAAGATCTTTTCTCCGTTGAGGATCCATTCGTTGGTCTTTTTATCCAACACGGCTGTGGTCCTGATAGCCGAGGTATCTGAACCTGCTTGAGGCTCTGTCATGGCCATAGCATCAAAAACCGGCTCCTTGCCCGTAAAGCGGCTCAGGAAACGTTTCTTTTGCTCCGGTGTACCCGCTGCGCTGACAGCTGCTGCGCCCAACATACCTCCGGGCGTACAGAGGTAGATCCCAGCATCACCCCAGGATAACATTTCCACCATGATCATCAGGCGTTGGTAGTTAATAGGGGGGCGTTTTTTCTTTTCAGGATCCTCTTTTTTCTTATCTTGGGCCGTTTCATCAGGTGCCATAGAGGAGCTGCCCAGGGCTTTGGTGGCGGTGTGCATAAATTCAATATAAGCCCAGGGAATCTCATGTTCATTTTCATCCAACTGACGAGAAACAGGCCGCATCATGTTCTTGGCAACTGTTTCGACCACAGTTCTTGTTTGAACCAGGGGTTTTGGCATCTCAAAACTAATCATGATCTTACTCCTTTCTCAGACCCGGAACGAATGTCCGGGTGGGGGATAGTCGAATTGTGGTTTTAAACCATTGCCAGGCCGGTGAAGGTAGAAAAGCCCCGGCCGTTTCTCATCCACATTTCCACAGGATGTTCCCTGATGTAACCATGGCCACCCAGGATCTGGACTGCCCGATCTGTGACCATCATGACCATATCCACCGCGCCGTGATAAGCCAGGTAAGCAGCTTTGAAAGCTTCTTCTTTGCCTTCATCTAACAACCAGCCTGCTTCCCAGGCCAGAAGGCGGGTAGCTTCAATATCAGTACCCATTTCTGCCAGCATAAACGCTATTGCCTGTTTCTGAGCTACCTTGACGCCAAAGACATCTCTGTCTTTGGCATATTCTATGGCGTATTCATAAGCAGCCTGAGCCACACCCAGAGCAAGTGCGGCCAATCCGATCTGCCAGGATGCCTGGATGGATTCCATGTTATGGCCTTCTGTTCCGCCTAACTGCTGGCCGGCGGGTATCTTCACTTTATCCAATTTCAGGGAATAGAGGGGATATGCATGAATACCAAGAGTTGCCTCTTTCTCTCCGACAGTGAGGCCGTCGGTATTGGCGGGAACAATAAAGGCCTGCGTTTTTCCATCCAAATTTGCATAGATCAGGAACATTTCCGCATCCGCGGCATAAGGGACAAAGGTTTTTTCCCCATCAATTTGGATTGAATCTCCTTTTTTGGATGCGGTAGTTTGAAGATCCATAGGATCAAAATCAAATTTTGGCTCTATCAAGGCTGCTGTATAGGCTTTCCATTCCATTTCGATCACGGGTGGAATGAATTCTTTTTTCTGTTCTTCAGTGCCTGCCAGCAGGATGGGGAGCACAAATAGGTTTGGCGTCATCACTCCAAAACTTACGGACAGATCGCCGTAGGCTAATCCTTCAGCAGCCAGAACGCCAGTTAGAGCGGAATAATCTCCGAAGCCATCGTATGTTTCAGGGATGGATGCCTGCAGGATGCCCAGCTCCCAGCCTTTTTCGATCAGATCGGGGGGAAGTTCAGATTTCTCATCGGCTTCCCGGGCTGCTGGACGAATATCCCCCTCGGCATAGCGTTTGACCGCATCCAGAAGCATCTGCTGCTCTTCAGTTGGGGTAAATGAGTACATAAAACCCTCCAATATGTAAAAACGGTTAGAAAGACAGATGTTAAATTATGATCAACCGGATATTCTTTGGTTGGATATTTGATTGGACAGCGGTGACTAATTAACAAATCTTGGATCACCTCCTGTTATTCAGTCCTGATCACCATCACGGATGATACAAACCCTGGAGAAACAGATCTGTAAAACGATCCGCTATCTCCTCAGCTGAGAGTGGTCCATCCTCGCGGTACCAGGTAATGGTCCAGTTGAGCACACCAAGCAAGGCTTTACTGGTCAGGCCTGGTTCCAGGGTTTGGAATTCTCCCTGGCTCACTCCTTCCTCGATGATTTTCTGCCAAATACGATCAACTTGATCCCGGCTTGGAATGTGCAGATCTTTAAATTCTGGTTCCAGGGAACGGTATTCCAATAGAAGGACGGAGGAAAGAGATCGGTTTTCTGTTAAAAAACCTAAATATGCGTGCATTACCCGGCGCAGTTTTTGGCTGGGGGAGAGGTCAGGAGAAATCACACCTTCAAGCCGCTCAACGATTAAACCAAGTGCCTCATCTAACAGAGCCAGCAGGATTTCCTGTTTGCTGTTGACATGGTGATAGAGGCTGCCTTTCTTTAAATCAACAGCCTCAGCAATATCCTGCATGGATGTTGCATGGTAGCCTTTTTCCTGGAAAATAGTGGCTGCCGCCCGGAGTATATTGTCTCTCGACATAAGTGGATTATCCTACCGACCGTTTGGTAGTTTTAGCATAGCAAATTTTTCTGAGAAAGTCAAGCTGAAAGCGTGGTTGAGATGGTTTTTTTTAATATCCGGAAAAGGTTTTAGGATACAATTTGAATGGTGCAAATTCTTAGTCAAGGAGTGATCAATGATGAAAAAAAGGCTTCCCCTGGCAATGTTTAGTGGCGCAATCCTGGGGATATTTTGTATTATCGGCGGATCGGTCAGGTTGGGTTGGCAGGGGAACCAGCTATTATTGTTCGGGTTATGGTACAACCGCCTGGTTATGGGTGTTGTCATTGGTCTTGCTGGCGATCTCTCCCTGGTCAAGAATAAGTGGAATTGGCTGATCAGGGGTATTTTATTGGGTTTATTTGTCAGCGCGGCATATTTCTTTACATCCGGCGGAACGGATATAGTCTCATTCCTGGCCGGAGTGGTTTATGGAATAATTATTGAATTTGTCCTCGGCAAATTTGCCGAGTAGAAAATTCAATTTTCATTTCTGCAGGATAATTCAATCGTGTATCACCTCCAGAACTGATTTTTCAATAACTTCTTATACCTATTGATCAGTAACTGGCATCGATAATACAAAGGAAGAATTCATGGCTGAGAAATTATCTAAAAAGAATAAGATCATGTATGGTGCTGGGGATATTGGGTTCAGCTTGACCAGCACAATTATGGGTGTTTATTTCCTGTTTTTTATGATCGAAGTGGTCGGACTCAGGCCAGGCATTGCGGCTCTACCAATCCTGATCGGCAAGATCTGGGATTTTGTTAATGATCCCATTTTCGGACATCTCTCGGACCGGACCCGAACTCGCTGGGGAAGACGGCGGCCATATCTGCTTTTTGGTGCACTGCCACTCGCTTTTACCTTTACTATGCTTTGGTACAAACCAGGTTTTGAAAGTACCGGCGCTTTGGTGGCTTATTATTCAATTGCCTATATCATCTTTGAAGCCTCGGCAACCATGTTGTATATGCCATATTTTGCTCTTACTCCGGAGCTTACATCCGATTATGATGAGAGAACATCTTAACCAGCTACCGCATGTTTTTTTCCATCCTGGGCAGCCTGCTGGCCTTTACGGTACCTTCGATCATAGTTGGTGAATTTAGGCCAGAAAATGCATCCAAGGTTCTTCTTATGGGAGCGATCTTTGGATTGGTTTCAGCCCTGCCGATGTTTCTAACATTCTTCGGCACGAAAGAGCGGGAAGATCTGGTAGATCTTGAAAAACCAACTCTGCTTGAATCTTTGAAATCAGTCTGGAAGAATGTGCCCTTCCGTTATGGATTAGGCATCTTCCTGGCAACCTGGATCTCAGTTGATATTCTGCAATCCAGTTTGTTATTTTATGTGAAATTTGTTGTCCAACGCGAATCTCAAAACGAAATCATCATGGCAACGATCTTTGTGATTGCCATGTTTGCACTGCCTATCTGGAATTGGGTTTCAAACCGCTGGAGTAAACGGTATGCCTATATGATTGGAATCTCTTTCTGGGCTGTTGTTCAAATGGTATTGATCATGATGACTCCATCCACACCTTTAGCTCTGATATTGATTTTGTGTTCCTTGGCAGGCATTGGTGTGGCTGCTGCCCATGTACTTCCCTGGGCGATCCTGCCTGATGCAATAGAATGGTATGAATACCAGACTGGGGAACGCCATGAAGGCATGTTTTACAGTATCACCACACTGGCGCGGAAAATAACTTCAACGGGCACAGTTCCATTGATCGGCCTGGTATTGGAAATTACCGGGTATCAACCCAATCTTGCCCAGCAAAGCGCTGCAGCTGTTCGCGGTATAAAATGGGTCATAGGACCGATCCCGGCGATTCTGCTTGGATTGGGGATTTTTATCGCTTATAAATATCCCCTCGATCGGGATGATTTTTTGGCCATTGTTGATAAGATCAAAGAACGGCGTGGATCGAAAGCATAGAAGCTGCGTTGAGAAGGAGACAGTATGTCTGAGATCATCGTCAGGAAAGTTGAAACTGATCATGATAAAACAGGTTTTGTGACTTTTCCCTGGACAGTGTACAAGAACGATCCGCTTTGGGTACCACCGCTGCTTCCAGAAAGGCGTAAAGTGCTTGATCCCGAGAAAGGCGCTTTTTTAAGACGAGGAGAAGCAAACTTTTTCCTGGCTTATAAGAATGGAACCCTGGCTGGCTCGATCTGTGCTGCAGAGGATCCCCCGACCAATCTCAAACGCGGCCAAAAAGAATGTGTTTTCGGATTTCTGGATTATATTGAAGATTATCAAGTTTTTGAAGCCTTGATCAATACTGCCATAGAATGGGGAAAAGAGCAGGGGTCTGGAAAAATTATATGGTCCCTGGAATCTAGATTATGAAGACAGTTATGGCGTGCTGGTTGAAGGAAGGGATGTCCCTCCTGCGTTGATGTGCGGCCATTCGCCGGCGTATTACCAGGGGTTTATGGATCGATATGGATTTATACCAGCCCGGGCCCAAAATGTTGCTCTGAAGATCAACCTGGATGATTCACCGCAATATGAGCGGCTATTGCGCCTGGCTGCCCGTGTGAAACAACAGGGCAAGATCAAGATCCGCCCCGCGAATTTTGATCGCTGGCAGGAAGAGATAGATATCATTCATATGCTTCTGGGAAAGGCTCTGGCACATCTGGATGATTCCATCGGTTGGCACCGGGAATCCCTTGAAGCGACCCTGGAACCATTCAGGACTATCGCTGATCCAAACTTGATCCTGTTTGCTGAAGTTGATGGAGAAACAGTGGGTTTTTTGCCCGGCATTCCCAACTTGAATGAGATTTTCATCCATGTAAATGGTCTGAGGTACCCCTGGAACTACATCCAGCTTCTCTGGTTAATGAAAACTAGAAAACCTGCCTGTCTGACAGTTAAAAGTGTTCTGGTACTTCCTGAGTATTGGAACAGGGGTGTCATAATCTTATTGATGGAAGAGATGTATCGGCGTGCGATGGAGAAGGGTTATCAATGGATTGATATGTCAATTACCAGCGCCGATAATCCTACCTCTGTATTAACAGCTGAAAAATTGGGCGCTGAGATCTACAAACGCTGGCAGGTTTACCATTACCCGATCATTGGTTGATTTTCCTCCTTGGGCAGATATCTTGCCAGATTGTTGGGAAGGTTTTATAATGCATGTCGTCCGGGGCGTGGCGCAGTCCGGCTAGCGCGTTGCAATGGGGTTGCAAAGGCCGTCGGTTCGAATCCGACCGCCCCGACCAGATAACAAAAAACCGCTGATCATCAGCGGTTTTAGTTTTTAAGAAGGCCATCAATCTAACAATACCCGATAAATTCTTTTGCTTGTTGGTGAATGGAATAATCCATCTGATTGGCAATCTTGAACTCTTCCACAAAATCTGATGTGATCCCCAGATTCTTATAGCGCGGTTTTTCAAGTTGATAATCTGTTGAATTTTGTTTGATATATCCAGACCAGTCTTTGTTCTTCAACTGGGCAATAAAACCAGGCTGGCATTCTGATAAACCTACCAGGTCATAATCACCCAGACGGCGGCTCCCCAGGCATTTGGATTGAAAGTTTAAAAAACCATCCTGGTAAACGAAATCTGAAAAGAGCAGGTTTTTATCAAAAGGAATATTTATCCGCCAGTCTGTCTCGCCTTTGGCCTGCTTCCATTCCTCGTAGAGGGTTATCATCCTTTCCAGCGGATCCTTGAGAATAATGCTGATGAAAGGATTATCAAATATCCCTCTGAAAAGGCTTGGAGTGAATTGGCCGTGTACTGCAGCGGTATCCAGAGGAAGTTCTTTTCGAGCATAGAGGTTTTGCTGGGATGATTTTGGATCGTTTTCACCAGCATTATTATTAAATAGTGACTTGCTGCCCAGCAGACCCTTGCCAATCTTAAGCAGGGAGGAAGTTGGGGATTGAGGAAAATCACTTAGCCGGACAAACCTTTTGAGGGATACTCTGTAAACTAACACCCTGTCTGGACCGTATATATTCCCAAGCTCATTCAAAAAGGTGGAGTTCGTATTTCCTTCGATTTGAACACTGACGTGTACCCTTTGGTCTGTGATGATAGCCAAAACATCTCCTCTGGTTGGGTAAAAATTTCCTACTAGTGTAGCATATCTTCTCCCAATTTCTAGGGGGAATATAATAACCTAATAAAAGTCCCAAAACCAGCGATTATGTCTGGTTCGGGCCAACAAACCGGAAGGAAATTTTTGCTTATGACGGTTTGTAGACTTCAGGATTGACGCAGTATGGCAAAGGCTTGCCAAGGATTCCTGCCTGTAGATTCTTGATGGCGATATCTGCCATCACCCTGCGGGTGTTGACTGTGGCAGATCCAATGTGGGGAGTGATGAAGCAATTTGGAAGCTTGTAGAGCGGGTGATCTGGAGGCAGCGGTTCAGGATCGGTCACATCCAATCCAGCGGCCAGGATCTGGCCGGTCTGAAGAGCTTCCAGGAGCGCGTCCGTATTAACCACAGTACCCCGGGCTGCATTGATCAGGATCGTGTTCGGTTTCATTTTCTTAAAAGCTTCTTTATTGATCATGCCTTTTGTTTGTTTGGTCAAAGGAACGTGAAGGCAAATAAAATCGCTGCTTGATAATAACTCATCCAGATCGACCTGCCTTGCACTTAAAATTTCCTCTTGATCTGGACGCGGGCTTCGATTAGTGAATATTAGATTGCAGCCAAATGGTTTTAGTCTTTCTGCTACAGCCGTGCCGATCTTGCCCAGGCCGATTATACCGACAGTTGCGCCCATGAGATCCCTGCCCAGCCACCCGGTCGGTTCCCAATTTGACCACCTACCATCCCTGGCGTCATTATTTGCAGACTGAAGCTGACGAGATACTGATAACAGCAGGGCAATAGTCAAATCGGCGGTACCGTCTGTTAAAACGCCGGGAGTATGGCCGACCGGAATTCCAAGGCTGGTGCATCTCTTGATATCGATGTTATCAACGCCTACAGCCATATTGCTGATAACTTTGAGATGAGGAGCTTGATTGATGGTATTTGCTGAAATAGGGTCATCAAGCAGGCAGATGATCCCCGCGGCTTTGGGGAGGTGTTTTTCCAATTTGGCATCAATGCCCCGTTGATTGTCATGCCCACAATAAACCTGATAAGAGTTCAGGGAATCACCGATCCATTCATCAGGCAGACTATGCGTTAATAGAATTATTGGTAAATCGTTCATAGATGTTCCTCATTCAGAAGGAAAAAAGAAAACAAAGATCGTTTGTATTCGTTCCCGTTACACCAGGCAGAAGCAGATCGCCCAGCGCTTCGAAAAACGTATAGGCATCATGATTTTTAAGGAACTCGTCAGGATCCAATCCAAGCTTGGCTGCGTGGGTGAGAGTTGTTCCTGTGACTACGGCACCAGCTGCATCAGTTACACCATCTTCGCCATCTGTTGCCAGTGTGATAAATGCGATGTTATTTTGATCAGCCAGAATTCTAACCGCACTGAGGGCAGTTTCCAGATTTCGTCCACCTTTCCCCGGCTTTTTTGTATCAGTGAGGATTACTGTGCTCTCACCTCCTGCGATCAAACATAGTGGCAGAGAATTTTTTTGTCTTGATGTATCCAGGAGCAGCTTTGCGAGATTCTGACCGGCTACCCTTGCTTCTCCTACCAGAAAACCAGAAAGCGCCTTTCCATTAAACCCTTCTTTGTAAGCTCTTTGAAGGCCTCCCTCGATGGCATCCTTGTTACCAGCAATCACACGAACCAGTTGGTTTTTGAATATCGGATCACCGGGTTTTGGGGTTTCTGGGATATTTCCTTCCAGTCCTTTTTTAAGGTGAGTGACCACCGGGCGAGGAAGGAATTCTTCAAGTTTATATTTCTCAATAACCTTCAAAGCATCTTGAAATGTGGAATTATCTGGAACTGTTGGCCCGGAAGCGATTATATCTACCGGGTCACCAATTACATCCGAGAGGATCATGGTGATCGTTTTTGCTGGAAATAAAATACCAGCAAGTTGACCTCCCTTAATCAGCGAGAGATGTTTCCGGATAATATTAATTTCCTGGATATCTAAACCATGATCCAGGAAAACCTGGTTGGAATCTTGAATGTCCGCCAGGGATATTCCTGGAGCTGGAGCTGTGAATAGAGCAGAACCGCCTCCGGAAATCAGCACGATAACTAAATCCTGCTCTGTTAGATTTGATAACCGCGCGATTATCTCCTTAGTAGAATCGAGACTGTCCTGATTGGGGATGGGGTGGCCTCCCTGAAAAATAGTAAATTTATTTTTGGGAGAAAAATTTGCTTGGTCGATATTTTTTGTCAGGATCAAGCCGGCGCTGAGCCTTTCCGGGATGATATCTGCGACGGCGGAAGCCATGGCTAAGGCTGCTTTGCCTAACGCCAAAAGATAGATGGAGTTATACACAGATAGATCAACTTCCTGCCCAGCAATAATCAAGGTTTGTTCTACCCGTTGCATGGCACATTCTATCGCCTTTGAGGGGTCGACTGCTGCCACTGAGGCAGCGAGGATTCGGGCAGTTTTTAATCCCCAGGGGTTTTCCCTGAGAGACCGGGTGAGGAATGCCTGCGCTGATTTGCTCATAAAAAGGTGCTGGCCTGGATGCATTGCGGAGAGTTATTCTTGGGGGAGTTTACATAGGGGGAGACGGGATAGGTCTGCATAAGCTCTGCCGGGTAAGATCTCATCAGAGATTGGAGTTCCTCTTCCTTGCCTTCAACAGGATCCAACCAGGTATCAAAATCTTCTTGCGCCAGGATCACCGGCATCCGGTCGTGAATAGGTTTGACCAGATCATTGGGAGATGTTGTCAAGATGCAGGCAGATTTGAGTGGATCACCTTCGGGAGAGTACCAGATTTCCCACAACCCGGCGAATGCAAAAGCCGTTTGGTCTTTCATGGTGAAGTAATAGGGTGTTTTTCCTTTCCCGGAAATCGACTTGCTCCACTCATAAAATCCATCTGCCAGGATCAGACAACGCCTTCTTTTGAAACTATTCTTAAATGATGGTTTTTCTGCGGCAGTTTCTGATCGGGCGTTGATCAAGTTGAATTTGCCCATTTTTTCGGCTTTAGTCCAGGATGGGATCAATCCCCAGTGATAAAAATCTAGACTTTTTTTTCCGTCATTGGGAACAACAGGAATAGGCTGGGAGGGCGCGATATTATAGCTTGGGGGGATATCACCCGGGATATGGAAATTAGGAAAGGCAGCCTGTAAATCTTCAGGAGAAACTGTCAGAGTAAATCTTCCACACATGAACCCTCCAGAAACGATGACTGGTGCATGTTCCTATTGTAGCTGAATATTCCCAAAAAAATACCCCTTGACCTGAGGGGGGCAGGCCAAGGAGTAAAGGGATTATTACATATCCGGTTTTAACTGTCAAGGCGTATCGGTTTGGTAGGGGGTAATCCCCGAGAAGCAGTCCTTAAGGGTGGTCTTTTCCGATTTTAAAGAGATGAAATGGTGGAATGTTATAATTTCAAAAACTGCCCATCCCACTTACTCAGGCTGACTATTATGAAACGAGTTCTATCACTCGGATTAGGCATCGCACAAACAGCCATAACCATAGCTCTTATTTGTATTGCTATTGTTTTTGTGACCTATTTTGGTCTGGAAATGGCCTCCAATTGGGATGGGCCCAACCCTGGATATCATCTTGAGCAAACGTTTAAGGAAGCTGTCAGCAGCAGTTTAAGTTTCCTTGAGGGTTTACTTCATGGTGACCTGGGCAAAGCCCGAATGGTATCAGGGGATCGGGAGGTAAGTGTTATTCTGTGGGATTCCTATAAAAACAGTTTTGGATTATTAGGTATCTCACTTGGCCTGGCAGCTGTTCTGGGAATTCTTTTTGGGGGTATAGCAGCCCTGGCATCCCAAAGCCGCTGGGAGTATCTGATCCTGGTACTGACTTTGCTCGGAGTATCTGCCCCATCATTTTTCCTGGCTGTAATTTTACAAAGTCTGGGCATCAAATACACAGTTACTTTCGGAAATCAGTTAGTAAGTATGGGAGGATACGCCTGGGATTTTAAACACCTGGCTATCCCGGTGCTGATCTTAACGGCAAGACCTTTAGCCCAGATAACCAGGGTAACGTTCATCAATCTCAATGAGATTATGGGACAGGAATATATCCGGACCGCATATGCTAAAGGTTTGAAATATTCTCGAACAGTCCTTATTCATGCCATGAAGAATCTGGCAGTCCCCGTCTTAACGGTAATTGGTGTTTCTCTTCGTTTTTCTATCAGCATCCTGCCAGTTGTGGAATATATCTTTGCCTGGCCAGGTTTGGGGAGGCAGTTCTTGGAAGGCATCTGGAATCAGCGTATGGGTCTGGTTGTGGCGATTGCTTTATCCCTGGGTTTGACGATCCAATTCATCAATTTCCTTCTAGATAAAATCTCCCCCATATTGGATCCGCGTTTGAGGTCAGATTCATGAAAACGCTCAAACACCTTTTCTCATATTTGATCAATCCCCGATCCGGATTCTGGAAATTTTCAGATTCAAGTGAGGATATTGAACCCCGGAAAGTTCCCTGGAAAGGGATATTAAATCCCCCCTTCGTTTTGGGTTCGATCATTGTTATCGGATTAGTGATAATCGTTTGGTTCGGACCTCATTTCGCATCCTATGACCCCTATATTACCAGCCGTACTACACCTACCTACTATGATGCAGTAAATAAGGTGATGGTCAAACCACCCTTTGAACCCAGCCCAGAATATCTTCTGGGTACTGACCGGTTTGGAAATGATATTCTAAGTTTGATATTATTCGGCGCCCGGGTAACGATGATTTCCTGCCTGTATATCACTGCCGGCCGGGTTCTGCTGGGTTTGATATTAGGTGGAATTTCTGGCTGGACAGAAGGCTCATGGTTTGACAATTTGATTATGAGGATGAGCGCTGTGATCTCATCGGTCCCGCTGTTGTTAAGCGCGATGTTAATGATCCTGGCACTCGATATCCAAAAGGGTGTCTGGGTTTTTGTGGTATCTCTCTCTCTTCTGGGATGGACTGAGATCTCCCAATTGGTGCGGGGAGAATTCATCCGCGTGAAAGAGATGTTGTATATAGAGGCAGCTGAAGCGTTGGGGATGACTCGTCTCCAGATTGTGATCAGACATGCTTTGCCCAATGTGCTCTCTTTTTTATTAAGTGTTTCGTTCCTGGAAATGGGGGCTATTTTATTGATAATGGCCGAACTTGGTTTTCTGGGGTTATTTGTTGGTGGAGGTTCACGGTTCCGAGCAGATCCATTTTCACCTGTCATCATACAGATCAGCGAAATCCCGGAATGGGGAGCTTTGGTTGCCCAGGGTACTCCATATTTAAGAACTTATCCCTTTATGGTGCTGGGACCTGCTTTGGCGTTTTTTATCTCGATTCTGGGTTTGAACTCTTTCGGAGAAGGATTACGGCGCATATTCGATCGCTGGCCATTCAGCACAGCCTTTATCCTGAAAAAGCGCATGCTGCTGGTCACAGCTGCTTTTATCACTCTATCGGTAGTGATATTCCAGATGACAAATGCCTCGGTCTCATACCAGCAAGTCGCAGAAGCATTCCATGAAGATAGTGTTGAAGCGCGATATGAGGAACTTAAGATTTACAATAATATCGCCAGAGAGACTCAAGATAGCCCGCTGGTTGATTACATCATTGAAAAGATCAAGGAATATGATATCCAGCACGGCTGGTCTGAGACTTTGACTTCTTCTTATTATTATCCCATTGAGACAACTTTAGTGAAACCGGTTAAAGAACCATCTCTCAGTGCCGGTACGCTGGGTGAATATCATTACCTGAAGGAATTTTCCTTCCTGGCAGAAGGCTGTGCGGGAAGTGGTTACGGGAGTGGGAAGATAGTCTTTTTTAATGGTGGAATAAACGACATAACTATCGAACAGAAAAAAGAATTCCGGGGAAAGATCATACTCACCCTGGAGGAAGCTTACAGCCCTGATTTCGCGCAGGCAGCGGCGCTGCAGGGAGTGGAGGGCATCCTGGTTGTCAGTCAAGCAGCGCCACCTCTTACACCCCAATTTGATGTGTCTCCAGACCCGGATGCTGACATTTGCCTGGTTGATGATATACCGGTTTACCCCATCTCTGAGGCAGTGGCGAGAAGGATCGCCGCAGAGTCCAGAAGAGACTGGGACCAGCTGAGATTCCAATCATTGGAAGGATTGATGACCCTGGACCTGGATGTATGGGCTGAAATGGACCTCCAGCTCTCAGAGCCGCAAATAGTTGCAGTGCCAAACGTGATCGGTTTTATCGGCGGCTATGATATCGATCATGCGGATGAAATATTGGTGATCTATACCTCATTTGATGGATTGGGACTATCTGAATACAATCAACAACAAGTGCCGGAAGATGACCTGGCAAAAATTGCGGTCCTTTTGGAAATCATGCATACCTGGAATGAAAATAAACTTGACCCGAGGCGGTCTGTGCAATTTGTGATCTGGGGAGGGGAAGGGATAGATGAGTCGCGGAACGAGATGATCCAGGGCTTATTTGAAAAGAACAGATTGGCTGCCAAAGTACCGACAAATAATAACCCTTGGATCAATACTAACCCTGTAAAACCAGCCATCTGGGTTGAAATTGGTGATTTAAGTAATTATCCTGCGACCATGGCCTATTCTTACGGATCCACTCAGTTCTTGAGTGATGCGTTCAAACAAGCAGCTAATGCAACAAAAATTAAAATCGAATCAGCGATTAACACAGAAGATGCTATCAACAGTGGGCTCCCGAACATTTATATTTGGGAAAAAACACAGAGTACTCAGGCAATTTTTCCTGATATCCAGAACTATGCCCAAAAAGGGATGGTAATTAATAGGGCATTGATCCAGCTGGTTCGGGATATGAATGATTGAAAAGAACCACTCCACTTATTTTCAAAAAAACTATCAGGTAAGGTTGATATCTCCAGGAAAAAGATCGTATTTATTTATTTCTAGGATGGTCCCATTGATTGCCAGGGCTGCTGTGTATCCCTGAGCAATATCCAGGGTTCTGATCATCCAATTCCTGGGGGTATTATCGAGTTCAGGATGATCCAGCAGAAAAGACCGCAGAGATACTGACTCTGGAAGCATACTCAGCCGGGTAAATGAGCCTTTGATACCATCTCCCACGGCTTTTAGATATGCTTCTTTGGCGGTCCAGATGGCAAAAAAATGCTCCTGGTATAAACCGTAGTCTGGCAGGGATGATAGATATTCTATTTCGGCAGGGCTGAAGAAATTTTCTATTATTCGTTGAAGGCTGGAAATGGAATATTGTTCCTGAATATCGATTCCTATCTGGTTCTTTAAACTGATACCGCAAATAAACCGATCCCCGGAATGAGAAATATTAAATTGAACCCCGGTAAATGGTAAAAATGGCTTTCCAGAAGGTGTGATTCTTATGACCAGGCTTTCTGGGTTTTCACCGATATACAAGGATAAGATCATTCTTAATATACCTCTGCTGCAGAGGTAATCTTCTTGTTTTTGTTCAATCTTCAGTCTGTCCAGCCGTTCTTTTTCCTCTTCAGAAAGAAGTCCTCTGAATTCACTGGCGTGACCTCTCCAATTATTAAAATCGGCGACCCAGATATGAACGGAGTCCTCTGTCAAAACCTCAGGTTTTTTACTTATTTCCAAGATATCTTTCCCAGGAAGTGGGTATTTTTATACCCTGTATACTGAGTTGATTTAACCTGTATTGATAGGCAGCTCCCAGCATTAATTGATCAGCAACTTCAACCACTTGGCGGTTAGCCGGAGATTCCAAATCTGTACCTTTAACCCAATCATTAAACGCACCCATGGAGGGACCACACCAGATCTGATAATCCAGCACCCTTTCAGGTATGCCCATGATGCCCCAATGGGTGGCCAGACCCAGATACCAACGGAATATCAGGGCCATCTTTCGTTTTGGATTCCCGCGGGCTTTTTCCAGCTGGCTGGGATCACGTTCCGAGAAAAACTTGATACATTCCTGCCAGATATCATCAAGATCACTTTGAAAGATCTTCTGTTCAAGGTCTTTTCGTTCAGCCGGATCTATCTCATCTATACTGTTATATTTTTGATAGGTATCATAGAGTTTTTGTGAGCGCATGGGGAACATGGTCCCTCTTTTAAGACCTGAACTTTTACCCCCATCTCAAACATATCTGCCGACGGCGCCATCATTACATCCGGAGCAGCCGCCAGGGCAAGAGCATCTTTGACTCCTTGAGATGTACCAGCTTCCAGGCAGCCTTGGTTAACTGATCCAGTAACAATATAAGCAGCTCCCATAGAAAATGCAGCTACCACTGATGCAGGGGTACTGATTCCGCCGCCTGCTCCGATCCTTACCCGCTGCGGGTATTGTTTCTGTTCTTGGATTTCATTTCGGAGAGCAGTTATGGATGGCAGTATCCCCACCAGGGGCCGGTTATCTGTATGACCACCAGAATCAGCTTCAACCGTAATATCGTCAGCCAGGGGGACTTTTTCTGCAAGTTGAGCTTGCTGTGAGGTGATTTTTCCTTCCTCGACCAGGCGAGATAGGATCTTCTCCGGGGCTGGATTCAGAAATTGCAGCGCGACTTCATGTCTGGACAATTTGGCAATGATTTTATTCGTTATTACTATGGTTCCGGAGCTGTCAACTTTCAATCCGGCCGCTCTGTATTGAACAACAGTTGGTGTAATCCGCAGGAATGCTGAAGCTTCAATTGTCTTAACATTTGACTCCAGGTAAATGTCGACGGCTTTTTGCTCCAGGATGGGTTCATTTGGGCTGTGGATCAAATTAAAAGCGTAGGGTCCGGAAGGTAATTGATCTTGAATGGTTTTGACCGCACCAGCCAATTTAGCAGGTGATATTCCCCCTGATCCATACGATGCCAAATAACCAGACAGGCCCATTTTGGTAACCATATCCGTACCTGAGATAGCATTCGCCATGGAACCGGCCATATAGGCGGATTTTACTCCGTGATCGGTCAGGAACCCTGGATCGCCAAAATCTGATGGCGAAATTGGGCTGGAAAACCCAACTACCTGACGGCCATCCTCAGGGCCTTTCCCAAACGATACGGATCCACCTTTAGCGATTCCTATCTGTCCTTGATGCTCAATGAGGACAAAATCAGAAGAAAGATCCATCAGAGCATTCTGGATCTCAGTTGGGTCTGTTTTTAGATCTTGATCTGGTCCCTGCCAGACTCCAAGGACTTTTTTTGGCCTGCTGTATGATAAAGGGGACATATAATTGATAATCTCCTAATTAACTTTCTGGGCTGCCAGGGAAATATTATCTACCTGGTAGATCGGTTTTGATTCTTTCCACAACAATCCATCAGCGCTAATTTCCCAACCATCAGATGTTCGGGTGATATTCTTGATATGCAATTCAATTTCAAAATCTTTGATATCTGGAGTGATCTGACCGCGATATTTCCAGCTGGTTTTTCCGTTTGGTTTGATTTTCCAATCTAAGTCCCCCGGTAAATCCCAGGCTGGAATGCCTGTTATCAGCATTTGGGTCATTGTTTCAACACCCAGGGATCCCGGCATGACCGGGTCCTGATAAAAGTGGGCTTTGTAAAACCAGGCATCAGCTCGTAGGGATTGGCGGGAGTATAGGTATCCCGCTGAATATTTACCCCCGGCAAGGGAGATCCAGACTTCACCAATCTCGGGTAAACTGGCATTTTTCAAGGGGTCAGAGTTGGGGTTTATAGGTCGGACGTTGTGCCAATTCCCTGATGTTGGATTCTCATTCTGCCAGATCTGAAGTTTTTTACTAGAATCCAATCCAGCCTGGTTTTCCAGCATGGCAAGCGGAAAATACCCGAACGATGAGGTTCCTGTATAAAACGGTTTCCCGCCCCTGGATAGTTCAAAAGCGTAATTTTGGATGATCACATCCTCCAGAGAGCTGGAAGATAATAGTCGGACATGATTGGTGATGGTTTTATCCGGGGATTCTGGCCAAGAAAATAACGTTCCTTCTCCATCAAGGTTTCGAAAATAGAGATCCTGGGATTCCCGGCCTTTGATGGTCCCCATATATGCAGACAGAAAACCGCAAGGCTGCAGTGCCAATTCCATGATTGAAACATAGGGAAGTGAGCTGCCGGATCCATTTTTATACCAGGCCTGGTTAGGAGGAGTGAATTCACTGACCAATGTTGACCCATCCAGGATTTGTTCTGGCTGTCCATCGATATGAATGACTCGATCAATGAATTGTAAATCTCCATTAGGAAGCCGGGGAATTCTCCTGTCTCCGAAACCGGAAAATGTATCACCAAAACAAAGTCGGTGGTCTCCCATCGTAAATGCTTGGATCTGATCTCTTGTATAAAGTGTATTGATATCCTTGGTGAGGAATGCTTCAGTTGGTGGATTGCCAGCCTGGATCTTCATCAATCTGGCCAGATTACGAGTCATGATCTGTTGGGTCTTGAGATAATCCGAGTGGCTTCTGGCCAGACCTGCCGAGACCTGGTCCAGGTTTTTATAATATGTTTGTAACAGAGGTTCGGGCAGCTGATCAGCGGAGTGATGATCTGAGATTATGGTCTGTTCTTGATGTAGATCCTCTTGAGCCCAATTATCGGCTCCTGCATTTTTCTCTGCCAATCTGGTTTTTTCCTGGCTTGGAAATAAGTGGGAAAGATCCACGTCAACCCGGTGGCTTAGAAGCATGGCGATCACTTTTAGAAAACCATGGAAATCCTGCTGATATTTTTTATTAATGGGTATTACTGCGTGAGGTTTATCCTGGAGGATCTTTTCGATCCACCTGGAACAGGTCTTCTGGGGACCAACTTCTATAAAGATTCTGGCGCCGTCATCATATACCTGATTGACCAGGCGAGTAAAGTCAACGGGATTGCAGGTCATAGTCGCCATTTTTTGAGCCAGACCATCATTATTAAGATCCAGTATCTGATAATCAGCTGCCGAATAAAAATTGATATCTGTTCGGGGATAAACCTGATTGTCATAAAGTTTGACAAAAGAAGTTTGACTTGCCTGCATGGTGGGGTTGTGAATGACAGCATTAAAAGGCATGGGCAAGGCTCGGCAATTAAGATTATTGACCACTCTCTGGCAGGCTTCTTTTTCTCCCACAATGACAACTTCACTAGGGGTGTTTTCAATGGAAAGGAAAGCCATTGGTTCCTGATCACAAGCAGCCCGGGCTTGTTCTTTATCCACCTTGAGAATAAATGATCTCCAAAAATCATCATCGAGATCTTTATCATGCCAATACTTGCGGACGGTTTTCATCTCCCCAACCAGTTCATCCTTAAACAAGGTTGACTTCTTCCAGGAATCGGATCTGTCTTCTGCATTCTGCCAGATCTGATTGGCCCAGAGCATGCTGATCTCACCCAGGCTGTAACCCAGGGCTGCGTCGGGTTTAATCTTAAACACCTGATCCAGGATCAAAGTATGCAAAACTGACAGGGAAATCCCTGATTCAATTAATCGATTGGGTTGTTGATAAAAATCTTCCATGATCTGGTTATCTGAATCGTCTGGATCAGATCTGGATGACCGCAGATAGACAAAATCCTCAGCCATCGAATGGCTCAAATTGGGAATGATCTGACTGGCAGCACCATGCAGGCCGGGAAACGAAAAGAATAATTCTTTAGCCATGCCCGGGTAGGAATTAAATGCCCCCGGATAGACAAATGCAATTTGGTTTGAATCTAAAGAGTTGGCAGTGAAATAACTTCCCAGAGGGCTGGTCCAGTCATCTCCGGTTTGGAAGGCCTTGGAGACCCCGGATTTGGAATGGGAGATTTCTTTATTCAATTGATCGCGATCACTGGCCAGCAGTGAAAGCACATATTTATTGTCAGGATTATATAACTTCGTATAGGCAATATCAGAGATATTTCTCAATGAACCTGGGCCAGAAACCAGATCTTCCAGGAAAGACAAGTGCGTGAGGATTTCCTGTTCATTTTCGCCGGATATTGGGAATAAATAAGGGTCTGATCCTGACACTATTCGAACTGATAGGGAATCATCAGAACGTTCGACTTCCTCCAGAACGACATATTCCAGTGCATTTCTTTCCTGATCCTGAAAAAGAAATAGGGCAGAACGAGTAAATTCTGGACCCCGAGATAACCAGGGGCGGAATCCCTTATTTGAATGAATAGGAATATCAGAAAGCCTGGATGTGATTGGATCAAGATCAATGGAGCAAGCTGGGATTATCTTGTGCTGGATAGATAATACTGTCTTTATAAAAGTGGATATTTCAGAGGAATGAGCATCAGCTTTGCAGCAGCCCAGTGCGACAGGATGTCTGGAGAGTTTTCCCTGGAAGATATTATTAAGAAGCTTGACATGATTTTCTTGATCAATATCTGATGTGTTAGATAATACAACATAATCAGCCAGTGACGGTTCCAGGCCAGGGGATCCAGCGGATTTGAGTCTCACACAAGCAGGACCAATTTTATTCGGGGCAGATAGAACAATAGCAGCGGAGCCATACAAAGATAACTCACTGATTACCACCCACCGATCAGGGTCCGCATCGATCATGTCCGCAGCCTGTTTTATTCTGGCTAATAAATTTTTAGACCTTGGTTTTTCTTGATCGATTGATATGAAATCTTTTCTTATCAAGGGCAGATAATGACCGAGTTCTATCTGGTCAGAATCATAAATGATCGTCAACCTGGATCCATTTTGTATGTGGGCTTTTTTCAAGGCCTGGCAGATCACTTCTCCAGCCTGTTCAACCATCGCAGGGGAGGAATCCCTTTTCTCAGGCAGGCTTTCTTCAAAATGAGCTAATGAAGGCCACCATTGATAAGATAAGGACATCCCGGATATGATTAGATCCATACCGGCTCGCTCTCCAACTGATTATCTTTGAATAAGTCATATAACTTATTATTCAGGGTGATTTCTGCATCGACAACCTCAGAGAACACATAGCCATCCTGGTCATGGCTGATCACATCAGCAACAAGTTTATGGGATGTGAGGGTTTTTACTGTCATAGTAGCGTAAGAGATTTCACCAAAAGACACCGGGTGATACTGCCTTCCGCCAGCGATCTGGAGGGGTAATCCGATGGATCCTTTTTGAGCATTGGCCCAGATCAATAAACTCTGAAGATGGACATCAGCCAGAAAGGGATTAAATCTATTTGCCGGAAATTGTCCCATATCTTCAGCAGACATATCTGGAAGCAGACATTCAGTAGTCATTCCAGTATCAGAGATGTTCAAAACCCGCTGAATTCCCTGGAATCTTGGTCCATGAAATAGGATTTTGGAATTATATAAAGATTTCCCATCTATTGGTTTTTCACTAGTGATGTTAAATTCATTCATTTCCGGTCTTTCTGGCAGCGTTTTCCGCATTTCAATCTGAGCCTGATAATGATATCTGATCTTCCCAGCAGGAGATTCACTGCTGATTTTTCCAGTGATGACCAAAACCTCAGCCGATTTTTCCTGTTCCTCTAGTTCCAACAGATACTCTTCAGGAGATTCTCTTTCAAAAACGATTCCTTTAAAGACACGATAATCACTGATCGAGAAAAAGTGCAACTCAGGGTAAAGTGATTCACAAGAATTGATAAACCAGGCTACTGCGCAAACTGTGGGCAGGACGGCATTTCCGCCGATGACGTGATCAGCCAGGAAAGGATTGCTTTCCAACCTCAGTTTGCGGGAGATCCGGTACTGTTGTAGAGTTGGGTTCAGACTTCTTCCCGGAATGGGTAGAGGATTACCAATCACATGTTGGGGTCTATCCTGGAATTTCCCAATTAATCCCAACAGAGCCCGCGTACCTTCCTCAAGCGATATCAGGGGAATGTTTTTCCTGACCAGGATCCTTCTCAACTGCGGTGTAACCATGCCGCCATCCCATGGCCCCCAACCGATAGATAATACCTGGCATCCAGGAAGGGTTTGGTTAAAATAATGGGCCAGTTTATTTAAGATCTCATTACTGAGACTGTAATCAGTTTGTCCGGCATTTCCATAAAAGCCAGCTACGGATGAAAAGAGGATCAAATAATCGAGCTGCTGGGGGGGAATAATCTCCAGCAGGTTTTTCAATCCTCCGACTTTGACTCCATAAACCAGATCAAAATCAGATTCCATTTTGTCTTCAATGAATTTATCGGCCAATGCTCCGGCTCCATGGAGAATCCCATCGATTTCTGAAAATTTTCCGTCAAGTTTATTCTTGAGGTCCTCCAGATCGGTGATATCTACCTGGATGTATTCAGCTTTAGCACCTGCATCGTGGATCTCCTTCAGGGTTTGGTAAATCTCCCGGCTGGAAAGGATCCGTGATACTTCCCGATCTAACTCCCGGGGAGTTATCTTTATATCTTCAGACTGGTAATACGTAAGAGCAGCCTTTTTAAGGTTTTTTTCATCATCCAGGTTTTGAGCCCAGGTTGGCTCAATTTCAATCAGCTCAGATCTGCCAAGTAAAGTAAACCTGGATCGGTAGGTTTTTGCTAAAGCGATTGCATTCGCCGCAGTGATTCCTTTTCCGCCTCCGCTGACCAGAAAATGGGTATCTTGGGAGGGTGGTGAATATTCGTTTTTATTCATAGATTTTATCCATTTTTCCGGATGAGTGTAACTCGTGCAGAAGTTCTAATGCCAACCTCGAGTAAACCCTGGCTTGGATCATGAATTTCCTGGAGAAGCAACTTGCTGGATTTTTGAAGGTCAATTTCTTGGTCCAGATCGACAGCCCTGCAGAAAACCTCAGGCCATTCCCAATTCAATGATTTAACCAGACCTGTCAGGCCGCTTCCTTCCTGGAATGATTGTTTAGTAGAGAAACCCAGTTCCCCATCTGTTCTGGTCACCGCCAGGAATAATTTCCTGCTGTTTGCAGCTGGCTGAATAAAGTCTGCTTTTAAGGATCCAGCGATAAGGAAGACCTGTTTTATGAGTTCACTTTCTCGATCAGAGAATGTACCTTTACCTGTTGGCTGAGGATGGAGATGGATAAATCCTACAGGGCTGCCCTGATCCTTTCTTAGGACCTCGAGAGCAGTATCTATCCCTTCTTTCCCGGTTTCAATTTGGTTCACTCGATACAGCTCAGCTGGAAGGGAATGATCTTTTGAAGACACGAGGTTGGCTGGGAAATCCCACAGGGCCACTTTCCATCCACCAGCAATTAAATCCGATACAACTTGCCCGGTAAAGTCAGTCCCGTCGTTGGTGACTATCACTGGATTATCCGCCGGAATCAAGAATTCCAGCCTGTCGGGAGAGGGAAGGGTACGGAGTATAACAGGTGTATTTTGAAGTTCTAGGCCTTTAACTTTTTTTTTCTCTTCCTCGCTGACTTGTAAAGAAGCCTTAGCCGGTTTTTGAGATCTATTCATCAAGTCTGCAATTTGTCCCAGAGTTCTTAATTCAGCCAGTGTTTCGGCATCAATTGCTGGCAAACCGGGTACCCGGTCTTCCATTACTCCCAGGATCTCAACCCGTTTGATGGAATCGATACCCAGATCTGCCTCCATATCCATATCGGCCTCAAGCATTTCAACTGGATATCCTGTCTTTTCGGCCACAATTTCCAGCAGGATCGCTGATAATTCAGCGATTGAATGATTGGTGCTGATAACCTCGGCAGGAGCCTGGCTGGTCAGAACATCCTCAATTGGCAAGATGTCTGAACTCTCCTGTCCAGGATTAGGAGCAGCGACTTCACTTTGGCTGGAATCAACAGAACCATTGGTTTCGCTTTCCATATACTCGACGATTTCCTGCAAAGTTCGAGTTTGGGACAGAACTTCAGTATCTGCGGGCGGCAGGGAAGGGAATTGGTCTTCAAGGGCACCCAGAATTTCTACGCGTTTAATGGAATCGATACCCAGATCAGCTTCCAGATCCATGTCGAGCTCAAGCATTTCCGGAGGATAACCTGTCTTTTCAGCTACGATAGTTATCAAAGCCTGCGATAATTCCTGGCTTGAGATAGTTTTGGCAGGTATAGGAGCTGTTAAATTTACTTCGCGATCCGGCTCATCCGGGGTGTGTTCTGTAGATGTATTCCGATGCGGCGCAGCGTGTTCATCCAGGACAATGGGGGGTACATGGACTACCCACTCAGCTGGTTTAGCAGACTTCTCTGTTTCTGGAGCGGAAGTTGGCTGGATCCCTGATTGTTCATTGTGCTCCAGGTAGGACAGAAATCGTTCAGAGAACTCAGCTTGCTGGGCCAGGAATTCCTGATGGACGACTAATCCTTGTTCACGGATAACGTGAAAATTGTCCAGGGTACGCTGAAAGGTCTCAATTATTTGGGCTTGAGAGGTACCGTTGCTGTGTTCAAGCACCTTGCCTTGTTGGTTCAGCACAGCTGTGATGAGCTGGATATTTTCCGCCTGCTGAGCCAGATACTGCTGGTGAATGTCCATAGTTCTGGCCTGATGGGAATAAGTGTGGTCAAGGGCTGACCCAAGTCCATCTGTCATTTTTTCAACCCTGGATGGCAAGTTCTCGGCCGGCCTATTCTGGGTCTCGGCAGGTGCCTTTTGGTCCAAATGTTCCGGATCAGCAGATACACTGCCATCACCGGATACAGTCATTGGCTCTTGATCCTGGCACTCGACCCGATGTTGATCGTCAAGTGCATCCTGAAAGGCTTGCCGACGGTTTTTACTGACAATGTTGCTGCCATTTAATGGTATTTGAAAGTTAGCCATATTTAATTCCTCTGTTCTTGTAGATCTGGAGAGAGTAGTTCTTCCGTTTCCAGCTGATAAGGGTCAATATCCTTAATGGGTAAACCAAGTACCTTTAAAACCACCACAGCTTCGCGGAGTTGTCTGTCACTGGATTTATCCCTGCTAGGATTAACTGAGACCATGGAGTGGGGCTTGCCATCAAGGATATCCTTTACAAGGTTGCCTAGAATCTGCCTTGGTCCTATTTCCACAAATACTCGCCCACCTTTTTTGTATATTTCTTCAATCTGGGTTTTAAAGATAACCGGATGGAGAATGTGATCGGATAATATTTCCTGGGCTTTTTTGGTGTCGGCAGGATACGCTTTTCCAGTAGTGTTGGAATATACAGGAATGCTGGACTTGCCAAATTTCTCCTTTTTTACTGCCTCTGAAAAAGGTGCTGAGGCATGTTCTACCAATGGGGTGTGAAAAGCTGCTGAGACAGGTAGTTGTGTCACTTTGTAACCGGCTTTTGTTAATAAAGAATCCGCTTGGTTAACTCTTTCTCTGGGCCCTGCAAGAACAATTTGAGTGGGGGAGTTTTCGTTAGCGATTATCACATCATCCAGCGGGTCGATGATTTTTTGGATCTCTGCCAGAGGTCCTTTGACAGCCGCCATGGTTCCGGAATCAAAATCCTTATCTTCCGGTGGCCGCATGGCGTATCCGCGGGCTTTCACAAGACGCAAGAAGGCTTCATCGCTCAGCGTACCTCCTGCCCATAACGCTGTAAGTTCACCAAAACTGTGACCTGCAGTCATGTCAGGCTCAAATCCGGCTTTGTTCAAGATCTTATATATTCCGTAACTGACCACACCAATGCCTGCCTGGGCATAATCAGTTTCGCGCAAGGCAAGCTGCTGTTCTTCTCTTGTATGGTCAGAAAAAGCCGGTGGTGGAAAAACAACCCTGCTGAGTGGTTGTTGGTCTTGTTCCTGGAATAGACCATCCATACGTTCAAAAGCTTGGAGGACTGGGAGGAAAGTTTATTGCCAGATCACTGGCCATATTCAAATATTGAGATCCCTGTCCGGGAAATAAAGCGACCACTTTGTCCTCGGGTGCGATTCCCCTGGCCCTGAATGTTATGCCCCGGGGATGATCCCAGGCGTCAGCATCAGGCTGCTTTTCAAGGATTTTTAGCGCTTCCTGGATGAATTTCCTGGCTTCTTCCACAGAGTCAGAAACAAAACCCACCCGGGGATGGTCCTGAAGAGGAAGATTGGTTTTGGAATCATTTATGAGAGCGCGATAAAGAATTCCAGCATTCTCGTTCCCCAGATCTGCTTCGATCCCTTTGAGTCTTTGGATAAGTGAATCTGATGTTTCTGCACTGACCAGAATTGACTGCGGCACAGAGTGGATTCTTTTGTAGGGTTGTGATCGAGATTCATATTCTTCCAGAACGATGTGGAAGTTAGTGCCGCCAAATCCAAAAGCGCTGACAGCTGCTTTTCGGGATTCAGTACTGCTTCTTTTAAACCAGGGCCGGGTTTCAGTATTTACATAAAAGTGAGTATCTTCAATTCCCAGCGCATCAGAGGGCTGTTTGACATTCAAGGTGGGGGGAAGAACTTTATGATGTAATGCCAGGGCGGTTTTTATCATTCCTGCCGCTCCTGCTGCCGCTTTGGTATGGCCGATCTGAGATTTTACTGAGCCGATGGCAATACTTTGTTTATTTCCGTTAGGTGTGCCAAAAACTGCCTTCAGGCCAGTGAACTCGGCCGGATCCCCGGCTTTGGTTCCGGTCCCGTGAGCTTCAACCAGGCCTATCTCTTCCGGTCCAAATCCTGCTTCCTGGTAAGCCCTTTGAATTGCCAATGATTGGCCAGATGGGCGTGGCGCATAGATGCTTTTATATTTGCCATCACTGGAACTGCCTATTCCTCGAATGACTGCATAGATGCGATCTCCATCCCGTTCGGCATCCTCCAGCCGTTTTAAGACTATCATGCCCAAACCTTCTCCAATAAGCATGCCGTCAGATTCTTGATCAAAAGGCCGGATTTTCTGGGATGGAGAAAAAGCCGGTGTTTTGCTGAAGCATAAAAATGTAAAGGGTGAGTTATCAGCGTCCACACCGCCGGTAATCATCATGTTAGCGCGGCCTTCGATCAGTTCACTGACAGCTGATTTCACAGCTGCCAGGCTGCTGGCGCAGGCCGCATCAATAACGGTGTTCATGCCGCCCAGATCCAGCCTGTTAGCGATCCGCCCGGCTATAACATTGCCCAGCAGTCCAGGAAAGGAATTTTCATTCCAGGGCGCATAAGCCATTTTCATTTTTTTGATGATGGTCTTGGTATCTTCGGAGGATATTCCGCTGCTTTCCAGTACCTTTTGCCAAATTGGGTACTGCAGTCTTGAGGTTAGATCTGTGATCAGTTTCTGGCCACCGGCTACACCCAATACTACTCCTGTGTTTTCCCGATCAAACTCCTGATCAGTTCCATAACCGGCATCCTCCATGGCATCTCTGGCAACAACCAAACCCAGCAGCTGGCTGGAATCGGTGACTTCTAGTAGATTGGGCGGCAATCCAAATTCAAGGGGATCAAAATCAATATCAGGAATAAAACCGCCCATTTTACAGTATGTTTTATCTTCCGCGTTGGGATCGGGATCATAATAGTCAACTGGATCCCAACGGGATGGAGGGACTTCAGTGATTCCGTCAATTTTATTGAGAATGTTTTCCCAATACTCAGTCAGCGAAGAGGCTTTGGCGAAAATGGCAGCCTGCCCGATGATGGCAATGGGTGTCTTTTGTAGTAAATTAGCGTTCATAAGAAACTGCTCCGGGGAACCTGTTCAATTGGGGATCTTTAAACAAGGGTTCCAGTAGAATCATTTTTCAAAAACAAGGCGCTGCTGCCGCCAATTAGGACAATACCAAGAATAACTTTCAGCAAATCACCGATCAAGAAGGGGTATAAACCCAGCTGAAGTACCTGCGCTTCACCTACAAAACGGGCCAACCAGGCTAAACCGCAGAGATAAATGATCAAATTTCCGATGACAAGGGCAGTAGATGCCTGGAGCAATGAACGTTTATGTCTGAGTTCGGATAACATACCGACGATATATGCTGCGGCCAGGAAGCCAAATAGATATCCTCCTGTGGGGCCAAGCAAAACAACCAGCCCGGATTTTCCACCTGCAAAAATCGGCAAACCAGCAGCGCCTTGCGCAAGATAAAAAGCAACTGCTGCTGTGCCTAATTTTTTACCCAGGATCAACCCGGCCAGTAAGACAGCCAGCGTTTGTCCTGTTATTGGAACCGGACTGAATGGCACAGTGATGGAGATCTGGGCACTGAAGGCAATAATCCAAGATGCGCCCAGGATTAAAACTGTGTTAACAACCCGATTGGGCAAAGATTTCTGTGTAGTAATAATGTCTGAATAATTCATGGTTGACCTCACTCTATAAATGGCTTGTTAATCTTAAGTCTCATCCAACAGTGGATAGAGAGACAAGCAGGACACCTTTTTCGACCTGGGATCCGGGAGATATTGAAATGAACTTCACTACTCCTGCTGATGGAGCCCGCAATTTCATTTGCATTTTCATGGCTTCCTGAATTAATAACGTTTGTCCCTTTTTGACCCTGTCTCCGATCTTGACCATAATGTCGACAATTAACCCTGGCATGGGGGAGTGGATATCACCGGAACTGACCAATCTTTTCTTTCTAGAGGATTGAGATCCTGTCAAAACATCTGCCTGGAGATGATTACCTTCAATCTGGATCTCATATTGGCCTTGCCGATTCGGTTCCAGGTAGGCTTCTGTATTTCTATTTGGCTGCCGGAGGATATGCAGTCCATTATTATTAAGCGAATCCATATCGTATGAGATTAGGTCGCCATTAACCACCAGTTGATCATTTTCGATGCTGACATCATAAGTACGGTTTTTTATGGTTATTCTATAATTTGCCATCATGTCCTCTTCGTTTGGCATTTACGAGCCGGGAGAGATTTGTTCTTTCCAGGCTATTTGCTGCCAGAGATTTCTGTCCTGAACCGAGGAAGGTACAGGTTGTTTTCTTAATCGATGAATATGCAGGGCAGTAACAATCGCGGCATCCCTGGTGAGTGATTCAGCTGGTTCCTGATTCTCAGGTATAAAGTCATCCAGGAAGGTCGTGGTGATCTTCCCGGCCTGGTAGGGAAGGGATTCCAGGATTTGATTGATGAAAACCAGGTCAGTTTTTAACCCACCTATCTGGTATTCACTTAAACCTCGCTGTAAACGATGGATAGCTGTTTTGCGATCCGGTCCCCAGGCAATTAATTTGGAAACCAGCGAATCGTAATCGGCTGTGACTGCCATTCCCTGGTAAAGAGCGCTGTCAACCCTGATGCCCGGTCCGCCAGGTTCTTTAAGATATGAAACCACTCCCGAGGTGGGTAGGAAGTTTTCATCCGGATCTTCTGCCAGTATTCGGGCTTCGATCGCCGCCCCTCTGATCTGAACTTGGGATTGTTCCAGATCCAGATTACCTGTTAATGCCAGCAGGATCTGTTCCCTGACCAGATCAAAACCAGTGACCATCTCAGTAACAGGATGTTCCACCTGGATCCGTGGATTGACTTCGATAAAATAAAATTGGCTGTTTTCATTCATCAGGAACTCGACCGTGCCCAGGCTGCGGTAAAACAGTTTACGCCCCAATTCTCGGGCTGATTCTGTGATACATTCCCTCTCAGAAGATGTTAAACTTGGAGCCGGTGCTTCCTCGATCAGCTTCTGATGACGCCTCTGGATTGAGCATTCCCGCTCTCCAAAACTGATCACTTTGCCTTTGCCATCTCCCAGGATCTGGACCTCGATATGGCGGGCTTTTTGAACCAGAGGTTCAAGATATATTGTTCCGTCGCCAAAAGCTGCCCGGGCTTCTTCCCGTGCCAGATTAACCACTTCGTTCAATTCGCTTTCTGACCTGGCCAGGCGGATTCCTTTCCCACCACCACCAGCGGCGGCTTTGACCAAAACAGGGAAGGATAATGACCCATTCATCCCGTTATCTTTTTGATCATCTTTGATAGGTTGGTCCGGACCAGGCAGGACCAGTAGACCTGCTTCTCTGGCAGCCTTTCTAGCAGATAACTTGTCACCAAATACAGCCATTGTTTCTGGCCTGGGACCGATAAAAATCATCCCTGAATCCTCGACTGCCTGACCAAAATGAGGATTCTCGGATAAAAAACCATAGCCGGGATGGATGGCATTTGCGCCAATTTCTCGGGCTGCTCCTACTATTTGCTTAATATTGAGGTAGCTGTCTGCTGCTTTGGCAGGACCGATGCAGACAGCTTCATCGGCATATCTGGTATGCAGGGCTTTCTGATCGGCTTCAGAATATACCGCAACCGTCGATATACCGAGTTCCCGGCAGGTACGCATGATCCTGATAGCTATTTCACCCCGATTCGCAACCAATAATTTCATAATAAATCAACCGTTATAAAGGTATATTCCCGTGTTTTCTATTAGGAGTGGACACCCTTTTATCCTTAAATGTGTGCAGGGCTTGAATGATCCTGGCCCTGGTTTCGGAAGGCAGGATGATGTCATCCAAATGGCCTTCCCCGGCAGCCAGGAACGGAGAAGCCAGTTTTTCCCTGTATGCCCGGGATAATTCAGCTTGAAGAGCCGCAGGATCTGCCGACTCGGATAATTCTTTGCTGGTGGAGAATTTTCACTGCGCCCCGGGGTCCCATAACTGCGATTTCTGCCTTTGGCCAGGCGAAATTTTGATCTCCCCGGAGATGTTTTGAACCCATGACTATATAAGCTCCCCCATAGGCCTTCCTTAATATCAGGGTGATTTTTGGAACTGTAGCCTCTGCGTATGCAAAAATCATTTTTGCGCCATGGCGAATAATACCTTGGTGTTCTTGCTCAATTCCAGGAAGGAACCCGGGAGTATCTACCAGTGTAACAATGGGGATGTGGAATGAATTGCAGAATCTGATAAATCGGGCAGCTTTGTCTGAGGCATTGATATCAATGACGCCAGCCAGATGATCGGGCTGATTGGCGACTAATCCAACCACCTGTCCATCCAGGCGCCCAAAACCAACCACAATGTTTCTGGCATAGTCTTCCTGGATTTCTAAGAATTCTGCCCCGTCAACCAGGTTTGAAATGACCTGCTGGATATCATAGGGTTCATCTGCCTGATCTGGTACGATTTCAGCCATTTCCGGAGTTAGTCTGGTAGGATCATCAATAACCTGAGATTCAGGTGGTTGGGATAGATTGTTCGCCGGTAAAAAACTCAGCAGAGATCGAACCTGTTCAAAAACCTCATTCTCGTCCCTGGCTTTAAAGTGGACAACACCACTGGTCCGATGATGAACATCCGCTCCGCCTAGAGAGTCGAGATCGATCTCTTCCTGGGTTACTTCTTTGATTACCTCGGGTCCGGTGATAAACATCTGAGATGTTCCCTCAACCATGAAGACAAAATCTGTGATGGCTGGAGAATAAACTGCTCCGCCTGCACATGGGCCAAGGATGATCGAGATTTGGGGGATTACGCCAGATGATCTGACATTGCGGAAAAAGATCTCTCCATAAGCAGCCAACGAGTTTACACCTTCCTGAATACGGGCTCCCCCAGAATCATTCAATCCGATTACTGGGGCTCCATTTTGATGTGCCAGGTCCATGATATTGGCTATTTTCTTTCCATGAACTTTGCCAACGGAGCCGCCCAGAATTGTGAAATCCTGGGCATAAAGATAAATCGGCCTACCGTCAATAGTGCCTTTCCCTGTGATGACTCCATCACCGAGATTGGGGGAAATAGCATTGGATGCATCTCCCTGATCCGAGGCAGCAAAAAGCCCTATTTCCTGGAATGAACCTGGATCGAGCAGCACTGCTATCCGTTCACGGGCGGTTTGTTTTCCTTTTTGGTGTTGTTTGTTGATGCGGGTTTCACCACCACCAAGCAGGGCATGATCTCTTAATTCTTCTAAAGAATAGTTAAAATCCGTCATTAACACTACATTCCTCACGCTTTAACTTCAGATACATGCAACCTATAACACAAGGATTTCAATAGTGTTACGTCCTTTATTGTTCACGTTTTTCTGGCCATGTTTTTAGAGTAAGGGAGTTTTCCCCTAAAGACTTGGTGTAATAAGGGATCAAATAAATCCAAAAAATTTAAGATTCCAGTGTTAAAACTAATTTTTTATTGTTAATACCAAGTAAGAATTAGCGGGGTAAATCATGATTGGAGCAGGAATAAACTATAATACGCGGATTATTTCAATTAAAGGAATTAATGAATAACAAACGATTATTGAATATCTTTATTATTGTTTTTATCGATTTGCTGGGATTTGGTTTGATCCTTCCCCTGCTGCCATTTTATGCTGATGAGTTCGGCGCTTCTCCATTTCTTGTGGGGATGTTAACCGCAATCTATGCAGCAGCCCAATTGATAGGCGCTCCTTTGTTGGGCCGCCTGTCTGATCGTTTTGGAAGAAGGCCGATCCTGTTGATCAGCATCTTTGGAACTTTTCTGGGCTTTTTATTATTTGGTGTTGCCCAACCGGCAGGTGAAATTCTGGCCAGCTGGACAGGGTTGCCTGTTAATCAAATGATATTGGCTGTCCTGTTCATCAGCCGGGCATTGGATGGGTTTACTGGCGGGAATATTTCGGTTGCCCAAGCTTATATTACCGATGTGACCACTCCGGAAAATCGGGCCAAGGGTCTGGGTTTGATTGGAGCGGCATTTGGGCTTGGTTTTGTGATCGGCCCAGCAATGGGTGGCTTTTTAAGTGTTTATGGTTTTGGTGTCCCTGCTTTTGCCGCAGCGGGCCTATCAGCTCTGAATCTGGCTATGGTTTCCATCTGGCTGCCAGAATCACTTCCCATTGAAAAACGTGACAAATCCTCCAAAAATGAAGGACCCAGCGTAAATTTTAAAGCTCTGGGGCAGGCTTTAAATCGGCCAAAAGTTGGGCCGATACTGATCGTCAGTTTTTTCTATGGTCTCGCTTTTGCTCTATTTACAACCATGTTTTCACTATTTGCACAATATAAACTGGATCTTGATGCCCGCCAGACGGGATATGTGCTCGGATATGTGGGTTTGTTGATCGCTCTGGTCCAGGGAGTTGGAGTGGGACCTATCTCCAAGCGCTACACAGACCGATGGATCATCATGGTCACAACCATTCTCATGACAGGATCCCTGGCTATTTGGGCTTTTACCGGAAGCATTGCCGCCTTGCTGTTTATCATGATCCCTTTAGCAGGTGCCAGTGGTGTGTTAAATACGGTGCTGCGCAGCTCACTGACGAAAATTGTGGACACAGAAGAGGTGGGCGGTGTTCTGGGAATCTCAGCATCTTTTGAAAGCCTGACAAGGGTGATCGCACCCAGCCTGGGAGGATTTTTACTGGGATCCTTGGGTACTTGGGCGCCCGGTATTGCCGGAGCAGTGATCATGGCCGGTGTGGTATTTTTTGTGTGGTTGAAGATATTCAACCAACCACAAATCTCACAGCCAGTTATTGAAGAAACCGAATGATCAAGGTGATATACTTCGCAGTTTATCTACGTTAGATATTTATTGGCCTGGAGCTGCTCAGATATGGCGCGGTCGAGTTTCCCCATTGGATAGGACCCCAGGGAATCAAGCGCCACCCAGGCCAATTCAGTATGATAATTCAGGTGCAGGTTTTCTGAGTCAAGATGGCATTCAAAGGCATGTAGAGTGACTTTATAATGCGTATAGGCATGATGATAAGTGCCAAATTGATCTCCAACCAGGATTTTTGCCCCCAATTCTTCGTTTATTTCACGTTGTAGTGTTTCTGGAAGGGTTTCGTTTTCTTCCTGTTTTCCCCCGGGAAATTCCCACATGCCCCCTAATAATCCCTTTTCAGGTCTTTTTGCCAGCAGGAATTTTCCATCCTTCTTCAGGATAGCAGCTGTGACCTGTAGATGGGGTAGGGATGTTTTCTCTTTCCGCACAGGGCGAACGTCCTGGAGCAGGTTCTGGAATGCCAGACAATCATCTTTAAGCGGGCAGTGATCACATAAGGGATTTTTTGATAAACAAACCAGCGCTCCCAGCTCCATTAAAGCTTGATTAAACTCACCAACCTTTTTTTCTGGTAACAAATCTTCAGCAAACTGCCAGAGTTTTTTTTCGGTCTCTGAAGTTTGAAGCGGAGTATCAACGTCGAAGAGACGTGAAAAAACACGCTTGATATTTCCATCCAAGATAGGGGCACGCTGGTCGAATGCTATGGAAGAGATTGCGCCTGCCGTATAACGCCCGATCCCCGGCAAGGATTGAAGAGATTTGAGATCCTTTGGCAGCGTTCCGTTATAACGCTCCTGGATCATGATTGCGGCCTTGTGCAGGTTGAGAGCCCGCTTATAGTACCCCAACCCTTCCCATAATTTTAATACCTGGTCCTGGTCGGCACCTACAAGCGTTTGCAGATCGGGGAATTCAGCCAGCCAGCGTTTGTAATAAGGGATAACAGTCTCAACCCGGGTTTGCTGGAGCATGATCTCCGAAACCCAGATTGCATAAGGATCAGTCGTTTTCCGCCAGGGCAGATCGCGTTTAGCTTTCTGATACCAATTTATAAGTCCCTTTCTGATGCTTGTGCGTATCGTTGGATTAATCACAATGGACAAAGTGTACCATCTAAACCAATATCGCCAGATTATTTATTGACAGTAAATCTCCAATCGTATACACTCAAGAACATATCTATATAAATTCCTTACAACTACCAATAAAATGGCTCATCGTAGAACCACTGATCTCCTTTTGCTGATTATTATTCTGGCCCTCGGCCTATCCGCTTGTCAGGCCTCGGTTGGTTCAGATTCAGAAATCAGCCTCAGGGTTCAAGAAGGGATCAAAGCCACATTGACCAGGGAGGCTTTTCTTGGAAGTGTAAACTCTGCAAGAGAAACAGAAACTATTCTAAACCTTCCCACAGCTACAGAAGTAGCAACTGCAACAACCCGGCCAAGCGAGACACCTACATTATCTCCAACACCGGAACCCCTTCATAAATTGATCCCAGGCTCTCCCTCTACCGTCCATTCCTATATATCTGATATCGTTTCAGTTGACTCTGCAAAAGAGAAAACTGCTCTGGGCGATAGTTATGCCTGGTCTCGTCTTGAAAGACCCTTTACACCCAAAACCATGGAGTACCGCAGCTATCTGGATATCTATCAGGTGAAATTGGTGGCAGTCGATCCCTGGATATACATCACTGTCGTGTTAATTGGAAAATTACCTCCAGAAGGAGATATTCGCTACGCTGTTGAGCTCGATACTGATCATGATGGGAGGGGTGATTTCCTTGTGATAACCTCTCTCCCGACTGATAGCGAATGGACTACAGATGCAGTCCAGGTTCGGGCTGACGGAGATGAGGATATAGGAGGTTTATATCCACTCTATATGGAGGGGCCTCTCCCGGAACAGAATGGTTATGAAAAGGTAATTTTTGATAATGGAGAGGGTGAGGATCGTGATTTAGCCTGGGTGAGGCGTGACCCAGACAATCAGAATCAAGTCCAAATCGCGTTTAAGGACAGTTTGGTAGGTTCAATTGGCTTTTTGTGGAATGTCTGGACAGATGAAGGTATTAAAGATCCTGGTTTATTTGATTTTAATGACCACTTTACTTTTGATGAGGCAGGCAGTCCGAATAAGGGAAATTATCGTTATCCACTAAAAGCAGTGGCATTGGTAGATAGCACCTGCCGTTCCTGGTATGGATATATTCCAACAGGTACTGAACCGGGACTGTGTTTTACGGGAGATCATCTCCAGGAGCTGCCTGGATACGGTTGGTGTGAAGCCTCTGCAAAGTCAACTGGATGTGAAAATAATATTTGTATGAGTAATTGTCCGCGAAATCGTTTTTGTATTCCTTGTAAACTCCCGTAATTATCAGGAAATTTATCACCATTCAATGTAATGGAGGCAAGAAAATATGAAAAAGAAAATTCAGCTACTTATTTTATTGCTAATTCTGGGAGCATTGGTTGCAGGTTGTTCTGGAAAAAACAGTGACATTGATAACGCTGTTGCATCAGGAGTCTCTGCGACTCAGACCAAAGAAGCCTGGGAAGCTGAAATGGAATCTGCCCGGGAGACTGAACTGGCTCAAGCAGCCAACATCAACACCGGAACCGGAAATAGTCCATGAGATGATACCGGGTGAGCCTGGTGAGAAAAACAATACCTACGTGACCGATTTCAACTCGATCGATTATGCTGAAGAGGGTATCACCTATGGTGATCAGTTTTTTATAAACCGGTATGAGCGGCCCTTTACAGTGGAAATGGAGCAATATCGGGGCTACCTGGATTTGATCCTGACCAATATGAAAGTCAATCCGCCCTGGATCTATGCAGTGATATTTCTAGCCGAAGATCTGCCCGAAACGAATGACGCCCTTTATTCCCTTGAATTTGATAACGATAGGGATGGGCGGGGTGATTTCCTGGTCCAGGCTTCTCTGCCGCCAGATGATCAATGGACAGTGGAAGGTGTGGTAGTTTTGGAAGACAGCGACGGGGATGTGGGTGGTCCTAACCCGGTTCTGACAGATCCGCCCGGCGAAGAAGTTAATTCAAATGGCTTTGAAACGGTTCTGTTCCAATCAGGACAGGGCGATGACCCGGATCTGGCCTGGGTCAGGCGCAATCCAACTGACCCCACCAGCCTTCAGATCGTTTTAAAACAGTCCCTTGTGGGCGAGAATGGTTTCTTCTGGTCTGTCTGGGCTGATGAAGGGCTGCGCAACCCTGCTTTTGCGGACTACAACGACCGGTTTACGTTTGAACAGGCCGGCAGCCCATACCCTGACCACGAATTTTATCCCATCAATGAAATTAACCTGCTGGACAGTACCTGCCGCTCCTGGTTTGGCTTGGAACCGGTCGGGAACGAACCTGGCATCTGCCAGGTCTATGCTCGGGGTACGGGTTATAAAATGTGTATTACATATAATCTTGGACCGTCGACACTGACCAGCTGCAGCGATGTTTGTATGGAGGAATGTCCCCGCTTACCCGCACCTGTTGGTAGTCTTTCATGGAGCTGCCAGAAATGTAATATGCCAGAATAGAATTTCAGTCGGTGAAAATAAGCCTGCAGAAGCTTTGCAGGCTTATTTTTTCTGATTGCTCGCACAATCTCCAGGTTTTAGTATAATATCATCTGGTTGATACGAACCTGTTAGAATTTAATTTTGATGATATGAAAAATTTGCAAGGGAAATGTTGTTAATGCGTAAATCAATTTTGATCTGGGCGGCGGTTATGCTGCTTTTCATACTTGGATTGGTTGGATGCAACTTCGGCGGGGAGAGCGGACCTCTGACACTCGAAGAGGCTGTTCAGGCAGGTGTTCAGGCAACGCTAACAAAGGAAGCCTGGTTGGGCGGTGTTGAATCAGCCCGCAAGACGGCCATAGCGAGCGAGAGCTCTGGTGGATCAAGTGATAATCAGACCATCAGTACATCCACACCCACAATTCGACCGACCCAGGAACCATCCCCGACACCGACTCTAAAACCGGCAAGTGAACACCTGATCTTTCCAGGCAGCACGATCAAGGAGCGGGTGGATACTTACCTGGTTGATTACAACTCGATTGATTACGCTGATGAACATATCACGTACGGGGACCAGTTCAAGGCTAATATATTGGAACGTCCTTTTACCGCGGATGATATGATTTATCAAGGGAATATCGACATCATCCGGGTGAATATGAAAGTGATGGACTTTTGGACATATGCGATACTATATTTTGCGGAAAACTTACCTGATAGTGGAACGATGAAATATGGTTTGGAGATCGATCTGGATGAAAATGGCCGCGGGGATCTCTTAATACAGACTGGATTACCCACCGGCATCGATTGGAGTGTAAATGAAGTTCTGGTTTACACGGATTTGGATGGAGATGTGGGGGGAGCAAGCCCGATGGTGAATGACAAACCAGTTGAAGGACTTAATGGGTACGAATCACTGTTATTTGATAGCGGCGAAGGGGATGATCCGGATCTGGTTTGGGTGCGAAGAAATCCTGAGGCAGAGAATAGCATTCAAATAGCCTACAAGAATGAATTGATTGGAATGACAGGTTATCTCTGGAGTGCTTTCGCGGATGATGGGTTAAAGGCGGTCGATTATCGAGATTATAATGATCGATATACAGAAGAAAGTGCTGGGAGTCCATACCCGGATAGTCCTCTTTATCCCATTAAATCGGTGTATCTGATTGACACTACCTGCCGGTCTTATTTTGGATTTACACCAACCGGGAATGAAACAGGATTGTGCCCCTGATATCAAAATTGAATAATAGACAAAAAAAACCGCTCATGATTGAGCGGTTTTTTGGTATTGAATGGCTACTAGAGAGTACCTAAATCAGAGCACCAGGGGGTGAGGTCATTCCCCTGCGCAAGTCTCCTCACAACTCATGTTAAGGGGATTCCTGCGCATGCTTCGTAGGCTTCTGGGTTGACGATATCGTCCATGCCTGATTCAAGATAGATGCAGCCGAAGATAATAGAGGATCTCCGGAGCAGCTCTCATAACAGGTCAGGATCTCATTTTCCTCTTCACAATCTTCGTAACATTCTTCTGGCGCGCCAAGGAAGCGCAGGCATCCTGACAGGTTGGCAGGTAAGGCATCAAGCCATATCCCTGCATGCATAAAGTCTTCCATGCTTGCTGAGCGTCCAGTTTGGCCCAGGCTGTCCTCGATTCCTGTGTAGTTCGCGGCATCACCGTAAGCTGAAGCAACCTCACGGCCCTCCATGAACTGTTCTCCAACGCTATCATAACCTTCGTTGCGTAGATCCTCCCCTGATGCGATCCTGACCGCGTAATCATATGCTTGCTGGGAAGAATCAGATGCAAACCAATCCGTCAACTCGAAGTTTCCAGATTGGATATATTCAGTTTCCGTGTTGCCACCCATGTTTATCCTGGTGGCGTCAAGAACAGTCCAGTTCCCATCCAGGTTAACTTCAGCCCAATAGTGCTCAGGTGTTTCTCTGGCGATCAGGCGCAGCACGTCGTAAGAGTAATCGATCCCTTTAGTTTTCAGCTGATCATTCCAGCGCACATATTCACTCCTCCGCCATGCCGTGTGTGATTGGCACATTGGCTCCGGGACGCTCACTGGGCTTGGAGATCGAGATTAACGACCCGGCATTCCAGCCCATAATATTCCGCAATCGAGCAGTAGATCACTGCATAGTCAAAACAAATGCCGTATACTCTTCCATTCTGCTGGCGGGTTTTGATCATCTCCTGGCTGGTATACAGACCCGGAAGGACATAATTTGCCCTGATCACATCTGAGCAGTCTCAAGATCTGTATCCTGGCAGTAAAGCATGTTCGTTTCTTGCCAGCTCTTGATCTAGGGCACTTCCTGCCGCTTCCTCGAGTTAACAGCCCAGGCTATCGTGTGATGCATTGGGCGACTTCCGCTCGCTTCCCTCGCAGTTAACGCCCAGGTAGGATCTCAGTCTTCGGTAAAGGGGACTACCGGACTGGTAGTGATAAAGCGCGGTACTTCCTGGGTAGTCTCTTTGCTTGCTTCTTCTTCGTTTGTATCCTGTACTTCAGCCTCTTCATCTGTGTTTGGGGCTGCCTCGATCAGCTCAGGAGCGGGTTCTGGCGTATCAGGAACTAGGACAGCGGTTGGTTTTGAGGAGCAGGCAGCCAGCAGCAGGATGGCCATTGTGATGAGCAGGAAGGTAGTGGTTTTTTTCATAATTCCTCTGTTGTGATGAGTATGGATAATTACTACACCAATACTACTCCTTATCTATGGCCTTGTACCTTTTAATATTGTTATGTCGTTGGAATGTGATTAATGTCCGAATTTAGGTTGCATCCATAATAACCCGGACAAAAGGTATACTTGGAATAGAAAAGGAGAGAAGGATATGGTCTATTTAATATCAGCACTGATCGGATATGCATTTGGTTGTATCCAATCCGCGTTCATACTCAGCAAAACAGTCGGGAAGATGGATATTCGCGATCACGGCTCTGGTAATGCTGGCGCATCGAATATCACAACTATCATGGGTTTGAAGTATGGCGTGATCGTTGGTGTAGTAGATATCCTTAAAGGGTTTTTCGCTGTGATGGTTGTTAAGTGGATTTATCCTGACAGTCCTGATTTGGCTTATCTTTCCGGAATCATGGCTATCATTGGTCACATTTTTCCATTTTATATGAAATTTCGAGGCGGAAAGGGAGTAGCTGCTCTGGCAGGAATGATGTTTGGCATAAATTGGAAACTGGGAATTCTGTTTGTTCTGCTGGTGGCTATTCCAGCGTTTGTGACGGATTATATTGTTATCGGTTCCTTTACTGCATTTACTGCATTGCCGGTAGTGACTTACCTGGCTGGATATCCATTGATCTTCACCATCATCGGAATCGGTCTGACCGGTCTTTGTTTTTACCTGCACCGGGGTAATATCCAGCGGATCATCAATAAAGAAGAGACCAAAATCAGCTCGGTGATAAAAAAGAACTGAATATATTCCATTTCCAACTTCAGATTATCTTTGGTGGCGGGTTGGAAAGGATTTGATCGCGAAAATTAAATCAGATTCCCACAGATGACGATTTCCGTTATTTATTTTGAAATTGGGAATTTTGATGATTACTCATCACCCAATACCCCGGATGAAATAAGATCTTCAATCATTAGATATGTCCGCTGTCGGGATCCCTCATGGGATAGATGGTAAGGTGTATCATGCAAGAATGTATCATCAACGATATATCTCTCAGGCGTACCTAAGACAGTCAATTCGCTTTTATCCAACTCGCTTTGTACACGCATTATTTGTTCATGCATGTTCTGGAATGTACCTTCCTGGATAGCAGGGTAGGTTATGACCATTTTTCCACCCAGCTCACTGACCTGGTGATCAAACTCAATCAGGAGTTTTATTGTGTTTCGGTTATAAAGTTGCTCTATCTTTCCATAAGATTCTATTAATTCCGGAGTTTTAGTCCAATGGATATAGGCGTCACCGAATTCGTTAAATGAACTGCGTTCGTAAATACCAATTTGCAGCGGTTCTTTGAAGTTATATTCAGTGGGATTAATTTTTGAGATTGAATATTTAGGTATAAACCTGATAATACTGAGCCACTGCCGAAAATCTAAAGAACCCAGGCTGGAACGGTCAACATCAAATACGGTACGTAATAACTCTTCTCCTCCATACATGTTTTGTCCATAAAATTGGCTGTATTCAAGGGATACTACGACGATATCTCCCGGTCGAATATACTTGAGGATATTTTTTGCCATATACTCGAAACCAATTGATGCGTGGATAGCAGTATTAATTGGATTTTTCCCCAACTCCTCCTTGATGATTTTGCTGTCAGTTCCCATGGACATATTTGAACCTCCGACCAATATCAGCCTGGGAGAGGGTGTATTATGGAGCAGCTGATCCTTATCAAGTTTGGCAAATAATAAAGAGGTCTTCGTCCGGGGTGTTGCAGGGACCAAGATGGTAATAGCTACCAAAAATAAAACCAATATCCCTGAAAATATTCCTAGTCTGGAAAGAAAAGCTTTCATAGTTAATTTACTAGAACTGGAAATAGATAAATTGCTGTTCAGGACCACCGAAAATCAATATTGAATAAATAATTCCGTAATAGAATATCCATCGAAAGACCGGAACCCATTTTTCACCGAATTTTTCCAGAGCATGTTCGTTTTCTCTCCCAAACCATTCCACGATGATTAATAATAAAACCCACAAAAGAGTATAGACTGGTGCTAATCTGGGATCGTAGGAAGGAAGTCTGGAAAGGACTCCATCTACTATTTGTTCAAACATGAACGGGTCATATCGGGGATCAAGGGCAGGAATTGTAAAGAGAGATCGGGAAAAAATCCGCGACAAAATGATGGATAAATGTTTTAAATTATCCGCCCGGAAAAAAATCCAGGCAAAGGCGGTTAAACCAAAAGTTGTTACTACCTGCAGGAGTTCCTTTAGTGATGGAAGAATCCTTTGATTTGCCACGGTATCTAAATTATCACGGGACTTATTAAAAAGCATAACCGGGAGATAATATAGCGCGTTCAACGTGCCCCAGGCAATAAAGGTCCAGTTGGCTCCATGCCAAATACCGCTCACAATGAAGATAATAAATATATTTCTGATTGTTTTCCAGGTTCCACCCCGGCTGCCGCCCAGGGGAATGTAGAGGTAGTCCCTGAACCAGGTAGTAAGAGATATATGCCAGCGGCGCCAGAATTCTGCAATATCCCTTGAAAAATACGGGAAGGCAAAATTCTTCATCAAATTAAATCCGAAGAGCCGGGCAACCCCGATCGCTATGTCAGAATAACCTGAAAAATCTCCGTAGATTTGAAAAGTAAAGAAGATCGCTCCCATCACCAAGGTACTGCCAGAGTTCTCGCTCGCGCTATTAAAAATCAAATTTGCATATTGGGCACAGCTGTCTGCGATGACAACTTTTTTGAAAAGTCCCCACAATATTTGACGCAATCCATCGACCGCTTTTTGATAGTCGAACTCCCGCTGGGAAGAGAATTGGGGCAGCAGTCGTTTGGCTCTCTCAATGGGACCGGCTACCAATTGGGGAAAAAAACTCACGTAGGCTGAATACACCAGGAAATCTTTGGTGGGTTCCAATTTTCTGTGATAAACATCAATCGTGTAACTGAGGGCTTGAAAGGTATAAAAACTGATCCCAACGGGCAAAATGATATTTAATGACCGGGTAGAGAGTTCCTGACCAAAGAAAGAGAAAACGTCAGCTATATTATCAAGGAAAAAATTTGCATATTTAAAATAACCAAGGAACCCCAGGTTCACCAGAATACTCAGAAAAAACAGCAGTTTCCTGTGCTTGTCCCTTTTTACCTTGCCCAGACCCAGCCCCACAAAATAGTCCAGGATGGTGCTGAACATGATCAATCCCAGGAATCGCCAATCCCACCACCCATAAAAGACATAACTGGCAATCAGAAGCAGTATGTTCTGACCCCGCAGGTTATTCTTAAATACAAACCAGTAGAGAAAAAACACAATGGGCAAGAATATTGCAAAATCTAAAGAATTGAAGAGCATCGGTTAAGTCTCTCAAAAAAATAGCAGGTTAATAACCTCGGTTTAAAAGAAGAATTTGAAGAAGTACTCAATCAAACTTTAATGACATTAATGGAGTATATCTTAATATTCAATATTCGATCTCTCCTGAATTTACTTCCAGGTTTTCGGCTGATAAGATCCTAGCTAGTGTAGTCAGTTCTCAGGGGGTTGAGAAGTTCCAAAATAATCTACGGATCCACTTTTTCATTAACCGTACTCCCCTAAAACACAAAACACACTGCTCTGCGTGTGCTTTTTCTTTGAATGGCGAGGGGCGGGATTGAACTGGCAAACCAGACCACGGGCATATGAGTCCTCCTGCTCACCAGCTGCTGCCAACGCCAGGGGAGGGAGGTTAATGTATACTGAAATGAATAGGAGGGTTTATGGGGAATGGTTGGACAGATAAAACAGATTTCCTGAAGTGGTGGTTAGTATTTCTAACAATTGTGTCTATTTTTATATGGCTCGGTACTGTGCGAGTGTTTATTAGTTCTTTCAGAGATTATCTCGATTCTCCGGTTGTTTTTCTACCCTTTGGTGCATTGGAAATTTTGATTCCATATATAGCCATATCATCATGGAATCATAAGCGAATTGGTCTGAATAAACAATCTGCGGAGGATTCCTTAGTGCTCTTAATTGTGGTATGTTTTACCCTTATTTTTGATGTGGGATTGATGACGACCATGGTTTTGTATAGATGATTAGAATACAAACAGAAATAATCATCGATTAAATATTTTAGATATCCCCCTGAGTGTCAGTACTCTTAAAACATAAAAGCACACTCATTTGAGTGTGCTTTTTCTTTGAGTGGCGAGGGGCGGGATTGAACTGGCAAGCCAGACCAAGGGCTTATGAGTCCCGGCGCTGTAGGTATTGAATATGCAGCGGGTGACATGATTTGGGGAAGGAGATTTTAATACTTAATTTCAAGTTTGCCACCTCTTGCTAGTATTTTAAATAGTTCCCTAATCTGATTTAACTAATCCTGATGGGCTGGACCCTAATTCAAATCGGATGGATTTTTCGGCTGACGAATATGGGGTAAACTCATCAACAGATAGAACAGAGGGAAGAGAGTACAATAACTCTCTCAAGGTTAGGGGTTACATCCATATTATTCCCATCAAGAAGACAAATCTAATCCTTGTATTATAATTGCATCTTATTTTAGTTTTTCAAATAGATGTTTGAGAAAATCCAGGAATCCTAATAAACGAATGGAATAACATTCATGGCTAAACGAAAAAATGTGCTGCTTTCTTTTATACTAATTATCTGCTCCTTGGTGAGCTCTACCCTTGTGGAGAGTGTGATCGGGGAGGGGGATATTGTTAGTTCTGCACTGGCCGCATCAGTTAACCCCATAAATCAGAATAGAATCGGATCATCTTACAATATTCCAAACTTGTCTCAGTTTGAAGAAGATGCTTATGTTGACAGAAAAAGTGCTGGAGAGATATTTGCGCTGACGAGTGTTGATGGCTGGCAAGTTTTCCGGAACGAAGGCTATGCTTTTGAACTTAGTTATCCGGGCACTTTCTTACCCAAAAACAACCCTGATCAAAAAGCCCTTAACGCAGGGTTGGATGTTCCAGGAGGGACGCCTGTTTGGCAATTTAATCTCGTTGATCCTGGTTTCTTCGAAAATACAAATCTGGTGGAAGCGTCGATTGTGGTCCAGGTCAGCCGGGGAGAAGACGCGTTATCAGCCTGCCTAAGTTATAAATCCGGGAGTATTTACCAGCGTTCAGGAGAGGATTTACCTGTTCAGGATATCAATCAGGTCTCCTTTATTAAGGATGTTGTCGAGGAAGGTGTGATGGGGGGCTCATATCAACGGATCAGTCATCGGGCAGTTTCACAGGGTGCCTGTTACGAATTGACCCAGGTAATCCACAGCAGGAATATTGAAAATTTTGTGCCAGGTACGATCCGGCATTTTGATGAATCGACGATCACTTCCCTGCTGGACCAGGTATTGGGAACGTTTACACTATTGGATACCGAGGCGACATTCCCGGACATAGTGTACGCACAAGCGAAATCACTTCCCCTTGCTGTAGTTGCTGCTGCTGCTGGCGAGTATGCGGACGGCATCGATGTTTCCCACTGGCAGGGAGATATTGGCTGGGGACAGGTTGGAAATGCAGGCTATGCCTTTGCTTTTGTCAAAGGGACGGAAGGAGTGGGCTGGACCGATTCCAGGTTTATTCAAAATATGACCGAAAACCCGAGTGCTGGTGTTATGAGGGGTGTGTACCACTTTGCCCGTCCCGACCTCGGTAACACCGGGCAGGAAGAAGCGGAATATTTTCTGAGCGTGGCAGGGGATTATTTACAGAGCGGTTATTTGCGGCCGGTGCTGGATTTAGAGGTCCGGGGGTCACTGGGAAGGACAGCCTTGTCCGCCTGGGTGATGGAGTGGATGCAGACCGTGGAAAATCAAAGCGGTGTGGCCCCGCTGATATACACCAATCTTAATTACGTCAACAATTATTTGACAGATGCGGTTACAGAATATGATCTCTGGATTGCTTACTGGACCACTGGATGCGATTCAACTGTGACATTTACAATACCTCCAACCGGGAGATGGAGTGATTGGGCTTTCTGGCAGTACTGTGTGGCCCCCGCCGGAACGGTTCCCGGCATTACTACAACAATTGATCTGGATATTTTTAATGGTATTGAAACTGGCTTAACGGAATATGATGCAGCTTCCCCCCTCTGGGTATCCCTGACCAGTGATGCCTACCGGGCTCCCAATCCTTATTATGCGGATATTACTGCGAATGTGAACGGAGATGCAACTGGTCCGATCAATTATCATTTTTGGTGGAATTGTGATTCGCTGGAAGCTGATATCACAAGCGTGGAATCATCCTGCGGAGTACTGCCACAGCCTGCCGCAGGAGAATGTCTTAAAGACGATGTGGGAATGATGTGCAATGCCGTGGCGAATGAAGTGCAGCTGGCGGAATACACTTACCAGTTGATCGGTGATTTTACAGCCAAGGTCATTATCGAAAGAGGGACTGCGCCACCAGCAGAAGACCGCTATCATATTTCAGTTATTAATCCGCTACTATCCCTCTCCGCGGACCCGGTATCCCCGGGAGTCGGAACCCCATCCGAGGATTATGCCGTCAGTGTGGATGTCGTCACCAAGCCGTCTGTTGATGGTGTTGTACAGGTGGAGATCATTGAGAATGGATCCCTAACACCGCTGGACTCTGTTTGCCAGACGGTGGTGGGGGATGTGCAGGTTACCAGGTCTTTTGATCTGACCATCCCCTGGTCAGCTGGTGAAACGGTTTCTTATACGATATGGGCCAGGTACAGGCCCGGGGTGGATTGTCCAGTGTTGATACCAATCCAGATGACCTTTCTTTTGCATATGTGATCGATTGGTCT
>CAVOGS010000004.1:0-408410 GCA_963695575.1 uncultured Chloroflexia bacterium
ACACTAAAGTATTTACGAAAATACTGTATAATGTGAAATAGTACACAATCTATTCTTGGCAGGTCCTCGCCCATAATAATCGCTTTAATTATTCTGTTCATTGAATACCCTGGTGGGCAACCGTTCAATTTCACAAAAGGTGTCAAATATGAAAGAAAAAATTCTGAGTTTTCTAAAGAAGTACAGCAATGACAGAGGAAGGCTGATGGATATCTTGCTGGATATCCAGGGAGAGTACCACCATATTCCTGCAGAGGCGATTGAGATCATCGCTGATCAGCTGGGTCTTTCAAAGGTCGATGTTGAGCAGACGATCTCCTTCTATCATTTCTTCTCCTTCAAGCCCGTTGGTAAATACGCGATCTATCTCAATGACAGCGCTGTCGCCAATATGTATGGAAGAGCTGAGGTTGCCCGAGCTTTTGAGAAAGAATTGGGGATCTCCTTCAACTCGTCACTGAAGATGGTTTGATTGGCATGTGGGATACCGCAGATATCGGAATGAATGACCAGGAACCAGCGGTGATTATCAACGGCGAAGTATTCACTAAACTGGATCCTGCCAAGGTGAAAACGATCATTTCTGGGATCAAAGCGGAAAGGACGTTGCTGCCTTCGCACTCAAAGGTAGAGGATAATATTCGACAGAAGGCCCGGTGCTATTTTCTGAGTACGAAGTGGGAAAGGGACTTAAAAATGCGCTGGCTCTAACCCCTGAGCAGGTTGTTGAGGAAGTAAAAAACTCGAATGTCCGCGGCCGTGGCGGTGCTGGTTTCCCGGCAGGCATGAAGTGGGATTTCTGCCGAAAATCCGGCGGAGAAGAGGTTTACCTGGTTTGCAATGCTGATGAAGGTGAGCCCGGCACATTCAAGGAACGGGTGATCCTAACAAACTCTCCAAAACTGCTCTTTGAAGGTATGGCAATCGCAGGATATGCGTTGAATGCCAAACAAGGGATTCTTTATCTGCGTTATGAATATCGCTACATGAAAGATTACCTGGAGAGTGTTCTCCAGGAGATGCGCGATCAGAACTTGCTCGGAAAGGATATCGCTCGGAAAAGCCGGATTTGATTTTGATATCCGGATCCAGCTTGGAGCTGGCGCTTATGTCTGTGGTGAGGAATCCGGATTGATCGAATCCATGGAAGGCAAACGTGGTGAGCCGAGGAACCGGCCCCCATTCCCGGTTGAAAAAGGTTATCTGGATAAACCGACCGTGGTGAATAATGTGGAGACCCTCTGTTGTGTGACCAAGGTTATGATTAACGGAGCTGATTGGTTCAAGGCCATGGGCACAAAGGAATCTGGCCGGAACCAAACTGCTGAGTATTTCCGGTGATTGTGAGAAACCCGGTGTTTATGAAGTGGAATGGGGAATGACCATCAATGAGATGCTGGAAATGGTTGGTGCGTCCTCTGTGCAGGCTGTGCAGGTGGGCGGTCCTTCCGGAACCTGTATCGATCCATCCCAGTTCAATAGGAAGATCGCTTTTGAAGACCTTGCCACCGGCGGTTCGATGATCATTATTGGCAAAGAACGTGATCTGCTGAATGATTTTGTCCTGAATTTTATGAACTTCTTCATTGAGGAATCTTGTGGTTCATGCGGTCCTTGCCGCTCTTTGACTGTGATCATTAGGAATAAATTACAGAAGATCCTGGATGGCAATGGCACACGGAATGATATTGACGAATTGTACACCTGGGCGAAGGTGGGGAAACCTGCCAACAGGTGTGGACTTGGCCAAACTGCGGCCAACCCGATCATAACCACTATTGAGAATTTCAGAGGACTTTACGAAGACCTTGTTAAAACAGATCAAGGTTATTTATCATCCTTCAACATGGAAGATGCTGTTGCTGAATCATGTGAAGCCGTTGACCGGGTACCGAACATCAAATCCCATTAATCCAGGGAGAATAAAAGAGTAAATAGATATGAATAAAAACGGAAAACTATACTTTGAAATTGATGGCAAGGACTTGCTACGCCGAAGAAGGACAATCAATCATAGATGCTGCAAAAGCCAATGGCGTTTTTATCCCATCACTGTGCCATGTTGAGGGAGTAAAACCGGCAGGTTCATGCAGGATCTGTAATGTGAAAGTCAATGGGCGGGTGATGACAGCCTGTGCCACACCTGCAGCTGAGGGTATGGTCGTGGAAAATGATATCCCGGAGCTGAATGAAATGCGCCAGACCATTGTTGAGGTGCTCTTTGTTTCAGGAAACCACTTCTGCCCCTCCTGCGAAAAAAGCGGCAATTGTGAGCTGCAAGCTCTGGCTTACCGCTACCAGATGTTGGTGCCGCGCTTCCCCTATGAGTTCCCCATCAAGGGAGTGGATGCTAGCGCTGATCATATCTTCCATGACCGCAACCGCTGCATCATGTGCAAACGCTGTATTCGGACGGTCACTAAAGATGGCAAAAACGTTTTTGCCTTCAACGGCAGGGGTGGGGAACACCTGCATGTAGTGATGGATGAGAAGCTTGCCTCAATGCTTACCGGCCAGGAAGCCCAGGAAGCGATGGATATTTGCCCCGTTGGCGCCATCCTCAAGAAAGAACAGGGTTATATTGTCCCGATCGGGGAACGCAAATTTGATAAATTGCCAATTGGCAGTGACATTGAAAATAATTAACATACAACAGGGATAAATAATATGAGTAAACCAGTATTAGCAACGACTTCACTAGCAGGTTGCTTCGGTTGCCACATGTCAGTCCTGGATATCGACGAAAGGATCCTGGAATTGATCCAATTAGTGGAATTTAATAAATCTCCAATTGATGATATCAAGACCTTTACAAAAGAGTGTGATATCGGCCTGATAGAGGGCGGATGCTGCAATAGTGAGAATATCGAAGTCCTGAAAGAATTCAGAAAACACTGCAAAATCCTTGTTTCTGTCGGGGAATGTGCCATTATGGGCGGTCTTCCTGCGTTAAGAAACGGTATATCTGTCAAAGAATGTCTTGAAGAGGCTTATCTCAATGGACCCACTGTGGGTTTGAATACCGAGAAGATCCTGCCCAATGATGACGAACTGCCGATGATCCTGGACAGAGTCTATCCCTGCCATGAGATCGTGAAGATAGACTATTACCTCCCGGGATGCCCGCCAACTGCCGACCTGATCTGGAACGCCCTGGTGGCATTGGTTACAGGCGACGAGCTGAGCCTACCTTATGAAGTTGTAAAATTTGACTAATTAAAAGGATACATATATGTCACAGAAAATCACCATAGAACCGGTAACCAGAGTTGAAGGCCACGGAAAGGTTACCATTCACCTTGATGACAATAATCAAGTAACTGAATCCAGGCTTCATATCGTTGAATTCAGAGGTTTTGAGCGTTTTGTGCAGGGAAGGCCTTATTGGGAAGCACCGGTGCTGGTTCAAAGACTGTGCGGTATTTGTCCTGTAAGCCACCACCTGGCAGCAGCCAAAGCTCTTGATGTTATCGTAGGAGCAGGGACCGGCGATGGGCTGACCCCGACCGGAGAAAAGATGAGGAGGTTAATGCATTATGGACAAATGTTCCAATCCCATGCGCTGCATTTCTTCCATCTCGTCTCCCCGGATCTGCTTTTTGGTATAGACGCGGATCCAGCGATCCGAAATGTGATCGGTGTGGCTCTGGAGCATAAAGACCTTGCAGTTCAGGGTGTGATGATGAGAAAGTTTGGACAGGAGATCATCCGCGCCACAGCTGGCAAGAAGATCCACGGTACTGGAGCCATCCCCGGCGGCATTAACAAACACCTCAGCCCAGAGGATAAAGAATTATTCCTGAATGGGCCGGAACTCCAGAATATCGATAAGATGCTCGATTGGTCAACGGGAGTGATGGAGTTCTTCAAGGATTATTATTCGAAGAATCAGAGCTTTATCGATGATTTTGCATCTTTCCCCTCCAATCACCTCAGCCTGGTCAGGAAAGACGGTGCGCTTGACCTTTATCATGGTGTTTTACGAGCTGTTGATTGGGAAGGAAATAAAATCCTTGATGATGTTGATTACCAGGATTATGAACAGTATATCGAAGAGGAAGTCCGGTCCTGGAGCTACATGAAATTCCCTTATCTCAAACACCTGGGACCGAAAAAGGGCTGGTACCGGGTAGGACCGCTGGCAAGGCTGAATACCTGTGATTTCATTCCATCACCTTTGGCGCAGGCTGAGTTTGAGGCCTATAAAGCTCTCACCAACGGCAAACCCAATAATACCTGTCTGCATTATCATTATGCCCGGCTGATCGAATTGCTGCACTCGGCTGAGATGATGAAAGAGCTGCTGAATGATCCTGACCTGATGGAAGGTGAGCTGGTCACAAAAGGCACCAAGGTTCATAAAGGTATCGGTTTGCTGGAAGCCCCCAGAGGAACGCTGTTCCATCACTACGAGATCAACGATGATGATCAGCTGACCAAAGTGAATCTGATCGTTTCGACAACCAATAATAATGAACCCATGAACCAGTCGGTCAACAGCGTTGCGCATTCCTGGATGGATGGCAAAGCGGAAATCACCGAGCCCATGATGAATGCTGTGGAAGTGGCGATCAGGGCCTACGATCCCTGCCTGAGCTGCGCAACCCACGCTTTGGGCCAGATGCCGCTGGAAATCTCGTTATATGATGCCAAAGACCGTTTAATTGACCAGAAGAGGACCTGATCTTCTGATGCAGACTCTGATTTATGGCTATGGAAATCCCGGCAGGCAGGACGATGGATTGGGCGTAGAACTTGTAAGAAGATTGGAAGAGTGGGCAGTTGAGATGGAGTTGGTGGATATTGAATTTGATAAAAACTACCAGCTCAATATCGAAGATGCAGAAGCCATCTCCAATAAAGATCTTGTGATCTTCGCCGATGCATCCCAGGAAGAAATTGAAGATTTTTGCTTGAGCAGAGTTGATGGAAATGCAAAAGTCTCTTTTACTTCCCATGCTGCCTCTCCGGGATATGTCGTGGAACTATGTAAAGAGCTCTTTCAAAAAGAACCCCACGTGATGCTGCTGCATATTAAGGGGTATGAGTGGGATATCAAAGAAGGAATTTCAGACAGGGCACTGGACAACCTGGAAAAAGCCCTCTCCTATATGAAAATCGTTCTGGAAAAACCAGATCTAGTCCTGAAATTGAATAACAAATTAAAAACATGTTAAAACAAAAGAGGATTCAAATATGGACCTTTCTACAACCTACATGGGATTAAAGCTTCAAAACCCTATCATCGTCAGCAGTTCACGACTTACCAGCTCGATCAATTATGTTATGGATTGTGCGGCATCAGGCGCAGGAGCGATTGTTCTAAAATCTCTTTATGAGGAGCAGCTGCTGGTTGATAAGGAAAATCTGATGGACCAGGATGATAAATATTTCTGGTATCCGGAAGCTGTTGAATTTATCAATGACCACTCCAAGGAAATGGGCGTTGCTGAATATATCACCCTGATCAAGGAAGCCAAGGAAAAAACCTCGATCCCCATCCTGGCAAGTGTTAATTGCATTACTCCTGCCGAGTGGCCAAAATTCGCGGCCAAATTGGAAGAGGCTGGCATTGATGGTCTGGAGCTCAATATTGCCATTATGCCTTTTAATCCTAAAATCAGCAGCCAGGATATTGAAGACACTTATGTGGAAATTGTCACTGAAGTAAAGAAGTATGTTACAGTTCCAATTGCTGTTAAAATCGGTCCTTTCTTCACTAACCCATTAAGTATTGTGAACAGACTGGAAGCTGCGGGAGCAGATGCGGTTGTTCTGTTTAACCGCTTTTACAGCCCGGATATCGATATTGATAATGAAAAAGTGGTCAGGGATATAGAACTCAGCGCACCCGAAGAAATCACCCAGGCCTTACGGTGGGTCTCATTATTATCAGACAATGTTACCTGTGATATAGCAGGTAATACGGGAATCCACGATGCGAACGGTGTGATTAAACACCTTCTGGTTGGCGCGGCAGCCGCCCAGGTCTGTTCAACCCTTTATATAAACGGGATTGGCTATATTGACACCATGCTGGAAGGCCTTGAAAAATGGATGGCAAAGAAGAACTATTCCTCTTTGGACCAATTTAAGGGCAAATTGAGCAGGGATGAAAAGAATGCTGCTGCGTTTGAGCGGGTGCAATTTATGAGAAAGACCCTGACTGGAGAAATAGACTAGTTTTGATTAGGCGAGGGCTGCAGATGTATCATATTCGCGGTTGTACTCGTCTGCCATCAATCCATTGTCCCCAATTCTGTATCCTTTGGAATTAAAACCGGTGAGGCGGACGTTTTTGCCTTCACAGGCGCTGATCCCAATCCATTTGCAGTTTTGACAATGCTGAAGTCCATTGATCTGGACTCCCCAACACTCATCGTGAGATAGATAGGAAGTATTCACTTTCTTCATATTGCCGCACCTTTGAATAGAACCTCATACGATAAATAATCGATTTGACGATTCCAATCAGCCCGGAATCTCTGTCGACGTATTTTCTCCAAGAATCCACATCCTGGAATAATGTCACATAAAGTTTACTCCTGTCTTGAAAAAGGTGCAAGGCACCACCCACTCAATCAGCCCATTTGGCTGATTTCGAGGGTCGAATGTCATGTTTTTTGTCATTTGAATCAGCACCTTGACTATGGTTAAATCATTTATGGATCCTGATCCCACTTGTGGTTCAGGAATTTTTATCTTTCAGGATGATATTGACCCCAAGTTTAAGCTGAGGTAGCCATGGCAAATAAAGAATTTGATGATTACCTGTTCCGCCAGGAAATCGAAGAGATAACACCCTTTGTTTCTGACCTGATACGTTGGGAAGATGAACGCCAGGCCAGGAAATTGATCTTCATACCCTCTCAATCCTATGTGCCAAAAGCTGTTCGGGATGCGCTGGGCACTCGCTTCCAGAACCTTTACGCTGAGGGTTATCCGCCCTCAAAAATGACCCTGGAGGACGAAGAGGGACTGAAGGACATCGCCTGGCTTCTGGCCAACTACCGGCGCTACGCAGACCGGCGTTTTTATAAAGGCAAGGAGTATGCCAATATCCTGGAATGCCTGGCTCAGCGCAGAGCTGCCCAGCTATTCGCGGATGGGGATATAACTGCGGACCAAATCTTTGTGAACGTCCAGGCTTTATCCGGTACGCCGGCCAACCTGGGTGTCTACTGGTCCCTGATGGACCCGGGGGATACCTTCATGGGACTGGATCTCTATCAGGGAGGCCATCTCTCGCACGGATCCGAGTTTAATATTTCCGGCCAGCGTTACAACGTGGTCTCATATGGTGTTGATCCCTCAACAGAGCGGTTGGATTATGATGCCATTCGGGATCTTGCCCTGGAACATCATCCCAAGATTATCGTTGCCGGATACACATCATATCCCTGGGCGCCGGACTGGGGAAAGTTCCGGGAGATCGCAGATGCCTGCGGCGCATATCTAATGGCGGATATCTCCCACGTGGCTGGAATGGCCGCTGTTGGTGAATATCCCAATCCAATTGGTTTTGCCGATGTGGTGACCTTTACTACTCATAAAACCCTGATGGGTCCGCGCGGCGCAGTGGTGATGACCACCGATGAGGAATTGGCTGGAAAGATCGACCTGGCTGTATTCCCTGGTGAACAGGGCGGCCCCCATGTTAATAAATTTGCTGCCATGGCTGTGGCTTTTGAGATCGCCCAAACTGAGCAGTTTAAGAATTTACAGCGCCAGATTGTGCTTAACGCCAGGGCTCTTGGTGAAGGATTAACCAAACGAGGGTTAAGATTGGCATATGGCGGCACCGATACACATCTGCTGCTGTTGGATCTGAAATCCATCCCTGTTCCTGCTGCCCAACCAACCGGATCGGAATACCCGGTCTGGGGAGAACCGGCGGTGAGAATCCTTGACCTGGCGGGTATGGTCGCCAATAAAAACACCATTCCTGGTGACCTGGAAACATCCCTGGCTACTGGCATTCGGCTGGGTACTCCCTGGTTAACGCAGCGCGGTCTGGTGGAAAAAGATATGGATGCACTGGCAGGATTGATATTCAGACTGCTGTCCAACTTAAAACCATATGCATACCATGGATTATCTGGGGTTTTGCCCAGGGCAAAAGTTGATCTGGATGTGTTGGAGGAAGTCCGCTCTGGTGTATCAGAAATCGCAGGCAAAGCCGGAATTGACCTGGAAGTGGAAGGATTTGGATATCCCCATTACCAGGACCTTGAGGAAATTGATCCAGATGATCTAATCCAGATCAAAGTCACTGGTTTCAGGTCCAGGCAATTCCTGGATCAGCTGGTCCCTACTAACCTGATGGAATTTGAGGTTGGAGAGAGAACGATTTCCTATATGGTTGATCCACAGGGAATGCTTCTATCTGAAATTGAGATCAACCGGATGGATGTCGATTTGCAGGGGCGGGATGTTTATTTGATTTCATCTCCCGCTGCGATTACCAGCAAACTGCTTTCCTGGATGCGCGGTATCAGCGACGGTTATGTTTCCTTTGATGATCAGGATATTTACCGAAAAGTGGAAGGTCCGGTGGTGGTAGAGCTTGTGAAGGGGACAGGGAAACCCTACCAGGCGGAAAATCAACCTGGATCATTGATCAACGACCTTTACATGGCGCATCCCGAGTATTTCGATGTGGGCAAACCCTATTTTGTTGGCCAGGCTGAACTGAAAGTCGATCCGCCAGCTGCCCCACAGAAAGTTTGGGCCTGGGAAGAGAGAGAGTCCCCCTTAAAGAAAACCGAACTATTTCATGTCCACGAGAAATTGGGCGGAAAATTGGTGCCCTTTGCTGGTTGGGAAATGCCAGTTCGTTATACATCCGTGAAGGAAGAGCACCAGGCGGTCCGCAATGGCGCTGGATTATTTGATGTGGCCCACATGGGTGTTTTTGAGATCTCTGGTCCCAATGCTACAAGCTTCCTGGACCTGGTCTTTTCCAACTACGCCGCCTGGCTGGATGATGGGCAGTCCCTGTACGGCTACTTCCTGGAGCCGGATGGCAGTGTGATCGATGACGGTATTATCTATCGGGTCAATGCGGATCATTATTATCTGGTGATCAATGCCTCTAACGAAGAGAAGGACTGGGATTGGTTAAATGGGGTCAATGATGGCAAAGTCGTAATAGATCAGGACCGTCCCTGGATCAAGGTGGAAGGGCCGGCTCAGATCCGTAATCTGAAAGATCCGGCCAGCGGGAAAGATCAGAAACGGGATCTTGCCCTGCAGGGCCCGGCTTCATTACAAATTCTTCAGGCTTTAACAGATGATCCAATGGTAAAACGCGCCCTTTCCCGGATGCGGCGGACAGAGTTGATTTCCATTGATCTGGTTGGTATTCCCCTCATAGTTGCCCGCACAGGATATACAGGGGAGAACTGGGGTTTTGAGATCCTGGTCCACCCGGAGGGTATGGAAAAACTCTGGAATAAGATCCTGGATGCAGGAGAACCCTATGGTGTGAAACCTGCCGGCCTGGCTTGCCGGGATTCAACCCGCATTGAAGCCGGCCTTCCTTTATACGGACACGAGCTGGCTGGAGAATTGGAGATCACACCGATCGAAGCCGGATTCCCCGGTTACGTGAAATACCACAAGCCATTTTTCGTTGGCAGAGATGCTCTTTTGGCCAGGGAAAATGGGCGCCAGCGGGAGATCGTGCGTTTCCGCTGTGATCAAAAACGGACCCGCCGTCCTAAAGAGCTGGACCTGGTGATCAACAAGGATAACCAGATAGTAGGACAGGTAACCAGCTGTTCCATGGATGTGGAGGGCAACCTGGTGGGCCTGGCTTTGGTCGACATCCATCTGACTGCACCTGGCACAGAACTCACTGTTTGTACAGCGGCTGGCGGATCACGCGGTGATTGTATAGAGATCGATGGTAAATCTGTTTTACCAATCGAGATTTCTGTCTTAACCAGGTTCCCGGAAAAGGACGGCCTGAAACCTGCCTGGATGGCTGGAGAAGATTGAAATTCCAGGATAAAAATCAAATTCTATTTCAACCGCGATATCTGATTATGGTAAGATTATCGCGGTTGTTTTGGTCAATATGAAAAGAGGGACACAGTCCCTCAAAGGGACTGAGTCCCTACTTGTTGTCAGGAGGAAAATATGAATCCAATTATCTTCACTATCCCCGGCACGAACTTCTCTCTGCATTGGTATGGTGTGATCATGGCTGTTGGTATTATTCTGGCTGGTATGGTGGCCGAGTGGGGCGTCAAACAAAGAGGGGAGGATGGAGAACATATCTGGGAGTTGCTGATCTGGGGCGTACCTTTTGGCATTGTTGGCGCCAGGCTCTGGTATGTCCTGAATGATATTGCAGGCGGCGGCCGCTATTATCTTGATAATCCCATTCAGATCATCAACCTGCCGCAGGGAGGTCTGCACTTTTACGGTGCGGTACTGTTTGGGGCGCTGGGTGCATTGATCTTTGTGAAAAGAAACAAACTGGATTTCCGGATCTTCCTGGATGCCGCTGCCCCGGCCTTATTGATCGGGCAGGCCCTGGTCCGACCGGCTAATTTTATCAACCAGGAACTTTATGGTCAGCCTACCGCACTGCCCTGGGGTATTAAGATTGATGAGTTGCATCGCATCGCCCCCTGGAAGAATATGTATGATTTCCCCTTTGAGACCACACGTTTCCATCCAGCCTTTGCATATGAGATGTTATGGAATTTCCTGGCAGCAGGTGTTCTGCTCTGGTTGGCCCTGGAATTTAAAAAGAAGATCAAACCTGCCACCATCTTTGCTGGATGGTTGGTTCTGGAAGGTCTTGGCCGGGAGATCATCGAATTCTTCCGCCCCGATCAGCCCCGTATCCCAGGAACGGATATCAGCTATTCCCGAATTGCGGCTGGCATCATGATCCTGGTGGGTGTCTTCTGGCTTTTGATCAAGTATGAGATCATCAAAATCCCGGGTTTGACATCTGGTCCGGAGGAATATCAACTCTCTTCTGGAGCCAGGAAAAAAGCTAAATAAACAATAAAAGGAAACGGTTTCCTTCTAGGAAACCGTTTCCTGAGTTTATATCAAAAGGAGCAGTCAGTTGGACTGCTCCTTTTTTGATTTTTCAGTTTATCTTCCTGGCATATCAGGGGCATTTACAATATGATCTAAACCAGGTCCCGCCCGTTTTTAGACAGTTGTACTCGTCCATTTTTGGTGAGCAGGTCACAGGCGGTGGCGTTGGTGTGGGTGTCGGTATATGGAGCGGTGTCCATCTGATATCCAGTTTTTTGGGATCGATTTCCGTGCATTCTAGAACGGCCTCAGACACCCAGCCATGGTCCCCTTTTTCGCTCTTCCCGAACAGCCACAGCGGCTTTTCAAATTCCGATTTTGCGAAGACCTCAAAGGTTTCACCTTCAAGAAGGGTCGCAGTTCCGAGGAAATCTGTCCCGGGTCCGCGGCGAATAAAGGCATTCATATTCGCTGTACACATATAGGAGTAGGGGACCAGAGGTTCGGGCAGGAACTGGTAATCCCAACCGAAATTGACATCTACCACATCCTCACTTGTGCCCACTGTAACAGTAGCCATTGCTGGTGAAGCATTTCGGATTGGATAAGTCCAATTTCCTGGGATGAGGAGAGTGTCATTGGGTGTTAGATGTTGATCTACACTCAGGCAATATGTGCCCGGAGGGTAAAACCGGGATTGTGTAATCACCATTGGCATCGGTATAGGTCTCGGCTGCTGTAAATAATGCGCCGAGAGCACAGCTCCCGCCTTGGACCACAACCTTGACCCCTTCAATGCCGGGCTCTGAAGGATCGTAGATTCCATCCGCTCCGTATCCTCCACCAAGAAAAGCAATGCATCCAGGAGGCGTTGAGGTTGGGATACCATAAGGCACGGCGCATTCGTCATGCCAGACCTTTCCACTGATCGAGGAATCTCCCAAGGGTGTGAGTAGATAGCGGAAGTTGACGTCTTCCAATACATCACCCGCTGCGAAGCTGACATCGATGTATTCAGGATACATGGTTTGCTGCGTGGGAGAAGTATCGATGCAGTAATCACCCGGCTCGATATCAAAGATGCGGTAATTACCACCTGGATTGGAGAGGGTTGTGGCTGCAATGGCTCCTCCCGGGCAGGGGCCTTCCTTCAGCTCCATGATCACACCGTTTACAGATCCATCTGATGGATCACGAATATCGTTGCGGTTGGCATCGATATAGGTCCAGCCCCGCAGGATGCCTTTATCATATAAATTCTCAAAAGCGCCCCGGTCGCACCAAGCGCCCTGGGGTCTAGGGGTGTTATTTTGATCATGGGATGTGCAGACGTCGGGAACACCGCTGTCCAAAGCCGGGCTCCCGTAGGTAAGGGGATGGCTGGGCGCGATGCTCCCGTAGAACCCCAGGGGTTCGATCAAAGTAGTCACATTAAGGATATCGTGACTGCCGATCAAAGCGCAGGTACTGTCACTGGTCAGGTTGTAATCCAGGGAATCAGGAGAGATCCCGGCGCAGTCGCCACCCGTATTATTTGATAATATTGAACTTCTGAGCAGGATCTCGGTTCCGGCATCGATTCGGATGCCTTCCGGGTTGTTGTCAGCTACGGTGATAAAGCGCAGGTCGAAGCTCCCGCTGTTGTAAATCCCTGCGCCAGCGCCAGCCGTGTTGCTGCTGACGGTGACGTTTTTCAACAATAAACCGCCTGTCGGAGCGGAAGGGTTGGAATCGAAATTATAGACAGCTCCCCCGTTTCCAAAAGCGTGATTGGCTGTCAGGCCGCTTTCATAAAAATGGACCATGCTTTGATTGTTATAAATCCCTCCGCCGAGGCTGGCTGTGTTACCAGTGATCCAGACATTATAGAAAATGGCTGAACTGTCCCAGCTGAAGACACCGCCGCCGCTGCTGCCGGCTTCGCTGCCTTCGATGATCAAGCTTTCCCCATTCAGTGAACCATGGGACCAAATTGCCCCTCCGTTGGTTCCGACAACATTCATATCGAATGTGCTGTCGCTTACAGTCATGTCGGATCCAATACCGTTCCAGAGCGCACCCCCATTGGATGCCGCCAGATTAGATGTGAATGTACTACCATCAATGCTCACGGTAGCGCCGTCATTATTATAGACAGCCCCACCATACATGGCTGAATTTTCCAGGAAATTACCGTTGCTTATGGCCAGGTCACCTGTATTAAAGATACATCCTCCCATGGCATTTCCTATGGTTGAGGGAGGCATGGCAACGCCGTTATAGTTGCAGGTGAAATTGTTCAGGGTCAGGTTGCCCTCGTTGACGAGACCACCGCCGTAAATGGCGTCTCCATCCATCAACCAGATCCCATCGAAGGTGGCGGTAACACCGGAGTGAATATAAAATGAGCGCTCGATATTTCCGTTGATCGAGGGCGCGCCGGTACCGATGATGATCAGGTCATCTAGCACATCCAGGTCGCCTGTTTTGTTCAGATTCTCATCATCTCCATCGATGGTCAGTGAGTAGCCGCCGGCGGGCAGGTTGATAGTCCGCACCCCCGAACAGGCATTAGCGTTGTCCACTGCTTCTCTGAGTGAACAATCTCCCGGAGAGCAGACCCCGTCATCGGTGTCGTCCGTCTTTGTAACATCATAAATCGGGACGCAGTAAGGGGTGGGTGTGCAGGCGGTAAACAAAAACAATCCAATGCTGAAGGTTAAGATAATGGCCCATTTTGCTCGAGGTTTCATCGTTTAGACTCCTTTAGCTGACAATGTCATTAAAAAATCCAATGATCCTGAGAAACTTTTATTCAGTTTAAACGTATAAATTGGTGAGAAAGAAGATTTCCTGCAACTTGATTCTACCAAATTACCCGGTCTGAATTGGTGTTTTCTTTCCCAGGGTTGGCTGTGAAACCAGCCTGTTATTATTAAAACGAGGTTAGAACTCATTTTGTTACACAAGGAGAGTTACGATGGATAAAGGAAAACGAACTAGTATTGTTGGCGGTGCAATTTTGATCCTGGTCGGAGGGCTTTTATTTGCTGCTCAGATCATGCCTGATCTTCTGCCTGACTTTTGGCAGATCTTCTCCTGGCCCTGGATCATCATCGGTATTGGATTGGTCTTATTTGTCCTGGGCGCAGCCCTGGGTGAACCTGGCATGGCTGTTCCAGCTACCATCGTGAGCGGCCTGGGCGGGATCCTGGCTTATCAGTGGTACACCGGTGACTGGCAGAGCTGGTCCTATATCTGGACCCTGATACCGGGATTTGTGGGCCTCGGCATTGTATTGATGAGCCTGCTGGGCGGCGACGCCTCGGTAAAAGATGGCGGCACGTTAGTCTTCATCAGCTTCATCATGACGGCAGTTTTTGGCTCATTTTTTGGCGCCATCGGCATGGCCGGAAGATATTGGCCTGTATTGTTGATCTTGCTGGGTGTGGTTCTGATGGTCCGGTCGTTCTTAAATAAGAAATAAGGCCCCCCGGAGAACCGGGTGGGCAGGAGAGTATTAAATGCGTTCAAATAGAATGTTCTGGGCTGTTATCCTGGTGGGATTTGGTTTTATCCTGCTCTTTAATAACCTGGGAATTATAACTGTAAATGTCTGGCGTTTGTTCTGGCCGGCCTTCCTGATCGTCCTGGGTGTCTGGTTCCTGATCGGCACCGCTATGGGAAAAAGCGAAGTGGAAATGGTGGATGGATCTGTAGACCTGGAAGACGCTGAAAGCGCATCGATTGTTGTCAAACACGGCGCTGGCAGAATGGAACTGAGCGGAATCGCTGAACCCGGTAAACTGGTCTCAGGATCTTTTGCCACAGGCCTGGATCCCCGGGTCATCAAAAAAGGGAACAAACTTGATGTAGTCCTGCAGGCTCAACGCCTGGCATTCCCGGATATGTTCTTCCCCGGGAACTGGGTTGGAGGAAAGGGAATGCTGTGGGAATTCGGCCTGACCGATGAAATCCCCCTGGATCTGGTCTTTGAAGTAGGCGCTGTGGATGCCCATCTGGATATGACGGCTTTAAATGTCAAGAATATCGTCATGAAAACCGGAGCCAGCTCAACCAACTTAAAACTGCCGGCTGGGGCAGGACAGACCTATCTCAAAATTGAAGCTGGCGCAGCGTCGATTGATATCACGGTGCCGGAAGGTGTGGCAGCCAGGGTTGAAGCTGAACATGGGTTGGCTTCTGTGGACGTGGATCAAACCAGGTTCCCGAAAACGGGCGGTGTGTATCAGTCCGCCGATTATGAAAAAGCATCAAATAAAGTTGATATCCGGATCGAAACCGGCGTGTCATCGATCGATATTCACTAATTCGGAAATGGTTGGATCCAGGAGCTCAGCAAATGTATGATATAGAGGGAAAAATGGCTACAAAAACAAGTCAGTATATTGAACTCCAGACTGGAGAACAGATGGCTGCTGACATTGCTGAGAGAAAATACAAACCTGAAACCCGGACAGTACAACTGTCCGGGAAAGGCCGGAGATGGATCATGGATCGCCGGGGAGGGATCCCGATCCTGGAAAGCGGCCGCCAGCAGCGGACCCCGATCCTGGATCTAAAACATCTCCTGAAGGGGCTTTTATACGGGTTGAGTTCTATTCTGGCCCTGACAGGATTGGTTATCATAATAGGAAAGAACCGAGGAGAACTCAATGGTGGAAATGCTTGAGGAACCCAAGTGCGCAAATTGTCCCATGCGTCTGAAAGCTGAAGAAAAACCCAATTCCCTGCTGGCCCGTTTCTGGCGCTGGCACACAGGTTGGTGCCCGGGCTGGAAGGCGTATCAGGAGTATTTGTCGGAAAAAGGGGAAGTGTAGAGGTGTAATAAAACTTCCGAAGTCTTTAGGCAATAGCCTAATCATACTGTTGTCTTCAAGACTTCGGAAGTATAAATAAAAGGCGTTGTGCCGGTCCTGAATTTATCGAAGGGCCCTCTCGCCCTTTTTTGAAACCTCCCTTAAGGGAGGTTTGTCTTTAATCAGCCCCGGGATGAATCCCAGGGCTGATTTACGGTCTATATAATTGCACTTTAGAGAGTGATCAGAGGAAAAAACCCCCTCGATCAAATAATGGATGATTCATACATTTATCTAATGTCATCTTGTTATAATCATTTGTGATAAATGGCTGAATAATTTATCCTTAGAATACGAATAACCCATTGAAGGATGGTGTTTATATGATGCGATTTGACCGTTTTACGGAACGGGCCCAGGAAGCTGCCCAGAGAGCTGCGGAGATCATTCAGCGCTATGGACACAACCAGATTGATACGGAACATATCCTGCTGGCGTTAATTGAACAGCCAGAGGGTGCGATTTCCCAGATCCTGGACAGCCTCAATATCCAGGGCCTCGACCTGAGCGACCGCCTGGATTACATTCTCAAAAATACCCAAAAAGCAAGCATCTTCGGCAGCCGTGGGGCGGGACAGGTATTTATCACCCCCCGGGTGAAACGAATCGTTGATGTTGCCAATCAGGAAGCCAACCGCCTCAAGGACGAGTTCATTTCCACCGAACATCTCTTTTTAGCGATCCTGGATGAAAAGAATACCCCGGCTTCCCGGTTACTGGAAACCGAAGGCATCACCAAGGAACGTGTTTACAGCGCCGTGGACCAGATCAGGGGCGGACAGCGAGTGACGGATCCAAAAGCGGAGAGCCGCTATAAAGCCCTGGAGAAATATTCCCGGGATATGACCAAGCTGGCCCGGGAAGGTAAATTGGATCCCGTGATCGGCCGCGACGCCGAGATCCTGCGGGTGATCCAGATCCTTTCCCGCCGCACCAAAAACAACCCGGTTATGATCGGTGAGGCCGGTGTGGGCAAAACCGCCATTGTGGAAGGTTTGGCCCAGAAGATTGCCTCCAACGATGTGCCCGAGATCCTGGGCGGTAAACGGGTCGTGTCCCTCGATATAGGCGCCATGATCGCCGGTTCGCGGTTCAGGGGTGAGTTTGAAGAGCGCCTCAAAGCGGCCATTGACGATGTTAAAGCCGCCGATGGGGAAGTGATCCTCTTTATCGACGAGCTGCATACCGTGGTTGGCGCAGGCGCGGCCCAGGGAGCGATGGACGCTTCCAATATGCTTAAACCAGCCCTGGCGCGCGGAGAGCTGCAGTGTGTCGGCGCTACCACCCTGGATGAATATCACAAGTACATTGAAAAGGACAGCGCCCTGGAACGCCGTTTTGCGCCTGTTTTTATTGAAGAGCCTTCTGTGGAGGAAACGATCCAGATGCTGGAGGGCCTGAGGGACCGCTACGAGGCCCATCACAAGGTCCGTTTTTCGGATGAGGCCCTGGTGGCAGCTGCCACGCTGGCGGATCGCTATGTGACCGACCGGTTTATGCCGGATAAAGCCATCGACCTGATGGATGAAGCCGCAGCCAAGCTGCGGGTAGCCTTGTATTCTCTGCCCCCCGAGCTGCGGAAAAAACAGACTGAGATCGAACACCTCAAAAACGAAGAGGAAGTGGCTGGCCAGGAACGGGATTATGAACGGGCTGCAGTGATGCAAACCCAGCGTGTTCGCCTGGAAGAGGAATTCCATCAAGCCCGCGACGCCTGGGAAGCAGAACATCAACTGGATGAAGTTGTCGATGAACATGATGTCGCCGAAGTGGTCTCACAGTGGACCGGCATCCCCATGACCCAGATGTTAGAAGCCGAAGCCGAAAAACTACTGCGCATGGAAGAACGGCTGCATGACCGCATCATCGGCCAGGACGAAGCCATCACGGTCATTTCTGATGCTATCCGCCGGGCCCGCTCCGGTCTGAAAGATCCCACCAAACCGATCGGCTCCTTTATTTTCATTGGACCTTCCGGTGTGGGTAAAACCGAACTGGCCAAAGCCCTGGCGGAATTCATGTTTGATGATGAAGACGCCCTGCTGCGGCTGGACATGAGTGAATACCGCGAGCAGCATACCGCGTCGCGATTATTTGGCGCTCCTCCCGGCTATGTGGGGTACGAAGAAGGCGGCCAGCTGACCGAAGCCGTTCGCCGGCGTCCTTACCGGGTGATCCTGTTTGACGAGATCGAAAAAGCCCATCCCGAAGTCTGGAACACTTTATTACAGATCCTCGATAACGGCCGCCTGACTGATGGTCAGGGCCGCCAGGTGGACTTCCGCAACACAGTATTGATCATGACCAGCAACCTGGGCACAGAATATGTCAGCCGCTCCGGCAGCCTGGGATTCCTGGACAGCACAGCTACAGCGCAGGATATCGAAGCCAGGGAGAAGATCAACAAAGCCCTGAAAGATGCTTTCCGGCCTGAGTTCCTGAACCGGATCGATGAGATCATCACTTTCTCGCCCCTGAGTGAAAAAGATATGGTCAAGATCGTCAACCTGCAGCTGAAAGACGTCTCTCAGCGCCTGGAAGACAATGGCTTAAAAGTCACCCTGACCAAAAAAGCCCACTTGTGGCTGGCCAAAAACGGCTACACCGCCGACTTCGGCGCCAGGCCGCTGACCCGGGCCCTGCAGAAATTCATCGAAAGCCCGCTTTCCAAGAAGCTGCTGGAAGGGGAGTTCAAAGATGGGGATGTGATCATGGTTGATCTGGACCCGGAAACTGAGGATAAACTGGTTTTCAATAAAAAATAGAATTACTTCTTAAGAGAAAACGAGACCCGATCTAAGTAATAGATCGGGTCTTTTTATTTTCAGGAGTTTATCGGTCTTCTGTCCACCGTCTTCGGTCCTCCGTCGTTCACCCAGCGACCCCCGTCTCCCGTCCTCCGTCTCCCGCCTCCGGTCAGAGGCGAAGCTTCTATCCGGTCCCCCGTCTGTTGCGCAGCAACACATGACCCAGAAACTGAGGATAAGTTCAAGCTTCTAAATAATTTATGTTTAGCAGAACAAGAGATCTAGGACGATTGGCAGAAAGATCAGGTTGAATAGGTATCTTTACTCGAGGATTCTTTGTCTTTCTTTTCTCTTCTTTTTTCTTTGATGGTCAGCTTGGCTTTCTTTTTTGTTTCCCGGTTGCCCTTATCTCTTTTGCCTTTTTCACTCATATTCACCATCCTTATATATTTTAATTATATCCGCAAAACAGCTCATCCCGGCAATGAAAAATTATGGGCAATATTTGTTTATTAATCCCGCCATCCGTCGTCCGTCCTCCGTCACAGGCGCAGCCTGAACCAACCAATGGCTTAAAAGGCCATTACACTACGTTCCCCTCGGCTTCGCTCGGGGCAGAGCAGGACAAACCCCACATTTGTGGATATCTCCGTTCTTTGCTGCCCCTTTGTCTCATCCTTTAACTCTTACGCCTCACGCCTCACGCCTCACAACTCACATTGTCAACCTGCTTTTTCTTTGCTACACTTCTATTAGAAATGTAGCCGTCCCTCCAGCACCCAGGATAAACCATGTTATTCAAAGAATCCCTCTTCATCGGCATTGACCCGCCCTCAGGGATGAGCTCCCTGACCTACGCGGCCCTGGACAAGGATCTGAACCTGATCGCCCTCGGCAAGGAGGATCTCACGGGTGTGGTGGCTTTTGTGGGCGGCCAGAAGGCGGCCCACGTGGGGGTCAACGCGCCCCGACGCCTGAACCAGGGCTTGATGAAAAAGGATTCTGTCCGTGATCAGCTCAATCCCCAGCCTAAACCCGGCCGCTACACAGGCTACCGGGTGGCGGAATATGACCTCATTCAAAAGAATATCCGGATCCCCAAAACACCGGACAAGGTCAGCCTGTGCCCGGGCTGGATGAAAAATGGCTTCCTGCTTTACAAACGCCTGGAAGAGCTGGGTTTTAAAGAGTTCCCGGACGGGGACCACAAAATGCAAATGCTGGAGGTTTATCCCCACGCTGCCTATACAACTTTATTAAAGAAGATCCCTTTCCTGAAAAAGACGCTTGAAGGCAGGCTGCAGCGCCAACTTTTACTGCATTCTCTTTCTGTTGAAGTGCCGGATCCGATGCGGCTCTTTGAGGAGATCACGCGCTACAAGATCATGCAGGGAGAACTCCCGCTGGAAGGACTCTATTCGGTTGAAGAACTGGAGGCTATCATTGCCGCTTACCTGGCCTGGAAGGCAGCCCATGATCCTGAGGAAATTACATTGATAGGGAAACGAAATGAGGGGGAAATTGTTATACCTGTTAAGGAACTGAAGCCAAAATACTACTAAAAATCATTCATCATAAGGGCAGGTATTTTTTTTGGATCAATTTGCCTGGAATAGACAATTGAGAGGATATTTTTATGGAAAACAGGAAAACCCTTTTTATCATCAACCCTAACGCCAACATGGGCCAGGCCTGGCGGCAGGCGGCCGACTTGCGGCCGATCATGGAGGAATATGGCGGCGCTGATTGGGCGGGTTCTGTCTACCCGACCCATGCCATCGAGCTGGCCAAAAAGGCTGTTGAGGATGGCTATGAACTGGTCATCGCCGGCGGCGGAGACGGCACGGTCCATGAAGTGGTGAATGCCATCATGGAATTCCCCAAGGAAAAACGGCCCACCCTGGGCGTGATTCCCCTGGGTTCCGGCAATGACTTTTCCTATGCGGCGGGTATGGACCCCGATCCTGCCATGGCTCTGCGCCAGATCTTCACCGGCACAGAATCCTGGGTTGATATTGGCAAAGTTGAGGACGACCGCGGCAGAACGGAATATTTTGATAACACGGTCGGGATCGGCTTTGACGCTATCGTAACCATCCATTCTCACAAGATGCCCTGGGTGAGGGGATTGACGATGTATGTCCTGGCAGTCCTGAAAACCATCTTCCTGAATCACCATCCCCTGGGCGTGGATATCACCATGGATGGGGATAAAAAATTCCAGGAAAAACTGATCATGTTCACTCTCTGTAACGGCGGCCGGGAAGGCGGCGGTTTCCACCTTTACCCGGACGCCAAAACTGGGGATGGGATCTTCCATTACATCACGGTTCCCAACGTCAGCCGGGGCATGATGTTACGTTTTATCCCTATGTTCATGAACGGCTCCCATCTTAAGCATCCCAAAGTCAAATTTGGTGATTTTAAGAATATGGAAGTGGAATCAGATTCAGCCATGTTCATTCATATTGACGGCGAGGTCTTTTCTGGTTTTACATCCAACTTAAGAAAGATCAAAGTGACTATGGAACATGAGGCCATAAGGGTGGTATCCTGATTAATTAGTATGACCGATCTGCGCCAAAGCCTTATCAAATCCGAATTCAGCTACCTCAAAGCCGTGGCTGAAAAATGGGAGCTGCCCTTTACCGCGCCCGATGCCCGCCAGGGTCTGGACCAGCTGGTGGAGTCTCTGCTTGTTTCTGATAAATTGACCAACCTGGATCTTATCCTTACTGCAAAAGAAAAAGAAGCTTTGATCTGGCTCGATGATCGGCAAGGGCGGGAAGTCTGGGATCATTTCAGGCGTCAATTTGGGGAGATCCGCGAAATGGGCGCCGGACGCCTGGATCGGGAGCGCCCTGACCTGGCTCCTATCTCTCCTCTGGAAGGGCTCTGGTATCGGGCTTTGATCGCCCGGGGTTTTTTTGAATCTGAACCAGGGCTGCAGGAGTATGCCTTTATACCGGAGGATCTTAGAGAACTGGCTCTGCCAAATTTAAATCCTGATCGAAAAGTAACGCCAAGTCCACCCTTTTTGTGCCGGGTAGCCGGGCCGAAGGAGGCTGTTGAACGCCTGTCGGCCACAACTGCGGTCCTGGACCACCTCTGCACCCTCCTGGCTGGTTTAAGAATGGGTCAGGATCCTGCAGACCATCTGCCACATGTCACAGAATCACAAAAAGAGTTCTTTTTAGAACTCCTGGTCATGGCGGGTTTGGTGGATGATAAGCTGGTTACCCTGCCAGAAAATACCCGCCGTTATTATGAATTGGCAGAACCGGGTGCACTTCAGTTTTTGTGGAACGCCTGGCTGAAAAATACCCGGCACCAGGATCTGAAGATGGTCCGGGGGATTGAAATTGAAGGGGTGCCGGAATTGGATCCCATTCCTATCCGACAGCGTTTGATCGCCCCCCTGAAGGACCTTGACCCTCAGGAATGGTGGAGCCTGGCGTCTTTTATCTCCCAGATCAAGGAGCGCGATCCGGACCTTTTACGCAGCGCGGGTGAATATGAGGCCATGTTCATTAAAGATACGGAGAGCGGGGAGTTCCTGACTGGATTTTCCAGCTGGGAAAAAATCGAGGGGGAATTGATCCGCTACCTGCTGACCGGACCGCTTTTTTGGCTGGGCCTGATCGACCTGGCTGCTCCAGCGGAGGATAGCCCGCCTTTGGCTTTCAGGGTTGGCAGCCTCTTTAAATATTTCACCAGCGGAGAACTGCCTTCTCTAAAGCAGCAAAAAGCCGATCCGATCCAGATCCGCTCCAAGGGGGAGATCAGGGTCACAGTGGATGTGGCCCATAAGATCCGCTACCAGATCGCCAGGTTCTGTGAATGGGGCCCTTACAAAGCCGATGCCTATATCTATTCCATCACACCGGCATCCCTGGCCCGGGCGGAAAAACAGGGTTTAAAGGTCGCTCATCTATTATCTTTGCTTAAAAACCATACCGAAGCCATTCCGCCCAATATCATGACTGCTTTACAGCGCTGGCATAAAGGCGGCATTGAGATCTCGATCTCTCAAAAAACGATCATGCGTCTGGGTTCACCTGCGGTATTAAAAGCGCTCAAAAAATCCCCCGCTGCCCGGTATATCCTGGAGCAGCTTGGCCCCACGGTAGTGATCATCAAACCGGGCAGCGAAGAAAAAGTTGCCCAGGCCCTGGTTGAGTTAGGATTTTTTGCAGGTATTGAGGATCAGACAGGTTCCCAGACCTGATACAGGCCCAGATTTCCCCCTTCACCGTCCGAGTCAAAAGTCTCAATAACTTTGAATCCGCTTATTTCAGCCAGGTAGTTTAATTCCGCGGGGTTGAAGAGGTGTACGTAGCGAATCCCGGAACCACCCCGCTGCCAATCCAGCAGATAATCCCCTGGGTCGACCTGGTCATCTGACAGGTTGACAGTCTGCCAGGGCAGGATCTTCTTTTTAAGGCGTTCACTTCGAATGAACTGCCAGGCGGAGATCGTTAGTGTCCCGGGATCATTGATGTATCTGCGAATATTCTGGCACAGGGTAATGCGCATCTCCAGGCTGGGTATATGATGCAAGGTGGCAAAACAGAAAATCGTATCAAACAGGGTAGGGGGCAGAAGACCTTCCCAGCTGGCAGCGGTCAGATCCAGCTCCAGGAAATCAGCTTTAAATGCAGCTGGTTTGTCAGCTGTGGCCCAATTTAATAATCCCAGGCTGAAATCAGCGCCCAGGTACGTACCCCTAAAACCATTCTCCGCCAACTGAAGGGCGATCTTGCCGTTGCCGCATCCCAGGTCCAGAATAGACCCCTCTGGGTTTACATTTTCCAGGACCTTTAACACGCCCATCTGCAGCCTGCCGCGGGTTTCAGAAAAGTCATCCGCGAAGCTTTGGTAAAATTGGTGATTGAGGGCTACCAGCTTTTGGGCAATTACAGGTTCCATGTCCCAATTATAAGCGATGTGTTTGATTGAAAACTCATCCTGTGGAAACAGGGTATGATTGGGTAAATAATGGCAAAAACAAATCCTGAGGCGTACAACCATAATACCAGGACCTATACTGACCAGGAATTAGGCCTGGCAGCCCTGGCCCTGGAAGAAATCGAGGCCGGGGTGGATGTATTTAAAGCCATTCGCCATTATCCCCTGCCTGATGGCGCTGGTTTCCTAAGCAAACATACCCTGATCACTGTTTATCGAAACCAGGTCAAGGACGGCACCCGCCAGGAAGACGCCGCCTTATTTAGAAAGATCCGCCTCAAACCGATGCGGACCGAATCCGGTGTGACCACGGTCACCGTGCTCACAAAACCTTTCCCTTGTCCTGGCAACTGCATTTTCTGCCCCGATTATGAAGAGATGCCGGTCAGCTACCTGCCGGATGAACCCGGTGCTATGAGGGCCCTGTTCCATGCCTATGATCCCTACACCCAGGTGGCTTCCCGGATCGAAGCTTTATACGAGATTGGCCATCCCACTGACAAGATTGAACTCTTGATCCTGGGCGGCTCCTGGACGGCCTACGATCCTGATTATCAAACCTGGTTCATCAAACGCTGTTTTGATGCCATGAACGGCCAGGAAGCAGGGACCTTGGCAGAAGCCCATCAGCTGAACCAGGATGCCCAGCATAAGAATGTCGGTTTGGTCTTGGAAACCAGGCCTGATCTGATCACGCCGGAGGAACTGGCCCGTATGCGGGCATTTGGTGTCACCAAAGTCCAGCTTGGCATCCAGAGCATGGATGATGAGATCCTGAAAAAGAACCACCGGGGGCATACAGTGGCGCAGGCCCGGAAAGGCGTGGCCCTGTTAAGGGCGGCTGGTTTTAAGATCGTTTTGCATTGGATGCCCAACTTATTGGGCGCGACGCTAGATTCAGATCGAGAAGATTTTAAAAAGCTCTGGAGTGATCTTTCCCCGGATGAGATCAAGATCTATCCCACTCAGTTATTGGAGAATACAGGTTTATTTGAGGTTTGGAAAAAGGGCGAATATGATCCCTATTCCACAGATGAGTTGATCCAGCTCATTGCCGATATAAAAACCACCATCCCGCGCTACTGCCGGGTCAACCGCATCATCCGGGATATCCCTTCCAATAACGTAGTGGCTGGCAATAAAAGGACCAGCCTCAGGCAGGATATCCGTCAGGAACTCTCCCGCAGGGGAGAGGTCTGTTCCTGCATCCGCTGCCGCGAAGTTAAGGGGCAGGATATCGAGGTCGACTTATTAACTCTGAACGACCTGGTGTATGAGATTAATGGCTGTGAGGAACATTTTATATCCTATAACACGCCTGATGACAGGTTGGCGGGATTTTTACGGCTCAGTTTGCCGGGTCCTGAAATGCCGGATCCTGGCATAAATGAGCTGAAAGACGGAGCCTTGATCAGAGAGGTCCATATTTACGGGGAGTCGCTGCCTGTAGGCCTGGAAAGGGACGGGGCGGCCCAGCATGCCGGCCTGGGCACAACCCTGATAACTGAAGCGGAACGGATTGCCAGGGAAAATGGTTATCCCACACTGGCCGTGATCTCAGCGGTAGGGACCCGGGTTTATTATCAGGATCGGGGATATCAAAAAGGAGACCTTTATCTGATCAAAGATCTCCTCTAGTATCCGGTTTTTGAATATCAGGGGGTTTACTCAGTAATCTATCTCGCTCATCGGGTTTAATTTTTCAAAATTATGTTTGGCAGTGATCCAGCGCACAGTGCCGGTTTTGCCGCGGATCACCAGGCTTTGGGTTTCAGCACCCTGGCCGGTGTAGCGTACACCGGATAGCAGTTCTCCGTCGGTGATGCCGGTGGCTGCAAAAAAGACATCATTCGAGGAAACAAGATCATCCATAGTGATGACTCTGTCCAGGTCATAACCCATCTCCAGACCTAATTTCCTTTCTTCTTCATTGCGGATGAATAACTTGCCCTGGATCTCACCGCCCATGGCCCGCAGGGCGCAGGCGGCCAGCACACCTTCAGGTGTGCCGCCAATGCCGAGCAGGGCATCGATACCGGATTCCGGCAGGCAGGTCATCAGGGCGGCGGCCACGTCGCCGTCGGGAATTAAACGGATCCTGGCACCGATCTCTCTCACCTCTCTGATCAATTCATCATGACGGGGACGCTGAAGGATGATCACCGTGACATCTTTGAGGTGTTTCCCTTCAGATTTGGCGATCTTCTCCAGGTTATCTCTTAAGGGAGCTTCAATGTCGATCTTTCCTTTGGCCAGTGGACCAACCGCAATTTTGTCCATATAAACAAATGGACCGGGATCATACATCGTACCCCGGGGGGCGATCGATACAGTGGCGATCGAGTTCAGGAAACCGTTTGCCAGGGGTCGAGTACCGTCGATGGGATCAACCGCCAGGTCAACCAGGGGAGGTTTGCCCGTTCCGACAACTTCACCGTTAAATAGCATTGGGGCTTCATCTTTTTCACCTTCACCGATCACCACCAGCGCTTCCATATCGATCGAATTTAGAACCAGGCGCATGGCATCAACAGCAGCCTTGTCTGCCAGTTCTTTTTCTCCCCTCCCCATGAAACGGCCTGCTGATAAGGCGGCCGCTTCTGTAACCCGCACCAATTCCATTGCCAGGTTTCGAGAAGGTTTTTGTGTATTCATGTACACCTCATTGAATAAATAAATGGAGAACCAGATAATAACCGATCGGTGCGGCCCAGAACAGGGAATCCAGGCGGTCAAAAAAGCCGCCGTGGCCGGGCATGATCTTGCCCGAATCCTTTTCTCCGGCTGGGCGTTTGATCATGCTTTCCGTCAGATCCCCCAGGGGGATGAAGGCGGAGATTGACCAGCCCTAACAGAGCTCCCTGGAGGGGGGAGATCGCCAATCCGGCATTAAAGACACGTTCGAATAAGATCACTAATCCCAGGCTGCCCGCAGATCCGAAGATCAAACTGCCTAAATACCCTTCCCAGGTTTTGTTGGGACTGGTTTTGGGAGCCAGTTTGTTTTTTCCGATTGTTGTGCCAAGAAGATAGGCTCCGCTGTCCGCGATCCAGACCGTTGGCAGGATCAGGTAGGACCACCACATTCCATTGGGAAGATCCCTCAAGGAGATCAAATAGGATCCCAGGAATCCGACATAGATCAGGATGCTGATCGACCCACCAAAATCGACTCCCGGATTGGGAGCACCTTTTTCATGATCGAGGATATGCCAGGCTGACAACCCGAATAGGAACAGAACCAGAAGGGCTGAAGAAAGGTCAAATTGGGCTAAAGAGCGCACCAAACCCAGGGTCATCACGCCGATGATTATCACGGGCAGCGCAGGCTGCAGATTTACTTTTCTTAAAAGGTTGTCATATTCCCAGGCAGCAAGGCATAAAAGCAGGATAATAACGGCCTGGAAGATAAATCCCCCGTAATAGATCACCAATAATGCAAGCGGAACAATGATTAATGTGACAATTAACCTACGACCTAAATCAGGCAATGTAGTCTTCCTTTCTATTTGTTGACCCCACCATAACGGCGATCGCGCTGATTATAGGCTGTTATAGCCTCTAGAAGATCGTCTTTACCAAAATCTGGCCAGTAGGTGGGTGTGAAATACCACTCAGAATAAGCCCCCTGCCAGATCATAAAATTACTGATCCTGAATTCTCCTGATGTCCTGATGATCAGGTCCGGATCCGGACTGTTTGATGAATAGAGGTATTTCTCAAAGGTATCTTCATCCAGGTCTTCTGCCTTAATGCCGTCTTGAATGAGTTGTTTGACAGCCCGCAGGATTTCATCTCTGCCCCCATAGTTGAAAGCAATGTTTAAGATCAGGGTGGAATTATCCTTGGTAAGTTCAATCGCTTCCGCGACTTTTTTCTTGAGGGCATCGTCGATCCTGTCCAGACAACCAAGATGGCGGAGCTGAACGCCATTTTCATGCAGGCTCATCAACTCCCGGTCCAGCATCATCCTGAATATTTTCATCAATCCCTGGATCTCATCTGATGGGCGGGTCCAGTTTTCCGTCGAAAACGCAAAAATTGTTAGATATTGAATGCCAAACTCAACGGCAGCTTCGATCACCTCACGCAGGTTTTCAGTACCTGCCCGGTGCCCTGATACCCGCGGCAGCCCTTTTTGCTGGGCCCAGCGTCCATTCCCATCCATGATGATTGCCAGGTGGGTAGGAATCTTCTTAAGGTTGTTAAGGTTTTGTTTGGCCATGTGTGGTTTATTGGATTCCAATTACCAGATCAGACTTCCATGATCTCTTTTTCTTTTCTCTCACTTACCTCATCGATCTTTTTGGCGTACTCATCGGTGATCTCCTGGACCTGATCCTCACCGCGGTGCAGGTCATCTTCGGTGATCATTTTTTCTTCTTCAAACTCTCGAAGATCTTTGATGCTGTCCCGACGGATATTACGGATGGCGATGCGGCACTCTTCAGCCTTTGCGCCAACCACTTTGACCAGCTCAAGTCTGCGGTCTTCTGTGGGGGTAGGCAGTATCAGGCGGATATTTTCGCCATCGTTGTTGGGGGTCAACCCCAGGTCGGACTTCAGAATGGCTTTTTCGATATTCTTCAACGAAGAAGGATCGTAGGGCCGAATTAAAAGGGAACGTACTTCTGGTACACTGATCCCGGCCAGCTCTTGAAGCGGGGTTTGAGTTCCATAATATTCAATTGGAAGCAGTTCGATCAGGGATGGATTGGCGCGCCCGGTTCGGATCCCATTTAATTCCTGACCTAAAGAGGCCATGGCCTTTTCCATTCGAGCTCTTGTTTCTTGATAGACATCCGCAAGCATAGTGACCCTCCAGAATGAATCTCTGTATCTCAATCGTATTCCTTAATACTATACTCGATTAACCCCACTTGATAAAGATGTAAATTAGCCCGTCCGGAGTGGATTTAACATAAATGGGCGGCTATTTTGGCCGCCCATTCTTGATGATCAATTACCCAAAAATCTAACGGGTTTCGTCGGAAACCAGGGTGCCGACCTTTTCACCCATTAAACCCCTTTCCAGGGCGTCTTTATCCCACATATTAAGTACCAGGATGGGTAATTTGTTATCCATACAGAGGGATAAAGCTGTGGAATCCATTACTTCCAGGCGTAAATTGATGGCTTCGATATATGGCAGCGTCTCAAATAATGTAGCATCAGGGTTCTTATGGGGATCTTTATCGTACACACCATCTACTTTAGTGGCTTTGATAAGCACATCAGCGTCAATTTCCATGGCCCGCAGGGCAGCTGCGGTATCTGTGGAGAAGTAGGGGTTGCCTGTCCCCGCTCCAAAGATCACCAGACGTTTTTTCTCCAGGTGGCGGATCGCCCGCCGGCGGATATAGGGTTCAGCTACTGCCCTCATTTCTATAGCGGATTGGACCCGGGTGATAAGGCCCCTGCGTTCGCAGGCATCCATCAAGGCCATGGCATTCATAACTGTGCCCAGCATGCCCATATAATCTGCGGTAGCCCGATCCATTCCACGATCGATTCCCTGCCGGCCGCGCCACAGGTTGCCAGCGCCGATGACGACAGCGATCTCAACACCAAGTTCGCTGACAGCCTCCAGGTGTTCCGCCAGGTTCTCTGCCCGTAATGGATCGATACCAAATCCCTCTGGTCCTGCCAGAGCTTCTCCGCTGATTTTCAACAGGATGCGATCATAAACTGGTTTTTTAGTCATGAATTTCCCTCGGATGATTTTTTGTGCCCCAATTTATTATATAAGAAAAAAGCCAACCTGCAGGTTGGCTTTTTTTTATTCAGTCTATGCTTTCTCCTCGCTCCCACCTCTCAAAACGGCGGATAACGATATTTTCGCCAATCGAGGCGATCTTCTCATGCAAGAGCCCCTGGATGGTGAGTTCCTCATTGCGGATATAGGCCTGGGAGAGCAAGCAGTTTTCTGCTTTGAATTTCACAACCATGCCTTCCAGGATCTTGTCGATGATATTATCTGGTTTGCCTTCTTCCTTATAACGGGTGCGGGCGATCTCTTTTTCTCGTTCGATCACATCGTCAGGCACCTGTTCTTCCTTGACCCATTTAGGAGCGGCGGCTGCGATTTGCAGAGCGACTTCATGGGCAAATTTCCTGAAGGAGTCCGATCTGGCAACAAAATCTGATTCGCAGTTGATTTCCACCATAACGCCAACCCGGCCGTCACCGTGGGAGTAGAGTTCAATTAAGCCCTCGGAGGCATCCCGGTCAGAGCGTTTGGCTGCTTTGGCAAGGCCTTTCTGTCGCAGAAAATCGACTGCTTTTTCAAAGTCGCCTTCGGAATTTTGGAGGGCTTCCTTTACATCCAGGATGCCGGATCCCGTGGCGTCACGTAGTTTTTTGATCAATTCTACAGAGATATCCATTATTACTCGCCCTTCTCAGTTTCTTCTTCTTCTTAACTTCGGCTTCAGCTTCAGTTTCAACTTCAGCTTCAACTTCAGCTTCACTTCAACTTCTTCTTCAACTTCTTCTTCAACTTCCTCTTCAACTTCCTCTTCTTTCATCTTGGCCAGGGTGGAGGCGCCCAGAAGATCTTCGTCGCTCAATTCATCCCGCAGTTCTTGCGGCAGCTGGGCTTCTGCTTCGGCAGCTTCCATATCAGCTTCGTGGTCTTTGCGCATGTTCTTGCCGTCGTCGACTGCCTGAGCAATGAGTGAAACGATCAGCTGAATGCCGCGAATGGCGTCATCGTTTGAGGGGATGACATAGTCGATGTTTTTCGGACTGCAGTTTGTGTCAACCATAGCGATAACCGGGATCTTCAGCAGGTTGGCTTCGTGTACCGGGATTTCCTCCCGGGAGACGTCCACTACAAATAACAGAGTGGGAATACCGGCCATTTCACGGATACCGCCCAATCGGCCTTCCAAACGTTCAATTTCCCGGGTCATGCCCAGCGCTTCTTTTTTAGTGAAGACCTCAAATTCACCACGGTCGCGCATTCCTTCCAAGCGTTCCAGCTCGGTGATGCGTTCCCGGATGGTCTTCCAGTTGGTCAGGGTTCCACCCAGCCAGCGTCCGATCACGTAGGGCATGCCTACTTTTTCGGCATTGGTTTTGATGATGTCCTGAGCCTGTCGTTTGGTTCCTACAAAAAGGATCGAACCGCCAGCCGCGATGTTGTCACGGATGACTTGGTAGGCTTCTTCCAGGGCAATAACTGTCTTCTGCAGGTCGATAATGTGAATATCGTTCCTGGCGGCAAAGATATACTCCCCCATATAGGGATTCCATTTCTGGGTTCGGTGACCAAAATGGACGCCGCTTTCTAAAAGGTCTTTCATCGATACAATAGGCATAGTACACTCCTCGCGTTTAGCCTCCGTTTCTGTCTTTCCTTCCGGGACCGGAGAATATTCTCCGGCACGCTCCGTCGGGTCGAGAAACGTGTGGGATACAAAACTTGCCCCGCACCATTGCGGGACCGAGAGCAGTATATCACGTGGGGGTTGATTCGTCTAGATTTAAGGGGAAAGGACTAAAGTCCTGAGAGGGGTCTTCGCTACCGCTCAGACCGATCGTCCCCAAGGGGGACGAACTAGATTATATAAGCCGATTTACTCCAGTTCTTCATTTAATAATCCTTCACCATGATGAGATTTTTGGTGTTTGACATAGTTTATCACCATTGGTAAATCCCACCGGCTAATTGTAAACGCTCCATAACCTGCTCGCCATCGAAAACCCCCATTTCTATGAAGTTGATCATTTATGAATTTTGATGATACTCCTTTTGCTTGTTTTACCATTGATGCAACCGGAATGGATGACCTCAGTTTCACTACCAGGTGAATGTGATCCGGTACACCGTTAATGGCAAGAACTTCACAACCAAGTTTTTGGATTTGATCAACAATACAACGATAAACTGATCGTTCAATTTCGGGAGTGATCCAAGCATGTCCATCTGGGGTTCCCCAAATCAGATGGAGGTACATAACTAGTTTTCTATTTGTCATAATCTCCCCCTTTTTTCCAATTTAGCACTGACTCTCCTCTATTTCAAGAGCTTAGACGTCGACTTCAGTCGACGTTTGGCCATCCTGCTGCTTGTGTAGGTTGGCCCCTCTTGGGATTTTAATCCCTTCTACCTCGTGGTTCGTCTGAGATGGTGCTTTTTCTCGAGCGTTGAAAAACCGACTTCCTTTCTGTTCACCCTCAAGACTCAGGAAGTCTGCCCCCAAACATGATCTTATTTTCCTCTTAGATTCAGTCTTTCTGATTATGGTATACTGATTTGCAACTAAATAATAACCTTCGGGGTAGGGTGAGCAGTAGCAAGTCCCAATCGGCGGTACAGCCCGCGAGCGCCTGAAATGGCGCAGGATCCGGTGAAATTCCGGGGCCGACGGTATAGTCCGGATAGGAGAAGGTAAACCAGGTTCATGTGAACCTGCCTGTGTTTCTGATAACCCCGAAAGCGAGTTTGCTTTCGGGATTTTTTTTCAGAACCCGGCTTCTTGTGTCCGCCCCATCCCGCCAGGCGGATTTTTTATTTCGGAGAACCTTCTATGAAGGATTTTGGAGCAAGTGTCAGGAAGATCGGTTTCCTGGTTCTTTCAGTTGTAGTTGGGCTGTCCCTGTGGCAGTTATTTACTGCCTATAGCAAAGTACCTTCATTTATTTTTCCAACCCCGTTCGAGGTCTGGGAGCGATTAGGTACGGTTTTGAAGGACGGATCTTTGCTTAAGCATTCTCTGATCACCCTCCAGGAAGTATTATTTGGACTGGCTCTTGGTTTGAGCACCGCAATTACTGTTGGCTATTTCCTGGCCAAATCCCGGACAGTTGAACGCTTTCTGGCGCCCTATATCGTGGCCAGCCAATCCATACCCATTGTGGCCATCGCGCCGCTGCTGGTGATCTGGCTTGGACCGGGTATTCTGTCTAAAGTCCTGACCAGCGCCTTGATCGTCTTTTTTCCTGTCCTTGTGAATACTATTGTAGGTTTGCGATCAGTCCCCCGCGAGTTATATGACTTGATGAGAATATTGCGATCAAGTCCCTGGCAGCGGATCTCAAAACTGGAGATCCCGGCTGCAATGCCAGTCTTCCTGGGCGGTCTGCGCATCGGCGCAACCCTGGCTGTGATCGGCGCAGTGGTGGGAGAATTTGTGGGTGCTGACAAAGGATTGGGATTCCTGGTCAATGTCGGGCGCGGTTTATATGATACCTCCCTGGTTTTTGTGGCTGTATTTACGATAGTGTTCTTATCCCTGGGGATTTATGGATCGGTAGTGTTTTTGGAAAACCGCTTATTATCCTGGCAGAAGAGGAATGGAGAATAATCTTGAGAGGAGAGTATTCCATGAAGAGTAAAGCTATCCTGATTTTGGTTTTGGTAGTGATCCTGGCAGGCTCCTGTGCCAGCCAGCCGTCCGGAGAGCCTGAAGGGTTAACTCATATCAGGTTACCAATGGGTTATATCCCCAATGTTCAGTATGCTCCTTTTTACGCGGCTGTGGAAAATGGTTATTTTGCTGAGGTAGGCCTGGAAATCGAATTTGACTATTCCTATGAAACGGATGGCGTTGCCCTTGTGGGCGCCAATGAACTTAAGTTCTCTGTTGTGTCCGGAGAGCAGGTTCCTATCGCCAGGGCGGAAGGATTACCGATTGTTTATGTAATGGCCTGGTATGAAAAATACCCTATCGCCGTGATTGCTAAAACTGAACAAGGCGTCACTATTCCCCAGGATCTGGCAGGTAAACGTGTAGCCCTTCCCGGGTTATTCGGAGCGAATTATGTCGGCTTAAGGGCGTTGTTAGGTGAGGTTGGCCTGCAGGAAAGTGACCTGATCCTGGAATCGGTCGGTTTTACCCAGGTGGAAGTCCTGGCTGCTGATGCCTCTGAAGTAATTGTTGGTTACTCTGCCAATGAACCGGTCCAGTTGAAAGCCCTTGGGTATGATCTGGATGTGATCCTGGTATCAGACTACCTGAACCTGGTTTCCAATGGTTTGATCACCAACGAGATCACGTTGGCTGAGGATCCTGACCTGGTGAAGAGAATGGTATCGGCAGCCTTGAAGGGAATCCAGTTTGCTGTTGAAAACCCCGAAGAGGCCTTCCAGATCTGTTTTAAATATGTGGAGGGATTGGAGGAAGCTGATCAGGCTGTCCAGTTTGAAGTGATGCAAGCCTCGCTGGAACTCTATCAGACCGATCCATATGGCTACAGTCCTCCCGAAGCCTGGGAGAATATGCAGGAAGTTCTGCTGCAGATGGGATTAATGAAAAAAGAAATCGACCTGGAAAGCGCATATACCAATGAATTCAGCCAATAATAATCCTCTGCTGGAAGTAAAAAACCTTGGGGTTACTTTTACTGATGAAAAAGGGTCTCTCAAAGCTCTGAATGAGATCAACTTCTCCGTTAACAGGGAGCAGTTTATTTGTGTGGTAGGTCCTTCCGGCAGTGGTAAAAGCACTCTGGTCCGGGTTTTGGCAGGTTTATTGGCCCCCACAATCGGCGAGGTCCTCCTGGATGGGACGCCGATTATCGATCCCCGGCATGGAGTTGGCATTGTATTTCAAAAAGCCAACTTAATGCCCTGGAGGTCGGTTACCCGCAATATCACCCTGCCCCTGGAAATTGAGCATATCCCGCCGGAAGAAGCCCGTGAAAGAGCTGCGGAGCTGATCGATCTGGTTGGATTAACCGGGTTTGAAGACTGGCTGCCCCATGATCTTTCGGGCGGGATGCTGCAGCGAGTAGCCATTGCCCGAAGCTTGATCCAGGATCCAGACCTGCTGCTGCTGGATGAACCCTTTGGCGCTCTGGACGCGCTGACCCGCGAGAAAATGGGAGTGGAACTGCTGCGGGTCTGGCGGGCACGAAAAAAGACTGTCATTATGATCACTCACGATATCTCTGAAGCGGTTTATCTGGCGGACCGGGTTCTGGCGATCAGTCCTCAGCCGGGACACCTGGAACTGGACCTGAAGATCGATCTCAAAAGACCGAGGAATGAAGATGATCGTTTCACCCCGGAATTTGTGAACCTGACCCACCAACTTCGGCAGGCTATATCCTGATCAGGTCTTGTCCTGTTAAGAGGACAGGTAATATTATGAAATTTTAATAATTTCATGTTAAGATAGGTGAGATATTTTATTAGTTTTGGAGATGAAAATGGAAGATATTCAGGCAAATCAAGGGACTACCCGTCCCCGGACACCTTTAAAATTTATCATCGGCGGCATTGTCATCGTAGCTGCCATAATCTATCTGATCGTTTCCTCATTATCTGCCAACTCCCAGTATTTCCTCACGGTGGATGAAGTGGTGGCAAAAAACCAGGCGGGTGAGCTGGATGGAAGGAATATTCGTGTTTCTGGCGCTGTTTTGGGAGAGACGATCGCTTATGATATCGACACGCTTGAGCTGAGCTTTACCATTGCTCATGTGGAAGCGGATAATCAGCTTGTGGCCGAAGAGGGCGGTTTAGCCCAGGCTCTACACAATGCTGTTATGGATCCTGGCCGTTCCAGAATGGAAGTGCTCTATATTGGACCTATCCCCGATCTGCTCCAGAATGAAGCCCAGGCTATCCTTACCGGAGAAATGCTTCCCAACGGGATTTTTCAAGCGGACGAGATCTTGTTGAAATGTCCCACGAAATACGAGGGATCCGTTCCAGACCAGATAGATGTTGAACCCTAATTAAATTATTATCCGTATAGAAGAGGATTTATGGCAGCTGAAATTGGATTTGGCTCTCTATTTATCACATTGATTGTCTCGTTTTATGGCATCGGAGCAGCGATCTACGGTGCCCAGAACAAAAACCAGGCCTGGATTTCCAGCGCGAAGAATGCGATGCAGCTGGTTTTTCCGCTGCTGACAATTTCGGTTGTCTCGTTGTTATACCTGCTGGTTAATGGTCACTTTGAAGTAGTTTATGTAGAAAGTGTCACCAGCACTACCATGCCGGTTTATCTAAAGTTGACAGCCCTTTGGGGAGGTCAGGCAGGATCCCTGTTATTCTGGTCATGGCTGCTGGCAGCCTTCACATCTGCAGTCACCTTGCGAAAGTGGGATCGGGATCAAGACCTGCTGCCCTGGGTGATCGTTGTCAACCTGGTTACACTGGCTTTTTTCCTGATCCTTAATATCTTCTATGAAAATCCCTTCAACCGTTACTGGCAGGATGCCAGCGGAATCCTTGTTGCCTTTAATCAACCCTCCGGAGCGCTGGCGATTTTTCCACGTGATGGATCCGGTTTGAATCCCCTGCTCAGGCATCCAGGCATGATCATTCACCCACCCATGCAGTACCTTGGTTTTGTGGGCTTTATCATTCCCTTTTCTTACGCGATGGCCACCCTCATCACCCGCAGAACAGATGATCGTTGGATCCAGCTTTCAAGACGTTGGACTTTGTGGGCCTGGTTGTTCCTGTCATTGGGTTTGATCCTGGGCGCCCGCTGGGCCTATGATGTTTTGGGATGGGGAGGATACTGGGGCTGGGACCCCGTCGAGAACTCAGCTTTCATGCCCTGGCTCTCCGGAACAGCCTACCTGCATGCGGTTTTGATCATGGAAAAACGGGGTATGTTCAAGCAGTTGACCATGGTTTTATCTATTTTGACCTACCTGCTGGTTATCTTTGGCACGTTTATAACTCGCTCCGGGTTATTGTCCTCAGTGCATTCCTTTGCGCAGAGTAAGATTGGCCCGGTATTTCTGATTTTCATAATCTTGACTATCTTGATTTCGGTCTGGCTGATGATCTCACGCTGGAATATTTTGAGATCAAAACAGGTTATCCAATCCTTTTTCTCGAAGGAAGGCCTGATCATTGTCAGTGTAGTACTGTTTTTAGGAATGCTGATCACAGTTTTCTGGGGAGTATTGTTCCCGATCATCTCCGAAATGGTGATTGGACAGAAAGTCACCGTTGGACCGCCCTTTTATGAACGAGTAGCCGCCCCGATCTTTGGTGGGCTGCTGATGCTCATGGTCCTCGGCCCATTGGCGATCTGGACCTATGTGTCTTTCAAAAACCTGGGTCGATTATTATGGAAGCCTTTTATCATATCCCTGGCAGGAATCGCATTGCCACTATATGGAGGGTTGACTCAATGGTCAGCTCTGATTGCCTTTTGGTTGGTGGCTTTTGTGTTGGCAGTGAATGCCTTTGAGATCAGCAAACGCATCCGACTCAGGCGTAAGTCGGAGTCTGAAAACTGGTGGCAATCCTTTATTCGTGTGCTTCAGCGCAATCGCCGCTCCTTAAGTGCGATGACTATCCATATTGCCATGGTATTGATGGCGTTGGGCATCATCGGCATCGAGTTCTTCCAGACTGAGACCCAAGGGACTTTGGCCCAGGGACAAGGTCTGGACCTGGCTTCCTATTCCATGGTTTACCAGGAGCTGGATGAATTTAGTGCCTCTGACGGCAGGATAGTTGCCAGAGCTGTTGTCGAGGTGAGAAAGGACGGGGAAGTGATCGATGAGCTTTATCCGCGGCGGGATTACTATATAGATTCTCGTCAGCCGGTGACCATACCGGGTGTTCGAAGCACTATGCTGGATGATTTTTATGTCATTCTCGTGGATTGGAAAGAAGTGACATCAGAAGGTGCGACTTTCAAGGTTTATCACAACCCGCTGGTCAAGTGGCTCTGGATCGGCACCTATGTATTCATGGCTGGGGTGGTCTTTGCCACCTGGCCGGATAAAAAAGAAAAAGTCGCTTAGATATGTTGCTGAGGAAATTATGAATCGAATATCTAATAAATGGCTCTGGATTAGCCTGATCGTCATCTTGGCAGTGCTGATGATTCCAATCGTGGTCTCAGCCCAGGGATCGGATCCCACGGATGACGATGTTAATGCTGTCGCCAAACAGCTTTACTGTCCCGTATGTGAAAATATCCCCCTGGATGCCTGCGGAACGGCTGCTTGTGAACAGTGGAGAGGTATCATCCGTGAGAAACTGCAGGATGGCTGGTCTGAGGATCAGATTAAGCAATATTTTGTGGCTCAGTATGGGGACAGAGTATTGGCAGAACCTCCCCGGCAGGGATTTAACTGGTTGGTATATCTGGTTCCTGTAGCTGTATTTGCGGGGGGCGGATATTTACTCTACCGCGGCTTTAATCAATGGAAGGGTGGGGCAGTTCCAGCAAAAGTTGAAAGAATTAAGGTGGAACAGCCGGAAATTGACGAAAAATATCTCAAGAGAATTGAGGATGAATTGAATAAAAGGTCCGGGAGTTAAAAATGAAAAAAATATTACTTTGGGGTGGTTTATTGGTTTTTTTCGTAATCCTGGGTGCCGGTTTATTTCGCTCCCAGCAGGGGCAGGTGAATGTTGGTGAACCAGCTCCAGATTTTGAATTGAACTCTTTCAACGGCGAAATATACCGTTTATCTGAATTAAAAGGCAGCGTGGTTGTGATCAATTTCTGGGCATCCTGGTGCGAGTCATGTAAACCCGAAGCTAAAGACCTGGAAGATGCCTTTCAATATTATTCATCCAGGGGTGATGTGGTCTTCCTTGGTGTTGACTATGTTGATACAGAGCCGGAAGCGCTGGCTTACCTGGAGGAATTTGGCATCACTTACCCCAATGGTCCGGATCTGCGCACGAAGATCTCCCAGGCATATCGGATCAGGGGAGTGCCCGAAACATTTATAGTTGATCAAAACGGGATCATATCTCACTTGCAAATAGGTCCCTTCCGATCCCTGGCAGAAATCCAATCCCACATTGATCCGCTGTTGGCTCAATGAATATCAGGTGAAATATGACATTTACTTCTTTAATCATCATCTTTTTTATCTTTATCATGGCCGGGTTGATCGTCCTGCGGCCTTTTCTGGACCAGGTGGGAGGCAAGGTCAACCTGGGTTCAGGGGTTCGTGATGGCTTACTGGCAGAACGTGAACGTTTGTTATCCTCCATTGAAGAGCTGGATCTGGATCTCGAATTGCAAAAGATTTCTTCATCGGAACATGCCCTGGATCGCAACCTGTTATTATCCCAGGCTGCCGATGTGCTTAAGGAGCTTGATCGATACTCCAAGCCAAAAGGCGCTCAAAAGGGGAAATCGAAAAAAACCAAGGGCGATGACCTGGAAAAGATGATCCAGGAACGCCGGAAAAAACTGGCCGAGGAAAATATTGTTTATTGTTCCAGCTGCGGGAAAACGATTGTGGCTGGCGCTCAGTTTTGCAGTCACTGTGGAGAAAAGCAGTGAGAAGTTATCAGAATTCTTTCCTGGTTCGATGTATTTTTATTGTGCTGGTCAGCTTGGCGTTAACCGGATGTATATCCCTGGCGGATGATATCACCCCTCCACCGGATAATGCGGGCGCTGAACCACTGCCCCCGACTGCTATACCAACCCTTGAGCCGACCCGGGAAGTACCTCCCACCGTTGAATCCCAGTCAGAAGACAACACCGAGGGCGGAATTGTGAATGTCTATATCCTGGATAATACTGAGGGGCTGTTGCTGGAGGATAGTCCAGACGTTCAGCTTGAAGGTTATGATCAATTTGAACAGGTTTTTGTAGAAACTCTTCCCATTTCTCCTGAAGGTGTTGTCCAATTTAATGGAGTTCCTTTCCCTGAAGGGAGGGTTTATTTTGCATCTGTTTTTTACGGCGGCGCTATTTACCGCTCCCAGATAGTATTCATCGAAACAGAACAGACTTCTCTCGATCTGCAGGTGGAAATATTTAACACCACTACAGATCAGGCAGGTTTGATCATTGATCGTATTCATGTGCTGGTTGATTTTACTCAACCGGATATAGCTGAGATCGTCGAGATCTATATCCTGTCTAACCTTGGTGATGCTACTATTGTTCCCCAAGCTCCGGGTGAGATCAGTGTTGAGTTTCCCCTTCCAGCTGGAGCTGTCGGGATCGGTTTTGATGATGGGAACCTGGGAGAACGTTATCTGAAGACTGATGACGGATTTGGTGATACTGTCAGCATTCCGCCTGGATCCGGCATTTACCCGGTCTCAGTTTACTACTCGCTGCCTTATGAGAAAAACCGGCTCGATTTTGAACAGAAATTCAATTATCCGGTTGGCGCTGTGGTTGTGATGTTGCCAGCAGGAGATGTCATCTTAAAGGGATCGACCCTTGAGGATATGGGTGTGCAAGCCATTCCCAGTGGTGAAGTCCAAATCTATTCCGGACAAGCTGTAGCCAGGGGTGATGTTTTGCAGTTCCGTTTATCCGGGAAACCGGCCCTGGATACTCCTCAAGGGGAAATACCAATAAGTTCTTCTCCCCAATTCGATTCTGAGTCGTTGATCATTTACGGCGGGGGTGGATTGGGCTTGATCTTGCTGATTATTGGGATTTGGCTTTTTATCCGCAACCGGGGGCAGGAAACCGTAACTCGGGATGGCATGGAAGTATCTGAGAAATCACAGGCTGAGATCCTGGATTCGATCATTGCCCTGGATGACCTCTTTGCGAAGGGAGAGATTCCTGAAAAAGTGTATAACCGGAAGCGGACACAGCTCAAGGATGAATTAGAATCAATTTCGGGATTTAGTGATTAAACGATGATCCAGGTAAAAAAGTTGGTAAAGAGGTATGGTCCGTTAACAGTTCTCCGTGAATTGGATTTTAATGTCGATCCAGGAGAATTTGTGGCCTTGCTGGGACCCAACGGCGCCGGTAAAACCACCTTGCTCCGAATTTTATCTTCCCTGGTCCGTCCAACATCCGGTTCGGTCAGGGTTGCGTCATTTAACCTGCCATCCCAGGGAGCAAATCTGCGAGCCAAGCTAGGCGTGGTATCGCATCAACCCCTGCTTTATGGCGATCTGACGGCCGCGGAAAATCTACAATTTTTCAGCAAATTATATTCAGTTGGACCAGATCGGATCCAGGAGATCCTGGAACTGGTGGGGCTGCTGCCCCGCAAGGATGATCTGGTAAGGACTTTCTCCCGGGGCATGCAGCAGAGGCTGGCTATCGGCCGGGCGATCTTGCACAATCCATCTATCTTGCTGCTGGATGAACCGCATACAGGACTGGACCAGGCCGCAGGAGAGATCCTGGATAAGATATTAAAAGATGTTGCTCTGGAAGGACGAACAGTGGTGATGACGTCTCATGATCTGCTCAGGGCATCAGAGTTGGCTTCGAGGCTGGTACTGCTGTCAAAAGGCAAAATAGCCAGAAGTGTTTCAACCGCTGATCTGGATCCGGCCCAACTGGTCGATTTTTATAAAACCGGATTACAGGGAGGAAGTTCATGAAAGCCTTTCTGAAATCTGTTGGCGCGATCATCTGGAAAGATCTCAAAACCGAATGGAGAACCCGTGAAAATCTATCTGCCATGCTGGTATTTTCCCTGCTGGTGATTCTGATCTTCAACTTTTCCCTTGAACTGGATCTGCAAGCCCGGGATTCTTTGGCAGGAGGTGTTTTATGGGCGACCTTTATCTTCGCCGGTACTATTGGCCTGAATCGATCCATGGCAGTGGAAAAGGACCGCGGCTGCCTTGATGGTTTATTATTGGCACCGGTAGACCGGAGTGCAATCTTTATCGGGAAAGCGGTCGGAAATTTGTTCTTTATGCTGCTGGTGGAGGCAATTGTTCTGCCGGTGTACAGCTTCTTATACGGCGTTCTGGTATTTCAACCGGGTTTCCTGGCGGTTGTGCTGCTGGGATCGATCGGGTATGTAGCGGTAGGAACCCTGCTGGCAACCATGGTAGTTCAGACCAGAACCAGGGATATCCTGCTTCCGATCCTGCTTTTCCCCTTGACGCTGCCAGTGGTGATCGCTGCCGTAAAAGCAAGCCAGGGTTTTATCCAGGCACTGCCCCTGGAAGATTTCTCTTCCTGGATCAATATTCTGGTTGCCTACGACATGATCTTTTTAGCAGTAGCTATTATGGTATTTGACTATATTTTGGAGGAATGATCCATGCAAAATAAACCTCGTTTATTAACGGCCTTAGATATAATTGCCGCCTTAATGATCCTGATTGCGGCTGGTTTGGTTTTCTTTTATGCCCCTGTGGAAGAGATGATGGGCCAGGTTCAAAAAGTATTTTATTTTCATGTTGGGACTGCCTGGGTTGGTATGCTGGGTTTCCTGGTTGCGGCTGTAGCAGGCTTTTTCTATCTCAGAAATGAAAAGGAAATTTGGGATATAGTTGGTCTGGGAGCAGTGGAAATCAGTCTGGTGTTCTTTTTGGTAGCCATTATTATGGGATCGATCTGGGCCAGGCCGGTTTGGAATACATGGTGGACCTGGGACCCCCGTTTAACCACTGCTGCGATCGTAGAGTTGATCTATGCAGCTTACATGCTGCTGCGCTCCGGCGTGGATGATCCAGGTAAGAGGGCTCGCTTCTCAGCGATATATGCCATCTTTGGTTCTGTCAGTGTGCCCCTGACCTTTATCTCGATTCGCCTTTTGCGAACCATCCATCCGGTGGTGATCGGCGGCGCTGAAGCAGCCAGCCAGGGGGGATTTAATATGGATGCACCTATGAAAACGGCATTCTTTTTCAGCCTAGCGGCTTTTTCAGTCTTATTTGCTGATTTGCTCTGGCACCGGATCCGATTGGGAAGACTGCAGTCCAGTGTTACTGAATTGAGAATTAAATCCTACGAGAAGGAGAGCTGAAGAATGTTAAGTAGATTATTTGTACCCGATACTTTTGATTATATGATCGCTGGTTACCTGATTCTCACAGTGATTCTGTCAAGTTATATTGTGAGTATTTACTTTCGCTGGAGAAGAACTAAAAAAGTATATCTCAGTTTCAAAGACGAAGAATAAATAAAAGCCCCCATCGGGGGCTTTTTATTTTACTGTTGTGAATTGTATTTTATATAGTAGCCTTTTCATGGTCGAGGAGCCATTTCTTGCGGTGTAAACCACCCCCGTATCCGACCAGTTTTCCATCAGAACCGATCACCCGGTGGCAGGGAATGATGATCGCAACCCTGTTGTGTCCATTGGCCGAAGCAACTGCCCGGACTGCCTTGGGTTTGCCAAGATTAATGGCTTGTTCTTTGTATGAGCGGGTCTGGCCGTAAGGTATTTTCTTTAGACCATTCCAAACTGACTGCTGGAACTCTGTTCCCGGCGTGTGCAAGGGAACACTGAATTCTTTTCTTTTTCCCTGGAAATATTCCTCAAGTTCTCTTTCAACTTGTTTAAGGTGGGGATTCTCACCAGGCAGGATCACAGCGTTGAGCCTCTTCCGGAGATCCCTGAACTCGGTCTCCAGCATCCTTCTGTCAGTGAATTCCAGCAAGCAAATTCCCTGGCTGCTGGCACCGGCAAACATGGGACCGATCTCGGTTGAAAAACGCGTGATATGGATCAGGTCCTTTTTACCCGGGCTGGTAGGCGGCTCGCCGAATATCGCCCGGTAGCTTTCGTTAAATCCGCTGAGGGAGTCGTAGCCGCTTTCCAGGGCTGAATCGAGCACTGATTTGCCGCTTTCGATCTTTTGATAGGCCAAATTAATGCGCAGCATTCGCTGATAGGCCTGGAAAGTCATCTGATGGTGGGTTTTAAACCAGCGCCTGATATGATTGGGTTCCAACCCTCGTTCCACCAGATCGCTGTCCTTGATGCGGCTGTAGGGATTTTTATGCAGCTCGCCGATCAGGGACTGGATATAATCAGGCGTCTCAGCAAGTTGTTCCATGGGCTTGCAGATTTTGCAGGGGCGAAAGCCATGCTGCAGGGCGCTTTTAGCAGAGTCAAAAAAGACCACATTTTCTATATTGGGTTTCCGGGCCCGGCAGGAGGGCCGGCAGAATATCCCGGTGGTTTTTACACCGGTGATAAAGAGCCCTTCATAAGAAGGATCCTGGGTACCGATAACATCGAATTTTTCCTGGAATGTCAGTGTACTCATAAAATTAAATCCTTGTAGAAATTAATAATTCTTCTATACAAGAATTTATCATTTTTAGTGAATCGAAGCTACCGAAAATTTGACAAGTAATCCCTTTTATAAACTTCGGAAGTCTTCAGGGGGAAAATCTTCAAGTAGGGGTATTTTTCAAGACTTCCGAAGTTTTGTATGTTGGCCTGAAGATTTCAGAAGTTTTTACATCAAGAATTCTTCTAGCCGTTCCAGCGCTTCCGGCATATTTTTTCGTCCGAACCCGATCCGGAAATGATTCCCGGGATGGTCATAAACTGTGCCGGGCAGTAACATCACACTCTGGACCCTAACCAGCTGCTTACAAAACTCGTCTACTTCCTGTCCGATCAATCTCGGAAAGGCGATTGGCCCTGCAATGGGTTTCACCCAGCTGAATCGTTCCTCGTGTCTAGCAAAAAAACTCTCCAGCAGGACCAGATTCCCGCTGATGATTCCCAGGTTCCGGGCCGCAAGTTTTTCTCTATGCCTTAAGGCCAATTCGGCTAGAAATTCGCTGGGTGCGCTGTTGCAAATGGTCGTGTAGGCCTTGATTTTTTCTATTTTCTGGTAAAGCTGCTGATTTTTCGTGGCAATCCAGCCGATCCTTAAACCCGCCAGTCCATAGGTTTTTGACATCACGCCCAGGGACACACCAAGATCACCAAGATCGCATGCCGCGGGCAGCCGGTTGGCCTGGTCGTATTCCGATTCCCGGTAGACCTCATCGCAGAAAAAGAGTATTCCGTGTGACTGAGCGAATGCCCAGGTATCCAGGTAGATCTTTTTTGACATTTGATAACCAGTTGGATTGTGAGGAGTGTTGATCACAATCATCCTGGTGTTGGGCTGGACCAATTTATCCAGTTCATCTGGATCCAAAGCCCAACCATTCTCCTCCCTGGTTTCCCAGTGGGTAATCTGGCAGCCCATACTGGACGCAATTTCAAATAAGGATTGGTAACAAGGCCAATGGACGATCAGATGATCTCCTGGCTCCAGGGCTGCCTGCATAAATGTAAAAATGGCTTCTTCTGCCCCGCTGTGGACCAGAATCTGATCCGGGGATATGCTTTCATAAATATGGCTGATTTCTTCCCTTAATGAAGGACTGCCCTGGGATTCTGTATATCCCAGCCATTGCCCCTGGAACATGTCTGAAGCTCCATCTTCCAGATCCAGGAGATCTTTGACCGAGAACGATTCACAATCGGAACTGCCCAGCAGGTATTTGGTGTTAAATTCATATTTTTCAAAGTATTGTTCCAGTTTAAAGGGATTAATCTTCATCCGTGTTTCCTTGATTGTCTGAAGTTATTTCCAATACACTCTGACGCTCCCGATTGACCACCAGGCGGGTTACATCCGGACGACTGTAATGGCCGGTTGGGTCGAAATTTTGCCTTTCTTCCCGAACTTTCCGATGGGATATCACAGCAGTAATCAGGGTTTCTTGCCCGACCACAGGCTCTATGATCCATTCCCCGTCTGGTCCAGCCAGGCAGGATCCTCCGTCCGCCAGGGTGTCTTCGCTGTTATCCAATATCAATTGGCTGTGGGGCAGGTCAGGGTGGATATCTGTTTTCCGCATCAAGCCCGAAACAGATATCACATAGGACCGGGATTCCTTGGCGATGAATTTGGTGATATCAAAGGTGTTGCGCTGGCTTCCGGGCCAGACCGCCACGTGCAGGTCCTCTCCCATGGCGTACAGGGCTGTTCGGGATAAGGGCATCCAGTTCTCCCAGCAGTTAAGTCCGCCAACTGTAAAGGAGCCCAGGGAGTGGGTTTGCAGTCCATGTCCATCCCCCGTGGACCAGACCAGGCGTTCTTCATAGGTGGGCATCATTTTTCGATGAACTGAGCCAATTTCTCCCGCAGGATCAATGTACACCAGGGAGCAATACAGGCTGTGCCCCCCCCGATCTGAGGGGCGCTCAATAGTGCCGATATAAATTGCCAGATGATTTGTACGGGCGGCCTCTTTTAGAGAATCCAGGTGTCCGGCTTCGATCTGCACCGCCTGATCCTGGTAGTGTGCATAGAGTTCTTTCTGGACCTTGTTGTTAAAACGAGCGCCATCCGTGCGTTCCACCCAGAAGGGATACCCCGGGATCAGCGCTTCTCCAAATACCACCAGATCGCAGTCCTGTTTCCCGGCTTGTAGGACATAATCTTCAATTTTGTTCAGTGTCTTTTCACGGTTCAACCAGACCGGTGCGATCTGAGCCAGGCCAACTTTGATAGTATCCATTCTATATCCCTTTTATTGAATGATTTCTGATAAGAATTCTTCGACTGCTTTTATGGATTGACTGCTGCTTTTTATCTGCATATGGCTGGCATTCGGAATTAAAAGTAGATCTGCAGCCACTCCTGCTTCTTGTAAGATTTCTGCAGCCTGGATGGATTGTTCAGGAGAGATACTCTGGTCATTTCCACCGTGGATCAATAAGAAGGGTGGATCGTTTCCGTCTACCCAATTAGCTGCAGACGCTTCCTGCCAGATCTCTGGAATTTCCTCATATGAACCTCCCAGTAAATCGATTGTATAGTCCTCAAGGCTGGGTGATTCAGCTGCTGCTTGCAGGTAATCAAAGATAACAGTAAACGCAATTACACCTTTGATGGAATGGTTATCATTTAGAGGATAGGGACAGTTTTCCAGGAACTTCTCCGGATTATTTATCACACCAAGGGTCGCTGCCAGCGTTCCACCTGCACTGTGTCCCATCACGACGATCTGGTTGGCGTCAAGCGAATAATCATTGGCTGAATGGATGATCCAGGCAAGTGCGCAAAAAGCATCCTCAACATGGACTGGATAGGAATGGTCTGGCCATTGGCGGTGATTGATGGAGACTGCAGCGTAACCTTTCCTTGCAAAAGTTTGCCCCCAGATGAGCAGATCGCTCTTATCGCTGTTCCCACCATGGATCATGACCAGAACTGGAAATGGACCTTCCTTCCCGGCAGGAAGATAGAGGTCCAGCAAGTGATAATCAGTGCCATCCGGGTGGTAGGGGAGATCCTTGATCAGTTCCACTTCTTTTGGTTTGGGGGTCAGGGTAGGCGCCTGAGTTTCCTGGGCACCACATCCCGAAATTAGAAGAATACCGCCCAGACATCCTGCAATGGCCCATTTGAGCCGCGAAAAATTGGAGAGTTCTTTTGGGGAGGAACTGTTTGCCATTGATTCTCCTTGTCGGGGGATTGTGATCGTGTGATCCCTGCAATCTGGTCTGGTACTCCAGTGGTATTAGGTGTCCATAATTGAGATGAATTCTCTTAGATCTGATTTCAAGATCCGTTTTAATTCTATTTCATTTTCAGTACTGGTTTCAGTGAACAAAAAACCAAATACAGGGTATTCTTTAAAATCGAATTTGCGAAGTTCAAGGGGATTTTCAAATCCAGAGAGTAGTTTTTGATAATCGAAATGATCGATCTTGGCTGGATCAAGCCCAGTGGAATTGTCCAGGATGATTATGCTGAAAAGTTTGCCGGCCTTGTTCTTGAGCAGTTCATCCCAGTCCGGTTTTAATTTTGAATAATAATACACATATGGGTTGAATCCGTAAGCGAGATAAGTCAGATCCGCTGTGGTGCACCAGCCTCCGAATCTCAAAGGGTTGATCTCGATCGGAATTAAGGTGCCGTTGGGATTCCTTCTTAGTTCGATGTGGGCCGGGAAATTCTTGACCCCTGCCAATTTTCCTATTTTTGAAGCAAATTCAGTGAACTCAAGCAGGTTCTTTTCAATGATCTCTTTGGAACCGGTATAGATCCGGTCGCCAACATCATCTGCTGATGAGAAAGTATGACTCAAGATATTTAAGATCACAGCCTCACCAACGTCGTCAAAATAGGCATCCAGGGCAAACTCCTCACCCTTGATACACTGCTCAATGATCAAGGAACTCGAATCGACAACTTCTGGTGGATAGAGGTCTCTGGATTTTTCCCTCTCAGCCAGGATCCTGATTTTGGTCTGTTCCCAATCTCTTTCATTTTGTACTTTAAATACACCTTCACTCATAAATCCAGTTGTGGGTTTGATGATAAGCGGGATATCCTTCCTGGGGTGGGGAAGGTCTATAAGATCTTCTAAACAGACTTCTTGAAAGAAGAAATCAGGAACCAGGCTTTTGGTTAGTTCCCTGAAAGCCACTTTATTCTTAAAAAATTCTATCTTTTCCACCAGGTCACTGAAGGCCAGGTTCTTAATGATCCAGCCCAGGGCATTCTCGGAAGTAGTGTAGAGCAGATCCGCGCAGCCATCCCGAACTGATTGGATTGCTTCTTCTTCAGAAATGATCTTGGTGCCAGGCAACAGACCCATCTCGCGGGAGATCTCCGTACCCACAACCGGAATAGAATGATCGCGAATAGTTTCCTTGAAAAAATCAGAAACAAATGGTTTATCTACAAAGAACACGAGATCCTCCAAATCATCATATATGTCCTGACTGGTACAAGTACTAACTATTTTCCTCACTAAGTTTTAACGCTCTCTTCGCTTTATCGATACGTGGCGGCTGGTAAGCTAAGAACTGATCCAGCAAACCCTCCGGGTTCTGATCAACCAATAACATAGAACGGTGTTCTGGAGCGACAAATTGGTCCTCAACCAGGCGGTCCAGAAAGCTTAAAAGCTGGTCATAAAAGCCGTCGATATTCAGGATTCCACAGGGTTTGTGATGGAATCCCAGCTGGGCCCAGGTCAGGATCTCCATCAACTCTTCAATAGTGCCCATTCCGCCAGGCAGGGTGATAAAAGCATCTGCCAGATCTGCCATCATTTTTTTACGGCTGTGCATATCCTCCACGACTCTCAGATCCTGCAGATCGGTAAAGGCCACTTCCATTTCGGCGATCGCCTTCGGTATCACCCCGATCACATGACCACCATGATCGATCACAGATCTGGCCAGGATGCCCATTAAACCAACGCTCCCGCCCCCATAAACCAGGCTGATCTCTCGCTCAGCCAGAACCTTACCCAACTCCCTGGCTACCTGGTGGAATTTCTTGTTTTTTCCAGGACTTGAGCCGCAGTAGACTGTAATTTTCTCCATAAGATGATTTCCTTAGGATGAGTTTATCACTGTTTTATAGAAGAGGTATTTGAACCAGAAAGACCGGGGACGGAGGACGGAAGACTGGAGACGGGTTTGGGATTAGCGTTCAAGTCGAAGCACTTTTTCGCCGTCCTCATTTTGACCTGTTTCTTCGAATCCAAGTTTATAGTAGAAAGGGGAAGGATTGCCTTCTCCGGGGATATAACTGGTCAACAGTTCTTAGGTAGGCCTGTTTTAAATTTAGTCAGCATACCCCAGGAGTTTCCTGACCTTCACGAGCTGGGGATAAGTAAAAGGATCATTCTTGAGGTCAACACTCCAGCTGGTTTCATCCCTCAGGTCGAACCAGCGCAAGGCGGCGATTTCGAAATTTTGATCCTCCGGTTCTGCTCCGGGTTCCGGCTGACCTGCGATCGGCTTGCACAGGTAGGATTTATTGACTGCGTCTGGCCCATCGAGAGCAAATGACACCTCATCCAGCAGCTTTTCCACCCGGACATCAAGATTGGTCTCTTCTTTCATCTCCCTGATAACACAATCCTCTTCTGACTCCTCAGCCTCTCGATGACCACCCGGTATGACCCAGAAGCAGATGCCGGTTGGAATTTCGTATCCCCTGATCAAGAGGATCTTATGGTCCTGGATGATCAATCCCTGGTATCTGATATATCCGCGCATAATGTTGAGAGAAGTAATTGTATTAATTTTTAATCAGAAAATGCAGCCACCATTTTCCTACTCCTGGGAAGCGACAATCTCCGCAATCTCACCGGAAGTGGCATAAATTACCTGTCCTTCTTGGTGTTTAATATCGACATAGGAAAGGAATTCATCCAATGCTGCCAGTGACTCAGGAAGAGGTGGGTTTTCAGCTTTACCTCCCACCGCGTATTCTATAACATGAGTTACGAACCCCCAGGCAGCCGGGTGGTCAGGCTGCTTTTCCTCCATATACATGATTGCTGCCTCGAATTTATCTTTCAGCTGATTGAAGTGTCGGGTATCTACTACATCAGCAGCCCTTCCCTCTTCCGGAAGGATCACCCATTCAATGGAAACGTGGTCAATGATTAACAACTCCCCTTGAGGGTTGTGGGTACAGATATCTTGATGGAGATAATCTGGACGCCAGGGGAACATAAGGTTGCCTGTTTCCTGCCACATATCATTGCCCACACCAAGTACATTTTGGCAGGCTGAACTGATAGTATTCATATCTCCCCCAGGAGATAGGTTGGCTGTGCCGACGGTCAGGCCTTTCAACAGGGATTTGGATTGCAAGGGACATCGCAGCCTGAACATCTCCCGCCCCAACTTTGGAAACTTGGGCCAGAAAACCAGAAGTAGTAATTGGAGAAATGCCCATGCTTTGCAGAGCCTCGACTGCTGGAGCAATATCTTCCAGTTTGTGAGTGTGCACGCCGATCTCGTGGCCGTTTGCTAACAGCTGTCCAAAGATGTGGTCCTTTCCCTGATAAGCTTGAAGACCTTCGACAGTCGCAGGGAGAAATTCCCATGTTCCCTTCACTCCATATTTATCCAGCACTTCCGCGATACCATCGATGGCGGCTATCATGTTCTCAGCAGCTTCTGAATCGATCTCATTCTTGGCTGGACCTGTATATGGCAGGAACTCATCAGATCCATGTGCATGGATCGTGTGAGAAGAAATATAGTGGAGGAATCTCTGAGGTTGATGAAGGAGCAGCTGCCTGAATAGTCTGGCAATCTTCCGGGCAGGTACTTGTTGTTTCTGGTCCATCACAGATTCCATCACCACACCCTTTCTTCAGAATTAGAAACAAAATCAGGAATTGTTTATATTTCAACTGTAGGAGATATTCCTTCATCATATTGCAGCTAGTAGAAAGAAGATGAACCGAATGGCGCGATTTTTTTGATAACTCATTATTCCTCCTGAATTCAACAGCGAAAAATGGAAACCCATGTCAATCTCTAGTTTTGTTAAAATCAGTTGTAAATTAATCTATATCAATATGAGGTAGACAAATAACAAACCGGAAGTCTTCTCTTCGGAGTCCATTTTCGGGCCTACCCTGATCAGGAATCCCTATCATGATATTCGTACCCTCAACTTTGACAACATACCTCTCTTCATTTTTCACCCCCATTTTCATAAATGCGATCTTGGCCTCCCCCACAGCTTCCCCTGTTTTCACATCAAATTGAGCACCGTGTCTGGGGCAGGTCACTGTGCTTCCATCCAAAACACCTTTTGCCAAAGAACCTCCCAAATGTGTGCACTTATTGGCAATGGCATGATAGGAACCATCCACGTTTGCCAGGAGAACTTCCTTCCCGCCCACCACAACCATGACCATCTGATTGTTAGATAATTCGGCTGCTTCGAGAACTTTTACGAATTCCATTTTTTCTCCTTTTGCTTTTTAAGACTCAGCGGACGATTCCTGCTAAGTGGCACACACCCGGATTTGCAAATAGTAAGTAGATTTGAGCATAGCATAATACTTCGATTTCTTCCAGAACCGGGAAGTCATACTCTTACTAAAATTACTGCTTAGCGCGCCGAAGGCGCTGTCGGGTGGTCTCCCCCGAGCGAATACGAAGGGGAGTGAGGGTTTGTTTGTTATTTTGATTCCGTTTTTACTCTCAATATCATAGCCTGAAAATATAGAGGGGACATATCTTTGATTATGATCTGATCAAAGCTCTCAATAAGTGAAATATTTTGAAGCAAATTCTCTGATCTGATTATCATCTAATAACGAAAAGAATCGTTTTGGATAATATTTATCGTCTTGATACACACCTTCCCGATAATCGCCTCCATATTGTCCCCAAAACAATAATCCATCTGGTTCCAGGAAATTCGAAATATTAGATAATCCATCCTGCAAACGGTTGGTTGGTATATGAAGCAGGGAATTCAGAGCAAAAGCAGCCCCAAATTGGTGTTCGAAACCGGTTATTTCCAGAATGTTGGCTTCATAACTTCTTAAACCTTTTTCACGACATTTCTCGATCAGTGCTGGAGATAAATCGATACAGGTGACATCGATACCCCGTTCTTGAAAATACTTAGCGTGAACACCGGTACCAGCACCAATGTCAATTAACGTGGATTTACCTTCCTCTTCGAGGAGACTGAGGATATCCTTTCCTGAGTTCCTTCTTCCAATCCGAAACATCATTTTTTTCCCTAAGATCAGCAGCTTGATTATAGGAAATGATTAGGTTTGGAAAAGGATCATCTTTATAAGCAGACATATTTCAAATTAGCGCACTGAGCTTTGCAATCTACCCTGCCGGGTCTGTTTTTCCCTGTCTTCTGGCCTCGGTTCCCGATCCGCCGCAGGCTGTCGGGTGGAGTGGGGGTTAAGAAGCACTCACCTACTCACCCCCCTGCAATAAATACTCATCGAAAAACCCAACCACCAGCTCTTCATACTTCTCGGGATACCGACTAAACATCCCTACATGATTCGCCTCTGCTTCGGTCCACAAATACCGTGGCTCTCCCGCCGCTTCATACAATCTCTGGCCAGAATTTACTGGAATCATATGATCTGCTTCTCCCTGGATGATCATTATCGGCCTCGGACTTAAGTCCCCGATGCGATCAACCGGACGTAGTAGATCCATATCAACCCCGGCTTTCTTTTCTGCAAAGAATCGAATAAAAGGGAGAAAAGCATTATTTGAAACCGCCAATCTCAATTCATCTTCCAATGTCGGAAAAGCACTATCAACAACGACAGCCTCTATCTCAACCCGTCTCGCTGCCAGTTCAATAACTGCCACTGCTCCCATTGACCCACCCCAGGCCCCGATATGCTTCACATCTTCTTGGAGTAATACATAATCCAACGCCGCTTCTACATCCAATGCTTCATGAAATCCAAGTGTGCTCAATTCCCCACCACTCTCGCCATGCGCTCGAAAGTCCCATGCCAGCACCCCATACCCATTTTGGGCATACATCAAATATTGATCCACAGATCGCCTCTCTCCATGGCCGTGGGCAACCAGGATCAGCGACCCGTTTTGCGGGGATGTGTACCAGGCGGATAATTCAATTCCGTCGCTTGTCAGCAAACGGATGTTTTCATAACCAACTCCATACATCGAGGGTGTTTCAGTTACTGTTTGCCCTTGTCGGCTGGGCTGCAGGTATCGCATTGTGCTCCTGTAGGATGCGCCAGCTAAACCCGCAACAACCACGCCACCTAATACAACCAGGCCAAAACCCCCGAGATTGAACCAGTAACGCCAGCCTTTATTTCTCATCTTTTCCTCAGTACCAATTTTATGCCTCCTGACACCTCGAATCAGCGGGCTGGCGTAGCGAGTTCCTCCTTGATGCGTTTGTTATTTGTTTTCATCTCAATTACCTACTGAATATAGATGATCGGATACCGGTTTTGAACGGTCAAATTGACTAGTTATTTGCTTATATTATATATCGGTAATCGAGCATACTGGTAAAGCCTAATCCGGTATTAATTTAGATTCGCAGCTACCTTATTAATAAGAAAAGGGATTGTTTTCTGATGAAAACAATCCCTTTTATGGAGTTTACGGGTTTTACTATCTGGTTCTTAGTCGGCTATGTCCTTGGCTTCTCGCAGACTGAAAGAGATACCAAACATTAAAGCCATCAGACTGGCAACTGCAATGATGATGGCGACGGTTTTCATTGTCCCGCCTGCAGCGGCCACGCTGATGATCAGTGGAGCTGCCAGGAGCGATACCAGGTTCACAACCTTGATCATCGGGTTGAGAGCAGGGCCGGCGGTATCCTTAAGGGGATCACCGACCGTGTCGCCTATCACACCTGCTTTGTGGCGTTCGGAGCCTTTTCCTGTGTTGTTGGCAGGATCTGAGGGTTCATCCTCGATCTGCTTTTTGGCGTTGTCCCAGGCACCGCCTGCGTTGGCCATAAAGACAGCCAGCAGCTGGCCGGTTACGATGATGCCTGCCAGGAAGCCGCCCAGGGCTCTGACGCCGATCAGGAAGCCGACGATGATGGGAACCAGGATACCGAGCATAGCCACAACGATCAGCTCACGCTGGGCAGCATTAGTGCAGATGCGCACTACCACGGCATAGTCAGGTTTGACTGTGCCTTCCATCACGCCAGGGATCTTGAACTGCTTGCGAACTTCTTCGATGATCAATCCAGCTGCGCGTTCAACTGCCCGCAGCAGGATCGAACTGAACAGGAAGGGTAAGGCGCCGCCTATCAACAAACCCACAAAAACTAGGGGGTCAGCGATGTTCAGGCCTTCGACTTCGAGTCCTGTAACTTCAATGAAAGAAGCGAACAAACTCAGAGCTGCGATCACCGCCGAAGCGATGGCGATGCCCTTGGTGATGGCTTTGGTGGTGTTTCCTACGCTGTCCAGGGTTGCCAGGGTTCTCTGGCTTTCAGGATCCTTGAAATCTTCCTTGGACATCTCTGCAATGCCGCCGGCGTTGTCGGCCAGCGGGCCAAAGGCATCCATGGCCAGGTTGTTGCCAGTATGGGAAAGCATGCCGATACCTGCCAGCGCAATTGAGTACATGATGTAAATGAACTCATGGCCAGCGGGGGCAGGTGCAAAGCTGCTGATGATCAAACCTACTACAACCATACCTATGCCGGCAAAGATCCCGTTTTCTATCTTTTTGGATTTGATGGCGAGAAAGATGCCTACCACGGCTCCCAGGATAACCGACCCGATAATGATTATTGGGACAAGAGCAGCTGGAATGGTTACAGTATAGATGCCAACTGATAACAAGATAGCGGCCACAATGATCATCACTGCCCAGACAGTGCTTTCGTACCCGATCGCCAATCCAGCCAGGATGATGGTTGCCTCGCCTGTTTTGGCAGATTTCACCAAGCGGTTTACCGATGGTGTTTCGCGTTCGGTGAAAAGTGCCGTGTATTTATTAAATCCAACAGCCAGCAGAATGCCTGCCGCCGTGGCTGCAAAGAGACGCAGGTCCTTGACATAGTAAAGGGATAAAAAGAAGAAAGACACGGTTGAAATAATGGACGAAAGATCGTAGGAGAGATCCATGGCCCGGAATGCGTCTCCCTTGGTCGGCCACATAGAAACGGCGTAGGTTCCGATGATACTGGAGAATACGCCGATAGCTCGGACCAGGAGAGGGAAGACGATCCATTTAAGGCTCTGGGTGGGATCAAGCTGCATTACAGCCAAACCCAGGATCATAGCTGAAACTATGGTCACTTCGTAGGATTCAAAGACGTCCTCGGCCATACCGCTGAAGTCACCCACGTTATCGCCAACCAGGTCAGCGATTGCGGCAGCGTTGCGGGGGTCATCTTCTGGAATGCCAGCTTCCACTTTACCAACCAGATCTGCGCCAACGTCAGCAGCCTTGGTATAAATTCCACCACCGACTCGCATGAACATAGCCAAAAGGGTGCCGCCAAAGCCGAAGCCCAGCAGGACTTCCGGGGCGTGAACTCCATAAAGCAAAAAGATGACCGTGCCGCCTAAAAGACCCAGACCATCTGCCAGCATACCAGCGATGGTGCCGGATCGGTAGGCAACTCGCAGAGCGCCTGCGAATGAGCCCAGACGGGCCTGGTTGGCTACCCGGACGTTGCCGCGGGTGCCGACCACGCGCAGACCGATCTGGCCGATAGCGAGTGAGCAGCTGGCGCCAAGCAGAAGAGCCGCGCCACGGCCGATGGATATGGCCAGGGGAGCATCTGCCAGGTGCGCAGTAAAGAATAGTACGATTGCCAGAACAAAAGAAAGTGGGATTACCACTTCCATTTGTTTGTTCAGATAGGCAATTGCTCCCGTCCTGATCGCGCCAGAGATCTCCTGCATCCTTTCAGTTCCTGGATCTTCCCGCAAGACTTCACGGGCCAGAAACCAGGCGTAGATCAGAGCAGCAATGGCTGTGAGCAGGACGGCGAATAAGCCGATCTGTTCGAATAGTGTTGCGTTCTGAAGTGTTTCAAGTCCACCCATCATGCCTCCTAATAATGAATTGTATTTTGACAATTAACCGTCAGCACGGAATCTTCCCGTGCTGACGAAGTATTTTAAAGGTTTAGATTGGTATTCCCTCGATGATGTCAGACTCCTGATTAACGCGGGGCTCGCTAGTGGGATAGGAGCGGCGGTGTTGATGATAATATTTTTTGATGAATAAGCTAAAGATTACTCCGTTATTATAATGACTGCCGGGAATTTTACAAGCCAATATATCCTTATTTTTTATGATTCTTATCATAAACCCCTGATTGATAAGGATAAGTTATCGTTATCTTGGGGAAAACAGATAAATTTTTGATTTATGGGTTGGACCTGGAGCCATTTTCCGCCTGAATAGGGTGGATGCCCTGGCAGGGTAATTTTTTGGAATGGATAACCACCTACCTGTGCCTGGCAAATGACCAGTCCATTTTATCCACAGTGACAATCAATCCTGCAGCTCTACATATCAGATCCGGGATTATCGTATTTTCCTTGAGGAGAGAGTGGAGCTTTTTTCCGGTATATTTTCAATCTGTATCCTATCAGGATAGTACCTGCCAAACTGATGAAAGTAGCGAAAAAAGCAGGCAGGAATTCTGTCAAAAAATCGATCTGACTGAGATTAAGAAGATCGATCCCGGCCTCCACAATATTTTCCACGGCGAAAAACAAACCGACTCCCAGGATAAATCGCAATCCTCGCTGGACTACGGACCCCGATTCTTCTGGCATACCAATGGACATTACCAAAAGTAAAGCTGTATTAGCTCCGACCAGGTAACCGGCGCTGTCACCAAAGATATCAGCTGAGACCACGGCAAGCATAAGAGGCAGGACAAACATAAATAAAATTGACAGAATGTTGGGTAGTTTGACTTTCAGGGCAAACGTCCCCTGATTAAAGATACTCTCCTCGAATCCAACCTTGTAGAAAAAGAAATGGGTTAGGAGGATGATTAATCCAGCGAGAGTTAATCCCCCCACAACGTCTCCCAGAAAATGTCTTCCAAGATACATTCTGGAGAATGCCACCAGCAAAGCGATCACAGCTGCGATCCGGTAAAGGGATCGCTTTTGAAATACGAGAGCGATTCCTCCCCAGAGTGCAGCTGCAGCAGATGTGTGGCCCGAAGGGAAGCCGTAATCTGTGCTTTTAAGACTGCGAAAGGTTTTAAGAATTACGGGATCGATCCACCCGAAGAATGATTCCGCACCAGAGCTGACGAATGGTGTCTCATCGAAATAATTATGCTGGAGATTCTGAATGTCACCGTTGACATAGGTTGGCCGCGGCATCGAAAACAGGTTTTTAAATCCGGAGGTGAGCATTAACGTCCATTGAAAGGATTGCATGATAAGGATTCCCTTTCTATAACTCACTCCAAATGTGATCAGCAATAGGATCCCTGCCAGTATCTTTTCATCTCCCAACTCTGTTATGGCACGGACCAGGGAGGTCAAACCGGTAGTCGCAAATGATTGCAGGTATAAAATGATTTGAGTTTGAAACATAGTTATCGCCTTTGTTTAGTTTTCAGAATCCAATAGCTTGTCATTTGGTAACCTGCGAAGTTGTACAAACAGCTTTCCGACGCCCACGATAACTAGACCGAGGATCCTCATTCCTGGATCACCAAAATTTCGCCACTCATTTCAGTTCCACAGGTCGAACAAAATCCCCTGTGAACACAGATAGTTCCACCACAAACCAGGCAGGTCCAACGTACTTTTTCATTTCTAACAAAGGCTCTGATCCCATATTCTTCAATAAATGTTAAGTTTTCGATCATACTCATACGGTATTTGGTTCGATATCTCTTATCCAGGTTCTTTAATCTGGTGCAGGGGAAATTTTCACACTTTGATGAGCAATATTTGTGATTTGTTTCTTGGAAGTGGTCGCAGTTAACGATCACACAGTTAACACAATTTTTGGGTTTGTAAACATCTTCTCCGCGGCATCCGGGGCATTGGTCCTTTACTCTGATCAGGCGGGCCATACAAAGGGCACAATTCATGCCGCAGGGAGCGATCAAGTCAGATTTGATGATGGTTTTTGCGCCCATTACTTCCAACCTCTCTTTCAACCTCAAATATATCTTTTGACACGATCACAATACGCCGAAAAATCCTGGCCATGATTTTCTTTCAAGAAAGCCTCTTCCAGCAGGACCTGGCGGTGGAATAATAACGTTGCTGCTCCTAAATAGACCAAGAGGATCCAGTTTGGAAATACCAGGAACTGTCCCAGCAGAATAATCCAGAATGCTACATAGATGGGATTTCGAGTATAGGCGAAGATCCCTGTTGTGATCAGTTTATCAGGATGATCGATATCAATACCGACCCTGAAACTTGATCCGAAGGATATCATGCTGAGGATGAAAAGGACCAAACCAGTCAAACATAAGATCACTCCAATCCAGGCTGCTATTTCTGAATCAAAGATTTGCTGTTTGCTGATGGTCGGCAAGTTGAAAGTGGCGGCAAATATCATATAAAAATAGAACAACGCAAAAGGGGGTATGAGAAAATCCGTCTTGTCGATTTTCCCAAAAAGCATTGCACTAATACCTTGTTTCCTCATCGAGGATACCCGGAAAATAACCAATCCGATCAACAAAATGATAGTTAGCGATCCAATATAACCCTGCATCTGCTCCTCTTGAAATTTTCGTGTGTATTTTCTTCACGTCCGATCAGGTGTGGTTCTTTCTGTGGTCATCCCGGAGAGTGACATCCCGAAATAATGAATATGGGGAAAGGGAATTGTTTTGAGTATAGCATAGACAAATCGCCTAACTAAAGGGGGTTTTGAGATATTGGTATAAAATAAAACCGGGTGAGAATTTCTCACCCGGTTTTATTGTTTTCTGTAACCCGGTCTTATTTGTTGGGTTTACCAGTCTCTTTTGTGTCCATGTACTGCTCCCGGAAATAGGCCCGGGTGCAGGTCCAATCCCCACCACAGTATTCTTTGTGATAAGCCAGTACCTCCTCATAGCCATAACCGTATTTTGACCCAATCTGCTGGGCGGTTTGAATGTCCTTTTCAGAAAAACCTTCTGACACCTCGCCTTCCTGGTCACGCAAGGCTTTTCGCACACAAGCCCATTCACCTTCACATTCTCCATTGAGCAGGTTCATCACATCACCAAATTCGGCGGAAAACTGCTCAGCAAGCTTTTCTGCGGTCTGCTGGGTCTTTTCTTCTGTTTGAGCTGCCTTCTTGTTTTCACGGGCTGCCTTATCTTCATCCCGGAGGGACTCCCTGTAATCCTTGACGCCGATGATCAGGATCTCTGTAGCGCTGATCTCATCAGTAGCAAGATTGTAGGCCTGGTTGATATCTCCCCAGCTATCAGCCTCGCTGCGGGCATCTGCGATTTCAGTCCAATCCATTTCCATACGGTCTGCAAATTTGGAAGTATGTTTCAATTCAGCCAGGGTTAAACCGTCGGCTAGATATCCATCCAGGATTTCAACATCGGTTTCTAGATCGGCTGCCAGCTTATAGAACTGTCCCAGTTCTCCCGTTGTAGCGCCTTCCAGGATCCTGGCCAGCGCATCCTCGAAGTCAGCTTCGTAGCGGGTAACCGAACGTACAGCTGTTCTCACGTCAGCCAGGCTGTAGTCTTCACTCATCACCAGTCCCATCAGTTCTGGCAGGTCATGATCTTCCAGCAGGTCAGCAAAGCGGTCCAATTGCAGCAGTGATCCCCAGCCGCTCTGATTAAGATGCCAGTCCAGGATGTCTTCCCAGGTGAGTTCTTCCATGGACTCTGCCAGATGATAGGCTTTCCACATTCGGCCAAATCCGAGGTTATTTTCTTCGGATTCGTTCTCGAACAGCGCATAAACATCTTCGCAGGTATAAAGGTCGCCGGACTGATCTGGGAAGATAGTATTGACACCATCAGAGATTTTCTGAGCCATTGGATGGCAGGCATCTTCTGGATCTGCAACTACAACTGGCATCGTGTCTGAACCCGTAAAGCTGCATCCGTCCGTGACCAGCACTTGAGGATAGGATTTGCCAGGATCGGTGTACGTTCCAACTGCAGTTTCTCCGGTTTCGCCACTCTCAAAATTACCGTCCCCATCCAGATCCCAGGCGTATGTGTAAGGAAGTGTGCCGTTTGATACTATTGTTGAAAAATCCACAATGCCTTCATCACCCACAACAAAGAGGGGAGGGAAAGGACTGCTGCTGAGGTTGACTGTAGGTCCTTCCAGTGTCAATAATTCTGAGATAGTACCTGAAGTTCCAAACTCGGCTGCTTCTGCAGCCTGAAAATTCCATTCGTAATCGCCCTGGTCGGGATAGGTGTGTTCTACCGTGTATGTAGTTCCTGCAACGTCAATGATTCCGGTAGAGTCGCCATCCCCAAAATCCATCATTACTATAAATGGTGGGGATCCAGCCTCAATTGAGAAATTAAATAGTACATCAGCGCATTGTACATCTGTGGTGACTTTGATTGTCAGCTCCCCTTCCGATGTTTGGGCAGATACTGTTCCGGTTACTGCGCCTACCCCACCTGCCAGAATGGATGCTACAGTTAAAAATCTTATTAATCTACCGGTGTTCTTCTTCATGTTTCCTCCAGCCTAGCAAGATCGATCCATGTTATTTCAGCATTTCACCAGTGTTATAGTCATTGGGGATTTACTCCAAACTCTGACCAGATTTCTTCCCAGCTTTTTGTATCGAGCATATTCAGCAATTCTTCCGTGTCTTGATCGACCAACTGCGTTGTTTCCAGAGCTAATAAAATATCTGAAAAAGCAAAACCATCGCAGTACAAGGTCATTACTTCATCATATGTGATCTCGAATTTCTTTGATATGCTTTCGGCCATGGGATGGGGATCAGTGGCAGAGCAGTTAGTTTCTGAATTCTCATTGGCATCAATACTTGTTACATCCTCGACCGCGGTTTCTGGTCTGGATTGAAAATAGGTGGCTTTTAATGAATTGTCCCGGCAGCCAGCCAAAACCAATGCGAGCAGGAATATTCCCGTTGTGATGGTTATTCTGTGTTTCATAGTCTTATTCCTTTTATAGCATAGACACCCGGATGGGGGTCCAGGTGTCTATGGATTTCTGTTTACAAATTTGTTATTTCTAACGTGGTCAACAAATTAGGTAAGCTCAGAAAGTTATTTCTTTCCTTTCTGGAACCAGCTCTGGGGGAGCCAGTCAAAGAAGCCTTCTTCTTCCAGCTCTTCCTCTTCGCCATTCTTTTTCATTTGGCCCTGGGGATCGCCGCCTTCAGGTTCATTTTCGCCGTCCTGGGTTTTGATCTGTCCCGGGGGAGTGCCGTGATCTGGTCTACCCTGGAGGTCCATTTCCTTCCAAATCTGGCCCCAGCTGATATTCTCGAAACCATCAAGATAGTCAGTAAAATCGCCCTCTGTCAGAGCTGCTGTTTGCAGAGCCAACATGATCTGGCCCAGGGGCACTGAGGGCTCGCCGCACAGGTAGCCTTCGATCACACTGTAGTCCACACCATAGGTGCCGGCGATCTTATCTGCTACGGGATGAACCTGATCCTCGTTGGTGCAGTAATAAGAATCCAGTTCCCCGTCCTGCAGTTTGACTTGATCGCGGGCTCGGTCCTGGATCTTCAATTCCGATACTACCAGGGCGCCATCTTCATTCAATATGCCCGTAAGTTCGATAATATCGCCCATCTCATAAGCATCGAAATTAAAATTATCGCCTACGTAGACGAAAAGTTCCTCGCCGGTATCCTCGACCTGGATCAAGAGGTATAAGTCGTCAGGGAAAATACCAATGACTGTCCCTACTACTTCGACCTCTTCTGCTTCACTCGCATAGGCGGCTCCGGTTGTGAGCAGTGTTATGACCAGTACGATCATCAGAGTTCTGCCCAGATTTTTGATTTTCATGATTTGCTCCTTTTTGTGCTAAATTTGTAGACTGAGTTGATAAATTATTTTCCACCCGCGCCTGGACCATTGCCGTTGCCGGGCTGACCATCTCCGCTACCTGAGCCGGGAGCCTGATCCGAATTACCGGGGGAATCTGAATTGCCGGGGGAATCTGAATTGCCGTTGCCTTTTCCAGGCTGATCGGAATTTTCGATCCGCATTTGTTCCTGAAAGCCCTGGGGTTCGTTGATCCCATTCTCCACTAACCGGAGTCGGGATCGAACCTCTTCCTGTGCCTTTACCAGGCCTGGTTCACCGCCGCCTGGAGTCTGTTTTTGAAGTTTTGTCATGACCTGATTCTGGAGTTCCAGGGATTGCTGGATCTGCCGGAGGGCATTTTCGATATTTCCTTCACCCATCTGAGCGGCCTGATTCAGCATTTGATGAGTGTGTTTTTCAAGCCGATCCAAAGCTTTCTCTGAGATAGGTACGCCTGCCGCTGCCTGGGCTTCAATTTCTGAGAGCCGCCTGTCAGCAAAAAGGGCGATCAGGTCTAACTTCTCTCCAGGATCACTTTCCAATCCAACCTGGATGTCTTCTGTCAAGGTTTTTATTCCATAGAGCAGATCTTCAGGGCCGCTGGCCTGAGCGGCATAAACGGTCCCGCCAATACTGGATAAAGCGACCAAAAATACTGCTGCAATGGCTGCAAAACGGGATACCCAGGACCTGCGCCTGACTCCCTCGGCCTTGCGCCCAGCTTTTTTGGTCTGAACCGGGCGGGGCTTCATGGTACGGATCTGGGCCAGGTAATTTTCCCTGGCGGCGTGGCTGGCCTGCAGCCCGCGCTGGGGAACTTCCTGGATATGATCCAGTTCTTTTTTCAATCGGGGGTTGATCTCTTTATTATTCATAAGTATTCCTCAAAAAAAATGAAATATCTTGCCTTCTGCTAGATATGACGCAAAAAGACACTTTTAGATACGGCCTGTTCAATTAGGTAGAGTTCGGGATTATTATTCTGAGGATTTTGTTTGGTCTTCACCTAACAGGATGCGCTGCATGGCTGCCAGTCCTCGATATTGGAGTGCTTTGATCGAACCAAGGGATTTCTCCATTGCCTGAGCTATTTCAGGACCGCTCCAGTCTTCCAGAAAACGCAGGGTGATCACCTGGCGCTGTTCTGGTGTGATCAATCTTAATGCATTCCTGACGCGCTCAGCATCTTCCATCTCATCCAAAATTATGGTGGGGTTGGCGCCTTCTTCTGGCAGTAGCTCTTCTTCCAGCTCCAATGGGGGAGGGGGTTCCCTGCGGTATAAATCCGTGATCAAATTATGAGTAATGCGGTACAGGTAGGCGCGAAGATGATCATTTGGCCCCCCGCCCCTTTCGAGTGCTTTTAAGAAACGGCTGAAAGTCTCTGCTACAAGGTCTTCCGCAATCTGGCTATCACCTACATGCTTAAACGCATAGGCGAACAAGGCATCACTGAAAAGATCATAGATCTCAGCCAGGGCTTTTTGATCGTATTGACGGGCTTTTTTAAGTAAAAGTTCTTGTTTGCTGTCCATCATCACTTATATTATGACGCCAATAAATACCTTAAGATACGGGTGGAGTTGTCTTGTTCTGGAAGATATGCCAGTAGTAACGGAAGCTTGAGAGCCCTAAACTCCCACCAATCCCCATATAAAGGATACCTAAAAGCGGTTTTGGTATGGGGGTGAATTTCCTCAATGTGATACCCAACCCGATCATAAATATCACCAATGGGTAGCTGTGCCATGCCTGGAAAGCAAACAGACAGGGTCTTTCTGCTGTCATATTCTGGATCCTGATACAGTTCTTCCGTGACAATCGGGAAAAACCGAACTGAAAGATCAAATAGGCCAGGATGACCCCCGGGAGCCAGTAGATCCAGGGTGATTTTACAGCGGCTGCAAATATCCACTCCACAGCCAAGGAGTTCAGGAAGATACCTACACAAGTCCACATCAATCCGGCTGTGAGCAGGAGCCAGTTTTTGGGTACCCCGGGTTTGAACTTTTTTATCCAATCCATACCTGATTATTTATACCACCAGGATCAGTAAGCGACTGGAGGCATTTTTGTTAGGAGTAATAACCTTGTTTACTAGATCATCCAAAAAGGGGGATCACAAACTGCTTGGTTTTCTGGATATACTTATTGAAGGTTGCTGATCAATATAACAAAGGATGATGATATGAATATCAATCCAGCTTTATTTGATTTCCTGAGTGATCTAAAACAGAACAACAATCGTGATTGGTTCCAGGTTAATAAGGACCGCTATGAAAATGATGTCAAGGAACCATTGTTGACTTTTATCGCTGCATTTGCAGAGCGATCCCCCGAGATCAGTACCAGTATTATGGTCATTCCACGAGTATCAGGAGGTTCTCTTTTCCGTATATATAGGGATGTCCGTTTCAGCAAGGACAAGACACCCTATAAAACCGGAGCTGGGATCCATTTCCGCCATAAACGCGGCAAAGATGTGCACGCGCCGGGATATTATCTACATCTTGAACCCGGTGATGTATTCGTTGGCAGCGGAATTTGGAAACCAAATACAGAGACAGTTACTAAAATTCGAAGCAAAATCGCTGAACATCCTGACCAATGGTTGGCAATCATTGAGGACAAAAAATTCCAGAAAACCTTCACGCTGGGCGGGGATTCTTTAAAACGTCCTCCCAAAGGGTTTGATCCTGAACATCCCTTGATCGAGGATCTGAAAAGAAAAGATTACCTGGCCTCAATCGTCCTAAACGAAAAGATCGTCTGCGAACAGAATTTCCTGGACTATTATGTGGATCTTTGTAAAACCGCTGCACCCTTCATGGAATTCCTGACCAGGGCGGTGGGGTTGGATTGGTAAAACCGTCAAAATGAAAAAACGCCCGTCTCCGGGCGTTTTTGATATGGATAGTTAGTAAAGATCCTTGTGGATGGTGGAGCAGAAAAAAACGGTTATTGCTTGATAAGCTTGATAACAGGTATTGTTCGCTCTGTTTTCTGTTCATATTCTGCGAACATGGGATATTTCGCCGCCATTTTCCCGAATAACTCAGTCCGTTCTGGTCCCTGGGCAACCTCTGCAACAGCGGTAAATGTATCTTCCCCGACCTCAACGATCACATTGGGATTGGCCACCATGTTATGGTACCAGTCAGGATGGGTGTCCGCCCCGCCTTTTGAGGCAATGATGAAATGGTAGTCTCCATCTTTGGCATATGCAGTTGGATTGATCCTTAACTTGCCGCTTTTGGCACCTGTTGTGTGAACCAGGAGTAGGTCCATACCCTCAAAATGACCGCCCACCTTTCCCTGATTGGCGCGAAATTCCTGGATGACTTTCTTATTAAAATCTGACATGTTATTCCTCCGCTATCCAGCCTGTTTGGCAGTGTTCTGCTGGTCTATTATCTGATTTTATAGATGCCTGATATCAGGCATTTCTTACTGCTGGTGAGTTAACAAATGTTTGGTGAACATCATTAACAGAAAAAGGGCGGCCCACTGGGCCGCCCTTTATTATTGTTGGAGAAATTATGTAATCCTATTTGTATAGGGCTTTGAAATCCGGAAGCTCCCGAAGGGCATCCAGGTCGGAGTCCTGTTTGGACCATTCGATCAAGGCAGGTGTCATCTTGAGCGCCTTATCCAATACTATTACGGCTTCATCCAGTTCGCCTGTTAAAGTTAACAGGCAGGCCTGATTGTAAAAAACACCTCCCCGGTAGGTTTCAGCATCATCCAGGGCTAAGAGCATGTTGTGATATTCATCCCCGAAGATCTCTGCGACTGTATCTACTTTACCCCCTGCGGTCAGCTGCTCCCAGAGATGGATCATTGGATGGGTGATATAAAGGCTGAGTATTTCCCGCCAAACTGGATTTTCCTTGTCTTTTCTTACTACCTGGAGAGAATCGTCACTGATGCGGTTAAGATAATCCAGCATCCCTTTGTATTTCATCTTTGCCATTTCCCTGGCTTCCTCCCAGGATCCGTTCTTGTGTTGGTGGAAGATTTCCTGATTGATTTCTTCAAAATCATTATTTTCGGGGTCTTCCCAAACAGCACCCTTTTCGAGTGTTTCGAGGATTTCTAGCTGATTTCCGGCCCAGAAGAGGCAGTGAAAAAGGTTATCTTTTGCGGACCATGCATCTATCTTGCCAGAAGCTTCTGAACTGCTCCCGGGTGAGAAAATCAGGATAGCCAACCATCTGGGTTTGCATATACTCAAGGAGCTTGATCAGTTGATCTTTGAGAGACATATCAGCCGCCTTTTAGATTAAACGCTCTTATCCTAATAGTTCTTTGAGGCGCTTTTGAGAACTTTCTTCCACCTCTGCGTGCAGGCTTTTACCGTGAGTGTCCATGGTGACCACAACCGGGAAATCCTTAACTTGCAGAACCCAGATCGCTTCCGGAACACCGAAATCCAGTTTATAAACACCAATTACTTTTTCCACAGAATCGGCGATCAGTGTGGCTGCGCCGCCGATGGCATGGAAATAGGCTGCTGGCACATCCTGGCAGGCCTGGAGGGTTTTGGCCCCCATTCCTCCCTTGCCGATCACTCCCCGCAATTCAAAGTGGTGCATTACTTCGCTCTGATAGGGTTCCTCGCGGATGCTGGTTGTCGGCCCGGCAGCCACAAATTTATAGTCACCACTTTCCATTCCCGCCACAACCGGTCCACAGTGGTAGATCAGGCTTTCCTTCAAGATCGGTTTAATGGCTTCGTATACTTCCAGGTCATCTCCCTGAGGTTCACGGGTTTTGCGGATGAAGGTATCGATCATCCATTTATGGACTGCATCCCTGCCAGTAACCATTATGCCGGTCAGGGCAACTGAATCACCAGTATGTAGTTTTTTGATTTCTTCAACGGAAATGGGAATGGTGAGTTCTTTCATATTTCAATCCTCCAGGTATTTTGATACCAGCAAGGCAAGTTTTTTTCTGGTTATTTTGGGAATAACAGTAGGGTTGGTGATCAAAGCGCTTTCGAGGGCTGATCGGCAATCGCAGCTTCGCTCTTGCTCGGGAGGATTTTGGGTGAGGTCCGCCAGGGCTTCTTTTACATAATCTGTGTTTTGAGCAATGACCTTCATGACCATCTCTACCGATACATCCTCTTCCCTGGAATGCCAGACATCATAGTCTGTGATGTGAGCTATTGATGCATAACATAACTCGGCTTCCCGGGCTAAAAATGCTTCTGGAGCGCTGGTCATGCCAACTATGGACATTCCCCATTCCCTAAAAGTGTTGGATTCCGCCCGGGTAGAGAACCGGGGGCCCTCGATCACCACAAATTTGCCATTATCGTGAACAGTCGCTTCACTTTTTTGAAGTGCCTTTATCAGGTACGAGGACAGATCCGGGCAAAATGGATCTGCTACGCCAACATGGGCAGTAAAACCATCTTCAAAAAAAGTGTTTGCCCTGTATTTGGTCATATCCAGGATCTGATCAGGGATCACAAGATCACCGGGTTTATAATCCTCCCGAAGTGATCCACAGGCGTTTATGCTAATGACGCGGTCGACGCCCAATGACTTAAGAGCGTAAATATTGGCCCGATAGTTTACTTGACTGGGGTTGATCGAGTGTCCAATACCATGTCTGGCCAGGAATAAAATACGCAGGCCGTTCAACTCACCCTCAACTATCAGTCCGCTGGGTTTGCCGAACGGTGTATCTACTGCATGTTCAGTGATCTGTGACAGTCCTGGAATCTGATAAAGACCAGAACCGCCAATTACTGCAAAAAGGGGAGGGGTAGCCATATTTCTCCGTTGATTGGGCTGCAAAATTTCCTGTAATGGAGATTATAGAAGATGGGTTCTCTTTCCACAAGCTTGACATTTATCACCCGTGTGTTTTACAAGCCTTATGAGTTAAATAACATATTTGTAAGGAGTGCTGAAAAAATACCCAGAATTATGTATACTGGAAGTAATTATGAACGATAAAATCCGCTGGTTTTGAAGAAGTTTCCCATACTGCCGACCTGGAAATCAAGGTCTGGGGAGAGGATCTGGCTTCCCTGTTCGTCGCGGCTGCAGAAGGTATGTTTCAGCTCTCAGGGGTAGAAGATTACGAGGAAGGCTTTTCTTCTGTCAAAGAATCCATCACCATGGATGCGATGGATATAGAAGGCCTGTTGATCCTTTTCCTGGAAGAATTATTATATCGCCTGACAGAAGATTACATGTTATTTTCGGTCGATACGATCTCTATCAGCACAGAATTTTCCCTTAAAGCCAAGTTAAGAGGAACTCAGATCAAGTCCTATCAGCGTGATATCAAGGCGGTCACATATCACCGCCTCAATATCCAGGAAACAGATCAAGGATACGAGGTGAATATAGTCTTTGATATCTGATGTAGCAGTGTTTAGAGGTAGTCCTGCATGCTTTCCCGAAAGAACTTAATAAAAATATCAGATTATGAATGGGAGATCCCGGTATCCTACCGGTCGGATATGCGAGTTCCTGTGCGGATCTTCGCATCTGAAGCTCTGCTGGAAGATCTAAGCCGGGACAAATCCCTGGAACAAGCGGTAAACGCTTGCACTCTGCCAGGATTGGTGGGATCAGTTAAGGTAATGCCGGATATGCACCAGGGTTATGGTTTCCCAATTGGAGGCGTGGCAGCAACACGTTATCCAGATGGAGCGATCTCTCCGGGGGGGATCGGATACGATATCAACTGCGGTGTGCGTTTATTAAGCAGCCGGTTATCCTACCAGGAAGGAAAGCCCTATCTTGACGAGTTGGCGACGGTGTTAAATCAGTTATGTCCCAGTGGCGTAGGGACTGGTGGGCACCACCGCTTATCAATCAAGGAGGTTGAATCTGTTTGCCGGAATGGATCCCGTTGGGCCAAGGAAAAAGGATTCGCAACAGATCAGGATTTACGGAGGACAGAAGATCAAGGCCAGATTCCGGGCGCGGATCCCAGGTTCCTGAGTCCGCGGGCCCTGAAGCGGGGAACAGAACAAGTAGGATCACTGGGTGCCGGCAATCATTTTATTGAGATCGACCTGGTCTCGAAAGTTTTTGATGAGCCGGCAGCCCAGGCGATGGGTTTAAATGAAGGTGATCTGGCATTACAAATCCACTGCGGTTCCCGCGGTTTGGGCCACCAGGTGTGTTCGGATTATGTTAAAAGCCTGCAGAGCGCCGTAGATAAATACGGTATTGATCCTGCCAGATAGGGCTTTGGTCTGTGCTCCGATGAACAGTCCGGAAGGAGAGGCTTACCTTTCCGCCATGGCCTGCGCGGCAAACTATGCTTTTGCTAACCGCCAGGTTTTGAGCCATTATGCCCGGGAGGCATTTGAGCGTGTTCTGGCAGGAGTTGTAAGTGATTGGCACCTGCGTCTTGTATATGATGTAGCCCATAATATCGGAAAGATCGAGACTCATCAAATAGACGGAACTGCCATGAAGGTATGTGTCCACCGCAAGGGAGCCACCCGGGCTTTTGGCCCTGGATCAAGAGAATTGCCTTCCGAATATCGAAAGATAGGTCAGCCTGTTTTGGTACCGGGAAGTATGGGCACATCGTCCTGGGTGCTGCGGGGGACATCTGAAGCCATGACGCGTTCTTTTGGATCCTGCTGCCATGGGGCGGGCAGGGTGATGAGCCGCTCTCAGGCGAAAAAGAATATTTTTGGGGAAAATCTGTTAAAAGAATTACAGAGGGATGGGATCAGGGTCCGGGCGGGATCCATGGCCGGCCTGGCGGAAGAAGCCCCGGCTGCTTATAAGGATGTGGACGTTGTTGTAGAAACAGTAACTAAAGCTGGCATTGCTGTCAAGGTTGCTCAGCTCAAACCGCTGGTTGTGATCAAGGGTTGATTGTTAGCAGATATCAGAGACCATGGCCCTGGTTAAATCGATCAGGTCACTGGATTTCAGCCGGATATTAACGCCTCGTTCTCCACCTGAAACGTGGACTTCTTCATACTCAAGAATTGAACTGTGAATGACCATCTCAAAACCCTTATTGATCAGAGCCAAAGGGGATATGCCCCCGACCTGCAGTTTGGAAATATTCTCTGCTTCTCTCTGTGTGGCGGGGGAAACCTTCTTCTCTCCTACGGTTTGGGCCAGCTTTTTTAAGTTGACCTCCCGATCTCCGGGTACCACTGCCAGGATTGGTTTTCCGGAAACCTTTCGAAGGATCACAATACTCTTAAAAACGATCCCTGCAGGGGCATTCAATAACCGGGCGGTTTCTTCTCCGCCAAGTTTTTTGGCGGGGAGTTCGAAAGCTGTATAGGGGACTTTCCGGCTCTCCAGGAACCGGGTTATATTATTTGCTGTCATGATGATCTTTCCTCATATTTACTGATAATTATTCTATCAGACCAACCCGGTCGCAGCTGTTTGGGAAATATGATAAGCTATCATTAGGTGCCAGAACAGCCAGACAGGACCAAATTGTCAAGGAGGATTTATGATCCGGGGAATAAAAATTCTTTGTCTTGCAGCGATTGTTTTTTTATGTGGTTCCTGCTTGTCACCTTCGGTTATCTCCATTGATTCCGGGCAGAAAGAGGACAACACTGAAACATCTGCCCCAAACACAGAAACGGAACCCACACCTGAACCGGAGTCGACTCCAACGGTAGGATTTATAGAGTGTGGATCAGACTTGGATTGTTTTTATAATTTGCTGGAAACCTGCCAGGAATCCAGCCTGAATTATTCCCAAAGTCTGGATTTTATGGGTGCTGAGGTTTCCACAACTCTGCAGTTTATCGTCACAGGACCATTGGATGATCTATGTGAGTTCTCTGTGATCACCGAGGATGTTAAAGTCTCTTTTTCCGAGGAAGCAGTTCAGCAATTGTTGATTCCGGCATGGGTGAAGACGAGATCGAAGCGCAACGGCTGGTAATGGAAGAGTCTCAAGCAGCGGCAGGTTTTGATGAAGTATGTTTTGGGACGCCAACTGATTTGATCCAGACCTTCCAGCGCTGGGATCAGGGACAGTTCTCGATGACAGATTGGGATCCATTCACTTGTGAAGGAAAAATATTTTCAGCGTTTGAAACTGTCCCGGACTCAACCGATCTTCCACCAGCTGTAGAAGTACAACCAGCGAGTGGAGGAAATCTCCTGGCCAATATGTCATTTGAAGCCAATCCAGAATCGGTCGTTCCAGGCTGGTACATTGACGCAAAAAACACAGAACTGACAGCTGAATGGACGATGGAACAGGCCAGGGATGGACAGTATTCTTTATCAGTCAGCGCAACAAATTCAGCCAATAAAGGATTTCCTGGATGGTTTTTAGTAGATCCTCTCCCGGTGGAAGTAGCAGCCTGGCATGTGGTCCAGGTATGGGCTATGACACCAGATGGGGCAGATGCCTTTGTCACTGTTGAGTTACTGGATGCGAATGGGGAAACTATTTCAACCCAGGGCACAGGTTGTGTTGACCTGGATTCTAATACTTGGAATAAAGTCAGTTTTGGAATAACCGAAGATCGATTGGCAGGTGTAAGTTCCTTGCGTTTAGGCCTGCAGCAGTGTTTGTCAGCAACTGAAGGTACATTGACACATCTTTATTACGATGAGATCTATATTGGCATTACGCCACCATAGGTTTTATTTTTATATTTTTTTTAGATGAGGTGAAAATGCGGCAGTATCTGGATCTGATGCAGCATATTCTTGATAAGGGTGTTGATAAAGGGGACCGGACTGGAACCGGGACCAAAGCCGTTTTTGGCTACCAGATGCGGTTTGATCTCAGTGAGGGATTTCCACTGCTGACAACAAAAAAACTGCACCTGAAATCCATCATCTATGAGTTGTTGTGGTTCCTGAAGGGTGAAACCAATATTCAATATCTCAAAAAACATGGAGTCCGAATTTGGGATGAGTGGGCTGATGAGCATGGCGAGCTGGGACCGGTCTATGGTTTTCAGTGGCGCTTCTGGGAGGATAGTGAAGGGGGTGTAGTTGACCAGATCGCCCAGGCGGTGGAACAGATCAAAAACCAGCCAAACTCTCGGCGCATCCTGGTCAGCGCCTGGAATGTGGGGCAGATCGAAAAAATGGCCCTGCCGCCCTGCCACCTGTTGTTCCAGTTTTATGTTGCAGAGGGAAAACTATCCTGCCAGCTTTATCAGCGTTCAGCAGATGTATTCCTGGGAGTTCCTTTTAATATTGCCTCTTATGCTTTATTAACGATGATGATGGCCCAGGTTTGCGGCCTGGAATATGGGGATTTTGTGCATACCCTGGGAGATACGCATCTATATCAGGATCACCTGGAAAAAGCCCGGATGCAGCTGGAACGAAAACCCTATCCTCTGCCGGTGATGAAGATCAATCCAGAGGTTGATTCCTTGTTTGATTTTGAATATGAGGATTTTCAACTGGAAAACTACCAGGCTCATCCCCACATTAAGGCCAAGGTCTCTGTATGATCATCTCTCTTATTGCTGCCGTTGATGAAGATGGCGGTATTGGCCTTGATAATCAAATCCCCTGGCATTTGCCAGCGGATCTGGCCCGATTCAAGGAAGTGACCATGGGGCATCACCTGGTTGTCGGAAGGAAGACATTCCAGTCGATTGGCTCAGCTCTGGTGGGCAGACAGATGATCATTCTGACCCGGAACCCCGAGTTTGAGGCGCCGGAGTGTTTCACAGCAGCCAACTTAGATGAAGCGCTGGCCAGGGCGGAAAGCGCCGGTGAGAAAGAGGTTTTTATTATTGGGGGCGCTGAGATTTATCAGGAAGCTTTACCCCTGGCAGATAGACTTTACCTGACCAAAGTCCATACCAGGGTAGAAGTTGATGTTTATTTTCCAGATATTGATGACAAAGAGTGGGAATTGGTCGTGGAAGAATTTTATCCCGCTGATGCAAAAAATCTAATCCCCCACACATACTATCAATACCACAGAGTAACTGACCAGTAATAAGTACCCGATTTTTGGTCCCTGGGCTCTTGAATCTCTGCTTCCACCTCCGATCTTCTGTTCTATATATCCTTCCCTGCCAGCAGATTGATCTTTTCCCACGGTTTCATATCTGTCTGTAAAGCCAGCAGTTCACGGAGTTCAAATATCCGATCCCTCAAACCGGCTGCGGTTTCAAACTCCAAATTCTCTGCTGCGACCAGCATCTGTTTTTCAAGTTCCTGGATGATTTTCTTCAACTCAGGCACTGGGATCCCTGCCAGACCAGCCTGGTAATCAGCGCCTTTTTCCTTGATGGCGCCCATTGTTACTCTCTCTGTGATATCAGAGATGGTTTTTGTAATACTTGCTGGCTCAATACCGTGTTTCTGATTATATTCAGCCTGGATCTGGCGCCTGCGGTTGGTCTCATCCAGAGCTGTTTGCATCGCCGGGGTAACTTTGTCGGCATACATGATCACTGTGCCCTCGATATGTCGCGCAGCCCGTCCGATGGTCTGGATCAGCGCTGTGTCAGACCGCAGAAACCCTGCTTTGTCCGCATCAAGGATCGCTACCAGAGATACTTCCGGCAGGTCTAAACCTTCCCGGAGTAAGTTAATGCCAACTACGACATCGTAGATTCCCAACCGCAGGTCACGCAGGATGCCCACCCTCTCCAGGGTGTCGATCTCCGAATGCAGGTAATGGACCTTTATGCCGCTGTCTTCAAGATACTTAGAGAGGTCTTCGGCCATGCGCTTGGTGAGAGTGGTGACCAGCACCCGCTCGTTGCGTTCCGAACGCTGATAAATCTCACCGATCAGATCATCTACCTGCCCCTCAATGGGACGAACAATTACATTAGGGTCGATCAAACCCGTGGGACGGATTACCTGATCTATCACTGTCTTGACTTTGTTCAGCTCGTAGGGGCCAGGTGTGGCAGAAGTGTAAATGGTATAACCCATTTTTTCTTCAAATTCCTCAAATTTCAGGGGCCGGTTATCCAGCGCAGAGGGCAAACGGAACCCGTATTCCACCAGGGTGGCTTTGCGGGATCTGTCGCCATTGAACATACCCCGGACTTGCGGTATGGTCATGTGAGATTCATCAAGGATCAATAGATAGTCCTGCGGAAGGTAATCCATCATTGTCCAGGGAGGGGAGTTGACCGGCCGCTGGTCAAGATGGCGGGAATAGTTTTCAATGCCGGAACAATAGCCTATCTCCCGCAGCATTTCCAGATCGTATTTACAGCGCTGTTCAATCCGCTGGGCTTCTAATAATTTCCCATGCCTGTTGAACGTACTGACCTGATCCTTTAACTCCTGTTCTATATCTTCAATTGCCTGTAGGAGTTTTTCTTCGTCAGTTATAAAGTGTTTGGCCGGGAAAATACTCACTTCCTGGATCTCTTCCAGAAGTTCAGCTGTCACTCGATCTATGCGGGTGATACGTTCCACTTCATCTCCAAAAAATGAGATCCGGTAAACAAACTGATCATCATAAGCTGGAGCAATCTCCAGGGTGTCTCCCCGGACGCGGAAAGAACCAGGTTTGAGATCGATATCATTCCTGCTATATTGGCCTTCGATCAGCTGACGGAGCAGAGCATTCCTGCGGTAAACTGAACCTACTTCCAATTCAATTACCACGCTGCCGTAGGCTTCAGGATTTCCCAGACCGTAGATACACGAGACAGAAGCGACAATAATGACATCCTTGCGCGACATCAGGGCGGTGGTGGCGGCCAGGCGCAATCTTTCAATTTCCTCATTTATGTCAGTTTCTTTTTCGATGAAGAGGTCATGGTGAGGTACATAGGCTTCGGGCTGGTAATAGTCGTAATAACTGACAAAATATTCCACTGCGTTTTCAGGGAAGAAGGATTTGAATTCTGCGTAAAGTTGGGCGGCCAGTGTCTTGTTATGAGCGATAATCAGAGCCGGGAGCTGCATTTCCTGGATCACGTTAGCAATGGTATAGGTCTTTCCAGTCCCAGTGGCGCCCAGAAGGACCTGGTGATGTTCCCCATCCTTGATACCCTGAATGAGTTTTTTAATAGCCTGGGGTTGATCACCCATGGGTTGAAATGGTGCCTGTAGCCTAAATTCCATGCCTACCTCACTCACGAATATAAATTGGATTGCTGAAAATCCAGCCTCGCCTGCGTCCTAAGAATGGAAGGTACGCTTCAACTCTATAAACACCTGCCTGGGTGGTTGAAAATGTACAAACCTGTTTATTCTGCCATTCTTTTATCGGTTCCCCGTTCTTAATTAAAATACATTCTGCCCTTTTGGGTAGGTTGATTTGAAGGGTGATACCATCCTCCAGGAAGATCTCATCACCCATCACTGCATTTCCCCCTTTCCCGGTTCCGGCGAAACGGAATCCTTTGGTGGAGTGGGGTAAATCATAGCCGATGAATACATGCCCCTGGCGCAGCGCACCATATACCAGATTTTTGTCTGTATCAAGATCTCCTGATAGTGGCTCTGGAAGGAGCAAATGGGTGTTCACACTCTGGAAATGATACAAATATGGGAACACCGTCCGTTTAATTGGACCCAGGTTAGCATGCATAGCATGGGCGTCCGATCCCCCCACCGCTACGATTTTATTACCGCCAGTTGTTAATTGATCCCAGATCATCATCGTTTCAGGGATCGGTCCCCGAGAGATCCTGTGAGGATTGAAGGCATACCAGAGAGCGGCTGGAATGCCATCCAGTCTGGTCTTGAATTCTGAGAATCCATTCCAGATCTCAAGCCCCGTAAAACCACTCACATCCCATTTGTCCCATGAAAAATCCCCCTGGTTGAACTTGGGAGCAGCGGGATCGATAGGATGGGCTAAGAATGATAAACCACCTTCCTGAGCTATTTTTGTGATCAGGCCCTGAGTATCAGGAGCCATATCAGCCAATTCGTTATCGACACCGAAGACTAATAAGTGATTATTTCTCTGCTCTGTGTTATTGTCATGGATCTCCTCACCGATTAGCACCAGGACAGTGTCTTCGCCCTTGGCGTAGTATCCTTCCTGCTCCTGGACGAGGATATTGTGGTCGGTGACGATCACTGCCTCCAACCCGGCTTTGATCGCAGATACGGCAATATCCTGATGGGTTCCAGTGCCATCTGAATGGCGAGTGTGCATATGAAGGTTAATGGTGATTTCTAACATAAATACCTCTGAATTCTGGTGTTGTTAGTGAGGATTTCCTGGTATCCGTAAACCAGCTTAGATTCATTGGAAGAGGAACTTCTTGACGTTCTCCCAGTAGAGAAGGTATAATCGCCCTGCTTGATATTAGAACAGCAGGTTATAAGTTAAAAGATTAGTGGAGACAGGAAAAAGTTTCCTGGTTTCTTCTTGTCTGGGAGGTTTTTGTGTCAACATACTTGAATATCGGATTGATAATTACATCCATTGCCCTGATTGCCAGTGTAATTCTGCAGAGCAAAGGAGCAGGTCTGGGTGGTTTGACTGGCGGTGATGCTGGTGGTGTATTCTCTGCCCGGCGAGGTATTGAAAAGACCCTATTTCGCGTTACAATCGGACTTAGTGTATTGTTTTTTGGTTTGGCAATTGCCTCAGTAATTGTAACAGTTTAATATGAAGCCTGGCATGATATAGAATGCAGTTCAATGCCATAGGATCGCCGGAAAATATGGGACTCCATGTTTTCCGGCTAGGTTTAACACCAAGGGGAGAGAAGGCTTTTATTACAGCAGGAAAATGCCCATGAAATTGATAAAAAAGCTGCGCTGGCAGATTTTAATAATTGTCCTGGCATTAGTTGTCATCGGTTTTGTATTATGGGGTCAACAAGCGGAACCTGTGCTTGTTGAGGCTCCAGAACCAACCAGCGGGGGGATTTACACTGAAGGTATAGTCGGTTCATTGATGCGGTTAAATCCGCTTCTGGCAATTTTTAACCCCCCTGATCAAGATCCGAGCAGTTTGATCTACAGCGGTTTGATCCAGTTTGACAGCACAGGATTACCTCAACCCGACCTATCTAATTCCTGGGGTATCTCCCGGAATGGCGATGTATATAATTTCTCACTCCGCACTGACGCATTCTGGCATGACGGTGAGCCAGTCACCAGTGAAGACGTGGTGTTTACAGTTAACTTGCTGAAAAACCCTGAATTTCCCGTACCGGAGGATCTGGCTTTATTCTGGCAGGAAATTGAAATTGTTGCTCTAGATGAATTAACTATTCAGTTCAGGCTGCCGGAAGCTTTTGCGCCATTCCTGGATTATCTTGATTTTGGAATTCTGCCAGCGCATCTTCTGGGAGAGATGTCTGTTCAGGATATCGTGGATGCTCCTTATAACCTTCAACCAATTGGTACTGGTCCTTTCCAGTTTGATCGACTTGTCATTGTAGATGATCAGATCAACGGAGTTGTATTAAAGAAAAACAGGGAATTTTATGGGGAAAAAGCCTTTTTAGACCAGGTAGTTTTCCTCTATTACGCCGACTATCAGGCTGTTTGGGATGCATATCTGGCGGGAGAGATCCAGGGAATTGGCGAGGTCACTGAAGAAATATTAGAAGATGCCCTGCTTGACGAGAATTTAAAACTCTATACGAGCCGATTGCCCGAGATGACCCTGGTCTTGTTGAATCTGGATAATCCTGAAACCCCCTATTTCCAGGATGTAGAAATGCGAAAAGCCTTACTGCATGGGATCAACCGGCAGTACCTGGTCGATCATGTCAACCAGGGGCAGGCGATCATTGCGGATGGTCCAATATTCCCAAGTAACCTGGGCATATTTTGAAAATATTCCGCGATATGAATTTGACCCAGAAGAAGCTATTGAGATCATCCGTGACCTTGGTTATTCTTACCCGGGTGAGGGCGGTCTTGCCCGGACCAATGAAGATGGTGACCGGTTGGCCGTTGAATTGATCTATCCTGAAACTGGACTGCATAGTCAGATTGCTCAGGCAATCGAGAACAACTGGTCTGCCCTGGGATATGACGTGACCCTTTTGGCTTTACCATACCAGGAAGTCTTGAACAGGCTGGATTATCGTGATTATGAAGCAGCTCTGGTTGATTTGAATCTTACCAGTATGCCGGATCCGGATCCTTATCCATTCTGGCATCAGACGCAGGCAACAGGAGGGCAAAACTACTCCATGTGGAATGACCGCCAGGCCAGTGAATATCTGGAGCAGGCCCGCATTATCCTGGACATTGGTGAGAGAGCAAGATTATATAAGAACTTCCAGGTTCGATTCCACGACCAGCTGCCGGCCTTGCCGCTCTATTATCCGGTTTATACCTATGGGGTCTCCTCAGCAGTGAAGGGTGTTCGGATCGGTCCGTTATTTGAACCCTCGAATCGCCTGGAAACCATCCCGGATTGGTATTTCTTTGTAGAAGTACCTGGCGGCTTAGAACCTACTGAAGACCAAACAGCTGGAGAATAAGCCCTCCGGCTGTTTTTCTAAATAACGAAGAAATATTTTTGGGAGCGGAAATTGTGAATAAAGACCAAAATCAAATCGAAGAGAAAAACCAAATTACTGAAAACTGGCATGCTTTGGACATTTCCCGGGTGGTTTCCAGCCTGGAAGTCAGCCGTGAGGATGGTTTATCAGCTGCTGAAGCAGAAAAACGCCAGATATCCTATGGGATGAACGAGCTCCAGGAAGCCCCACCGGCCAGCATCTGGGTCAAGATCTATGAACAATTTGCCAACTTTGTGGTCATCTTGCTGCTGGTAGCAGCTGTGATCTCTGCAGTTTTAGGTGACTGGGTGGAAGCCGCGGCTATCATGACCATCGTGCTTTTAAATGCCGGTCTGGGAGTGATCCAGGAGAGCAGGGCTGAAGAGGCTTTGGCCGCGCTGAAAAAGATGGCCTCCCCGGATGCTAATGTGCTCAGGGAAGGTCACCGCCAGGCGATACCAGCCCGAGAGGTTGTGCCGGGTGATATCGTGTTCCTGGAAGCGGGTAATTTTGTTCCTGCTGATGTGAGGTTGCTGGAAACTGTAAATCTGAGAATTGAGGAAGCAGCTCTGACCGGTGAGTCAGTGGCGGTGACAAAAAAAGCCCGGCTGGAATTGGAAGAAGATGCTTCCCTCGGTGATCGAAAAAACATGGCCTATACCGGCACGGTGGTAAGTTACGGCCGGGGAGTGGGTGTGGTAACCAATACCGGAATGTCCACGGAAATTGGTCAGATCGCAACTATGCTCCAGTCTGTAGAAGAAGGTGAGACGCCACTGCAAAAACGGCTGGACAGTTTTGGCCGCACCCTGGGCTGGGTGACCCTGGTCATCAGCGGAATTGTCTTTGTGGAGGGTATGATCACCGGCACTCCTCCTCTGGAAATGTTCATCATTGCTGTAAGTCTGGCGATCGCAGCGGTTCCGGAAGGATTGCCGGCTGTGGTCACGATCACATTGGCTTTAGGCATGCAGGAAATGATTGCCCGCAACGCCCTGGTGAGAAAACTTTCCTCTGTTGAAACTCTGGGTTCGGCTACCATTATCTGTTCTGATAAAACTGGCACCCTGACCCAGAATGAAATGACCGTAACCAATATTGCAGTTGATGGTGAATTCCTGGATATAACCGGTACGGGATATAACATTGAAGGTGATTTCCTGTGCGATGGTGAGGTTGTGGATCTGGCAGCAGCGTATCCCGGCATCCGGACTGCACTTTGGATTGGCGCATTAAATAACGACGCCATCCTGGAAACGGATTATGACGAAAAAGGGAAGAAAACCATCCGGATGGTGGGGGATCCTACCGAAGGCGCATTGCTGGTTGCTGCGGCGAAAGGCGGCGCGCTGCCAAGCCCGTTGTCCCAGGCCTATCCCCGGATCGAGGAGATACCCTTTGATTCTGAACGCAAGAGGATGGTAACGGTTCATGCCATCAAACAACCTGAAGCGGAACGATGTCTCCCCATTTTTAGACCAAAAACAACAGGCCTGGTATGTAGTCGCTCAAAAAGGCGCTCCAGACATTGTCTTGGAAGGCTGCACCCATTATCAGAGCCGCGATGATGTTGCAATTCCTCTGGATGATGAACAGCGGCAGCGGATCCTGGCTGCCAATGACAGGATGACTTCTCAGGCGCTGCGTGTGCTTGGTGTGGCATATCGGGTATTAAAGGACCTGGAATATCACCAGAATGGCGAACTGCATAAGAATATCGAAGCAGAGATGATCTTCGTAGGATTGCTGGGCATGATCGATCCAGCCCGTCCTGAAGTACTGCCAGCCCTTCAGACTGCCCGCGAAGCTGGCATCCGGACGGTGATGATCACAGGTGATTATCCCAATACTGCCAAAGCTATTGCCCAGGAGATAGGGCTGCTTCAGGAAGGTCACCAAGTAATAACCGGTAAAGAACTTGATCTTCTATCTGAAGAGAAACTTAAGGAAGCGGTGAAAACCACTGATGTATTCGCCAGGGTCTCCCCTGAGCACAAAGTACGGATCGTGGATGCCTTCCGGTCTAATAATGAAGTCGTTGCCATGACGGGTGATGGAGTTAATGATGCTCCCTCGATCAAGAAAGCAGATATCGGAATCGCTATGGGCATCACCGGCACTGATGTTGCCAAGGAAACCGCTGATATGGTGTTGACTGATGATAACTATGCCAGCATCGTCTCGGCCGTGGAACAGGGCAGAGTGATTTACAGCAATATCAGGAAATTCGTTTATTTCCTGTTGTCCTGCAATATCGCCGAGATTGCGACGATTTTCCTGGCCACTATGCTGGGCTGGAAATCGCCCCTGAGCGCGATCCAACTCCTGTGGTTGAACCTGGTTACCGATGGGGCGCCTGCCCTGGCCCTGGGCCTCGAAAAAGGGGATCCGGACCTGATGCAACAGCCGCCTCGAGACCCGGAGGAGCCAATCCTGAATCGATTTATGCTCACCGGTATCAGTATTCAGACAGTGGCAATAACTGCTGTTACTCTGGTCGCTTACTGGATTGGATTGAAAAATTATCCAGAGATGGCTTCCACAATGGCTTTTGTGACCCTGTCTTTCTCGGAACTTGTGCGAGCCTTCACTGCTCGATCCGAAAGGGTACCGATCCTGAAGATCGGTATTTTCAAGAATAAAGTCATGAACTGGGCCATAATCTCCTCCCTGGTCTTGCTTCTGGCTGTAGTCTATATTCCTTTCCTGCAGGGTATTTTCGACACAACACCCCTGGGCTGGACCCAGTGGGAAGTGATTTTACCTCTATTGCTGGGACCTTCGATTGCAGCGGAACTCACCAAGATCATCTTAGGAAACAAGAAAGAAAAAAAATAGGATCAATTTGAATGGATCTGAAAAATCCACCTCCGGGTGGATTTTTTTATTTCTAGGAGATAGAATAAATCAATGATTTCCTTAAATATTTATAAGAACTTGTTTTTTTAATAAAATGGTGTGTAAAATGGGTATATTAACCGTTTTACAGATGGAGGTATTTGGCATGAGTTCTAAACAAGCTATTCAAGAGCGGCGCCGCAAAAGGCAGCGCCAGAATAATATCATTTTATGGATTATGGGTGCGGGTGTTGTCCTGGTGATTGGTGCGATTGTTTTTGCGATCATATCCAATAATAGAGTTACCGTGCCCGAACTAACACAGGTCCAACAAGATGGTCTAAGCGCATTGGGTAACCCGGATGCGCCGATTGTAATAGATGAATTCTCTGATTTTGGCTGCAGTCACTGCGCAGATTTTGGGCTTGAAACCAAAAAGTTACTGGAAGAGGAATTTATCAAGACAGGCATAGTGTATCTGCGATTTCATAGTGTGGGTGGTTTGTTAGGATCTTCGGCAACGCTGCAGGCCGCAGAAGCTGCCTATTGTGCAGGTGAACAAGAGACCTTCTGGAATTTCCACGACCTGGTATTTACCAATCAAGTTAAATTATTCAGCAACCGGTCGGCGGAGAACTCCAAATTCTATCTTGAATTTGCAGAAATCCTGGATTTGGATCTGAACCAATTTGAAACCTGTCTCGTAGAACGAACCTATCAATCCCGGGCAGCTGATGATGAAAGCCTGGCCCGTCAGAATGGCATCACAGGAACACCTTCATTCCTGGTGAATGGACAACTGCTGGTTGGGAACCAGCCGATCGAAAACTTCCGGCTGGTGATAGAGGAAGCGTTGGCTGCCGACAGCAATTAGAATAAACTTGATATACAATAAGCCCTCGTTTAGAGGGCTTATTTTTATTTAATATCACTCAGTTGAATACTGTAATAAATCCAAACTCCCAGAAAACCCATAAATACCGCCAAGAATCCCCAGGCCGCGAGAGGACCTCCACTCAGCAAACCCAAACCCAGAGCCAGGACAGCACCACCAGCCCAGATTATCTTTAATCTCAGTAAGGCTCGAAATGTATCCAGTGCAGCTGTTCTGCTGAAAAGCGATTCTCCCCCTATGCCCAGTAGGGCAGCACCCACAAGCCTGGACATCACAGGGTCAACATATTCCCAACCAAACCAGGGCATGATAACTTCCGGGAATAACAGAAGAGGGATCGCAAAAAGCATATCTACAATGAAGTGGATCAAAAACCAGGTTCTTAATCCTGCTGGAATTTTGACATTGGCATCATTCATTATTGATGTCCTCGTTTAGGGTGTAATATGATCTTCCGGTCTGGAACCTGGATCTTCAAGTCCACTCTCGCTGAATGGCAATAGAACCTTGACGTGCATGTCATGATCCACCTTACTTTGGCAGGATAAGCGAAAATGGCCCTGGCTTCCTTTTTTATTTTCAAGCTTAGCCTTTTCTGCTTCGGTCATAAATTCAGGTTCTCCGGCCAGAAATTCCACCCGGCAGGTTGTACAGCGGGCATAACCGCCGCAGCGGTGCAGGGGTTCTCCTCCATTGTCTTCCAGGGCGTTCACCAACCGAGTACCGGCTTGTACTTCAAATTCACCGACACCTTCGATTTTTAATTTTGGCATTTTTGCCTCCTTAGATAAAATAAATTGCTTAAGGTCATATTTTTCTGACCGATCATAATTAGCCCTGCCACCCAGGATAACTGGTCTTTGGCAGGTATCTGTTCCAGTTGATTGAGATTTGTCTCCCACCCGCAGCTTTTGATCAGCTGAAATACATCGATTCCGTATCCCGACATAGATGGTCGAGCCAAGTCCGGGTGGCGGCAGTGACCATTTTCTTCGATCCGCCTGCATCTGAGATGGTCCGCACAAAATAACTCTTTACAGGAACCTCCTGCAAACCCTTCTGAATTGATATATCCAAGATCCTTCGCTTCTATCTCAATGCTGGCCACAAGCTCGTGTAAAACCCGCCCCAGATCTGTCCGTTCCCAGGAGAGAAGCATCACAGAGGGAATGATCAGGCGGACAACCAATGCTCTGGGGTTGGTAATAACCAATTTGCGAAAGGAATCAGGACCATCCACATAAGGTGGGCAGCTGAATGACAGGCCGTAATTTTCACACTGCGGCTCTGAACATTTAAGCGCCAGCTGGTCTTCAACGACAATTACATCGCTGGATATTAATTTGGCTTCGCTTGCGCCCAATGAGACGGCCAACTGTAACAGCTGATCAAAGTCTTTGTTCATTAGATCCTGAATAAACTGGTCAGCTGAACGAACTTTATCGATCAACTGATTGTTTCTCTCAGATTTATGCCCCGCTTTTTATATTCAACCAGCAGATCATCAAAAAGATCGGGTATCTTTCCCAGGAATTCTGGCGGACAGATTCCCTGATGGGTGATCATTCCTTTTAATATCTGCCTGGCGACGATCGTGCAGGTATACCCAGTGGTCCGGGCCATGGATGTGATCCCGGTCTTATCATCAAAATGATCAAGCAGATCGTATTGATAGACGACCTGTTTGTTTTCCACATAACCTTTAAGAACGACCTGCATCACTGTCAGATCTTTTTCACCTTCTTTCAATAACCACTGGTCAAAAAGAAGCCTTGATGTTAGTGACAGTGGAATTACTTTGCTGCCGTCAACTTCCACTGGATCCGGGCTGAAAAAACCACTTTCGCGGAATATGCGCATCAGTTCAGCGTGTCCTGGATAACGCAGAGTCTTCTCTTTCATTGTGGGGATGGAAAGCGTATGACGCAGTGTCCGCAGGCCATCAGTATTAAAGGCTTCCAATTCTCCAGCTGCTGGGAAGATCAATCAATTCCACCCCGGAGAGAGCTGGATAGATCACTTCCTGACCATTTTCAACGAGGCGGGCAGGGCGAGTATATTCCTCTAATACATCTATAGGAGAAAACACAGCTTTATATTCATAAGGCCATTCCCGGATCTGTGGTAATCCTCCCACATAACAATGATAGTAGGATGGCTTAGTCATCCTATCATCCACATAGCCGGCGATGATATTACACAGTCCCGGTGCAACGCCGCAATCAACTACAGCCGTCACTCCTTTTTCTCTGGCTAGATCATCCAGGCCAAACGGATCTTCTGGGAAAAATGAGATATCAACCACGTTTTTTCCAGCGGAGATGATCTCTTGCAGTGTTTTGTAGCCCATAAAACCCGGGACAGCGCAGATTACCAGGTCAGCATCTTCGACCAGGGATTGGATGATCTCTGGGTCTGAGAGATCAGCTTGTTTTGTAATTACCCCTTGAATTCTTGCTGCTTTGTTGAGGGCTTGGGGATTGATATCTGCGGCTGTAACCTGGAATTCCTTTTCTAGAGCAAGGTCATAAATAATGGCACTACCTACCAGTCCGGCGCCAAGGACTACTATTTCCTTTTTCATAATACTGTCCTTCAATTTTGGTCTGTATGAAGATAGATTCTTGTTATTGATGAATATAGAACTGAAAATTATTCTTGCCAGCTTGTTTTGCCAAGTACATGGCTGCGTCAGCTCTTTGGAGGAGATCTGCTGGATCGCTCCCGTGCTTGGGATATAAGCTGATGCCCACGCTTATTGTTGTCTGGATAATCTTCTCGTCCAGAAAGTAGGGTTCTTTTCCCAAATTTACAATTTTCTGTGCCACATTGGCAGCTTGATCGGGATCGCGAAGCGACTCCAAGATCATGATAAACTCATCTCCTGAGATTCGCGCGAGTGTATCGCACTTCCTTGTCTGTTCCAGGACCCGCTCCGTGAATTTCTTCAAGAGGAAATCCCCAGCGGCATGACCAAAAGAATCGTTCACTTCTTTAAAGTTGTCAATGTCTATAAATAAAACTGCCAGCTGCTCTTCATTCCTTTCCGCATTAGCAAGAGAATGGAGCAGGCGATCTTTCATTAAGGTCCTGTTGGGGATGTCCGTTAGGGAGTCATGGGTGGCGGCGTGCTGCAAATGCTGTTCAATGATTTTTTGTTCGCTGATGTCACGTACGATAGAACCATATAAAGTGCCCCGGCTGGTTTTAATGGGAAATGATGAAATCTGGATGATTTTGCGTGTGCCATCTTTTGCCTGGATCTCATAGTCACTGACCATCTCTTCCTGAGTGTAGCCGCCTTGATCCTTAATTTGCATGGCCCTCTTTTTTATATGTTCTTGTAAACCCGGCGGACGCTGCTCTTCTGGCACGATGGAATATTGGAATTCCCAGATTGGCATGTTGAGCATTTCTTTGCTTGTATATCCAAAAATTTCGGTCAGGCTTGAACTCCATTCGATGATCTTCAAGTTTTCATCAGATACAAGAATACCATCCGATGACTGGCTTATGGTGGCCCGGAAACGCTCTTCACTTTCAAGCAGTAATTTTTCAGTTAGTTTTCTTTCAGTGACATCTCTAGAAGAGATCCCAATCATAAAACCCAGATCTGTTTTTATAGGAAATTTCCGGACTTGGATGTAAAAACGTGATCCATCTGCTTGCTGAATCTCAGTTTCGGTCAGTTGGCTCAACCAGTATCCCTGGCCAGAATCGAGAGCTTCCTGAACTGATTTCTTGAATTGGTCCTTTGCGGTAGGTACTTTAAGGGTATCTGGCTGCAATTCAAAATATACATCCCAGATAAATTTCCCCAGGATATCTTCTGCTTTATAACCACTGATCTTTTCCTGGCCGTAGTTCCACTCAATGATCTTTCCATCTTCATTCACAAGTATGATGCCATCAATTGAGCTTTCAACGATACTTTGAAATTTCTTCGCGATCTTTTCTCTCTCCCCTAATTCCCTGACCAGCTTCCTGCGTAGATCATGCATCCGACCCACAACCGCTCCTCCGAAGAGCAGAAGCAGAAAACCAAAGAAAGAGCTTTGGATAATACTGGACCAGTTGTGATTACCCACCCAGTACATCAAGCCCCAGTTGATCAATGTGATCAGGATTGCCGAAAGAAGACCTCCGTTAAAACCCGCTTGCCAGCTGGTCAAAAAGACCGGGAATCCAGAAAATGAGAGAGCTATCGGTCCCATCTTGTTATGGAGGGCGGGAAATACTGCTATATAGATCAGCCAGACCAGTATAACCAATGTCCAGCGAGCGTTGTTGATAGATTTTGATGTGCGATCTTCAAGAAAATCTATGATGGGTTCCAAAAATTCTTTCATATTATTTTCAGATTTTAATTACCATGAGAATGAATTTTATATAGTTTGACGAAGCTGATTACCAGTTCCATCACTGACATTGTATTATATAACCATATTAAACGAGGATAGGAACCTATGAATATTGGTAGGTTGGATCATTTCAATTTGATTCGAGATGGTCATTATAGATGGGAGGCCAGAAAGATTTCCAATTGGGAATAAAAATCCACCAGGGTTTCAATATTCTTAAAACTATGGCCTTCATCCGGATAGAGTCGATAAAGATATGGAACTTTGTTTTTCTCGAGCTCGGTGATGATCTGTTCTGCCTGGTCCTTAGGGACGATCCGGTCTTTGCCACCCTGGAAAATTGCTACAGGATCCTGGATCTTTCTTGCGGAGAAAATTGGTGATCGCTGATGATAGAGATCTTTAGCCTCGGGATATGGGCCAATTAACCAGTCGGAATAAAACCGTTCAAATTTCGGTGGGTTCTCCAATAACGTGAGATGATTGACGATCCCGTAGAGAATTATGCCAGCGCGGAAAATACCAGGATATTTGACCAGGATCTGATATACAGTCAGGCCGCCAGAACTGCTGCCCAGCAACACTATTTTTTCCCCATCTACCCATCCATTGTCCGCCAGGTGGATTGGCCCACTCAGGCAATCATCCACATCAATCTCTCCCCACTTGCCCGCCAATGCCTGGCGGTAGCTTCTGCCATAACCAGTGCTTCCGCGGTAATTTACTTCCAGAACAGCGAATCCCCGACTGGTGAAGTACTGTGTCCGGGTCTGGAAATCAAGCCATTTTTGGCGAGTAGGACCGCTATGAATGATCACAATCAGGGGCGGTTTCCCCTGTCCGGTATAGGTAGGGTTTTGCGGTTTGTAAAATAAACCTTTTACCTCCTGATCATCTTTTCCAGGCCAGGATATGGGTTCCGGGATTGAAAAGCTATTCTTTGGTAAATTGACAAACGCAGAGTGGCGGATGATTTCCGTATTCCCGTCCGTCCCTACGGTTATCAGTCTGGGTGGAATGTTTGCCCCGGAAGCGACCAGGGCAATTCGATCGTCTGCTGGAGAGATCGAAATATCTTCCAGCCAGGTGTATTCTTCATCTAGCTGGATAATGTTTTCTTCCTTTAATGATGGATCATAAGTCCAAAGGCTTCGAATGCCTTCCTGGTTGCGAAGAAAATATAACCGGTTGTTATTCTGGCAGAATTGATAAGATCGTTGGTTTTGCAGCCAGGGGGGCAGGCCGTGTTCAGCATTGACACTGGTCAGTTGGTGATGGTCCCCACTATTCAATTCAAATAGATATATTTGCCACCAACCATCTTGATCCGAAATATATGCCAGGTACCGACCATCAGGAGAGAATTCTGGTTGCAAAATGGAGGCCCCATTTCCCCCGGCAACCAGCGTTTTAGATACCAAGCCGGGTCCAGCTGAATGATCCAGCTCAGCTAGCCATAAAGAACTGCTGTCCCAGGGCATGTGAGGATGATCCCAACTGATCCAGGCGATCAGATTGCTGGAAGGATGCCAGCGGGGGAAATTGTAGAAATCTGATCCAGATACCAGGGGATGGGCGGGCTCCATGCCAGATAGATTGAGGATATTGATTGAATCCAGTTCACCGTCTGAATGCACGAAGGTAACAAATTTCCCATCAGGCGAGATCTCAGGGGAGGCGGCACTAACAAGGGAAGTAGTCAAAGGTTTGATTTTTCTGTCATCTGGAGTGATTTTATGAAGTTGGTGGGAGTTTTTGTCAACCACGATCAATGAGTTCCCGGAGTTTGTAAATCCACCACCGCCATACAACAGCTCCCCACCAACGTTCAGATCCCCACTAATTGGCCGAATCTCTCCGGTTTGAGCGGAAATCATCTGGATTTTAGTCCTGGAGGAGGATCTCTCCCGCCAGAACAGTGAACCATGCTCTCCCCAAGCTGGTTCACTGATCTTCAGGAGATTGGCGAAGATCTCAGGTGTTATTTCTGACGGCCAATGGCCGTAAGGGTGAATTTGTTTTGCCGCCATAATTTCATTCTTTACTCTCAATTATCATACTATGAGATGTCCGTATTAAAGACCATATAAAGAACTTGGTGCACCAATTGATAAGATTTAATAAAAGGAATCAAGCGGAAAGGACAAAAAAACTACGGCTGGCGCATCGGAGCAAAACTCAACCTGTGCAGAGGAGAAGGTCCAAATTTATGAAGCGCTTCCCGGTGGGCAGCGGTCCCATATCCTTTATTGGTTGCCAGGTCATATTCGGGATATTTTTCAGACAGGGAGATCATCAATCTGTCCCTGTGGGTTTTGGCGAGAATTGACGCGGCCGCAATAGAAAGGGATCGGGCGTCTCCTTTTACAAGCCTGGTCTGGGGCAGGGGATTATTGGGTAAAACTATATAATCAACAAGCAAATGATCGGGCGCCTGATTGAGATCCCTGAGCGCTCGATCCACGGCCAGGCGAGTTGCAGGAACGATCCCATATCGATCGATCTCCAAATTGGAGGCCTGTCCTACTGCCCAGGCTGGACAGTTCTCTTCAATAATCTTTTGCTCCCTTTCCCTTGCCCCTCTAGAAAGCTGTTTAGAATCCTCTGATCCCAGAAAAAAAATCCAACAGGCCATCCATCTGAGGTAATAATCACTGCAGCAGCTGTAACAGGTCCTGCCAAACAGCCTCTGCCGGCCTCATCAATGCCCGCAATAAAGAATAATCCCTCTTTCCAGAGGGCGCGTTCAAAACTGAGATCGGGGATTGCAGGGATCAAGGAAGGATCAATTCTCCGGGTCATATAAACCCTGCTTGGCGTTCTGACGGATTGTTTGGATATCCATCAGGATCTGGAGGGCATCACGAACAGCATGGACTTTGCTTTCCTGGTGGAAATACCAGGGAATAGGCAATTCATGGATTTTATAACCCCGCTGCCGTGCGATATAAAGCAGTTCTATATCAAACGACCAGCCAGGCAAAGTTTGGTGATTAAACAGGTCTTCTAGCCGCTTGTGCTGAAAAACATTTAAATCCGCATTGGGTGTCATTTAACCCTGGCAAAATAAACAGCTGAATAAGCCAGTTCATCAACCTGCCGCCCAGGTGGCGGAAATGGGGTTCATGATAGCGAATCGCTCCGGGTGCTTCTCTGGATGCTATGGTTATATCAAATCCCTCCAGTCGGGGAGGCAGGAAATTATTCAGTTCATCAATGGGCATAGAGAGATCTGCGTCACACATGAAGACGTAACTCTCCGCGGGCTTGTAACATCCCACAACGAACAGCAGCTCCTTTGCCAGGTTGTTCTTCAAATAAACCAGTTAAATTAGGAAATCGGGAAGTATAGTCCTTGATGATCTGCTGCTGTTTTGTCTGTGCTGTTATTGTCAACGATCAAGACCTCAGCTGAATAATCTTGAGCGTCAAGAAATGAGCCTACCTTGTCGAGCGTATCAGGTAGGCGGGATTCTTCATTGTAGGCGGGTATGATGATGGAAAGGAACACAAAAGATCCGTCTGTATTATTATAGAGTAAATATTATCAGCATGATCAGCGCAATAAGAACACCAATTACGCCAACTACAAGCAATGCTACGATAACCCATTCCCTGCGAGTGAAATTGGCCTTCCGGGTGACCTTTTCGATGCTTTCAACCCCTTTTGCCAGTGTTTCGTCTAGCTCTGATTCTGTCGGGTTCCAGTAATTCCGGGGCAATCTTTCTCTTTTTCGTCTTATCTGGTAGACGAGGCTCGGTCAATAAATTCACAACAGCCCTGAAATCCATATCACTGAAAACGGGTTTTGAGATTGCCAGTTCCCTGGCGAAATTTCGGATTCCATCTGCCTGGATGACACGAACTCTGGGCCGGATGGATTCTACGACGGTTTCCGGAGATACAAAGATCATCACGCCTCGGTCCATTGGCGCTGAAAAATTATGCTGTTTGAGATATCCCTCGATGGTTTTTTGGTACAGCCAGGTTTCACGGATTAGATTGGTCTGCGCCAGGCGATATTCATCGTCCCTTCCCAGCTCTTCCCATCGTTTTCCTTCCGCTCTGAAAAACCCCTGCTGGGTTTTTGGGTTGATTACCAGCAACATGGCAGGCGTGATCAATACTATCGGAATTGGCCTTCCAACTTTGGGTATATTGACATCCTGGAGAAGAACACAATCATTACCCAGTACAGTCTCAAGAATCTCAATTAACTCAAATTGGCTTTTTCGGCATTGCTGCCAGGACCAACCATAGGAAAACACTCCCTGGACGGTCTTAAAGAAGTTAGATCCACCTGATTCGTCTTGAAATTTAGAAAGATCGATTATCCTCATAATGATTCACCAGATGATGGTTTTCTTTGATTATACCAGTCTCTTTTCCTTGAAATCAGTCTTGAGAAAGTTATTTTTTCATCATACACAAAGGACTATACTATCTGGCAAGTCCTTAAAAACAAAGTCGGGGTGGACGGACTTGAACCGTCGACCTCCGCGTCCCAAACGCGGCGCGCTCCCAACTGCGCCACACCCCGATGACCTATTTATTAAGCTCAAAGCAGTATAATCTTTATACTGGCTATAGTCAAGGACTGACACCTGAAAGTAGGTTGATAAAGAATGAAAACAGATCTGATAAGAATCCACCATGCTGAATACCTGGATGATATCCCCTTCTGGAAATCTTTGACGGAAGGTAAGGATCCAATTTTAGAAGTTGGATGTGGACATGGGCGGGTAACCTTGCCCCTGTTGGAAGCTGGACATGAAATCATCGGAGTGGATATTGATTCTCTGCCGATCCAATATCTTCGCGATTGCCTTGAAAATAAGGAACCAGAAGTTCAGGACAGAGCCCTGATCATTCAGGATGATATCGTTGGCTTTCAATCAGATCGGAGTTTTGGTGCTGTTATCATCCCCTGCAACACGTACAGCACTTTTTCAAGGGACAAACGCCGAAAGATGATATCCGGGATATATGAACTTCTTAAACCTGATGGGATATTTTCAGCCAGTATGCCAAACCCTGTTCAGGTTTTGGCCTTACATAAAGAACTTCAGGAAAATGGGGATGAGGATAATACTGACCTGGAAACGGCCATTATCCATCCGGAAACAGGTTTCCCGGTCCAAGTCAGCAGCAGTGTATACCCGCGGGAAGATAGCCTGAGCTGGGATTGGATATACGATCATTTGCTCCCAGACGGTAAGGTAGAAAGGCTGACGCAGTCAACGGAACACTATCTTACCAATCTGGATACCTACCTGAAAGAATTGAATGAAGTCGGATTTGATAATCTCAAATCTTTGGGGGATTTTGATGGGATCACATTTTCCGATGACTCTCCCTACCTGATCCTGGTTGGAAGAAAATGAAGGTTTTGGATTTCGCTCTTCTCAACTCCAAAAATAGTAAAAATCTGTTAACAAATCACCAACAAACCATTTGCTTTTCTCTAATGTATTGTTTGTGTTTTTCTAATACTGAGCAAGTATCATGTATTTCATAACAAATCACAATTTACTGTCCGTTTCTAGAAGGAGTCAAAAATGTCCATGTATATTAAACCTTATAGTCGATATCAGAGTCGCCCAGTTCACCACCACCCAGCTCATCAATGGGATTCCGCCCAGAGTGAAATCCATGTTCCCCTCAATGTCAGAGTTGATGATAATTCTTACGTGATCGATATGATCGTCCCTGGTCTTGAACCAGATGATGTTGAAATCGAAATCGTTGAAAAAACCATTATTATCCAGGGTGAATTTAAGGCTGCTGATGAAGATATCAAATTCCTGCGCAGGGAAATTCCCAGTGGTAAATTCCGACGCGTGATCCGCTTGCCGAAATTGCTGGATATGGAGAAATCCGAAGCCAATTTAGAGAAGGGTATCCTGTCTTTCCGGGTCCCGGTGGCAGAGGAAGCTCTTCCCAGGACGATCAAGATCAAAGCGAAATAACCCAACCCATCCATATCTCTCCAAAGATTAATGGGTAGAAGAGCTGGCATGAAGCCAGCTCTTCTGCTGTAGAAAAGTTGACCCCGCCGGGTAATTCTCTGATCAACTGCAAGCCAGATGGAATCAGGTATAATGTCCCATACCAGTACGAAAATCACCGAGGAGGTTCGGATGACTATTAATGAAGAAACACCCCAGGATGAACTTGAACAAAAAATTACCGAGGCTGAGTTAGAAGCCCAGATCACGGAAGAAGAACCGACGGCAGCAGTCACCTCTTCGTTCGAAACTGAGGTTTCTGAAGAAGAAGAAAGCCAGGAAAAACCTCAAAAAGTTGGGCCATCCAAGGCCCGCAAGATCTGGAGAACGTTCCTGGTTTGGATGGTTGTGATCACCATCGCTTTTGCTGGTGGTTTTTTCTTTGACACAGCTTTCCGCTACCAGCCGGAAGTTGAGTTGGTGAATGTACTTAAAGACGACCTTGCTGCCGCGGATGAAAAAATCCTTTCGTTGGAAGAGGAAATCGTAAGGCTCAGCCAATTTGAGGACCTAAATATTGAATTAACCGAAGATCTCCATAACATCACTACCCATATCACCTTACTGAGCGCCCGTGCTGCTGTGGCAGATGCGTCTCTGGCGGTCGAGCTCGGTCATCAAGCGGATGCCAAACTTGCTCTCGATAAAGTCGGCTCAACCCTTGAGAACCTTAAAGGTATGTTAAATGCAGATCAAGGCGAAGTGGTCGAAAATATGATCCAGCGGCATAACTTGATCCTTATCGAGCTTGATAGTGACGGTTATTCAGTTAAAACGGACCTTGAGTTGCTGGCCTCCAAATTGAACACCCTGGAAGCCACACTGTTTGCTTCCCCGTAAAAAGATTTCCCCATAAACACAACAAAACGGTTTCCTGTCAGGAAACCGTTTTGTATTTAATGTCATCCTGGATTCTTTTACTCGGATTGATGTTAGGGTTTCCACCTCTGCAGCAGTTTCTGGCATGCCATTCAGTACCCAGGTTTCAAAGATTTTGATATATTCATCTTTTATCAACTTGGTCGGCGGCATTTGCTGGATGATCCGTTCCCCATTTTCATCAAAGATGCTTGTTCCGTTGATGGTCTGGATCAGGTAGCTGTTGAGATCACCTGCAATCAGGTTGTTGGCAGAATTATCACCCGTGGTGAGGATTTCCTGATAGGAACCCATCAGGTAGTTGTTGTTTTCTTTTCCCGGACGATGGCAGGAAAGGCAGTAGCGTTGAATAATTCTGGAGATGTGCACCTCGTAAGACGGGACCTCATTTTCTGCGATTCCTGGAATCGCTCCGGCAGAGGCCGCATCAGCAGGCAGTTCAGCGCGGTCGTCCCAGGTATAACGCATATAAAATACCAGCGCATCTATCTCTGATTTTTTTAATTCCCCTCCATATGCCAGACCGTAAGGGGGCATACCCAGATCCTGCTGTCCATAATCAATGATCGCATGCAGCGTATCATCAGTGCGGGTGTACATTTCATCACGGCTGCTTATCGATTTGACAAATACGCCTTCCAACCCTTCAACTCCGATGATTTCACCGCCTTCACCATCCGGTCCGTGACATTCCACACAATAGGTCCCGTACAGCTCTCCGCCCAGGATCATTTTTTCTGCGGGAGTATTTGCGGCCAGCCCTTCCTCGTTTTTGGGAGTGGTAATTACTGATCGAATGGTCAATCCCACCATTCCCACTACAACCACACCCATAATGGAGATGCCTGTCAGGCGATTCCTCCAATGGCGGAGAGGATTCCTGTCCAGTAAGGGAAGGGCAAATAAGGCCAGAACCCCTAGTACTGGAATAACAAAAGTTCCTACCCATTCGATTTTGCCTGGTACGAATTTCAGGAATTCAAACAAAAACAGAAAATACCATTCAGGCCGGGGAACATACGTGGAATCGCTGGGATCTGCCTTGGGCTCAACTGCAACACCGACAAATGTTGCCAGACCAATTAACAGAATGAACAAACCAACTGATACCAGAAGGTCTTTATAGATGATATCGGGCCAGAATTTAACCCCATTCTGTTTGGCTAGATCATATTTTTGTTTGTATTTTTTCTTATGTTCTTCGTTCACAGGATCCCTCCTAAATAATGTCCGCTGATCTGGACATTTGGATCAGCTGTCTTTATCGGGAATATTGGAGATGCCCAGTCGGATCACCAGGTACAGATGTGTACCAACAACAGCCAGAACAATAGCAGGGATGATCCAGATATGCATCGAGAAAAACCGGGACAGGGTCAGAGCGCTGAGGTCTGTTCCACCACGCAGGACTCTCAAAATGAAATCCCCCAGCCATGGAACTGTTCCGGCAATTTCAGTGCCCACTGTTGTAGCCCAGTAGGAGCGCTGGTTCCAGGGCAGCAGATATCCCGTAAATCCCATACCCAGAGCGCAGATCAGGAGCACTACCCCTGTGATCCAGGTGAATTCCCGGGGATATTTATACGCGCCGTAAAAGAAGACCCGCAGCATATGGATAAATGCTGTCAGGATCAATAAGGATGCACCCCAGTGATGGATTCCCCGTATCAGCCAGCCGAACTGGACCCCTGTCATGATGAAGGTGATGCTGTCATAGGCATGATCAGGAGTCGGCACATAATAAACTGAGAGCAGCATGCCAGTGATCCCCTGCATTACACCGAGGAAAAGACTGGCGCTTCCCAGTGTGAACCACCAGTTCACTTTGGGTACTTTCCGGTCCAGAATGGTATTGTAGATTGTCTTTAATCCTAAACGTTCGTCCAGCCAGCTGAATACATTCTCTGACATATTAACCTTCCGTGAGGTGAATAAATAGCTGATCCCCATCAAGTCTGATTTCAAATCGATCCAGAGGACGGGGGGGTGGACCAGATAACACTTCGCCATCTTTATCGAAAAAAGCGGCATGGCAGGGACAATAATATTCCTTTGTTTCTGAATCCCAATTCACACGGCAGCTGAGATGAGTGCAGACATCTGAAAAGACGATAGGATCTTGTCCTTCCTTTCTGAGGACAAATACACCATAACTCTGGCTGCTTTTTTCCCATCCATTGACTTTTGCGATATTGAAATTAAACAAGGTGGGTAGATCAAGGGGAAAATTTTCCAGCGAACCCAGTGAGATCCAGTCATCCCCGCCGGTTTTGCCAAGGGCGGGTGAGATGAAATACTGGATCATTGGCAGTCCAACAATGGCCGCCATCATCGATCCCAGGGATGCGGTGACGATTTTGACAAAACTTCGCCGGTCCATTACAGGTGAGCGATATTTTGAGGGCATAAATCACTCCAGATATGATATTGATCGATATGTCTTTCAGGAAAAAAATGGAAATCCTGAAAATTATTCCCCCATTATAGACCAGAACCCTCTCCGAGTCTGATGATATCTTTGACTAACATTCTGTGAGATATGTCACTTTCATAATTCAACCCTCAAATGACATAATGAAGGCATAATTGAAGAAGTAGATTAAAAATCATGATAAAACTGTTAAACACGGATTGACGTTCTAAGGAGGAAACCATGGCGTTAAGCCGCAAGGTGGGTTTGTTCGCAGGTGCAAAATACAAAGGCGGGGGACCCATGCTGGCTTGGATTCTCCATCGCATCTCCGGATTGGGGATCATTATTTTTGTTACACTGCATGTGCTGGCCTCATTTCTAACCCAGCAGCTGGGCAGTGACCTGGGGATATTTGTAAATATCATTTACGAATCGATCTACTTCCAGCTCTTTATTGTCTTCTGTGCCATTTTCCACGGTGTGAATGGCTTCCGGATCATCCTGCTGGATACCTGGCCGCGGTTGATCCGCTATCAGAAAGAATCAACCTGGCTGGAATGGTTTGTGATCCTGCCCCTCTATGTTCTAACAGCCTATATCATGATCCGGCGTTTCCTGGCGGGTTAATCACGGAGGTAATAATGCGATCAAGAGTTATGCCAAAACCCAGCTGGAACCTGGAATACCTGATGTGGATCTTTACCCGCATATCAGGTCTATCCCTCATCCTGCTGGCAGTCCTGGGCATTGGCCTTGGTTTGGTTATGGGCGCCAGAACACAGATGGATATGGGAACTTTGATGCGCTGGGCTTTTTTCCCCAACCCCAACCATGTATTGGACAGCGAAGTGCCTGATATTTATCTTTGGTCCAATGGATTCTGGCAGATCATTCAGATCCTGGCGGTCGCTTTTGCGGCTACCCATGGATTCAACGGGCTGAGAGTGGTTGTGGAAGATTACTCTAAACCGGGCTTCTGGCAGGCATCCCTGCGATTCCTGGTTTTCTTATTGTGGATCTTTTCAAGCCTGGTGGGTATTTACGTTATTCTCGGCTCCTAGGGAGCTGCGTGGAGAACTGATATGCAAAAACATCAATTTGAAGTCTTAGTTGTCGGCGCAGGTGGAGCAGGATTAACAGCAGCCTTATATGCTTCTAAAAACGCCAGCACAGCTGTTATCAGCAAACTGTATCCTACTCGGTCCCATACCGGAGCAGCCCAGGGAGGCATTGGTGCTGCGCTGGGCAACACTGAGGAGGACCACCCGGAGTGGCACGCCTATGATACTGTGAAAGGCAGTGACTATCTGGGAGATCAGGACGCCATTGATTTTATGGCCGCGGAAGCTGTCGATGCGGTATATGAACTGGAACATATGGGCTTGCCGTTCAGCCGCAACCCGGATGGCACCATCGCCCAGCGTCCCTTTGGTGGACATACCAATAATGACACCGGAAAACCTGTCCGGAGGGCCTGTTATGCAGCCGATCGCACCGGTCATATGATCCTTCAAACTCTCTACCAGCAGAGCATTAAAAATAACGTCAGATTTTTTGATGAGTTTTATGTTTTGGACCTGTTAATTGTGGAGGGAAGAACCGCCGGTGTGGTTGCCCTTGAGCTGGCAACAGGTGAGATGCATATCTTCCAGGCCAAAGCAGTCATCATCGCCACTGGCGGTCATGGCCGGGTTTGGGAGACTACCTCCAATGCCTATTCCTATACCGGGGACGGCGTTGCCCTGACTCTTCGTAAGGGCATACCTGCCGAAGATATGGAGTTCTACCAGTTCCATCCAACTGGAATATACAGGATGGGCATCCTGATCACAGAAGGTGTTCGCGGTGAGGGTGGAGTGTTGATCAACGGGGAAGGGGACCGGTTCATGGAAACCTATGCCCCGACTGTGAAAGACCTGGCTTCCAGGGATGTGATCAGCCGGGCGATGTACCTGGAAATGAAAGCCGGCAGAGGAGTGAATGGGAAGAACTATATGAACCTGGATGTCACTCCGGAAGTAGTTAATCATTATGCTGAAATTGACGGCAGGAAGAACCCGGATGGTACACCTTACAGGGTGACTGCCAGTGATATTCTCAGTAAATTACCGGATATCATCGATTTCTGTGAGACCTATATAGGTGTAAATCCGATCTCAGATCCCATGCCAGTTCAGCCAACAGCTCATTACGCTATGGGTGGCATCCCTACCAATAAATATGGTGAAGTTGTGGTGGATGAAAATAACACTGTCCTGCCAGGACTCTACGCAGCCGGAGAAGTTGCCTGTGTGTCGGTTCATGGAGCCAACCGCCTGGGTACCAACGCGTTGCTGGATCTGATCGTATTTGGCAAGTACTCCGGATTAAAGGCTGCGGAATATTCTGCAAGTGAACCCTATACCGATCTGCCGCCTGAACCGGAAGCTTTTGCATTGAAACAGCTGACTGATATTCGCAACAGCTCTGGAAAAGAGAATATGGTGGATGTTGCCGCAGAAATGAAGGTAGTCATGGCAGACCATGTGGGTGTTTTCAGGGTAGAGGAAGGCATGAAACAAGCTGTCGACAAGATGGCGGAATTAAAAGAACGTTTTAAAGATATTAAAGTGGATGACCAGGGATTGAAATACAACATGAATCTAATCGAGGCTTGGGAGCTAAGCAACCTGATTGATATTGCCCATGTGACGGCGGTGTCTGCTCTGGCTCGAAAAGAAAGCCGGGGAGCCCATTCCCGGGATGACTATCCAGATCGGGATGATAAAAAATGGCTTAAACATACCCTGGCCTGGATGGAGAACGGTGGCGTCCGTCTGGCTTATAAACCGGTCACAATCACTGATTATCAACCTAAGGTCCGGTCGTACTAGGAGGGAGTCCCATGCAGGTAACACTGAAGATCTTTCGTTATAACCCGGAAGATGACCAGAAAAAACATTACGATACCTTCACCGTGGAAGCAGAAAAAACAGACCGCGTTCTGGATCTGCTGGAGGGGATTAAGGGAAAAGACGATGGAACCCTGGGTTTCCGGAGAGCATGTGCCCACGGTGTATGTGGATCAGATGCGATTCGGATCAATGGTGTCAATCGCCTGGCCTGTAAAGTGCTGGTCCAGGATCTAAAATCCAAAACAGTGGTCATTGAACCGATCCTGGGTCTGCCGATCGAAAAAGACCTGATCGTGGATATGGAGCCGTTTTTTGATCATTACCGCTCGGTGATGCCTTATTTTGTGAATGACGACCCACCACCCAAAAAAGAACGCTTGCAGAGCCCGGAAGAACGGGAGCGATTTGATGACACAACCAAGTGCATCCTCTGCGCCGCCTGCTCAACCAGCTGTCCATCATTCTGGGTCAATGGAAAATATGTTGGACCTGCGGCGATCGTTAATGCCCATCGATTTATTTTCGACAGCCGCGATCAGGCTGCGATGGAAAGGTTAGAGATCCTTAATGAGCAGTTCGGGGTTTACCGCTGCCATACGATCTTTAACTGCACAGATGCCTGTCCTCGTGATATTCAGGTCACCCAGGCGATCGGAGAAGTGAAAAAAGCCATCGCCCAACGGAAAGTGGATTAAGGTTTTCAAGAATCCAGGATGCGGGATCCTCCATCCAATAGGATCCCGCATCCTATTTGTTTAAAGCAAAAACCCCGCCTGCTGCAGCAGGCGGGGAGAGCAAGGAGAAGCGCTTTATAAAGCCTTGGCGTTTAGTTATAGCCGCGTCCAAAAGGCAGTAATGCCAGTGGGATCAATTTGAAGTGCTGTTTGGCAAAGGGCAGGCCGACGATGGTAATGGCCAGGATGATCCCGTGAACCAGGTGGGCAACAGCGATTTCCCAACCAAATAAGATGATCCAAATCATGTTAAAGATGATGTTGCCGACAGTGTTGGCATTTTCATGATCCCTGACCTCCCGGCCGAAGGGAGCAAAAGTGGCAACACCGATCTTGATTGCCTGGACCCCAAAAGGGATGCCGACAATTGTTAAACAAAGGGCGATCCCGCCGATAATGTAGCCTAACCCGGCTAAAAACCCGCCAAAAATCAACCAGATAATATTTCCAATAAGTGACATTCTTTTACTCCTGTTTTCCTGTCATTATATACGGATTTGGAGGAGGGAAGTTGCAGGCTGGAGAGACAAACTTCGGAAGTTATAAAGCGAGATATATCCGGGAAAGGATACTCTCAAGACTTCCGAGGTTTTTATTTTCTCATTCTAACGACAGTAAAGAATAATTGGAGAGAAGAATATATTTATTAGATCATATTCTGTCCCTTATCCGCCGCCTGCCGTCCTATCTCACCACTCCCACCGGCTTGGGATCATAACCCGGGAAGATCTCTGCCAGGGAAGGTGTGTTCAATCGTTTGGATAGGATCTCACCCAAAACATCCCGATAATCGATGGTAACTGCCAGATCTCCGGGGCCAATCAAGTTTTCCTTCTCCAGACCCGGCCAGTGTGCTGATCACCTGGCCTCCATTTACAGATCCGCCCAGGACGAACATCAATCCGCCGTGGCCGTGGTCAGTGCCCAGGCTGGCATTCTCATAAGCCCGGCGGCCAAACTCGGTCATCACGACTAATGTGATCCCGGAGATTTGTTTTTCCAGATCGCTGTGGAAAGCAGCTAATCCGGCGCTGAGATCTTCCAGCAAGCGGGCCATTATCCCGTCCTGTACTCCCTGGGCAAAGTGTGTGTCCCAGCCGCCCAGATCAATGGCTGCGGTTTCCAGACCGACTTCAGCTTTGATCAACATCGCGATCTGCTGCAATCCGCGTCCGAAATCACTTTCTGGATAGGCGCTCCCGGAAGAGAGGTAGTTCGTTGGATCTAACTTTTCCAGTGTATCCATAATCTGTAAGGTTTCCTGTCCCAGCACACAAAGATCCTTTTCGCCTGCATAGAGTACAGATAAAGCTGAGGCCAGAGCTTGTGATGCGCTGGAGCTTCCCAGGTGGAAATCGGCGATCGAGCGCAAAGCGGAGGCTGGAATAGGGCCATAGAGGCTGCGGGGGATCTGCTCACCCAATCCAATCGCCCTTAATGGAGAAGGGTTTTCTGTATTTAATTCGGCCAGGTGGCGGCCGATCCAACCAGTGGACGGGCCGCTTTCTTCACTGACTCCCCTTTCCATCAGCTCCATGGCTTTAAAATGGGACCGGGACTCATCCGGGGCGCCGCAGGCCTGGATACAGGCCAACTGCCCCGCCTGCCAGGCTGGCAGCAGCGGCCGGAGAGAGGGGTGAAAACCAAAAAAACCATCCAGGTTTATGGTGCGCCTGTCATCAGGTGCCCGGGGGTCATCCGGCCGCGGCAGCCTTAAGCTGGGCCGCAGACGGTGATATTCTTCTTCTGCGTGGGGGATGACCATGTTGAGACCGTCTGCGGCACCGCGCAGGAATACCACGATCAAGGTATCTCCCCGGGGCGCGGTGTTAGGCGGAGAAAAGGAAAGCCGGGTGAGAGGGGAAAAACTGCGCGGCAGGCGGGGGGAGTGATCATACATCAGCATGCTGGGCTTCTCCTTTTTTGGGGAAGGTCAATCGCAGCGCTTTGATGAACATCACCACGCCAAAGATGATCCCGCCGAACCAGAATGCCAAAGCCAGGGGTGCAAAAAGACCACCCAGTAGGATTTCCCCTGCAGTGGCTGCCAAGGGGAAGATCCCTGCCAGGAGCAGCCATCTTTTTGGCGCCCAACTATCCAATTCGTTTTCTTCCAGTTCCAGTGCCGGTTTTTTCTGGCTTTGTAAGAACAGGTAGATCGTGATGGCGTAAAGGATCCAGATCATCAGGTGGCCAATCAGGCCGGGATACCAATCGGGGCGGATCAGGATTCCCATAACCAGGTACATGATGCCTGCCGGGATTAACAACCATTTGAACTGTCTCCGGTTAGGAAGTAATTTTGCCATCGTGTATGTCTGATCTCTGGTAGTCCTTTTCCATATCAGCACCAGTCCAACCAATACAGCTGTTGTGGAAATCCCGGAAAGCAGGGATGCCCCCACGTCAGGTGAATTGATGCTTTGGAACAGACCGCCAAAGGCCATGACCGCAGCCAATCCCCCCCAGCTGTTAAAGAACTTACCAATCTTGCCCGGCAGACTGCGGCCCAGGCTGTTTGAGTCAGTAAGAAGCTTTTCAGCTACTAAAAGAGGAATGATAAAGGAAAACCAGGCATGCCACCAGAAGACCAGGACCAGGGTCTCGACTGGCGCAAATCCGGCGATAATCACCGGATCTCCCCAGGGAGGAGCCCAAAGAACTTTGGTCAGATACGCTTCATACAGACCAAAAAGCATGCCGGCATAAACCAGGCTGGAAAAGCGGGGTTTCTCAGCTCTGTAAACCAGGCTGGCCAGCAGGATGATGTGCAGCCCATAGAGTGGAACTACAACCAGGATTCCCCAGGCATTGAAAAAGGGAAACATGTCTGAGCCGGAAAAGACCTCCGCAAAGAAAGTTGAAAAGGCTGCCAGGATGACCCAGAACAGCCACTGATGTTTTTTAGGGACAGATATTTCTGTATTCATCGTATTCCTTTATTTGAGTATTAGCGCCATTGGAAGGAAGGGGATGCCAGAACGCCGGCGATCACAACTTCAGCCGCCTGGCGGGGATTTATTCCGATCTCCTCTTCCAGGGTGGAGAGCAGTTCCATTTCCATGGACGGGGGTAAACTTCCCCCCAGCAGGTTAGTGGACACCCGGTCTACAAAAAAGGCCGCATCCCCTGATTTGACATCGGTCAGATAGGTATCTAGATCAAATTTTGTACCCTTGATCTGGTTTTGAACCAGGTCGAGGGCAAAACGCCAGCGGGGAAGCAGGTTTCCCTGCCAGGCGGCAGCGGTATCAGGATAACCGTCCGGTGTGGGCCAATCATACAGCGGCTGCCCCATATTTTTTAAATAACGCTGGAGAGCTTTTCCTCCGTCAGTATCCGCCCCGGTGCTGCGCAAGGCAGAGACCAGGTAGTTTACCGGCCGTTTATATTTCAAGGGCTGATCTTCCACCTGAAAGTGGGTCAAACCATCCAGCAGGATCACCCGCAGGACAGCCTTGATATCTCCCTGGTTATCCAGGAAAACTTGGCTGGCTTTGTTTATGATCTCAGGGGATGGATCATCGGCCAGGAAACGCCGGGCCAGTTTGGTTGATATTGTTTTCGCAGTGGAGGGATGTTTCACCAGTAAGTCCAGGACCTGATCAATCTCGCCTTTCCCGTCAGAGCGGATAGTCTTTCCGAGCACGGTCTTCTCCCCCGGCGTATGGGCATCTTGATCGAATTTCAGCTGCCCGCGCCAGAAATGGTCTTTGACCCGCCAACCGGTCAGGCAGCGGGCCAGTTCCATAACATCTTCCTGGCTGTAGCCGCCATCAACACCCAGGGAGTGCAGCTCCAGCAGCTCCCGGGCGTAGTTTTCGTTGGGCGCGTCTTTGTGGTTTTCCTGGTTGTCCAGGTAAACCAGCATGGCCGGGGAATGGGCTGACGCGCCCAACAACTCCCGGAAGTTTCCTAGAGCATGGGTTCGGATCACCTCGCGATCATCAACGACCTTGAGAAACCAGCAGTCACCTTTTTGGACAGAGATATTAAAATGGTCGGTCCAAAATTCCACCATTACCTCTTCCAGCTGTTTTTTGCTGTAGACCTGGCGTAAGGTTGTGGCCTGGCGAAAATCGTCCAGTACCAGAGAGGGATCGTAGTTATCAAAGATCTTGTCTCCCCTGTTGCGCAGGGCATCGGCATCCATTTTGAGCACCTCGATCCCGCTCAACAACAGATTGGTTTTGTGATCTGAAATTGATTCGGGACTGAGCTGTTCTTCCAGATAGTTTTCCAGGCCAATTTCCACCAATCGCTGGCGATCTTCCGGGCGGGGACCAAAACTGAGACGGTTCAATACCCGCCATTCTGGAGAGGATACCCGGACTGGATCGGGGAATCCAACTGAACGGGATGGCAGGTAGCTGGCCAGGGGGGAACATCCAGCAGCAGCACCTGCGCCGGCGCCCAGAATGCCCAAAACTTTGAGGAATTCTCTCCGGGTGAAGTCCATTATTTGGCAGCCTTCTCTTGGTTTTCTCCCTGTACTTTTTTCCTGAAGATGGTGGGAACCGCCCCGCCCAGTCCAATCAGGGTGCCAACCGGGATGATCAAAAGCCAGCCGATCACCGGAAAGATGGAGGCCAGTTCCAGGATGGCTGCACCGCGGATAAATGCACCCAGGGATTGGAACTCACCATCGTTTTTCCAATTCAGGCGCAATCCGATTTCAGCTGCAATTCCTGCTGCTCCGAGGCTGGCGGCACCCAGAACCAGTACCAACCAGATCCAGGCTAATACCTGGGTGAATTGTGCAGGCAGGGAGAAAAGGATAGCCGCGGGGATGGCTGCGATAACCCCATACAGCAGCCCAAGGCCGAAACTCTTTTTAGGTTTTTCAGAGATCCTGATTCGGGCTTTTTCTACCCTTTCCGGGAAAAGAAGCCACCAGGCGGTTAACATTGCCGGGTAAGATATTCCAACCAGAATTAAGCTGCCGAATATTGCGTACATATCTGCCATAATTTACTCCTTGGTAATTGAATCGGGAGCAGAATAGTACTCCCGTTTTAAGGTTCTTCTATGGGGGTATACAAGGTTTAGTATGGGAAAGTTGCAGGTGAATAAAAAAACTCCCGGAGCTTTTAAGCTCCGGGAGTCTCCTGATGTTGGTCAGGCTGTGATTTATTTTTCCTTTTCGACTTTCTTCTCCCTCTTTTTCCGGTTCTGGAAGAGAGTGATCACCACCGCGCCAACACTGAGGCTGATCACGTACGGGAATAACAGGAACCAGCCTACAAACGGTAAAAGGGAGGTCAGAAGTAAAACTGCACCAGCTCTGACATCTCGCTTGACTGGATCAAGGTCCGGAAAGAGTCTTTCTCCCAGGATCAAATTAAAGGCAGAGAGGCCAAATAAGAGGCCAATCAATAACGCGCCGTACATGGCAAAGGCCGGGATATAGAGGATAGGGCTGCCGTTGGCTAGAGATCCCAGTCCTACAACTAAGACCGTGATCAAGATTGTGTTCACTACTCCCAGCCAGAAAGAGCGTTTCCAGTGGGTTTCAAGTGTTTCGCGGACCTTGTTCGACCCGGACCGGGAATAAGGCCCGGATGAAAATAAAACTGGCTCCCAGGGTGACCAGCGATATGATTGAGAGCAGAATGATGAAAAAAGTTTCCATAAGATCCTCCAATTTAGTTATTGTGATTCTGATTCCTGAGAGGGTCAAATCTCAACAGGAGATAATTTGCCAGTATACCTATGCTAGCAGCAGCCAGAACCAGGATCCACGGAGAGATTCCACTTACTGGCAGACTGTCGAATGATATGAGGGATTTAGTGAATTGCTCGAAATTCAGGCGCAGTCCTGTCCACCAGACCAGCCAGCTGCTGGCCAATTGGGTCAGGAAGATGTTTATTGCGGCCCGGATCTCTGTTTGGGTATCGATCAGCTGCGGCAGCCAACTTGCTGCTTGAATAGCAGGAATGAGCAGTCCGATCACCGTAGCGGCACCCAGGGCTTCCATGATCAGTGTCCAGGTTATGCCCAGGAGAGAATTTTGACTCTTCGCTGAGCTGGGTTATCACAGACATAGAAAAGTCTTTTTCGAGCTCAATATCGGGCAGGTTATCCAGTTTAGTAATAACCGTCTCCAAGCTGGAAAATTGATCCCGGCATGCTGAGCATTGATCCAGGTGGGATTCAATTTCCTGATATACGTCCTGGTCCAGGCTTTGATCAAGGTAGGCCTGTAATTGGTCGATCGGGATGTGGTTGGGTGATCTATTCATTTTTTTCCTCCAGCAGCTCCGCCAATTTTTGGCGTCCTCGGTAGAGATGGCTGCGGACTGTATTCAGAGGCAGGTTCAGGGCTTCTCGCCATTTCTTGATATGTTAATCCCTGGAAGTGGCGCAGTTCCAGGGCCATGCGCTGTATGTCTGGTAGGTTCCAAATCGCCTGATATAAGGCCTTATGATCCTGGTTGATTTCCAGAGCGCCTTCAGGTCCGCGCCATGGATCATCAGGCAGCTGATCTCTTTCATCCTCCAACGGTACCCGATCCAGTCGGGCCTTTTTTAGATGGTTGAAACATAGATTTGCTGCCAGGGTGCGCATCCAGGGACCAAAGGGCCGGCTGAGATCAAAACTGGCGATTTGGTGGTAGGCCCGCAGGAATGCTTCCTGAGTCAGGTCTTCTGCTTCCTGGCGGTTCCCCAGAATCCGGTAACAGACGTTAAAAACCGAAGACTGGTAATCCTGGACGATAGCTCCATAGGCATCCAGATCACCTTTTTTTACCTTCCTGATTAACGCCTCTTCCCCGGGTACAACCATGTCTATATTGTAGTACAGGATAGATGGAGGAAAAGTTGCACTCGAATCCATAAAATTGTGAATGCAAGATATATATCAATAGAAAGTGAGATTTGATGGGGATGGAAAAAACGGGCTGCTACATGATTGCAGCAGCCCGTTTTGTTCATGGTCACAGCAGTTTATTAAAGGACAGGTTCAGGAACCGCTTCGTTTCCTGTTTTAGGTTTGCTATGCATTATTTGGGGAGATTTCAAGAATATCATTAATGCTGTGCCGAGAATGAGCATGGTAGCAGCTAAAATATAGGCATAATCATAGCTGCCATATATGTCTTTGATGACGCTGCCAAGTTGGGAAACCATAAAGCCGCCCAGACCCCAGGCGGTGTAAACAACACCATAATTCACTGCTAAATTCTTGGCGCCGTAAAAATCTTTCATTAATGGTGGTATGACAGATAGATTGGCGCCGTAGTTTGCTCCAACCAGTGCTACAAAAACCAGTCAGCACCGGCACATTCGCCAGGGTGCTCTCGCTGCCTGCAAAGAATAAACCACCTATTAAAAAGGCTTGCATCACAAAAGCGATCATAAGTGTGTTTCTGCGCCCGATTTTATCTGACAGAATTCCGTATAATACTCGTCCTCCACCATTCCCTATTGCCAGGGCAGATACTGCAATTGCGCTGAATGCGGGTAATCCAATTTGATCCTTAACGATCGAGGCTAGGTTACCAATGATCATCAATCCAGCACCGCTGCCAAACGCGAAAACGATCCAAATTACGTAAAACTGCCAGGTTCGCACTGTATCCTCGATGGAATAATCTTTGTTTGTATTCTTCGTGATGGTTTGTTGTGATTCTTCCCCTTCTGGAATAAAATTCTCTGGGGGATTTTTTATGAATTGGGCAAAGCCAACCACAGCGATAAGCATACCAATACCCAGGTAGAACATGGTTGTCTGTAAACCAAATGATTCCATCAAAGAACGGGCCAGGGGAGCAACCCAGACACTGCCCATACCAAAACCAGCGACAACGATACCGGAGATTAGATCCAGTCTTGGATGAGGCGAACCATTTTAGTGCGGTTGGGCCAGCTGAAGCATATACAAAACCAAGTCCAGATCCCAGAACAACTCCAAATGCAAGTGTGAATACCCAGGGTGAACTCGAAAAGCTGGAGATGATCACTCCCAAACCAGCCAGAACTCCACCGGCACTGACGATCAGTCGTGGGCTATACCGAGCCAACAAACGGGCACCAACAAAGGTCATGATTGAAAAAACAACACAAGCAACGGAATACGGGCAGGGATTTTTGGGTTTCCAGCCAACCCCATTCAGCGGGAATATTCGCTTTGAATACACTCCAGGAATATAAAACCCCCAGCGCCAGAAGGGCTGAGGTTCCTGCAATGGTTACCAGCCAACCCCTATTTCCTGAAAATTTCTTTTCAGCGGTGATGTTTGTCATTATTTGAAATTCCTTTAATTAATATATTGAATAATTGACCGAAGCTCGGATTATAACATAGTTGTCAGACAACTGAATCGTCAAAAAAATATTCGTGGGAAGAAATATTCTTTGAGGAAAGGAGCCCTCTCCAGTTTCCTTGCTCATGCTTCGTTGGAATGCTATAATTTCCCCACACCCCGGTAGCTCAATAGGATAGAGCGATGCTCTCCTAAAGCATAGGTTGTGGGTTCGAATCGCTCCCGGGGTACACAAACCGCCCAGGATTGATCCTGAGCGGTTTTTATCTTTGAATAAGTGTTCTTTTATTTTTTAGATTAGAATCATCTGACATAGAAACTCGATGGATTAGGATTCTTGTGGATATATAATAGGATTCAGGTAAATCTATTTTAAGTGAGCTGGATTTCTGTATAGCCTGTAGGAGAAAATCATGAGCGGTATAACAAAAACCATACCTAAAAATGAAGGCGTAGAAGCGGTCGAAGCCTTGTATAGTGGAATGGGAGGGGAATATGAATTCCATATGGCGGGCAAACCATCCCGCCTGAACGTTGGTGATTTTGTTTACACAATCTGGCAAGATATGCTGGTGGGGCGCTGCCAAATTATGCGCATTGAGCCTGGTGCTGTAAACCCCCAGTCTGGGAAACCGCGTAGTTTGATCATAGTAAAGACCCCTGGGGAAAAACTCAAAAAACCAATTCCCAGGAAAGGCCATCGAGGTACTCGTTATTATGATGGAGAAGATTGGACCAGCTAATCAACTAGCTGAGCGAGTCAACAATTTTTTCCACATCGGATTGGAAGATGCCTACTTTTGATATCTCGAATGTAAAATGACCGCGGTTTATGATCTTTGACTATTCCTCCTGAGTCTCATCTTCATCTATAATGACCACCTGGCCTTGGATGTCAAGGTTAGCTCCCTCTTGGATTTTTAAGTCACCCCTAATCTCAACATTTGCTGTTTTCCCAATTACGACATTAGCGCCTTTTCCAATAATAACAGCAGGTTCATCATCGAATTTATTGAATACAGTTCCACAATGAGAGCATTTAATTTTGTTCGTGGATACATCCTCAAATGAAGTTGAACCACATCGTTGGCAATTAATAACTTCTGGCATATTTTCTCCTGGTTTCAGGGCCTGGTTATTTGGTTCTTTTCCGGACTTGACTGGAACCTAAAGGGACTCCAGCCTGCGCTGGGCCACAACAGCCGCGCCTATTGTTCCGGCGTGGTCCCCCAGGTCGGCTGGAACGATTTTGATTCGATCAATATTTTTCTGCTGCAGGTAGTATATTTTGGCAGTTTTCCGGATTGGTTTGAGGAATCCCTTTCCCAGCTGGTCGACCAATCCGCCACCAAAGACAATAATCCTCGGGTCGAGGATATTAACCAGGTTGGCTGTCAGCAGTCCCAGGTAATACTGGGCTTCCTGAATTACCTCACAGGTAACCGGATCCTCGGCTAATAACGCCTTCTCGATCAGGCTGCTGGAGAGGGGAGCGTTCTTGTTTTTTTTGAGGGCTTTTTTCAAGTAGCTGTCCCTGCCGATCTTGATCTGTTCCCGAATCCCCGCGGCGATGCCGGTTTTGCTGGCATAAGCTTCCACGCAGCCTTTCTTCCCGCAGGTGCAGAGGCGGCCGTTGGGGACGATTACCATATGGCCGATTTCGCCTGCAGATCCCCGTTCACCATAATGCAATCGATCGTTGATGATCACTCCGCCCCCGATCCCTGTGCCAACAAAGATTCCCACCATGTGGCGGGCTCCCCGCCCAGCACCGTAGGCATGTTCTCCTGCGACACCGATATTGACATCATTATCAACAAAAACCGGAAGTCCCAGACGCGACTCAAGCTCCCTTCCCAGGGGAACATCGATCCAATCCAGGTTAGGCGCTTCGTTGACCATGCCCGTTTCCAGGTTCACCGCTCCCGGCGCGCCAATGCAGAGTGCCTGAAAATCAGCAGGAGATTTGTCTATTTTATCCATTACCTGGCGGAGGACATTTTCAATCCTGTCGATGACCACCTCAGCCCCTTTTTTCGCCTGTGTGTTGGCCTTTTTTGATGCCAGGATCTTTCCTTTTTGTACAGCGGCGGCCTGAATATTGGTGCCGCCCAGATCCACTCCCAGGAATAATCCTTTATTTGTTATCATCTGCTCTCCTCCAGGAATCCCCTTTAATTTAATGGATTTCCAGATGATTGGATTGCCTGTTCAGTCTGTCATCTCAGGCGAACCTGCTCCGTTTCCATCCTGTCCGATCACTTCGGCGTTCTGTCCTTGTCGCTCCATTTCGCAATTCCCTGATTCTTTTATATTACCTCAGGATTTCCTGTTGTGGATCAGATGGCGGATGGCCATCAGTGGATGATTCCAGATCATGCGCGGTCCGGCGTAGCGCATGACTTCTCTGATCCGCTGGCGCATTTCTGGTTTATAACAATGTACGGTGCAGTTCTGACAGGTCGGTTTTTCTAACCCAAAAGGGCATGTATCCAGCCGTTCATTTGCATAGGACCAAAGTTGGGAACACTCCTCACAAAGCGGATTGCTTGCGTGTTTTTGGCGGCAGTACAAGCGGATCATAGCCTGTAAGGTATCTCGTTCTCGGGATAAATTGATCATTCAACCTCGATAGACCAGTAAGTAGTAACCAGTAATTAGTAAATAGGAATTTGTCTTCCAACCTCGATCAATGACAGATCAGGATCGGTTTAGCCGATTTTCTCAACAGTCCATTCAGTGTGCTGCCCAGGAAAATCTCCAGGACAGATTGATGTCCGAAACCACCTACAATGATAAAATCACACCCCTCGTTTTTCATTGCCGTTATGATGACGTCAGATGGCAGCCCCGTATCCGAGATGAAGGTTGCCTGTATTTGGCGGGAATCTAAATATTGCCGGGCTATATCCAAGGCATTGAATTTTGAGGCGCTGTCTTCCAGGGCAGTGGCAACTGTCAGTTTAATGCCCCATTTTTCGACTAAATAAACAGCGAGGTACATCGCTTCAATTGCTTTTGGACTGCCGTCAAAAGCTAACAGGGCATGAGTCATTGGTGATGGTGATTTGACTGCCAGAAGCGGCCGTGGACAATCGCGAATGAGAGCTGTCAGGTTGGACTGCAGTCGGGAGGAAGGGCTGTCCTGGGGAGGGTGTTCCAGGCTGAAGACCAGCAGGTCATTCCATAACGCGCGTTGATTTAATAGGGAAGTTACCTCACCATGTTCCAGGTGCAAGTTGGCTGAAATCCCGGAATCATGTGTGCGATTGTTGAATTCATCTTCCAGCGCCTGGATTTGGTCCTGGGAGAGATCTTGATCTTCCTGGATGACATGTAAACCACGCAGCGAGCTGTTCTCCTTCTTAGCGATGATCAGAGCTTGTTCCAGGGCCAGCCAACCTCCGGGTTTCCCATTAATACCAACAAGTATGGCAGAAAAGATTTGACCTTCGACTCTCGGTATGAGGTGGATTCTTCGCCAATCCCCGATACCCACTTGCTGAGAGGCAACATCTGGAAATATACTTTTCTTGAATCTTTTCCAGCGATGGATCAGTCGGTTGCCGTAAGCTGCTGCCAGGCTGTCTACAACAACAGCGGGTTTGATCTCCCAGCCGTACTGCTGGCTGATCTCCTTTTGGTAGCGGGTCAGCCAGATATATAGATCAGTAGGGGTGCGTTCAGGGAAATCCCGCAGTAAACCGGATTGGGATACGGTTTTCAGGACAGGAAGATATACTTCTTCCACCCAATTTCGGGATGCTTCCTGAAATGTGAAAGAGTTTTGTTGGAGCATCTCCAGGTTTAGTTTGTGACTGTTGATCTGCTCCCGGAGCTGTTGGTATCCTCCCGGGAAGCTGGTGGCAAATTCCAGATCCGGACGGAGTTTTTCCAGTCCGGTTTCTTTCCGGAAGTGGACCTGTTGGTTTTTGATGATCACGTCCTCAAAATCATCTTCCGGGGTTAAGGGGACTGTGCTTTTGATATTGGTTACATACGCCGGGATGCTTTTCATTCCCCGCTGCCGGGCAACCGAGACCCGGTGATTGCCGTCCAATACAAAATAGGTCTGGTCGATTTGGTACAGTTCAATGGGACGGATGACCTGATCCATACCCTGTTTGACTCGCTGCCAGCGATCTGGGTCAACTGGCTCGCGAGGGAAAAACTTGCGTGTGAAATCGTTAGGACGGCTGACGCTGCCCACAATGGCATCCAGGGGCACGTCCACCAGACCTAATTTAGAGGATTGATCGTACTGCAGCTGGTCTTCTACTTGCTGGAACTGAAGCAAATGTTTGGTTGATCCGGTCAGGTTGCCCCAGATATTTTCCAAAGCCCCCCGCCGCCGGGCATCACGGAAATCCTCTGCTGTATTTGCCAGAGAGGGATAATGGGGTTTTTCCTTGATCTGATAATGCCGCTGTCCTGGGCGCAACAAACCTTTGCGGTGACCATAGGTATTGATCACTTTGGTTTTTCCGATCACCGTCTCGGTTATCTCATCGTCTGTGTAAATATGAATATGCCCATGATAGAAATAAGCTGGCTGGAACACTTTGATCAACCACCGGAACGCCTTAAAACCTCCGTGGACATTGCTGTCCCTGTCATGGATCCCAAAGGGAGGGCTGTGCGTGATGACTACATCAATGTAGCGGCCGTAAACCAGTTTATTCCACAGCAGCCTGGGAACCATACCAATCACATGCTGCCACATCTCGGACTGGGAATAGAGGAAAGGACCTTCTTTATAGGGTAGGGAACCTTCGAACCCGGCGAATATCAAATCGTTCAGCACCACAACCTTGTTGTGAAGGTCAATCCCACCTCGTGGTCCGTAGAGTGGTCCGCTTTTTCCATATTCCACCCGGGGATCATGGTTGCCCCGAACATAGAGAACTGGAACCTCATAAAGCTGAAAGAGTTCCTCAATGTGATAATAAGGCAGGTCTCCGCAGGACAGGATCAGATCGACATCCTTGAATTCTTCATAGGTGTCTTTTTCCAACAAGCAGGAATCGATCCGGTCACTGACTGAAAGCACTTTAAGGGCGCGGCTGGGCATACCCTATCTTAATCGCTCTGCACCTGTTTTGGCAAGCAGTCTGTCGGATTATGTTTGACCCGGGAAGAATAATACCCCCAGGAGCAATAATTCTGGAAATCGATTCTTGACAAAGGTCTTATATATTCTTTATAATTGTTATATATCTATATAACAATTGATCTACAATGGCCGCAAATCAGATATTTGATGCCCTCCAACTTAATCCAGACTCAGATATTCCGCTGATCGCCCAGCTGGCCCAGCAGATCACCTGGTTGATCGCCAGCGGTGAGTTGAGGGAGGGGGATCAACTTCCTCCCATGCGGGAGCTGGCTGAGCAGTTGGGGGTCCATATGCACACTGTCCGCCAGGCCTACCAGCGCTTGGAAGCAAACAATCTGGTATCGATCAGGACTCGCAGGGGGACGGAGGTGCTTGCATATGATCCTGAAGCACTGGCTGGGGTGAGCACAGATAGGACCAGCCGGCTGATCGGGGTGATCTTGCCCAATCCGGTTTCTTTTTATCTCCCTATGTCCAACCATCCAAAGAGCGGCCCTGGAGCGGGGTTATTTTCCGATTTTCTGCTACACCTACGATAATCCTTACCTGGTTGAGACTTATTTCAATCAGCTGCTTTCCCGCCATGTGGATGGATTTATTATTACCAGCCTATTTCTGCCTTCCCTGCTTGAGAACCCTGACCTGTTGAAAAAATATCCCCCCATTGTCTCGGTAGACATGCCGGACATGCCCGGCTACCAGGTGCTGCTTGATCTGGAAAACGCTGGCTACCAGGCTGCCGGACATCTGCTTTCCCATGGCTATCGGCGGATCGGTTTGATCACGCCGCCCCTGGAATGGCCCAATGTGATGCCGTTTTACCAGGGGTATGAAAAAGCCCTGGCTGAATCTGATCTTTCACCTGAGCCAGAGCTGACTGCTGTGGTTGACTGTTTTGAAGACATATGCGGACAGGATGGCGCGGATCAGCTATTGGATCTATCACGACCGCCGGAAGCCATTGTCGCAGTTGCTGATCCGCTGGCGCTGGGAGCCATGCGGTCCATCCAGGCACGGGGTTTGAAGATCCCTGAAGATATTGCCCTTGTGGGAGCAGATGATATCCCCGCCGCTGCCCTGGTCACTCCTGGTTTAACAACAATATCCATGCCTGCAGCCGAGATGGGCTCCCAGGCATTTGCCATGCTGGAAGAGCTGTTATCTGGAATAAAACCATCCCGGAAAAAAGTGGTCCTGGACACAGAATTAGTTATCCGCCGCAGCTGTGGTTGTCAGGTATTATCCAAGGAGAAATAAGTGACTCACCATAATAAATTGCTTCCTTTGGCCGGAATTTTTTTAGCAGCCTGTCTCTTTTTTACTGGCTGCAGTTCTGCTGTTAAACCTGTCCTGGACACGGATCAGCCCTTGCTGGTTGAAAATCAAACAGAAACACCCCTTCCAGAGCCAACTGTTGAACCCACCTTGACTCCCTATCCTACCGTGCAGGTCGTCTTGCCAGCAGCCGATCAGATCCTGGCCCTGGGAGAGAGCTGCGCTGAGATCTATCAAGGCCAGATCGAGGCCTGGATCTCAAAAGATCCTGAAAAACTGAGGGCAGTCTACACCGATGATATTGTCCATTTTGATGGCAAACCCCTCTATGTAGGGATTGATGAAGTGCTTGGTATGGCGCAGATGATGTTCAGGGCTTTCCCGCGCTGGGAAATGAAAGCCGGTCCAACGTATATTTCACAGAATGAGTGTCTCGGAACCTGGTTGTTTTGGAACACTTCAGGTTGGAAGGAAGAGGATCCAGGCATTGAGTTTGACATTCTTGAAACCCGGGAGGGGAAGATCTCCTTCTGGCGGCTGTTTTATGATCATCATTTTGATAGCGACCGGATCGACGAAGGTTTCCTGCAGGACTTTGCAGCTGCCTGGTCCAGCGGCGACCTGGAATCAGTGCTTGGTCTGTACTCCCGGGATGCTGTCGTGGAGGATACCCTTCTGGGTGTGACTGCCTATGGTCCGGATGCGATCCGGGTCTATGCTGATACTGTCCTCTCAGAGAACCCGGAGATCAGCTGGGAGTTGACATACCCGTTTGCGGAAGATGATTTTGCCAACGCTGAAACCGAGGTCCTGGCTTCAAAGGGAGGTACCTTTACCCTCAATACTTTGGATGGGCAGGGCAGCCCCTGTCAGATCCAGGCAGTTTTGATCCTGACCCCGGATGATCAGGGGAAGATCCAGCACCAAAAAACCTTTTATGATGCAGTCTCATTAAGAACCTGTGGGTGGGCAGACTGATCATCCACAGACCAATGGAGGAGAGAAAATGCGCAGCCACAAGATATTTTTTGAAAAGTTTCCTGTTCTCGTTATTGTGATCGGCTTTATCTTTACGGCCTGCAGCTCAGCTCCAGTGCCATTAGAACCGGCAGGACTTGATCAAGAGCCTGAGGCTGCTCTGGTTCCGACCTCTGAACTTGAATCCAACGTAGAGATCATCCCCCTGGAGAATCTGGAGGAGTGGGACCTGCTCTGGATCTCGGATTCCTCAGGCTGGGATGTGGCCGATGTTTATGCTGCCATGGTTGCTGAGGATACAGGCAAGACCATCAATGTTCAGGATAAATGGGTCGGTGGTTTGCCTGCCGGGGTAATTTATGAATCTTTAACAGGGCAGTACTCGGGACCCAGTATGGTGATGGAAAAAATGCCCGAATTAGTGGCTGAGGCGGAGATCATAGTCTTTTACGCCAATCCATCGGAATCGATCAATGAATCCAGACCGGGGGATTGGGAATGTACTTCCGGTTATGGATCCTATGTTGTTGATTGTGACCCCGAAATATTCAGTGTCTATGTTGAACACCTGGAAACTATTTATCAAAAGATGTTTGAGCTCAGGGCTGGCCAACCCACCATCATTCGGAGCTATGATGCCTATAATCCACGCATCAATATATTTAAGGAACAGGGTGTATACGAGGACTGCCGGCAGTGCTGGGGGATCAATTATAACGCTGCTATCCATCAAGCAGCGGCGGCTTTTAATATACCTGTTGCGGGGGTTGCAGAGGCCTGGAATGGGCCAAATTGGGATACCGATCCTAATGATCTGGGCTACACCAAGGATGGCGAACACCCTAACGAGCTGGGCGCTCAAGTGATTGCCCAGGCGCTGCGCGATCTGGGCTATGAACCGGTTGCACCCTAAGTCTCACCACATGAACAGAGCGGCTTAAATTTGAGCCGCTCTGTTTCTTGCCTGATGTAATTATCACTACATATCCCCTGGTGTTTTTATTATTTAATTTTGATCATTAGGAAGTTGAAATCCCATCAATATTGTTCTAAAATGAAATCTGGTTTGTGAGGGCTGAAATTACCTCAAAAGCTGGCACAATTTCCACAAGGGAGGACTATGAAACTCATCACCAACGCTATTCTGTCCTTAACAGCCATCTTGATAATTGTTCTGCTGGCCACTTCCTGTGCTGCTCCTAAACCCATTGTTACCACGGCACCCACCGTAACGGAGATCGAAGAAGTGGCCTCACCAGAACCTGTGGACGCAGACCGGCCAGCAGAGGAGCAAGAGGAATGGGACCTGGTCTGGATCTCGGATTCTTCTGGCATGTTGACAGCTGAGCTTTATGCCGAAATGGTAGCCGAGGATACAGGAAGAAAGATCAATCTGACAGATCTCTGGGTGGGAGGTCTCGAGGCCAGAGAAGTGCTGGATTCTTTGCAGGGGATCTACGATAGACATGATTCCAGGTTTGAGAAAATGCCAGTAGCTCTCGCCGAAGCGGAGCTGATCGTATTTTATGCCAATCCTAGTGGATCTATCTATGAACCCAGACCGGGGGATTGGGAGTGCACCCCATCTGATCACTATTATGTAAATGACTGCGACCCGGAGATCTTCATCACCTATCTTGAGCACCTGAAAGAGATCTACCGCCTGATATTTGAGTTGCGGGGTGGGCAGCCGACCATTATCCGCGCCTTTGACGCTTACAACCCGCTGATCAACCAGTTCCGAGAAGCCGGGGTGTACGAAGACTGCAAAACCTGCTGGGGTTATTACAACGCTGCTATCCATCAAGCAGCGGAAGCGTATAACATCCCTGTCGCCGGGGTTGCAGAAGCCTGGAATGGTCCGGATTGGGATCTCGACCCGGAAGATGATCTTGGATATGTGGCGTCCGATCACATTCATCCCAGCCTCCTGGGCAGGCAGGCCACAGCCCAGGCGCTGCGGGAGCTGGGCTATGAACCGGTCCAGCCCTAATCTATCTTGTGAGGAAATCCCTCAGCTTTTCCAACGGATCTAAACCAAGATCAAAACGGATGATCTTGCGGTTGCCTTCCTTCAAAGCCCGGGCATCTCCTTCCGCCTGGGCAGATTTCAGCACACCGAAGCCGATCCGTGAATTAGGTTTTTCCAGCCTGGTCCGGGATGGCAAGATCATGCTCGGAGCGGGACGTGAATTGAATGAAGACCCCCCTGCCGCTGTCGCCTTTATGGAGCTGTCCGGTCGAGTGCAGGAACCGGGGACCAAATCCCAGGGTTGTGGCGATTTTATATTTTCCCCGAAGTGTGTGGCGCAGTATTTGCAGGGCTTCCTCAATCTCCGGTGTGGGCGGAAGATATGCCTGCAGGGCCAGATAACCGCCAGGTAGGATCGACTCCTCCAGGAATTCATCCAGGACCGCAGGATCCAGATTTGAAAATTCTCCCCCGGGCAGCTTTCCTGACTCCTGATATGCTGTAACCATCTCGCGAGCCAGGATCTTGGCCGATTCAACATCCGGTTGATCAAAGGGGTTGATCTTCAGGATATGGCCAGCAATAGCGGTGGCCAGCTCCCACAGGAAGAACTGTCCACCCAGATCATAGCGGTCGGCCAGCTGGATCCAGATCACTGGATGGCCTTTTTCGACCAGGTCATTGATGGCCATATCCTGGGTCTGGTCGTCTTCTAGTTTGAGATAGACAAATACCCGGTCATTAAGATAAAGGTCTGGGATGGTAATTTTTTCACCCACTACAGGCAGAATACCTGAACCTTGTTTGCCGGTGCTTTCCGCGATCAGCTGTTCGACCCAGCTTCCAAAGCTGGATATCTCCTGGGAGGTGACCAGGGTGAGTTTATCCCTGCCTTCTCTGGCCAAGACACCCAGGACCGCCCCCAGTTGGACCCCGTAATTATTCTCGTCCATGGCGCAATCACAGCTTTGGCAGCTGCAAAGGCCGGTCAGGGAGCTGGCTAGCAGTGTTTCCAGATCGATGCCCAAAATTGCGGCAGGCACCATGCCGAAGAAAGAAAGCGCTGAATAACGGCCGCCAATATTGGGATCGTTTAAAAATATGGAACGGAAATTATATTGTCTGGCCAATTCTTCCAATTTGCTGCCGGGGTCTGTGATGGCGATAAAATGTTGTCCCGCATCCTTCGGACCAACTGATTCCAGGACCAAATTATAAAAGTATTTAAAGAAAGATAAGGTTTCAACTGTCCCGCCGGATTTTGTTGCGACGATAAAAACTGTTTCGGGCATCGACAGTTTGGATTCCAGCGCCCGGATCGCATCCGGGTCGGTGCTGTCCAATACAAATAGGTCGAGGAATCCATCCTGGACACCAAATGTCTCCCGTAACACTTCAGGAGCCAGACTCGAGCCGCCCATTCCCAGCAAAACCGCCTGGGTAAATCCTTCAGCCCGCAGATTAGAAGCCAGATCCTCGAGCCGGGCAACCTCTTCGAGCATGCCATGAGGAGAATGCAGCCAGCCCAGCCGGTTGCTGATCTCTGTTGGATCTGGATTCCAGACTGTATGGTCATGGTCCCAGATCCGGGTCATGATTTTATTATCTTCCAGATCCCACAAGGCCTTTTCGATTTTTTCCCGATAATCCCCCATGCTGATGAATATTTGTTTCTCAGTCATTACAGTATTCCTTTTTTTTATGAACCGCCCGGATTGTCCCCGAATAATTTCATTGATGGATTTATCTTATCGCATCGGATCAAATTCTGGTCCCCCGATTTTGCTGATGATCAACGCAGATCCAGTCAATATCGGAATGATGGGGAGAATTAACCTTCTGCCTGTACATTCTTAGTCGTTATCTGGCTGGGATATTCTTACTTGGCAGTTGAGCCCGTCATACTGAAAACCTGCCCGGGTAATGAGATTTGAGAGGAGAGAGAAATCGAGGCTTGATTAAAAAGATTAGTTAGGATAAACTAACTATTATGACTGAACAACAAATCGTCCTGGATACTGTCGCAATGATCTCCCAATTAATGGGGGAATTGGAAAGCAAAGCCTTCGAGCAGGAAGGATTTTCCGATATCACCATGAACCAGATGCATTATCTGGAAACCATCGCAGCTTTGAATGAGCCGAGTTTTGGGGATTTAGCAGAAAGGCTTGGTGTGACACCACCCTCTGTATCAGCCATTGTCAAAAAATTGATCGATTATGGCTACCTCACAAAATCAAGATCTAAAGAAGATGGAAGGGTTTATTATCTGCATCTGACTAAAAAAGGTATCAGATTCTAATCAGCTCCATAATGAAATCCATCAGATTCTGGCCCGCAGAATTACCGGAAATCTTGATCAAGGAGAAATCAAGACGCTGTCCGGTTTACTGGGGAAGATCACTCATGAATAATTCTGGAGAAAAGTTGACCGATAAAATCAAAATTCGGCAGCCAACCTGCCCCTGGTGGTTTTTGTTCACTTTTGACAATCCACTCAGGAAGTTTTATCAGGATCCAGAGAAGATCCTGGCTCCGTATTTGAAGTGGGGCGATATTGTTCTTGACCTGGGATGCGGCATGGGTTATTTTTCGATTCCAATGGCCAGATTGGTGGGTGAAACAGGGAAAGTGATTGCAGTTGATCTACAGGCTCAGATGCTGGCTGGATTAAGGCGACGGGCCGAGATGAACGGACTGTCAGAAAGGGTTACTACCCATCAATGTGATCAGGACAGGATAGGGATTACGGAGATAGTGGATTTTGCTTTGGCATTCTGGATGGTCCATGAAGTCCATGACTGCCGGTCCTTTCTGGAGCAGATCCGTGATCAGCTTAAACGCGGGGGACAGCTTTTCATTGCAGAGCCGTTTATTCACGTTTCCCGACAAAAATTCGAGCAGATACAGTCCGAGATTAATGGTGTTGGATTTACTATTATTGGATCCCCTTCTGTTGGTTTTAGCCGCAGCATTCTTGCAGTAAAGGATTAAAGATGGAAATTACTGTTAATCTATGGACGATCCTGTTTGCTTCAGGCCTAACAGCGGTTGTCACCGGTCTGGGCGTTTTGCCATTTTTCTTTTTTAAGAAATTCAGCCGCTGGTGGCTGAGCATCTTCCAGGCCGCAACTGCCGGGTTGATGCTGGCGGCATGTTTTAATTTGATCCAGGAGGGTGCTGGAATAAATCCATATCGGACCATCAGCGGCATTCTATTAGGTTTGGCCCTGATCGTGATAGCGGATCATTTTATCAGCAAAAAGGGCGAACTTGATCTGGGAGAGCTGGTCGGGGGTGATGCTCGAAAAGCATTATTGATCCTGGGGATCATGACTGCACACTCTTTTGCAGAGGGTATTGGCGTAGGTGTTTCCTTCGGAGGCGGGCAGAAACTCGGCCTGTTCATAACAGCCGCGATTGCTATTCATAACATCCCGGAGGGGTTGGCGATTGCCATGGTCATGGTGCCTAAAGGCACAAAACCCGGCAAGGCAGCCCTCTGGAGCATTTTTACCAGCTTGCCCCAGCCGCTAATGGCTGTGCCAGCCTTTTTATTTGTGTATTTCTTTGCCCCCTGGCTTCCAGTGGGCCTGGGGCTGGCTGCAGGCGCAATGATCTGGATGGTCTTCGCTGAATTGATTCCGGACGCCTATGAAGGCGGTGCCTCCGGCGCAGCGATCGGCATTGCTGTCACCCTGGCCTTTGCAGCCCTTATGGCTTTCCAGGAATTTGTTCTCGTGTTTTAATACAGCTCTCTTTTCTCTGGGTACGGACGCCGGTCACCGGTCATCCGTCGCAGGTGAAATCTACTTCCCCATCCCCCGTCCCCTGTCTTCCGTCCTTAACTTTTCCTGCTATAATCCTCAGGGTTATCGAGCAAATAAATGTTGAAGAATTTGGAGTTATGGATTAATGGATAAAACAATCGTTTTTGACCTTGGCGGTGTATTGTTGGACTGGAACCCTCGTTATCTGTATCAAAAGATCTTTTCTGATCCGGATGAGATGGAATATTTCCTACAGGAGGTTTGTTCTCCTGAGTGGAATGCCCAAATGGATGAAACCAAGTCCTTTCAGGATGGCATGGATGAATTGGTTTTAAAGTTTCCTGAATATGAATCTCAGATCCGGGCTTATTTTCCCCGCTGGGTGGAAATGATAAAAGGTGAGTTATCTGGCACGGTGGAAATATTACGGGAACTTAAGGAAGCCGATTACACTCTGGCAGCGTTAAGCAACTGGTCCTCCGAGACCTTTCCGCGGGTCATGGATCATTATGAATTCCTGAGCTGGTTCAATCCGCTGGTGATCTCCGGACAGATAGGATATAAAAAACCGGATCCTGAGCCGTTTCAGATCCTTTTACATGAGTTAGGTCTGAATGCTGAGGATTGTCTGTTCATTGACGATATGGAGAAGAATATCCAGGAAGCGAAACGGCAAGGTTTTGATGTGATCCATTTTTCTTCTCCAGACCAACTCCGGGAAGAGCTGGTGGAGCGGGGATTATTATAAAAAGGGTTTGAACGTATGAAAGCTCAAGAAAAGTCCCCTAAAATCGGACTGGCAGGGCGACTGCCTTTTTTTTATGGCTGGTTGATGGTGCCGGTAGCGATTATCGCCCAGGGAGTGACTGGCGTCGGTCAGACCTATGGTGTTTCAGTATTTAATCCCTCCCTGTTGCAAACTCTGGGCATCTCATTAACTGCTCTGACCGGGGCATATATGGTTGGCACCTTGATGGCGTCACTGCCCCAGGCCTATATTGGCTCTCTGATGGACCGTTTTGGAATTAAGAGAACCATGATCGGTGTTGTTATTTTATTGGGAGGCGCCTGCCTCTTTTTTGCCCAAGTGGATTCATTTGTCACTTTATTAATCGGGTTCTTCCTGCTGCGGTTGTTGGGCCAGGGAGGGTTATCCTTGCTTTCGGGGAATATCCCGGCCATGTGGTTTCAGGAAAAACTGGGCACCGTCACAGGAATTGTTAACAGTGGTTTTTCTATCAGTATGGCGGTCATCCCGGCCTTCTTCCTTTATCTGATCAATAGATTGGGCTGGCGTTCGGCCTACTCCTGGCTTGGGTTATTAGTCTGGCTGATCATGCTGCCAATATTAATCCTGGTTTTCAGGAACAAACCGGCGGATGTAGACCAATTCCTTGATGGAGGGTCCTCAACGGTTGGAAATGACACGGAAAAATTGAAAACTGAGGATTATTCCTTTACTCCTCTCCAAGCCCGCAAGACAGTGGCCTACTGGATCGCTTTGATCAACCCTGCTTTGTGGGCCATGATCATAACCGCAGTGTTCTTTAACCTGCTGTCTATTTTTGATTCAATGGGAATCTCACCTGGAGTGGCAGCTGCAACTTATACAACGTATGCTGTTGCGTCCTTGTTGACTCAGCTGTTATTGGGACCAACAGCCAACAAGGGGCCCCTCCAAATCCTGCTTTTGGCCAGTATGGCATTCTTAGCTGGCGGTATTGCCATCCTGACCTTGGCCGCCACACCCATCATTGCCCATACCTATGCAGTGGTTATCGGCATTTCCACCGGGTTGATTTCCCTGGTGGGCGGCACGCTCCTGCCCCGCTATTTTGGCCGGACCCACCTTGGTAAACTTCGAGGAACAGTCATGACTGCCCAGGTTGCTGGCAGCAGCCTGGGGCCGGTTATCACGGGTGTGATCTATGATCAAACTGGCAGCTTCCAGATCTCGTTGTGGATTTTTGTGGCCATCCTTATCCCGGCGGCATTGATTTCCCTGAAAGCTGTTCAACCACCAATCCCTTCGAATAATCTTGTGGAAGGATAATTATGGAACAGCGGATCAGGGATCGATTTTCAGATGTAATTCTAGATCAGGCCCGGGAAGCCTACGGAATTGATCCGGGAGATATCAAGGAACTTGATGGGTTTGAGAGTTATATCTATCAATTCAAGCGCGGAAAAGAGGACGGGATTTTACGGATTGCTCACAGCATCCGCCGCACATCGGACCAGATCCGGGGAGAACTGGATTATATTAATTATCTGAAAGCGGGCGGCGCAGGTGTCGCAGGAGCATTGATCTCAGACCATGGAAACTGGGTGGAAGAGATCGATGATGGCTCCGGAGAATATTTCCTCGCCAATGCCTTTGAAATGGCTCTGGGAGAGCACCATCGCGGAGACTGGTCAGATAGTATCTTGTTTGAGTACGGCCGCCAAATAGGATTGATGCATAAATTGTCAATGACTTACGAACCGACAGTTCCTACCTGGAGACGGCCGGATTGGGATGATCCCATTCACCTGGAAGTGGAGCAGTTCATACCGGCGGAAGATCACAAGATCAAACAAATGTACCAGGATGTGATCGAAAAAACACGCTCCTTTCCTGTAGACAGAACGGGGTATGGCTTGATCCACCAGGATGCCCACCGCGGAAACTTTTTTGTCGATGATAAGGGCAGAATCACTTTTTTTGATTTTGACGACAGTTCTTACAGCTGGTTTGTGGAGGATATTGCCCTGGTCCTGTTTTACGCTGTGATGGGTCAGCAGGATCCAGCTGGATTCACAGCTATGTTCCTGGCAGGATTTTTACCTGGTTATTATTCCGAATTTGATCTTGATCCTGCCTGGTTCCAGGAGATCCCCGTTTTCCTAAAGCGGAGAGAGATCGATCTCTACGCTGTAATTCACCGCAGCTTTGACGTTGAAAATTTGGATGACCCCTGGTGCAAATGGTACCTGGATGGACGGAAAGACAACCTGGAAAATGAGATCCCCTACCTGGATTTTGACTTTGTCGGGTTGGATGTCCAAAGATTCAGATAGGCCCTGTTCCTATCCTAAAATCCTTCTAAAAACCAATTAGTACTGAATTTTTCCCTTCTAACCGCCATCAGTGGGGGAGCAGGTTTTCAGGTTCCCAGATAGAGGGGGTAGTTGATGCTTGACAGCCCTCCAGCAATCTTGTATACTCCAGATAGAACATGTAGGAACAAGTAGGAACATGTTGGCAGGTCCTAATCCGCTACATTTGGGAAGGAAAGAATGACCAAGGCCCTTTATCAGCAAATTGTGGATTCAATCCTGGAGCAGATCCAGACCGGCGCACTTCAGCCTGGTGCGCGTCTGCCCTCGGAAAATGCCTTGAGCGATAAACACCAGGTGGGTAGAAATACCATTCGTCATGCATTAAGTGACCTGGCGGCCAAGGGGTATGTGGAATCCGTTCAGGGTGTGGGCACATTTGTAACCGAAACTCATTTCCCAAAAACTGTGGAATTCCTGTTTGGTTTTTCCCAGGAGATGGCTCAGCGTGGAAAACAGGTTGCCAGTCAGTTGATCGACGCAAAGATCATCGCAGCCGATCCGTTGTTGGCCCGGGTTTTGAGAATTCAGCTGGGCGCCGAAGTGGTTTTTCTATAACCGGCTGCGCCTGGTGGATGGAAAACCGGCCGCAATCGAAAGGGCTTACTTGCCGCATGCTTTCTGCCAGGAGATCCTGGAACATGATTTTTCCCGGGAATCCTTATATGATGTGTTGGCGTCTCAATACAATATGAAACCTGATCATGCTGAGCAGGAAATTGGCGCTGAAATAGCTACTCCGCAGGTGGCAGAGTTGATGGACTTGAATCATCCTGCTCCAGTTCTTGTCATTCGCCGGGAAACCCGTACTGCTGATGGCCGGGTGATCGAGTATGTCGAATCCGAATTCAGGGCGGACCGCTTCCGTTTTTACACCAATCTGAAAGCGTCAGCTTCTTCACCCAGTTCAAGTTTTCAACGTTTTCCAATTGAAACGACCCCAGTGTGAAAATTATGGATAACTTCTCTGAAACAGATCTAAAAAGAATAGTTGATGAAGTCGTATCCGGGTTGATGCGGGAAATGCCTTCCCGGATCACACCTGCTCCTGAGACGAATTCCAGACCAGTACCAGCTCCAGATTTTGAAAAAGGGAAAATTGTCGCGATCGGAGCAGATCACGGTGGTTTCCCGATGAAAGAGAATCTCAAGATTTATCTGGAAGAAAATGGTTATCAGGTATATGACTGCGGTACCAACAGTACTGATGCAGTAGATTATCCGGATTTTGCTAAAGCGGTTGCCCAGCAAGTCTCTTCAGGGAAGGCCTGGCGGGGTGTGATGATCGATGGAGCCGGCATAGGCAGCTGTATGGCTGCTAATAAGGTTGCTGGTGTCCGGGCGGCTATGTGTTATGACTATGCAACTGCGTCTAACAGCCGCGAACATAATAATGCCAATTTGCTGACCCTCGGTGCCGGCCTGATCGGCCCCAGCCTGGCCAAGCAGATTTTAACTACTTTTTTAGAAACCGAGTTCGGCGGTGGACGTCATGCCGGTCGAGTCGATAAGATCATGGAGATCGAAAAATAAAATGGAAACTACACAAGAGCAAGTTAAACATCTGGTCGAAGTCATTACCCGCGAAGTGTTGATCGCTCTGAATGAAGATCGATCCCGCACCAACCAACCAGCAGGTGAATTTTGTACTTCGGAGTGCGCTGAGGGTATCTGTGTGGATACCTGTTTCAATCGCGTTGGAGAAGTAGTCAGCGCCGGGGCATCCAGATTGACCTCCCAATTGGGCAGCATCCCGGAGGACCCTGATATTGCCAGCATGATCGATCATACCTTATTAAAACCTGACGCTACAGCTGATCAGATTGCCCAGCTGTGTTACGAAGCCAGGAAGTTCCATTTTGCTTCGGTTTGCGTAAATCCTACCCATGTAAAACTCTGTGCTGAACTGCTCCAGGGAACCAAGGTGAAAGTCTGCACCGTGATTGGTTTCCCTCTGGGCGCTTCCGCGCCGGAAGTTAAAACCTTTGAGGCCCAAACTGCACTAAAAGATGGTGCTACTGAAATCGACATGGTGATCAATATTGGCGCCGTAAAAGCCGGGGACTTGACTCTGGTGGCCCGGGATATCTATGAAGTGGTAAAGGTTGTTCACGCTGCGGGAGCTATTGTAAAAGTAATTATTGAAACTGCCTTATTGAATGATGAAGAAAAAGTTACAGCCTGTCTGCTTTCCAAGGAAGCCGGGGCGGATTTTGTGAAAACCTCAACTGGATTCTCCGGCGGCGGCGCTACAGTGGAAGACATCAACCTCATGCGCAGAGTCGTTGGCCCGGATATGGGTGTTAAAGCCTCCGGTGGTGTGAGAGATTTTGAAGATGCTCGCAATATGGTTAAGGCTGGAGCGACCCGCCTGGGAGCAAGCGCAGGTGTGAAAATTGTCCAGGGCCAGTTGGAATCCAATGGAAAAGGAAAAAAACCGGCTGAACCAAAAGCCGCTGCTTATTAAAGGATTTACCAGATGAAAATTGCCCGTGTGATTGGCAGCACCATCTCTACTATCAAGAACCGCAGGATCATGAATACCAAACTTTTGATCCTGCCGGGAGACTGATGTTTATGGCAAAAAGGAACTGGGGACTTCCTATGTAGCCATTGACCTGGTAGATGCTGGGGTAGGGGATCTGGTCCTGACCTGTCACGGTTCAGCTGCCAGGCAGACCAACATTACCAAAGAAACCCCCACGGACGCTGTGATCATGGCGGTGCTTGACCATCTGGAAGTGGACGGAGAAGTTACATTCAGGAATTGATTTGCAGGAGTTATTCATGCTGATTGCTAAAGTCATTGGAACAACAGTATCAACCATCAAGGATCCCACCCTCGAGGGACGCAAATTATTGATCCTGCGCCAGACCGATGTGGATGGCATTCCGGTTGGCAAACCCTATGTGGCAGTGGATACACTGGATGCTGGGATCGGTGATCTGGTTTTAACCGCCCATGGTTCAAGCGGTCGGCAGACAGATATCACCAAGAACCGGCCCGTCGACGCAGTGATCATGGCAGTCATCGATCACCTCAGTGTCCTGGGTGAGATAACTTACAAGAAAGATTGAATAACTGGATAGAACCAGATAGGAACGTACCTATGCCAGAATTTGACAAAGATCTACGATCAATCCAGCAGGCTCGCCAGATGGTGCTCAGCGCTCGTGAAGCCCAGAAAAAATGGGGCTTTGCGACTCAGGCTGAAGTGGACCGAGTATGTGAAGCCATGGCTGAGGCAGCCTACGGAGCCGCGGAGCGTTTAGGACGTATGGCATCTCAGGAAACAGGTTTTGGTGTTCCGGAACATAAAAAGATCAAAAACCAATTTGCTTCCAAATCAGTCTGGGAATCGATTAAAGATGTAAAAACAGTTGGCATCATCAAAAAAGATGAAGTCAAAAAACTTTATCAAATTGCCTGGCCGATGGGCGTGGTAGCTGCTCTGACTCCCAGTACTAATCCCACCTCGACTGTGATGAATAAAGTTCTGATGGCACTAAAAGCCCGCAACGCCATTGTTATTGCTCCCCATCCCTCGGCAGTGAACTGCTGCGTAGAAACAGCTCTGCTCATGGATCGCGCTGCAGTGGAGGCAGGCGCACCGGAAGGATTGATCCATTGTATGTCTGAGATCACACTTCCCGGCACCGATGAACTTCTTTCCCATAAATATACTGCCCTGATCCTGGCCACAGGCGGTGGTCCTATGGTTCGGGCTGCCCACTCGAAAGGAAAACCCGCCTACGGCGTAGGACCAGGCAATGTGCCAGTTTACGTGGACCGTTCAGCAGATCTCGAAAAAGCGGCCAAATATATCACCACCAGCAAAGCCTTTGACTATTCAACCATCTGCGCTACTGAACAATCTGTGGTTGCGGATCGTCCCATTGCTGCCCGTCTCAAGGAGCTGATGCAGGCTCAGGGAGCGTATTGGGTTACCCCAGAACAAGCTGAGTTATTAAGATCAGTTCTTTTTTATCCGGATGGAGCCATTAATGCAAAATCGGTTGGAAAATCTCCCCAGTATCTGGCAGCTCTGGCAGGGTTCCATGTTTCCGACAGTACGCGCATCCTGGTGGCTGATCTGCAGACCGTAGGCCGGGACGAACCTCTTTCCCGTGAGAAACTGACAACCGTGTTGGGATTTTATATAGCCGATGGCTGGGAGGCTGGTTGCGACCGCTGCCTGGATTTGATCAGTTTTGGAGGCCGGGGCCACAGCTTGATCATTCATGCCACCAATGAAGAAATCATCTACGCTTTTGGCCTGGAAAAACCAGTATTCAGGATTGGTGTGAACACGATGGGGACTCTGGGCATGATTGGCTACACCACAGGAATCACTCCCTCATTAACCCTGGGATCAGGCGGAGTGGGCGGTGCGATCACTGGCGATAATATTAATGTCCATCATCTGTATAATGTCAAACGCCTGGCGTTTGAGACCAGTACTCCTCCTGAAGAAGCCTTCCTGCCAGGCAGGGTCTCCGGCTGGAAACATCCAGGCGCCTGATTTTGATGCCCTGGAAACCCTGGTCCGCGATACTGTCCAGGAAATATTGAAAACGAAATAATCGATTCATATTAAATAAACCGTTTATTCATATAGTACAAGGAGTAAAAAAATGGCACAACAAGATCCTTCATTAATTGCCCTCGGTATGGTGGAAACCCGCGGCCTGGTTGGCGCAGTGGAAGCCGCAGATGCCATGGTCAAAGCAGCCAATGTGGTTCTGATCGGTTCAGAATACGTTGGCGGTGGATTTGTGACCGTGATGGTCCGGGGCGACGTGGGCGCTGTCAAGGCGGCCACAGACGCTGGCGGCGCAGCTGCCAAACGGGTAGGGGAACTGGTATCCATCCATGTCATCCCGCGCCCACACCAAAACGTGGAAATGGTTCTGCCTCAGAACAGCAAAGGCAGCATCGGCGGCCGTTCAGAAGCCAAGAAGTAACGGGGTTGCCTTGCAATCGCCAGCACTTCTTACGACCTTAAACCGCGCCGCGGACCTATTTCACTGGGTAGGGAACCCGGAACCGGCCCCTTTTGATCATCCCCCATCGGGCAGATTAAAAGTGGGTGTCGATTTGGGAACTGCCTATTTGACAATAGCTGTACTCGATGAAAACGATCAGCCTGTCACAGGTGAATATCAGTTTGCGCAGGTGGCGCGGGACGGCCTTGTGGTGGACTTTGTCGGAGCGGTCGATCTGGTCAGCTCCATGAAAGACCGGATCGAAAAACGCCTCGGCAGGGAATTGACCCATGCGGCCAGCGGCTATCCGCCTGGAGTACCCAGAACGGAAGTCCAGGCTACCGCCCATGTGGTGGAAGCTGCAGGCTTGATCTGCACTGGGCTGGTAGATGAACCGTCTGCCGCCAATGCGCTGGTCCAGCTGGAAAATGGCGTTATCGTTGATGTTGGAGGTGGCACAACAGGGATTGCTGTGGTGGAAAATGGCCAGGTTGTTTACACAGCAGATGAAGCTACAGGTGGAACTCATTTTTCATTGGTGATCGCTGGAGCGCATGACATCTCTTTTGAAGACGCCGAATCCCTTAAGATCGACCCAACCCAGCAGCCGGTTTTGTTTCCGGTGATCAAACCAGTGCTTGAAAAAGTGGCCAGTATCGTTGCCAGGCATATCGAGGGATTTCATGTGCCCGAGATCACCCTGGTTGGCGGCACCAGCGCTTTTTTCCGGGCAGCAGAAGTGATCGAGGAATACACCGGGATTCCAACCTGGGTTCCCCCTCATCCTGCCCTGGTTACACCAATTGGAATGGCGATGAATAACAACCCCGAGGATTTTGCTTGATCATCCAGAGTGGATGATCCACGCGGATCCAAAAAGGAGATCATATGGCAAAACAAGAATTTTCATTACGTGTGTATTGTTACCTGGACCGCATGCAGTCCGAGGTGGCAGCTTTTGTAGGCACCATTACCCAGGGAGACCTGCCTATAGAAGGCATGGCTTCCCTTTATGTAGAAATGGCGCCTGGAAATGAAGTCTTTCGAACAGTTGATATCGCAGTTAAAGCCACAGAAGCCAAACCTGGTGCCCAGGTGGTTGAGCGTGAGTTCGGTATGTTCGAAGTTCACTCCATGAACCAGGCTGCTGTGCTTGAATCTGGTGCAATAGTTCTGGACCGGTTGGGATTGGTGAAAGAGGACCGGATTAAACCAAGTGTGTACTCCTCCAACCTGATCACCAATGTAGATCCCTACCAGGCTCAGCTGCTCAACCGCTGGCGCCGAGGGTCGATGCTGGTAGCCGCGGAAACCCTCTTTGTTTTGGAAGTCGCTCCCGCAGCCTATATCATGCTGGCAGCCAATGAAGCTGAGAAAAAAGCCAATGTGAAGATCATTCACATTGCATCTGTTGGACGATTTGGCCGGATGTGGATGTCTGGCACCGAATCTGAAATGGTTACAGCCCGGGATGCAGCGATCCAGGCCATAGAAAACGTTCAAGGTATCTCAGTAAAATAATCAGAATACTCAGGAGTCATCCTATGCCCAAAATCTTTTATACGGAACGGGACATCGAGGACCTCTATCACAGTGGTGTGACCACCCTGGTTGTGAATGACGATGTGGTGGTCACAGATATCGGCAGGGAAAAAGCCCGCAAGCTTGGTGTTGAGTTATTGAAGGAAAATGATCAACCTTCCAGCGCACCAATCCGTCCTTATATCACTGAGAAGAAATCTCCCAGCGCAGCGCCATCCCTGCCGCAGATACCGGTACCGCCCCCTACCAGGGCAGCCCTGGAAGATCGGGTTTTGAAATCTGTCCAGAACCAGGTTGGCGATTCGGTTGATTCTGGTTTATTGAAAACCATTATTCAGCGGGTGCTGAAAAGCGTAGGAGGAAGTTAAGATGCTTTTTGGACGCGTGCGGGGAACCGCAGTTGCATCAGTGAAATATGAGGACCTGACTGGCATGAAATTGTTGGTTGTTGAACCTCTCAACAAACACCTTGAACCAACCGGACCTCTGCAGGTTGCAGTTGACGTGGTCCAGGCTGGTCCAGGAGATCTTTGTGTGATGGTGCGCTCCCGGGAAGCAGCTCTGGCAATGGATATCCACACATTTGTACCTGTTGATCTGGCTTTGATTGGGATTGTGGATGAACTGGTTGTGCACCCTGATGATCAATTTGATATCACCCTGAAAAAGGGATCGGTGAAATACACTTAATATGATCCTTGGCAAAGTAACTAGGAACCGTGGTGACAACTATCAGCCACCCGCATTATAAAAATCGCCGTTTGCTGGTTGTGCAGCCCCTGACACTGCCGGGAGATCCCCCTGAGGGAGATTTTGTCGCCCTGGATAATTCTCAGGCAGGAGTGGGGGATACAGTCCTCGTAAATCGGGAAGGTAACGGCGCCCGCCAGATTCTGGATAATCCCGACGGTTGTGTGATTTCTGTGATCGTTGGTATTGTCGATTCCCTTTATATAGATGAGTTGGAGTGATTAGATAAGATGCGGACCCCTATCATAGCTGGCAACTGGAAGATGAATAAGACCGAAGCAGAAGCGCTTGCCCTGGTGCGCGTGTTAATGCAGCAGGTAAGATCCTTTTCTGGTGTTGAAGTTTTGATCTGCCCTCCTTTCACATCTTTATCTACCTTATTCAAACTGTTAGTCAGCTCTCCAATCCAGCTTGGTGCCCAGAATATCTCTGACCAACCGTCAGGAGCGTATACAGGGGAAATCTCCGCGGCTATGGCTGCAGAGTTTTGCACCCATGTCATCCTGGGCCACAGTGAACGCAGGGCTTATTATGGCGAAAATAACAGGTTGATCAACAAAAAACTTCAAGCGGCATTATTTGCGGGTTTGATTCCCGTCTTATGTGTGGGAGAAGTTCTGTCTGAACGGGATGCGGGGCAGGCAGCCAATGTGATCAACAGCCAGCTGCAGGAAGGTTTATCAGGCATTCATATTGAAGATCCAGCAGATATCGTAATTGCCTATGAGCCCGTCTGGGCCATCGGCACCGGCCGATCTGCTTCTGCGGATGAGATCTCTGAATTGATCGCCAGTGTTATCCGCCCCTCAATAGGTGGGTTGTGGGGAGACAACATCAGCCAGGGAATCCGCGTATTATATGGGGGATCTGTTAATCCTGGTAACGCTGGGGGATTTTTTAGTCAGACTGAAATTGATGGAGCCTTGGTAGGCGGCGCCAGCCTTACCGCAGAAAAATTTATGGGCATCATCGAAACAACCCAATAAATCAATCAGATAACCAAAAATAGTTCTCCAGCAGGGTGAGATATATCATCCATCTTGTAGGTCAATAGTCCTGCCAGATGATGGAGCAAAGGATTTGTTTATCAGGATGGTAAAATCCACCATAGATTATTTTACTTTGGCAAAATTGGAGAAGAAATTATGACTGATAATTTTCATTCCAACTTGAGGAAATATGCTGACCTTGTGATCAAGGTAGGTTTAAATTTGCAGCCCGGACAAAAATTGAGTATCCAGCATATGCGGAATGACGGCGTGCCGATCCAATCCGCGCCTTTGATCCGCCTGGTGGCAGAAAGCGCTTACAAGGCCGGTGCCCGATTGGTAGATGTGCAATGGAGAGATGATGAGATTACCCTGGCACGGTTCAAACATGCGCCCAGGGATTCCTTTGAGGAATTCCCGGTCTGGCAAGCGCAGGGAATCCTGAAGGTGGTCGAAGATGGTGGGGCGATGTTAACCGTTTCATCGATCGATCCTGACTTGATGCTAGGTCAGGATCCGGTATTGGTGGATCAGCGCCAGCGGACATTCCTGGAATATTGGAAGCCTATCAGCGCCCATATCGGTAAAAATTCTATGAACTGGACCCTCATCTCAGTTCCCATTGAGGGATGGGCCAGGAAGATTTTCCCTGAACTGTCCCCCGCAGAACAGATGCCTGCTCTCTGGGATGCTATTTTTAAGATCTGCCGGGTAGATCAAGATGATCCTGTAGCGGCCTGGCAATCTCACCTGGCAGCTATGAAAATAAACGCTGATTATCTCACTCAAAAGTCTTATCGGAAAATGCATTACACTGCACCGGGGACGGATCTTTGGCTCACTTTGCCAAAGGGTCATATCTGGCGTTCAGCTGGATTCGAATCCCAGAGCGGGATTCCATTTACAGCCAATATACCCACAGAGGAAGTTTTCACCCTCCCGGACAGGCGTTATACAGAAGGGACGGTACGATCAGCCCGCCCACTGGTTTATGCAGGAAGCGTGATCGATAAATTCGAACTGGTCTTCAAAGAAGGCAAAGTGATTAATTTCTCCGCGGCACAAGGGGAAGATGTCCTGGAAAAATTGCTTTCAGTAGATGAGGGCTCCAGTATGCTGGGAGAAGTAGCCCTGGTACCTAACAGCTCCCCGATCTCACAATCGGGACTGTTATTTTACAACACATTGCTGGACGAAAACGCATCCTGCCATTTGGCTTTAGGCAGCGCCTACCGCTTCAGTTTGGACGGAGGTGAAAAACTCTCTACTGAAGAATTCGTGGCCAGAGGAGGAAATTCCAGCATGGTCCATTCTGATTTTATGATCGGTAATGGAGAGATGGATATTGATGGAGTTCTTGAAAATGGAGAGGTGGAGCCAATCCTGAGGGCAGGGGAGTGGGCTTTTTAGGATCAATGTACGAATCGCTGATGATGGATTTATGGGAGGAGAGATGACGGAAAATATATTAACACCGGAAATGAACGCCTTGCGTCCAGATCTTGGCCTGGCGGTTTCCATCCTGGAAGAGAAAGCGCCCTACGGGGCTGTGTCACTTTCGTCCAGGGAATATACTCGCTACCTGGTTGATAATAACCAGGAAAGTGTGGTGCCTGGAAATCCGACCGCTGGTGTGATCTTGACCGCTTTTGATGGCCATACGATGAGGGAAAAAGGCATGGGCGGTTTTAATCGGGAGGACCTATTAAAAGGTGCGAAGGAATTTGTTGCAGGAGTTGATTTTAAAGAGAATGGAAAACTGGATCCCGGGCAGGAAAGGGTGGCAGATTTCCAGACTGAAATGGAACATGACCCCGCCCTGGTACCAACCCAGGAGAAACTGGATTTTCTACGAAAAATGAATCAGCGGGTTAAGGAGATCGATCCGAGGATCGTTAACGCCCGGGTTAACTTCCTGGAGATGAGAGAAAAAACCGTTTTCCGGAATCGGACGGAGGATCTTGCTCAGGATGTCCAGCGGCTGAATATGTCGATCATGGTTACTGTGATGGGTGAAAAAGGTGTTGTATTTGACTGGACATCAAAATGCGGAACCGCCGGTTTGGAGATCCTGTCGTTCACTGATGAGGAATTGGAAAAATTGGTGAAGAACGCGATTGGTTTGCTGAACGCCGGCCGTATAGAACCGGGAGAATATGACGTTGTCACAGCGCCGGGTGTTTCCGGTGTGATCTGCCATGAATCCTTTGGCCACGGAGTGGAAACGGATATGTTTGTCAAGGAAAGGGCCAAGGCGGCTCATTATGTTGGCAAACGAGTGGGATCGGATTTGGTGAATATCTATGATGATCCCGGATATCCCGGAGCATTTGGATCCTATTTCTTTGATGATGAAGGACTACCCTCAAGGGCAACCCAGATAGTCAAGGATGGCATCTTTGTGCGTGGTATCACCGATTTCTTCTCTGCTAACAAATTGGGACTAGAACGATCACCCAACGGCCGCAGACAGGATTACACGCGCAAAGTCTATCCCAGGATGACCAACACATATTTTGGGGTTGGCGAGATGCCCCTGGAAGATTTGATAGGCCAGGTTGATGATGGAATCTATATACCAAAAGTGTCCTCGGGCATGGAAGATCCCAAAGGCTGGGGCATTCAGGTTTCCGGTCATTACGGATTTGAAATTAAGAACGGGGTCCTTACAGATAAAATGTATTCTCCCGTTGGCCTGACCGGTTACGTGCCTGATGTATTAGAGAGCATTTCGGCAGTCTCCAATGATTTTCACCTCAGTGGAGGGTACTGCGGTAAAGGAACCAAAGAAACTGTCCCGGTCACTGATGGCGGCCCCCATCTTTTGATGAAAGTGAGGTTAGGCTAATGTTAGGAAAAATTCAAAAAGCGCTAAATGACAATCCGGCAATCAAAGCCTGGATCATTAGACATGAGACGACCCACGGGTTCCAGCAGTATGAGTTAAAGCAATCGACTGAATCCCTGCGAGAGGTCAATTCCGAATTATATTTTGTGGATGTATTATGTGATTCGAAAAATGAGGCAGGAAAACCGGGGAGTGGATTGGGAACAGTTTCCCTACTCCCGGGGGCAGATATAAACACTGCCCTCGAAAAAGCTGTGATTACGGCCCAATTGGTACATAACGAACCTTATGATTTTGCGGAACCAGCTTCTATCCCCGAGATTGAATTATCTGATTTGGACTACCTGAAAGACCCGGCAGGAAAGATCCAGGGAGTTTTGAATACGCTAAAGAAAACTACCGCCGCATTCCCCCATGTTCGATTGACAGGTGCGGAATGTTTCGGGGAGGAAAAAACCACCCATTTAATCAGCAGCAAGGGTATTGATGCTACCCAGAAAGGTACCGAGATTTACCTGCAGTGGGTTTATATTGCTGGAAGCGGAGATGCTGAAGTAGAGACCTTTGCAGAGGTTTACAGGCGCCGGATCAAAGATCTTGATCTTGAAGAGGAAGCTGCTCTGCGGGCCAAGTACACATCAGACCTGCTTGAAGCAGAAACCCCTCCTTCCTATACCGGTCCGATTTACGTCCAGGGACCAACTCTGGCGGTGATGGTGGCGGGTGAAATGCTGGCTGGAAATGTGATTCAAACCCTCGCTTCCGGTGCCTTGAAATACAGCACTGAAACCCCTTGGGATATTGGAAAATCCATCTTCAGGGAAAATGTCAAGGGTGATGATTTTACCCTGTGGGCGAATAGGCAGCTGCCCTATGGTGTTCCCTCCAGCGCATTTGATAAGGAAGGTACGCCGGCCCAGCGGATTTCCCTGGTAAAAGAAAATAAACTTGAGACTTTTATCACTGACCAGCGATTTGCTGATTACCTGGATATGCAGCCCAGCGGCAGTTTTGGCAGTGTAGAGGTTCCGGCCGGGAAGGTATCCCAGGCAGACCTGCAAACCGGATCCTATATCGAGATCGCTGAGTATTCCTGGTTCAACCCCAACCCCATTACCGGAGATTTTGCCTGTGAGATCCGGCTGGGTTATGTTGTTGAGGACGGGAAGAGAAAACCCTTCAGGGGTGGATTACTGGTAGGTAATCTGCTGGACGCACTGGCGGATATGCGTTGGTCCAAAGAAACCGGCTTTTATGGGAATTACCTGGGACCAAAAGCTGCTGTATTTAATAACTTAAAAGTGGCAGGCTGAATTCCAATGATATCGAAGATGACAATCTCTGAGATTGCCCGGGATGTTTTATTAACTCAAGTACAGGAGATGCAGCTGCATCTGGATGGCTGCATTGATGGACAGGATCACATTCACTTGCACGATATAAGGGTGGCCAACAGAAAGACACGGGCGGCTCTGATCGAATTCAGGAGATTGCTTCCTGAAAAAATCTATCAACAATACCTGGAAGAATTTCGCTGGTTTCACCAGGTGACCAGCCAAGTTCGGGATCTAGATGTGGGTTTATCGCTTTACCCTGAACTGAAAAAAGAGATCCCGAAGCCCTGGCGGCCTCATTTAAAACCCCTGCTTATATTGTTGGAGGAAAAGCGGAAAATTGCCCAGGCAGAGCTATCTGGGACCCTTCAATCAGAACGGGTAAGGGATATTTTCAGGTCCTGGACCTCTCTACTGGAGAAGGGTGTTTTTACAGAGGGTGATATTTCCCTGGAATCAGCCAAAGAATACGGCTGCCGACGGATCACAAAACGCTATCGTCAACTGCAAAGGGAAGGTCAGCAACTGTCAAAAAAAACACCGGCCGAGAAATTTCATGATTACCGGATCATAGTAAAGAAACTTCGCTATATAATGGAGTTTTTCCGCCCGGTAATGGACCAGGAGGATTTTGAAAAACTTCGTTTAGGTTTAAAGTCTGTGCAAGACACATTTGGCTTCTTCCAGGATACAGAAATCCAGGCTCTTAGTTTGAGAAGGTTCGTAGACGAGCTATTTGAGCAAGGAGTAAGCGTGGATACAATGCTGGCGCTGGGTCAGCTGTTAGGAGTACTTGGTAAACGTTTATCCCGTGGGAAGAAAGAATGTCTACGACAAACAAACTGGCTTATTTCGGAAGCCACTGCCCGGGCATTTCAGACCTGTTTCCAATATCCAGTTGAATAACCTTCTTCTGTGAACCTGCTCAAACGCCCGATCCAGGGCGTTTTTTTTATTAAAAAGAGGGATGATCTTTATGGGATTTACCTCTCCCTGGAATCGGAGTTTTGGATGAATATAAACCTGAAAAATCATCCTTTCATATCACGACGATGAACCGAGGATATGGTACACTCCACCACATGTTAAAACCCATTCATTGGAAAAGTTTTCCCCGCGATTTTCTGATCGCGCAGCTTGGATTTGCTATTTACGGCCTGTCAATTGCCCTGATCATTCAGGCTGGTCTGGGCACAGGGCCCTGGGCAGTACTGGCAGTCGCGCTGGCAGATCTCTCCGGCACAACGCCGGGAACGATGATCATTGGGACCGGGATAATTGTTTTGTTGGGCGCGTTACTTTTAAAGGAAAAGGTTGGTTGGGGTACTCTGGGGAATATACTTTTTATTGGGCCCTGGACCGATCTATTCCTGTATTTGATCCCTTCCCTGGTGGGAAATCTCTGGTTTCAGATCCCGGGAATGTTATTGGCTGTTATTTTTTCCGGAATTGCCACTGCAGTTTATATCAGTGCTAGCGGAGGCGCAGGTCCCCGGGACAGTCTTATGCTGGCTGTCTCGAGAGTCACTGGACAAAGTGTTCGGCTTTCCAGAGGGGTTATAGAAGTCCTGGTTGTGATCCTGGGTTGGATACTAAAAGGTCCTATCGGCGTTGGTACTCTGGTGTTTGCCTTATTTATTGGACCTTTAGTTCAGTTATTTTTCAAACTCTTAAAAGTTAAAGGCAATCAGGAGGACCTGGAGAATAAATGATCCATACCTGGATCATTTATAACCTGTATGCGCTTATAATTACGGCAGGCGTATTATTTTTTCTCAATCGTTATAAAATTGAAAGGGCTGTTGAGAGATCGATTTTGTTGATCCTTGAGCAGCAGGGTTTTCTTGCTTTGGGGGCAATTTTATTGCCCATAGATGGTTTCGGCCTGGAGCGATGTAACGCTCCCCGGTTGAATTTTCTCTGTCGACCAGAATTTATCATTATTGATCTTTAACCTGAAATTGAATGATTCAACCTGATTCTTGAAACATTTATATGATCTGAGGAATCTAATCATAGTACTTTAAGGAAAATAACCTCATGTCAAATCATTTTGAAAATCATTTTAAAGGTAATTTCCTGTATTATTTTTCAGAAATAATGTCTAAGACATGTCGGTTTAATATTAGCGGACTTGACCGGTTAAAAAGCGCTCTAGAAAGTGGTCAACCTCTGATTGGCACCAGTTGGCATGGCATGACAATGCTGGTAATTGGATCCTTGCGTCAGTATATTGATCTTCGTACTGTAGTAACGATAATTCCTGATGACTTCCGGGGAGATATCCTGGAAATCTTTGCCAATAAAATTGGGATCTATCCCGAAAAAATAAATTTAAGCGGCGATCATTCGATGGAGATGTCCCGAAAATTAGTGCGGATCATTCGTCAAATCTCCTCCGGAAGGAATTTTTTGATCCACCCGGATGGCCCCGCTGGACCAGCCTATGCTGTGAAACCAGGATTGACAGCCATTGCTCAGAAATCCGGAGCATTGATCCTGCCAATGGGAGGTTACTGCCGCAATGCATATCACTGGAAACGCTGGGATAGATATACTTGGCCTCTGCCTTTCAGCAGGGTCCAACTGCACGTGGGAGAGCCGTTTACTGTTTCATCGGATGTTTCTGATCTCTCAGGTGTCAATCAGGAAATGGAAGCGATTCTAAACAAGGCGGCTTTTCAGGCGATGGCGGATTATTATAATGCCTGATGATTATTTCCCCGTGACTATGCCGGGAGAAAGTAGTTAACCTTTATGACCATAAAAAAGGAAGGGACCAGTGTTATCTGATCCGAAAGTTTCAGGCTGGGCATTTAATAAACACAAAGAGGGATCACTGCTGGTGTCTTCTTTGCTCTTGGTAATGGCATTAACAGCGGTTGTGAGATGGCCGGGAGTTTTGACCGGTGTTTTATTGGTGGTGGTGTTCCTGATCTGGTGCATTTTAGTGTATTTTTTCAGGGATCCTTCCAGGCTATTGGACCGGGCAGGGAATCATTATTACAGCCCTGCGGATGGAGTCATCAGTGATATTGGTTTGGTCCAGGAGGTGGATTACATCAAAGGTGAGTTTCTCAGAATAGGAATATTCCTGTCAGTTTTTGATGTCCATGTTCAGCGGTCCCCGATGAAAGGGAAGGTTGAATTTGTCACCCATCAGGCAGGAAAGAATCACCCGGCTTATGATCCTGCAGCATCAGTCGAAAATGAGCAGATAGTCATGGGTCTTGAGACTGCAGCCGGGAAGATCATCGTAAAGCAGATTTCTGGCATTCTGGCTCGTAAATGTTATAACTATGCCAGGCCTGGTGAAGAACTTCTCTCCGGGCAGCGTTATGGTTTGATCAAATTTGGATCAAGAGTTGAATTATATTTACCACCTGAGACCAGGATTCTTTGTTCGATTGGTGAAAAAGTCCAGGGTGGAATAACTGCGCTGGCCGAGATTGTTAATGAATGATACTGGTATGAATAAAGACATGAGGCAATATTTGCCCAACTATATTACCTTTTTATCTCTGGGATTTGGATTGGTCTCGATTGTCTTTTCCCTCCTGGAATATATCTTTTTGGCTAGCCTTTTTATCGTGGTCGCTTCGATTCTGGATAGCCTGGATGGATATTATGCTCGGAAGCTTGATCTGGCATCGAATTTTGGATTGCAGCTGGATTCGTTGACAGATATGGTTTGTTTTGGAGTTGCTCCGATTGTGCTCGTATCCCAACATCTCCTTCTTCAAGACAGATTTTCCTTTTATTTTCTGCCATTATTCTTGGTGCAAATCTGGGCAGGCGCGTTCAGATTGGCCAGATTCAACCTCCAACCTCCCAAAGAAAAATCTGATGGCAGTTCATCGGGCTTGACCATCTCACAGGGAGGCGTGATTATTGCGCTGATGATCCTATCTGATCTTTCCCACCCTGAAAATCAAATGTCCCTTTGGGTAATCTTTTTGCTGGTTCTGGTTCTCAGCTTCTTAATGGTCAGCAAGGTGAGATTTCCATCGATAACCTGGTTTGTACCATATCAGGGAATCTATGTTTTATATCTGATTGCTGCTGTAGCCCTGTCCTATGTATTTTCAATCTTCACGATGGCCTGGATCTTATGGCTTTGTATCTTGGCAGCGTCGGTTATTAGAAACCTTGTCCAGGTTTTGCGCTCGGAGAAAGTCTCTCTGTGAATACTCTAATCTGGTAAATTGATTATGATGAATAAAGTCAGCGGAGCCGTATTATATCTGTTCTCTCAACTTGTTTATCGAACCTGCCGGTTTACTTTCCACGGCCTGGACCAGTTGACAGCTACCAAGGAGATTGACGCGCCGATCATTGTTACCAGTTGGCACGGTATGACCATGATGGTTGCAGGTTTTATCAAGAAGTTAATGGATATCTCGAGTTTTGCAGGGATCATGCCGGATGACCACCGGGGAGATGTGCTGGCGATCTTTGCCCATTACCTTGGAGTTACTCCAATTAAAGTAAATCTGTCAGGGGATACTACACTCGGTTTAGGCAGGAAACTAGTAAGTTTGATGAAATTAATGTCCTCAGGGAAAAATTTCTTAATTCACCCTGATGGGCCTGAAGGACCAGCCTATAAAGTAAAACCGGGTTTGTCCTTTATTGCGTCAAAAACAGGCGCAACTATACTCCCCCTTGGCTGTTACTGCCGCAATGCTTACCATATAAACCGCTGGGATCGATATACACTCCCCCTCCCTTTCAGCAAGATCCATATCCAGCTTGGTCAATTGATCACAATCCCGAGGGATATCAATGATCTGGATAAAACCAACCTTGAGCTGGAGGAAATTCTTAATCGTTTGACAGTCCAGGCCTCAGCTAAATATTATCTTGAATGAGCTGCAAGGTTAATTATGACAGGTCGGATAAAAGATTTGAGAGCTCATTTATCTATTGCTAAAAGATCCAAAATAAAGTATCAATATCTGTATGAAAACATTAGTGATTGTTCGCCACGCAAAATCTAGCTGGGATGAAGGGGGATTACCTGATCATCAACGTCCCCTTTCCAAGAGAGGTCTGCGGGATGCCCCGATCATGGGTGCCCGCCTGGCGGAATGGGGGCCGCCGGTAGACAGAGTCATTTCCAGTTCAGCAGTCAGGGCCTTGACCACAGCGGAACTGATTACCTTTGAAATGGGTTTGCCCTGGGATGAGATCCAGATCGAGGATGATCTTTATCATGCAACTGAAGAAGACATGCTCGATCTGATCAATGAACAGGATGATTATCTGGACGGTTTAATGTTATTTGGGCATAACCCGGGTATGACCTATCTGGTAAATGATCTCTCAAATCTTGATCTGGATAATTTACCAACTTGCGGGGTGGTCGTACTCCAGTTTGAGGTAGATAGCTGGTCTGATATCGGGGATGAGATCGCAATTACTGCAGTACTTGATTACCCGAAGAATGACTGATACTGACTGAAACTCAATGGAGAGCCCGGTTATGGTGGATCTCGTTAAAATACCCTATTTGACAACCGCCCAGATGATCGAAGTGGATCGTTTAATGGTTGATGTGTATGGCATCCAGCTGATCCAAATGATGGAAAATGCCGGCCGCCACCTGGCAGCTCTGGCAAGGGATCGGTTTCTGGATGGAGATCCAAATAACAAGCAAGTAGTTGTTCTGGCAGGCAGCGGGGGAAATGGAGGAGGAGCCCTGGTCTCAGCCCGCAATTTGCATAATTGGGGCGCCAGGGTTGAGGTCTATCTGACACGGCCGATTAGTGAATTAACTGGTGTAGTATTTCAACAGGCAATGATCCTGCAGGCTCTGGATATAGGACTTCACACGGCCAAAGATCTTAATAATGGTCTTGCCCTGGATTTGATTATTGACGGGATAATCGGCTATAACCTGCAGGGACCACCCCGGGGTTCTGCTTCGGAAATGATCCATTGGGCCAATAACCTTGGTAATCCCATTCTTTCACTGGATGTGCCGTCTGGTCTTGAAGCAGGCTCAGGAAAGATCCATTCACCGGCGATCAGGGCTAACGCAACCATGACCCTGGCATTACCTAAAACTGGGCTTAAATCTCCCCCGGATGAGATTGTGGGGGAGCTCTACCTGGCAGATATCGGTGTACCACCCAAGCTTTATGAACAACCATCTCTTGGATTGCTGGTAGGTCCAATTTTTAACCTTGGTCAGATTATCCGTTTAGACTGAAATAGAGATCTAATGGATGATTTGGATTTCCATTTTAATGACACTGCCGTGGATTTGATCCGGAATTTCAATCAGAGGTATCCAAAATCCTGATCTCAGGTACTCATTTTCAATTCAATTGACAGGGAAAGAAATAAGATTATAATATTGTTTATTGCAACTATTCGCAATAAGGAACTATGACACACTGCCACACTATCCTCGATTCTTTACGACAAAGAGGCTACCGGATCACTCCTCAACGGGAAATTATTATCCATTCGGTGGCCCACAGCCCGCGGCATATCACTGCTGAAGAGGTGGCTGGCTCACTGAGGGAACATACCCAAACGATTAATATTGCAACCGTCTACCGAACATTGGATTTGCTTTGGCAGGAAGGATTTGCCTGCCGCAATGATCTCAGTGAAGGAAAAATCGTATATGCTACTTTCCAGCATGGACCTCATATCCACCTCGTATGCCGGAAATGCAACAAGGTGATTGATGCTGATATTGGTATATTAAATTCTCTGGGCCGGGACTTAAAGAGCAAATATGATTTTCAATCTGACCTGGGGCATTTTTCGATCTTTGGTATTTGTTCTAATTGCCAGGATCGGGATTAATAATATGTAAGATTGCAATTCTCCAACAACTCTGAATAGGGAGGAAATAGCCATGAATTTTGCACCAGTACCACTTCATATACCAGATGGTTTCCTGACCATCGTTGTCTCGTTGGTTTTCTGGCTGTTAACCGTGCTCATGGTTGCGCTGGCAGTATCAAAAACCAATCGCAGCCTGGGTGAAAAACAGATACCCATCATGGGTGTAATGGCGGCATTTGTTTTTGCCGCTCAGATGTTGAATTTCCCCATAGCCGGCGGAACTTCCGGCCATTTTCTTGGGGGAGCTTTAGCAGCTATTGTGCTTGGACCCTGGGCGGGGATACTGGTGATGACCGCTGTGGTCGGTATTCAGGCTTTACTATTTCAGGATGGCGGCCTGCTTGTCATGGGTGCCAATATCTTCAATATGGGGATATTGACCGCAGTAATAGGTTATGGGTTATACCGCCTTGTCATTCATCAAAAGCGTGGAGTTCGTCTGGTGGTGGCTGGGGGAGGAGCCTGGCTCGCAACCATGGCAGCGGCATTGTCCACATCCCTTCAGCTTTGGTTAAGCGGCACAACACGGTTAGAAATAGTCCTCCCGGCGATGCTGGGTGTCCATGCTTTAATTGGTCTCGGTGAAGCGCTGATCACTGTGGCGGCATTGGCATATATAGAACAAGACCCGGCCGGATATAATGACAATGGAAGGTGGTTCACCTCAAGGGGGGAGGGGTTGGATTGTCTCCGGGGTGATCATATCTCTGCTGGCTGTATTAATCTCACCCTTCGCCTCAGGTAATCCCGATGGCCTGGAAAAAATCGCATCAGACCTTGGTTTCTTGGGATCAGGCCTGGATGCACCGTATCAGTTATTGCCTGATTATACAATTCCATTTCTGGGTGAGACTGCGATCTCAACGGTTCTGGCGGGTGTTGTGGGTGCCATTGTATTGATCGGCTTGATGGTCCTGCTGGGACGAAATCTTCGCCGCCAGAAAGGGAACTGATTAGTAACAGGATTTAATTTATGCATGTAGACGTATTTGATCAATATCACTTCACTCAAAGCAGGGTTCATGACCTTGATCCTCGTATTAAGGTGGTGATCACGGTGTTATTCATCCTTTCTAACGCCCTCCTGCCGGATGGCAGCTGGGCGGCATTTGCGCTTGCCTGGTTATTTCTTCTGGTGGCAAATGATCAATCGGGCCTTGGTTTGGGGTTCACATTAAAACGATCGGTTGTTGCCCTTCCGTTTGCCTTGGTGGCGGTAAGCGCCATATTTTCTCCTCAAGGTTCCCCGCTGGCAACCTGGGATCTGGGTTTTGTCACTCTTGTACCAACGGACCTGGGATTGATCCGCTTCCTCAGCATTTTGGTACGCTCCTGGTTATCGGTCCAGGTTGCAATCTTGCTGGTTGCGACAACCCAGTTCCCTGATTTGCTTCATGCCTTGGAACACCTGCGCCTGCCGCGGACGCTGACAACCATAATCGCGTTTCTTTTCCGTTATCTGTTTGTCTTGACCAATGAAGTTTTCCGAATTCAGAGGGCCAGAGAAGCCCGCAGTGCCGGAATTTCGGGTCTTAAAGCTGGCGGCAGTCTCTCCTGGCGAATAAAGACGACAGGCAGTATGGCCGGACAATTATTTCTGCGCAGTTATGAACGATCTGACAGGATTTATCAAGCAATGATTTCCAGAGGTTATACCGGACATATCCGGACCCTTAATCCTCACGTTATGGGACGCCTCGACTGGGTCAGCTTTGTTGTATCACTTTTTATATTAATGATCATTCAATTTGTAGGGTGGGTTCGCTAATGCCTGTAAAACATAAGTCTCCATTTGAGCTTCAAGTCCCTGAGTGCGAAGGTGATATCCTCCAGATCCGGGATCTTCATTTTTCCTATCCGGATGGCCACCAGGCCTTAAGAGGTATCGACCTGTCTGTCTGTGAGGGAGAAAAGGTCGCCCTGGTCGGTCCAAATGGAGCCGGGAAGTCAACTTTAATGCTGCACTTGAATGGTATTCTTGGTGAAAACAGCCCCATATCCATTGCCGGATTGGATGTCGAGAAGGAAAATTTACCCACGATCCGGGCTTTAGTAGGTCTGGTATTCCAGAATCCTGATGATCAGTTATTTTCCCCAACTGTATTTGATGACGTGGCTTTTGGACCGCTGCATATGGGACTTCCAGAAGAAGAAGTGTATCGGCGAGTCGAGAAATCTCTAACTGATGTGCATATGGGTGGTTTTGGAGAACGGCTTTCACATCATTTGAGCATGGGACAGAAAAAGAGAATTTCCATTGCTACGGTGTTGGCAATGGAACCCCATATTCTTGTTCTCGATGAGCCTTCTGCGGGATTGGATCCCAGATCGAGAAGGTCTTTGATCAATTTTCTAAAAGAATTGCCAATTACTATGTTAGTATCCACCCACGATCTTCACATGGTGAAAGATCTTTTCCCTCGGATGGTGATCATGGACGAAGGCAAAATTGTTGCCGATGGATATTCCGGCGATCTGCTCCAGGATGATGAGCTTTTGGAAGCTCATGGTTTGGAGAACCCATTAAAAAAAATGTCTCAATGAATATATTACACGTACATGTTTAGATGTGATGAATATTCCCAATTCTAAAATGATAGGAAAACTGCCAGCGGATGGGGGTCCGGACTATAACAGACTGGTATTCGAAAAATCTCCCTACTTGCTGCAGCACGCTGCTAACCCTGTCAACTGGTATCCCTGGGGAGAGCTGGCCTTCCAGGAAGCGAAAGAACAGGATAAACCTGTTTTCCTGTCGATCGGATATGCGACCTGTCATTGGTGCCATGTTATGGAAAGGGAGTCTTTTGAAGATCAGGAAGTGGCTGACCTGATCAACGATACTTTTATCCCCATCAAAGTGGACCGGGAAGAACGGCCGGATATCGATCAGATCTATATGGCCGTCTGCCAGGCTGTTACTGGTAGTGGTGGTTGGCCGTTGACCTTGATCCTGACTCCAGAGAAGAAACCTTTTTTTGCCGGGACCTATTTCCCCAAACAAGGCCGTTATGGCAGGGTTGGGATGATGGAATTGATCCCCCGGCTTAACTCCTTGTGGAAAGATAATCGGGCTGAACTGCTTCAAAGTGCAGAAAAGATCACTGATCATATAAAGGGATCCACTCAGGTAGTAAAAGGTACGGTGGATCAATTTGCTCCCCAGCTTGCCTTCCAGCAGTTAAAAGACCGTTTTGATTCTGATCAGGGCGGGTTCATACCCGCTCCGAAGTTTCCCTCTCCCCATAATTTGATATTTTTACTGAGATATTGGCACCTGAATAATGAGCCGGAAGCACTGGCGATTGTAGAAAAAACGCTCCAGAAGATGCACCTGGGTGGCATATTTGACCAGGTCGGTTTTGGATTCCACCGCTATTCCACGGATCCTGCCTGGCGGCTGCCGCACTTTGAAAAGATGCTTTATGACCAGGCCATGCTGGTACTAGCTTATGCAGAGGCTTATCAAGCTACTGGCAAAGAGCTTTATTCCCGGGTTGTCCGAGAAACCCTCACCTATGTTTTGCGCGACATGACCTCACCTGAAGGTGGGTTCTTCTCGGCAGAAGATGCTGATAGTGAGGGAGAAGAGGGTTTGTTTTACCTCTGGACAAAAAATGAATTCAGGGATTATCTAGGTAATGAGGGAGCGGATCTGTTTATCTCTCTGTTTAACATGACTGAAGAGGGCAACTTTGAAGATGAAGCCACAAAACTTGCCACTGGTCGTAACTTGCTCTATCTCAGAGAATCAATAGAGCAGTCAGCGGAGAAGTTGGGATTGTCCGAGAAAGAGCTTTTTAAACTCTGGGAAAACGCCCGCCAGCTTTTATTCGCGATCCGTGAGAAGCGCATCCACCCTTTGAAGGATGACAAGATCCTGACCGATTGGAATGGCTTGATGATCGCAGCCCTGGCTTTTGCGGGGAGAGTTTTGGATGATCCGGAGTATATTGCAGCTGCCAAACGGGCCGCTGATTTTATATGGTCAACCCTCAGGGATGAAAATGGTTTGTTGATGAAACGATACCGGGATGGGGAAGGGGGTTTGCCTGCCCATCTGGATGATTATGCATTCCTGGTCTGGGGGATGTTAGAAATCTATCAAGCTGATTTTGATCCGGCGTATCTGAAACGTGCCCTTGATCTCAACCAGGATATGCTGGATACATTCTGGGATCAAGAGTCAGGGGCTTTGTTTTTCTCTTCTGCTGACCAGACAGATCTGATCCATCGCAGCAAGGATCTCTATGATGGGGCAATTCCATCCGGAAATTCAGTTGCCGCTTTGAACCTGATCAGGCTGGGGCGTTTAACTTCTAACCCTGAATTTGAGGAAAAAGCTTTCCAGATTGGTAATTTTTTTGCAACCCAAATCAATGCGGTCCCGCAGGGTTATTCACAATTCCTCACTGCTTTGTTATTTGCTTACGGCCCTTCTTACGAAGTTGTAGTTGCTGGAGATCGGAATGCTCAAGATACCAGGGAGATGATCAAGAGGCTGCAAGGACATTATTCTCCAAATACGGTCCATATCTATCGACCACCGGAGGCGCCCTGGTTATTTGAAACAATCCCTGTTTTAACGCATCAGATTGCTCTTAATGGAAAGGCAACAGCATATGTTTGCCAGAATTTTCAATGCAGTGCTCCAACTACAGATCTGGAGAAGATGATCAGCTTGCTGGAAAAAAGGTAGGTTCCCAGTTCTAAAATCTTCTCGGAAGCATCCCCCAGGATTTATTTCTGGAGGATGTTTTATTTATATTTCGAACCCGGTGATACTCACGGTTTCAAGTTTCATTTTGGTATACTCAGTTCAGAATCCCTCCATTATTTGAAGAAAGGACCTTTATGTATATCTGTATCGATTTTGATGGCACAATTGTTGACCACCGCTTTCCCGAAATTGGACCACCTGTTCCCGGTGCTCTTGAGTGGATGGGAAAATTTCAACAAGCTGGGGGAAAGTTGATCCTTTTTACTATGCGCTCAGATGGGGGCAAAAACGGAGACGTGCTGTCCCTGGCAGTGGATTATCTCCAAAAAAACGGGATCACTTTGTATGGTGTGAATAAAAACCCTACTCAAGTACACTGGACTAACAGTCCTAAAGCATACGGTCAACTGTATATCGACGATGCAGCATTTGGATGCCCATTGATCCACCCGGAGGGTTTTCAGCGTCAGTGCGTGGATTGGTCAGTTGTTGGTCCCGGTGTGATGAAAAAACTTGAATCCGATTGATTCTCTTTGAGAAAAAACCTGAATATCTATTGATGGTTGGAATCGATGGAGAGCAAACGATGGATGAACATAAAAAAAATAATCATAACTTTCCCAGAGTTGATTGGAACTTTGATGAGCCAGTAATTGAGGCGGGATTTATCCTTGATATTGGGGGAGGGGGAGAAGGAGTAATTGGTCAATTGCGGGGAAAGGACGTTGTCGCTATTGATTTTCGGAAGGAGGAACTCCTTGAGGCGTCTGATGGCCCTTTAAAAATCATCATGGACGCCAGAGACCTGAAATTCCTTGATGAGAGTTTTAAAACAGCGACAGCTTTTTTTTCACTGATGTACCTCAAGGAAAAAGAAGATCAGTTGAAAGTATTCCGGGAAGCGGCCAGGGTATTAAAACCCGGAGGGAAATTCCATATCTGGGAGATCGATCTGGCAGATATCCCAGAAACAGATAAGGAATTTTATATCGTTCACCTTCGATATAAAGTTGATGGGGAATTTAAGCAAACTGGATATGGGACGCGCTGGCCCAGGGAACCCCGCGGGCTTGAGCATTATCAAGCTCTGGCAAAGTCAGCTGGCTTGCTGGAAGTTTCATTTCGCCAGAACGGAGATACATTCTATCTTTGTCTGCAGAAAAGCTGATCTGACAGGTTAAGTGAGCGTCGCCCGAAATAAACAGGATCACAAATGAATATAAAATTCAAAACCATTCTGGTGTTTTCTATCCTTATCACTTTAATTTCATGTAATATTCCTGAAACAGTAGAGGATCCGGATTTTCCTTTATCTGATGAAGAACTGGTAGTCATACCACCCATGATAAATTCAGACTATGAAGTGGGGGAGGTGCCGGAAAGCCAACTTCTCCAACCCCAGAATCTGGTTTACAAGGGATTTTTCAGATTACCAGATCCGTCCGGTGGCTCCGACTGGGATTACAGTGGACACGGGTTGTCATATTTTCCAGGGGGCGATCCGGGTGGAGATGGAGATGGATATCCTGGCTCGTTATTTGGTTTTGGTCATGATCATCAGCTTTATGTATCTGAGATAAGTATCCCTGCGCCAATGATTGATGTTGCTGCGCAGGTCGCCAATGTCGCGACTACTCTCCAGCCTTTTACAGATCTAACGGATGGGATCTTTGTGGCTGAAGAGATGGTTATACCAAGGGCAGGGATTGCCTACCTGGCTCAACCTCAACCACGCCTGCATTTTACCTTTGGTCAGCATATCCAGGATTTTGAAGCCTCCCATGGTTGGTCAAATCTGGATCTGGGAGATCCTGATGCTCAGGGACCCTGGGTATTCGATGGATATACTAATTACGTTACTAATGATTATCTATTTGAGATTCCATCTGATTGGGCTCAAGCGATTGCTCCTGGACCCTTGTTGGCGAGTGGTAGAGCTCGAGAAGGATTGTGGAGCGGCAGGGGACCCGGCTTATTCGCCTATAGGCCTGGAGATCCGGACGCTCCTCCCGCAGCCGGATCTGTAATATCTGATGTGATTCCCCTGCTTCTGTATGGTGAACAAAATACCGGACAACCGGATATCATCAGCTCTCCATCTCAGGCAGTAGACGATTATCGGGAAGCAGACCACTGGTGGGGAGGGGCCTGGATCACGGGAAGTGACGGGACAGCGGTTGTTTTTGCTGGAACTAAAGCCCTGGGAGAAGAGTGGTATGGGTTTGCTAATGGGGTGGTCTGGCACCATGATTGCGCAGAACATAATCCCCCTACCTGTCCATCTGTCCCGGATTGGCCCTATGATAACCGGGGCTTCTGGGCGGAAAATTATCAGGCCCAATTGATCTTTTATGATCCTGCTCAGCTGGTTGCTGTTTCACGGGGTGAGATGGATAGCTGGGAACCTCAGCCTTATGCGATCCTGGTATTGGATGACTACTTGTTGGATCCCAACTTGAATCATGGGGATTATAAGCGGGACCTTGTCGGGGCGATTGCTTTTGACCGGGAAAATGGAATTCTTTATCTTGTAGAGCGGATGGCGGATGAATATCGCTCTGTGATCCATGTCTGGGAAATCACCAGCTAAACTAGTTTGCTTGTGGTATGCTTTTTGAATTGGATCTGCATAAATAATTTTTAGTTCGGGAGGAAGATTGAAGATCATTCATCTTTCGGATCTGCATATAGGAAAATCAGATAATCTAGGAAAAAGCGACCAGATTGTTGACTGGATCATTAAGAACCAGGACACTCATCAAGCCAGGATCGTGATCATTAGTGGAGATCTGGTTGATGATGGCCAGATCTGGCAGTTTGAACAGATGCGAGAGTTGATTATGCGCTTAAAACAAGCCGATTATCTGGTTTTGGTAGCACCTGGAAATCATGATTATGGACCGGATGGAATTCGTGAAAGTTCTGTGAGTCAACATGCTTTTTCTGAAATGATAAGCGGCATCGAGGAATATCCGGTTGTGTTTTTTGAAGCGGGACAGGCATTTATTATGCTGGATTCAATGGCGGAAGAAATGCGGACTATGGAACTCTGGGGAGCTCAGGGTTATCTGGGAGAGCAGCAGCTCCATAAACTTGACCACCTGCTTGATGAGTTAGCCGAAAATCCCGCGGTTGAAAATGTGATCCTGACCATGCATCACCATCCTTTTGATTATCTCTTTTACCATGGACTTAGGGACCACGCTGATTTAAAGGGTGTTATTTCCCGTCGAAAGGATGAGCAGCCCCGGGTAAATGTGCTTCTTTTTGGCCATAAACACCTCGAGAGAAGGTTTAACGATCCAGCAGATGATAAAGAGGACTTATTCGGAATTGATTTGATCTATGCATCTGGATCGACGGTGGAACGTAAAGAAGATGGAAGAATGGTCATTCCTGTTATCGATCTGGATGAAAAAACCATTCAACGCCATTTTATTGGTTGAGAGTTTATGGAAAAAACCCCCCCAACACCAATTACCAAAACAAGAACAAACCTTGTCCGGGGAATCCAGGCAGGCCTGCCAATATCCATGGGATATTTTCCAATCGCGATCGCTTTTGGAGCTCTGGCTGTTCAGGCAAATTTCAGCTGGCTTGAAGCAGTTCTGATGTCTTTGATCGTATTTGCGGGAGCAAGTCAGTTTGTTGGCGTAAGCATGTTCCTGGCAGGCGCAGGTGCGGCACAGATCATAACCACCACTTTCTTCCTGAATATGCGCCACTTGATTATGAGCCTGGCTGTGAACGATCAGATGCGCCATTTTAGTCGAGGCTGGAAAGGTTTTTTGTCTTTTTTCATCACTGATGAAACTTTTGCCCTGCTTACACTGGGAGGGGGGGATGATCGGTCTGAAAAACGGACTCCGGTTTACATGGCTGGTTTAATGATTACGGCATACCTTGGTTGGGTAACTGGAACAGCTGTAGGAGGATTGGGAGCTAGTTTTATTCCCCAGGAGATCACTACTGCGATGACAGTCGGGTTATATGGTCTTTTTATTGGTTTATTAGTCCCGCCGGCTAGAAAGTCACTCAGCTACGCTTTTATAGCTATTAGCAGTATGATCCTGAACTGGCTTTTGGGTTTTATTATGGATACGGGATGGTCAATTGTTTTGGCGACGATCTTTGCAGCTGGCCTGGGTATCTTCCTTATCAAGGAGGATACATGAAAGTCCTGATTGTGATTATCGGTATGACCATTGTTACTTATCTGCCGCGTTTGCTGCCTGCTCTATTTTTAGATCGTTTTAAATTCCCTGCTTGGTTCAAAAAATGGCTTCAGAGTATTCCTTACGCAGCTCTGGGGGCGTTGATCTTTCCGGGTGTATTACTGGTAGAGAAGGATCAGCCATTGTTGGGATTGGCTGGCGGGTTGATGGCTTTGATTCTTTCCCTGCTCAATTTGCATATCACCCTGGTAATGGCAGGATCGATCCTGATTGTGATCCTGTTCCAGTTTTTCTTTCTTTAAGCCTGTTCTGGTAAATCGTCCAGCAATTGTTGAAGAGTCTTTTTATAATTATTGAAGGCTGTTCGACCCTGAGGAGTCAACTGGATTTGGCTCTGGGGTTTTTTCCCTTGATATCCTTTTTTAACCGTTACATACCCTGCATTTTCGAGTTTTCCGAGATGAGTGGCTAGATTTCCCCATGATAAACCGGATTGATTTTTCAAAAACACATAGTCCAGGCTTTCAACCACATAGAGCATCATCAGGATCCGCAATCTAGCAGGGGTGTGAATGATCTGGTCGATATCGGCCAGAGGATAGTCTTGGGGTTTGCTCTCCTTCATGCCAGATCCTCATTTTCGGGGATGGGATATTTCCGCAGCAAGCGTACCAGGATGACAAGGCCAATCGTGACCAGGGCTGCAGATAAAAATCCGAAGGTGATCGGGAAACCATGGTGAGAAGCGCCGAAATTCTGATAGAGATACTCACCAATTACGGGTGCTGCTGAAATAAAGATGCCGTAGAGGTAGAGCCGGGGGAATTCGAGCATATATCCAGCAAGGCTGAAACCGACCAATATGATCAAAGCGATAACTGCGCTGGGGCCCCAGTCTGAGAGAGCTGAAAAATTAATAAACGAGAATATGCCAAGTATCAGGGCGATCAGATTGACTACGACGATGATGATATTCAAGCGCTTCAGCCTTTTTTTACGGTACGTGCCGTATTGAATGCTTCCAACCCTGGGCTGAATGACCTTTTTTCGATAAGCCTTAAAGCCAAATATCGCTAATAACCAGAGAGGTAAAAAGACCACTGAAGACCAGAAATCTCCCAGTTTTGGGCTTAGGTAGATAGGCAAAACAAAGGTCAAGCACATTATTCCAATCTGGATATCAAGAATGCCATCCTGGATGGAGTTTCGGAACATGTTTCGTTCCAGTTCTTTGAGACTTGTTTTGTTTATCATCTGTAACTCCTCGTTTATATTAGAAAAGAACTTTGAATTACAAAGTAAGAATAGCAAATCTAAACTGATTTGTCAAGTATAGTTTCCAGGAAATTGAGAACTCACAAGAAAGTTAATTTGAGCAGTTCATTCTTGGCTATAATTAACCCAAATAGAATACCTAAAGGTGGAAATTAGCACATGTTACGGAAATGTGAAGAATATATAAATAAATTATGTGTGAGTATCCCTGAAAGACCGGTGGGTAGTGAGGGCAACCGCCAGGCAACAGCGTTCTTCCAGGATGTAGTTGAGGATTTTGGTTGGGATGTTGAATCCACCCCTTTTCAGGCAATGGATTGGAAGGATGGTGGAGCTGAATTCCAGGTTGGAAAGAAAAACTTCGAGATATTTCCCAGCCCATATTCAAAGGCATGTTCACTTGAATCTGAACTGATAGCAGCAGGGACAATAGAAGAGTTGGAAAAGATCGAGGCAGTTGGAAAATTATTGCTGCTTCATGGTGAATTGACCACTGAACAACTGATGCCAAAGAACTTCGTTTTTTATAACCCGGAAGAGCACCAGCGGATCATCGCCCTTCTGGAAACCAAGAACCCGGCCGCGATCCTCTCTGCCACTACTCGGAATGCATCTCTAGCTGGTGGAGTTTACCCCTTTCCATTGATCGAGGATGGAGATTTTCAGATCCCATCCGTATTTCTGACTGCGGAAGAGGGAAATAAAATGCTGCTTGAGGTTGGAGCAGTTGGAAAGCTTACTTCCCGGGCTCAACGTATCCCGGCTGAAGGATTTAATCTGGTTGCCAGGAAAGGACAAGACCAATCCAAACGAATTACTATATCAGCTCATATTGATGCAAAAATTGATACACCTGGTGCCATTGACAACGCAACAGGTGTGATCGTATTGTTGATTCTGGCCGAAAAACTGAAGGATTATGAAGGAACGAAGATGATTGAACTGCTGCCGTTTAATGGTGAAGATTATTACGCAGCCTCTGGTCAGATGATCTACCTGGAACAGAATCAGAACCGGTTTAATGAGATCCTGATCAATATTAACATAGATGGGGCTGGCTTTCATAAGGGTCCATCTGTGTTTTCACCTTTTAATTTATCACAAGACATCCAAAGATCATTGAATGATGTACTGGAATCTATCGCTGAGATTGAGGAAGGATCCCCATGGTACCAGGGAGATCACAGCATTTTCTTGCAGCAAGGTGTTCCGGCAGTTGCTGTGTCTTCAAGTTGGTTTGTGGATAATGTAGATAATCAAGAAATTACTCACACGCCCAAAGATAAACCAGAAATTGTTGATTGTGATAAATTGGTTGATATAGCAACAGGAATCTATAGCTTCATTCAAAAGGCCTACCAGGCCTGATTGAATAAACGAGGAATTCATGAACGATTTTCTTGGAGAAACCGATCTGGATCACCTGATCAAGAATATGCAGCCAACTCTGGAAGATGAGGAGATGGTTTTTTGCACACTTCCGCCTGGGCTGGCGGAAGAGTATTTTTTTTTATGCCAGGGATATTATGTGGAAAGGGAAGGGATAACAGTGATCATCGGGAAACACCTCGCGGATCTGAGTGGACTGGCATATGATCTGATATTTAAGAGAATAACCTTGAATGTCTATTCCAGTTTGAGCGCGGTGGGGTTTTTAGCTCGCATTACGGAAGTGCTGGCTGCTCAGGGGATTTCTGTGAATGTGGTCTCAGCCTATCACCACGATCATCTTTATATCCAGAAGGACCAGGCCCAATCTGCCCTGCAAACATTATTACTCTGGCAGGATCAACTGTCAGGTGATGAATAACTAGATACGCTGGTAACGAAAACAGGTCTAACGGGTTAATACTGATAGATATGTTTGAATATTTGAACTAAGGAGTTTGTATGAAAAAATGGCAGTGGATCATCCAGATCGTTTTTGTACTCCTATTGGTGGGAGCTGGAGTCTATCTCGTTAATTCTATTCAAAATTCGATCTCAAGCCAGTTATCTCCGGTCAGGGAAATGGCTGATAACCTTTCCACTCAGATTTCTGTGGTTCTTCATCCCACCCCAACCATTCTCCCCGATCCAATAACGATCGTGCATGAAGTACGCAGTTTAGCGCGCCTGGAGACTATCAAGTTCAGCCTGGAGAAGATCATCACTGCAGAAACTCGTCAGGGAGTATTTAAGTGGTTGGTAGGGGATCGATTGATCCTGGTTGCCCATGGGCAAGTTATCGCTGGTATCGATCTGGAGAAATTGGATCCGGAAGCGCTGAAGGTACGGGGTGGTGTTTTATATGTTCAGCTTCCTGACCCTGAGATTTTTGTGGTTGCGATCGATAATGAAAAATCCTATATTTATGATCGTGATACCGGAATATTCACCCATGGTGAAGTTAATCTGGAATCAGAAGCCAGACGGGCAGCTGAAATTGAGATCGAAAACAGCGCTCTTGAGGATGGCATCCTCGAACTCGCGGAAAAAAATGCGGAAAGTTATCTGGGGGGACTGTTCAGGGAATTGGGTTTTCCAGATGTGATATTTGAGTGAATGATTGATCTAAAATAAAAAAACGCATCCGATGGGCTGAAGCCGGATGCGTTTTTTGTTAAAGATTAGGCTAAGGTCTAGAAACCTTTAAGGTATGTGGCCAGAGCTAGAATTACAAAAGCTACCACGACCAGCCAGAACGCGATACCTGATAGGAATGGAATGGTAACAAAGTTAGCGATAATGCCGACGGCGCCAACAACAACGGCGACCCACCAGGTGTTTTTTTTGGGTGCAGATAATTTCATTTGAAATCTCCTCTGTTTAAAAAAATCTTTTACTTTACTCAGCCCTCAAGTACCGAGCGATTATACAGTGGGACAATTTAATTGTCAATTTGGGAAATTTAGTTATAGATAGATGTGTTCATGAAGGTTTTATCCTATTATCTTGTGGAAGATCTAACCGTGGGTATGATTCTCTTCGCAGGAATTTCACCCCGGACATATTTATGCGATAAAATGTTCTGAGCGAAATTGATTTTAGAATGGCTCTGTTTAAAGTTATGAAAAACAACACCAAAAAACGCTGGATCATTTTATACTACTCCTTTTCTATGTACATTGGTATGATCGGTGCTGTTTTTGGACCCTCTCTCCTGAAACTTGGTCAACAAACCAATTCCTCCCTGAGTCAAGTCAGTCTCATTTTCCCTACCCGGGCATTCTCTTATTTGGTTGGTTCTTGGATCGCAGGTTTTTTATTTGATAAGTACAGCGGACATCGATTATTACGCAGAATTCTGCCCATCATCGCTATAACTTTGGGATTGATCCCATTTCTAAAACACCCAACAACATTGATCATAGTTTCCATGATCATGGCTATAGCCACAGGATTAGTGGACGTGGGCTGCAACAGCCTGCTTTTCAGGGTGCCTGATATCGATATTGCTCCTGCGATGACAGGGCTGCATTTCTTTTTTGGCCTGGGTTCCTTTTTTGCTCCAATAATCCTGGCAGGATCCCTGCAGCTTACCAGCGGCATTCAATGGGGTTATTGGGGTTTGGGTTTGTTCTCCATATTGATCCTGGTCCAATTCATCGGGCTCCAGGAACCCGGACTTACAATACCGCCTAAGATATCTGTCCAAAAAGAACAGAAAACTAATACGGCAAGTGCAAATAGTATTGTCTGGGTGATAGCCCTGTTCTTTTTTGCATTTGTTGGTGTTGAGATCGGATACGGAGATTGGTTAGCAGCCTATTCCATTAAATCTGGTTTGGTTAATGAAAATACGGCTATCATTCTAACGTCCATCTATTGGGGTGCATTCACCTTTAGCCGATTGATCAGCATTCCCCTGGCATCCAGGATAGAACCGAGAAGGATCCTCTTGATGGATATCGTTGGGGCTGTTATTGGACTGGGTTTGGTGTTTTTATTCCCTCAGCGGACAGAGATCTTATGGATAGGCACGACTATCCTGGGTTTCTCTGTTGCTTCGATGTTTCCAACAATGTTAACTTTTGCTGAAAGTTTGATGTCTATGACAGGGAAGGTCACCAGCATCTTTTTCATCAGCGGCAGTTTGGGATCGATCTTTTTACCCTGGTTGATAGGTAGATCTGTTGAATCCCAGGGACCAGGGTTTATAATCCAGGCCCTTTTCTTTACTTTGCTGCTGGCGGGAACGATCTTCTTTGTGTTAATGCGTTTATCAAAAAAACCCGCAGCATAGGCCGCGGGTTTGAGCAGCTGATTTTCCAATTCTCGCTGTGTTTATTTTTCCTCATCGTCGGGAATGATATATAATCCGGCATCCCTTAATATGTAAATTAATGCCTTGGGTTTTTCATCCAGGAATTGGTTGACATACCCTTTTAGACTCTCTTGGGGGGATCCTCGGTCCGGAATAGCCTCGATCCGATAGGTCTTCATTAATTCATCTGGGTTCATTTCGCTGAGAATCTTAATCTGGCCTTCTCCCAGGGTTTTTAGAATACGCAAGGTATCAACTGGTTTTTGATTGCCAATCCGGAAGGTGTCTCTGCTGCAGGTATTGTCTATCACCCAGTGAAGAGCTGGATCCAGATCCATTCCCTGGATGGCCTCCATGGTTTCTTTGTATCCGACCGCTCCTGAACCATCCTGACAGGGCGCCAGCAGCAACACTGTTCCACCTGGTTTTTTTGCGGCATTCCAGGCGGCATGTATGCCCTTGCCAGATTGATATAGATTTAACCCCAGCTTCCCAACGGAGACGATAACCAGGTCAGCGCCTGTTTCAACATGAACGACACGGCGTTGATATAAGCAGCTCATTCGCCAGATCGTGTAAAGATATGATATTTCCTGCATTCACGCTCGTGATCTTGCCATGATCCATAATGGCATCGATGCAGAATACGGGAGTGTGCTCCTGAACTTGAACTGCCATTTCCTTCATGTCCGAGATCACGGGATTTCCTGCGGTATTGCTCATCCGACAGGTAGACTGAAACCCTTTTACTTTATCAAACATGCGGGTGTGGTTGGTATTGGTAGTTACCCTGCCCGCCACACCCGGAAAAAGCTGCTTCACTGTCCCGGCCACTCCCGCAAAATAATGGTATTCAGAGTCGGTGACTGGGATTAACAAACAAGCTTCAATGGCGTCTTTATTGATAGTGATCGGTGTATTGCTGCTAGAAACTCCCAGATCTACAAGGTTGTCCCGGTCATTATGGATCAGGATCTGGTCTTTAAATTCTTCAAAGATCTCATTTCCCAGGATCATTTCTCTGATCTCTGCATTGGTTGGCGGCCGATGAGTCCCACTGGCAATCAATATTCCCAGATCTTCTTTTTTCACTCCACATATATTGATCAGATATGGAATTAACAGAGGATATAAGATCCGGGTATGTTTGTTGGGACGGGTATTATCATCTGCAATTAACAGAACCTTTTTCCCAGATCCGGGGTAATGTAAAGCTACCAGTTCCGTTAATGGAGCTGACTTGATCGGGTTGTCCAGGGCCTGGATCAAATCTGTTTCCAGGTTAGTGATTTCTGATTCGATCTCGGGTGAGTCGATCACCCGGATGTTGCCCTGTCCTTCCGGAAGGAAATTTGAAATAGTTTGGTCACCGTAATCGATACTGATATCAAGGAAAGTCATAACACCGCCTACTGATAAATGATTTTGTTTAATCTAATACAACTAGTGATAAATAGCAAGGTGATTCTTCTATTTGATTGTCGTGGCCATGATCACCCAGTAGGACATGCTGTGATAAAATGTGGTCTGTTTAATGGTGCTGGAGTCCACCGATAACCGCGATAATGCTGATGACTCCTAGATTATCTCACCAGGAGAATCAAATAATGCAAAACCTGTTAATAATAGGAGTGGGGGGATTTTTGGGGGCTTTATTAAGATATTCAGTCAGTGGTGTCGTCCAAAGCTGGTCTAAGAGTTTACATTTCCCATATGGAACCCTGGTTGTCAATCTGCTGGGCTGTCTGTTGATTGGGGTTTTATCACAAGTGGCCGAGGTCCGTGGTGTGATTTCACCTGAAGCCAGATCATTTATATTCATCGGTTTACTGGGAGCGTTTACGACCTTCTCCACATTTGGGAATGATACTGTAAGTCTATTCCAGGAAGGGAAGGATCTGCTCTCATTTATCAATATTGGATTGCATCTGGTCCTGGGTCTATCGGCGGTTTGGTTGGGCCGCTCGCTGGTCACCTTGCCCTGGAAATAGACTCCGCTACGGGATTGAATGCCCAGATTCCAGGTCATACAAAATAATCTTATCTACTCCAAACCCAATTTCAGGGCTAACTTCTCAGCCTCATCAAAATCTTCAGGTGTATTCAAATTCAAGAAGGTAAACTCGGAGCCAGTGATTTCCAGTACCTCATCCGGATTTAAAACTTTAAGATTGGCTTTATTGTGCCAGGCTTTCATCCGCCACAGATCCTGATCTATAGCCTCTTTCACATAAGTTAAACAGACCTCTCTCCGATATACTGCATGCAGAGGTTCTAGCCCATTCACCGTACTGGGGATGATCCCATCCCAGTCCGATTGTTGCAGCTGATCAGCCAGGGTTTTTATCAAATATGAGCTGGCAAAAGGCAGATCCACAGCGATCAATCCAACCAGAGGTGTAACGGCCACAGACAGCGCAGTCAATAATCCACCCAGCGCACCCCGTCCAGGATAGATATCGCTAAACACCGGCAGACCAAGTTCCTGATATGCAGAGGGGTTATTGGAGATTATCAGCAGATCTGGACTAAACTGCTGGAAACGGCCAATCAGACGGTTCATTAACGGGACTCCTAAAAAGGGAAGCAAGGCTTTGTCCTGACCCATCCGGGATGATTCGCCGCCAGCCTGAAGTACTATCGTGATCATAATCAGATTATAATGAAAATGGACAGAAATTGAGATTGGATTATTTACTGCTGTGAGAAAAGAATTATGAGCCTGGAATCTGTTCTTGATCGAATGGTGATAGCTAGTGAACTGGTCGAAACATTCGACGATGAGTCAGTTCGCTGTCTGGCATGTGCCCATCGATGTAAAATAAAACCAGGCCAGAGAGGGATATGCAAGATCAGATATAACCATGCAGGACGATTGATGGTCCCTTGGGGTTATGTATCCTCCCTCCAGACTGATCCGATTGAAAAAAAACCTTTTTACCACTTTTTAGCTGGCACAAATGCGTTAACCTTTGGGATGTTGGGGTGTAATTTAAAGTGCGATTACTGTCAGAATTGGCTGACCTCCCAGGCATTAAGGGAGCAGGGGACCGATCACCTGGCGGATCATCTCCGTCCAATCACTCCCGAAGCCCTGGTTGAATATGGGGTTCAATCAGGCGCAGAAGTGGTTGCCTCCTCGTATAACGAACCTCTGATCACATCTGAATGGGCCAGAGATATCTTTGAGCTGGCAGGGAAGGCGGGTTTAAGGCAGGTGTATATCTCAAACGGATATGCCACCAGGGAAGTGTTGGATTTCCTTCAACCAAATCTGCAGGGATTTAAAGTTGACCTTAAAACGATGCAGCCAGGTCACTATAAAGAGCTGGGTGGCGATCTCCAACCTGTGCTGGATAGCATCAAATACGCCCATCAACTGGGATTGTGGATAGAAATTGTCACTTTATTGGTGCCGGGATTTAATGATACTCCTGCAGAATTGCAGGAAATGGCCAAGTTCATCCATTCCGTCTCACCAGAAATTCCCTGGCATGTGACAGCGTTTCGGCCAGATTACAAGATGCTTGATAAACCGAGGACGGCTCAACACCAAATTGTTAAAGCGGTTGAAATCGGTTTCCAAGAAGGACTGCAGTATGTATACGGGGGAAATTTACCGGGCAGTCTGGGCAAGTTTGAACATACATTCTGCCACCATTGCCAGGCGCTGTTGATCAAACGGCGAGGATTTTTCATTCTGGAATATAACATTACTCCAGGTGGCCTATGTCCACAATGCAGCACAAAGATTCCCGGGGTTTGGTCCACTACACCTCCCGGGAAGCGGGCAATTCCTTTTTAATAGCAGGGAATCTTATTTGTTAATCTTTTATGATTTGTATGTGAAGGACATTCCGGTCGATTCCCCCGAATTGATACTTGTATGTTTCGTTTCCCCGCATAAAATCGAATACTGTCTTCCCCTGTTCAATAGCCCACTGAATGTTTTTGCTGAGCAAAACCCATCCCGGTGAGATATTCTCAAATACAGAGTTAATTCCGGAATTATAGACCCAGATCTTTCCGTCAAAATCGAAATTCAGATAGCCAGCCGCTTTGAGATCTCCAACAGTTAGAAAGGCCAGTTGAAGCCATCCGTTTTTATAGGCTTGCCTGGCGCTGTCTTTGATCTGTTTTTTCATCAGATCTGTCAGGAAGCTCTCTTTTTCCGGATTATTTGCCATCAGGTCCAGGAAATCGTTCAAATCCTGATCAAGTTTGTGTTCCTCAGTTGTGATATACCAATCCACCGGTAAAAAATAGGTTTCTGCGTTTCTGATTTTGCGCACAATTTCCTGGCTGTAGCGATCATCGAGTGAATCTAAATAGATCTGCCAGCTGGCAGGTAATTGGATGGCTGGCGCGGGTTGGATGATATCCAGATTGAATTGAAGACCGGCAGTCCGGGCTTTTTGTTCCAGCAGATCGATAGTTGGTGAACTTTCTGGGATGTTATAAAGATCCAGGGTTTGCCAGACAGGGAAGAGATCTGAGGTGAGGAAATTGAATAACTCTGTAATAAATTCCCCCAGGTGCTCAGGTGTAGTGATCAAATCCAGGTAATCCGAGATTTCATGACTCCCAATGAACATAACTTTTAGATCTCTGACGAAAAGGGGGGCAATCCCGGTGATTTTTTGTTCCGGATCACGCTGAACTACTATCGCCAAATCTCCACTATCCCATTCTCCGCCACCGAGGTTTTGCCACCACTGAAACAGGTACTCATGGCGCAAGAATGGCACATGACTTGCACTTTGAGATAAAAGTGTATTCCAGTCCTCTTTTAGATCGAGAAATTCTGGTGTGGATTCTATGAGTTCAACGCTCATGCGGTCCTTAAAAATGGTGAGTGGCTTCGAACATCATTTTACCAGTATAATAAAAGAGAAAAATCGATAAATCGGAAGATGAATATGGCTACCAGATTTAATCTTAACATCCTGCCCATCCTGCGGCAAATGGGAAAAACAGTCTCGGATCTTCCGGGATTATTTATTGCCAGACCTCCCCGGCGTTCTCCTAGAAGGAGAATGCAGGAAAAACTGGTACTGCATTTACATTTGGATGGCAATGCACCATTATCAGCGACTGCGATGGGCCAGCTTCTTACTAAACTGGCAGAGGTATATTTTCAGACAGAAGGATCAACCACCTCTGCGTTAAGAAATGTCACTGACGTGCTGAACAAATATCTTCTGGATCGAAATTACAGAGCGGCCACAAAAGGATTAAAGGCCATCGGTTATTTGACCCAGATCGTACTCCGTGAAGATCAGATACTATATGCCCAATGCGGCCCATCTTATATATATCAGATCACTGGTGAAATTGTTCAGGATCTGCACGATCCTGAATTATCCGGCCCTGGTCTGGGGTTGGGTAAATCTTATAAAGTTCGATATCACCAGATTGCCCTGGTGCCCGATCAGCTTTTGATCCTGACACCAAAATCTCCCCAAACCTGGACCGAGAACCTCTTTAAGAACCTGACCAGAATGAAACATAGCGTGCTGGTGCAGCGGCTGCTGCATAAAATGGAGGAGGACCTGGAAACAGTTGTATTCTTCCCGGTGGATGGAGAGGGAGAAGTTAAGGTTATCCAACCAAATTGGGGTTTGGGTGTTGGGGCGCTGGAAATGCCAGAATTAGATCAGGGTGGAGGGGTTGAAACAAAAGCCGAGACAGAACCTGCTCCCATCCCCGTTAAATCCCCCATTCAAATCCCGGAAGATATTGAACAGACCGGTCCAGCTCCAGAGATCAAAGAGAAAGTTGATGTTGGTCGGAAAGAGGAATTTGTCAGCCCTCGCCGGGTAGCTGACAAAAAACCAGGATTAGCCTCTCAAGTTGCAAAGGAGATCGGCCCTGCCATCACTGATATTCAAGAATCTAAAGCCTGGTCGGTTCTCAGCAGTGCGGGGGGATCAGCAGGTGATGTAATCCGAAAAGGCTGGCATTCTTTCCTCGGCCTGGTCAGCAAGCTCCTGCCAGATGACCAGATCCTGGATCTCCCTTCCTGGAGTTTAAGTACGATAGCGATCCTGGTCCCGGTTGTGATGGTGGTTTTTGGCAGTGTGTTTTATATCAAGCGGGGCAGAAATCAGCTCTACGATGATCATTATTCTGAGGCTAAAAGACTTTTATCTCTGGCCCAAACACAACTGGATACCCCGGAGTATTATCAGACAGTTTCCGAGGCTATGAATCAGATCTCGGCAGCCAGAAGTTATCAGCAAACGGATGAAGTGGAAGATATATTCTCCACACTGCGTTTGGAACTGGATACCCTGGACCGCATCACCCGATTGAACTACCAACCACTTTTTAGCCGTGGATTGGGCGCGGATGTGACAATCTCCAAGCTCGTTGTAACGGCCTGGAATGACCTATATATGCTGAATGAGGATTACGGTACTGTGATCTGGGCCCAGTCCAATCCGGATGGCTATAAGATCATTGATGATTTCACCTGCGGCCCCATCGATGGTCATATTACGGTTGGACCACTTGTGGATATCATCGCTTTGCCAACCTCACAAGAAGATCAGGCTACGATTCTGGGTATCGATAACAATCACACAATGATCTTTTGTTATGCGGATCTTACTGAAACACCAGTTATTTTTGAGGATATATCCTATACACTTGGTCGTGGACCTGCCCAAGCGATAGCTATGTCCAGCAGCGCTCCTTATAATCTCTATATCCTTGATCCAGAAAAGCGGGCGATCTGGATCGAATTCCAGAGCCAAAACTATCATGAAGGCTCTGAATACTTTGGCGCGATCGATTCTCCCGAAATGGCAGACGCCATCGAGTTGGCGACTAATGGCAGTGAGCTATTTATTCTGCATGCGGATGGTTATGTGACCAAATGTGTGACCGAAAGAGCGGACGCTGATCCTCTCTGCACCACACCTTTTGATTATTCTGACCCCAGACCCGGTAATGAATCCGGACCCTTCTTTAAAGGAGCTAATTTTGATACCTTTACGATCAAAGGATCACCGGGTATGGCTCTCTATTTGCTGGATTCCGCTGAGTTAGCCCTTTACCGCTTCAGCACCCAGCTTGAATTCCAGGAGCAATTCCGGGCGGTGGATGGCATTATCGATCAACCGGCAACTGCATTCGCAATTACGATGAGTGACCGGGTGTTCTTGGCTGTGGATAACCAGATTTATACTGCTCAACTCCTTCCTTGAGATTCTAGTTCCTTAATCAAAAAGATCCGTAATCCATTGCTGGTTACGGATCTTTTTTATATTATCAATTACTGGCTTTATTCTTCTTCCTCTTCCTCATCCCCTTCGGATAATTTCATCATCTTCGAATAACTCATCTCCAGGTGCTATGAGAACGACAGCGGTGATATTATCGTGACCACCTCGTAGGTTTGCCAGGTCAACCAGTTTTTGCAGCTGAGCATCTTTGCTGTCCTCTTTTACCAGGATCTCGAGAACCTCTTCATCAGCAACGAGATCCGTCAGTCCATCTGTGCAAATCAAGATCTGGTCTCCAGGTACCAGTGGTAATCCCTGGTTGGCCTTGGCTTGTTCCTGGTTTTCTTTAGAATCCAGGTAGAGCCGCAGGTCTGGATGGATCGGATCTGCTGATCCAAGATAACTGCGGATTAAATGTCTGCGTGGGTGACTGCGAGCTTCTTCAGAGTTGATCACACCAACTTCCAGCGCTTCCTGTACCCATGTATGATCGATGTTCAACTGCTGGATGACATTATCTCGCACTAGGTACAACCTGGAATCTCCCAGGGTAGCAGTATAAAGAGCAGAATCAATTACCAGGGCGCAAGCCACTGTGGAGCCCATCCCTCTCCTGGAGTCGTCAGCCTCAGCTTCTGCAGTGATGCTGTGGTTCGCTTCCAACAAGGCGCTTTTCAGTATCCAAAGGGGGTCTGTACCATCGCTTTCTGCTACAGAGGAGATGATTGTGGCGACAGCGATTTTTGATGCGATCTCTCCTGCTTTATGACCGCCAATGCCATCGGCAACGATTGCCAGTAACACTGGCGTATCGTCATCTTCACTGATGGTAAACGAACGTATTTCAAATGAATCCTCATTTAATCGCCCTCGACTGCCTGGATCGGTGATGGTCGCTGAGTCAAGGTGAGGTTGTTTGCTTGGAATCACTTTCTTTTCTCCTCTGTGACAAGGGAGGTTTCCTTTCTTGTCATGACCTGAAATCGGAATACTGCTTCTCCAAAATGAATGATATCACCATCTTTTAGGAATTGGGGTTTGCTGCTCAAAATTTGTTTGTAATTGATCCACGTGCCAGCTGTCGATCCATGATCGGTGATCTGGAACTTTTCTTCGTCCTGGCAAGTTATAGTAGCGTGTTCTTTAAAGATTGATGGGTGCTGGATCTGGATACCACGTTCAGTGTTTGAACTGCCAACTTTAAACTCTTTTTCCTCAACCCGGATCGGCTCTGGAAAAAGGACTTGGGAGACATCATTAATTGCGATCAGCCTGTATGGCGTTATCCCCTGGAGTGAGTTTTCTGGTATAACGTCACTTTTGGAAAGAAGGATTTTTCTTATTAACGTCCTTGATTTTGTGAGTTGGGTCCATTTTGAAGATATGGTTTGGAATATATTGGTTACTCCTGGCTGGATCCTTCCCTGGGATACGAATATAAATAGTGCTAAACCGGCCAGCAGGATGACTGCCAACCCAGCCAGGGCTGGACCATTTTTAACAATGATGCTGGTCAGGTCTGGTGGGGGAACGTTGACCTTCACCTCAACTGTTGTTGCCACGCTTAATCTCGATAATCCCAGGATATCAACAGCTTCGAGGGTGAGATAATGGGTAGCGCTGGCTTGATAGGATGTGAGATCCCATATAATCTGGTCATAAGGTGGGGCAGTTATTCTTTCAATAATCTCGCCATCAACCCGGAAAATCAGCTCTTCAAGATCCCGGGGATGATTGTCCGGAAATTCCAGCAGGATGTTAAGGGGCACAAATTCTGGTTGATATATCTGATCGGTTTCTTTGGCAGGGTCTGGTTTGGATAGATCACGGATAATCGTTCTGGGTGGTGAGATAAAAATTGGATTGGGTGGTTGGACATCAAGGTTGAATTCTCGTTCTCCAACAATTGGCGCAAGTGTTGAGTCTATGGTTACTTCCAGGGAATGGATGCCTGGGGTAATGATCTGGGAGCTGTAATTGATCAGATAGGTGCTGCGAAGCGGATCAAGGAGCAGCCCCAGATCTACCAACGGTTCGTCTCCAGAAAAAGGCACCAAAACCCCACCTGTATCTGTGGACAGTTTTTGAAGCCTGGCAGCTCCTGCAGTTGAAAAGAATGCTGGTGAGGATACCAGTATTGTATAAACCATAACCTGGTTGTCCCTGGCTTGCGAAACGAGGCTGTCTAAAGCTGCGAAACCTTCGCTTGTTGGTTGGCTGGTAAATAACAGAACAACACGTTTCATACCTGGTTGATCGATAGGGTCGGATGCAATGCTGATAGCCTGGGAGAGAACATTGAAATTTGATTCTGTCCCTTTGAGGTCTGGATCATATGCTTCCAGGATCGATACGGCTTCAGATTTATCTGTGAGATGGGAGTGTTCCAGTCCATCATTGGATAAAATGCTTATGTTGTCAGCCGCTGATACAAGCGGCTGGGCCGCCCAGTTGAGAAGTGATTCTTTAATGAATTCAAATCGGGAAACACCATTAATATCCTGGATAGAAAATGGATTGGAAATATTAAACGCGGCCACCAGCTGGATTCCAGGACTGAGCGACTGGAAATCCAGAAGATCTTGCTGGATTCCATTCTCCCTAATGGTGATCTGATCGGCGGTCAGGTTGGTTATCTTTCCCCCGTTCCTGTCATTTACATCTACATAGATAGTGATACTCGGGTAATTTCCTAAATCAGGCGCGGAAAGGGAAACCTCTTTCCCGGCTTGAGCCCATACTGGAGAAACAGTCGATACCAGGGTCAATAGAATAATTATCAGGCTCTGGAGACCACTTTTTAGAGAAATTCTTTTTAAGGTCATTATTGGCCATTGTACCAAAAAGGGGTTTAGGAACTGTTATCTATTTTATTAACATTAACTAAGTATCATAAGGTGGAAAACAGAAAAATCTAGTGGTTGTGATAGAATTTGGGTTGTTAAAACCTATAAGTTAATCCGAATTTGGCCTGAAGACTAATGACTGAATTCATACTAGCGTCCAAGTCACCTAGAAGAAAAATGCTTCTCCGGAACTTAATCGACCCGTTTATCGTCGTTAATTCTGAGATCGTTGAGAGGAAAATCCCCGGGGAATCCCCAGATGAGTTTGTGCTGCGCCTTGCCAAAGAAAAAGCACTAAAGGGTGGAGCGGAAATTTCAGGTAGTTTGCTTGAGAATGCCATAGTGATTGGAGCAGATACTATAGTTATTGATGGAGAAGAGATCTTGGGAAAACCGCTCAATGAGGCGGATGCTGTCCGGGTTCTGAATCAACTGAAAGGAAAAACACATCAGGTCCTATCCGGAATAGCGCTTTACAATCTCTCCACTGATCAAGTTCAGACTAGATTGGTTTGTTCGGAAGTTGAAATGAGAGAGTATACTGAAGATGAGATTCGGGCCTATGTCGCCAGTGATGATCCATTGGACAAAGCGGGATCCTATGGGATCCAGAATCGCGATTTTAATCCAACCCCGGAATTTAATGGTTGTCAAGCCAATGTAATGGGTTTACCACTCTGCCACCTGGCAGTATTAATGAGTAAAATGGGTATCGAAGGTGACCAACAGGTTGCAGAAAGGTGCCAGAAATCTATTGATTATCAGTGTCCGGTTTATGATGAAATTCTGGCTGAGATGAACGGATACAGTACAGAGAGTAAGCTCCTATGAAAAAAAGCCTATTAATCCTATTTCTTTTTATCTTTATCGCTGGCTGCAGCAAATCAACTCCTGAAAGCACACTGCCAACCGGGGAAACACCAACACCCGGCCTGGCACCGCCAGGAGTCCAGACCACACAAGCTCCTGATGTTGAGCAAGCCGCGATCGAATTCCTGGAATACTGGAAGACCAGTGATTACCAATCCATGTATTCAATGTTGAGTTCTGCCAGTCAAGTAGAGATCACAGAAGAGGATTTTTCCCAGATATATCATGATGTGGCTGTAGAATTGGCCATGGAATCGTTGGATTATACGATCCTGTCATCTTTTGTCGATCCCAGCCAGGCCCAGGTTGCTGTCACAATAAGTTACAACAGCCGGTTGATTGAAGAATTGAAAAGGGATATTATCCTGCTTCTTAATCTTAACGAGGGGATCTGGAAAATTGATTGGTCACGAGGTTTGATCTTCCCCGAAATGGAAGGGAATAATATGGTCCAGCTGACCCGCCTGGTACCGTCGCGGGGCAATATCTATGATCGTAACGGCAGCGTGATCGTTGCGTATGCAGAGGCGCTCTCGGTTGGTCTTACTCCTTCGCAGATCAATCCCAAAAAAGAAGATAAAGTCCTGGATGAATTGGGCCGCACCCTGGATATGCCTCCCGAAGTGATCTATGCCATGTATGCTGATTATCCCCCTGACGTGGATTGGTATCTTCCCCTGGGTTCCATCTCCATGGACGCTATTGAATCCCGCCTTGGAATTCTCGAAGGTTGGACTAATAATGGAGTTTTGCTGCGGACTTTTGATGGCAGATATTATTTTGATGGCGGCGCCGCACCGCAGGCAGTAGGTTATGTACGCTGGATCCAGGAAGCTGAGCTGGATGCTTATCGTATCCAGGGATACTCCAAAGGGGAGAAGGTTGGTGGTCAGGGATTGGAACAATGGGGAGAGGATTACCTGGTTGGTGAGAGAGGAGGCATCCTTTATGTTGTGAATGAAGAAGGAGAAACCATCTCCCAATTAGGCCGGGAAGAAGCTGCTCCTCCCGCAGAGATCTACACAACCTTTGAAAAAGAATTCCAACTGGAAGTCCAAAAAGCGTTGTATGGTTATAACGGCGCGGCTGTGGTGATGGAACTCGATACCGGCCGCATCCTGGCTATGGCATCAACTCCTTATTTTGATCCCAACGCATTCAATTCCGATTATTACAACTCCTCATTTTTACTGCAGGAATATTATAAGGCGGATCAAAAATCGCCTTTCTTGAATCGAGCGACTCAGGGTTTGTACCCGTTGGGATCTGTATTTAAGGTCATCACCATGGCAGCGGGTTTGGAGACAGGCGAATTCACTGCAGACGATGTGTATGACTGCGGGTATTTCTTTGAAGAACTACCGGGGGTTACTCTCAATGACTGGACCTATGATCATTTTCTGGATGATGATAAAACACAACCTAGCGGCCTGCTCACCTATTCAGAAGCTTTGATGCGCTCCTGCAATCCTTATTATTGGCATATCGGGTTACAACTCTATCAAAATGGATATCCGGATGCGGTTTCGGACATGGCCAAAGGATTCGGATTGGGATCGCTTACTGGTATCGAAACACTGGAAGAAGAGCCAGGGAATATACCAGGTCCGAGATCCGAACTGGATGCAACCAACCAGGCGATCGGGCAGGGAGATACACAGGTCACTCCGCTTCAGGTTGTGCGGTTTATTGCGGCGCTTGGCAATGGTGGAACGTTATATCGACCTCAGTTTGTAGAAAGCATCCGTTCTGCAGGCGGGGAAGAGATCTTCAGCTTTGAGCCCGAAGTAGTTGGTGAACTTCCTATTAGCGACACAACACGCAACATTATCACGAATGCCATGATTCAGGTTGTTGATAACCCTCGCGGCACAGCCAATTTCCCCATCAGGGGTCTGCAGATCAATGTGGCTGGAAAAACTGGAACAGCGGAATCAGGTTCTGGAGAGTCTCATGCCTGGTTTGCAGGTTATACCTATAACCAAAATGAAAATAGACCCGATATTGCTATAGCGGTAATCGCGGAAAATGCCGGGGAAGGTTCAGAAGTGGCAGCCCCGATTTTCCGACGGATTGTTGAATTGTATTTTAACCAGGTGCTGCGATATTATCCCTGGGAATCGGAAATTGGTGTCTGGTATGTCCCCGATGAAAATACAGAATAATAAACAGGATAAGGAGCTCAGTGACTGAAGAAATTCGCGGAAGGGTGATCCAGGCTCAATCTGGTTTTTTCACTGTTTTCGCTGACGAACAGACCATTGTCTGTCAGCTCAGGGGGCGATTGAAGAAAGGCCGTAAATTTGCTGACATTGTCGCCATTGGCGATTGGGTGATTATCACCGAGCAGGAAACAGGCAAAGGTATGATCGAGGAAGTTGAACCCCGCCGGAGTATGCTCTATCGGATGGCTCCCACAGCCCGGGGTGAATTCCAGCAAATAATCATTGCTAATCCTGATCAGGCAGTATTTGTTTTTTCTGTTGCCATGCCGGAGCCGCGCCTGCCCATGCTGGATCGTTTCTTGGTCATCGCTGAGCGGGAAGAGATTGATATATTGATCGTGGCAAACAAGATCGATCTTACAGGGATGGGACAAGCCAAGGAATATTTCCAACGTTATCAGAAAATCGGCTATCAGGTCTTTTATACCTCGGCAGAGAAGAACAAGGGAATTAACAAATTGAAGAAACACCTGGTCGGAAAGACCAGTGTATTTGCGGGTCCTTCTGGCGCTGGAAAAACCAGCATATTAAATGCCATTCAGCCCGGCCTTGGCCTGGAAGTAAAAGAAGTCAGTGAAGCGAATAAAAAAGGCAAACACACTACAGTTTCCAGGAAATTGGTTCCCTTAAGCGATGGTGGATATATTGCTGATACCCCCGGTTTAAAAGCGTTGGATCTTTGGGATATAACGCCGGAAGAAGTTGATGGATATTTTCCGGAAATTTATAACGCGTTGGCAAATTGCCAGTTCAGCGACTGCACCCATACCCACGAGCCTGGTTGTGCTGTGATCGAGGCTATTAAGAAAAAGGAAATCCACCCTGAGCGCTACCGGTCATACCTGCGCATGAGAGAAGTTGAAGAAGATAAGATACCATGGTTCTAAAGCGAAAATTTTTTCTCATAATTTTATTGGTTATTGTCCTGCTGTTGTCTGCCTGCCAGGCAGGGGGGTCTAACCTGGTTAATATACCGGCTAAGGGTCAAGGCTTCATCCCCACATCCCTGCCAAGCCCAGTACCACAAAAGGTTCTTTCGGTCTGTCTGGGAGAAGAACCTCAATCGCTATTTATTTACGGGGATTTATCCACTTCAGCCAGAATCATCCGCCAGGCCCTCTACGACTGGATAATTGACGACGACCTGAATGCAGTTTCGGCTCTCCTGAACGGAATACCTTCTCAACAGAATGGTCAAGTAATAATATCTGAGATCGAGGTTTTTCCTGGGGAGCGAATTGTTAATAACAATGGGAATCTCACGATCCTGGCAAATGGCACAGAATATCGGCCCTCTGGTTGTTATGATGGCTCTTGTGCAGAGGTCTTTGAAAATCAAGACTCAATCGTTATGGATCAGGTCAAAGTTGGATTTGAATTAAGATCTGGTATTTCATGGTCAGATGGCACAGAGGTCAGCGGTACCGATTCAGTTTATTCCTATCAAGTTGCGTCATTGATCTATGATCAGGGTGGCCCTAAAAAACTTCGTTTCTCCACTGGTTATGAAGTCGGAGAGGATGGGGGTGTCTCCTGGACAGGTCTGCCTGGGTATCTGGGAATCCAATCATATGGGGATCTATTTTTTGATCCTTTACCTGAGCATATCTGGTTGAACCTGGACAGGGAGGAACTGCTCAGCTCATCCCAGAGCACAATATTCCCACTTGCCTGGGGCGCTTACCAGGTTAGGGAATGGGTCCAGGGTGACCATATCACACTGATACCTAATGATCTCAATTACCTGGCTGTAGATGGAATACCTTTATATGATGCTTTGGTATTCCGTTTTGTAAATAATGCTGAAGAAGCCCTGGCTGCTTTCCACGCTGGAGAATGCCAATTGGTTGTCAATCAACCCGGCCTGGATGAGTTTAAGGTTGAATTGCTGCAAGGTGCAGCGGACGGAGATCTGCAGATCTATCATAGCGAGAACAAAGCCTGGGAGCAGCTCAGTTTTGGGATCAATTCCAGAGATCCAGGACGAAATTTGCTAAGTGATCCTGAAATGCGCCAGGCTATAGCGGGTTGTATCGATCGTGAAAAGATCTCATCCTCCCGCTTGGATGCCAATCAAATCGTTGATGATTTTTACCCATTGGGTCAATTCGGGATCACTGATCTTGATCCCGTTTATCCATATCAACCGGTGAATTCCGGATTGTTATTAAAGGAAATGGGTTGGATAGATCAGGACGGGGATCCAGAAACTCCCCGCCAGGCTGTTGATATCGATGGTGTGGGTGATGGCACTATTTTAGAGTTCACACTTCTGGCAGCTGAGGTTGATGAACTTCCAATTGCGCTGAAGGAGATCCGGGATGGTTTGCAATCCTGTGGAATCGGAGTTGAGGTTGAATTATTACCGGCGGGAGAATTATTAGCGCCAGGACCAGAGGGGCCGATCTTCGGCCGTGATTTTGATCTGGCGTATTTTGCCTGGGCGGCTGGTAACTATCAACCATGCCAATTGTTTATTTCAGACGAGATCCCGGGCCTGTATCCTTCCTATCCTAAAGGCTGGGGAGGAGTGAATGCAGCTGGATATCAAAACCAGGAGTACGATTCTTATTGTCTGGATGTGTTGACATCATTGCCAGATTCAGATACTTATTTGGACTCCATAACTGGGATACGCAAAATATTCAGAGCTGAATTGCCGGTTCTGCCATTATTTTTCCGGAGGGAAATTATCATCGCTGATCCTGATTTAAAAGGATTGAATGATGATCCATCACCTCTATTTTGGAATATAGAAACGTTACAGTGATGCGTTTTTTCAGATTGGTGTGATTTTATACAATACTTAAGAACTGTATTAATCCTATTCTGCAGTATATCTTAAGGATTTTATAGTTGATTATGGTAGAATTCGTATCTGAAATAAAACAAAAATGAATATATATAAGAAAGTTTCTTGGCTATTTTGTCCCAAATAGGAATAATCCGAGTTTATTATTTAAGGGAAAGAAATACTCCCATAAATTTGTTTAAATAATTACACAGCAAAAAAAATCGCCGCACAGCAGGAGGTAAGGAAATTGGACGATAGAGAAATTATTCTCGATATTCAGAATCTTAGAACGACCTTTGCAACCCAGGAAGGATTAGTTCATGCAGTAAATGGTATTTCATACAAACTCCACCATGGGGAAACAGTAGGTATAGTGGGAGAAAGCGGTTGCGGTAAAAGTGTTTCGATGCTTTCTGTAATGCGACTCCTGGAAATTCCGCCGGCCAAGATTATGGCTGACGCAATTTATTTTAGGGGTGATAATCTTTTGGATTATCATGACAATGAGATGCGCAAGATCAGGGGCAGCAAGATCGCCATGATCTTCCAGGATCCAATGACCTCACTGAATCCTGTTCTTACTATTGGATACCAGATCAAAGAACCCCTCAAATTACATCTTGGATTGGATAATAAAGCTGCAGATGCAAGGGCAGCGGAGTTATTAAAACTGGTTGGCATCCCGGATGCGGAAGGCCGACTAGATGATTATCCCCATCAATTCTCGGGTGGTATGAGGCAGCGGGCAATGATCGCTATTGCCCTGGCCTGTAATCCAGTCCTGTTGATCGCAGATGAACCGACCACTGCCTTGGATGTAACCATCCAGGCCCAGTTGGTTGAGCTGGTGAAAGAACTCCAGGATGAATTGGGGATGTCACTGATCTGGATCACACACGATCTTGGTGTTGTTGCCGGTTTGGCGGAACGTGTGATCGTCATGTATGCTGGATATGTTGTTGAGGACGCCCAGGTGGATTCCCTTTATGAAGATCCCCGCCATCCTTATACGTATGCCCTGCTGCGCTCACTGCCAAAAATTGAAGGAGAAACTGAGATAAAATTGGAAACGATTGAAGGATTGCCCCCGGATTTGGTGGAAATGCCATCCGGCTGTCCTTTTGCACCACGCTGTGCGTTCGTGAAGGATAAATGTCGGAAAGAAAATCCCGGTCTGGTCGAAATCTCCTTGGATCATAATATTGCCTGCTGGGTAGATGTCAAAACAGGAGAGCTTCGATGAGCGAGAATAACACACTGGTACGTGTTGAAAAATTAGTAAAACATTTCCCAATTACAAGGGGTGTTGTATTTCAGAAAGAAGTCGGCGCGGTAAAAGCGGTTGATGGTATTAGCTTTGACATCAAAAAAGGTGAGACTCTTGGTCTGGTGGGGGAGAGCGGATGTGGGAAAACAACCACCGGTCGAACCATCCTCCAGCTTCACAAACCAACTTCCGGCGACGTTTGGTTTCGTGATACGAATTTAACTGAAGCCAGCGATGGAAAACTGAGAGAATTACGCCGTGACATGCAGATCATTTTCCAGGATCCTTATGCCTCATTGAACCCCCGCATGACGGTCGGCAGGATCATTGCTGAACCATTGGATGTTCATAATATTGGAACAACCAATGAAAGAAAAGACCGTGTACAAGAACTGCTGCGCATGGTGGGGCTCAATCCCTATTTTGTGAACCGTTATCCGCACGAGTTTTCGGGTGGTCAGCGACAGCGCATCGGAGTTGCTCGCGCTCTGGCTTTGGAACCTGAATTCATTGTTTGTGATGAGCCGATCTCCGCTTTGGATGTTTCCATCCAGGCCCAGGTTGTCAACCTGCTGGAAGACCTCCAGGAAGAAATGGGTTTAACTTACTTATTTATCGCCCACGACTTGAGCATGGTGCGGCATATTTCCAATCGGATCGCGGTGATGTACCTTGGGAAAATCGTTGAACTTGCAAAACGGGAAGTCTTGTTTGCAAATACCCTTCATCCTTATTCCATTGCTCTTTTATCTGCGGTGCCATTGCACAATCCGGCCGCTGAACGTGACAGAAAACGCATCATTCTTTTGGGTGATGTGCCCAGCCCGGCCAATCCACCTTCAGGATGCCGCTTCCACACCCGCTGCCCGATTGCGGAAAAACGCTGTGAAGTGGAAGATCCAGAATTCAGGGAGTATGAAAAAGGACACTGGGTTGCCTGCCACTTTGTTGAAAAAGCACAACAGAAGATGTTAACTCGCTAACAACTGAGTTACGATCAAAGTTATGGTTATAGAAGGAAAAAATCTTTTTTAAAGGAGGTGATGCCCACTCATAACAGTAGTTCGGAAGAACCATCAGTAGTATTTTGTTCAATTTATGAAGGAGAAGAAATACAATGAGTAAAAAACTTCTTGCGATCGTTTCATTACTGATCCTGGCCAGCATGGTGTTGTCCGCTTGTGGCCCCAAGGTTCAGGAAGGCGCAGTCGCCACTGGCGACCTGGTTACCCTTCGCGGAACCTCCACCACTGACATCCCCACTCTGGATCCCCAGCTTGGTGAAGACACTGTTTCAATTGTCTACATCGAGAACCTGTTTGTCCACCTGACAAACTATGATCTTGTGACGGCAGATATCGTTCCTGAAGCAGCAACCGCCTGGGACATCAGTGACGACGGTTTGACCTACACCTTCACCATCCGCACCGATATCCCGTGGGTGAAACACAATCCCGAGACCGGTGAGGTGAAACAGGAAGTGGACGCCGATGGCGCTCCCCGCTTCGTTACTGCCAATGATTTTGTGTATGGCATCAAACGAGCCTGCAACCCCAACACAGGATCCTATTACAGCGGCATCATTGCTGTTGTTATCAAGGGCTGTGAAGATGTTTACAACTACGAAGATCCTGAGAACATTCCCCAGGACCTGATCGATGCCATTGGCGTTTCCGCACCGGATGATGAGACCCTCGTGATCGAACAACCGGCAGCAGCCGCTTACTTCCTGTCCATGACCCCGATGTGGACCATTGCTGCAACCCCGCAGTGGGCCATTGAAGAGCATGGTGAAGAATGGATCGAAGCTGGCAACATCGTCACCAACGGCCGCTATGTGTTGAATAACTGGGAACATGGTGTTTCCCGCGTCATTCTCCGCAACCCGCTTATGCCCAAAGATATGCAGGGTGCTGGCAACGTTGAAAGGATCGAAACCAATGTTGTTCCTGATGTGGCAACTTCGTACGCTCTTTGGTTGAACAATGAAGTTGAAACCTCTGCCATTCCTGATGGCGAGCTTGAAGCTCACCTGGCGGCATTCCCCGACGAGACCGTTTCGATTCCTGACCTGGCCGTGTTCTACATTGCTTTCCGCATGACCAAAGCTCCGTTCGATGATGTTCATGTCCGACGAGCTTTTGGCGCTGCGTTCGATTCCGCTACTTACGTAGCCGAACTGCGCCAGGGTCAGGGCCTGCCCATGAAACACTTTGCTCCTCCTGGAATCTTCGGCGCTCCTCCCATCGACGAGATCGGTGTTGGATTTGATCCCGAATTTGCAGCAGAGCAGATGGCTCTGGCTGGATACCCCAACTGTGAAGGCTTCCCCCAGGTAACCCTGTTGGGTTACTCCGGTGAATCCACCCTGGCATGGATTGAGTTCGCTCAGGCCGGCTGGGAACAGCACCTGGGTTGCTCCGCAGACTTGATCCAGATCGAGCAGCAGTCCTTCGCAGACCTGCTGACCGCCACCAAGGCTGAAGACGATGAAGCTCCACACATGTGGACCCTTGGTTGGGGCCCCGACTACGCTGACGAGAACAACTGGGTTGGCGACGTCCTGCATTGTAATAATGCTCCCCGCATCAAACGAACATGCAATGAGATCGATACCCTGATCGAGGATGCCCGCTTCGAGCCCGATCCTGAAGTCCGGAAAGAGCTCTATGCCCAGATCGAGGAAGCATTCTTCGGTTATGAGGGTGAATATCCCTTCTTCCCGATCTTCCTGCGTATCGCTTACGTTGCAGAACACAGCTGGCTGGACAAAGTTGATGCCCTCTTTGGTGGGGATCAATGGTACGAATGGACCATCGACGCTGACGCCCAGAGCGCAGCGATGCAATAAGAAGATCCATGTATTACGATTGGGGGAGCAGCTCTGCTGCTCCCCCATGGTTCCATTACAGAAGTAGGAACTTAGCAGGGTTGGAGGATGAACAATAGTTGTTCCGATCTGCCAAGCCTGGTGATTTCCTAAATGACATAGAGTGGAAAAATCACTAATTTTAATGCTGGAGGGCTAATGTTAAGATATATCATTCGAAGGTTATTGATCGCAATTCCAGTTGTTTTTCTGGTGATCCTGGCCACATTTGTGCTGGTGCATGCCATGCCTGGTGGACCTTTTGACGCGGTTGGCATGAAAGCCATGCCGGAGCACATCAAGATCGTACTGGAACGACGTTACGGACTTGATAAACCGTTATATGAGCAATTTGCTCGTTACGTGTTAAACATCTTTAAGGGAGATTTCGGTCCCATGTTCAGGGAACCTTCCCAGACCGTGGCAGATATAATTAAACAAACCTTTCCGATCTCTATTCAACTTGGTCTAATGTCCATGATCGTGGCGTTTGTGCTGGGTATTCCCATCGGCATTGTGGCTGCCTTGAACCACAACTCCTTCCTGGATTATTTTGTAACCTTTACCGCTGTTTTAAGCCGGTCCGTTCCGAACATCGTGCTTGCCCCGCTGCTGATCTATGTCTTTGCAGTCCAGCTGGACTGGTTCCCGGTGGCTTTCTGGGGAGCTAGCCCTCCATTTTTCCTGGGATTTATCCCTCGTTTCACAGGGGAATTTTTTATGCACGCCTTTTTACCTGTGATGTCCTTGGGTACGGGTATGGCAGCCGGTATTGCCCGGCTGACCCGCGCTGGCCTGCTTGAAGTCCTTTCCTCTGACTATATTCGGACTGCTCGAGCTAAGGGTCTGCGTGAGCGGGCAGTGATTGTCATCCACGCTCTTAAGAACTCCCTAATCCCGGTTGTCACCGTTTTAGGCCCGATGATGGCTGCCCTGATCACGGGCTCGTTTGTGATCGAACTGATGTTTGCCATCAACGGTATGGGACGCAGGTTTGTCACCAGCATAGGCCAGCGGGAGTATTTCCTGCAGACCAGCCTGGTGCTCTTATATGGTTTCTTATTGGTTATGGCTAATTTAATGGTCGACTTGATGTACGCTTGGTTCGATCCCCGCATTCGATACGATTAGGATTAAATTTATGACACCTGAAAAAACCCTTGAACAATTAACACGTGAAGAAAACGCCGAACACTATGGGCAAGGCCGCAGCCCAATGCAGGATGCCTTCCGCGAATTCCGCCGCAACTATATTGCGGTGGCTGGGGCGATCTTTATTATCATCATCCTGCTGACCGCAACTTTTGCCCCTTTGTTATCCCCTTATGGTTTTGCTCATCAAAATACGTTTAATAATCGAGAAAAACCATTTACGGGTTATGACATTACAACAGATGTTGCCGAAGAAAACTGCCACTGGTATAACACTCCCCTGGAATGGGGCTGCACAACTTTTATCGCTGGATCTGACGCCCTTGGCAGGGACCTCTGGAGTCGTATGATCTACGGTACAAGAGTTTCCCTTGCGGTAGCTTTTGTGGCCTCTGGTGTGAGCGTCATTATCGGGTTGACCTACGGCACAATAGCAGGTTTTGCCGGCGGCCGGGCTGATAACATCATGATGCGCATCGTGGACTTTCTCTATGCCGTGCCGACATTGCCGATCATCATTATGATGACAGTCTATTTTAAGGCAATGGCCAGGAGGGGAGTTACGACTGGCTTCATGGGGACGTTGATATTCCTGAATAAATCTACCGGCGGTTTGTTATTTGTATTTGTCGCCATTGGTGCTTTGAACTGGCTCGGTATGGCTCGTCAGGCTCGCGGCCAGGTGCTGTCCTATAAGGAAAAAGAATTCGTCGAAGCTGCCAGGGCGATTGGCGCCAAAGATGGACACATCATCACAAAACACCTGATTCCCAACATCATTGGACCGCTCTTGATCCTGGAATCGATGGCAATTCCCGGTTACATTTTTACAGAAGCTGTCTTGAGTTTAATCAGTCTTGGTGTTGATCCTCCCACACCCAGCTGGGGAGCCATGATCAATGAGGGTTATGCAACCTTGCGGTCTAACCCCCACCTGGTATTATTCCCTGGTGTGGCCCTGACCTTAACAACACTCGCATTCAACTTCATGGGTGATGGCCTGAGGGATGCATTTGACGCCCGCCTGAGGGGGAGGAAATAGAAGCAATGAAAAGAAGAAATTTGCTAATTATTCTGTCAGTATTTAGTTTGCTGTTCATTTTCAGCCTGGCATGCAAACAATCTGGAGAGATCCTTACTCCAGCAGAAGCGACCCAAAACTATGAAGCTACTCAAGCAGTGTTAAGCGGAGTGGTTGTAAGTGTAATTGAAGGTGCTGAATTTTCTCCTGGTGATAAAGTAATATTAGACTCTGAGGGCCATTTAGTAGGATTGTTTCAGGAAGCTGGTGGGAATGTTGCTTTTTCCTATGCTACCCGCGGTGATGAGGTAACTATTGTTGGATCCACAGAGGTAGACGGAGAATTGTGGTATAAAATCGAGACCTCAGCTGGAAATGGCTGGTTGCCGGGGGCTGACCTGGCAGCATCTGAATAGAATTATTTCCTTTTTGTATTTAGAGAAGGACCAGGAAATTTATGGTCCTTCTTGTGTTTTAAGGACTTTGTCCTCGATTCTTAAATATAGTTCTCCAGTAGTATTTCGACCCCTACCACTTGCCCAGTTGCATTTACATCGGTTCAGGATATAATCGTGGGTGCTTTTCAAACTATGGGAGTATTGCATGGATTTCCGGTCCAATAAAAAAATAAAAATAATCCTGATTCTGGTTTTCACATCCCTTATGCTCTCAAGCTGCGCAGGTGAGGCTTTGGATAAATTATGGCTTAAGTCAGAGGGTTGGAGCCGCGGTATCTTGATGGGAGATACCGCCATGGCGTCTCCTATGGAACCGGTGATAGATTCCTCAGGCAAAGTCTATAGTATTCTTTTTCCAAGAAGCGAAGTTGATGATAGTTTGTACCAACCCGAGCTGTCTGTGTTAAGTCCTGATGCCGGTTTTCGCACATCAGTTAAGTTGGATTTCATGGTCCAACAACCTCGAGAGGCAAAAATAGTTCTCACAACAACAGGACTGGATCTTTTCTGGATTGCCCGGAATCAATTAAATACCGTTCAGCTGAATACCAGAGGCGAAAGTCTATCTGATATTATGGTCCTCTCTACTGAAGATCGAGTAGATCATTTTGAAGTCGTTAAATATGAAAGTGGATATCAGATCTGGTATTCTGGCAGCCCGGAAAGCCCCGGACTCTATGCTCTTAATGGTGATTTGGGAAGTCTGGAAAAAACCGTTATCGATCCGGATGGTATCCATGTAAATCTATTCCTTGACCAAGACGATCAACTGCATGCCAGCTGGGCAAGATTTCCATTGATCTATGGAGATGTGGAATTCTATTATCAGCGGGTAAATATTGAAGATCCAGATAAGAGTCTGACAGACATAGTCTATTCTACAAGTGTATCTCCTTCGATCAGGATCGAAGGCCCAGTTTTAGGGATCGATGAAGAAGTAGGATATGTGATCTGGACCGAGGTGATAGTTTCCGGTCTTGAAGCTGGCACGCGAAATACTTTCTATCGCTATTTCCCGGTGGGAGAACCCGATTTTATCCGGCCCACGATGTTGATCAGGGTTCCAATTGTTGCGAATTTACCTACCGATGAATATGATTACGGTGCCTTCCAGACTGGTGAACGGGTTTATGTCTATGGAGGTTTACCTTCCTCCTCGGCCCTTGAGAACATTGAGATTCTGGGAGGGCAGTATTCCGAATTGGCATTTGTATTCCGTTCACGCTCTGAATTCAAATGGCGTGACTTCCGCAATCAAGCCAATATCGCTTATATTTCTGATGGTTTGGTTACTTCATATCAACCGCTCAGTTATACTTCTGCAGAATCCTATTATCCGTCAGTAGTCAGTGATCAGGATTTAAACCTATATGTAACCTGGTTGGAAAAAGGAGAAACCACCTATCGTGCTTACCTGACAACCACCGATCCTGTGAAAATGAATAATATCGACCTGGTGAGTGCAGATGATTACCTGTACCTGGCAGCAGAGGGATTGTTCGGTGTTCTCGCCGGAGCTGTCCTTTCACCATTTGCAGCAGCTGCCTGGGGAGGTTTAGGGTTGGTAGGGTTTATCTTTAATATAATATTCTCCCAGTTCAACAAACCTATCTTCAGGACAATCGGAGAGATCTTAAGTATGGCTGCAGGGATAGGTATATTCTGGTTCATGAAGCTTGCTACCCTTCCCGGACTTAAGACCTGGGATTATGTGCCTTTCTCGGCCTGGATCCCGCGTATTCCGGACGTTTATGTTCAACCGTTGATCTACGGAGTACCAGCTTTGATCACCCTGATTGCTCTCGCTGTTGCTTACTTTAACACGTATGGAAAGAAGTCTGGATTCAGCGATCAATTTCCATTTGTTGTACTGCGCTGTGGATACTCTGCTTTCCTGCGCCGTATATGGGATATTGATTTACGGATCTTTCTAAATTGGCACGCTCAGATACCTGTACTTAATAAATCTGTAATGTAAAAACCCCCTCCGGGGGGTTTTCTTATTTCACGGCGTGTTATGATAGTGGCATGACGGAAAAATTCCGGGTGTTAATTGTTGATGATCACCAGGAAATTCGTACTGTTTTACGTGCGAATTTGGAAACCCTGGACCTAGACCTTGATTTGGTGGATGTGCCCTCTGGTGAGGAAGCCATTATTGAGGTTGTTGGGACGGGTATTGACCTGTTAATTGCAGATATTGGCCTTCCTGGTTTATCTGGATTGGAATTGTTTAGAAAACTGAAAGCTACGTATAAAGATATGCAGGTGATCATTATTACTGGCATGGATGATGAAGAGGTCCACAAGGAGATCGCCAACCTGGATCCGGAAGCCTTTTTCTTAAAACCACTCAAAATGCCGGAATTCTTGAACGCAGTCCGTAAGACCATGGGACTTGATCCTGTTGAAGAAGAAACCGAAGAGTTAATTAAACTGACAAAGAAAAACCTCCATCCAGATGTGACTTCACGGATAGCAGACCTGCGAGGAGAATTGGGTGCTATATCGATCATGGTGCTCGAAAAAAGTGGAGTAATCGCCGCTGAAACTGGCATTGTACCTGATACAGTATATGAATCCCATGTAATGCCCCTGTTGTTGAATACCTTTAATACCACCAATAAAATTTCCTACTACCTGGGCAGCGAATCCCCTGACAGCGTGTGGTATTTCTCGGGTGAGAAATATGATCTGTTCTGGTCCCATGTAAATAACAACTATGGATTAATAATCATTACCAATCCCATAACCCAGAATAATGATCTCACCTGGGTTTTAACCACGGTTGATCTTGCTATTCAGGAAGTGACTGAAATCCTCCAGGGATTGGGAGAGGGATCAACAACAGCGGAAAAATCGACCAAGATGGCTGAATCTAAAACCAAAACGGCTAAGAAGAAAGAGAGTAAAAGCGAGAAACAGACATCCTCTAACGCAGCCAAGGCAGAACTCCCTCAGGACACACCCAAGGGTTCAAATGGCTCGGCAAAGGATGAGTCAAAGATCTCAAAGAATAATTCTCCTGCCAAACAAGAAGAATCCGAGGATGCTCCTGTGGAAGAAAATGAAGTCCATGATTTTTGGAAAGCCGCCACGCTGGAAGAGGAGATCACCCGAATCGACAGTCCGGATTCGCTTTCCTATGATCAAGCTCAGAAGCTTGGATTTATTCCTGGCGGGGATACTTTATAGCAATACAAGTTCCCTGTTAAAGTAGAAAAACTCATTTCCATTGTCACAAAAAAAATCCTATGATACAATGCCTTGGCTGACGTTGGGGAGTGGTGCAATGGCAGCACAGAGGCCTTTGGAGCCTTTGATCTTGGTTCGAGTCCAGGCTCCCCAGCTTGCTTTTCTTGTTGAAAAAACCGGGATATTAACAGACTTTCCTGAATGAAAAAAATGAAAAATTATCCCTTAAGCGAGCCAGGACTGACCCCGATGTCCCGCTCGCTGATTTTTTTATTCGGGCATATTCATTGAGGACAATTTATGACTATTGACGTTGTGATTTTAGCGGCTGGAAAAGGGACCCGGATGAAATCCGATCTGCCAAAACCCCTCCACCTGCTGTTGGGAAAACCGCTCATTAATTATGTAATAGAGTCCGCCGCTCCTCTGGCTGACAATCCTCCGCTGATCATCGTTGGTTATGGCGGAGATCAGATCAAAGATACCCTGGGCGATCAACTGAGATACGCATCACAGTCAGAGCTGTTGGGAACCGGCCATGCTGTTCAGCAGGCAGAAGATTTACTGAGAGGTCAATCTGACCTGGTATTGGTTCTTTATGGAGATATGCCGCTGGTCCGAACCCAAACACTTCAAAATCTAATCCAAACCCAGAAAACCAATTCCGGTCCGCTTACTTTGTTAACATTTCTGGATGACAATCCGCGCGGGTTTGGACGAATCACCAGGAACCAGTCTGGGCTGATCCAGAAGATCGTCGAAGAAGTAGATGCCACTCCTGAGCAGCTGGAGATCAAAGAACTCAATGCGGGCATGTATTGTTTCAAAGCAGATTGGTTGTGGTCATCGCTTAAGAAATTAACCCCATCAGCCAGTGGGGAATATTATTTGACCGATTTGATCGAGCTGGCAGCTAATGAAGGACAAATCGCCAGTTCGGTCCAAATAGAAGACCCGGACGAATTGATTGGAATAAATACACGAGTCCATCTGGCTGAGACTGCCCAGATCCTGCGAGATCGGATCAACCGAGAATGGATGTTGTCCGGTGTAAGTATTCATGATCCTTCTTCAACTTATATTGATCCGGATGTGACCATTGGCCAGGATTCAGTGATTTTCCCAAACACCTATCTTCAGAACAACACAATTATAGGCAAGAACTGTATCATCGGCCCTGGAACGTGGATATTCAGCAGTCAGGTTGGTGATGGGTGTGAAATCGAATTCTCTGTGGTAGAGGAATCAAGGATTGAGGATGGAGTGGATATCGGTCCTTTCAGCCATTTGCGAAAGGGAGCCCACCTGGGTCCTGGCGTTCATGTTGGGAATTTTGGAGAAATTAAAGACTCTTATCTGGGAGAAGGATCTAAAATGGGTCATTTCTCTTATATAGGAAATGCTCAGATCGGTAAAGATGTAAATATTGGCGCCGGAACAATCACCTGTAATTATGATGGAGAGAATAAACATCAAACTGTCATTCAAGATGGCGTTTTTATTGGCAGCGATTCCATGCTGGTTGCGCCACTTGTGATAGGCGAAAATGCAACTACCGGTGCGGGATCTGTGGTGACAAAGGATGTTCCACCGGATACGGTTGTTGTAGGGGTGCCTGCCCGTCAGATCCGTAAAAAAGATAAAAAATAAACTTTACTTTTCCATACTATTGGAGAAGTAGTACAATTCTTTGACCTAAATGCCAGAGGGAAGATAAATCGATGGCATATCCAGGTCAGGAGAGATTTCTTCATGAACCTAACTGATGAAAAACGACAGGAATTGATGAAAGCAGCTAACGAGGTTAGAACTAAAGCCTATGCGCCTTATTCCAATTACCAGGTCGGAGCAGCTTTGTTAACAAAAACCGGCCAGGTATTTTTGGGTGTAAATGTTGAGAATGCGGCATATCCGGATACGATCTGCGCCGAACGGTCGGCGGTAGTCAGCGCTGTCAGCGCTGGGGAACGCGATTTTGAAGCTATAGCCGTCGCCACACGCAACGGCGGCACGCCATGCGGATCTTGTCGTCAGGTCTTGTCCGAATTTGGATTGGATATTGAAGTACTTTTGGTCGATGAACAAGGTAATTTGATCCAGCAAAATACGGTTCGGGAACTTCTCCCCGGCGCATTTCAACCCCATGATCTATCAGAATAGGGGATTACCAATTTGGTTGAGGAGTTGAGATCAATAATAGATTCTCAATAATCCAGCCATCTTCTTCCAACCCATCTTCATTTACAAAGCGAATATTCAACCAATTACGTCCCTGCTCGTCAAATGAGGGGGATGGGTCAAGTATCTCTATCACTGAACCATTTACGAGTGATGTTAGGATCTGACTATCAAGGCTGGGTTCGCTGCGAATATATGCTCCTGCAAATTCCTCTGAGACAGCAATCTCCGCATAGAACGGGGTTGGTTTTGGAGTAGCGGTGCTGGTTTCCGTGGGAAGAGGAGTAAATGTAACTGTTGGCACGGTAGGTGTTAAAGTGGGCGTAGGAGGTATTGGCGTCTCAGTGGCTGTTGATGTAGGTGGCGCGGGTGTTCCTGTCAGCGTTGCGGTCGGTTCAAGGGTCGGCATGGCAATTTTCCCACCGACGACCGCACCGGCACTGCTTAATCCAATCACTCCCAGAATGCTTAAAATGGCTATCAGGCTGCCTAAGGTATAACCAATGAACCGGAGCGGTTTTATTCCCAGAAGCATGAATACCACTGTCCCAGTGATTGCTACCACTGCCAGGTGGATCCCATACAGAACCAATCCATCTGGCCAGAGATGAGGTTGACCACTTCCAAAACCAAATCCTGCAATTGCCAGTGGTACATACAGCTCATAAGCGATGGCCACACTTGGAAGAGTTGGAGTCTGACCTTGTTTTTTTAGAGAGATCACAGATAGGGCAGTTCCAGCAATTAACAATACCAGGTGAGTCCAGGAAACCCGGGCGTTATAGATCAAAAATTGGACCTGGGAGGTCTTGAGCACCAAGGATGCATAACCTCCCAGAACGCCAACCAGAAAAACAAAACCGCTGGCAACCAGCGAACCTGCCAGGCGCTGGCTGAAAAATTTGAGTGATCCGGTTGCAGTTCCCAGGGAGATCCCGATAAATGGAGCCATCACCGGAGCGGCGAGAGCTCCCAAGATCAATAAGGCTGGTGAATCTACTAAAATGCTGGCAGTAATAATGGCTGCAGCCAGCAGTGAAAACAGGAAAAAATCAAATGAGGGTATGGTTTTATGTGCCAGATCCTCAATATCATCCGCGATTCCAACCAGATCTTCCGGGACCAAGCCGCGGTCTGCTCTTCTTCTGCGGGCCGGGGTTAGATCTTCTGGGTCATCAGGGAATTGATCGGTTTTCGGTATGGACATTAGTTTTCCTGTTTGGTTAATTTCTCAGACTCGCAATTAAACGAGTCGGGTTTAATAAAATGTTCAGGGCAGATTGGATATCGGGAACAACCAAATCGGATCCAAGGAGGGTTTCCAAGGCAGTACCCTCCGCGGAGAGAGTGCAGATCCCGATCACAGCTGACTTTAACATTAAAACGTCGTTTGCTCCCTGACCGATGGCAACTGTGTTCTTAGCGCCCAAATTTTTCACGTAATCTGCTTTTTGGCGGGCTTCGTTCCCGGCTTTGACCCGGTCAGCTTTCTGATTGAGAATCAGGTCTATCTCTGCCTGTTTTCCATGAGTATCTGCGGTAAGAAGGTGGATTTCCAGATGGTCTTTAAGGGCAGCTAACAATTCTGGGATTTCGGGTAGTAGATGACCATCAACTGCCAGGGTGCCGTTTACATCGAAAACCACATGTTTCAATTCAAATTCGCCTTTTCCAGGAATTGCTACTTTTATCATAATTTTTAATTATACTAGAAAGAGGACAGACCAAGAAAAGTAGTAAAATAAACCCTAATCAGTATTAACGTAGGAGTCAGCTTTGATGAATAAAAGGTTAATTTATTGGTTTGTTGTGATCGCCCTGTTGTTAACGGGTTGTGGAGCCGGAAGTAAAGCTACGATCCTCCCGGACGAGGATTCATTCACAGCTTCTCCAGAACCCACCCATATCGCTGATACACCAACCCCACTGACTCCGGTAGGTGTCTTGTTGACACCCCCGGGGTCGGATCAAGACCTGGTTGACGAACTTAATTCCATTATAGGAGTTTATATCCGCGATCTTGGATTACGCTTCCAGGTTCTTTCTAATCTTACACCGGAAGATTTACAAAACGATGATTACGAGATCGTGGTTGCCCTCGAACCTTTCCCGGATCTCTTTGCCCTGGCAGAGTCTGCTCCAGACACAAAGTTCCTTGCTGTAGGTTTTAATGAACTGGAAACCAGGGAAAACCTAAGCGTCTTAGGATCAGGGGGAGGGGATTATGATGTCCAGGGTTTTGTCTCTGGTTATATAGCTGCCATGATCACAGATGATTGGCGGGTGGGAGCGCTCAGTAGGCAGGAAAACCCTGATGCACTGGCTGCCAGGGATGGATTCAGATCGGGTGTGAAATACTATTGTGGTCTCTGTAATCCCAAATATGCACCAACTGGAATTAATTATATGTATCCTAAATATATTGATCTTCCAGTTGATGCAACGGATCAGGAAATTTCAGCGAATGTTGATTTTTTAGTAGATCGGGCAGTGAACACTTATTATATTGTCCCCGGGGTTGGCACGCAGCCAATGTACCGGATGTTAATCGCTTATGATAAGAACATTATCGGCTCTGGAAGCGATTTTAGGGAGGAATACAAGGATAACTGGGTGGTATCCCTTGAATATGACCTGGTAGCAGCTGTAGAGGAGTTCTGGCCCATATTTATGGAAACTGAAAGCGGATTTGAGCATATTCCACCGCTGTTGCTGACAGATATCAATTATGATCTTTTAAGTGAAGGAAAAGTGATGATGGTGGAGAAGATCATGGAAGAAGTAAAAAATGGCTTAATCAAGACCAGCTATGATTGAATTCTTAATGGCATATACGGATACTTATACCCGGGTGTTTTTATAAACCCGGGTCATTTTTTCTCAAACTAGAGTTTATCCTTTGCTAGATCATCAAACCCCAGGCTTTTAAGTACAACATAAAGAGAACGCTGCCGAGATTCCTGGAAGACCCTCGTAACGCGGTTTAGGGCAGCTTTTTTCTCATTTCTGTCTTTGGATAATAAACCCGGTTTTCTCTTTTCTTCCAGGTAGTCAGCGGCCAGAGACACATCATCCTGGGACTTTTCCAGGGCTTGAAGAGTATATTCCTTAAGATATTCTAGATATAGTTTTTGGTTCATAAGTTATCCTAGATATTTAATAGATCTTTTATTTCTGGAAGAAGCCAGGGTATTATCTGAGCTGATGCCAGTACCAATATCAAGCTGGCAAACCCTACTCCCGCCAGAGTTGATTGGGGTGCTCCAAATAAATTCTGTAATACCAGGCTTAACCCAACTCCTCCTGCAGTGGCTCCCACTGCTCGCAAAAGTGTCCTGCCCAGTTTCGGCTGAAAAGGCACGATCCTGTTCAGCAGGAAAAATAATAACAAGGTCTCTCCGGTATATGCGAGTGAGTTGGATAGACCAATGCCGGGAGCGCCAAATTGCCGCGCGAGTGGAATTGCCAGGAGTAAGAAACTAATGGATGCGGCAAAAGATGCCAATAAAGGAGTTTTGGCGTTTTGACGGGCGTAAAACGCCCGGACAGATACTTCCAATAATGAATGTCCTACCAGGCCCACCAAATATGCTCTCACGGTCCAAAGGACCAGGTTGGTGCCTTCTGCATCGAAGCCCAATATTTGGATAATTGGTTTTAGATTTACAGCAAGGATCACTGCAATTGGAATCGTCAAACCCGTGATCACCCGAATGGTTTTTTCAAGGGTTGAACGGAACTTATCTGTATCTCCTGTAGTGATATGCGCTGATAGTGTAGGAAGCAAGGCAGTGCCAAGTGCTGTGCCGATCAAGGATTCCGGCAGCTGCATGAATAACCAGCCGTATACAAGCGCTGTTATTGCTCCCGTAGGCAGTCTGGAGGCCAGGTTATCCTGCATAATAAAAACCAGCTGGATAAAAAATACTGTCAATACTCGCGGTCCCATCAATCTCAGCACCCTTAATACGCCGGGATCCCTGAGATTTAACTTTGGCTGCCAGCGAAAACCGAATTTGAACAAAGCTGGGATTTGGATTAATAAGAATAAAAATGCGCCAATGACCACACCATATACCAGGCCGTGGACACCGAGGTTGTAGGCGGGCAGTGTAACTGACCCAATCTGAAAACCTTTTTCTGGAGCCAGGATCAAGATTCCGAACAGGGAACCAATATCGTACATACTGGGCGCCAGGGCAGGGATCAGGAAATGCTGCTGGGATTGAAGCCCGGCGATTGCCAACCCACCCAATGAGAATAAAAGAGTAGCGATCAGATTGATCTGCATTAAATCGGACACAAGGTCTTTTTGAACAGCAGAGAACCCTGGCGCAATTCCAATTTCCGCGGATACGAGCTGCTTGGCGCTGAGGGCAACCAGGATTGATACTACCGCTGTGACCAGAAAAACCCCATTTGTGACCTGGGAGAATAGACCCCACATCTCTGATTTTGGTTTGGACTCTCTGTATTCTGATAGGATAGGGATAAATGCCATCGCCAGAGCGCCGCCGGATATCAAGGCGAAGACCAGGTCTGGGATGTTGTTGGCAGCATTAAATGCGTCCAATTCTGTGGAAAGATTAAAGGAACGGGCAATAAGAACGTTACGAACAAATCCAAGGACTTTTTCCAGGCCAAAAAAGACTGCAATGATCAAGGTTGACCGGGCTATGTGTTTCATGAAGGGAGTATAGCATAGTTGGGTCTGGCGTTGGCGATTTTGAGTAAAGGACTGATTCTTCTCCATCGTTCTGCCCAGATACTGCATTTTAGACCGATAAACGCTTCGCTTTTGGACCACTAGAGAACTTGTTTAATATTTCCTTGTATTCCTGTAGAAAACCAAAGATGAAGTTTTTTTCTGGTATGGGGGGAAATCAGAAGAGGATAAATTCCAATCAGTAAAAGTTTATCAAGTGGGTCTGGATTGAATAAATCTGATTTATGACCTTACTAAGTAATTAACCAAAGAAGAGAAATATAACCTCTCATCGCAGTTGATCAAAACAGCAACTGTAATTGTGTTAAACATAGCCGAGGGATCTGCCAGGCAATCAGATTAGAATCTCTAGCGGCATAGAAAACTTGGAACAGTTCTCACCGGTCCTTATCGGTTCTTTAGTTCCAATTTATTGGTATTCTCGGCAAATTCTTTTCTCGGTCGGATCCTGTAACTCTGCAATGACTAAAATATCTGCCAGCCTCCTTCTGATTTTTCGCCATAAGTGGTAAGATATAGCTTGATTTTATCCGGAATTCCCAGGCACTAGATTGGGAAAGGTAAAAAGAGAATTATGAAAGTAGCGCTTACTGGATCTATCGCATATGATTATTTGATGTCCTTCCCGGGACATTTTCAGGACCATATCCTGGCTGATAAATTGGAATCTATCAGCCTTTCTTTTTTGGTTGAGAGCATGCTCAAGCGCAGGGGAGGCATCGGGCCAAATATTGGCTATACTATGGCCCTGCTGGGTGGTGATCCGATCCTTTTTAGTACTGTCGGACAGGACTTTGGAGATTATAGAGCCTGGTTAGAGGAAAAAGGTGTAGACACCAGTGGTGTACAGGTGATAGATGATGATTTTACTGCATCTTTCTTCGCTACAACGGATCGGGATAATAGTCAAATATCCAGTTTTTATCCTGGAGCAATGAGTTTCGCAGCAGAGGTAAAACTCTCTTCGTGGAAAGGTGACAAGCTGGATCTGATCGTAATCTCTCCTACGGATCCGGCTGCGATGAACCTGTATATCGATGAAGCAGCAGCTTTGGATATACCCTATATATACGATCCCAGTCAACAGACAGTGCGTTTATCAGGAGATGAGCTCCGCAAGGGTGTGGAAGGAGCTTATGCTCTTTTTGTCAATGATTATGAATTTTGTTTGATCGAAAAACATGCAGCATTGACCATTGATGATATCAAGAACCTGGTCGAGATCCTGGTGATCACCAAAGGTGACCAGGGATCACTAATTTATTCTGAGGGAAAGGAATTTGAGATCCCAGTTGTACCTCCTGATAAAATAGTTGATCCGACCGGTGTTGGCGATGCTTTCAGGGGCGGTTTCCTGACTGGTATGGGTTTTGACCTGGACTTGGAGCTGTGCGGTAAGATCGGTTCTCTTGCGGCAGCCTACTGTCTGGAAACGGATGGTCCTCAGAGTCATTCTTACACAGCGGATGAGTTTGTCGAGCGGTTCAGGCAAAATTTTGATGATCAGGGAAAATTAGATAGATTATTGAAGAAGTAAATTATTAAGCCTCCTGAAATATTGTTAAATTCCGGGAGCTTATTTTGAAGGAGTAAAAAATGGAAAATTTTGATATCAAAGATAAATCATTGGCAGAAGGTGGGCGCAGACGGATAAAATGGGCAGAGAGGGAAATGCCTGTATTGCGTTCAATTCATGAACGGTTTGTTAAAGAACGCCCTTTTGATGGTATTCGCATGTCCGCCTGTTTGCATGTGACATCTGAAACAGCCAATTTGATGAAAACACTTCAGGCTGGTGGAGCAGATGTAGTTCTGGTTGCATCTAACCCGCTATCCACCCAGGATGATGTGGCTGCCTCCCTGGTAATGCACAACGAGATCCCTGTCCATGCCATTAAGGGTGAAGATAATGTGACTTACTATAAGCATATCAACGCTGCAATTGATCATAAACCTCATGTGACCATGGATGATGGCGCAGATGTAGTCAGTACTTTGCATAAGGACCGCCGGGATTTTCTGGATACCGTAATTGGTGGTACTGAAGAGACCACGACGGGTGTGATCCGGCTGCGGGCAATGGCGGCAGACGGCGCTCTTGAATTTCCTGTTGTTGCGGTCAATGATGCCATGACAAAACATTTTTTTGATAATCGTTATGGAACTGGTCAATCCACTATGGATGGCATTATTCGAGCGACGAATGTGCTTATTGCCGGAAAGGTATTTGTGGTTGGCGGCTACGGCTGGTGTGCTCGCGGTTTGGCTATGCGGGCTAGGGGTATGGGTGCCAATGTTATCGTGACTGAAATCGACCCGCTCAAAGCACTCGAAGCGGTTATGGATGGTTTCCGGGTGATGCCCATGATTGAGGCTTCCCCGATTGGCGATGTGTTCTGCACATTGACAGGAGATCTGCACGTACTGGACAAACACCACTTCGATGCTATGAAAGATGGCGCGATTATTTCCAACTCGGGCCATTTTAACGTTGAGATCAATATCCCCGCCCTGGAAGAAATGGCTGAGGAAAAGATACGCGTTCGCCCGATGATCGATCAATACTTGATGCCGGATGGACGGCGTTTGAACCTTCTTGCAGAGGGCAGATTGGTGAACCTGGCCGCAGCTGAGGGACACCCTTCCAGCGTGATGGATATGTCCTTTGCCAACCAGGCTTTAAGCGCAGAGTATATGATCAAAAATGCTGATAAACTTGAGAACAAAGTATATGGAGTTCCTGATGAGATCGATGCTGAGATCGCCCGCTTGAAATTGGAGGCAATGGGCATCAATCTTGATGTGCTGACGGAAGAACAGACCAAATACCTCAACTCCTGGCAGGAAGGCACATAAAAGATCAGGTTTTGTGATTAATCTTAGGATCCCGGAGTGATACTCCGGGATCTTTTTTTATACCAGGAGAAATAGTTCTTTGGAATGGTTGGGCCAATTATCGAAAGAAAACAATTGCATAAGAGTACAATTTGCCTTATAGTAGGTTTTAACATTGCTCGTTGATTCTAACTCCAAAATATCTGAATATTATTCTTGCAGGAAGGTGTTTATGAGCAAATTATCCCGGAAAAATTTTTTGAGTTTCCTGGCAGCCAGTTTAGGCAGTTTGTACCTGTCTGGATGTTTTGATCAGGAAAAATTACTCTCACGACCCTTTTCACCCGACAAGATCACTCCTTCGCCTTTTCAGCCTGAAATTCAGAATCTGGTTGCAGAAGAGCCCACAGATGAACCTGCTGATATTCCAACCCAGGAACCTTCACCAACACCTGACCCAGTTTTTCCTGACCTGGTTGTAGCCCGCAAGGGGGATCCTGAGGCAATGGTCCGGGCTGCTGTGGATGCTCTGGGCGGGATGGGCCGTTTTGTGAAATCCGGGGATGTGGTTGTTGTTAAACCAAATATCTGTGCCTCTTACCATGGATATGAATATGCTGCGACGACCAATCCCTGGGTAGTTGGAGCAGTCGTAAAATTAGCACTGGAAGCGGGTGCAAAACAGGTCAAAGTGATGGATTATCCTTTTGGGGGCACTGCTGAGCAAGCCTACCGCAATAGCGGGATCCAGGCTGAAGTTGAAAAAGCAGGCGGCAAGATGGTAGTGATGTCCAATATCAAGTTTGTCGAAACAGCGATTCCCAATGGTAAGGATATGAAATCTGCCCGGATATATGATGATGTACTTCGCGCTGATGTGTTAATCAATGTGCCGATTGCTAAAAACCATGAATTAGCCCTGTTAACTCTGGCAATGAAGAACTTGATGGGTGTGATCTATGACCGACCTTATATGCACGCTAATTTGGGCCAGCGTTTGGCTGATTTGAGCACGCGGGTCCGCTCTCATCTGGTAATAGTGGATGCGGTCCGCATGTTAATGGCTCATGGCCCAACCGGGGGAAACCTCGCGGATGTGAAAAAGGCAGATACGATCATTGCCTCTCCGGATATCGTTGCAGCTGATAGTTATGCAGCGACAATGTTTGGATATGAACCGGAACAACTAGGGTTCATCAAAAAAGGTGTGGAAATGGGCTTGGGTATCAAAAACCTGAGCAAACTTAATATCGAGGAAATTAATCTTGGCTAAACAGGTAAAACCAGGCAAAAAAGGGTTAACACCTGCTCAGTGGGTGAAAATCAGGCAGATCAGCCAGGTGGTATTCTTCCTTGCTTTTTTGGTCCTTTTTTTCTGGTCCAGGAGGGAGTTTTATCTTAACCCCTCACTGGAGTCAGGATTCAAGGAAAAACTTGTTAATATACCTTTGAAACTCGACCCCCTGGTGATGATAGCGCAAGCGATAGCCAGCCGGAGGATCCTGCGGAGCTCGATCCTGGCGGTATTCACATTGATGCTTTCATTTTTCCTGGGCCGAGTCTGGTGTGGTTGGTTCTGTCCGATGGGTACGATCCTGGAGTGGATTCCCATTCGCTCCTGGAAAAAGAATCAACCCACTATCCCAGAAGGATTTAGAGGTATCAAGTATGTCCTGCTGATGGTGATCCTGTTTTCCGCTATATTCACCAACCTGACTCTGTTGTTTTTAGATCCACTGACCATAGGCTATCGGACGCTCACCAGCGCGATCTGGCCTGGATTGGATAAATTGGTCACCAGCTTGGAATTGACACTGATCCGGATTCCGGTATTGTCTTCAGTGGTGGGAGGTTTTGACAGCCTGATCCGCCCGGCGATCTTCCCGGCCCACCCTGCGACTTACCGTTATGGTCTTTTGTATCTGGGCTTTTTCCTGGCGCTGATTGGTCTCAATGCCCTTGCTCCCCGCTTCTGGTGCCGATACCTCTGTCCCTTGGGTGGGCTGCTCGGTTTGCTGGGTAAAGTAAGTCTTGTTGGTTGTGAGATTACAGAAAGCTGTACAACTTGTGGCAAGTGTGTTCCCGACTGTCCTACAGGCGCGATCCAAAACCAGGACCATGTATTCTGTGATCCGGGTGAATGCACCATGTGTTTGATTTGTTTGGATAATTGCCCGGGTGACGCGGTGAAATTCCCGTTTAAGATTACAAAATTCCTTCACCAACCTTATGATATCGAACGCCGGAAAGCGCTTATATCTATGGGTGCCACAGCTGTTGGTGTAGGTTTGCTGGAAACTAATTTCCTGGGACAAGTACAGCCTCCGATACCGATCCGTCCGCCAGGAGTTGTGAATGAAAAGCTGTTAAGTACATGCATCCGCTGCGGAGAATGCAGCACAGTATGCCCGACCAATGCCATTCAAATGGCAGTCCTGGATGGCGGTGTGGAGGGATTTTGGACACCCGTAATCGTACCCCGGATAGGTTATTGTGATTACTCGTGCCAGGCCTGCGGACAGGTCTGCCCGGTTGAAGCTATTCCGCCCTTATCCCTGGAAGAGAAACGGAGGCAGATCATTGGTAAGGCTCATGTTAACCGGGACCGCTGCCTGCCCTGGGCTGAGAACCAGGAGTGTATTGTTTGTGAGGAGATGTGCCCGATCCCGGACAAAGCCATCGAACTTGAACTGGTTGAAGTGCCTGATGGAGAAGGTGGAACAAAAATTCTTCAAAGGCCGGTCGTGATCCGTGAACTCTGTATTGGGTGCGGGATCTGTGAAAATAAATGCCCTGTAGCAGGAGATGCAGCCATTCAGATCTGGGTTCCATCTGGCGGGAATCAGAACGGCCAGCATCATCGGGGAGGAAGGTAAGGGATTGGTACGGTGGATGTCCTCAATTGGTTGTTAAATTCAGATGAGCCTTGGACCCGGTACCGGACCCGGGTGGATCTGCTCGGTCAAGATGAAGATTCTCAAGAAGTTCTCAGTGATCGCGCTGCCATGTTATCTCATCCACAGGTTCTAGATTTGATATTTAAGGCTCAAACTTGGCCCGGCTATCCTCTTAAAAGGCATAATGATGCCAAACATCCTCTCCAAAGCCTGACTGTTCTAGCCGATTTCGGGGTGAAAAAAAACGACGATGGCATGTCTGAGGTAATTCAGAAGATTACAGCCCAACAATCCCCGGAAGGTGCATTTGAAACCCAGCTGGAACTCTATCGGAGTTTTGGAGGTGTGGAAGGTGAACACTGGGTTTGGATGGGTTGTGATGCTCCAGTACTCTTATATGCCTTAACTGCCTTTGGGTTGGGAGCAGATACTTCGGTCGTCAGGGCTAAGGACCATCTTTTATCAATGGTCACTGATATTGGCTGGATCTGTAATGCTTCACCAGTGCTGGAAAATTTCCGAGGACCGGGCAAAAAGGATGATCCCTGTCCGATAGCCAATTTGCAGGCCTTAAAAGCGCTTTCTTTGGATCGGTCATTATCCTCTGATAAGAGAATAATCAAGGGCCTCGAGATGATCTTAAAACATTGGGAAATTCAGGGGGAGAAGAAGTACTTTTTATTTGGTATCGGAACGGATTTTAAAAAAATGAAGTATCCTTACATCTGGTATGACTTGCTTCATGTTACAGAAGTTTTGAGTCGTTTTGAAATTGTTTTATGTGATCGCCGATTCAAACAGATGGCTAAAGCAATATTGGATCAGGTGGATGACCTGGGTCGATGTACTGCGTCATCCATGTATATGGCTTGGAAAGGTTGGTCATTTGCGGATAAAAAACAGCCCTCTCCTTGGTTAACTTTGTTGGTTAATAGAATTCAGAAGAGGACTGGTTTATAAATGGTGTGTTTTTTCTTTTATTATCAATCCAAAGCAATAAAGACTTTCCCGAAACCGAATACCTCAGCATCAAATACAAAGATCAAGTCAGCTGTGTCTCCGGGCACCTGGTATCCTATTTGTCCCCGGATTATTTCTCCGGGCTGGAGTTCATCGTCCGGCAAACCACTGTCAATGATCGATTGAGCGCCCAGGTGGAAGGTGTATTTTTGCCCGGTATTGTCCTTCAGATACATTTGAACAATACTGGTTATCTCCTGGACGGTTTCTCCCTGGTTTTCTACCCTGACATCAACTGAGACGAATTTGTATCCCTCTTTAGGTTTAATGAAGTCAGTTCCTGCTGGATATGAAACGCCCAGAACCTGGATGACCAATCCTGAAATTTCAATTTGTTCTCCAATTGAATAAATATCCTGCCGGTGAGCAAGGTTAAGCTGCTCGGGAGGGTTCATGGCAAGGGGTGTAGACCCCAGATTTATAGATACTTCACCGATACCCATTAAGTTTGCTTCATAAACAAAGATAAAATCGGTCAGACCTTCCGGGACATGAAAACCCACTTTTCCGCGAATGACCTCTCCTGGATTGACCTCGCCGTTCGGCGTGTTGCTCTCCGAGGCGATATTGGCTTTGCCGTTGATATTGTATTTTTGCCCGGATGGATCTTTTAAGGTCATTTGAAAGACGGGAGAGCTGTTAAAGGATCTTTCTCCCTGGTTAGCAATCATCAGATCTACGACCAGGTATTTCTTTCCTTCATCGGGAGGATTAAAATCTCCCCCTGGCGGTTGATCCCATCCCAATACAACCAGGATCGTATCGTTAATGCTGATGATATCCCCGACTTCGTAAATGGTTTCCTGCGGCGGTTGGGAAAGTGGCTCATCGGAGACTTGGCCACCAACTCCAATATCACCAATTTTTGTAGGCTGGTTTTCAACCTGGCAGCCTGTTATGAGTAGAGCCACCACCATAAAATATCGCAAAAATTCTATAGAAAGATCCATTCATTTCATTTTCCTTTCCTGGAAACCGAGTTGAGGTACATAATTTTATCCCGTAAATGACACAGCGTGTATATCTATATTACAAGGCTTAGGCAGGTTAAGTTTAATGAAATTTGATTTGAGTTATTGGTATGTTTGACTTTGTTTTAATATTTTATTGATCAATTATCCATAATAAATAATGATAAACTTTGATTGAATAAGATCCGCGTGGGATTTTATTCAATCCGGACTGTGGTAAAATTCTCTCCCACAGAATAAAGAGTTGTCAATAATTGCCAGTTTTTCTTATGCTGGCAGTCTGATCGAGATCTTTAGACTTATGGGATTAATGATGGTCATCAACAACATTAAAGAAATCTTGTTGAATCCTCCTCAAGACCTTTCTGCCCCAAACCTGTACATAAATCGGGAACTTAGCTGGCTGCGATTTAATGATCGGGTGTTGGAAGAAGCGCTGGACCAATCCCACCCATTGCTGGAAAGAGCGAAGTTCCTGGCTATTTTTTCAAACAACCTGGATGAATTTTTTATGATCCGGGTATCGGGATTAATAAGGCAAATGGAAGCCAGCACCCATAATACTCCTCCAGATGGCCTGTTGCCTTCTGAGCAGATCGCCATGATCCGCCAGCAACTGCAGCCCAAGGTTGAGGAGCAATATAATTGCTGGAAAAATGACCTGCTCCCCAAATTGGATCAGCAGGGTATCAAGATCCTGCATTACGATCAGCTGAAAAGAAAACAAAGAAAGATCCTGAGAAGTTATTTCAAAAAAGAGATCTATCCTGCATTAACCCCACTCGCATTTGATCCTGGCCATCCATTTCCCCATATCTCTAACCTGTCGATGAACCTGGCAGTAGTGGTTCAGGATCCCAAACATGGTCAGAGGTTCGCCCGTTTGAAGGTCCCGAAAATCTACTCCAGATTGATTGCCATTCCCAGTGAGGAAACAGCTGATGAATTCCAGGAGCTGGGATTGGATGACCGCAGTTCCACAATCTTCGTCTGGTTGGAAGAGGTTGTGAAGGCAAATCTCGATTTGTTATTCCCGGGGTTAAAAGTTGAGGCGGCATATCCGTTCCGGGTTACCAGGGATGCTGATCCTGAAATTGAAGAAGATGAAGCTTCTGATCTGCTTTCGGCAATTGCAGAAAGCGTCCGGGAACGGCAATTTGGATTGGCGATCCGCCTTGAAATCGACAGTTCAATGCCCGACCAGGTCCGGAATATTTTACAGACAAATCTGGATGTTGCTTCCTATCAGATCGATGTCGTTAATGGTCCGATCGGTTTAAGTGATGTGATGGAATTAATGGGTATCAATCGCCCCGAGCTCAAGGATAAACCATTCAAACCCTCCATTCCGCCCTCGCTCTCAACTGAGGAGAGCATGATCTCTGTTATACGAAGGAAAAATGTCCTGCTTTACCATCCTTATGACAGTTTTGATCCCGTGGTGCGCTTCATCCGCGAAGCAGCCCGGGACCCAGAAGTGCTCGCCATAAAAATGACCCTCTACCGGGTAGGACCTGATTCCCCGATCGTTGCTGCGTTGATGGACGCCAGGGAAAATGGCAAGCAAGTTGCTGTTCTGGTGGAACTGAAAGCCCGTTTCGATGAAGAGAACAACATCGTTTGGGCCAAAGCCCTGGAAAGAGCTGGGGTCCATGTGGTCTATGGATTGATAGGGTTAAAGACCCATGCCAAAGTTAGTGTGGTAATCCGCCATGAACAAGAAGGTATTCGACGTTATATTCATATGGCGACTGGGAATTACAATGCTGTCACTGCCAGAACTTATTCAGATATTGGTTATTTCACCTGTGACCCTGATATCGGAAAGGATGTTTCGGCACTTTTTAATGGTTTAACCGGATATTCCCGGGATGATGATTACAAAAAGCTGCTTGTTGCGCCCGGAGATTTGCTCAAAGGTATCATAGCCAGGATCGAAAGGGAGATAAAAGTCCATAAAGAGAGCGGAGATGGCTACCTGGCATTCAAGATGAATTCTCTGGTAGACCAAGCCTGTATCAAAGCCTTATATAAAGCCTCCCGGGCAGGCGTCAAAATTGATATCCAGGCCCGCGGTATTTGCTGTCTGCGGCCCGGCGTGAAGGGGGTCAGTGAAAATATCACTGTAACCTCGATTGTTGGAAGATTCCTTGAACATCCCAGGATATATTATTTCAGAAATGGTGGAGATGAAGAGATCTTGCTGGGCAGCGCAGATTTGATGCCAAGAAATCTTTACCGCAGAGTGGAGACTTTATTTCCGGTTGAGGACGATACCATCAAAGCCTCTATCCGTGATGAGATCCTGAATATTCACCTGAGGGATAATGTCAAAGCCAGACGGATGCTCCCGGATGGAAGTTATGAACTACTTAAACCGGGCGAAAACGAGAAACCACTGAATTCTCAGGAATGGATGATCAAACATAGGGGTGTTTGGCATCATCCGGAGTAGGGCTAAAAAGTCGGCTTGGTCAGTGAAATAAAAATGATGCGGCTGAATATCGCTTGATGTTCATTTACTATAAACCAGAATCCACCGGATTCTGGTTTATTTTTTCCTTGACATCTGAAGAGAAATATGCAATAATACTATTGTCATAATACACTAGTACAATAGGAGAATATGAAATTAAGTCTAGACCCCGAAAGTAGTGTACCGATATATATCCAGATCGAGGATAGCATTCACTCCCTGATTGCCGCAGGACAGATCCAACCGGGAGAGCAGCTGCCAACGATCAGGGAACTGGCTGCTGATATCCGCGTCAACTTGAACACCGTCGCCAGAGCGTATTTTGAACTTGACAGGGAAGGTGTGATTTCTACACAGCGTGGAAGAGGGACATTCGTTACAGGTGTTCCTGACCAAGAGCAGATCGAAAAGAAACGCCAAAAATTACTTCATTCGATCATTTTTTCTTCCCTGGAGGAAGCCCACAATTTGGGTTACAGCGTGCTGGAAATCAAAACGGCATTCCAGGAAGAGATGAAAAAATGGATCAAGGATAATGAAAAATAAACTTGAGATAAGTTCATCATTGTACAGGAGGTAAGGAAAATGGTTATTAAACCGACAGGAATGGATTTTAGTTACTCGATGAAAAAGGAAAGCCAGATGAACGGAGTGGCAGTTTTTGTTTTTGTGCTTCTAATGCTGATTTCACTTGGTTTGATGAGCTGGATGCTGGTCGAAGGCACCAGAGCATTCTGGATTATCATCGAGCTGCTGGTTTTGAATATCATCGGACTTTACGTGCTGCTGGCATTCAAAGTGGCTGAACAATGGGAAAAAGCCATCCTCTTGCGACTGGGACGTTTTGTTGGTTTAAAGGGTCCTGGTCCATTCTGGGTCATTCCAATTGTTGATACCATCCCGGCCTGGATAGATCACCGCGTGATGGTGACCTCATTTACCGCTGAGCGCACATTAACCAAGGACACAGTTCCTGTGGATGTGGATGCGGTTTTGTTCTGGGTTGTCTGGGATGCTGAAAAAGCAGCCCTGGAAGTTGAGGATTACCGGGCAGCGATTGCCTGGGCTTCCCAAACCGCTTTGAGGGAGATCATCGGCCAGATGGAATTGGCAGATATCCTGGTAGGACGGGCCCGAATGGATGAGGAATTACAGCGCATCATTGACGAGAGAACCACTCCCTGGGGAATCACTGTTCAATCAGTGGAGATCCGCGATATTGTTATCCCTGGTGGGTTGGAAGATGCCATGAGCCGCCAGGCCCAGGCAGAACGGGAGCGCCAGGCCAGGGTCATCCTTGGTGAGAGTGAAGAGCAAATTGCCCATTCCTTTGCCAAAGCATCAGAGGCCTACAAGAATAACCCAACAGCCCTTCACTTAAGGGCGATGAATATGTTATTTGAAGGGTTAAAAGAGCGAGGTGCAATGGTGATCGTACCTTCCAGCGCAGTGGATACAATGAACCTGGGTGGGCTGGCAGGGATTACCGCAATGGCGGATATGGCAGATAGATATGATAAAAAGGAACAAGGAGAATAATTTGAAGAATGTAGAAGAACTTAAGACAGATGTGATTGAGGTTACGGTGAGCGGTACTTTTAAGACGGAACATGTCTTCAATACCTCAGCAGGTGTTCTGGGAAAGTTAGTAATAAAGGGCAGTAAAGGGGAGGGTAGTTTCACAGGAGCAGATAATTCAATATTGGCCTTCAAAAAGCCCAGTGTTTGGAAATCTGATTATGAACTTCAGGAAGGTAACACAATAATTTCCAGGGCGCACCCTCCCAAGAAACTTAAAAGAGCTTTTGATGTGGATTTTGATGGCGGTCTCTATAAATTAACACCTGGCGGCAGTAAATTGCGAAGCTGGACCTTATCAAATGAGCAGGGCCAGCAGGTTTGCGAGATTCTGCCTCGAGGTGGATTGAAAAGAGGAGCCTTGATCAGGATTGGAGCGGAAATCCCGCTCAAGTTGCTTGTTTTTGGGTACTGCCTGGTAGTTAAACGCTGGCAGGAGGAATCCGCAGCAGCGGCATCATAAAACGAATATCAATTCAAAGATTCCCGAGTATTATCCGGCATGGATTACTCGGGAATTTCTATGAGAAAGGAATGGGAATGATTGCTGTTGAAGTACATAACCTGGTCAAAACATATGGGGAAGTGGTTGCAGTAAATGACCTGAGTTTTGATATAAAAACAGGGGAGATCCTGGGTTTGATTGGACCCAATGGCGCTGGTAAGAGCTCCACGATAAAAATTCTGCTTGATTTTATGAAACCAGATTCGGGGGATGTCAAAATTTTTGGGCAAATGATGAATGAACAGCTCAAGGACAAGATTGGATATTTGCCGGAAGAGAGAGGATTATATAAACGTTTGACAGCGATTGAATTAATCCGCTACCTTGCGATGTTAAAAGGAATGGATAAGGATACTGTTGAAGAAAGGGCTGATATCCTGCTAGAGCGAACAGGTATGTTCGAAAATAAGTACAAGAAGAATAAGGAAATGAGTAAGGGTATGGGTCAGTTGATCCAGTTTATTGTCACGGTTGTTCATAATCCTGAACTGATCATTCTGGATGAACCCTTTACTGGATTGGATCCAATCCGCACTGAGGCAGTCCAGTCGATAATCAATGATCTCCGAGATGAGGGAAGTACTATTATCCTCTGTACACACCAGATGAATAAAGTTGAGGAATTATGCGATCGTGTATTAATGATGCATAAAGGGAAAACAGTTCTTTACGGGGATGTGATGGAAACTCGTGCGAAATTCCGAAAAAACTCCCTGCGATTATCAGTGGAAGGAGATATAGGGGATTTGCCAGGTGTAATTGAGAAAACAAAAATTAACGGCAATTTTGAGCTGCTGTTATCCCCTGATAGCTCTTCCCAGATTGTCCTGGACCATTTAAGGGCGAAAGGTGTTGTGATCAATCATTTTGAAGTTATCACACCTCATCTGCGAGAAATCTTCCTTGATCAAGCGCTGGTGGGCTATGAATAAGACCTGGATATTAATAAAACATGAATTCATCCAGGCCATAAAAAAACCTGGTTTTATCATTACAACCTTGATGATTCCGGTTTTGTCCCTACTGTCCCTTGGCATTAATGTAGTTATAGGACGAGTGTCAGACCCTTCTGAGAAAGAGGCTGTGATAATTGGTTATGTAGATGAAACAGGCATAATTTCTGGAAGTATCGATGAAGGTTTAATAAGTCTGATACCTTATCAATCCTTGAGTAGTGTGCAGAAGGATTTTGTGGAAGGTGAGATCACGGAATACATCATCATTCCTGAAGATTTTCTGACAACAGGGACAGTAAACAGATTTACCCAGAAAAAAGAACTCTTTCCTCCCCTGGCAACGAACCAGTCGATAAAAAACTTTCTGACCCTGAGTCTGATCAAGGATAAAGTACCACCGGAGATGATCAAATCCATCTTATCGCCCCTCGACCTCGAAGTGATCAGGCTCGATGAATTTGGCGAGATCTCAAATGATCAAGGCAGTGTGGGCAATATCCTTGTTCCTGCTGTGTATGCTTTCTTACTGACAATGACATTTCAATACGGAACCAGCGCCTTAATTAGCGGATTGGGAGAGGAGAAGGAAAGCCGTTTGATCGAGGTTTTATACTCATCGGTATCAACCCGCCAGTTGATGGTTGGCAAGATATTAGCACTGGGAGCAAGCGGTTTGCTTCAGGTTGTGTTTTGGTTATCTTCCGCGCCATTGCTGATCAATCTTAGCTCAGCATCTGTGGGAGGATTTTTTCAGGAGATTGAAATCTCGACAATATTCATCATCCTGGGGGTTGTTTATTATATTCTTGGCTATCTTCAATTTGCCACTATGTCCGTGACCTTAGGCAGCATCAGCTCAAATACCTCGGAAGCCCATAATCTGTCAATGATCTACACGTTGATATGTTATGTGCCAATCTGGACCGTAAGTGCTTTCATGAATTTTCCAGACAGCCCGATCTGGGTAGTCCTAACGATCTTCCCGATAACCGCCCCTATTCAAACCTTGATCAGGGTTGGTGTATCTGATGTGCCTGGCTGGCAAATCGCTGCCAGTCTGGGAGTATTAACACTGTCTGTGATAGCCGGGATATATCTTGCTGAAAAGGTTTTTCGGACATTTATGTTAATGTATGGCAAACGCTTAAGATTCAAAGAAATCGTACAGGGATTACGGAATGCCTGAACCTCATTTCTAAAAACAGAATCGGTGTTTTAATTATCAGATAAGCTTGAAATTCCTTCTGGATTTCAAGCTTATTTTTTAAATATATACTTTTCCTGAGTGATGTACAATTCTTTTATCTTAATCTTTAGATTGGGAGAAAAATTCTGAGGAGGGAAACGTGAATGGTTTCAGAAATCCTTTTGCTAAGACGTCAACCAGGAGATTCTTCGACGAAGGAAAACAAACTGAGGATTATTCTCTGTATGATTCATTCCACGGCTACCTTTACGCAAAATGGCCATATCTCTATATCAGTGTCGCGTTGGGTGAACACCCCCTGAACAAATTTCTGGCGCCTGTCTTCTTGTTCCTGTTTTCCATCTTTGAGTCCGAAAAAGAAGACCAACCACAAGATCCGGGGTATGCTTGGGCTAACTCCTATCATGGCAAGGTTGTCCCCCTGGAAGAGGCCAATAATTTAGTTTCTGTTGAGGAAGATATTGTCATCAAAGACCTCGAACACGTGATCCCGTACTCCCGGGCCAAGGATATTATCCTTCATAACCCACAAACGATTGTTGCTCTGGATTGCCCCTGTCGGCTGGCCCGAGAGGATCACTGCACACCGGTTGATGTGTGTTTGATCGTGGGTGATCCTTTTGCCAGTTTTATCATGGAACATCAACCACAAAAATCTCGCCTGATAACCTCTGACGAAGCAATGGACATCCTGCGGGCTGAACATGAGCGTGGCCATGTCCACCATGCCTTTTTCAAGGATGCCATGTTAAATCGGTTTTATGCTATCTGCAATTGCTGTTCCTGCTGCTGCGGTGCGTTCCAGGCTCAACGTAATGGAACACCAATGTTAATGACTTCTGGGTATACTGCTGCTGTTGATCCAGACCTTTGTGAAGGATGCACAACTTGCAGTCAATACTGCCATTTCTCAGCAATTGAAATGGTGGATGATTTGGCTGTAATTCACAGTGATGATTGTTATGGATGCGGAGTTTGTGTCGATAAATGTGAACAAAATGCGATCACACTGAATCGGGATCCTGCCAAAGGTGTTCCCCTGGAGATCCATAAACTGATGGAGGAAGCTGCTCTGGTGAACTGATTTGACTTTAGTGGACTGCGATCACCCGGCCGCCAGTTGAGCTGACAAGGATTTGAGGGTCAATGCTGAAAACTGCATGATGTGACCCGGCTGCGGCCCAGATGAGGGCATGATCAAGTAAATCCCGATCGATATAGATCGGGATCTTATTTTTTAATCCATAGGGTGAAACTCCACCTATCGCAAAACCGGTTTCCTCACGGACAAAATCAGCCGGTGCAAATTGAATTTCCTCCTTAAGCTGAGAACCAACCAGAGCTTCATCTACTTGATTAGCGCCGCTGGTCAGGATCAGAATCGGTTTTTGGTTGGTTTTAGTCTGAAAAACCAAAGATTTTACGATTTGGGCCACCAGGCAGTTTACTGCTGCAGCTGCTTCTTTTGCTGTCCTGGTACTGTCCGGCAGGACCTGGATTGTGAGTGGGATATCCAGATCTTTCAACACTTCCTCTACACGTTTTACACTGGAACTCATTGTTGACATGGTCTTTATCCTTCCTCAGAGATTTCTTCTACAACCGAGATCTCAATATAAAAAGGATCGCCAAACCGATTGCCATCCGGGTCATAGGCCTGCCACCAGGAGTTATAACGTCCTGGATTATCCGGAGCGCTGAAAATGATCTCAAGGATAGCTTTAGTGGATTTTCGAGCTGGATAAAGTCCCTGAACTTTTTCTGCACCCAAGGCTAATCCAGAGATCAGCTGAAGTGAATAAGCAGAATTCCAATTACAACTACCAGTGTTACTGATCAGCCAGTGTTTGGTGATCTTTTCTCCAGGCAGGAATTCTGTGCCATCCGGAATAGTAAGATCATCTAGAAACTCGAGCTGGTTCAAACAATTGGCTTGCCTGGTGGGAAGGGGAGTTTGTGCTGGTCTGGATATCTGTTCCAGGACAGGATTAGAGGTTGGCGGTATAAAAAGTGCCGCTTGTGGGGTTGTTGTTGCTGTTCCTGATTGACAACTTGAAAACAGGAACAGCAGCATGAAACAAACTGAATATCTAACAGCTCTAGGCCGGATCATCAGTTGGGTCAGTTGCTTGATCATCTTCTGGTTCGGTTTCCAATACAGGTTGGGTCATTACCAGGGCCCTGATTGCATTTTCTATTTCCAATGAGAAGTCAGGGTTCTCTTTCAGGTATTCCTTAGCCTTTTCCCGGCCCTGTGCGATCCGCAGATCATCGCCATAATAATAGAAAGATCCCCGTTTTTCAATCACGTTGACCTCAACTGCCAGATCCAGGATATCACCAGATTTGGATATACCTTCATCATGCATGATATCGAATTCTGCAGTTCTGAATGGGGCTGCCACTTTATTTTTCACCACCCGGACCCGGGTGCGGCTGCCGATGATATCTGTGCCTGACTTTATGGATTGAATTCTGCGAACATCAAGCCGGATCGAGCTGTAGAATTTTAATGCTCGACCTCCAGGTGTTGTTTCTGGATTTCCGAAAACTATACCGATCTTTTCACGAAGCTGGTTGGTGAACACCAGGCAGGTATTGGTCTGTTTAATAGCACCGGATAATTTCCGGAGTGCCTGTGACATCAAGCGGGCCATTAATCCCATATGGGAATCACCCATATCTCCTTCGATCTCAGCCCGGGGAACCAGGGCAGCGACAGAGTCAATGATGATCACATCGACTGCGCCAGAACGGATCAATGACTCAGCGATTTCCAGGGCCTGCTCTCCGGTATCTGGCTGGGAGATCAGCAAATTATCTATATCCACGCCTGTTTTGGCAGCATAGGAAGGATCCAGGGCGTGTTCCATATCAATAAAGGCAGCAGTGCCGCCCTGTTTTTGGGCTTCCGCCACGATATGCTGGCAAATGGTGGTTTTTCCTGATGCTTCAGGGCCGTAGATCTCAGTTACCCGGCCCCGGGGAACTCCTCCTACACCGAGAGCAAGATCTAGGGATAAAGTGCCTGTGGGGATCACATCCACGGTCAAGCCAGTTGAATCCCCCAATTTCATAATAGCCCCTTCTCCGAAGCGTTTTGTGATGTCCTGGAGCGTTTTTTCTAATGCTGTTTTACGTGGATCGTCCGCCATTTCTTCCTCCTGTGGATACACAGCATTTCTGAGTGAAATGCTGATTTTAGTGTAGCACAAATGTTCTAAACGTCAAGGGGAAGGGGAAAAATTAATTTCGAGAGGTGCGGGTTCATCATCTGAGAATCCGCGCCAGACATTAAATTTGAAGAATGTGACCTGGCCGGGCTTGATCTCTACCACCTTTTGATAGGAAAAACCGATATTCGTAACCGGGATGGAGACTAAATAGGTCCCAGCCGGGATATTGGATATGGTTAGGTTTTCCTTGTAATACGGATCGCTATTAATGGCTTCGTTCTGGTAAGATTTTGCGATCCAGAGATGATCATCCTCTTCTTCATTATTTGTTGGTAGATCCTCACTGGGATATAAATAGACCACCTGTTGTTCATGCAGCCGGCCTTCAAAGGTCAATATCTGGCCTACCAGGATACCCCAGCCTTGAGGGGGAGAGATCCATAGATCCGGGTTGCGGGTAGAAAAATACTCATTTTTTCCCAGCCGGACTTCAAAATGCAGGTGAGGTCCAGTTGTTTTCCCAGTTTTGCCCATATTTCCGATTCTCTCACCTGCAGCCACATTCTGCCCTTCGGCTACAAGAATTTCATCCAGGTGAGCATATAAGGTATAGAGTGGTTCTCCCTGATAAGTGAATGAATGGTGGATGACAACTGCCTTGCCGTATGGATCGTCATAAACATTTTCTCCACCACGATAGATACCCTGACCGGCATAGATCACTTTACCTTCTCCAGCTGCCAGGATAGGTGTGCCAATGTCCCCTGGAATATCGATTCCAGTGTGGACGACATTTTCAAAAAAGACATCCCCGTATCCATAATTTGAAAAAGCGGCTTCAATATCAAAAGCAGCGATTGGATTCAAGAAATAGAAATGATCATGGGGGCTGGGGACCCATGGTACAGGATAAACAGGTGGGCGCCAGGGATTGATGTTGTTCTGCAGGTCAGGGGGAAGAGAAAATTCTGGTGTAGAGGGTAAGGGTGATGGTGTTGGACTGAGTTCAGGAATGACTGACGGGGTAATTGTGGATAGGTTTAGACTGACCTGAGTATCGGTGGGCAGAGATTGAGTTTCTGTCGGTTTTGGAAGATCAGGACTGGGCGTGGGATTGGTTAAACCAATCGCCTGGCATCCCGAGAGCAATAAAAAAGCCACCACGAAGATGGAGGTGAGAACAATTGATCTTCTCCTCTCTGAATCAACCATACCTGGATTAGTCCTGTATAATCTCTTCATTTCTTATGGATTGGCGCCGATCTCCAATTCCTGAATATCGTTCTGGGAATAAAACTGGAGTAGGGCTGTTTGCAGGCTTAGCCCTTGGGTGAAAGCGAAATATTGGTATCGGGATGCAGATTCCGAAAACTGCCAGAATGGCTCAGCAGGGAATCGTTCCCAGCCATAGGCGGCCGCTAACTCTGTGAAGTCGATCCAATAACCATCCCGGATATTTTTAGCAAGAGCTCCACCTTGTTCATAATCGGCATTATTCCCGGAATACCTGATATTAAAATCCCATTCATAATCATAAAGCGGTTTCCCCTGTAATCCTTGTTGGTTGTTAGCCCGGATATAAACACGCCAATAGGTTTGATCACGAAATTCTTCTCTTACCACGACTAACCAATTTGCCATTCGCGGGATGTCATTGATTGTCATTCCACGTCCAGTATATAACCACTCCAAGCTCACTCCGGGAGAGAGAAGTCCATCAATTGGAACAAAGGCATTTTCCAGTGTGGATAGGAAATCCCAACCGGCGGCGTCTGTAACCGCTTGGCGAAGGGAAGAGAATGAGCCAACGGCATCCTCGTTGAACCTTGGGTTTGGCGCAGATATATTCCTGAGTTGGATCAGATCTTTACTTTCAGCAGCCAGCTCAGCTGAAGTACCCTCTGCTGCATACCAGAGAGGCGTGGGTTCCGGCCCGGCATCAATGTTTGACTCGTATATAAATGCATTGGTCGAGCTCCAGCTGATCCCTTCTACAGATCCTGGTAATTTAACTGCCGGCAGCATGACCTGTGATGTTCCATTTAATCCCGGATATGCTGTAAGGTAGGTATCATATGGTCCTTTTAGCACTGCATATAGCAGCTCGCCTTCCCCTGACCACAGGGGCCAGTCGCCACTTCCTACTATGACAGGATCCCTATCTGGATTTAGTGAATCCCATGTTACCAGAGAGTGATTACCTTCCTTGGATACTATTGACCAGGCAAGATATCTACCATCAGGAGACCAGGCTGGATGTCTTACAGACAATCCGGGCAGGTTGGCGATCGGGACGGCTTTTTCAACCTCGCGAGAATCCAGGTCTGCGTACCAGACTTCCTGAAGACCATCTCTAGTACTAACAAAGCTTATTAAGCGTCCTTGTTCGGACCAATTTGGCTCATAATCTGCTCCGGGGTGATTCGTAAGTGGAATTTCCCCACTCGTTTTATTAATATCCTGGATCAGGATTTCCAGGTTGTTTACTTGGTAACTTTCATAGGCTAACCATTGCCCATCCGGTGACCAGGTTGGATTGCCATCATAGGCATATGTATCAGTGAATTGCTGGATCTCTCCGTTATTCAAGTTCAGGATATATATATCCCAGGGGCCGTTCCTGTTGGATGCGAAGGCCACTTTTGTGCCATCAGGACTGACTGAAGGATTGATATCCTGATAGGGGCCAGTGGAAATTCGTGTTAACGGCAGGGCGGCAAATCCGATACCTGACCAGTCTTCCAGGAAAGGTTGATAGGCAAATAGATGGATATCTTTCCCTTCTCTGATCGATAAGATCAATGACCCAAACTGGGTTGGATAAGCCAGTAGATCCGGATCATTTTTGCTCTTCATTGGAGGTGGAGATCGGTATGTTTGTTGCTGTTGGTAGCGGTGTCTCAGTGGGTGTGGGCTGGAGTGTTTCGGCCAGGTTGTTCTCTATCTGGGCTCGGGTATCTGGATAAAAGATGACCGCTGTGATGATCAGGATAATGCCTATTACAACCAAAATCAGATTGGTTAGGTATGTAGGCCTGGATTCTTTTTCCTGGATCTGGTCTGGGTTGTTTTCCATCATATTTGAATCTCGGTGGATTGATTAATTGATCCGGAGCCATTTAGGAAAATAGCTTTTCAGGCGCCCTTTTTGGACTTTTCCCCAGCCCAGCGGGTTACTGGCTATCGTAACTAAAACCCAAGATCCGGGCTGGTGACCATTTTCAGGGATCTTGATCGGTGATCCTCGTTGATAGGATGCCAAATCGGTATCACCTATCGAAAATTCTAACACTATTTGGACATCTTCCCGTTTGAGACCCGCAGCAAGTGCAGGACTGGGAATGAAATGATCGGACTGGAATGTTCCCAGCCACCATCCCCAGTGCCGGATATTTAAGCCTTCCAGATCTGGAGATCCAGATATTATCCGGTAAAGCCGGTTTCCGAATACACCCAATTCCCGACTTCCCGGTGAAATCCCGTCCGTTCGGCTGGTCAACAGAAGATTGTTTTCAAAAAACGACTGATACATGGCTGACAGCTCTGCGTCGAAGGTGTTATCAGCTGTCCTCGCCCGGGGAATGGATTGAGATTTATTTCCGGTTTTTTGCATTCTGGCGACAAAATGTCCTTCACCGTCAGTGAGGTGAGGCCAAATGCGGACTGTCTTTGTAAGATCGACTGGATCCCTCCCAGAGATTGGAATTCCAGGAGAAAATCCATCAACCTTGGGGATTAGATCAAGATTGAACCCCGGATCCTTTTCCAGGAATCGGAGGATTGTCCCCTCATTTTCCAGTTGATTGAATGTGCATGTGGAATAAACCAGGCAACCTCCCGGCCGGACTAATTTTCCGGCAAACCAGAGGATCTCATCCTGGATACCAGCGCTGCGTTGGCTGAATTTGAGCGACCATTTCTTAATCTCTCCGGGATGGGTTCTGAAAGTGCCTTCTCCAGAACAGGGCGCATCGACCAATACCCGGTCAAAATATCCTCCGAAATGATCAACCAGTTTTTGGGGTGTCTCGCAGAGAACAGAGATATTTCTGGCTCCCCAACGTTCAATATTTAATCCCAGGGCCTGGACTCGATGTGGATTTGGATCATTAGCAATGATGATCCCTTCCCCGTTCATCCTGGAGTGGATCTGGGTTGTTTTCCCACCCGGGGCGGCGCACAGATCCAGAACCCGCTCTCCAGGTTGGGGATCGAGAATTTGTACAGGGGCCATTGCTGATGGTTCTTGGAGGTAGTATATCCCGGCTGCATGATATGGATGTTTCCCTAAGCTTTCAGCGCCGTGAACAAGATATCCATTCTCTTCCCAGGGAAGAGTCGTGAAATCCACCGCCAATTCTTTTTTAAGGGTTTTCATTTCTGTTTTATCAGGATTGATTCTCAGGCCGATGGCCGGAGACGATAATGAAAAAGCCTGCCAGAATTGGGCGGCATCGTCCTTCAATAATGAATCAATTGATTTCACAGAACTCTGGCGGGAGGTTATTTTTCACTGGAGTATAAAAGAACTGGAGCTGGATTTGATATTTGTTTCTTTCAATTCAATTCTTGGCCCATCCTTACTGTCTTTTTCTTCTTCTTTGATGGAGAAAAGCACCATTGTTACAGTGTATTCTCCAGGCTGATTCATCGAAGCAGGGATATGAAGGGTTATCTCGTTTTCAGGATTGAAGATATTGACCATTTTAGCAGCCGTCAGGTTATCACCAGCTTCGTTTGAGAGCGTGACCGATATATTTGGTGGTGAATTGAAGGACGATAAACGGAACAAGACTTTTATCCTGCGTTTATCAGGATACGGTTCTGCCGTTAATTCCAGGATATCAATATCCTGATTGTCCGGCAGGATCTGATCGGATTGTATGAATTGTTTATCAAACATGATCTACCTTTATATTAGTTACCAGGATAAGTGTACCATCCTGAAAATGAAAAAGTCCAGTCTGTGTGCCGACTGGACTTCTTTTATTTTTGGATATTTGATACGAATTAATTGTCGTACATATAAGCCAATCCAACTGCTCCCGGGCCCGCGTGGGTACCAATTACCGGGCTGACTTCTGAAAAGACCAGTTCAACAGCTGGAATCCGTTTTGCAGCTTCGTCCAGGACATATTGAGCGGTTTCGGGATCGTTGGCATGGAGTGTTGCCAGGCGGATATTCTTTTTCCCTTTTGTTCTCTCTTGGATCAGATCGATAATGGTCAGGAGGGCTTTTTTCTGGGTGCGGACTGAATCGAGCGGGACAATTACTCCGTTTTCAATGGCGAGGACAGGCTTTACGTTTAATAAGGTCCCCACAAAACGTTTTGCGCCGCCGATCCTGCCGCCACGATGAAGGAATTCCAGGGTATCAAGCACAAATATGACCCCACATCGATCACTGGCATCTTCAGCGAGACGCTTGCATTCTTCCAATGAAGCTCCCTGGTTGGCAGCTCTGGCGGCAGCCAATACCTGAAAACCGAGGGCCATGGCCAGTGTTCTGGAATTGACGATTTCGATCTTTGCATCCGGTAGCAGTTTTTTAGCTTGCGTAGCTGAGGAGATTGTGCCGGAAAGATCCTCAGAAAGCAGCACAGCCAGAATTTCATAACCTTCCTGGTGCAATTTCCTGAATAAAACCTCAAAATCTGCCACTGAGGGTTGGGAAGTACTGGGCATCACCTTGGCTTTGTCCAGCCGTTGATAGAATTCAACCGGTGTGATATCCACGCCGTCATAATAGGTCTCATCTCCCCAGATCACAGTCAGGGGGACGACATGGATGTTATTTTTCTGGATGATGTTAGCGGGGATATAAGGGGAACTATCAGTAACAATGGCTACTTTTGACATAATATCTCTCCTGCGTAATAATGAATAATCGCTATTTAATTACGTAGATTACAACACTCTTCTTGAGGAGAGGATACGATGTGCTATATAAAACCGATAGTCCTACATACCCCACATAAAAGCAATTGCCAGGGTACCGGGACCAATATGAGTGCCAATCACCGGGCTCAATTCAGCCAGAAATGTCTCATCCGGAGAAAGCGTATTTTCAGCGTCGATAAGGAGCGCCTTGGCCTGTTCCTGGACATTAGAATGAAAGACCGCCAGGCGCAAGGGTTTCTCTCCGCCAGTTTTTTCCTCGACTAGTGAGATCAATCGCCCCAGGGCCCGCTTCTGGGTTCGGACTGATTCCAGAGCTTCAATTAATCCTTCTTTCATTTCCAGGATTGGTTTGAGGTTCAACATTGAACCCAGGAATCGTTTTGCGCCGCCGATCCTTCCTCCTCTGTGGAGGAATTCCAGTGTGTCCACAGCAAAAACAACTCTGGTTTGTTTTTGTGCTTGGAGAGCAACTTCCTTGACCTCTTCCAGGTTCCCACCGGCCGCAGCTTTCCTTGCCGCAGCCAGAACATGGAGGCCAGTGGCCATAGCAGCTGTTTGTGAATCGATAACGACAATCCGGTCCGTATCTATCTCACTTTGAGCTTGAAGCGCTGAATTGACAGTTCCGGAGATCCCGGCGGAGATCAGGATGGCCAACACATCTCTTCCCTCGTTGATAAACTTGGAAAAAATCTCCTTAAACTCCCCGGCCGGGGGTTGTGATGTGCTGGGCATGGTTGGACTTGTTTCCAGCCTGGTGTAAAACTGTGTGGGCGTGATATCAACTCCATCTGCCAGTGAGTCGCCATCCCAGATGACAATCAAAGGAACGACCTGGATATCATATTCCGCGACAAGATCGGGGGGTAAATAAGCAGTACTGTCTGTGATAATTACGACTTTGTTCATAATTTTTTCCTCATGATGATGATCTCTTCGAGAAGAATGGCAATATTGATGGGTGTTACCAAAAACGGAGCGGGAATTTCCGCTCCGTTTTTAGCACCCTCGGCGTGACTCGAACACGCGACCCCTTACTCCGCAAGCAAGTGCTCTAATCCACTGAGCTACGAGGGCATAATTCTGCGGATTGATTGTACAACATGGGTTAATAATTGGCAATAGCATGGAAAAGTGTGATCCGTTTTGAATAAAAATTGAGCAGGCAGGGTGGTTTTTTGAATGTGGATTTCAGTATCTAAAGGTGTAATAAATTAGGTATATGATGAAGGTCATACGATTTCCATGAGCTTGTACTTATGCATTCCAGGGGTGTTCTGATATTATTACATCGAGACGGGATAAGTCTTACATTATCACTGTTTCCTCCTTTGGCGAAAGCCTCCTCAAGCGGATTTTCCGCTTGAGGAGGCTTTTCATATTTAATCGGCCTTAGACCTTGTTCGTCTCGATCCCTATATTAAATTTATATAAAATCCGTGTAGTATGATAACCTCGGGGACTATAATGTTTTGTAAGGAATTTTCGTGTATCGACATCAATAGATAAGGGAAATGCTGGAAGACCTGATCAACAAATGATCTGGGACGAAAACTAGAAAGGAAGACGAATGATCAAATATAGAAGGTTCATACTTGCTGCTGTTGTGCTGATGCTGGTTACTTTAGCCTGTGTTTTTAATCCACTGGCTTTTTTAGATCAGGCTGCGACTGTTCAAAATGGCGAGGTTGTGACAAGAATTAAAACAGTTGTATTTAATGAGGGAGATCTCCCTGAACTCTACCTGGCTATCAACCCCGGCGTAGTCGCAATCCGGGCATTAACCGAAGAGGGTGGAGGATTAGGCACAGGATTTGTATGGGATGAAGAAGGTCATATAGTAACGAATTACCATGTTGTTGAATCCGCAACTGACCTGGAAGTCGATTTCCCTTCAGGGTTTAAGTCCAGGGCAGAGGTGGTGGGTTCAGATACTGACTCCGATTTAGCTGTGTTGAAATTATTTGAACTTCCACCGGAATTAGTGGTCCTCAATCTCGGCAATAGTCTTGACCTGGCTGTTGGGCAAACCGTGATCGCGATCGGCAACCCCCAGGGTTTGAGTGGAACCATGACCCAGGGAATAATTTCAGCTTTGGGCCGGACCCTGAATTCAAAGCATTTTGCCCCGGGAGGTGGATCGTTTTCTACCGGGAATATCATTCAGACCGATGCAGCGATCAATCCTGGAAATTCCGGCGGACCACTGATCAACCTCAAAGGTGAAGTCGTTGGAATAAATTCGGCTATCAGCACGAATAATATCGATATTAGCGGGCAGCCTGTCAATTCCGGGTTGGGCTTTGCGATATCAATTGATACTGCCAAGAATGTCATCCCGGACTTGATCGAGTTTGGTTTTCACGACTCTCCTTATGTCGGTATTTCTGTCATTGGTGAAGTTAGTTTATTCGTTCAGGAAGAGCTGGATCTGCCCCAATCCACGGGTGTCTATATCCTGGAAGTAAGTCCAGGCAGCCCGGCAGATCTGGCAGGGTTAAGGGGTTCTGTCATTGAGAACGAAAAACCGCAAGGGGGGGATTTGATCATCAAAATCGATGACCTGGATGTGAAGAATTTTGAGGACTTTATGGGTTATTTGTTAACCTATAAAAAACCCGGTGACACCGTCATTATCAGTGCCATCCGGGAAGGGAAAATCCTGGAATTTGATGTCGAGCTTGTTGAACGCCCTTGATAGTGATTAGCACACAGACAGGATGGAGATCATTGTGTTCGGGAGTAAATCCTGCGGTAGATGGCAAATATTTCTGAGATATTTTTGATATAGGTTTGTGTTTCAGAAAATCTGATGATTTCTACGAATAGATCGGGATCTCCACCGGCTTCTTCCAGCCAGTAGGCAGAGTTACCCGGTCCTGCGTTATACCCGGCCAGGGCTGCATACATATCTCCATCAAAGTAAGACCTTAAGAATCCCAGATAGGCTGTCCCCAATTTTACGCTGACGATAGGACGATAAAGGTCATCGTCACTGTAATCTGGCGGCCAGCCTTCTTTATCAGCTCGCTCCGCGCCTGTGCTGGGTATGATTTGCATCAACCCCCTCGCGCCTGCCGTAGATCTTACAAAACCCTCGAAAAGAGACTCCTGGCGGATGACACTGAAAAGCAGCAAAGGGTGGAATCCATATTCCTGGCCAGCTGGAACTACAAGATCACTGTAATAAGTCCCAAATCGGATGTGATTAAAATAGACTGGGGCATTCATTGTTTCAGCATCGCTCATCCCGTCTGCGTTGAGAACTTGGCGGGCAGCAAAGATAGCCGGTCGGTATAATCCCAGATCCAGATAATAATTCGCCAGTCGGAAACTGCTGATTGGGTCAAAACTGACCTCGTTTCGGAGCGCTTCAAATTCTGCCCTGGCTTCACTGAATAAATCCAGCTCCCAGTATTCTGTCCCGCGTATGATACGGGGATCTTCTGCCAATAAGCCAAGGCTGCTCAGGTTTGTTTCCGCTGGGATGGAAAAATTGTCCTTAATCCAGGCCATGGCTTCTTCTTTTTCAACCTGGACATCAATACCAATGTCAAAATCCTGAGGGGGCGTAAAAGGCTCCCTGTTCTGGAGGAGATCCCGGGCACGTTCACTATAATAACCCGTTGGATCTGCGTTGGCACTTTCCCGCCAGGCTGCTTCAGCCGCATCGGCATTCCCCTGCATTTGATAAACCTTACCAATCCAGAACAATGCCTGGGAAAGTTCCTCAAAGTCCTGGGAAGCGTCTCTGTAGATAGACAACCTGGATAATGCAGAGTCATAAGAAGATAACCGTACCTGGCAAATAGCGCTTTTAAATAAACTGAGAGAACCATATGACGAAGTGGGATATTCATCAAAAACGCGTTTCCAGAGAGCAGATGCGGTTTCGAGATCTCCTGTAAGTTCTTCAATTCTGCCTGCGTCATAGAGGAATTCTGCTGCCCGGGGCTGATAAGGGTTTTTTTGTACAAAATCTTGCAGAACCTGGCTGGCTTCAGCATAGCGGTCTAAATAAAACCAGAGTGAATAGGCCTTGAATTCCCAGGCCTGAACCCAGTAAGCATGATCAGGATATTTATTTATCAGTTCATTCCAGGCGATCAAGGCCTCTTCATGTTTACCCATAGCCCGAAGTGAAAAACCTTTAAAGTACAGTGCCGTACCGCGATCCCCGGCCTCGGGATCTGCAAGGTAGCGATCAAAAGCTTCCACCGCATAGCTATATTGGCTGGCATAATAATCCACCAGTCCGCGGTCGAGATCATTTATTGAAAAACCATTATCAACGATCTCGATCAAACCCAGGTAAGAATCGTAGCTGAGAGGGAACTGCAGAACTGCGTCCCTGAATGCTGCTTCTGCCAGATCGTTTTGTCCAATTTCCAGGTAGGCAAGTCCAAGTAAATAATCCGCCCTGGCTTTAGCATAGTCATTACTAGTTTGGGTATAGACATCGTTGTAGATGACAATGGCCGTGTTGTAATCTTCCATCTCGGCATATTCCTGGCCAATTTTCAACTGAAGAGTATAAAGATCCTCTCCACTTCCAGCAGCAATGGCTGCCTGGTAGGCTTCAATTGCCTTGATGGATTCTCCCGCAGCAGAAAGGGAATCTCCCCTATTATGCTGCATGTATGCATCCAGGATGCCGGGGCGATGATTCAGATACAGTGTATAGACATCCGCTGCTTCCAGGTGTCGGTCAAGGGCTGTATAGGTTTCGGCCAGGGCGATATAGGCTTTGTGGACGATGTCTGAATCAGGGTAGCTGGCCACCAGCAGCCGCAGGTAATCCAGCGCTTTTTGGTAATCTCCTTTTTGGATAAAGACCTTCCCCAGGCCTAATAATGCTGCGCTGCCTTCTTCAGCAGTTTGGGCCTGGGCCAGTGTATCCTCGTAACTGGTAATGGCTGATTCCCAGTCCCCATAAAAATAATATACATCACCAGATATTGAGCTCTCTAAAGGTGGCAGGATGGGAGTAGAGGAAGGTACAGGAGTAAGAACTGGCAGATCACCAGTATTGGCCGCTGCTGTGCTGGCTGGGTCTTCAACCGGAACAGAGTTAGACCGCCGATTGGCGATCAGATACCATCCCGCAATAGAAATTGTTACGATCAGAATGATCAGGGTTGAAAGCTGATAAAATCTTCTTCTCATAAGATTAAGTTGGGACTGAGTTTATATGGTCCATTCTCCATGGATTATAGCAGCCAAGTACCAGTGCCCATTTTCTGGAATAAATACCAATCGCAGGCTCCGCCAATCTAAACCGCCATATTGGGGATCAAATCCGGGAAAATGATATTCAATCATAACACCATCCGGAAAGATTTCCCTGATATTATTTATGGCATTCCCGGTACTAACCTCAATGTTATAACCAATCACTGCGGGATTAAAATAATCCTGATCATATACAAATTGCTGATGGTAATCACTGAAGGTTAGATTAATTGGGTTTCCGGTCCCGTCAAATCGGCCCCAGGTGATAGGATCCTCAGTGTTGATTAGATTTTCCAGTTCAGTGGGACAGATCTTTTGGTTGTCTTCATTTAGATATGAATAGGGTGAGAACCGCAGGCAAAATTCTGGATGAATGAAAGGGCTTATGATGTCATACTGCCCTGTTTTTAGACCTTCAAGCACTTCTTGTCCCCTCAGGATCAATTCATCAGGTAGGCTGCCATATTGTTCGGCTAAGAATTCCATGTTTACCCACCCGGATGTATCTTCATGCTCAATAAACACCCAGATAATTTCATTATCCTGATGGACTTCTCCCGTTGGGAGGATATCAGTGCCAAATGATGGAATCTGACCAGCTTTAGGGGAATCAGCTGTGGGGTTTTGATAGATAGGTAGGAATGACTCCCGATCAATGCCAACAACTGTATATCTCTCGACAAATTCCTTCTGCAATGTGTTTCCCGGCATTGGTTGTTCGGTTGGAGTTGGAATCAGATCTGCTCCAGATACCGGTGCGCAACTTTGCAGAACGGCGAGAGATAAGATCAAAAACCGGTTCCAAAAAGCCACCCTTTTAGGTCTATTTGTTTGTAAGATTGGCATAATATTCACATATCTTGGTGAGAGGACAATCCTGGCATAGGGGCTGGCGGGCTTTACAGACTTCCCGCCCCAGGCGGATGATGTTCAGGTGAACTGGATAGAATGTTTCTGTTTTAAATTGCTCCGCCAGGTAGCTATGGGCTTGGTTGGCATTCATTTTTTCAGGCCGGATACCCAGCCTCCCGGTGATTCGGTATACATGTGTATCAACAGGAAAGGCCGGCATATCGAGAGAGAATAGCAGTACGATCGCAGCTGTTTTTGGCCCAACACCTTTTAATTTGACCAGCCAATCTGTGGCTTCCTGGCTAGAGAGCGACTTCAAGAAATCAAGTTCAATCTTTCCCCTTTCAGCCGTGATTTCCCTTAAGGCATTCTGGATAGCTGGACCTTTCTGGTTGGCCAATCCTGCAGTTTTGATAAGCTTGATGATCTGTTCCTGGTCTGCATCTCTGACCTCTTCCCAGGTGGGGTATTTCTCTCGGAGAGTTTTATAAGCAATATCTCGGTTAACGTCATTGGTGTTCTGAGATAGGATGGTTGATACCAATTCCCCAACAGGAGAAAGGTGCGGACGCCAGGTTGGTCGGCCATATTTATCCACCAATAATTGATGGATCTCAGCCGCTAACTGTTTTTTGTTCATAGATTAGCTGTATTGTAATTGAAAACAGGGTTTTCCTTCACCTATTGGGATCTGGCATTGATTGTTGTATTTCTGCCCAGGTCCAAGATCACTTAATTCATTCATTTGTTCTGGTGAGAGGAGATTTAATTGCCGGAGAACCTCGAGCATCACTGCCCCTGAGAGCTCGTTTTCCCTGGTCTCCGCAGGAAATTTTCATTGTGATGCCTAATGCCGGAGATCCTGGAGCGATTGCGCCTTCAACTATTCCGGCAGCCTGGTATGCCTCGGCGCCTGCCTTGGAGATGATCTTCCCTTTTGCAATCTCCATCAGCCTGGTATCCAATCGCCCGGGGCCAGCTACATGAAATGGGTGATCTCCCATAGCAGAAGTGATCTGACGGCAGGCTTGGGAACGGGTCCCGGGCAATCCCTGCGGATCGACCAATCGGGCCCAGCCCAGGGCAGCATTATAAAGCGGGACGGCGAAGGTTGGCACCGAGCAGCCATCCCTTCCGATCTGGACCTGGTCTGGCTTAAGCCCGCAAAAATCACAAAAGGTTTCCAGTATCTGCTGTTTGGACGGGATGATCAACTTCAGTATATTTTTCTTTGGAGGCCCCCATCAAAACAGCCTGGCCTAACATGCCAGTATGTTTCCCCGAACAATTATGATAATTTGGCGATGGTGATTTACCTTGATCCCTTAGAATTAGGCGGCTGGCTTTATCAAATGGTTGATGGCTGCAGCACAGGAGATCTTCTTCATTAACACCGATTTTTCCCTGCAAGCTGTGAATAGTTTTTAAATGGATATTTGTACTGGAGTGGGAAGCGCAGGTAATCGCCAATTCTTCACCTGTCATCTGAAATCTCTCCACTCCGCCCATTTCCACCAATGGAATAGCCTGGAAAGGTTTTGCTGAGGATCGCAAGAATGTAACAGCATTTGGATTCCCTGCCCAGGCGAATAGATCTCCTCCGGCTGTGACTACCGCAATGGCACCATAATGGATTGACTCAACAATATTTTCCGCGGATTGTCTGGAAGAGGGGAATATAACCGGGATTGTTGTCTTGGTCGGGAACGTTCATGATTGAAATCCTGGTAAGAATTATCCTGAGGGGGAAATAGTTAGAGGATTTTCTTTCCATTATCATCCTGCTGTGGAAAATAATTCCTCAAGTAATATTGCGATAATCCGTGTTGAAGCCTCTGCAGGAAAAATTCCCGGTCCCGTTTTAAGAAATTAAAATCGTCCAGGAATTTCTCAGCCTGGTCTTTTATGTCCTCAGCTGAAGCTTTTCGGCTGGCTAGCTTATCAATCCGGCGGTCCATTTTCCGGAAGATTTTTTTCAGATCCCGGATATTATCAGGGGTTATAGGGCCGCCTCGCCCACTGATCATCGTGTAATCACGAAAACGGGCTCTGAGTAAAACATCCAGCGTGTCAATCCAGGTTGGTAAATTGGCTTTGCTCAGGAACGGAGGGCCATTATCCACAACCACATCCCCGATGAACATCACTTTTTCCGATGGGATGATGACCCAGCTGGAACCAGGCCTGGGACCGGGATGGTGCTCCACGATCACTTCCTCGTCTGACCAATGGAACTGCATTTTATCTGTGAAAGTAATATCAGGGATCAACCACTGCATATTTGATGTCTCGGGATATTTATCCCATTGTCCACCACTCTCAGAGAACTGTCCCCGGAAAATCGTGGTAGGTTCCTGTAAGCTAGTTGCGGCATCTTTATGTGTCAAGATAGGGCAATCCAGGCTCTTTGCCCCAATTGTGCGGTCCGGATGATCGTCCAGGCAAACAGCCAGTTTATGGATAGTCCCTTGGCTGCGATTCAATAATGTGGTTTTCCAGCGATGTCCATCTTCAGGTCGGAGGGGTGCGTCAATGAAGATCATTCCCCGGGGTAGCAGGATTGCACCGATGGTTGGTCCTGGATAAGAGTCTTCGTAATATATCCCGGGTTTGATTTCGTGCATTAAATCTCCTAAGTAGTTTTTCCAGTCTGATTGTGCTTAACTTATGCAACGGGGATTGTAAAACTGAATATAGCGCCCCCTTCTGGCAAATTCTCAACCCAGATCCGGCCGCCGTGGCCTTCAACTGCCAATCTGCAAAAAGCCAATCCCAACCCTAAACCTTTGATCCTCTCATCCGGGTGAATGCGGGTGTATTTATCAAAGATCCGATCAATATACTCGGGATCCACTCCTGGGCCTGAATCCTGAACCCAAAAACGAATCAGCTCTCCATCGGTTTCAATGCCAAATTCAATTTGACCATTGGATGGAGTGAATTTGATGGCGTTCTGGAAAAGATTTATCAACACCCTCTCCAACATATCCCTATCAGCCTGTATTGGGGGAAGGTTTGAAGGCGTGTTCTGGGTGACCGTTTGTTTTTTTGCATCAGATTGGGTAATAAGCTCTTGTTTGGCATAATTGATCAATTCATCTGGTTTTACTTCTTCCAGATTGGTAATTGTTTGTCCGCTCTCGAGTTTGTTGATATCCAGAAGTGATTTTGTTAGGCGCTGGATCCTGACAGTGGATCGATTGGCGATAGCAAATAACTCCTGGATCTCCTCGTCTTGCGCGCCTGGGAGAGATGCCTGGATAACATCCAGGCTTGAGATAACATTTGATAAGGGAGATCGTAGATCGTGGAAGATCATTGAAGTAAGATCTTCCCGAAGCTGATCCAATTTTTTCCTTTCTGAGATATCTCTTAATATCCACTGGATTCTGCATTCGTTGGCGATTTGGATCTGGTGGACATTCACTTGAATAGGTATCTCTTCAGAATTCTGGGTAAATAGTTTGGAGTCATACGAGCAGGATACCCCATCCAGCAGGTTCGAAAAATCAGCTCCTACTTGATCCCAATCCACAGTATGAATTTCGCTGATGGATAATTCCTTTAATTCTTCGTCCGAAAATTGACTGGTTTGCAGGGTGCGGTTATTAGTTTCTATGACATTACCCTCGAGATCAGTGATGATGATCGGGTCAATGCTGTTTTCAAACAAGTCATGATAGCGGCTGTGAGCTATCTGGACATCTTCGTAGAGCTGGGCGTTTTGAATGAAAGAACCTGCCAGGCTGCCTATGCCAGATAATACTTGGAGAGCATCCGCCTGGAAATGTCCAGAAAGGGGGTTGATCGCCTCCAGCACACCGAGGATCTTCCCTGGTATAAAAATTGGTGCAGCAACTATAGCAAAAGGAGATACCTCCGGGAATAGCTGATTGGTTTGGGAAAAACGGGGATCGTTTTTAGTGTCAGGGATGATTTCCCCTTCGCCGCTTTCTGCAACCCAACCAGCGAATCCCTGTCCAATTCTGATCTTTCTGTCGACCAGCGAAGATCGCAGATCAATACTATCGTGGCTGGCAGCCTTGTACACAAGATGGCTTTGTTCTCTATCGATCAACGATAAAGTGACAGCCTCTACCTGGAGGGCTGTCTGGATTTCCTTGAGGATATTATCGATGACAGTTTCCAGATTTAAGGTTGAGGACATTGCTGTGGCACTGTTCGCCAGGGCGGTCATTGTTCGGGCACGGCGTTCACTTTCCCCGTAAAGCTGGGCATTCAGGATCGCAATACCGGCTTGATCCGCGATTGCGTGGACCAGAGCCAAATGATACTTTTGAAGATATTGGGGTTTTGGATGGGCCAAGGTTATAACACCCATCAAGTCATTTCGAGCTGTGATTGGTACAGCGACGACTGATTTTGCGCCTGTTACATCATCATCCGGGCGGCGGAGCCAGCGCTCATCCTGGCTTGTATCAGGAATGTTCACTGCATCGCGGTTTTTTACCACCCAACCCGCCAGTCCTTCTTCCAATGTTGCCCGGAGCTGTTCGTTAGTATGGGAGATGATCTGATCATTCACGATCATAGCAGACTCGATGGGAGTCCCATTTTCGTCAATGACGATAATACTGCCGCTGATGGCTCCGATGGTTTTTAAGGAAAGCGATAATACTCGCTCGAGAACAGTAGATAGATCCAGGGTAGTTGCAATTTCGCGGCTGATGCGATAAAGCAGCTCCAGGGAGGCTTTTTGTGTTTCTTTGATTGGTTCCAAATTGTTTTTTTTATTTGTAGTCATTCAATAGACCCTGCTAGCAATATTCTAACTCAATTCCCGGAAAAGGTTTTGATAAATGCTTAAAATGCCCGTTAAACACTCCCTAAACCCCGAAAAAGGGTTTGGGGAATGCAATAATGACCGTATATTCATTAAAATGGATTTATTAATCTTTCAGGGATGAATGTACTCTCAGTTTTGTATGTTTCAGCAAGGGGGAAATTGTGCCAATAATTCCCCTGGAAGCCGGATTGAGTTTTATTTAATCGTTGACTTGATGTTCTTATTAAAAAATCACATATTTCAACAGAGATTGAGTGTTTACTATTAAACTTTGATTGTCGGGAACTGTAGAAGCAAATCCTCAACGGTCAGTTTGAGATTGGCATTTTTCTGCAGCAAAGCATGGGCCTGTCGGAAAAGGTTGATTGTTTTTCTAGCAACCTGCAAATCAACAGTTTTGTGAATGAAATTGATCTCAGCCTCGCGATCGATGTTCTGGATAGGGGTATCAGATTTTCCTGCCTGGAGGAGAATATCGTGCCAAATTGAACTCCAGGTGGTTAACATTTCCTGGACCATAACCGGATCTTTGATCAGTTGATTTGCGTAGGCAAACCTGGCCACGGAGTTTTGCCCCAGGATTTCGTAGTGTTGATCGAGGAGCTTGTTTCTCCTCTCAAGGATTTCAGGTTCCTGATGATATTTCAGGGCGAGTTCCGGTTTTCCGCCAGATATCTTAGCCAGGAAGTCAGCTTGATCTTCCGGGATCTGATACTGGTCTTGTAAACCCTTGCGGGTCGTCTGGATGGGCACTGGATTGAGCTTGATTTCTTCACAGCGGGAGGAGACTGTTTCAAAAAGGGAACTTGCGGACTCTGCGGTAAGAATCAGGATTGCGGACCCAGGTGGTTCCTCCAAGGTTTTCAACAGTGAATTCTGCGTATGTCTGTTTGCTAATTCAAAATCGATCAATAAGCCAAATCGCCGCGAGGCTTCATAGGGAGAAAGGGAAAGATTTCTGATCAGATCCCGGACCTGATCGATCTTAATCTGTTTGCTGCCCTCTTCAACAGCGACAGGAAAGATGTCTGGATGTTCCAGGCGCTGAATTCGGTTGCAGGTTGGACAATCCAGACAGGGGATGCCTGGACTTTTGGGATTGGGACAGCAAATGGCCTGGATGAACCGGATCGCTAAATTCTTCTTTCCGATATCGCTGGGCCCCGTGATCAAATACGCGTGCCGAAGGGTATTGTTTTCTAGATGGCCTTGCAGCATTTGGACAGCCCATTGGTGTCCGATTAAATCCCAAGTCATGGATAGATTCTATCTCGGGGTAGATAATTGCGCAATGTGATTGACATGCAACTACCAACCCATTAGAATCAGCCCAGTATGGATACCCTGAATGGACTCAACAAACAGCAGATCAAGGCTGTCACAGCCGACCCTGGTCCTATCCTGATCCTGGCTGGGCCCGGTTCTGGCAAAACCAGGGTGTTAACCCACCGGGCAGCCTATCTGATAAGTGAACTAAAGATCCAGCCTTACCATATGATCGCTGTCACGTTTACGAATAAGGCCGCTAGTGAAATGGGAGAGCGGATAACAGGTTTGCTGGGTCAATATGCCCAGGGGTTAACTCTGGGCACTTTCCATTCTACCTGTGCCAGATTCTTGCGAATGGAAGCTGAATATTTGCCAGTAGATCATAATTTTGTCATATTTGATGCGGATGATCAACTTAGAGTTGTAAAACAAATATTTAAAGATCTCAAATTAATTGACGAAGATAAGAAGCATAATTCAGGAACAGAGTATCGACCTCAAAATGTTCTCGGTGCTATATCTGCTGCGAAAAATGAACTCAAGTTTCCAAATGAAATTTCTCTTGATTCCAAAACAGATCAGGTTATTGCTCAAGTTTATGTTGAATATCAAAAGATCCTTTTAAGCAGCAATGCATTTGATTTTGATGATCTGCTTTTACAGTTTGCTATTCTATTGCGTGATAACGATAAAATTCGCGAAAAATATGCTCGCAGGTATCATCATATTCTGGTTGATGAATTCCAGGATACAAATTTGGCTCAGTACACATTGTTGAAACATCTGGCATCCCACCACAGGAACATTTTTGTTGTCGGTGACTCAGATCAGTCAATTTACCGATGGAGGGGGGCGGACTATAAAAATATCCTTCGGTTTAAAAAAGATTATCAGGATGCTGAGATCGTTTTACTTGAGCAGAATTATCGTTCCACACAGAATATCCTGGACGCGGCAATGGCTGTTATTGACAAGAATACCAACCGCACTCCAAAAAACTTGTTTACTGACCGGGGGCAGGGGGCGAAAATTCTTATCAATGAAACAGATAATGATCGTGAACAGGCTGAGCAGGTAGTGAAAATTATCTGGAAACAATTGAATGAAAAGAAAGCGTCACCATCTGATTTTGCAGTGATGTACCGGACAAATGCGCAATCAGGTGTGTTGGAAGAAGTCTTTTTATCAGCTGATCTGCCCTATAAACTGGTTGGCGCCCAGCAATTTTACGGCCGGCGGGAAGTGAAGGATATCATTGCCTATTTGCGCCTGATAGTAAATCCAAGTGATATTGTTAGTTTAAGGCGGGTTATTAATACACCTCGGCGAAAGATTGGCGGCAAAACATTTGAGACTTTAGTCCGGGTCTCCGAATCCTTGGCAATTTCACCCGGGGAAATGCTGTTGAGACTTGGGCAAGAAGGGTCGCATGATTTAGACTCATTTTCTCCTGCTGCTGGAAAGAGTCTCGCTGCTTTTAGTAAAAAACTGCTCAAATGGCGGAAGGTCCATGAAACCCTTCCTCCGGTGGAGATAATCCATCAGGTTGTTGAAGATATTGATTACAGGGATTATCTTGAAAATGGCACCCGGGAAGGTTATGAGCGCTGGGAAAATATTGATGAATTGATGCGCTTAGCTTTGGAACACCAGACTGTTGGGCTGCATAGTTTCCTGGAAAGATCCGCTCTGGTCTCAGACCAGGATACTGTAGACCAAAGTCAAGATAAGGTCACTTTATTGACATTACATGCGGCTAAAGGTCTAGAATTCAAGCAGGTAATGATTATTGGCGTGAATAATGGAATTATCCCGCATCAACGATCTTTTGGTGATCCAGAAGCTATGGAGGAGGAGCGCCGGCTTTTTTATGTCGGCATTACCAGAGCAAAGGATCAACTAATGCTTTTCCATTCTTTACGTCGTTTGATCTATGGCGGAATTGAATATCTGGATGAATCCCCTTATTATTCGGATATCCCTCTTGAGATACGTTCGGACAATGATCAGCATTATACTTTTAGAACCACATCTGAACGTGCGATCCCGGTAAAACAATGGAAAGATATGCAAATGAATCAAAGACCTGTCGTCGCTGAATCCCAATATCACCCTGGGGACAAGGTTCTCCATCCAAAATGGGGAAATGGATTAGTTCTAACCAGTGAGGTGCGGGATGATGATGAAATTTTAGAGATCTTTTTTAAAGACTTAAAGAAGAATGAACAGAAGAAGATGTTGATCGCATCCCTGGCGGATCTGAAAAAAATCGGTTGATCGGGAATGGTAAAATAAGGTCAACTCTCACGTCATTTGGCGAAGAGGGAAATCTGATATGGCCGTAATAAAAAAAGGCTCATTTGAAGTGATCAGCCGCAGTGTCACCCAGACCCGCCGGATAGGCATGCGTCTGGGTGAGCTGCTGCTTCCTGGGGATGTGATTTGCTTGGAGGGCAACCTCGGGGCAGGTAAAACTACTCTTGCGCAGGGCATCGCCTCTGGGTGGGGGTCATATGATTCCGTTACCAGTCCATCATATGTCTTGGTGAACGTTTACCGGAGACTGGACCACAAACAGCTTTTTCACCTAGATGCTTATCGATTATCTGGTCCGGATGAAGCCCTTGATCTGGATCTGGATGCGATGTTAGCTCAGGGTCCGATGCTGGTTGAGTGGGCGGATCGAATTCAAGAAGCCTTGCCTGATGAATATCTTTGGATCAAAATGCAATTAATTAATGATGAACAGAGAGATTTTATCGTCCATGCCAGTGGAAATAGGCATCAGAGTATTCTGGATCGATTTAAGGGAGAAATTTACGGAGCATAGATGTTATTAGGTATAGATACTTCGACTCAATCGATTGGCATAGCCATCTATGATGGCCAGCTTGTGCTCTGTGAAGAAAGCTGGATATCCCGTCGATTTCATACCGTAGAACTGGCAGGAGCTGTGCAAGCCAATCTTAATCGAGCTGGATTGACTGCCAAGGATCTCGATGTTCTGGCGATTGCGATTGGACCGGGATCATTCACCGGCTTGCGGATTGGTATGGCTCTCGTAAAAGGGCTTGCATATACTCACCAACTCCCGGTAATTGGCATTCCCACCCTGGATATCACTGCCAGAGCGATTCCTCCTGAAAACATCAGACTGGCAGCGGTGCTGCAAGCTGGCCGCAGCAGATTGGCAGTTGGCTGGTATAGCCTTGAAAATGATCTATGGGTATCAGAAAATAATGTTGAGAATCTTTCCCTCTCCGAGTTGCTAGATAAAATAGACCAGCCCTGTCTACTGACAGGTGAGCTGACCAAGCAGATCCGCGAAATTGTGGCGGATCATGAGCTGATTAAAACTGCGGATCCTACCCTGGCAATGCGAAGCCCAAAGTACCTCGCGGAACTTGCCTGGGAGAGATGGCAGGCTGGCGATGTGGATGATGTATTAACGCTTAAGCCTTATTATCTGCATAAAGGTGACCCGATCCCGGGTTAACCTTCTCCCTAACCAGGAGTGAAGGTGTACATGGACCAGAATCTCGAGCTGAAAAAAATAGCGGAAGCTGTATCTTCCTGTAAAAAATGCGATCTATGCCATTCCCGCGAAAAGGGAGTACCAGGAGAAGGACCGCCGAATGCTGAGATCATGTTCATTGGAGAAGGTCCTGGATTCCATGAGAATATGCAGGGACGACCGTTTGTTGGGGCTGCGGGTGAACTGCTGGTAGAATTACTGGATGGTATTGGACTGAAAAGAGAGCAGGTATTTATCACCAATGTTGTCAAATGCAGACCGCCTGGAAATCGTGATCCTCAACCTGAAGAGTTATTGGCATGTGACCCTTATCTGGAAAAACAGCTGCAGATTATAAATCCAAAGGTGGTTGTGACCCTGGGGCGTTTTTCCATGGCAAAATTCATCCCTCAGACAAAGATCAGTGAGATCCACGGTCAGCCGGTCAAGGTTAAAGGAATGCTTGTTGTGCCTTTTTTCCACCCGGCAGCCGCCCTGCACAGACCTTCACTGCGGCCGGTAGTTGAGGAGGACTTTGCTAAGTTACCCGATCTTATCCGGGAGGTTGAAAAGGTGCCGGATTATAAACCGGAGAATGAATACGAGGATAATAACAAGGCTGAACAATTAAGCCTGTTTTGAAAAATCTAGAAATAATGGAAAATTATAATTATGAATAAAAATAATCTCTTACAGAAACTGAATGATCGTTCTGCCCATGTTGTGATCTTGGGGCTTGGATATGTAGGTTTGCCTCTGGCATCAGTTCTGGCAAACGCCGGTTACAAAGTAACCGGTGTGGATCTGGATGAAAAGAAAGTAGACCAGATCAATAGTGGAATAAGCTATATCGATGATGTGGCAACCAGCCATGTAAAAAAACTGGTGGATGAAAAATCGCTTTCTGCTACGACAGACTTTTCGATTGTCAGGGAAGCGGATGCGGTCAGTATTTGTGTGCCAACGCCCTTGCGGAAAACCAGAGACCCAGACATGTCATTTATTGTTTCAGTGTCAGAATCAATCGCACCCTATGTCCATGAGGACATGGTTGTGGTCCTGGAATCCACAACCTACCCGGGAACCACCCGGGAGCTGCTGCTGCCCAAACTGATCGAAAAAGGTGATCTGGTTGTGGGTGAAAATTTCTTCCTGGCTTTTTCTCCAGAGAGAGTAGATCCGGGCAGAGAGGATTGGACAACAATTAACACGCCTAAAGTTGTCGGTGGTATCACTTCATCCTGTACCGAAATGGCAGCCGTTTATTATGAAGGTGCAATGGAAAATGTTGTCCGGGTAAAAACTGCGGAAGTAGCCGAGATGACCAAGCTGCTGGAGAATACCTTCAGGATGGTGAATATCGGCCTGGTCAATGAAATGGCGATCATGTGCGACCGGATGGGCATTGATGTTTGGGAAGTGATCGACGCAGCAGCGACCAAGCCATTTGGTTTTATGAAATTCACTCCAGGTCCAGGATTGGGAGGACACTGCATTCCAATCGATCCTTTATTCCTGTCCTGGAAATTAAAATCGCTGAACTATACCGCGCGTTTCATTGACCTCGCTTCGGAGATCAATACGGGAATGCCGCGTTATGTTGTCGGTAAAGTCCAGGAAGTTTTGAACAGGCAGCATAAAGCTATCAACGATAGCAAGGTTCTTGTATTGGGGGTGGCCTACAAACCTGATATTGATGATGTTCGGGAATCCCCGGCACTTGATGTGATTGGTCTGCTGCTCCAGAGTGGCGCGAATGTATCCTACCACGATCCATTTATCCCGGAACTGCACCATGAGAATATTGATCTTTCCAGTGTTCCGGATCTGATGGCGGCCGTTGAGGAAGTCGATTGTGTTGTGATCATTACCAATCACAGTCAGTATGATTATGAGGCTATATACAAAAAAGCCAAATCGATTATGGATACTCGCAATGCACTTGGTGGATTGGGTGAGAATGATGACAAAGTGAGAGGGTTATAAAACAGGATATCAGGATATAAAATGGATAGATACTTAGTAACTGGCGCAGCAGGATTCATAGCATCTGTGGTTTCAGAAAAGCTTCTTGAGGGCGGCGCTGCAGTTGTCGGTATTGATAATATGAATCATGCCTATGATATTCGCATGAAAGAATATCGCCTGGCGAAGTTAAAGGAAAATCCCAGATTTTAGTTTTCTCCAATTAGATGTAAGCGATCGTTCAATTTTGGAAAATGACCAGCTCAAAGGCCAAGATTTTAAGGCCGTGATCAACCTCGCTGCACGGGCGGGTGTTCGGGACAGTCTTAAAGATCCCTGGGTGTATTTGGATACAAATGCTACCGGGACTTTGAATTTACTGGAATTCTGTCACCGGGAAGGGATTAAGAAATTCTTACTTGCTTCCACAGCCGGCTTATATGGAGATGATGCGGCCAGGCCTACACCGGAAACCGAAAATACCGATCATCCACTGCAGGTTTATGCAGCCAGTAAAAAAGCAGCAGAATCCATTGCCCATGCTTATCATTATCTTTATGATATTGATGTAACGGTTGTGCGATATTTTAATGTATATGGCCCTGCGGGCAGACCAGATAGTGTCATGTTCCGTTTTGTGAAATGGATCCAGGAAGAGCAACCCGTTCATTTGATGGGCGATGGTACTCAATCGCGGGGTTTCACTTATGTGGATGATATTGCCAGGGGAACGATCGCTGCATTAAAACCCCTGGGATATGATGTGATCAATCTGGGAGGACATGAATTATTGGAAATTAACAGCTTGATCGATTCTTTGGAAAAGATCATCGGGAAAAAAGCGAATATCGTTCACCATCCCCGTCATATGGCAGATATCTTGACCAGCCAGGCGGATGTGAGTAAAGCCAAGCAGGTATTGGGCTGGGAACCGCAGGTTTCACTAGAGCAGGGAATCCAGAATGTAGTGGATTGGTATCTGAAGGAACGTTCTTGGGTCCAGGATATCAAAACGGATTGACCTACAGATAAAATTAGGAAAACACTGCAAGAATATTCAGGATCTATTGAATAGAGTATTGGATTCTGGATTGTAATTATTTACATGATGATGTGCCATTTCTGATAATCCAAAAAAATATTCTATTATGCTTTTCAATTCACTGGATTTTGCTGTATTCTTGCCAATAGTATTCATTCTTTACTGGATGCTATTAAGGAATAACCGGAAACTGCAAAATGTACTGTTACTTGTTGCCAGTTATGTGTTTTACGGCTGGTGGGATTGGCGCTTTCTGGGTCTGATCTTCTTCAGCACCGTTGTTGACTATTTTGTTGGATTAGGTTTAGGACAGGAAGAAAGAGAAACCCAGCGGAAGTGGATTCTGCTGGTAAGCATTCTGGTCAACCTGGGATTCCTGGCCTATTTCAAATATGCCAACTTCTTCCTTGCTAATCTGGCGGGTGTATTCACTTTTTTCGGAAGAGATATCGGATTGCGCTCCCTGAACATTATCCTGCCCGTTGGGATCAGCTTTTATACATTCCAAACCCTGAGTTATTCCATTGACATCTACAGAAGAAAACTCAAGCCAACGAAGGATTTTCTGGTTTATTCTGCTTATGTCAGCTTTTTCCCCCAATTGGTAGCTGGTCCGATCGAGCGTGCCTCACGTTTGCTTCCCCAATTCTTAACTGACCGTGTTTTTGATTATCAGAAAGCCGTGGACGGATTAAGGCAGATCCTGTGGGGTTTATTTAAGAAGATCGTTATCGCGGACAGCAGTGCAGTCTTTGTAAATACGATTTTTGATAATGCGGCGGATCAATCTGGAAGCACCTTGTTGTTGGGGGGAGTGTTTTTTGCTTTCCAGATCTATGGGGATTTTTCTGGTTATTCTGATATTGCTATCGGGGTTGCCCGCTTGTTCGGTTTTGACTTGATGAAAAATTTTGCTTTCCCTTATTTTTCCCGGGATATCGCTGAATTTTGGCGCAGATGGCATATTTCGTTAACAACCTGGTTTCGGGACTATTTATACATCCCCCTCGGCGGCAGCCGGGGAGGAACCTGGCAAACCATCAGGAATACCTTTGTGATCTTCCTGGTCAGTGGACTTTGGCATGGCGCTAACTGGACCTTTATCGCCTGGGGCCTGCTGAATGCGCTATATTTCCTCCCCCTTATGCTGATGAACAGAAATCGGAAAAACCTGCTTGAGAATGCGGAATATAGATTGCTGCCGTCGCTGAAAGATTTCTTCAGTATGATGGCCACCTTTGGGTTAACTGTATTCGCCTGGATATTTTTCAGGGCAGAAAACCTGACTCATCTCAAGATCATCCTCCAGAGGATATTTTCGAGTTCTCTATTTCCAGATACCTGCATTTGAAGGCCGAAGGGAGAGTTTTTACTACCCTGCTTTGGGTTGCGGGTTTATTGGTTGTTGAATGGTTAGGGAGAGACGGGGATCACGCTCTCGAAAATTTTGGTCGGAAATGGAATCCGGCTTTCCGTTGGATTTTTTATTATGGGCTGATCTATGTTGTATTTTTATTTTCAGGAAATGAACAACAATTCATTTATTTCCAGTTCTAAAGGATATGTTTTGAGAAAATTTCTTCAACGCTTGATGCTCTTTTTTATCATCCCCGGAATATTTATTTTAGTGATGTCTATTGCTGTACCGCCAACCCCAAGAGCCTCCAAATCTCTCTTATTTGCCAAAATAGACAAGGACAGTCTGCTGGAAAATACCCCGCCGCCGCGGCTGATCCTGATTGGAGGGTCAAATCTGGCCTACGGAATTGATAGTTCCATCCTTGAGAAAGGCCTGGGCCTAAAAACGATCAATACCGCGGTGCATGTCACTCTGGGCGCAAAATATATGCTGGATACTTCTCTAGAATATATTATGCCTGGAGATGTGATTGTTCTGGCTCTAGAGTACCAGCAGTTTTATGGAACAGAGATGTATGGGGGAGAGGAGCTGTTAAGAACAGTACTTGATGTTGATCGATCGAGTATTACCACTCTGAACCTGAGACAATGGATCAATATCGGAAAATATCTGCCAGAATACTCGGTCTCAAAGATCAAACCCAGCGAATACAATTACAAGCAAGATCCATATATTGGGATTTATGAAAGGGGATCTTTTAATGAGTACGGCGACGCCTATATCCACTGGACCCGATCCCCAGGAATTGTTCAACCTCATATAAAGATCCAGGGAAAATATAACCAGGATCTGATTAATTACATCCTGGTATATGAGCAAAAAGTTGAGGATGCTGGGGCGATTTTATACTTGACCTTTCCTTGTCTGCAGGCAGAATCCTTCAATTATCTAGAGGATCAGATTTCTAATGTGGAAAACGAGATGCAACTAAGTGGTTTGGATATAATCGGTTCAGCCAAGCGATATCGTTTTGCTCCCAACCTATTTCATGATACTCCTTATCATATGACCTACGAGGGTGTTATTTTAAGGACAGAGTACTTATTAGAGGATCTGAAAACAGCCGGAGTGGGGTTTGAGGATTAGTTGATATATGATTTTAATTATGATTTGTTTTCTCCTGGTGATAATCAACCTGCAACTAACATCTGAGTTAAGTCTGAGAGAATCTGTGATTAGATCATATTTATTGATAATGGGATTTATTGCAGCGTTGATTGAATCATTATCCTTGTTTAATATGATCACCCGTTCCTGGGTAGTCGTCGGCTGGATCTTATTCGCGGTTATATTGCTGGGTATCATCTTTAAAACATTACAGACCCGGAATTTTACATTTTCGGATTTATCCGATAAGGACTATCTGTCGCGAATCAAGAACAGATCTTCCTTTGAGATGATTACATGGATCTCTATAGGACTGATACTTGTTGTCACTCTTGGTATTGCCTTATTATCTCCTCCGAATAATTATGATTTTATGACTTATCACATGTCCCGAGTTTCGAATTGGATCCAGAATCAAAGTATCAAATATTACACCACTTCAATTCCCAGACAAAATTATTCCATGCCATTTGCAGAATTTGCAATATTAAATCTTCAACTGATCAGCCGTTCCGACAGGTTTGCCAATCTTGTTCAATGGATAAGTTTTCCAATGATCTTACTGATGATCATGGAGATTGCTGCTTACCTAAAGATATCAAGACGAGGGCAGTTGATCTCAGTATTATTTGCTGCAACGATGCCTATGGCTCTCCTCCAGAGCACAAGTACGCAAAACGATTTGATCATGGCCTTCTTTTGTCTGAGTTTCACTTTCTTTCTCTTGAGAGCTATCCGCCAGAATGATTGGAAGGTAGTGCTCTTCGCCGGATTATCACTTGGATTGGCCTTGTATACAAAAGGAACGGCATATTTATACTGCGGCTTGATTGGGTTGGTGGTAGGACTTGTAGCGCTCCTGGAGACTGCTCAGAAAGAGAGAATGGGTTTGATTAAAAGACTGGGATCGATCGTTATTATTGCACTGGCAATGAATTTTGGGGTTTTTTCCAGGAATATCGCCTTATATTCACATCCATTATCCACGGAAAATAACAAGATCACAACTGACAGCATCTCTTTTGGTGGCTTGGGTGCAAATCTGATAAGAAATGGCACCTCACACCTGGCGCTCCCCCTGCCAAATATCAACCAGTACATGACTGAAAAAGTCTCAGATTTTCTGGGGGATTATAACGATGATCCAAGATTTCTCTTTCAGGATACTCGATTCGAGATCAAGTTTTCAATCAATGAAGATGATGCTGGGAATCTGCTCCATTTTCTATTCCTGATCATCGCTGTAATCTGCTATCCCTGGTGTAAAAGAGAAGACAAGAGAAGCCTCAGTTTAATACTGGGTTCATTTCTTATCATGATTCTGTTTTACTCATTGTTGGTGAAATGGCAGCCGTGGGGTGGGAGGCTGCAGTTGCCGATTTTCCTGTTTGGGTCACCACTGGTCGGTTTAATCTCGAAAAGGGCCGATTAAATAAGATCTTGAGCTTTGTGATCTTGATCAGCCTGGTTTCATACAGTATCCCATTCTTAATGTTAAACTCTACCAGACCATTGGTTCCGCTATTCCGGCATCGATCTCCTCTGCGGAATACCAGCATAAAAAGGTGGTTCTCAGATCGCCCGGACCGCTATATACAATATGCAGAGATCATCTCACCATTTTATCGGGATGCATCAATACTCCGAACCGATAGAGAGGAACAATATTTTGCTGGATATCCTTTGATATTTGAGGACTATGTTCAAATCCTGGATACTGTAAATGAGCTAGACCTCGAAGTGGTAGGTTTGGACCTCGACAGTGATACTTGGGAGTATCCAATCTGGGCCTTTTCAGGAAATCATGCGATCAATAGACAACCTTTATTTATTCATGTAGGAGTCGAGAATATCACTACAGGTCTGGGGCCGTACTTTGTTGACTCACCTGTTTATATTGTCTCATCAAAAGGGAAGAATTCCATTTTCATTGATGAGTTAGGATACAAGATTATCTTTGATACGCCAACCCTGGATTTGCTCGAAAAAAGGTGAAGATAGATTTCATTCTCGCGAGAAGAAACTTGACAATAAGTGAAAGTATTTTATAATTCAATAGCTGAATTATAAAATACTTTTCGATTTATTTTATATATGACAAGGAAATTGACGATTTAGATTTGTACGTAAGTAAGGAATGCAAAACCGCCATAGCGGGTGAGGCTTCCTACATCAGGCAGCGTGTAGTGTTTTTTAATGAGCTCCTTGGCCTGTTGAGCCTCTTTGAGATCGATCGGTTCTGATTGTGATTGACCGTTCCAGACCCAGGATATCTCTGTGTTATCAATTCCCTCTCCGGCAGCTAGCATTGCAGCGGTTGGAATACCTGGGATAAAACTGTAGAGCTTATGAATGGGGGGGTTGTCGTCAAATAGAATATGTTTGAAACCTTTGGCTTTTGCTTCGATTATTCGCTGGGCATGGTTTACATGGCAATCAAAAAATATGAGAGCTCTATCCGGATTGAATTTTGGGAACGTGAAGGATTGCCAATCCTGTTCAAACATTTGGATCCCTTGCTCGGATATCTCTACGTTGTTCAAGCTGATATCAAACCCATACTGATCTGCGTTTGGGCAGGCTTGGGATAATAACCAGGAGGAATGGCCTTTCCAAACACCGCTTTCAACAATTAATTCCGGATCAAAGATTCTAGCGATCGTGTACAGCCAAAAGGCGGTGTGAAAGCCGCTACCGTGGGTGTTGTCTGTGAGCTTGCGAGAAGAATATATCCGAAAGAAGTCATTAACAATACTAGATGAGCTGCAATCTGAATTGGAAGGAATTAGATTTTCTGATTTGAAAATATCAACGTCAAGAGATAATTCAGCGATCAACCGATCTTTATGCTTCTGATCGACCATATATGACAAGACCGGGTCATGGACATATTTCATTTTGAGTGTCGGCCCTGTTGTGCTGGAAGGTACCTGCTTTATGCGTTGGACCTTAACGCCCAAAAGTTTCTTGATAAATGGATTGATAAGTTCAATAAAATCAGTTTTCATAGTATCATTTCCCGGAGTTGTGAGTGAAGAAAAATGAATTATTATAAATAATTGGCATGACTTCGATAGAAGTTTATTTTATCAGGTCAAAGCGTAAAATATCAGAATTGACCCATCAATTGGGCTTAGAATCGAGTAAATAATGGATAACAAGAAGACTGAAATAAAAAAGATAATAATCGATCCCCAGGATAAAAGAAAACAGGTCATTGATTGGAATGAACTTTGGCAGTACAAGGACTTGTTCTTTTTCCTAGTCTGGCGGGATATAAAAACCAGGTATGCGCAATCTGTTCTTGGTGTGGGTTGGGCAATTATTCAGCCTGTCTTTTCGATGATCGTGTTCACAATTGTCTTCGGAAACCTCGCTAAAGTAAATTCTGAAGGGTTGCCATATTCAATTTTCAGCTACACTGCTCTAGTTCCCTGGACTTTTTTTTCTACATCTCTGACAAGCGCAAGTGGTAGTTTAATCAGCTCAAAGAACTTAATTACCAAAGTATATTTTCCCAGGTTGGTTATCCCGATTTCACCTGTCATTGGTAAATTAATTGATTTCGGGATCTCCTTCATAATCTTGTTGGGTTTGATGGTCTGGTTTGGTGTGAAACCAACTATCTGGGCCTTGATGGTTCCAGTGTTTATTATAGTAATGATGTTAACCTCTGCTGGTGTGGGTATGTGGTTGACTGCTTTATCCATTCAATATCGGGATATACGTTATGGAGCGGATTTTTTTATCCAGCTTTTGATGTACGCTTCACCTGTGATTTATGCAACCAGTATCATACCTGAGAAATACCAGATTCTCTACGCCCTTAACCCAATGGTTGGCGTAATAGAAGGTTTTAGAGCCGCTTTACTGGGGACACGGGCGATGCCTTGGGACCTTCTTGGTGTTGGATCTTTAATGGCTGTGGCTTTTTTCCTGAGCGGCGCATTGTATTTTAAATCCATGGAACGATATTTTGCTGATGTTGCTTGATCCTGAGCACAATAATTTTTTTTATATAAGAGATACTATTATGTCAATAAACGCAATAAAAGTTGAGAATTTATCTAAAAGGTACAGAATCGGGTATGAAAAACAAGCTCGGGATACTTTTGCTGAAGTGATATCGGATTGGGTAATGAGTCCAATACGTAATTTTCGCAAGTTAAGGAAACTGACGAAATTTGAAGGACAACAACAAAATATCCAGGAAGTCGAGGATATTATCTGGGCTATAAGGGATGTGTCATTCGAGATCAAACCTGGTGAAGTGATTGGTGTCATAGGAAAAAATGGCGCGGGTAAGAGCACTTTGTTGAAGATCCTCAGCCGGATCACTTATCCTACACATGGGACCGTTGAACTGAATGGCCGAGTATCCAGTCTTCTGGAAGTTGGCACAGGTTTCCACCCAGAATTAACCGGGCGCGAAAATGTATATTTGAACGGTACGATCCTGGGCATGACGCGGACGGAAATTGATAAAAAATTTGATGAGATAGTTGAGTTTTCTGGGATCAGAAAATTCATTGATACCCCTGTAAAGTTCTACTCGAGTGGTATGGGTGTAAGATTGGCTTTCTCGGTTGCTGCTCATCTTGAACCGGAGATATTATTAATTGATGAAGTGCTCTCAGTTGGAGATGCTGCGTTTCAGAAGAAATCCCTTGGCAAGATGGAAGAGGTCTCCCAACAGGGTAGGACTGTTCTTTTTGTCAGCCATAATATGGGCGCAGTCCGTTCCTTATGTTCCCGGGGGTTGTTACTAGAGTCTGGTATGTTAACAATGGATGCTGATGTTGATTTTGTGCTTAACCAATATCTATCCAGCAAAGATGTGTCATCCCTGGGACGTTTGAACTGGTCTGAAGCGGATGCTCCTCGGGATAAAGAACTGATCCTTTTCGGGATTGAGATGTTATCCGAGTCAGGAGAAGTTAAAACAACTTTCCAGATCGATGAGGGGTTTGAGATCAGGATCCACTACCAGATCGTGGAAGAGGTCAGGAATCTTGCGTTTATATCTCCGGTTCAAAACCACGATGAGTGAAACCGTATTTGCCACCTATGAAGACGCCCAAATCCAGCAGGGAATTAACCGCAAACCTGGCCACTACACCGCGATAGCAAAAATTCCGCCCAATATCCTCAATAATGTGACCTACCGGATCTATATCGGTTTTGACTCACCCGGCCATAAGGTGTTAATCCCCGGGAAAGAATATATGGAGGTAGATATTATCGATACCTCGGATGGCTATCGTTATGTGCCCGGCGCTTTTGATGGACCAATTCGCCCGGTCATAGAATGGCAGGTCGATGAATTTAGCAATTAAGATGGAAGGACGATAGCTCCATGAAAATCGTTTTTTTCAGCAAAGGGCAACGAGGAAGTATTTGTTTGGCTCATATCCTGGAAGAAGGGTATAGTGTCAGGGCGGTGGTTGGTGTTGTCCAGGATAATGAGATCGATGACCTGGCTGAGCGGTATGGCTTCCCTGTTCTGATGCTGGACAGGATCAACTCACCAGATTCAGTTAAAAAGCTGCAGGAATTACAGGCCGACCTTTTTATCCTTTGCGGTTATAACAAAATCATTAAAAAACAAGTAATTGATATCCCTACTCTGGGTACGATCAATTTACACGGCGGAAAACTTCCTGAATACAGGGGTGCGGCGCCCATCAACTGGCAGATCATCAATGGAGAAACCAGCGGTGGTTGTTCTATTTTTTATGTTGATGAAGGAATCGACACTGGCGATATCATCGCTCAGGAGATCTACCCAATCGAAGCGGATGATACCCACGCCAGCGTTCTTAAAAAAACACTGGAGATCTTTCCCCGCCTGTTAATCCAGGTGCTGGAGCAGATTGAAACTGGAACGGTCCAGGCCCAGAAGCAGAATCCCCTTGCTGGTAGTTATTACAGCCGCCGGTATCCCCGTGATAGCGAGATTAAATGGGACAGATTGACAGATATTCAGGTTCACAACCTGGTCCGTGGCATGTTTGGCCCCTACCAGGCGGCATTTTCTTTTCGGGGCGGCACCAAAGTTGAGATTGATCAGACGGAACTTCTTGAAGAAACCATCATCGGGATTCCAGGTAGAGTGCCGCAAAAACGCGGCAGTGGTGTGGTAGTACTCGCCAGCAACCGTGGTTTGCTTGTCAAAGCTATCACTGTCGAGGGTGAAAAGAAGGATCCCTCAAGCTTCTTTAAGGTAGGAGATGAACTAAGTACTTTTTTAGATGAGGACGGTAAAAATGAGTAAAGTATTGATCACTGGCGGAGCAGGATTCATCGGTTCCTATGTATGTCGGAAACTATTGGAGATGGGGCACGAGATCGTGGTTTACGATGCTTTTGTGCACTACATTTCTCCGATCAAAAGCGTATTGAAGGATTATTTTGAACTGCGTTTTGAAGGGATCACAGACCAAGATTGATTTCCGCAGAGGAGACACGCGGGATAAATCTCACCTCCGCCGGGTCATCATGGAAACCAGGCCGGATAGAATCCTCCACCTAGCAGCACTCCCGATCGCTGATCTTTCCAACAAACATTCCGAGGAAGCGCTGACCAGTATTTTGGAAGGTGCTGTTAACGTACTGGAAGTGCTCCGGGATGTTGATTTTGTGGATCGATTCGTTTATATTTCTTCCTCGATGATCTATGGTGATTTTGATGAGATCCCCGCTCCGGAAGATCATCCTAAACGTCCGAAAGATATTTACGGGGGTACAAAATATGCCGGTGAGGTGATGACAGAAACCTACAGCCGCCGGTATGGAATTCCCTACAGTATTGTCCGCCCTTCAGCTGTTTATGGTCCATTTGACGTCAACCGGAGAGTGAGCCAGATCTTTGTTGAAAACGCTCTGCTTGGCAAACCTATCACACTATTTGGCGGAGGCCTGCAAGCTCTTGATTTTTCTTTCGTGGAAGATACTGCAGACGGAATAATCAAAGTGATGTTCCATGAAGAAGGTCTGGGAAATGCTTTTAATATCACATACGGCCATGGATATACTCTGCGGGAGTTTGCGGATATCTTAAAGGGACATATCCCCGAATTGGAAATTAACATAGTTGAAGAGGAAGATGTCTTTAGGCCAAAACGGGGGGCTTTATCGATCGAAAAAGCCAAAAAAATGGTTGGTTATGACCCCCAGGTATCACTTGAAGAAGGCATCAAACGTTATCTGGATGTTTACAAAAAACTGGATGTATTTAATACGAAATAGTTATAGATGATATTTAGGAGCGATCATGCGAAAAATTCCCTTGTGTATTCCTTATACAGGCCAGGAGGAAAAGGACGCGGTTTGTGAGGTCATTGATTCTGGTTGGTATGCTCATGGTCCCAAGAACCATGAGTTTGAAGAGGGATTTGCAGCGTATTTGGGTGTTAAACATGCTTTTTCAATGAATTCCTGCACCTCAGCCCTGCATTTGGCTGTGGAAGGTTCGGGGATCACCGGCGAGGTGATCCTACCCAGTTTTACATTTGTAGCCTCTGCGAATGCAGTGATCACAGGAGGGGCAGTGCCAGTCTTTGCGGATATATCGTATGACACCTGCAATATAGATCCAGCATCCATCGAACGAATGATCACATCCAAAACTGAAGCGATCATGCCTGTTCATTATCGGGGGTCAGAGCGCGGATATGATCATCTATCATGAAAATCGCTGAAAAACATAACCTGAAAGTGATTGAGGATTCAGCTGAGACCATTGGTGGTACTCACCACGGCCCGTTTGACAGGGACTTTTGATATTGGCTGTTTCTCTTTTTACCCCACAAAGAATCTCACTACCGGGGAAGGGGGGATGTTAACCACAAATGATGATCAACTGGCGCAGAAAGTGAAATCCCTTTTAGCTCATGGAATTGATAAATCGACTTATGAACGAGAAGATAAAGATAAAGCCTGGTACAGATCTGCCAGCCGGATCGGATACAACTTCAGGATGAGCAATATCCTGGCAGCAATCGGTGTTGAACAGCTCAAGAAACTGCCAGAGATGAACCGCCTCCGGCGGGATCTGGCTGCCCGCCTCACTGAAGCCCTGACTGAGATCCCGGAAGTTCAAGCACCGGTTGAACGTCCTGAGAATAAACATGTCTACCAGATGTATACTGTACGCATAAAGGGTGGTTTGAACCGGGATGAATTTGTAAGAAGCCTGAATAAAAAAGGTATTGGAGCATCGATCCACTTCTTCCCTCCGGTCCATCATATGGCTCCCTATTCCGGGCAGAATTTCAAGCGTGATAATCTGCCGGTCACGGAACAGATGATCTGCGGAGATTGTCACCCTGCCGATGTATCCTCAAATGTCAGATGATGATTTGGCTTTTATGATTGATTTATTCGAGATACTATTTCTGAATTGAGGTAAATTTGCGAGTTCTCATATTAATTCCACCTCACATACGGGGGGTGCAGCCAGGGCGATGAGGCGGCTACATTCAGCATTGGTAAGAAAGGGCATCAGTCCCAATTCCTGGTAGGGCGGAGTAAACACCCGGAGGATCCTCTTGTCCATTTGATCTGGGACGAGATATCTCCTACGTATCCCTGCTTAGTAGAATTCAATCCCGTATTGGTAATCATGCTGGCAAAGTATATCGGTATTAATCCCTGGGCTAATCGCCCTGCATTGAGGATCGCTGAAACAGCCCTGAGTGAATGGGCTGATATTATTGATCTCCGGAATCTATTTGGGGGTTTTTTTAACCTGTGGAGTTTGCCGCAATTATCTAAGAATAAACCGATTGTCTGGCGCATGCCTGATCTTGGGCAGTGACAGGACATTGTGCATATCCTTATGATTGTCCTCGATGGAAAACAGGTTGTTATGACTGTCCATTGTTAACCAGGGAAGGCCGGCAGCTTGTAGAACCAAAACCGACAATATTGGATGGAACCAGACGGATATGGAGGGCGAAAAAGAGGATCTATCAAAAGTCAAATATACATATTATTGTCACCACGGATTGGATGAGGGATCAAGTCAGGCAATCGATCCTGGGAAACGCATTATCAATTAATGTGATCTCAAATGGGGTGAACCTGGATATTTTCAAACCTCTATCAAAAATTGAAGCCCGGATTCAACTGGGTTTGGACCCGGAAGGAAGGTATTTATTATGGGCTGCTGGGGGAAAGGGAAATCGCCGCAAAGGTTATCATTTGGCTGTGGATGCCCTGGAATGCATCCAGGCTGAAGGGAAATTTGAATTTACATTCCTCACCATGGGTGGTGAAGAAGGTTGGGATAAACCCGAAATTTTCCCAAAAGTGAAACATTATGGATTTGTGCCAGGATGGTGGCAAACAGGCTCTGATCTATGCGGCGGCAGACGCCTTTTTATGTACAACCCTCGCAGATGGTCAACCTCAGACTGCACTGGAATCCTTGGCATGTGGTACTCCTTTGATTGCTTATGATCTTGGTCCAATGCCCGAGCTCGTAGAACCCGGGAAAACTGGTTATTTAGCAAAAACACCCACAGTGAGGGGATTGGTAAATTCGATAGAAGAATTTCTTTGTGATGAGGACAATTGGATGAAAATGCAGGATAATTGCCGACAAAAAGCTCTTGTTGAATTTGATCTAGAGAAACAAACTCAGATGTATATAGATTTATATGAGAATTTGATTATTGAGGGAAGATAGTTATGGATAACCATTGTTCGAAAACCAATCTATAGTAAAAGAGAATTAAATAAAAGCAAATACGGGTGTATAACAGATAAATAAAGCTACAATATGGTCGAAACCAACGTATAAAAATTAGTTTCTAATGCTTGATTGTGTTGTTGTTTTAAAAAGTATGTGAAGTGGGTTTTAATCTTTTGTAGATAGTATCAGGAATTCCAAGCTTATGGATTCTAATAATCAGATTTATCAAATTATGTACCGGGAAGAACAAAAGGAGCACTTATTTTTAGATACAATTCCATATTTTAATAAAGATCTTGGTCTATATTTTGAAAATGATGTTATTCTGGATCTTTTTCAGAGAGGAAAAATTGTCGGGGATTATTTTGGTGTTTTGTCATGGAAAGCTCGTGCAAAGAACCATATCAAAGGGAAGTATCTCAATCGTTTAATAAAAAACCGATTTGATATATATTCTTTTACTTACGACCGACATGATGTCTTTGGTTATGCAGACCGCTGTCATCCAGGTTTTTATGAAATTATTAGATCGCTATTATCTGAACTCTCATTAGACCCAGACATTCGTCCGGCAATCGGTCTGTATCAGAATGCAGTTATTACAAAACCAAATATATATATTGCTTATATTGAAAATTACTTATTGCCAACCATTCAATTTTTTGAAAATTGTTCTGATGAAATTAAAGATTTGTTGTTCTCAGATGCAAATTACCGTGGTGTGAGCAAAGAAAAATTAGGTTTATCAATTGGAGTAAATTTTTATACACTTCATACGTTTGTGTTAGAAAGGCTTTGGTCTCTTTATTATCATGTGAAGAGAAGAAAAGAAACGATAAGCTATTTTTGGATAAAAAAAATTGGTAATTATCGCCCTGAAAAAGTGAACTCAAAAGGAAAATTACATCATTTCAATTTGTAATAGTGGATAGAGTCAAGATAACAATATAAGATAAGGATGAGATCTTTTTCGCAGATCATGGAAGAATGGAGAAAATCTTTTAAATCATTCATGATGACATTGACAGGGCCCTGCAATATGGAAAGGATCACAACCTGAAATGATTGAGAGAGACTTATCCAGACATTTTCACTTGAAGTAAAAATGAAAGTGGATAACTTTGGATATGCAATAGAGGAAATAAAATAAACAATGATGGAATTTACGCCTACACATATCCCTGATATTCAGATTGTCCAAACAACAATATATAAAGATCATCGAGGAGAATTTTTAGAATTGTACCGCCAGAAAGAATTTGTCAATGCTGGGATCAAGCCATCTTTTGTCCAGGATAATCACGCTGGATCAAAACAAGGAGTGCTGAGGCTTGCATTATCAGATTCAGCAGGCCCAGGGAAAACTTGTCCGGGTTGTGACAGGTCAGATTTTCGATGTTGCTGTTGATCTGCGCAGATCTTCAGTCACTTTTGGAAAGTCTGTAGGTGTTTTCCTGGATGACCAGGAGAAGAAACAACTCTGGATCCCCCCTGGATTCGCCCATGGATATTATGTAATGAGTGAATGGGCAGAAGTCAGTTATAAGGTAACAGATTATTATGCTCCCAAATGGGAAAGGACCTTGTTGTGGAATGATCCGGCTTTGAAAATTGATTGGCCTCTTCTTGATGAACAACCTTCCTTTGTTATCGGAAAATGATCAAAAAGGAAAAACGTTAATAGATACTGATACCTATGAGTGAAATATGAAAAATATTTTGATTACTGGAGGAGCAGGTTTCATCGGATCGAATTTTATCCGGTTCATTCTGGAAACCCAGCCGGATATTCTGGTCCATAATCTGGATCTCCTGACATATGCAGGCAGCCTGGAAAATCTTAAGGATCTGCCGGATCCGGATCGCCATCATTTTATCCAGGGGGATATTTGTGATCGCGACCTGCTAAATAGAACTATTAGCGGAAAATGAGATAGATACGGTTGTCCACTTTGCAGCTGAGTCTCATGTTGATAGGTCAATTCTGGGGCCGGATGCATTTATTCGGACAAATATCCAGGGAACGTTTATTTTGTTAGAGAGTGTGCGTGAAAATTGGCGTGTTGGTTCCGATGGCTGGAAAAATGGAGTTCGATTCCATCATATTTCCACGGATGAAGTCTATGGCACCCTGGGTCCTGGAGATCCACCTTTTTCAGAGTCAACCCAGATTTCCCCTAATTCTCCCTACGCTGCCAGCAAGGCTGCCAGTGATCATCTCGTGCAGGCATATTTCCATACCTATGGACTACCGGCAACGATCACAAACTGTTCTAATAATTATGGCCCAAACCAATTTCCTGAAAAATTGATTCCGCTGATGATCTTAAACGCCGTAAATGGCAAACCACTGCCTATCTATGGAGATGGACAGCAGATCCGTGATTGGTTATATGTAGAAGACCACTGCCGGGCGATCTGGGAAGTGATCCAAAAAGGAAATCCGGGAGAAATCTATAATGTGGGCGGTGAGAATCAACCCACCAATCTGGAAATCGTAAATGACATCTGTGAGATTTTGGACCAATTGCTCCCTGATTCCCCCCACACTCCCCACTCTGAACTGATTACTCATGTCCAGGACCGTCCCGGCCATGACCGTCGGTATGCGATGAATATCGATAAGATTCGTCACGATCTGGGTTGGGAACCAGAAACCAATCTGCGAGACGGATTAAGGAAAACTATAACCTGGTACCTCGAGCATATGGATTGGGTCGAAGATATATCTCAAAAGAAAGAATATCAGGGTTGGGTCAAAGATAATTATCAGGAAAGGAATCAGAAATGAAAGGAATCATACTGGCAGGAGGGAAGGGGACCAGATTATATCCACTGACCATAGGTGTTAGTAAACAGCTTTTACCTGTTTATGATAAACCGATGATCTACTACCCCTTGTCGATGTTAATGTTGGCAGGGATCAGGGAAATATTAATCATCAGTACACCAGAAGCACTTCCCCTCTTTGAAAAATTATTGAGATCCGGGGAACAGCTTGGAATAAAGTTTGATTACGTTGTCCAGGAAGAACCAAGAGGTTTGGCGGATGCTTTCAGGGTTGGAAAAGATTTCATAGGTGATGATACAGTGGCATTAATACTCGGAGATAATATTTTCTTTGGCCATGGCTTGCCAGATTCCATCAAAGAAGTCGCATCTACGATCCATGGAGCGACCATATTTGCTTATCCAGTCAATGATCCGGAGAGGTACGGCGTGATTGAATTTGACTCCGATGGACGAGCTCTTAGCTTAGAAGAAAAACCGAGTCAACCCAGATCAGAATATGCAGTACCCGGACTCTATTTTTATGATAACTCTGTGGTTGATTATGCCCAATCGCTGAAACCGTCAAAACGAGGAGAGTTGGAGATCACAGATTTGAATCAGTTGTACCTTGACCGGGGAGAACTCAAAGTTGTAGTTTTAGGCCGCGGCACAGCCTGGCTTGACGCTGGATCCCCAGAATCATTGCTTCAAGCAGCAAATTTTATTCAGGCCGTGGAAGAGAGGCAGGGAATGATGATATCCTGTCCGGAAGAAATTGCCTACAGGTCGGGTTTTATAGATCGAAACCAGTTATTAGTCCTAGCCGAGGAAAATAGAAATACGAGTTACGGAAAGTATTTAGAAGATCTTGCCAAATAGGATAACGATCATCAGGATTTGAGGTTATGAAAATACTTTTGATTGGAAATCTTGGACAATTAGGTTGGGAACTTCAGCGATCATTGGTTCCGCGGGGCAGATCGTATCTATTGATTATCCAGATATCGATCTATCGGAACCTGACAGCATAACCCATTGGATCCGCAGCGAATCCCCAGATGTGATAATCAATGCTGCCGCTTATACGGATGTTGACAAGGCCGAAGATGAAGTTGATCTTGCCTGGAAGATCAATTCATTGGCACCGGGCATCCTGGCAGAAGAAGCGCTGTCAAAGAATTCATTGTTGATCCATTTTTCAACGGACTTTGTCTTTGATGGAAAAAAGGACCAGCCGTATCAGGAAAGTGATCCGGTGGCTCCTATCAATGAATATGGAAAAAGCAAATTGGAAGGAGAGAAATTCAGTAAAGCAGGTTGGTGGAAACTATTTCATTTACAGGACAAGCTGGTTATACAGCACCCGACGAGATTGTTTTTTGACCAAGGTCCTTAAGTGGGGTAGAACCCAAGAAGTTGGTCAAAGTGGTTACAAATCAGGTTGGCAGTCCTACCTGGTGCAGAACTCTGGCTGAGACAACGGCTAAATCTGTTGGAAAAATTGTAGATCAGGAAAAATCCTGGTGGCAGGAGAAATCTGGAATTTACCATATTGCTGGAAATGGTGCTGTGAGCCGATATGATTGGGCAAAACAAATATTGGCCCTTGATCCCAACAGGGAGGAACAGATTTGCGAGCAGCTCCTCAAAGCGAACAGCGCTGATTTTGAGACAAAAGCCCATCGTCCCGAATATTCCGCTCTCGATTGTTCACTCTTTCAGCATACATTTGACTTGTTTTATACTGATTCGGATTGGATCTAAAAGCCCTAACCAACAGCCGATAAATCATTCTGGAAATTGGCAGATAAAAAAGAAATTATGAATAATATAGCTTTTTGCATCACTGGTTGGCATTATCCTCCCAAGTTCTATCAAACCCTTTCATCCGTTATCCGGGGTAGATCTCTATATCGTCTCCCATAAGAGGCGCCATAACATCCCGGAGTTGATCTTTGATCTTGTAGCTGAGGAGAGGATTTTGATCCGTCCGAATTTGGGCTACGATTGGGGCTGCTATCAACAGTTTATGAATAGTGATCTCTGGCGAAATTACGAGACTATTTTCTTTATTCATGATGATGTTGAAATTCATGATCTGGGTTTTATAGAAGAAACCAGGAAGCTGCTCCAGCATCATGCGGTTATCGGCAATGGAGTCAGCAAGGGGGCTGTCAGCTATGCCAGTGTCAATAAACATCCCTATGCATATGCTCATTCTGTCTGGAAGCCTGAGACATTCAACTTTCAACATTATACTGTCCGTGGTTCATATCTCGCTACAACACGCGACGTTCTGGAGAAGATAGGTTCTTTTGAAGTCTTTTGGGATCCATTTAAACTAAATATCGGATTTGGGAATTGGAGTACAAAAGCTACATGTGCGAAACTGGAAGCGTTATTTGGTGAAGAGTGTTTCGGGTTTTTATCAGAGACGTTCGGCAAGAGTAAATATATTACTGAATATTACCGGGGTGATAACCTGGAACCCCCAGATCCGAGAATACTGGTTTTAAAAGTGACCTGTATGCATTTATTAAAAGAATTTCTACAATATACCTGGAGATTTATTACCGATTGCGGAAAGTCCGCTGGAGGTCGGTCTGGATGGCGATATTCAAACTTTTCCTGTGGCCTTTTTCGGGCAGAATATAGGCCAGCCGGGATCTGGAGCGATGAAAAACATATCAACCAACTGCTTTTGAAGGGTGTTTTTCGGGATCTTGTACATTATTGACTCGATGTGAATATCAGTTATAATTCAATAGTCTGAATTATAGAATGCTTGGAGATTTTATTACTATGGATCTTTCTCAAGATGACCGCGAACTAATCCTTTTGGAGCATATTGCCAATGATCCGGATATCAACCAGTCCACGCTTGCGGAGAAACTGAATGTCGCTGTTGGTACGGTCAATTGGCATCTAAAGAGATTGGTATCAAAGGGTTATGTAAAGGCAAAAAGGGCTCAGCGAAAAAAACTGCGATACATTATCACACCCGAAGGTATTTCACTAAGGGCCAAGTTAACAGTGCAGTATATAGAAAATCAGATGCGGCTGTATCGGGAAACCAGGCAGTGTGTAAAGAACATCCTGGCTGAGATCAAGGAAGAAGGGTACCACCAGGTCAGGATCACCGGTGAGAGTGAGATTGCTGATGTGTGTCAGCTGACTTGTATGGAGCAGGGTTTTGAAGTCCTCGACCGCGATGATCTGCCAACCCTGGAAGTGGATGGTTACTCGGTCTCACGAAAAGAAAAGACTTCAGTATTGGAATAGATTAAGTGGATTAGCTTTTGTATCAGGTTATGTAAAAGGAAAAAATTATGAAAAAAGCGATCATTACAGGAATTACTGGACAGGATGGTTCCTACCTGGCAGAAATGCTGCTGCATAAAGGTTATGAGGTACATGGAGTGATACGACGGGCAAGTACATTTAATACTCGCCGGCTTGGATCATCTTTATCGGGATCCGCATAATGGTGAAAAAGTCCAGCTATTTCTGCATTATGGTGATCTTTCCAGTTCGGACAGTCTCGAGCGAGTGATTCATGATGTCCATCCTGATGAGGTTTACCACCTGGCAGCCCAAAGCCATGTTCGGGTTAGTTTTGACATGCCTGAATACACAGGCGATGTTACTGGGTTGGGAACGATCCGGATCCTTGGAATCTATTAGGCGTTCGGGAATTAATACCCGGTTTTACCAGGCATCTACCAGTGAGTTATTCGGAAGTGCCGCTGCACCTCAGAGCGAAACAACTCAATTTCAACCCCAAAGCCCTTACGCTGCGGCCAAGTTATATGCTTTCTGGGTGACCAGGAATTATTCCCAGGGTTATGGACTTTTTGCCTGTAATGGCATTTTATTCAACCATGAATCCCCGCGCCGGGGAGAGACTTTTGTAACCCGAAAGATCACCCGGCGGTTGCCAGGATCAAAGCTGGACTAGCAGAAAAAATTATACCTGGGTAACCTGGAAGCCAAACGTGATTGGGGTTATGCCCCGGAATATGTTGAAGCGATGTGGTCAATGCTCCAGCAGGATGAGCCTTATGACATCGTTATTGGTACCGGTGAAGCCCACACAGTTCGGGAATTTGTGGAGGAGGCTTTTGGATATGTGGATTTGAATTATAAGGATTATGTGGAGATAGATCCGCGATACTTCAGGCCTACTGAAGTGAATCATCTGGAAGCCGATCCTTCAAAAGCAGAAAGGATCCTCAACTGGAATCCTAAAGTTCGCTACCATGATTTGGTCCGGATCATGATGGATGCTGATCTGGAGCTGATAGGTTTGGAATCTCCCGGGGATGGGAAAAAGATCGTGGAGGATAAATTTGATGACTGGCATAACTGGGAAGACCAGGTTGTCAGCATGGGGAGATGATCATGGACAGAAACGAATTTTCCTGATCCAAAAGAATTTTGGGCTGAATAAAAAGGTATGTGTAACTGGTGGGGATGGTTTCCTGGGATCATTTGTCCAGCAAGTGCTGGCTGATAGGGGCGCACAGGATGTATTCATTCCTTTAATTGATGATTATGATCTGACAGAGAAGGATAATATCCAGCGAATGTTAGCGGACGCAAAACCGGATGTGATCATCCACTTGGCAGCCCTGGCAGGCGGCATTGGTGCCAATCGGGCCCGTCCGGCAGAATTCTTTTATAAGAATTTGATGATGGGCGTTCCTTTGATGCATGAAGCCTGGCAGTTTGGGGTGGAGAAGTTTGTTGCCATTGGCACTATTTGCGCCTACCCCAAGTTCACGCCAATTCCATTCCAGGAAAAGAATCTCTGGGATGGTTATCCGGAAGAGACTAACGCGCCTTATGGACTGGCGAAAAAGATGTTGCTGGTTCAAGCACAGGCATACAGGGAACAATATGGTTTTAACGCGATTTATCTGCTCCCGGTCAATCTTTATGGTCCCCGGGATAATTTTAATCTTGAGACCTCACATGTGATTCCGGCTTTGATCAGAAAGATGATCGATGCCAGGGACCAAGGAGATAAGGAAGTTGTCCTGTGGGGTGATGGCTCACCGACACGGGAGTTCTTCTACGCTGGCGATGCGGCCCGTGGTATTGTGATGGCTGCTGAACGTTATCATGGCAATGAACCGGTGAACCTCGGTGCAGGTATGGAGATCAGCATTAAAGACCTGGCCGGAATGATAGCCGAATTATCCGGTTTCGAAGGTGAAATTATCTGGGATACCAGTAAACCTAACGGTCAGCCGCGCCGTGCCCTTGATACTGAGAGGGCCAGGGAATATTTTGGTTTTGAAGCAGAAATGCCTTTTAAAGAAGGGTTAAAGAGAACAATCGAGTGGTACAGGGAGAATAAAGATCAGATTAAATGATCCCGGGCTGGGGATGAATCTCTTTATCCAGCAAGTTATCCACAGCTTAATAAAGGATTTTCCCGGGTTATCAACAATATTATCCACATAGGCATCTTAGAAGGTATTAGCTGAATAAAAAATGACTAATGTAACGATCTTCACCGCGCCAAAAGCTTTTACAGATCCGCATATCAATATCATTCAGAGGAATGCGATACGCTCCTGGAAGGATCTTGGTCAGCGGGTTGAGATTCTTCTAATTGGTGATGAAGAAGGAATGAAGCAAGCTGCTGCTGAAATAGGTGTCAGGCATATCCCCGGTGTGGATCGGAATGAATTCGGAACACCTCTTGTCAGCTCTGTTTTTAATCTGGCGCGGAAAGAGGCTTCTCATGAAATGCTGATCTACCTGAATTCGGACATTATATTGCTGCCGCGCTGTCTTGAGGTACTTGACGAGATTCTACAGCTGGAAGATGAGTTTTTATTGGTTGGTCAGCGGTGGAACCTTGATATTAAACATGAGATGGATTTTCCCGTGAACTGGCAGGAAGAGATCATGTCTCAGATAAAGATGGAAGGTATATTATCCGCTGTGACAGCAATGGATTATTTTATATTCCCCCGCCACTTATTTCAGGAGATTCCCCCATTTGCGATCGGGCGGGCTGGTTGGGATAACTGGATGATTTATCATGCTGTTCAGCAGCCTTGGCCTGTGATTGATATTACTCCTTCTCACAAGGTCGTTCACCAAAATCATGATTACATGCATCTGCCTGGTGGAGTTCCACATTACAAACTGGAGGAATCACGCCAGAATGTGAGCCTCTCAGGAGGAATACGGACTACCTTTGATTTGCTTGATGTTGACCTAACATATGAGAATGGAACGATCCATAAAAAACCCATCTCTGTCCAAAGAATTCTCCGAAAGCTAGAGAGAATGGTCATGCCAGAAGATACACAGGGGTGGCTGTGGCAAGTGACGCGGATACTGCGCAAAACACGTCGAAAAATTTCCAAAATCAGGTGATCAGATGACAAGATATGGCATGAATCCGGCCAGAAATAAGAATATCTCCTATTCGCCATCGAGGGTGACTGCGGCGATGATGACCTACATTCCCAACCTTGAGGGATATTTTACCCATCGCCTGGATGTATTGAAACTATCCCTGGAAAGCCTGATTCATAGCCTGGATGGGCAAATCGATATTATGGTGATGAATAACGGAAGCTGTGCCCAGGTGCGAGAATACCTCGATCAACAGCTCACTATTGGCAGGATTGATTATTTGATCCATTCCCACAGGAATCTGGGAGTGATCGGTGGATTTAAGGTCTTGTTCAATGCCATTCCTGGAAAGGTGATCGCCTACAGCGATGATGACGTGATCTATTATCCTGGTTGGTTGCAAGCCCATCTGGAGATTCTGGACACTTATCCCAAAACCGGCATGGTCAGTGGGGCTCCAGTTGGTTTCTCTTCAGAACACGCTGTCACTGCGATAGAAGAATTTATAGCTGCTAAACCCCAAGCATTAGCTGTTCTGGAAAAACCGCGGGTGGAGGATTGGGAGGAAAGCTGGGCAATTAGCACTGGTCGATCTGCTGGTGATCATCTAAATGCGATCAAGAATACACCCAATAAACATTTGATCTACGAGGGTGTAGAGGCAGTACAGTCTGCCAAACATTTTCAGTTTGTCACGCCTAAAGAAGTGATTTGCGAGGCATTTTCACCAGATTGGAGCGGAAGCTTAATGGACGGATTGGTTGCACTGGATGAATCAGTGGATAGGCTGGGTTATCTGCGATTAACCACACCCATTCGTTTTGCCAGGCATATTGGCAACACGATCTCCCAGGAGATCCTGCAGGAGGCGAAACAACTGGAATATTGATATCACCGGGGATGTTCCAGATGTCCAGGAACATGAACATTGGCTGCTGCGGATCCCTGGCAGTGGGAGGATCCTGTGGCCGCTATACAGATGGCTGTTTAAAGTTCTGCACAAAGTGAAGTAGGAAATAGAATGCACGTACTGTGGTTTACCGGAGTTCAATTACCAGCTGTGACGGGTGCAGGTCTCAACCGGGCAGGTTGGCAGGAGGGTTTAAGACAGGCTCTTACCCGATATTATCCTGATCTAAAGTTATCCATCGCTTCTTTTGGATCGGATGACTATCAACCTATCCGGAAGGAAAACGTAACGTATTACAACATTTTACGTGTTCCAATGAATGGGAATCGCTGGCAGCGGGTTGTAGAAAGCTGGAAACACCGCACATTTAATAGAGAAGAATTATCCCGTATTGTGGAGATTTATGATCTTGTGGAACCGGATCTGGTTTTTATATTTGGCGCAGAAAACCCGTTTGGTTTGATGGTCGATAAGTTTGCTGTACCTACAGTGATATCGATCCAAGCGGTGATCAATGGTTTAGTGGAGAACCTTTTCTTTGGCTTAACCGGCCAGTCAGCTTATTCGGGAATTCTTCTCACGCCAAACACTTGCCGGACAGGGGATCTTCCATAAATGGTGGTCCCAAAAGAAACATGCCCGGATTGAAAAGCAGATCTATCAGCGAAACAAGTATTTTTCCGGCCGGACGGATTGGGACCATAACTGGATGAAAAAACTAAATCCGGAAGCCATATATTTTCATATTGACCGGGTATTAAGGGAACCTTTCTACCAGGCATCATGGGAGCTAGAACCGAGTTCTGATAACAGGATCTTTTCTTTGTGTGGAAATGCCCCATTTAAGGGAGGCATCACGTTGGTCCGGTCGCTGGCTTATTTGAAGAAGAAAGGCAGTGATCAGATCAAGCTTCGATTAGCTGGTGTGGATCCGGACAGTTCTGTTGGTTTATATATAACTGAGATCTTACAGGAAAATGGAATGGAAAACCAGATCGAACTGCTGGGACGATTGAATCCAGATCAAATCATCACTGAGATGAAGCAAGCCAGGGTTTTTGTGCTTCCCTCTCATATGGACAACAGCCCAAACAGCCTGGCAGAAGCCATGATCCTGGGTATGCCCTGTATAGCATCAAACGCTGGGGGTATACCATCGATGGTCCAGGATAATAAGGATGGATTGTTGTATCCTCACAATGATATCCAGGCTCTGGCAGAGAAAGATCACCCTGGTGCTGAATGATAGTGAATTAGCTCTTTCTCTGGGGGATAATGCCAGGAAAAGAGCCCAGGAAAGACATAACCCGTCAAGAGTTGCCAAGTTGGTCTTATCAATGTATCAGAAAGTATTGTCTCTGGAGGGAGCCCGATGAAATTTCTGATCGTTGGGTTTGGATCGATCGGCCGCAGGCATTTTGAAAATCTGTTATCCCTGGGTGAACGAGATATCCTTTTTCTCCGCACTTATAAAAGCACTCTGGAGGATAAGGATTTGGCGGATTTTCAGGTTGAGACTGATCTCGAATCCGCTTTGGCGCATAAACCAGATGCAGTTATTATCGCTAATCCCTCAGCTTTCCATCTGGATGCGGCTATTCCGGCTGCCAGGCAGGGATGCCATATCCTGCTCGAAAAACCAATCTCTCACTCAATGCGATAGGGTGTATGAATTCTCGCAGATTGTCCAGGAAACTGGATCCAGGGTTCTGATGGGTTTTCAATTCCGGTACCATCCTAATTTGAAGAAGATCAAGGAGTTACTGGATGATGAGAAAATTGGCCGGATTTTATCATTCCGGTCCCACTGGGGAGAATACTTGCCGAATTGGCATCCCTGGGAGGATTTCAGGCTTAGTTATGCCGCCAGAAAAGATCTTGGGGGAGGAGTATTGTTGACTCTTTGTCATAATTTTGATTATTTAAACTGGTTGTTTGGTAAAGGAGAAATTTGCTCATCGCTCTTGGGTTATTCGAGTGGATTTGGACTAGATGTGGAAGATACTGCCGAGGTGGGGATGACATTCCCTGGTGATATTATTGGTAGTCTTCATCTGAATTTCACTCAGCAGCCTCCTAAACATATCCTTGAGATTGTTGGAACAGAAGGAAGTATTAATTGGAATTATTACCAGAACCGAGTTGATCTATTTAGCTTCGCCAATGATCGCACTGGGGAGATGTCGACATATGAAACTCCTGATGATTTTGACCGTAATGATCTATTCATCGATGAAATGAAACACTTTCTGGATATCATTGAAAATGATGTGGATCCTATATGCACCCTGGAAGATGGTATCCAGGTTCTGGAAAATGCATTAGAGGCTGGAAAGAGAGGAGATCAGTGACTTATTATTTGTCTTTATTACCTGATGCAATTTCATATCGTTTGCGAAGACTCAAATTCATGGTTTTCCAACGTGAAAGGTATTTGAAGTTTAAAAGGTTAAGGATGGGGATTTCCAGTGAAGGGTATTCATTAGTACCCTTTGATGAACTTCAATGTATCTTTATTCATATACCTAAATGTGCCGGTCAATCTGTTCGGGCAACTTTATTTAACGATCTCCAGCCTGGGCACATTAATGTATATACATACCAGCAAATATTCCCGAGATCCATATATAACAAGTATTTTAAGTTTTCTATTGTGAGAAATCCATGGGACAGGTTGGTGTCTGCATATTTCTTCATGAAATCTGGTGGAGCCCATAAAAAAGATCTTGATTGGGCCGAAGAGAACCTTGGTTCTTTCACCGATTTTCCCACATTTGTTAAGTATGGTCTTCCTTTAGCGAAAATCCAAACCTGGCCTCATTTTCGACCGCAGGTGGAATTCTTAAAAGGACAAAATGAAAAAATTGAGCTCGATTATATTGGACGGTTCGAGAATATTGAAAATGATTTTGACTACATAAGAAAACGTTTGGGTGTGAAGACAGAGTTGCTTTATGTCAATAGGACAAAATCAAAACGAGATCCGTACCAAACTTATTATTCAGACGAAATCCGAGAAATCGCGGCCGAGGTTTATAAAGAGGACATCGAGGCATTTGATTACAAGTTTTAGGATGGTTTGGAGCCAACAAGTCCTGACCAGAGGATAGAACCATGAAAAAAATGGAACCGGGTATTTTATTCAGAAACTTGCTGATTGAGATCATCATCTATAGTGTCCTGATCTTTGCATATTACCTGCTGGTCTTACGCTGGTTGGATGACTGGTTGTTGACGATTTTCAATACAAACCTGGTTTATTATGCAATTGTAGGATTAGGAATGATCTTTATTCAGGCAGTATTGCTGGATTTTATTACGTCTTATCTGATGAAATTAATAAAACTGGACCAATTTGGTATCAAGAGGATTCAGGATGTATTTTCCGATCGCTGATGTAACTGTCAGCCCCATTTTGCTGATGAGTGTAGGATTCCTGGTAGGGATCCTGGGCGGTTTTTTTGGCGTGGGTGGTGGATTTCTGGCTGGACCGATGATGTTCTGGACTGGTGTTCCGATGAATTTTGTGGTCGGGACTGATCTGGCTCACATGACCGGAAAATCCCTGGTAGCTGCCCGGCGGCACAGGGCGCTGGGACATGTGGACCTAAAATTAGGCCTCTACATGGTTTTGGGCACTGTTGTCGGCGTTGAGCTTGGAGCGAGGATCATTGAAGCACTCAAGGAGACGGGAGCAATCGAATTAACCGTTGGTATCACCTATATCATCATCCTGGTATTCATCAGCGGATTTACAGCTTGGGAAAGTATCCGGGCCATTCAGATGGTTCGTACGGACCAGATCGATGTTGAAAAAGCAGTTGGTTTCCGGGGACTGTCCAAACGGATCCGAGCGGTGAATATTCCTCCCATGGTTTCATTCCCAGTATCTGGTATTGAGAGTATCTCGATCTGGATGGTGCTGGGAGTCGGGTTTTTTACCGGTGTATTGGCTGGGAGTCTGGGAGTCGGCGGTGGTTTTATTCGAATGCCGATGTTGGTTTACGTTTTAGGCATTCCAACCCATGTGGCTGTGGGTACAGATTTATTTGAAATAGTGTTTTCATCCGCTTTTGGAACAATTACCCATGCTATCAAGGGGAATGTGGATATCCTGATGGCACTGGTGATGCAAACTGGTGCTGCTATCGGAGCTCAAATTGGCGCAAATGCGACCCGTTTCTTTGCTGGTCCGGGAATACGATTGGCATTTTCAGTACTGCCGTTAATTGGCGCAATTCTTGTTGTTGTTCGCCTGGTCGGCGGTGTTATGGGGCATTAAGGAGGTTTCCCCGATACATGAAAATCCTTATTTATTTGGATAGTGAAAAATACAACCATCCGCCTGTGTTAATGGGTAAGATCATCGCCAAAGCAACCGGGGGAGAGATCAGTGTTCTTGTGGTGGTACCCAAAGGTGGACACCTGGAAAATGGAGATGCAGTCGCAGATCAAGTTAAACTTGATCTGGAAGATTTTTCTCCCCAGGTTTTTATTCGACAAGGAATATCAAGACAGATCATTCAAGAAGAATTGGATCGTAACGAGTACGAGCTGGTCATTGCTGATACAGACAGGATCAACCGTATCAAAAAAACCATTGAAGTGGATCCGATCTTGATTAAACAATCAGCGATCTCTTTGTTGTTAACTCAGCAATCAAAACCAAAGATCAAACATGTACTGCTCTGTACTGGATGTAAAGAGAATGATTATTCCTTGATCGAACAGGCTTCACGCCTGGCTGGAGACTTGAAAGCAGTTGTTACACTTCTGCATGTTTTTCCGGGCGCAGTACCGAGTATGTACACCGGATTGGGTCAAATAGAAGAAACTGTGGATGAAATGCTGCAAACGGATACCCCTTTTGCACAATATCTCAGACGGTGTGTAGAAATATTAAATGAGAAACATATCGAATCGGAAGTTAAAATCCGGCGGGGAATTCCCATTGAAGAGATTGTCCGGGAAACCCAGATTGTAAATTATGATCTGGTTGTGATCGGGTCGTCACTGGTTGACAAGGGGTTGCTTGAATTGCTGCTGGGGAACCTGGCTGTCAAGATCATAAACCGTATAGAGTTGCCTGTATTGGTCATTGGTACTCGAGCATTGGCGTAGGGGAAGAGTCAGGTTTAAGGATGGGTCGATGTGGTATGATAGGCAGTCGATTTTTTCAAGATAATGATATTAAATCCACGATGTGTAAGATAAGAAAATTAGGAGAAAACAAGCACTATGAAAGATAACGGAAAGATTATTGAACCTTATGGCGGAAAGCTGGTGAATTTAGTCGTGAATGAAGGGGAAAAAGAAGAATGGCTTGAAAAAGCAAACCAATATCCTTCCCACCAGTTAACTGCTCGCTCACTGCACGACCTTGAACTGTTGGCGGTGGGAGGCTTTTCACCTCTGACCACCTTTATGGGAGAAGATGATTACAATCGTGTTTTATCCGAGATGCGCTTGGCTGATGGCACGCTCTTCCCGATTCCGATCACACTTGACTTTAGATAAGGAAAACCTTCCTTCCAGGGGTGAGTGGATTACCTTGCGAGATTCCCGCAACTATATAATCGCAGTGATGAAAATTGAAGAGGTTTTTCGATGGGATCCAATTGAGGAAGCGACCCAGGTTCTTGGAACTACCGATCACCGCCACCCACTGGTTTCTGAGATGGAACAATGGGGAGACCTGTGCATTTCTGGTGAATTAAGGGTGATCAATATGCCCACCTATCATGATTTCGCGGATATCAGAAAATCGCCCTTGGAAGTCCGGGAGATCTTATCCAAAATTGGGAATGAAGATGTCACCGCTTTTCAAACTCGTAACCCCATGCACAGAGTGCATGAGGATCTTACCAAAAGAGCACTGGAAAGAGTTGGCGGCAGTTTGTTAATCCACCCAGTTGTTGGATTGACCAAACCCGGTGATGTGGATCATTTCACCCGGGTCAGGGTTTATAAAGCCCTGGTCGAGACTTATTACGATTCCAACACAGTTCTAAGTTTGCTGCCCCTGGCGATGCGTATGGCAGGCCCCCGTGAAGGGCTCTGGCATGCCATTATTCGCCGCAACTATGGCGCAAATCATTTTATTGTTGGTCGTGATCATGCAGGTCCAGGTAATGACTCTCATGGCAAGCCATTTTACGGGCCTTATGATGCTCAGGAAATGGTAGAGAAATACCAGGATGAAACCGGTGTGAAAGGTGTGTTCTTTAGTGAATTGGTGTATATCGCCAAAGATGACAAATATGTCGCCAAGGAAGAAGCTCCCGAGGATGCGGAAGCAAAATTCATCTCCGGGACCCAGGTCAGGGAAGAATACCTGAACAAGGGCAAAGAGCTGCCTGGATGGTTTACCCGGAAGGAAACCGCAGAGATTTTGAGGGATTCTTACCCCCCGCTGCATAAACAAGGTCTATGCATCTGGTTTACAGGATTAAGCGGTTCTGGCAAGTCTACAATCGCAGAGGCTTTAACTCCTATGCTGCTTGAACGCGGCCGTGAAGCAACCACACTGGATGGAGATGTTGTGCGAACCCATTTATCAAAAGGTTTGGGATTCAGTAAAGAGGATCGCGACACAAATATTTTACGGATTGGGTTTGTTGCAGGGGAAATCGCTCGCCACACCGGCACCGTGATCTGTGCAGCTATCAGCCCCTACAGCAAAACACGAAATGAAGCCAGGAAGATGGTTGGCGGAGATCAGTTTATAGAGATTTTCGTGGACACTCCCCTGGAAGTTTGTGAAGAACGGGATATCAAGGGCCTGTATGCAAAAGCCCGTAGTGGTGAAATCAAGGGTTTCACAGGGATCGATGATCCCTATGAGGCGCCAGTTAATCCAGAAATTGTGGTGACAACCGAAAAGAAAACCCCAACCGAATGTGCCCGGGAAATTATTGATTACCTGGAAGCGAGAGGCTTCTTAAAACCTGACGGATTCACTGCAGTACAACCCTGACGTCGCAACTAGAAAATGAATTTCCTCTGCCGGTCTTGCGCTGGCAGAGGAAATTAAAAAAGGGAGTGGTCAATGACTGGAATCCAGGAATTATTCGACCTTACAGGCAGGTCGGCAATAGTCACTGGCGGTGCCGGATTTCTCGGACAGCAGTTCTGTGAGGCCCTTATCGAAGCTGGTGCGAAGGTGGTGGTTGCTGATATAGATCAACAAATTACCGCTGAAGCAGCAGAAATCCTTAAAAAGAAAGGGGGAGAAGCAATTGGTATATCACTGGATGTTACCGATCCTTCCTCAGTAAATCGATTGATGGAATCAACTCTGGAAAAATATGGTGGAATTGACATCCTTGTGAATTCTGCTGCTCTAGATCCTAAATTCGAAAGCAATTCCAAAACCTCCCATGTGACATCTTTTGAAGAATTTCCCCTGCAATCCTGGAAGGATGCCCTGGATGTCAACCTGACTGGAATGTTCCTCACCTGCCAGGCGGCTGCCAAAGTGATGAAAGAGAAAGGCAAGGGTTCCATCATCAATATCTGTTCGACCTACGGTATTACCGGCCCAGACCAGCGCTTATATAAATCTCTGGGCGAACCGCGTTTATATAAACCGGTCTATTATTCGGTTAGCAAAGCGGGTGTGCTTGGTTTGACGAAATATATCGCTACCTATTATGAAGGTACTGAAATCCGCTGTAATGCCCTCACCCCTGGTGGTGTTGAAAGAGACCATGATCCAGCATTTATGGAAGCGTATGGACAGAGAACAGTTTTGGGCCGGATGGCTTATCCCCACGAAATGAAAGGGGCAATTGTTTTCCTGGCTTCTGAAGCATCCAGCTATATGACTGGATCCAATCTGGTTGTAGATGGAGGATGGACAGCATGGTAGAAGTTCTGGCTCTAATCCCCGCGCGGGGAGGATCAAAAGGGATTCCCCGGAAAAATATCAAAAGACTGGGTGGTCATCCCTTGATCGCCTACAGCATAGCTGCTGGTCTGGGTTCAAAACTGGTCACCAAGACTATCGTTTCCACGGATGATGAAGAGATTGCCCATTATGCCCGGGAATACGGAGCTGAAGTTCCTTTTCTGAGACCTGAGAATATTGCTCAGGATGATACCCGGGACCTGCCAGTTTTTCAGCAGGCATTAACTTGGTTAGAAGAAGTGCAGGGTTTTACGCCACAGGTTGTTGTACAGCTCAGGCCGACCAGCCCTTTCCGGTCTCCAGCTCTGATTGATGAGGCAGTACAAATATTGCTAGATAATCCCGGGGCTACATCAGTACGAGGGATTGTGCCATCAAATCAGAATCCTTATAAAATGTGGCAAATCCAGGAGAATGGTCAGCTGAAACCTCTCCTGGAAAACAATTTTGTTGAACCTTATAATATGCCCCGCCAGGAATTACCTGTGACTTTTTGGCAAACCGGCCATATCGATGCAGTTCGGACTCAAACGATCCTGGGTGGATCGATGAGCGGAAAGAATATCTATGCCTGCCAAATCGATCCCAGGTTTTCGATAGATTTGGATAACACCCTGGATTGGGAGCTGGCCGAGTCCCGAATCCCTACCCTGAGCGATGACATAGTGTTACCTGAAAGAACGGATTTAACCATCCCGACAGATATTTCTCTGCTTGTTCTGGATTTTGATGGTGTTTTGACTGACGATCGAGTCTATGTTAATCAACATGGCGAGGAAACTGTTGCGGCCCATCGGGGGGATGGGATGGGCATCGCCCGGCTGAAGAAGACCGGAGTTGAAGTAATCATCCTCTCAAAAGAAAAGAATCCAGTGGTACAGGCGCGGGGAGATAAACTGAAAGTCCCAGTCTATCAAGGCATCGATGAAAAAGGCAAAAAACTGGCAGAGATATTAAAGGAAAAAGGACTTATTGGCCGGCAGGTTGTTTATGTTGGAAATGATATTAATGATCTGCCATGTTTTTCGATGGTAGGGCTGGCCGTTGCCGTTGCAGATGCCCACCCTGATGTAAAAGAACAGGCTGGCCTGGTATTGCGTAAAAAGGGCGGCTTTGGCGCTGTGCGGGAAATTTGTGATCTGTTAGCAGATAAACAGTCGGAAGGAAAATAGAGTTATTGGGAGATATATTATGAAACGAGAAGTTAAGGTGGGAAACCGCTTTGTGGGTGATGGTCATCCAGTATATATCACTGGAGAAATTGGTATCAATCATAATGGGGATTTAAAAGTCGCTAAACAGCTCATTGATGCTGCAGTAGAAGCAGGTTGTGATGCGGTGAAGTTTCAGAAGCGGACCCCTGAACTATGTGTTCCTGATGACCAGAAGGATAAAATGCGCCACACCCCCTGGGGTTATATCAGCTATATGGAATACCGGGAAAAGGTCGAGTTCGGCAAAGATGAGTTCAGTGAAATCGTGGAATACTGTCATACCAAAGGCATAGATTGGCAGGCTTCTGCCTGGGATGAGCCTTCGGTTGATTTTTTAGAGCAATTTGATCCTATCGTTCATAAAGTGGCTTCGGCTTCACTGACAGATTCCGCCCTGTTATTAAAAATGCGTCAGAAGGGAAGGCCGATCATCCTCTCTACTGGAATGTCCCAAATGGTCCAGATCAAAGCGGCTGTTGAGCTAGTAGGAATAGATGAATTAATTCTGGCCCACTGCACCAGCGCCTATCCCTGTCCTCCGGAGGACTTGAACTTAAGAATGATCCAAACTCTACGAGATTTATTTCCCTGCCCGATTGGTTACTCTGGTCATGAAATTGGTTTACCAACCACAATTGCCGCTGTAACGCTGGGAGCATCTCTGGTGGAACGCCATATTACCCTGGATAGGGCTATGTGGGGGTCAGATCAGGCGGCCTCAATTGAACCCGGAGGTTTGCGAAGATTAGTGAAATATATCCGGGTAGTGGAAGAAGCTCTTGGAGATGGGGTGAAGACTGTATATGAAAGTGAACAACCTGGTTTAGAGAAACTGCGACGGACCGATACTTTGCCCATCCGTGGTCGATACCAAAAAGAATAAATCCAGATAAGAACCAGTCTGAACTTTATACGTGAGTCCATGGCAGATTTAACCGGGATATTCAATCGAGGAATACGAAAGCTGCAGCTTTTTAGCCGCATTGGTAGGTTGAATCAAAAGATAGCTGCCAATTCAATTCCAATTGCTAACCGGAAGCCGATTATTTTTTTTAATGCTTCTGCTCGATTAGAAGGGATGAACCTAAATGCTGCCTTTGGATTAATTTCCAGCTGGGGCGTGCAGTTGGCGGGACGTGAAGTGATCCATTTTGCCTGTAAGTCTGGCATGAGCCAATGTGTGCTGGGGGCGGGTTTGGGTGATCCAATGGAACCCCCGCCTTGCCAGGGTTGTATACAGCATTCTGAATTATTCACAGGAGCTGCTCAAACAGCCTGGTTTCAATATAAACAAGACCTTGATCTGAGCAAATTACTGAAGAATAAATCAGTAAAAGAACTGGAGACATTCACTTATCAAGAGTATCCACTGGGATCACTGGTGCTGCCGAGTTTACGTTGGATCTTGCGCAGACATAACCTGAATGATGATGAGATAACTCATCAATTGTTTGCGGAGTATATTCTTTCCGCTTTTAATATTACTCTTGAGTTCAAAAAGGTTCTTTCCCATCACGATCCTGATACGATTGTGATTTTTAATGGATTGCAGTATCCAGAAGCTGTAGTCCGTTGGGTAGCAAAACAAAACAACATCCGTGTGATCACCCACGAGGTAAATCTACAGCCTTATTCGGCTTTTTTCACAGATGGGCAGGCTACAATCTATCCAATGGCAATCCCGGATGCTTTTCATTTGACTGAAGAGCAAGATCAGTTATTAGACACTTACCTCGCAAAAAGATTTAAAGGTGATTTTAAAATGGCTGGAGTACAATTCTGGTCGAGGATGGACCAACTGCCAGAGGATTTTCTATTAACTGCCAGTAAATTCAAAGCTATCGTTCCTGTTTTTACAAACGTGATCTTTGATACCAGTCAGGCTCACGCGAACACATTATTCAAAGATATGTTTGACTGGTTGGACCTGGTTTTAAATAAAGCCAGCCAACATCCTGAGATTTTCTTTGTCATCCGGGCACATCCCGATGAAATGAGAAAAGGAAAAAGCAGCCAGGAGAGTGTTATGGACTGGGCGGAGGATAAGGATGTGGATGACTATCAGAATATTAGATTAATCGGTCCTGAAGAAACACTCAGCTCATATGAATTGATCCAGCGTTCAAAATTTACCATGGTATATAACTCATCTATTGGACTGGAGGCAACGCTGCTGGGGGCTGCAGTTTTGTGTGCCGGACGAGCACGTTATACTCAATATCCCACAGTTTTTTATCCGGCCACCCGGATTGAGTATGAAGATAAACTGGAATCTTTCCTTGATGAGGAAGTGATTTCGATTCCGGAAGAGTATTATGAAAATGCTCGAAAGTTCTTGTATTATCAACTTTTCAGAACATCACTCCGGTTTGATGAATTCCTTTTTGAGCACCCAACACCTGGATATGTGCAGATCAAGAACCTGTCCTGGCAGGATTTTTGCCCTGGAAATTCACCAGTTTTGGATTGTGTAGTTGACGGCATCATTGATGGTGGCCGATTTGTTTTGGAGATTGAATAATCATGAAGTTTTATTACCAGATCAAAAGACAGTTAAAGTTAGTCCGGTTGGAGCTTCGAAGGAAACAAGCAGCGCACCGCTGGGGTCAAGACGCCCTGGCAAATGCCCCATCTGTATTTGGGAATGCGATCCCAAAAGCAGGTTCCCACCTGCTGATTCAAGTATTATTGGGACTGACTGAAATTGGCCCATTTGTGGATCCTGGTTTTCCTCCAGTGAACAGATTTGAAGGCAATACACGTCTGGAGATTCCTGAAAGGATCAATGAATTTAAGCGTATGCGATCTGGAGATATCCGCTATGGTTACGCTGCCTGCCGGGAACCATTTTTATCTGCAATTACCGGACCAGGCCGGGCATCTGTTTTTATTTACCGGGATCCGCGTGACCAGCTGGTATCCCATGTTTTTTACGCCAAGGATATCCATACTGGCCACGGCATGCATGACTATTACAATAATGTCCTGACAACTATGGAAGAAAGGTTAAATGTTGCCATTGAAGGTTGTGATCTGCCAGGACTTGGATTTACCTACTGTTTTGGAGCGGTATGCTGAGCATTTCGGCTGGTTTGAAAGGGATGATGTTTTGTGCCTTAAATTTGAGGATTTTATCCTTAATAAGGAAAAAGCTATTGGTGATCTATTGGATTATATTGAGGGGTTATGGGGTTGAATTTTCTGTATCCCGCCCGCAGGCGATTGAGATCCTCAGTCAATCGATCAAACCAAAAAAATCAGGAACATTCCGGAAAGGCCAACCCGGCAACTGGAAAGACCATTTTACGGAAGATAACAAGCGCAGGTTCAAAATTGTCGCCGGAGATTTACTTAGCCGCCTTGGATATGAAAAAGATGACCAGGACTGGTAAATTAAAATCATCTTAATAAGGGAAAAAATGGATAAAGGCTCTAAGGTAAAAATTGGATTGATCTTGGTTGTATCTCTTATATATCTAATTGTTATCTTCTCAGACAATTACTATATTGCTGACTGGTTCTCCACGGATGATGCATTTTATTATTTTAAAACAGCAGATAATATAGCAAATGGTTTTGGTTCGACATTTGATGGAATATCTAAGACCAACGGTTACCATCCTTTATGGATGATTATTCTCATTCCCATATTCTTCTTTTCGAAGTTTGGATTATTTGTTCCTCTTAGATTGATCATCTTAACCCAATTTGTGTTTGCAGTATTTACGATCGTCGTTGTTTTTAACTATCTTCGAGAACAACTGCCGCTGTATCTTTCTGCAACAGCTGCCCTGATGTGGGTTTTACTGATTCCAATCTTTGAGGTAGCTTCCAACGGAACAGAATCAGCATTGAATGGATTTGCTATTACATTATTCTGGGTTACTTTTTCCAGGTTCCTCTCAAATATTGATGATCAGAAATATCAACTAAAGAAAGTCGGCTTATTAGGTATCACAGCTGCTTTTGTTATTTTTTCACGCCTTGACAATGTGTTTTTGATCTTTGTCTTCGGTATCTGGCTGGGGTTGTCCTATTTACAAGAACATCACTGGGTATTTTCTGGAAATCAGATTAAAGATCTCGTGGTTATAGAATTTGGATATTTTTTTCCGAGTGCTTTCCTGTTAAGCCTTTACCTGATTTGGAATAAGGTAACAATAGGCACGTTGATGCCGCTAAGTGGTCAAATCAAGAAATATTGGGGGGAACTTTCAAACACAGTTTATGGTAGCAGAGTAAATGGAATTGGAGAATTTTTAGGTGAGATATTTTCTCGAGATCAGGGACCCTGGGGATTGTTTTTTCAACCATACTGGCAGGTGATTGATTCGTTCGAGGTTTCATATTTGTACGGAACAAAGGTAGTATCGTTAGGTGTGATCCTCGTTACTGCTGCATCCCTACTAGTGGGATTTATTCTCTCAAAAAATTGGAAACACACCCTTCAACGGATTTTCACGTGGTCAGTGATCCCCCTATTTCTAGGAACTTTTGCTCATTTTTCCTATTATAAGATATTCGGTTATCTGGCTCCCAGAGCTTGGTACTGGGTTGGAGGATCGATCTTTGTTGTTATTCTCCTGGTTATTGTATTGGAAAACATTTTCTTATCTTTTTCGGGATTCAATAAAATTATCAAAAATACCCTTACTGTAAGTGTTGTGGTTTTATGTGGGATATTAATCTTTAGACCACATCTGGTTTCTTCCATAAGAAGATTTAACCAACAGATCTCCAGAAATTCACCCATATATTATGATATCGTCCTGGCTTGAGGAGCACACAATTCCTGATTCCATTGTTGGGATGACCGGAGCTGGATCTACAGCTTTCTTCGTTAACGATAGAGTCATCATGAATCTCGATGGTTTAGTGAATGGCCAGGAATACTTTGACTATCTTAAAAATGGATCCGCGAGCAAATATCTAGAGCAGAATAATGTAATGTATGTTTACGGTAATCAGTATATTTTGCTTCAAACAGATCCCTATCAAGAGAACTTCCAGTCCCTTTTGGAACAAAGTGAGATAGTTGAAGAGTTTGGGAATAAATTCATTCTCTGGGAATTGGATTACACAGGGATTGAATGACTACTTATTCAAAACTCTATCTACCGTTTATATATGCTAAAAAATAAATTTCCCGTTTGTTCAATAGTCATCCGAGCCTATAATGAAGAACAACATATAGGAAAGTTGTTAAAAGGTATCGAAGAACAAACAATTAAGGATATAGAAATTGTCATTGTGGATTCAGGTTCGACGGATGGCACTCTTGAAATTGTAAAAAAGTTCGATGTGAATATTGTTAATATAGATGCCAGGGAATTCACTTTTGGCAGATCACTGAACAGAGGTATACAAAAGGCTCGAGGGAAATATATAGTAATAATCAGTGCTCATTGTTACCCTGTTTATCCAGATTGGTTGGAGCAGCTGTTAAAACCGTTTGAGGATCAACGAATCGCGGTCAGTTATGGAAAGCAGCGCGGTGCGGATACAAATCACTATTCAGAACATCAATTCTTCCGGACTTATTTCCCGGATATTAGCCAACCCAACCAGGGACAGCCGTATACTCATAATGCAAATGCTGCAATACGAAGATCTCTTTGGGAAGAACATCCTTATAACGAATTGATTACCGGCCTGGAAGATCTTGCCTGGAGCAGTTGGGCAAAAGACCAGGGTTATTCTATCGCCTACCAGGCTGAAGCGGAGATTATCCACATTCATAAGGAGACATTTAAACAGGTCCAAAATCGCTACCGACGGGAAGCAATTGCTATGAAACAGATCCTGCCAGAGAGCCACTTTTCCATCCGGAATTTGATCGGCATGTTCCTTCAGAAAGTAGTTTCTGATCTAGTACAGGCTCGACGGGAGAATATCTTCTGGAAGGAATTTATTGGAGTCCTGCACTTCAGGTTGGTTCAATACCTTGGTACCTGGCAGGGATACCGATACTCCGGCAAGATCGATCAAAAATTGCACAGACAGTTTTATTATCCACCGGGTACACTAACAGAGAAGATCCCTGAAACCCGGCCAGTAGAACCAATAAATTACCCCGGTGAGGAGTAATCTTGATGACAAGAATATCAGCCCTGGTGCCAATGAGGCACCATTCCCAGCGAGTTCCGGAAAAGAATTTTCGGCTTTTGGCAGGGAAACCGCTCTTTCATCACATTCTTTTAACTTTACTGGATGTACCGGAGATCGATGATATCTTTGTTGACACGGACAGCCCAGTGATCAGGGATGGCGTTAAGGAAAATTTTCCCCAGATAAATATCATCGACCGGCCGGAAGAACTGCGGGCGGATGAGGTATCGATGAATCGGATTATCGCCTATGATATGTCAATAATTGGTGCGGATCTATATTTACAAACCCACAGCACAAATCCATTGCTAGGGGCAGGAACTTTATCTCGAGCCATCCAGGCATTCAATGAAAACAGATCTGAATTTGATTCCTTGTTTTCCGTGACCAGGCTTCAAACCCGGCTGTATGACCAGTCTGGCAGGGCCATCAACCATAATCCCGGGGAATTGATCCAAACCCAGGATTTAGCACCATTGTACGAAGAGAATTCCTGTATATACTTATTTACAGAAGCTGGCCTCAAGGAAAATGGCCACAGGATCGGAATTTCGCCATATTTATTTGAAATCAGCGCTGAAGAAGCATGGGATATCGATACTCCCCTGGATTTTGAGATTGTCGAATTCCTGATGAAAAAAAACAAAGAGTGAACATATGTTAACAGTATTATTTTCCGCACCTTACATGATCCCCTTTCTGGATCGCTTCCGGCCTGTGCTGGAAAATTTGGTCTTGAACTGATCACTCCCGCTGTGGAGGAACGGCTGGAAGAATCCGAATTGCTGGAATATGCTGGCAAGTATGATGGTGTGATCTGTGGTGATGACCGTTTTACGCGCAAGGTCATAGAAGCTTCCATTCCCAGGTTAAAGGTGATCTCAAAATGGGGTACTGGAATCGATTCAATAGATAAGGATGCCTGCCGGGAATATAATGTAATGTTGGGAAATACTCCAAATGCTTTCACAGAACCTGTGGCTGATTCCGTTATTGGATATATGCTGACCTTCGCAAGACAGCATCCCTGGATGGATCAGACCATGAAAAAAGGTGTCTGGAAAAAGATCCCCGGGAGAGCTCTACAGGAATGCACTCTAGGAGTGATCGGTATAGGGAATATTGGGAGAGCGGTAGTTAAGACGATCTCAACCTTTTGGGCTGAAAGTCCTTGGAAATGATATCCGAGAAATTGATCCGGAGTTTGTGAAGTTATTATAACCTTGAGATGGTGGACCTCGATGAATTATTGCCCCGGGCAGATTTTGTGACCGTGAATTGCGACCTCAACCCTACCAGCCGCCATTTAATTGACCAGGAGGCTTTTTCCCTGATGAAACCGGAAGCGGTCCTGATCAATACAGCTCGTGGGCCAATTGTAGATGAAGTCGCTCTCGTAAATGCCCTGCAAAAAGGACAAATTGCCGGAGCTGCCATGGATGTATTTGAAAATGAACCTCTTCCCGAGGACAGCCAGTTGAGGGGCTTCTCTCAGGTACTTCTGGCACCTCACAACGCAAATTCCAGCCCGCAGGCCTGGGAAAAAGTTCACTGGAATACGATCAAGAACTTGCTTGAAGGATTAGGGATCGATTATCAGATCAATGAAAAAGGTGAGATCCAATGAAAAAACGTTATATAGTAATCACAGGAGCAGCCGGGGGTATTGGTCGGGCAACTGCTAATTTTTTTGCAAAAAAGGGCTGGATCGTGATAGGTATCGACCGGGATCCCTTTGATGGTGACTTTCCCCAGAATGGACTATTTATCCAGGCAGATGTTTCCTTGGAAAAAGATTGGCAGAATATTCAAGAGAAATTGGCCGGAAAGACATCCAGCCTGGATGCATTGGTAAATAACGCTGCCATCCAGATCACCAAACCATTAGTGGATACTACTGTTGAGGAATGGGATCGGGTTCTAAACGCAAACCTGCGTTCAGTATTCTTAAGCGTAAAAATGCTCTATCCCACTTTAAAAGCTGAAAATGGCGGTGCCATTGTAAATGTGTCATCCGTGCATGCAGTTGCTACTTCCAAGAACATTGCTGCTTATGCAGCCAGTAAAGGTGGCATGCTGGCTTTGACCCGGGCCCTGGCTATTGAGCTCGCCCCAGATAATATTCGTGTGAACAGTGTCTTACCGGGTGCAGTTGATACGCCCATGTTAAAGGCAGGTTTAAACCGTGACCACGCCGGAGGCGGCACGCCTGCTGAACGTCTTGAAAATTTAGCCCGCAAGACTGTCAGCGGAAAAATCGGCCAACCTGAAGAAATCGCCCGCGCTATTTATTTCCTGGCAAATCAGGATGAGTCATCCTTTATCACTGGACAACCTATGATTGTTGACGGTGGGGCTACTGCCAGATTGAGTACTGAATAATCATGGAAAAAATTAAGGAGATCCTGAGAGAATCGTCCCCGGGTATGTTCAAAACACTGCGTTCGGGAAGAGATGCCATGGTACGCATGGCAAATCTCCCTGGTATGATATTTCATCCCTGGCGCTTGAATTCAAATCAACGATTAAGCCAATTCCAAAATCGCTATCAAGGGAAACGCTGTTTTGTGATCGGTAACGGACCCAGTCTGAAGAATACTGATATATCGTTGATCAAGGATGAATTTACTTTCGGAATGAATAGGATCTATTTGGCATTTGATGATTGGGGATTTCAAACAAGTTTTCTGGTTTCTGTCAATGACCTGGTAAATGAACAATGCCACCAAGATTTTCGGGACCTATCTCTCCCCAAATTTTTTTCGTGGCGGTCAAAAGACTTATTATTTCCAGAAGGTGAGCCTGATATCAATACTCATTTTCTTCATACAACTTATACCGGTCCTAAATTCAACAGACAGATCACAAACCGATTCTGGGAAGGGGCAACTGTTACTTATATTTGTCTGCAGTTGGCTTTTTGCATGGGCTTTGATGAGGTTTATCTAATTGGCGTAGACCATAGTTTCAAGACCGAGGGTGACGCGAACAAAACTATTATTTCCAACGGGGATGATCCCAACCACTTCAGCCCGGCTTATTTTGGAAAAGGTTTCCGTTGGCAGCTGCCGGATCTAGACATGTCTGAAGCTGCTTACAGCATGGCTAATAAGGTATATAATGGCTCAGGCAGAAAAGTATTCGATGCAACAATCGGCGGGAAATTAAATGTGTTTCAGAAAGTGGATTACAGCTCTTTGTTTACTGGATAAAAGAAATGTCTAAACCTGACCAGAAACCATTCTTCGCTCCTACTGAATTGTGGAGGGTACTGATTGTTGCCGTGATTTTAGCTGCCGGCTTGATTACTCGTTTTTTTGACCTCACTGATCCCCCTCTGGATTATGCAGTTGACAGGCAGCTAAGATCCGCCATGATTGCCCGCGCTATATATTATGAATCTCTTGATTCTGTTCCTGCCTGGCAGCTGGATGTCGCCAGGGGAATGCGGGGCCAACATGGTTTGATCGAACCAGAGATCATAGAACACCTCACAGCGGCTACCTATTCAATAGTTGGAGGGGAGTTTGTATGGATCGCCAGGATCTACTCATCATTATTTTGGATTCTTGGAGGACTGGCGCTTTATTCCCTTGTTAGTGGTATGGTATCTGAAGATGGAGCAGTGATCGCTCTGATCTACTACCTCTTCGCCCCCTTTGGGCTAGTAGCCAGCAGGACTTTTCAACCTGATCCATTGATGACAGCCATGATAATCATTGCCTGGATGGCATTTTATCACTGGTATCGAACTGCAAGTTGGAAATGGACTCTACTGTCAGGATTGGCCGCTGGGGCTGTGCTGTATATTAAATCAACTTCAATCTTCTTTTTATTCCTCGGAATGGCCATTGTCGTTTTAACCAGGAAAAGATTCCTTGACACACTAAAAGACCTGCAGGTGTGGGTGATATCGTTACTGGCTGGTATCCCTATCCTTGTTTATTATATCTATGGGTTATTCATCACTGGTCAGTTGGAAGGCCAGTTTAGTGGACGGTTTTTCCCCGAGATGTGGAAGGATGTGGACTTTTATATTCAATGGATGAAAGCGATCTCAACCGTTTCTGGGCATTTTATCGTTCTGCTGATAGGTGTAGCAGGATTATTTTTGATGAAGAAGAAACGTGATCTGTACTTCCTGCTCGGTATATGGGTGGGTTATATCATTTACGGAATGGCTTTTTCTTATCATATTTCTACTCATAAGTACTACACCTTACCCATGATCCCCTTACTCTCAATTACATTGGGAGCCGTTGCAGACAGATTGGTCGGCTGGTTCAGGCAAAAAAGACTCTCCTTCCTTGTTTGGGCTGGCACAGTATTAGTCGTCTTAGTTGGTATGGGCGGTGGATATTATTTACTGACGCTGGAAGACTATCGTCATGAGCCCCCGTATTATCAAAAAGTGGCTGATTTTGTAGGCCCGGAAAACAAAATCGTAGCCTTAAGCCAAAATTATGCTTATAGACTCTCTTATTTTGGGTGGCGGGTAGCGATACCCTGGCAAGGACCTGAAAACCTGGCTTTTAGTGAATTCAAAAACTCAGAGATAGATCCTTTTGCGGAACGATTTTCCAGGTACAGGGAAAATTTTGATTACTTCATCATTACAAATAATAAGGAATTTAGACGGCAGGAAGACCTATATAATGAGTTATTTAATCATTATCCCGTTCATGCAGAAGGTGGTGGATATATTATTTTTAACCTTAAGGAGCGATTTGACTAAATGATGGAACCGTTAGTCAGTATCATCACTCCATCCTATAACCAAGCTCAATATTTAGATGATACGATCCAATCTGTCCTCAGACAGGATTATCCCAACCTGGAGTATATCGTTGTTGACGGGGATTCCGCTGATGGTAGCCAAGATATCATCGAGAAATATAAAGACAGGCTTGCCTGGTCTGTTTCCGAACCAGATCAAGGCCAGGCGGATGCTATAAATAAGGGGTTTAAAAAAGCCAAAGGTGAGATCATTGCCTGGTTGAATTCTGATGATCTATATCTTCCGGGTACGATTTCCTCAGCTGTTGAAGCATTTAAAAATAATCCGGCCGCTGGTCTGATTTATGGTGACGCGGTATCTGCGGATGCAGAGGGAAGACTGCTAAATGAACTTCGTTTCAGTAAGTGGGAAACCCTGGATTTTCTCCAGTTCAATATTATCTGCCAACCGGCTGTATTTTTAAAGAAGTCCTTTGTGGAAAAAGTTGGTTATCTGGATCCCAGTTACCACTTTTTTCTAGACCATCAACTCTGGATCCGCCTATCAAGGGTTACAGAGTTCATACATCAGCCTGAGATTTGGGCGGTTTCCCGCTATCATCCGGATGCAAAGAATGTCACCATGGCTTCTCAGAGCGGCGCGGAAGTGATCAGGATAATGGATTGGGCAGAAAAAGAACCAGATCTGGCTGTGATGATTGATAATCACTATCATCAAGTATGGGCGGGAGCATACCAGATGATTGCCAGATATTTGCTTGATGGGGGAGAACCTGCAGAAGCATTCCGCACTTATTGGAAAGCCTTCAGGACCTGGCCGCAATCAATAAGAACCTACTGGCACAGATTCCTTTTCTCTGCCCTGAATAGCCTCGGTCTGGGTTTCCTGGGGAAATGGTATTATTACTTGAAGAATAGACGTCCACCTGAGATCCTTGCTGAGCATTCCCTGGAAAATTGGCCAGGCCTGCAGTCCCGCTAATTCAACAATCGGAGATAAAAACTGGGATGACCATGGAAAAAAACCCCCTGGTTTCCATCGTAACACCTTCATTTAACCAACGAGATTACTTGGAAGATACTATCTGTTCGGTATTGGGTCAGGACTATCCTGCGTTGGAATATTTTGTTATTGATGGTGGCTCAACAGATGGATCCTTGGAGATCATAAAAAAATACGCAGATAAGCTAACCGGGTGGGTTTCAGAGCCTGACCAGGGTCAAACTGAAGCGATCAATAAAGGGTTTTTGCGCTCCAGGGGAGAGTATATGGCTTGGCTTAACTCAGATGATGTCTATCAACCCGGAGCTATCCGATCAGCAGTCGAATTTCTGCAGAAAAATCCTGAGATAGGACTTGTTTATGGGGACACTGATCTAATTGATGGATCTGGTAAAAAGGTTGGCAGGTTTAATGCCCAGCAGACCAGTTACCAAAGGTTAATGAGGGGAGGAGTGTATATCCCCCAGCCGGCAGCTTTCTGGAGGAGAGATCTGTGGGAAAAATCCGGTCCATTGGATCCTACCCTTTATTTCGCAATGGATTATGATCTCTGGATCCGATTTTCGAAATTGACTTCTATTAAATACCACCCTGAGCTGTGGGCAAGTTTCAGGATCCATGGGGATGGGAAAACCATGCTGGCTGATGATCGCTGTTGGCCAGAGATGAGGAAGATTCACAAAAGAGAAGGGGGACGTTTTTTCTCACCATTTATGGCAAAATATATCGTACGAAGTTTGATTGGTCCAGCCTGGAATTGGTATAAAATAAAAAAATATAAATTAGGTTGATTTTTTCTGGAGAGTGACATGGAGAGCTGGATCCTGAGAGATGAGATAATAAAAATCATCAACAAATGGTATTTGGCACTGATCATTATTTTGATTGGAGGAGTAGCGGGATTTGCGATCTCTTATATAATCCCGGCTCCATACCGGGCAACTGCGGATCTTTATGTGGGCATTGATGTCACTCGGGTCAATGAAATGGAGTACCTGATTCCTCTGGCTTCGACTGAGCCCTTGAACCTTGATGATTATAAAAATTGGCAGTTGAAGCAGGTCTCTGCAATACTTTCTTCCGATCAGGTTTTATTAAATACGCTCGATTCATTGGGAAATCCAGTGGAGCTCAGTACCTTTAAACAAGGTCTTGATCTATATTGGTATGATACGGGTCTCTGGCAGTTGGAATCAGTCAATACTGATAAAGAACAGGCGAAGGCTGCGGTCCAGACCTGGCTGGAAGAAGGGCATAAAAGGATATCCGAGCTTCTTGTGTTCAGCGATATTGTTGCCAGCCTGGATGCTAAATTATTTGCCCTGGCAGGCGAGATTGGGACATTAAAAACGCGCTCAGCAAATTTGATCAGTTTTCAATCGTCTGCAGCGCAATGGGAAGATGTATTTAGTGATCAAAATCAAGACCAGCCCTTGGATGAGGAAACCCTGGTAGAACTGAAGGCCTGGATTTTGGCGCATAGGGAAAACGACCTGCATTGGCAGGTTCCGATTGGTGATTTTCCCAATCCGCAGGATCCTGCTGCTGATTATCTAACCTGGTTGCATAATGCCTTGATCTACGCTGACGAAGACTATCAGGTATCCCAGGTAAAATTGTCGATACTTGAGGAAGACCGTGAATTAGTTCTTCCAGATTACCATGAAGCTTTGGTTGACAGTCTCGGTTTATCAGCCAACCTGGTTTTAGAACCACTCAGCTCCGAGATTGAAATATCCAGATTCAGATCAACCGGGGAAATGACGATCGGTGGAGGGATTATAGGTTTGCTGGCCTGGTTGATCCTGGCTGTCATAAAGATTAATCAGAGTGAAAAATCAAATGCTTAAGGAAATTGTTCGTAAAACAACCCGAGTTCTTTGGGCGGTGTTCCTTGTATCATTGCCTGTGACGAACTTTCCATATTTCCCGGCAGCACTGGGGGGCAGTAAGGTAAGCGTCAGACCACTGCTTCTTTACCCGCTTATTTTTTTGGTCCTTATCACCCTGCCCACTCTATGGAAGCGCAAACTTCCCCGGGCCTGGCTGCCATTTCTGGTGTTTTTCCTCCTGGTTCTGATCTCATCGTTTATACCCATCTTCAGCGGCGTGGTGACAGAAATCAGCGAAGTGACAGTTGTATCGCGATTGATCAGGACACTTGTGACCCTCTTTTTAGCCGGGGCGATATATCTTGTCGTATCTATCACTCCACTTAGTGAAAAGGATCTGGATTTCACCTTGAAATGGCTCTATATTGGGTTGATAATCTCGTTGATCTGGGGAACCCTGCAGTTAATCTATGTTCTGGATCTGATACCAAATTGGTTCAGAACAATGAAAAATTTACAACGTTATATCTCGGTAAGTCGCGGAACCAAGGATAGGTTAATCGGTTTAACCCAGGAACCATCCTGGTTTGCTGACCAGCTGGCAGCCTTATATTTACCCTGGATCTATGCCGCCGTACTAAGAGGAAGGTCAGTTTTTAAACGGATCACGAAATGGTTGACTGTGGAAATGGTCCTATTGGGGTGGATTGGGGTAATTTTGGTATTCACTCTTTCCAGATCAGGATATCTGACAGCGGCCGTTGTTCTCAGTGCGGGGTTAATTATATTTAGATCGAGGAAGACTCATATTCAGAGTGAAAACAACACCGCGGGATATTTTGGGAAAATTATTCAGTCATTCAACAGACTGCCTGGTTTTGTGCGGGTTCTTCTTCCCGGGATCCTGCTTGTATTTGTATTGGGTGCAGTAATTTATATTGCTGGACTGAACAGCAGTTATATCTCCCGTATGTGGGGATATTGGTTGAGGTCATCAACAGAATTTGCGACCTTAGGTCCAAAAACCCTCAGCGGCTATATCAGGTATATCGGATTTGGTCCGCGTTTCGTTTATTGGGAAACCGCGTTTAATATCTTTAAGGAATACCCGTTTTTCGGTGTTGGTCTGGGGAATTACACTTTTTACTTTCAGGACTTCCTGCCTGCCCAGCAGGTCGGGTACTTGCCCGAGATCTTGAGAATCCTGGTGCCGGATAAACCTTCAATTATCACTACCAAGAATTATTTCGCCCGCTTGTTGGCAGAAACAGGACTTGTTGGCACGGGCGCATATATCAGTTTTGTGATTGTAATGACCGGACAAAGTATTTATTTATGGCTTGCTAAAGAGGAATATCAAAAATTCTGGGGAGCAGGAGCATTATTGGCTATTATAGCTTTTATGGTGAATACATTTTCCTACGATTCTTTTGCAATACCCAATCCATGGATCATCTTTGGATTTATCACAGCAGCTTTTCAGATATTTCGCAATGAAAAAATCGAAGATAAGGAGTTTTCAAACTGAATAATAAAAATCTCATAATTGGTTTAGTAATATTAGTGGTAGTTGTAATTGGTTTCTCATGCCTGGCCTGTGGTGTGACTGGATACAGTTTGATTCGCTGGGGAGAAAGGGGTAATCTGTTAAATAAACCCCCCGTCGCTGTAGAAGTGATCCCTCCATCTGATCCTGCAATGCCCCAATCACCACCAAACGACCAACTCCAAGCCGGCGGATCATCTACTATGGACACATTATTAAATGCTGATATCCCCATTAATGATCCTGTTGATATCGCTCAACGCCTGGAGGGAAAAGAAAACCTTCCACTTACTTTACCTGTAAAGAATCTAAACCTTCCGGTTGGAACACAGCAATCGTTCTGGGTGACTGACACGGATACAGCAGAGAATTTCCAGATCCAGGCCACGCTATCTGCTGTCACTGATCATCTTTATTTCTGGATCGAAAATGGTGTTGATTATTCCCAAAGTGCCCTTGATAAACTGGCACAAGATTTTGAATCTAATATCTATCCAACTAACCGGGAATTTTTTGGATCTGAGTGGTTTCCCGGAGTGGATGAGGATCCTCATCTATATGTGATCTATGCCCGGGGACTGGGTTTTAATTTGGCTGGATATTATGCTTCGATTGATGAATATCACCCTGATGTGCACGAGTATTCGAATGCCCATGAGACTTTTATGCTCAGTGCAGATAATGCAGGATTAAGGGATGGTTATACTTTTGGTGTTCTGGCACATGAGTTCCAGCATATGATCCACTGGTACCGGGACAGAAATGAAACATCCTGGCTAAATGAAGGTTTTTCTGAGCTGGCAACTTTGCTGACTGGACACAGGGATGGACCTACTCATGACTATTATTTTGCTGATGATCCCGATACACAGTTAAATGATTGGCCGAATGATCCTAATGCGACCATACCCCATTACGGAAATGCATTCCTGTTTGTGACCTATTTTATGGATCGTTTTGGAAGTGAGGCTACTAAAGCGTTGGTGGCCGATGAACTTAACGGGTTGGCCAGCGTGGATAAGGTTCTTAAGGATCTGGAAATCACTGATCCTGATACAGGAAATCAAATTTCCGCGGATGATGTTTTCCTGGATTGGGTTGTAACCAATATCATCAAGGATGAATATAACGTAACCGACAGATTTAAATATATCAGCTATCCAGATGCACCCCGATTTTATGCGACAGAGAGTTTTGATGATTGTTCTTCAATCAATGTGCAGCGCGATGTTCACCAATATGCTGCTGATTATATCGAATTTGATTGCGGAGATAGTTATACGATTAAGTTTTCAGGACAACAATCAGTCCGTGTACTGCCTGAAGATCCCTACTCTGGGAACTATGCTTTCTGGTCAAATAAAGGGGATCATTCTGATATGCGTTTGACCCGTGAATTCGATTTTCGTGACATCACAGGACCAATTTCATTCAATTACCATCTCTGGTATGACCTGGAAGAAGATTATGATTATGTTTTCCTGGAAGCCTCAACAAATGGAGAGGACTGGCACATTATCAGGACACCATCCAGCACATGCTGATAACCCATCTGGAAATAGTTATGGATGGGGATACAACGGTCTCTCAGGTGGCAGCGGGGTTTGGATTGAGGAGACGGTGGATCTGTCAAGTTATGCTGGAGAAGTGGTCCAACTCCGTTTTGAATATATAACAGACGCAGCAGTTCATGGCGAAGGTTTGCTGCTGGATACAATATCCATTCCGGAAATCGGTTATTCCTCTGATTTTGAATCAGATGATGGAGGCTGGACGGCAGAAGGATTTGTCAGAATTATGAACCAGCTTGCCACAAACTTACAAGCTGGCTCTGATCCACATGGATGCTGTCCCCGTGTTGAATATCTTTCAGTTCCCGGCTCAAATGAACTTGAAATTCTAGTTGAGAAAGGGAGTGATGGTAGTCACCCGGTTATTCTGGTAGTTACAGGTAATACTCGTTTTACAAGACAAGAAGCAAACTACTGGATTGAGCTGATCACAGATTAAGCACAGAAGACACGCCCATTCAATGGGAGTGTCTTCTAATTATATTATGTTGATCGATATTTCTCCCAATTCTGAAACTTGGTTTGTTATGATTGCCTGGGGGTGAATGAGCTCATCCAGCTGCGCTTCCAGTTCTGTTCTTTTCTTTTGGGCTGCCTCTTTGATCTCGATCTGGATGTTGTCAACTTCCTTTTTGATAACGGTCCGTAATTCTTCACCTGAGTAAGGCGCCAACAAAATGGCAGTGAGGCCGCCTAAAATGCCTCCCAATACCGCACCGAAAACAAAAACCATTGCCTTTTTCATTGATCAATCTCCTTATTCAATTTGAACATAGTTTATTATAATTGGTCTTTATAGAATTAGGTATGACCATATTTCTAAATTGGAGAAGACCTCATGATTGATAAAACCCTTCCTCTAATTGATTTGCACCGGCATCTGGACGGAAGCATTCGACTGGAGACCATTCTTGATTTGGGCCAAAAACATAATATTCCTCTTCCCGCGAAAGATGTTGAGGGATTGAAGCCCTATGTTCAGATCATGGAACCTACTCCTGATATCGTGACCTTTTTCGAAAAATTTAAATACATGATCGGGATATTGGCAGACTATGAAGCTTGCAGCCGGGTTGCGTATGAAAATGTCGAAGACGCTTATTTGGAAGGGATCGACTATATCGAATTACGATTCAGCCCAATGTTTATGGCAGAACCACATCACCTGGATCCCTCAGGAGTGTGTCGAAGCTGTGATAGAAGGGGTTGACCGGGCTCGAAGGAAATTTGATATCAGCGTGAACCTGATCGGTATTATCAGCCGGACCTATGGGCCAGATCTGGGTTGGCAGGAGTTGGAATCTCATGCTCCCTTATCAAGAGCAGCTCATTGCTCTTGATCTGGCAGGGGATGAAGTAAATTTCCCGGGACGCCTCTTCGTGGATCATTTTAATGAAGGCCGTGATGCGGGATGGCATATCACCGTGCATGCCGGGGAAGAGGGTGGACCGGATAATATCTGGCAAGCAGTCGAGGAGCTGGGAGCTGAAAGGATCGGCCATGGTGTGAGCGCAGCGCAAGATCCGATGTTGATGGATTATCTTGCAGAGAATGCCATCGGAGTGGAATCCAACCTGACATCGAATCTGCAAACCAGAGTAATTGATGGTTATCAAGAACATCCACTACGGACCTTTCTCGAGAATGGAATACTGGCGACGATCAATACAGATGACCCCGGAATCAGTGCCATAGATTTGAAACATGAATATGAGGTGGCGGCCCCTGCAGCAGGTTTGTCGACTGCTCAGATCAGGCAAGCGCAAAAAAATGCTTTAAATATTGCTTTCTTAAGTAATGAGGAAAAAAAGAGCTTAGAAGAAATTGCCAGGAAACGAATAGATGAAGTTGATGAATAGATATTCAGGACGAGGAGCAATTCCTTGTATAACTTAGTAACTTGAGGGATAATTATTCCGGCACGAAGGATTAATTATCCCTTCAATTACTCAAAGACTGAAAATAGGCCCCTACCTATAAGGAGGGTACCATGTCCACTATTCCCCCAGAGCATAGCTAAAATAACCACGCATACTTTCCACTTGAAAAAGAAGCGGAGAGAAAAAATGACCGTGTTAACAGCCTATGATTATCTTACTGCGCGGGCAGTTGACCTGGCAGGTATTGATTCCATCCTGGTAGGTGATTCCCTCGGAATGGTCATTCTTGGGTATAAAAATACCCTTCCCGTCACCATGGAAGATATGCTGCATCACTGCCGGGCCGTCTCCCGGGGCGCCAGCAGGCCTTTATTGATTGGTGATATGCCGTTTATGTCATACCAGATCAGTACTTCTGAGGCTTTGCGGAATGCTGGCCGATTCCTCCAGGAGGCGGGTATGGATGCAGTCAAACTTGAAGGGGGACGGGAACGATTGGAAGTAATCCGGGCAATCGTAGGATCAGGGATCCCGGTCATGGGACACCTGGGACTCACACCTCAAAGTGTAAATCAGCTTGGCGGTTTTAAAGTCCAGGGCAAAATTGCTGCTGATGCTAAGGAAATTCTACGTGACGCATTGGCACTTGAAGATGCAGGGTGTTTTGGAATAGTTCTTGAATCTGTTCCATCCCGCTTGGCCGAATTCATCTCCAGTAAATTAGCTGTTCCAACAATTGGTATCGGCGCAGGTCCAGGATGTGATGGACAGGTCCTCGTCACTCAAGATCTGTTGGGATTGTTTGACAAGTTTACGCCGAAATTTGTAAAACAATACAAAGTTCTCCATCAAGAGATCCATGAAGCTCTCCAGGCATATAAAAATGATGTCGAGGGTGGTGAATTTCCGGGAGAGGAATATTCTTTTTCTATGTCCGATCTTGAATGGAAGAAATTCCTCGCTCAGGCAGGAGAATCTTGAAATATGACTGACACACTAATAGTTGGATCAGGTGCGATGGCGTTATTATTCGGGTCCAGATTAGCCGCCTCAGGTCAAAAAGTGACCCTTCTGGGTACCTGGAAAGAAGGAATTGATGCTGTAAATCAATCTGGAATTCGAGTTGTAATGAATGGAAGCCAAAAAGAATATCCTGCCGTTGGGATTTTGGATCCTGCAAGAATTAGTCCTGTTAAACAGGTATTGGTCTTTGTAAAATCCTGGCAGACAGAAAGAGCAGCCAAACAATTATCCCGAATCTTGGACCCTGATGGATTTGTCCTAACTCTTCAAAATGGACTGGGCAACGCAGAAATATTAGCGGCAGAACTTGGTAGGAAGCGGGTACTGCAAGGTGTGACCACCTACGGCGCAACATTGCTTGGTCCAGGGATTGTCAGTCCTGGAGGAGAAGGTCTAATATCCTTGGAGGATCGCAGGGGATCGGAACAGTGGATCCAATCTTTAAATTCAGGGGGGTTCTCAGTCCAGAGCGTTCCTGATCTGTCAGGCTTGGTCTGGAGCAAACTGATCATCAATGTTGCCATCAATCCATTAACAGCTATCTTGAATGTGAAAAATGGACATTTGCTCAAGAGTCAATCCACGAAGGATATCATGCGGCTGGCGGCCATTGAAACAAGTGAGGTAGCCCGGGCCAAGGGTATCCGGTTAGGATATGAGAACCCTGCAGAGGCAGCGGAATCAGTCGCAGAGGCGACCTCGAATAATTTATCTTCCATGGTCCAGGATATGAGGCGGGGGGGGCCGACAGAAATCAGTGCTATCTGCGGTGAGGTCGTCCGGGAGGGACGATCACTAGGTCTGCCTACCCCGCTGAATCTCATCTTATTGTTATTGACCCAGGCGCGAGAAGAATTAAATAGGACTTTACTTGATGAATAAAGTGATCACAAATATTGAGTTGAAGAAAGGGCTGGCCGGGTTGAAACGACCCCTGGGATTTGTTCCCACGATGGGATATCTTCACGAAGGCCACCTATCCTTGGTGGCGCCGAGCCCGGGAGGAGAATAATAGTGTAGCTGTTAGCATATTTGCTAATCCAACGCAATTTTCGCCGGATGAAGATCTGGAGAATTACCCCCGGGATATCGAGCGTGATATTGAATTACTAACTGATGCAGGTGTGGACCTGGTCTGGATCCCGACTGCAGAGGACATGTATCCGGAAGGGTACCAGACCTGGATAGATGTAGATCATCTTGCTACACTTTTGGAAGGGTCATACCGCCCAACCCACTTCAGAGGCGTTGCTACGGTGGTGAGCAAACTTTTTAACGCAGTGGATCCTGAAAAGGCCTATTTTGGGCAGAAAGACGCCCAACAGGCAGTAGTAATCCAGCAAATGGTGCGGGATTTGAATTACGGAATTGAAATAATTGTCTGTCCTATCATTCGTGAACCAGATGGTTTGGCGATGTCGAGCCGGAATTCATATTTACAAAATGATGAAAGACTGGCTGCCCGATGCTTGTCAAGGGGCTTGTTCCTCGCCCGGGACGCATTTCACAGAGGTGAAAGAGATGCTTCTTCATTAAAGAAAATTGTCAGGGATGAGGTAGCGTTGGAAGAACTAGCCCAGCTCCAGTATGTTTCCTGTGCAGATCCAGTCACGTTGATGGAGCTGGAAAATGAAGTGGACGCATGCCTGGTCTCAATGGCGGTATTTGTTGGCAGCACCAGATTGATAGATAATATCGTATTAAGGAAGTGAATCATGAATAGAAGATTATTAAAATCAAAGATTCATCGGGCAACCGTAACCGATACCAATCTGGAATATGATGGCAGTATCACAATCGATAGTGATCTATTAGCCGCTGCCGATATTGTGGAATATGAATTGGTCCAGGTAGTTAACCTGAATAACGGCGCCAGATTTGAAACATATGTCATTGCGGGAGAGGCAGGGTCAGGAAAGATTGAGATTAACGGGGCTGCTGCAAGACTCGCTCAGATCGGGGATAAAATCATTGCTATGGCTTATGATATGGTTAATAATGATGGAATTGCAGATTGGAGCCCGAATATCGTTCTGTTGGATGAGAAAAATTCAATAAAGGAACACTAATGTTAATGACAATTGATATAGGAAATACCAATATTGCTATGGGAGTCTATCAGGGAGACCAGTTAGGTCCCTGTTGGCGAGTGTCCACAGACCATCAGCGTATGCCGGACGAATATGGCCTGCAGATCGATGGTTTATTAAAACATGGAAACCTGACTCCTGATGATATTACCGGTGTTTGCCTGGCTTCTGTTGTGCCGCGATTAACCGGGGTATTCCTTCAGACCTGCAATAATTATCTTGCTCAGGATCCACTGGTAGTTGATGCTGGTGTTAAAACTGGCGTACGAATTTTGTATGAAACACCCCGTTCCGTTGGAGCGGACCGTATTGTTGATGCCGCTGCGGTACAGCACATTTATGGTGGACCGGCCTGTGTGGTGGATTTTGGTACCGGGACAACTTTTGACGCCATTTCCGCAGAAGGTGATTACCTGGGTGGTGCTATCGCGCCGGGCATAGGTATCGCCGCCGATGCGCTATTCCAGCGGGCTGCCAAGCTGCCCAAGGTTGATTTACTTACTCCGCCATCTGTGATTGGCCGAAACACTCCCCATGCCATGCAATCTGGATTGATATTTGGGTATGTGGGATTAGTGGAAGGCATGGTTGCCAGGTTTCGAGAGGAATTAGGCCCGGAGATGAAAGTAATTGCTACAGGTGGTTTAACGGATATTATCGCCCGGGAAACCAAGGTGATCGATTTCGTCGCTCCCTGGTTGACTTTGGATGGTCTGAGGATCATCTGGGATATGAATCAATAATCCTTAAGTCCTATTAGATTGCGAATTAATGGAAGGATGATATATGAAAGTACTGGAGAATAAGAGAATAGTCCTGGGGGTGACAGGTTCCATTGCAGCCTATAAATCAGTGACCCTGGCTTCTGCTTTAACCAAGGCTGGCGCACTGGTTGATGTCATTTTAACCGACGCTGCTGCACAATTGGTTGCTCCGATAACTTTTTCCTCAGTAACCGGACGCAAGGCATATCTGGATGAGGATCTGTGGAAGGTAGATGACCATGTTTTGCATATTGATCTGGGAGAGAAGAACGATGCTTTAATAATCGCTCCCGCCACCGCCAATACCATAGCCAAGATGGCTCACGGCCTGGCTGATAATTTGTTATCCTTAACAGCTCTGGCATCCCGGACAACGCCCCTTATCGCACCTGCTATGGATGGTGGTATGTACAGTCATCCAGCCACGCAGGACAACCTGGCCTTATTGAAAAAACGAGGAGTTCAGGTTTGGGGTCCAGCTGCTGGCCACCTTGCATCTGGCCTGTCTGGAAAAGGCCGCATGCTGGAACCGGACCAGCTGATTGGATATCTGCGCCAATGGGTTGGAAAAGAAGGTTTACTAGCAGGGAAAAAGGTCGTAGTCACTGCCGGGGGAACCCAGGAACCAATTGACCCTGTTCGTGTTATCAGCAATAGATCCTCAGGAAAACAGGGATTTGCGATTGCCCAAGCGGCCCTGGACCAGGGCGCAGCTGTGATCCTGATCACAGCTCCTGTAGCCTTGGATGCTCCAATTGGCTCCACATTGATTCCCGTGAATACTGCCCGGGAGATGTGCGAAGCAGTAATATCGGAATCCACAGATGCAGATATTTTGATCATGACGGCTGCGGTGGCTGATTATAAACCAGTTAAATCAGCGAAATCCAAGATTAAAAAAGAGCAGGGGGGATTAGATGTGATCGAATTGGAGAGGACCATAGATATCCTCAAGGAAGTAGCCATTCTCAGGGATAAGAAGAAAACAGACCTCGGGGTGGTGATTGGTTTTGCTGCAGAAACGGAAAATTTACTTCAGAACGCGACATCCAAGCTTGAAAATAAGAACCTGGATCTTATCGCTGCCAATGATGTTAGCAAAAAAGATCGAGGAATTGGATCTGATAAAAATCAGGTTACATTGATTTGGAAAAAAGGACGAACCAGAGAACTGCCTCTGCTGGACAAATCCGATGTAGCAGATGAGTTGATTCTGGAAGCAGCACGATTCTTTCCAGAGGTTATGATAAGGGATTAATTTTTGTTGTGGGTCGCAGAATCCCCACAATTCGGGAGGGTTTTGATGAGCAGAGATACATATAAAAAACTGGCTGAAAAATTGGATACAATGCCCCACTGCTACCCTGCAACAGAAAGTGGGATTGAGATCCGATTGCTTGAAAAGATCTTTACCCCGGAAGAAGCTCTCCTGGCGGCTGAGATGTTTTATACGAAAGAACCAGCATCTGAGATTGCTGCTCGTGCCAATGTCCCTGAAAAAGAAGCTCGCCGCACATTGAAGGATATGGTCAGGAAAAAAATGATCCTTTTCTCAAAAGGGGAATCAGCTCTTATTTTTGGCTTAATGCCCTTTGTTGTTGGGTTTTATGAAGAATTGCTCCCCAGACTGAATGAGGACATAGCTGCTTTATTTGAGGAATACTTTCAGGAAACCAAAGGCACGATTACTGGTAAAGGCATATCAGTGCACCGGGTGATCCCGGTCCAGGAGTCAATTGATTTTGAGATGGAAGTATACCCTTATGAAAAAGCCTCCTCTATGATTGAGAATGCCAAAGCGTGGGGTGTTAGGGATTGTATCTGCCGTGTACAGAAAAAACTGATTGGTGACCCCTGTGACCATCCGCTTGAAAATTGTTTGGTATTTGCACCTGTTGAAGGATATTTTGAAAACAGTGATGTGGATCGGTCGATCAGCAAAGCAGAAGCATTACAGATCCTGCGTGATTCAGAGGAAGCAGGGTTGGTTCATACGACAGGTAACTACCAGGACCGGAATTCTTATATCTGCAACTGCTGTACTTGCAGTTGTGGAATTTTAAGGTCAGTGGCAGAGTTCAATAATTCGGCTGCCATCGCGAAATCGGATTTTTTGGTTGTGGTTGATGAAGAACTGTGTATTGCTTGTGGAGATTGTGTAGACCACTGCCAGTTTGATGCCCTGGTTGTTTATGATGTGTGTGAGGTGGATCCAGGGAACTGCGTGGGCTGTGGATTATGTGTCCCCTCCTGTCCGGAAAAAGCAATGGTTCTGATCCGAAGAGATGAGGGAGATGTATCTCCTCCGCCTTCCACAATCAAAAATTGGGGAATTGAACGCTCCCAGAACTGAAATTTGGTTATCTATAAAAATCTAATTCGTGAGAACTGAATCCAGGCTTTTTATCATCAGGCCTGGATTTCTGTTTTCCCCTTTCATAAAAATCTGAAGTTTACGCAATCAAACCCAAATGGTAGAATGAGCAAGGTTTTATCGTTTGAAATTCCTTTGTTGTATTTAGTAGGAGGATTATTTTGGTTCTTGAGACGATTCAAGAAATAACCCCGAATCACTTCAGCCTCCCCCGCCGGATCGAACGTTTGGGAGAGCTTGCTTATAACCTGTGGTGGACCTGGAATCCTGATGTCCAACGGCTATATAAACGGATTGACAGCGATCTGTGGGAAGAGACCACTCACAATCCGATCCAGTTTTTACGTAAAGTCGAGAGGGCAAAACTGAATGCGGTGACCCACGATAGTTTTTATCTGGATTTCTATGATCGTTCCTTGTTGGCTTTTGATCAATATATGGAGCGCGAAGATACCTGGTATCAAAAGAATCATGGTCATATTGATAAAGAAGTCATAGCTTATTTTTCTACTGAATTTGGACTCCACGAAACACTGCCAATTTACGCAGGCGGTCTGGGGGTCCTTTCCGGGGATCACCTGAAAGAAGCCAGCGACCTGGGTTTGCCCCTGATTGCGATGGGTTTTTTATATACCAAGGGATATTTCACGCAGATCATCAGTGAAGATGGCTGGCAGGAAGCCGAATACGTTAAATTGAATTTTGATGAACTCCCCGTGCTGCCATTAGTGGATGCAGATGAAAAACCTGCCACGATAACCATTGAGCTGGCCGGTCGAAAGGTTTTGATTAGAATTTGGAAGATCCAGGTTGGTCGGGTTCCTCTCTACCTTTTGGATTCCAATGTTGATGGAAACTCCAACGATGATCGCGAACTAACAGCGCGGTTGTACAGCAGCGACCTCGATTTGAGGATCTCTCAGGAAATTATTCTGGGCATCGGCGGTGTAAAAGCCCTCCGGAAATTGGGTCATTCTCCAGCAGTCTGGCATATGAATGAAGGTCATTCGGCATTTCTGGTCCTGGAGCGTATGCGCGAGTTGGTAGAAAAAGGGTCCAGCCTGGAGGAGGCTATCGATGCTGTCCAGGCAAAAACGGTTTTTACAACCCATACACCGGTACCCGCCGGCAGTGATGAATTCCCTGAATGGTTGATCGATAAATATTTTGGCGGCCTGCAGGAACAGCTGGGCCTTTCCCGGGATGAGTTCTTTGATCTTGCTCGCCATTCTGTAAACTGGGGTGAAACTTTCAGTATGCCTGTCCTGGCCATGCGCATTTCAAATCTCCGCAACGGAGTATCTGAACTGCATGGTAAAGTTGCCAGGGATATGTGGAACTTCTTATGGCCGGAGCTGAAGAATGATGAGGTACCGATCAGTCATATCACCAACGGCATTCACACTGGAACCTGGTTGGCCCGCCGATTGCGCCATCTGTATGAAAAATACCTGGGTTCGGATTGGCTGGATAATATCGATGACCCTGATATTTGGACAACTATTTCCAATATACCAGATGAGGAACTGTGGCAAGTTCGCCAACATCTGAAAAGAAAACTGGTCTTTTATATGCGGGAACGGGCCCGGAATCAATGGATCCAGGATCGGGTACACCCTATCCAGGTGATTGCTTCCGGCGTATTGTTAAATCCTTACGCGTTGACAATCGGTTTCGCCCGGCGATTTGCAACTTACAAACGAGCTGATCTGATTCTGAGTGATTTTGATCGTTTATTAAGGATCATTAACAAACCCAATATGCCGGTTCAGATCATTTTTGCCGGTAAAGCCCACCCGGCTGATAAACCTGGTAAATTACTTATTCAGGAAGTATACAGGAAAGTGAAAAAAGCTGAATGCGGGGGCAGATTGGTGTTCCTTGAGGATTATGATATGAACCTGGCCAGATACCTGGTTCAGGGTGTTGACGTCTGGTTGAACACACCACGCCGGCCAAATGAAGCCTCCGGAACATCCGGGCAGAAGGCGGCTGTAAATGGTGCTCTGAATTTTTCGGTCCTGGACGGTTGGTGGAGAGAAGGGTTCAACGGCAAAAATGGTTGGGCAATCGGTACTGATGACAGCCACGAGGATCACAAATTCCAGGATGATATGGATGCTGAAAGCCTGTATGACACACTTGAAAATCAGATCGTACCTCTGTTCTATGATCGTTCCTCTGAAAATCTGCCAGTTGAGTGGATTGCGATGATGAAGGAATCCATCCGCACGCTCGCGCCGGAATTCAGTATGCGCAGGATGGTCAAAGCCTATGCCAATGACCTGTACTTCGAATTGATGGATCGGAAGAAGTAAAGTCATATCAGGTTGAGTTTGTTACAGGAATTTATGAACCTGAGAGGAATTTACAGATGTTCACATTTCAAATCACCCAACAAAGTCTTCTGATCGCACTCCTGATTTTCCTGGTCCGTGTAATGTCAACCAGCCTCGATACCCTGCGGGTGATCCTGACCATGCGCAGGAGCAAATTCTGGGTCTGGATGCTGCGGTTTCATCAACTCGGCCATCTGGGTTCTGACCTTCGCTTATGTCCTGGCTGATATTGACAATCTCGTCAATGTGATCGTTTATGCGGCGGGATTTGCCACAGGCAATGTGGTTGGCATGTGGCTTGAGGATAAACTGGCAATCGGATTTGCAGAAGTCCGTGTCATCAGCCCCAAATGGGGAGCAGCCATTCTGGAAGTGCTCCGGGAGAATAATTATGCAGTAACCGAGATCCCGGGCCGGGGAAAAGACGGCATGGTATCTGTCATCACCAGCAGCGTCCGCCGAAGCAAGGTCCATGAGTTTGAAAAATTGGTCCGCGATGTGGATGAAGACGCCTTTATCACCACGGAGGATGTGGTCGCTGTTCAGCGAGGATTTTTGGCGAGCAAAATAAACCATAAGGGACGAAGTCCTTTTAAAAGGACTTCGTCCCTTTTTCTTTTAAGCCAGTTCTTCGATCGGAATTGGATTTTTCTTCCAGGTTGAAGTGCCAGGCGCAGTAGAAATCATCCGGGTGTGGATCGGGCGGGCAGCTGATCACGTTGGTTCTGATCCGCGGATCAATGGTGTGGGCAAAATAGGCATATTCTGCGATTCCAACAGGTTTGCAGGGAAAATCATCCAATCCTTTTCTCTTGCGGGCGCTTTGAACCCGGCAATCATTCATTTCAAAACGAAGTGTTTTTTCATCGACTGAGATCAAAGATTGTTCGTTGATCCGGGCATAAAGACGAAACTGGAGAGCCTTTATTAAAGCAGGAATGCCTCCGCCTGGTTCGATTCCCATGGCGGCGCATGATCCTTTTAGCTTCGATCTGCGTGAAAGTGATCCAGGCCTCCTTATCCAGCTCGATGGCCTTTTCCATGCCGTACTGTCGCTCTACAGCCTGGAACCAGAGCCCATCGTGGGCCAGCCAGTTCTTTGCCGAATCCTCCAACATCTCAATCAATGTGTCTTTAGATAGAGAATTGAGTAGATCTCTGTCCGGCATAATTCCTCCTGGAACTTGTTTGGTGGATTGTATAGGGTTCAATTAATTCTAAACTATCCTGGTCAAGGATTTATTAAATTTCGTTGGAGGCAACCAGGTAGTTGATCCAGCGTTGGGAGAAGAACCGGTGCAATCCTAGAACCAATTTAACAACCTCTTCTGTTAATACCATCAGGTATACCAAATGGATTGGCAAGTGGAAAACAAATGCGCCGATCAATGCCAGAGGTACACCAATGGCCCAAACCGAGCCGGCGTCGATAAAGAAGGCATACTTGGTATCACCCCCACTGCGAAGTATTCCGATCAACACGATCAGATTCAGGGATCTGACAGGTAGGGATAGTGCCATTAAACCAATTAATTTGATCGTGTAATTGATGGTAGTTTCTGATACTTTATAAAAGGATAATACTGGGTTGGCAAAGATAAACATGGCCAATCCAAGTATGGCCAGCCCCGAAAGTAACAAACACCAGGTATTTCTTTGCATACGAAGTAGCGAGATCATTTTCCTCGGCACCGATCCGGTTTCCGATCATGATCGCACAGGCATTGCCTAACCCGATAAAAACCACAAATATGATCTTGTCCAGGGTGCCAGCAATGTTCACGGCGGCTATCGATTCGGTCCCGATCCTGGCATAGACTATATTGTAGGTTGTGATCCCAAATGACCAGATGATTTCAGTGGCGATCACGGGCAAGGTTGTATTAAAGAACTTTTTAATCGACAGGATCTTGAAGTTCAATAATGAAGCTATCTTTCCTGCAACGGGGAGTTGCCTGCGATAGATGATGGAAATCAACAAAATAACCTCTATCAATCGGGAAATAACTGTAGCGATCGCGGCCCCTTTGACACCCAGCGCAGGCAGGCCAAAATTACCTAATACAAGGCCGTAATTCATCAATGTGTTTAAACTGAAAGCCACCAAACTTGTGATCAAGGGAAGTTTGACATTTTCAGTACTGCGCAGCACAAAAATGAAGCTGTTTGTAATAGCAGTGATCACGTAGCTGAAAGCAACGATTTGCAAATATATACTACCCTGGGAGATCACAGCCGGATCTTTTGAGTAAATACTTATCACCTGGACCGGGAACAGGATTGCCACCAGAGAAAATATCAAAGCCCCGCTGATGCTCATCAACAAACTTAAACCCAGGACACTATGTATGCGTTTGATGTCTTTTTTCCCCCAGAATTGGGCTGCAAAGATCGCAGTTCCACTGCCAATGCCAAAGAATAAAAGAGATACCAGGAAAAAAACCTGATTGGCAACTCCGACTGCTGCGACGGCGCTTTCCCCCAGCTGACCAATCATCACGCCATCGACCATGTTCAAGGAAGCAAATATCAAATTCTGGAGCATGATCGGTGTAGCCAACTTGAGCAAAGTGTTGAGGAACTTCTTGTCACCAAACAACCACTTCATATAGTCTCCTGCTTGAGAGCAATTTGGATATTATACTGTTTTTCTCCAGAGACTGAGGATCGTGATCGATTTAACTTTCATATTAGAATCCTGCAAGAAAACCTCCCGACTTGGCAGGTATTAAATCCCCGATTATAATTTTCATGTGGCACAAAAGAAAGATCCCCGAGATTTATCCATCAATGAGCTGCGCAGGCTGCTGATCGAGAAACAACGTTCAGGCAGAAGTGAACGCATTGAACGTTACCGCGAAACAGGTAGAGTTGTCCGCCTGGTCTCTGATGAAGAAACTTCCTGGGAAGATATCCGGACCACGGCACCTTTCGGTGAAGGCCCTCCTGATCCTGTTGAAGAAGAGAAAAAGAAAAATAAAAAAGTTGTGGATGGTTTCCTGTTGGCAATCGAAGTCCTGGCAGTGCTTGGTTTGGTTTTTGTGCTTTTTAACGGTCTTGATATTCTTCAGCAGTTAAACAGGGAAGTTGCCCTGGCATTGGAACAACCAACCTTGACGGCCACACCATTGATCAAAGCCGTTATCCTGCCTGGAGGCCATACACCCCCCGATTCACCAGGAGGCAGCCAACCAAATATCGAAGAGATTCCAGACCACTTAAGGCCTGTTGTTCAATCTTACTGGGAAATCCCGATCCCGACTCCTTCGCCAAATCATGCTATCAGGTTGCAGATCCCTAAGATCAACCAGGATGTCCCTGTGGTTGAAGGGGATGGCCCGGAGCAGCTGAAAAAAGGTGTAGGACACGCGATTTACTCAGCCAATCCTGGTGAGACCGGAAACGTAGTGCTTTCTGCTCATAATGATATTCAAGGTGAGATCTTCCGAAACCTGGATAAATTGGAGGAAGGGGATCTGGTGATATTATTCTCAGAGCGAAAAAGCTATACCTATGCAGTGCGAGAAGTGCACATTGTAGAGCCATACCAGGTGGAATTCCTCGAATCCACCGATGAAGCGATTACAACTTTGATCTCCTGTTACCCGTATATGATTGATAATCAAAGGATTGTAGTCATCGCGAACCTAATCGATGGTTAAGGTGTTTTAGTAATTAGTAGGATTTATCCTAAGAATTATTGCAGTAGAGTGAACAGGGTTGATTTTTGGATATTTGTCATTAGCATTTAGGTCTTGAAGGGGAACAACAGAATATGACCACAGAGAACCAACATTCACCATCCTGGGGGACAACAACAAGACTGGTCATCGGGTTAACCCTGGTGGCTATTCTCGCTGGCATCTTTATTTATTACCGCTCTATCGTTGTGTTATTGGTTCTGGCTTCTATCATCACCTACCTGTTTGAGCCAATCGTTTCCTGGTTAACTGAAAAAACGCGTATGTCCTGGCGAATGAACACTACACTTGTGTTTTTGCTTTTGGTGATTTTGTTGATCGGTTTGTTGACAGGAGCAGGATTGGTGATTGCGCAGCAGGCAACCGGGCTGGTACGAGTTATTCAGGAATTCATAGAAAATCTTCCCGTGCTGGCAGACGATCTAACCGTTTTTCTGGAGCAGTATGGGATCAAAGATGTCATCAATCTAAACGACCTGGCCAACAGGCTCTTAGAGACCATACAGCCCATCCTCGGTCAGGCAGGATCTATTGTCGGGTCTATTGCTACAGGCGCTGCCACCGGTATTGGTCGGACTTTTTTTGTGGTCTTTGTGGCCTATTTCATACTATCTGAGTCCCAGCGAGTAGGGGAAATCACTTTTGATCAGATCCCACAGTATGGTTATGATATCAAACGTATGACCCGCCAGCTAAAAACGATCTGGGATTCTTTCTTCAGGGGACAAATCATCATCTTTGTGATGGTTTTTGTAGTTTATTTGATCGTCCTGTCATCTCTTGGTGTTAGATTTTCTATTGCCCTGGCAGCTTTGTTAGGAATGGCTGTATTTATCCCCTATGTTGGTATTTGGATCTCTTCTACTGTGATGGTATTAGTGACTTTTTTCCAACCATATAATTATTTTGGGCTGCTGCCCTGGCATTTCGCTGCCATGGTCCTGGCGATTGTGCTGATCATAAATTTTGTTTTTGATAATTACATCACACCTCGATTTTTGGGCCGCACATTGGATATCCATCCCGCCGCAGTACTGGTTGCTGCTTTATTTATGGCCAGTTTACTTGGCCTGGTTGGTATCTTCCTGGCTGCCCCGGTTGTAGCTACAATTAAGATGGTGGGACTATATGGCTTCAGAAAGATGTTCGACCTGGATCCCTGGCCTGAACCCGAGGTAGAACCCAACCCTGTAGAGTTCCCGTGGTACCGTTGGTCGAGACAGTTAAAATCCTGGATAAAGAAGCTGAGATCCAGGAAAAGAGAAACAAAAGAGTGACATAAAAAAAACCTGCTGGGAAATTCCAGCAGGTTTTTTAGTTTTTAAGTGAATATCCTATACTGCTACACCAACCGGTGAGTAGAGGATTTCCTGGATATTGACGATCTTCCGGCGCAGATTTTTATCCCTTTCCAGCAGATCTGTGATCTTATCGTGCCCATACATCACGGTGGTGTGGTCTCTTCCCCCAGAAGTTCCCCGATCTTTGGTAAGGATAACTCGCTCTCTTCCCGCAGCATGTACATAGCCACCTGTCTGGGGAATGAAACTCGCTGGCTGCGGCTGTGGCTTAATAATTCTTCCATGGATATGCCATATTCCTGGGCAATGGTATTTAGGATCTGTTCGGGCTCGATTTCCCTGGTTTCTGGCATCAGGTCTGCCAGAGCATACTCAACCAGTCTTTCATCCAGCACCATGCCGCGCAGATCTGCATAGGCACGCAGGCGGGTCATCGCCCCTTCCAGCTCCCTGATATTGGTTTGGAAACGGTGGGCGATATTCTCCAGGATGGAATCAGGCATGTCGAAACCCATCCGGTCAGCCTTGGATTGAAGAATTGCCACCCGGGTTTCAAAATCCGGGGTCTGGATATCAGCGGCCAAGCCCCATTCAAAGCGGTTGCGTAGACGCTCTTCAAGAGTGACCATGGCTTTTGGCGGTCGATCTGAGGTCATTACGATCTGTTTGTTCTGTCCATGCAGCGTGTTGAATGTGTGAAAGAATTCTTCCTGAGTGGATTCTTTTCCGGCGATGAATTGAATATCATCTATCAATAAGATATCGATCCGGCGGTACTTCTCCCTGAATGCCTGGGTATTGTGATTCCGAATGGCATTGATCAGGTCATTGGTGAATTCTTCTGAGGAGACATAAAGCACTTCCAGCCCCTGGACCTGGCACATATTGCCAATGGCATGCAGAAGGTGGGTTTTCCCTAACCCTACTCCACCATACAGGAAGAGGGGGTTGTAAGTCTGAGCGGGTTTTTCAGCAACAGCCAGGGATGCGGCATGGGCCAGGCGGTTGCTGGAACCAACAACAAAGTTATTGAAGTTATAACGAAAATTGATTGATACTCGCTGGGGAGGGGAGCTCTCAACTTGGGGAGCTTCAACTTGGGCTGTGTCGAGAAATTCAGATTGTTCCTTTGCAGGTGTTTTTTTTGCGCCGTTATTGATAACGAAGCTGACATTTACCTGGCGGTTCATTGTTCCGTTAAGCAGCTTGGTAATGGTGCTCTTTAGGCGACTATCTAACCAGTCACGGGCATAAGCATTGTGAACACCAATTTTAAATTCACCATCGGTATCCGAGATCAGCTCTGCATCTCGGATCCAGGTATCAAAAGCTGCTTTTGGCATTTCTAGTTGCAGTTGACCAAGGGCAGCTTGCCAAGCTTGCTTTCCTTCCATAAACCAAGTCCTCCTCACCCCTTTTAGAAAAAAGTACACTTAGTCTCCAGATTTCCATCTTCTCGGAAAACCAAGACCTGATTTTGCATCAGGACCATCTTTTTTCAATTGTAAAAATCCCAGATTGGGGGAACGCTTCAAGCCTAATTCTATCGGATAAAGTGAGTAGTAGCAATCCTACCCTTCTAAATAAAAACGATTTATTAAGGTTGGAAATCTTAAGGAATTGATTATTGTTAACGGTTCCTAACAACCCCTTCTGAAGTAGTATTAATTCGCTTGATTTGGGCATCACTAAATTAGCTACCCCTACAGATGGGGGTGGAGACAATGCTTGAAAATACAATCTTAAAACATTCCCAGAACATAAGAAGATTGCCTGACCAATTTAAATACGTTTACTTGAATCTTAGCACCCAAAGAATTATTTATCACTGGTTACCTGCTTGAAAAACTTGCCAATATGTCTGAAATTGTCCAGGAACTGATCAAAATAAATGAGGTTTTCCGTCGATATGAACCTTATGTGGAAAACATCATGGTATCACTCTATGTTAGAATTTGAAACATGGAAGAGAAAGGTTCCCCACATACAAAGGCGATCATGCCCATCTCATTGATCCTGGCAATTCCTGGTTGGGTTTTATTGATCTATCTGGTTACTCAAACAGTCCCGGAATTGACTAATCGCTGGTTGTTCTATGTCGCCATTGTTTTATCCATTACAGGATCTTCCTTTCCAGTTGTAGCATATCTGAACAGGATCATCAAACCCTTCGGTCCAGCAACCTACGAAATCATAATCAGGGAAGGGATCATGATCGGTCTCTATACCGCAACTTTATTGTGGTTGAACAAAGGACAGATATTAACCTTTGGGCTGGCTTTGATCCTGGCCGTCGGTTTGATATTGGTCGAAATTTTGATCAGGCTCAGAAGCCGGAGTGAATGGCATCCGGAAACATAAATTCACAAATATACTTGCACAATAATATGAATGATTTAAGCCAAATCCCTTCCGTTGATCAGATCCTCATTTCCAAACCTGGAATAACCCTGGTGGAGAACTATGGGCATCAAGCAGCTGTGGATGCAATCCGGGTTTGCCTGGATCAGGTCAGGCATGATTTCCTTAAAAGTGGATCGGATCTGCCTGATCTGGTTGAACTTTTGGAAATGGTCGCTGATTTGCTCAATGAACGCTTTAAACCGACCTTGGTGCCGGTGATCAATGCTTCAGGTGTGATCATTCACACAAATTTAGGAAGAGCTCCTCTCAGCATAAAAGCCTTGGAAGCGGTCAGGAATGTCAGCGGCGGATACTCCACACTCGAATTTAGCCTGGAAACTGGGGGAAGAGGTTCCAGGTTGATCCATGCAGAATCTCAATTCCAGCAGCTGTTGGGTGCGGAATCTGCTCTGGTTGTTAATAACAACGCCTCGGCTGTGTTATTAAGTTTGACTGTATTAACCAAGGGTAAAAAAGTGATTATCTCCCGCTCCCAGCTGGTGGAAATTGGTGGGGGTTTCCGAATTCCGGAAGTCCTGCGCCATTCGGGTACTGAGCTGGTAGAAGTCGGTGCGACCAACAAAGTCCACCTCTTTGACTATGAACAGGCTTATAACGACGAAACAACAGCGGTGATGCGAGCCCATTCATCTAATTATTCAATTGTAGGTTTTACCAGCGAACCCGCTATCGCTGAGATCATCGATAGCGCTCACAAGGCAGGTTTGTGGTTTTTTGATGATCTTGGTTCCGGTGCCTTGCTGGATACCAGCCCCTATGGATTGAAACATGAACCAATGGTCCAGGAATCCCTGGCCGCTGGTGCTGATCTGGTCTGTTTTTCAGGAGATAAGCTCCTGGGCGGCCCGCAGGCTGGCATTATTCTGGGGCGGAAGGAATTGATCGATCGATTAAAGGTACATCCCCTTGCCAGGGCTATCCGCGCGGATAAAATGGCACTAAGCGCCCTCTCAGCAACCCTGGATCACTATATTAAAGGAGAGGCGCTTTCCACCGTTCCTGTCTGGCAAATGATCTCATCCGACCAGCAAACGATCAAATCCAGAGCGGAAAAATGGAAAAAGGCATTAAAACAAGGTGAGATCCTCGAGACGGAGTCTATGGTTGGAGGTGGTTCTCTACCTGGAGAGACCTTGCCGACATTTGTGCTGGCGTTAGAAGTGGATCATCCCAATCAACTGCTGGATATCCTCCGGAATGGATCGCCCTCCGTGATCGGCCGGGTTGAAGCTGATCGTGTGTTGTTGGATCCCCGTACAGTGCTTCCCGATACAGATCCGGTATTTATCAAAGCACTTCAGTTAGCATGGAGCAGATATGAAAAGTGATCTTACCGGTATCATGGAACGGGAAAATATTGATGCACTCTGGATCATGGGTGATGCTTCCCATAACGCAGCGATGACATATTTTACTGGCATCGCTCATGTCAGCCATGCCGACTTGATCATGATCCGGGGCAAAGAGCCGGTGATCTTCTGCAATGCCATGGAGCGGGAAGAAGCGGCTTCTACTGGGTTTGAAACAGTAGTAACTGAAAAATATGAATTCTTGAAGGTCCTGGAAGAGTCAAAGGGTGATGTGATCCTGGCCGGAGCTAAGGTCTATAAAATGATGTTCGAAGAATTGGGTTTAACCAGCGGCCGGGTAGCGGTCTACGGCAAAATAAATGTTGGTGCTTTCTATGGCCAGATCAAACACCTGGAAAGATTGCTTCCCGGGATCGAATTTGTTGGTGAAGGTAATGACTCGATCCTATTGGAAGCCAGGGCCACAAAAGATGTCCCTGAGATCAATCGCATCCGTGATATTGGAAAGATCACAACCGAAGTGGTAGGTAAAACCGCGGCTTATCTGCAATCCTGCCAGGTGGATGAAAATGAAGTTTTACTCCGGAAAAATGGAGAACCGCTGACGATTGGGGTTATGCATACCAAGATCAATTACTGGCTGGCGGAACGGGGTGTTGAGAACCCATTGGGTTGCATTTTTGCGATGGGCAGAGACGCCGGGATCCCGCACAGTGCAGGAACTCATGAGGACGAAATCAAACTTGGCAAAACAATAATTTTTGATATCTATCCCCAGGAGGCCGGGGGAGGATATTTCTTTGATTTCACCAGAACCTGGTGCCTGGGTTACGCGCCGGAAGCGGAGAATGAAACTTCATCAGGATGTCCAAGAGGTTTATCTGACCTTGATGGAAGAGATGGTCCTGGATGAACCTGCTCCTACCTATCAGGACCGCACCTGCGAGTTATTTGAAGCTCAGGGGCATGCCACTATCCGTCAGGATAGTCAGCTGCAGTCAGGATATGTCCATAGTCTCGGTCATGGATTGGGACTTGACGTGCATGAACGTCCCTGGTTCAGCAAGCGGGCTAGCGCGGCAGATCCTTTATCAGCTGGATCAGTAGTGACTATCGAACCGGGTTTGTATTATCCGGAAAAGGGTATGGGTTGTCGTCTGGAAGATTCAGTCTGGGTCCGGCCGGATGGAAAAATGGAAATCCTGGCTGACTATCCTTATGATCTGGTGCTGCCTATGAAACACTGGAAAAGGTAAGGCGTACCAATATTAAAGAAGACCTGGTGATCTTATGAATGAACAAATACTTGAGGAAACTCCCCAGGTGAGCCTGGAAAATCCACTGGCACGTATCCTGGGTATTGAGACGTCCTGTGATGAAACCGCAGCATCCGTTGTAGAAAACGGCCGGGTGATCCTTTCCAATGCGGTGGCATCCCAGATTGACCTGCATGCCCAATTTGGCGGCATCTTCCCTGAAGTGGCTTCGAGGCAGCATATCCTATCCATCTATCCCATTGTTGATCAGGCGCTTAAGGAAGCCCACCTAAAACTGGCTGACCTGGATGGCATTGCGGTCACACGCGGTCCCGGATTGCCTGGTTCTCTTGTGGTAGGCATCAATATGGCCAAAGGATTGGCGATCGGCAGTGGGTTGCCGCTTTTGGGAATCAATCATCTGGAAGGGCATCTGTACTCTGCCTGGTTGAGCGAAGAGGGCAAGAAACTGAAAAAAGCCCCCCAGTTCCCACTCCTGGCATTGATCGTTTCGGGTGGGCATACAGAATTGGTCTTGATGAAGGATCACCTTGTTTATGAGCGATTGGGCGGCACGTTGGATGATGCAGCTGGTGAGGCTTTTGATAAAATCGCCCGCCTGCTGGATTTGGGATACCCGGGGGGACCTGTGATCCAGAAAGCTGCCCTGGATGGAGATCCCAAGGCTTTTGATTTTCCGAGATCCTGGCTGGATGATAGTTATAACTTTTCCTTCAGCGGTTTAAAAACCTCTGTTCTAAGGACAGTGCAGCAGCTTGAAAAACAGAAAAGCAAACTGCCCCGTCCGGACCTGGCAGCCAGCTTCCAGGCAGCAGTTGTGGATGTTTTGTTCCAGAAAACCTTAAATGCAGCGGAAGAATTTGGCACAAAAGATATCCTGATCGCAGGAGGTGTTTCTGCCAATCAAGCTTTAAGGGATAAATTCAAGGGACAGAAAAAATACCGCGTTCATATTCCTCCGCTGTTTTTGTGTACTGATAACGCGGCCATGATCGCCGGAGTAGGCTGTTTCCGCTACCATGCTGGCCAGCGGGATGGGCTGGAGATGGATGCTGCGCCAACCTGGTCGATCTCTGATCTGTAGTTGATCTCCCTTATTAGTGGTAGATAATATTGTCCTACTATGCACCGGAGGTGTATGATGGCAGGTTTAAATAGATTCCTTAAACGAATTAAAACCGCCCAGTTGATCCTGATCGCAGCTGGTTCCTTAGCTGGAGCTGCTGCATTTCTAATTGGTGTCTCAGATAATCCTCCCGGTATATTACTTTTATATGCTGGACTTTCCTGTCTGGCTGGGGCATGGGTCTGGAATTGGCGTTCACCGCGGGATTTTTGGGTTTTACTGCTTCTTTCCCTGGCGGGCTTCCCAATTGGCGTGATTATGCATAATCTGCTTTACGCCCTGGGTACGGCGGTGAGTGGGATCAGATTCCTGTTTGTGATAGTGGAGTTCCTGGGCGCATTCTTCTTCTTGGTTGCCGTGATGGCCGTTGGCCCCACCGCACTGGTCGCACTGGCAGGTGGTATCTTTACCAGCTGGCAGGGCATGACCCGGTTAACCCGTATGAATAGAAGCTATCGGCGTTTTAAGGAAAACCATCAGGTAAAGGAAAAATCACTTTGGAAGCTGGTTGATATGGTGAGACAATCCGCGTCAGGAGCCAATTTACAGCCCCTGAAATTCATTTTATCTGCTGCTGAAGAGAAGAACAACCTGATCTTTCCCACACTCTCCTGGGCTGGATATCTCAAGGATTGGGATGGACCTGAAAAGGGGGAGCGCCCGACAGCTTATATCCTCCTGCTGGGAGATACTGAGGTGGCAAAGAGTTTCCAGTATGATGCTGGCATTGCCAGCCAGAGCATCACGCTGGGTGCTGTGGAAATGGGCCTGGGCGCCTGCCTGATCAGCTCAATTAATAGGGATGTATTAAGGAAAGCACTGGCCATCCCGGACAGATATGAGATCCTGCTGGTGATTGCCATTGGAAAACCTGCTGAAGAAGTGGTGCTGGTTCCTCTAGATGAAGAAGGGGATATCAAATATTGGCGGGATGAGAATGATGTACACTATGTTCCGAAACGAGACTTGCCAGAAATAGTACTTGATCTTTGATCCTGAATTGATCCAGGTAGTAATACTTTCCTGATAAACCTTATCTATATCATATTATCTGGTGATGGATTTTAAATTTGCAGATTATATCGCTAGCTTACTCTATTACTATAACTTGGGGCAAGATATACTAGTTAAATTGAGATCATTAATTATGAAGAATACTGTAGTTATTTTAAATGATTAATATTTGGAGATTTCCATGAAAAAATGTGATCTGGGTCTGATCGGCCTGGGAGTAATGGGCCAGAACCTGGTTTTAAATATGAATGACCATGGTTATAAGGTCGCTGTATTTAACCGGACTACTTCGAAAGTTGATGATTTTATCAATGGTGAAGCTAAGGGTACCGAGATCGTTGGAGCCCATTCCATTGAGGAATTTGTTGAGTTATTGGATCATCCCCGGAAAGTGATGTTACTCGTTAAGGCCGGAACACCAGTGGATGATTTTATTGAGCTCCTGCTCCCTCATCTTGAAAAGGGGGATATTATCATCGATGGTGGGAATTCCAATTACAGCGATACCATTCGCCGGACTGCCTATGTAGAATCCAAAGGATTACTATATATAGGAACAGGTGTTTCAGGGGGAGAGGAAGGAGCCCGGTTTGGACCTTCCATCATGCCTGGAGGATCACCGGATGCCTGGCCCCATGTAAAAGAGATTTTCCAGGCCATCTCAGCGAAGGTGGATGGAGGTGTACCCTGCTGCGATTGGGTGGGTGAGAATGGAGCCGGTCATTATGTCAAAATGACCCATAATGGGATCGAGTACGGGGATATGCAGCTGATCTGCGAAGCTTACGATCTAATGAAAAATGCAGCAGGGCTGAGTAATGAGGAGATGCATCAAGTATTCACTCACTGGAATGAAGGTAAACTCGACTCTTACCTGATAGAGATCACCAGGGATATTCTTGGGTACCGTGACGAAACTGGAGAGTATACACTGGATCAGATCCTGGATACTGCCGGTCAGAAAGGAACAGGAAAATGGACCGCAGTCTCGGCTTTGGATATGGGAATTCCGTTGACATTGATCAATGAAGCTGTTCAGTCTCGATTTTTATCAGCATTGAAAAATGAACGAGTATTGGCAGCAGAGTTTTTATCAGGTCCGGATATTGTTTTTGAGGGGGATAAAAAGGCATTTATTGAGGATATCCATGACGCTCTTTATGCCTCAAAAATAATTTCCTATACCCAGGGTTATATGTTGATGAAAGCTGCGGCTGCTGAATATGACTGGGATCTGAATTATGGTGGCATTGCTTTGATGTGGCGGGGTGGGTGTATTATTCGTTCCGCTTTCCTGGGAGAGATTAAACTTGCATATGATAAAGACCCGGGATTAGAAAATCTATTGCTGGATGATTATTTCCGGGGAGAAGTCGAGAGCGCCCAGTCAGGTTGGCGACGGGTTATATCAAAAGCGGTCGAGATGGGGTGTGCCCGTGCCAGCCATGTCCAGTGCTCTGGCGTTTTATGATGGATACAGGAATGAAAGGCTGCCGGCAAATTTGCTTCAGGCTCAGAGGGATTATTTTGGCGCTCACACCTATGAACGCCTGGATAAACCGCGGGGTGAGTTCTTCCATACTAACTGGACTGGGTCTGGAGGAGATGTGACTTCCAGTACTTATAATGCCTAGGTAACAGGTGCTAGATTGCGGCGGAGGTATCCAAATTCTGGATCAGTAATCCATGTTCAAATTCGTCAGGTTGTTAGTGCAATCTTAATCTTATGGATTTTCTTCATTAAATAGTAAGAGGGTTTCTAACTGTCTCCTTCAATCGAGCACTTTTTTTGTAATTGAGAACTTTTTCAGGAACTCTTTTTCAAACTGATCCAGCGTATAGTCTTCGAAAATATCTCGTCTCGATGCCAAGAGCTTTTTGGTTTGTGAATCTTCTTTTGGGACAAATTCAATAATCAGCCAGTTTGTCAATTCCGCGAAGAAATCTACGATCAATCCCGATCGGAACATTATTTCCGATTGCGAGATGATGGATCAGTGCCAATGCCAATACTAGATCCGCTGGTCCTCTTTCAGTTAGTGACATTCTTTCGTGATTGTTCCAACCAAGACTCGGGCTGGGGTTGAATAAATCGATTATTGCGTGATGGATTTGAGGTGTCGTTTTCCTTTCAAACTTCTCAGGTATCCCTGTTCAACTGCAACATGGTCAATATCGAAGGAGATAGTAGTGATACCTTTTGCTACTGGCAATCCTGCTAAAGTCGCCTGTATTTGCGCCTAAATCCCAAACTGTTCTTGGGTCTGATAATTCTATAAACTCACTAACCAGTGCCTTTTTCTCTTCGTAGGAAGTGTCTGAATAATTATGGATCGAAGAATAGTTAGCCCAGGAAGTATCTTTTTGGTCAGGGTAGAGCTTGTCTATTAACCTTTCCAAACTCTCAATCAGACTGATAACTCCTTCTTTCTTGATAGACGGTCTGGCGGCATTCTCCTTGCAATTCTCCCCCGGTGTACTCGCACCTGGGCTTTTGCATGTAAATGAAGGTGCATCAGAATCGAAATATTTAAGCGGGTTTTTGTTGGTAATAACTTGCTGGCAATATCAAGCGGGATTCCGTCGATAAATCCCCTCATTAATAAATTTAACCGGATATCCTGTAAGTCATCAACAGGAGAGGAGCTAAAAAATGTTTGCAAAATTGCTGGTACCCATCCCAGGGACTTCCTTCCTTATAAATTTCGAAATGAAAGGGTGTCAATTAATCAGGGGATCGTTATTCAGGAATTGGATGTTATAAGCGCTGGCATCCTTCAGGGTCATACCATAAGACAGAGCTCTTTTTTGAATATCAAGCATAACAAGAGCCGCTTTTTTATATTGGCTGAAACACCACTCATAGGGGTATGAAATAAATGTTAATCTGGTCGGTTGAATGATTTTGTATGCTAAATCTTCTGCATATGGAGTTATATCAGCTTGTTCATGTGAGATAATTTTCTTGCTTTCTACAAGATCCTGGTACAGACCCGATTGCATCAGGTGGTCATAGTCTTGTTGATAAACAAGGTTTACCTGGCGGTATAAAACGCCATCTCGCGAAAATACGAATCCGCTTGGATCCCGAAATGATCCCTTGTCCTTAGAAATGTCGGTCATTTATTCTTCTCTGTTAAACAACTTGCTCCAGACCCATTTAAATGCGCTAGCAAGTTTGGTCCTGATAATAAAGAGGAAACCCAGGGCAGATGCTAGGATAACCTGGATCAGGATGCTGCCGGTGCCAGGATCGAGATAAATTTTAGGAACGGGAAAACCAGTCATGGAAGATCTCCTGATTAGGACAATGAAAGTTGAAGGTAAAAACTAATCTCAAAAGTGACTTATTTACCAAAATTTATTTTACCACCTCAGTCATATCAATAAAACTGTAGGGTTCAAAAACCGTAGAAAAATAACTCCTGTCTGGAAGCAGCCAGATCCTGCCTCGAAGAACTGATTGAAAATTGTCCTGAATGTATTAACAGGAGTGATCTCTGGATAAAGTAAGTGCATAATTCTTGATTAGGAAAGTAATAAGCGTTCATGATCGAGAATCTTTCATCTAGATTGTATTCTCGTCAAGTTGATGCTGGCTGATCATCGATCCTGGACCGTGATCACCCTGAATGATCAGGATGGGTGGGCGTTTTGGACTCTGATAGGATTTCATCGACCATTATTAGAATTTCTGTCGAAGTAGATAATTCAATTGTCCTGAGTAAAATTCTGCGATACTCAACTAGAACGTGCCGCCTTTATAGACGGATATCCGTCCGCATCAAATTTGTTAAAGGATCTCTGCGGATGGATTGGATTTCCCTCTTCGTTAAATACAAAAGGAGGATGAGGGGAATAGATGTGAGAGAATACATATTTTGGATTATCTGTACCTTCCAGATCCTTGAGTTTATCCAGGGTAAACCTGGATCCTGTTTCGATGGATATCATAAAGGATGCCTGGATACATTCGCACAACCGGAGTGTTTAACAACAGTACTTCTTGATACTCGTTCAGGTTGATCAGAGGGCTGTATTTGATGTCTGACCTGACATTTTCAGTAGGCCAAAAACCACTTGAGAACGTGACAAGGTCATAACCTTGAATGTCCAAATAATTTGCCACCAGGTTTTCCTGCAGGGAGGATGCCAGAGGCCCCCAGCTGTTTGGATCTGTTCTCGTTTCTTGATAGCTCATCCAGATAAGTTATATTTAGCGAGGAAGGGAGCGAACAGATAGTTTGGCTGTAATTCGGTTTACTCCCAGCAGCTACATAAAATCCCCTCTCCTCTAATTGATCGATAAATTCCAGAATATCAGTGTCAAATATATCCGTTAGGATCTCTGATCCGCCGAATCCATCAAAGATCAAATAATATATATCAGGTTTTGTATGACCGGGATCTTGATACATTTCCGGTTCGTTTTCAAGATCCTCGATGATATCGTGTGTAAATGTGTTATCGGTTGATTTATCGCTAGCAGTCGTATTAAGAATTATCTTTCCTATCCCCATTAACGGGGAGATAATCAACGCCAAAGATACTACGATAAGATACGTTTTTGTCTTTTGGATTAGGGGAATCGATCGAATGATAATCCTGGCAGCATTCAACCATAGAAATGAACCAAAATATGAATATAAGAAGGGGGACGACCGTAGCGTACTGCAGATCGGTCTCTTTTTGAGTAATGCCCAGGATGAAACTGACAGATCCAAGTTGCTGGAGCAATAAGCTCAAAATAAAAGAATCCTATAGCAAAAGCGGCAGCAATTACCCCGGCTTTTTCCTGGCTTTTTGTAACAGAACTTATTAAGAATATCAAAACTCCCATAACAATGCCGATCATGACCCAGGAGGGATAGGCATATTTAATGGGTACTCTATTATTTAGATAGAGATGGAAAGCGGGTATCAGGCTCAGAATTATTGGATAGATATAATTCAACGATTCTCCTGGTTATAGTTGAGGCTGATTATAAATAAACATGATTCCCGGATAAATGTGGGTCTAGAAAAAAGTTGCTGATTCAGATAATTAATGGAGGGAATCCATTTGTTCATTTTACCTTATGATTGGTCAGGCGGAGGTTGGATTCAGAGGTTCAGCTCACACCGATGATCGCCGCAATTTTCTCCCAGGAGACTGGACCTTCTCTCAGGATAACTCAGGCTTTTCCTGACTGCAATCCAGAACCGTGGAGGCCTGCCCGCCGGGGGCGGGGCCGCCATCCAGTACCAGATCTATGCGGCCCTCCAGCTGCCTGAGTACCTCAGCGGCTGTTAGAGCACTGGGTTCACCGGAGAGATTGGCACTGGTGGCGGCCAGGGGGCCGGTTTTTCTCAGTAACTCACGCATCAGATGGTGGTCCGGCACCCGCAGGCCGATTGTTGGAGTGGGGGAGAGATTCGAGGGTAGATCAGGGGATAACTGGAGTACCAGGGTCAATGCCCCGGGCCAGAAGTTGTCGATAATTTGCCTGACTGGCAGCAGAAAAAGGTGGGGTTATTTGATCCAGATCACTTACATCACCCACCAGGATGGGGATGGCTTTGAGTTGGGAGCGTTCTTTCACCTGGTAGATTTTCTCAATGGCATCTTTATTAAAAGCAGAAACGCCAATGCCGTAGACAGTATCGGTGGGGAAGGCGATCACTCCGCCTGCCTGGATAACCTCAGCCGCCCGGTTGAATGCCTCAGGATGATCCAATGAAAGCTGTTCTGTTTTTGTAGTCATTAAAGTTGAATGCTCAAATAGCGGTCCTGCCCAGAAAGGTCCTGGCTCAGGTGGAGGGTTATGCCGGGCCAGACCTCTTTCGCCAGGTCCAATGCAGCGATTCCACAATCTTCATCCAGCTCCAGGAAGATCGCGCCGCCCGGATTTATGTGCTGTCTTGCTTTTTTCAAGATATCTTTAATGTAGTGTAATCCATCCTGTCCGCCGTCCAGGGCTATGGTGGGTTCGGACTGATAGACATCCAGCGTTTTTAACTTACCAGTGGGAATATAGGGAAGGTTGGCGACCAGTAAGTCGACCTTTTGACCAAATCCGGTTAACATATCGCGCTCCAGGAATTGGATTTGCTCCAGGACTTCATGGTGGACGGCATTTTTCCGGGCAACCTCCAGCGCAGCTGAGGAAATATCGGTGGCAATAATCTGCAGATCTGGGATGGTTTTTGCTAGTGATATGGCGATACAGCCGGATCCGGTGCCTAGCTCCAGACAAATGAGTTGATCCGGATGGGATTCGAGCCAGGTCAGGGCTAGCTCAACTAACCCCTCGGTCTCTGGCCTTGGGATCAATACATCGGGTGTGACAAAAAACTGGAGATTAAAAAATTCCCATTCACCCAGCACATAGGGCAGGGGGATGCCCTTCTGCAGCTGTTCGATTTTTTTGGTTAGTTCCTGAGTTTGTTTTGCTGTTAATTCAGGGGACGGGTGAGCCATCAGCTCGGATTTTGATTTACCACTGATATGTCCCAATATCACAAGTGAATCCAGATAAGGGGATTCAGTGTGTGTGGATAGCTGATCTTGAATGTGCTTCAGCAGGGATCCTGGGGTATCTTTATTAGGAGTCAAATCCTGCTTCAGCGAGACGATTGGCTTCATCCTCGGTGGACAGTTCCTCAATAAAGGGATCGATTTCACCATCTAAAACTGCAGCCAGTTGGTGAGCGGAAAAGTTGATCCTGTGATCGGTGATCCGTGATTGGGGGAAATTGTAGGTCCGAATCTTTTCTGAGCGGTCGCCTGAGCCGATCTGGGACTTGCGGTCCGCAGCTTGTTCTTCATGGCGTTTATTGACCTCAATTTCAAATAGTCGGGCTTTGAGAATGCTCAGAGCCCTGGTTCGGTTCTGAAGCTGGGATCTTTCATCCTGGCATTGGACCACGATCCCGGTTGGTTTGTGGGTCAGACGGACAGCAGTGGAGTTCTTCTGCACGCTCTGACCTCCAGCGCCGCCAGCTTTATAAACATCCATTTCCAGATCATTGGGGGGAATATCAATCTCATCGACATCATCAACCTCAGCCAGAACTGCCACAGTTGCTGTAGAAGTATGGATGCGCCCCTGGGATTCGGTTTCAGGCACACGCTGAACTCGGTGTACACCGGATTCGTATTTAAGTTTTGAAAATGCACCTTTGCCTTTGATCAAAGCCGTTACTTCCTTAATGCCGCCTACACCGGTTTCGCTGAGTGACATCACTTCCACTTTCCAACCCTTGCGTTCGGCATAGCGGCTGTACATGCGGAAAAGATCACCAGCGAACAAGCCTGCCTCATCACCGCCAGCGCCGCCCCGGATCTCGAGGATCACGTTGCGTTTATCCCGGGGGTCACGAGGGACCAGCATCAATTTCAACTGAGTTTCCAAGTTTCTCGATCTTGTCATTCAGGCTGGAGATTTCCAGCTCTGCAAGTTCTGCCATATCTGGATCTCCCCCGGCTATCAACGCCCGGGCCTCTTCTTGCTGATCCAGGGATGTTTTATACTCCTGGATGGCGGTAATAAAGGGCTCCAGATCGGCTTTCTCCTTGCCAAGTTCTCCTGCCAGCTGGTAGTCATCACCAACTTGCAGCAGCTGGTGGTTGATTTCTTTGTAGCGGTCTTCAATACCGACTAATTTCTCTAAAAGCATTTTCATAAGTTCTACTCATTAAAAATATTATGACAATCGCGGGAGAAATTATACCACTACCGCTTCCTGGATAATTCTTGATATTGGACCTTGATAATCCCGCTGTTTCTTGCATCCAACCCCTGTTCATGCTATAATTCAGTCGTTCAAACCCCTCATTAAGGTCAAATTGAACCAGATTTATTCCCCAGTCCCGCTTTTGCGATCATAAGTTGGTGCATATTATTGGAGAAATCTCCAACTAATATCTAATTGTATTATCTTCATATTAAGGTTATCCCTAGAGAGAGAAAACATGGAAACTAAAGAACTATTCGCCAAACCTTTGGCTGAATTACGTCAGATTGCCGAGGATCTAAATGTCAACCGCGCCAATTGGCTGAAAAGAGAAGCGCTGGTGCTGGAAATCCAGAGGGCTGACGCTGAATTAAACGGTCGTGAGGTCCGGGGTGGTGTTCTGGAAATCATGAGCGAGGGTATCGGCTTCCTGCGATCCTCGGATTACATATCTGGTCCGGATGATATTTATGTCTCTCAATCCCAGATCAGGCGTTTTGACCTGCGAAGTGGTGACCTGGTGATCGGCCATGTCCGGCCTCCCAGGAATTCTGAAAGACATTACGGATTGTTAAAAGCAGAAAGTGTAAATGGACTGGAACCCAATGAGGCCAAAAGACGCCCGGACTTCCATTCTTTGATTCCGATCTTTCCCAACGAACGATTTGACCTGGAAACTTCACCACATATCACCTCGACCCGCTTGATAAACCTTATCACCCCGGTTGGACGCGGACAACGTGGATTGATCGTTTCCCCCCCGAAAGCCGGTAAGACAACAATCTTAAAAGAGATGACCAATGCCATTTCCGCAAAATTTCCCAATGTGCATTTGATTGTGGCTTTGATTGGCGAACGCCCGGAAGAAGTCACTGATATGGATCGCTCGGTGGACGCTGAAGTGATTTCATCCACATTTGATGAGCCAGTATCATCCCATGTTCGGGTAGCAGAGATGGTTCTCGAAAGAGCCAAGAGACTGGTGGAATCGGGTATGGATGTGGTAGTCATGCTGGACTCGATCACACGCCTGGCCCGAGCCTACAACCTGGTGGTCACACCATCCGGACGCACATTGTCAGGTGGTATTGATCCTTCTGCGTTATACCCGCCTAAACGATTCTTTGGAGCTGCGCGAAATATTGAGGATGGCGGCTCCCTGACCATTATTGGTACCTGCTTGATCGATACCGGCTCACGAATGGATGATGTGGTTTACGAAGAATTCAAAGGAACCGGCAACATGGAACTCCATCTTTCCCGCACTTTACAGGAACGACGGGTTTTCCCGGCCATTGATATCTCACGCTCATCAACCAGGCGCGAAGAACTTCTGCTCGGCCCTGACCTGACCCCGAGGGTATGGCTGATGCGCAGGATGTATGACCAGATGGTCTCAGACCCGCCTCATGGCGCTGGCATGGATCAATCCTCTGCCACAGAAACGATCTTGAAAAGGATCAGTGAGACCAACGACAATGAAGAATTCCTGGCCACGCTTAACGATTAGTCACTTTTGGTGGTAGTACAATATAAAAATGCGTAGGGATTTACTTCTTTCTTGGTTTTTATGGGTTGTGGCTATTATTTTTTTGGCCGGTGCAGGATATTTATCCTGGATTGAATATTTCACCGATCAAGAGATAACCTTATCTATACCTCAACTGGATCCAATCTCCGAAGAACCACTTAGGGCAGCGGTCAATTACCGCATCCCGGATTTTATCCTGGATGACGCTGAACCAGCCATTACAAGAGCTGCCAAACTCTTTACAATTATCCCGGAGAGGGAGAATACGAAAGTCTTCACTCACCTGGTCGCAGCGAATGATTCTATGTTCGGTTTGGCAGAGCAGTATGGGTTGGAACCAGAATCTATTTTGTGGTCGAATTACGATACCTTGCAGGATAACCCCCATTCCTTAACCCCGGGCATGGAATTGATCATTCCCCCAGTTGATGGCATCTATTACGAATGGGAAGTCGGGGACGAATTTGATTCCGTGGCTGCCAAATTCAAAACTGAACCTGAGCAGATCATTAATTGGATCGGCAATGATCTTGACTTGCTGGATCCTGTTGTGGAAGCGGGAGAAAAGGTCATGATCCCTGGAGGTCAGCGCAATTTGCAGCAGTGGATCATTCCAACGATTTCCCGGGGCGCTTCCGGTGTATCTTCTGGTGTGTATGGTGAAGGCGCCTGCAGCGGTCCCTTTGAGGGTTTGTATGGGGGAGGGGGATTCATCTGGCCCACTGTTGGGCATACGCTTTCGGGGAATGACTATTGGTCCGGCCACCTGGCAATCGATATCGGCCTGGTTATTGGCGAGCCGATTTATGCGTCGGATTCCGGCGTGGTTGTATTTTCGGGTTGGTCAGCCGGTGGCTATGGTTATGTTGTAGTAGTTGACCACGGAACTGGATACCAAACGCTATACGCCCACCTTTCTGGTGTTACATCAGGCTGCGGACAGAGTGTTGTCCAAGGTCAGACTATCGGACTGGGCGGAAATACTGGCAACTCAACTGGTGCTCACTTACACTTTGAGGTTCGTTTCCAGGGAGGATTTGTAAATCCCTGGTTTGTATTACCTCCGCCCTAATAATTATTTTGAGGAGAATATGATGGGAATTGATAAACAGGATCAGGATTTTGAAACTGAAGTTATTGCTGAAACCGATAATTACCTTGCCTGGCGGGCGGACGAACCTGACGGCGAATCCACTTACCACCTGGAGCTTAACAACCTGACAGTGCACTTCTTTGCCGAGGAATGGGAAGAGTTCAAAAAGCTGATAGGGATGCTGTAACTATTGTGAAGGATGCGGGATCCTCAACAGGTCGTGATATCAAAGTAGCAACCTGTGATGTTCTTATGGTATTGAAACTATAAGGATCCCGCATCCCCATCCTATTTTAATCCACCCAATCAAACGACCGCTCGACTGCCTTTTTCCATCCTTTATACTGCCTCGCTCGTTCTGATTCTTCCATCATGGGTCTCCAGACCTGATCTTGTTTCCAATACCCTCTTAAATCATCTTGATCTTTCCAGATACCAACTGCCAGGCCAGCAGCATATGCTGCTCCCAGGGCAGTGGTTTCGATGATGGTCGGCCGGATAACCGGAACATTCAACATATCAGCCTGAAATTGCATCAGAAGTTCGTTCTTGACCATGCCTCCATCTACCTTCAGGGATGTCAAATGGATCCCGGTATCTTTTTCCATTGCTTCCAGGATTTCCCGTGTTTGGAATGCGGTGGCCTCCAGCACCGCCCTGGCGAGATGGGCTTTGGTAATGAAGCTTGTCAATCCAGCAATCACACCCCGGGCATTGGACTGCCAGTAGGGTGCATATAACCCGGAGAAGGCAGGCACAAAATAGATACCGCCATTATCTTCAACCTGGCTGGCAAGTTCTTCTACATCAGCGGATTCCCGGATCAATTCGAGGTTGTCCCGCAGCCACTGGACCAGGGCGCCGGTGATGGCAATAGAGCCTTCCAGGGCATAAACCGGTTTTTTATCTCCGATCTTGTAGGCCAGGGTAGTTAACAAACCGTGATCGCTCAGGGTTGGTTCTTCACCGCTGTTTAACAGTAAAAAGCAACCAGTTCCATAGGTGTTTTTTGCGTGGCCTGGATCAAAACAGGTTTGTCCAAAAAGAGCTGCCTGTTGGTCACCCAGGATTCCGGCAATTGGCAGCCCTGAAAATGGTCCTACGCATTTTCCATAGATCTCGCTTGATGAGCATATTTCTGGCAGCATCGATTCTGGAATATTGAAGATATCCAGGATGTCTTCAGCCCACGCCAGAGTTTTTAGATCCATGAGCATTGTTCTGGAAGCGTTGGTCACATCGGTCAGGTGGCGTCCTCCATTCACTGCTCCGGTGAAATTCCAGACCAGCCAGGAATCTATTGTGCCAAATAGGAGATCTCCTTTCTGGGCCAACTCCCGAGCGCCGTCTACGTTCTCAAGGATCCAGGCTATTTTTGGAGCTGAGAAGTATGTTGATAGTGGTAAACCTACCTGAGAGCGAAAGCGGTCTTGACCGTCATCTCCTGCCAGTTTGCTGCAGATCTGATCTGTCCGTGTATCCTGCCAGACGATGGCATTATATATCGGTTGGCCAGTTCCCCTGGACCATACTACAGTGGTTTCACGTTGGTTTGTGATACCTATTCCTGCCAGGTCATCTGAAATCAGATTGGCTTCGTTTAGCGCCCCTTCAAGTACATATTGTGAATTTTCCCAGATTTCTAGAGGATCATGTTCTACCCATCCGGGCCTTGGGTAAATTTGATGATGTTCTTTCTGGCAGCTGGAGACGATTTCTCCTGACTGATTAAAGAGGATACAGCGAGTGCTTGTGGTTCCCTGGTCCAGCGCTGCAATGATATTGGTCATGATTGCCTGCCTTTTCCGAACTGATGTTGACTTATGATGTTCTGGATTATAACGAAATTATTTTCAGCTTCCCAGTGTAGAACCATCACTGATCAAGAAGCAGAACAGATGGGATATAATGAAAATGTTATTTCTTCCCAGGAAAAGTTATAATAATCCCGACCTGCATAGGCTATTTTCCTGAAAGGCTGATCTGGATATCAAATGACTTCTACACTCTATTTAATTGATGGACATGCCCTGGCATATCGCACGTATTTTGCCCTTACCAGTGGAGGAACCAACTCGGCCAGGTGGCTCACCAGCAAGGGCGAGCCGACAGCTGGAGTTTATGGTTTCACCAGTGTATTACTGCGTCTTCTGGAACAGGAAAGGCCTGATTATCTGGCAGTAGTTTTTGATACCGGTAAAACGTTCCGGGATGAACTATTTCCGGATTACAAAGCCACTCGCGAAAAAATGCCAGACGATCTTCGAGTCCAGATCGAGACTATCAGGGGGCTGGTGGATACTTTTAATATTCCTCGGGCTGAGCTGGAAGGGTATGAGGCAGATGATGTATTGGGGAGCCTGGCCAATTGGGCCGTTGAAAAAGGTCTGGCGGTCAAGATCATCACTGGTGATCGAGATTTGCTCCAGCTTGTAAATGAGCGCATTACCGTCAGCCTTCCTGGTAAATCTCTGAGCGACGCCAAGGATTATTTCAGGGAAAATGTGAAGGAGTCGATGGGTGTGTGGCCGGAACAGGTGGTTGATTTTAAAGCTATCATTGGAGACCGCTCGGACAATATCCCCGGCGTGTACGGCGTAGGAGAGAAAACAGCTGTTAAATTACTTGAAGAATACAAAACCCTTGACAATATCTACGAACATATTGATGAGGTTGGTGGTCGATTTCAATCCAAATTAGTGGAAGGAAAAGAGGCCGCCTATTTAAGCCAGAAACTGGCCACGATAGTCAGTGACCTGAAGGTAGAGATCGATCTAGACCAGGCCAAGCCTGACAAATTTGACCCTTTGAAGGTCCGGGATCTGTTCCGAACCCTGGAATTCGGCTCGTTACTGAATCGATTATCTGTGGTTGAAGAGATCTATGGAAAATCAGTTTCTGAAGGTCAAATAAGCATGTTTGAGGAAGCAGGTGAGAAAAAACCTGAATTTTTGACAGAAACTGAGCAGCCCGGGTCCATCAAAGTAGAGATTATTACTACAAAAGCCCAATTAAAAACACTGGGCGGAGTTCTTTCAAAAGCAACCCAGATTTCCTTTGATACTGAAACAACATCCACAGACCAAATGCAGGCCAAATTGGTAGGAATTTCCCTGGCTGTTTCTGAAGAAGGTGGTTATTACATCCCAGTGGGGCATGATGACGGCGAACAACTGCCCCTGGATGAGGTCCTTGATGTAATAAAAGGTCCCATGACGGATCCTGCTATTCCTAAAATGGGTCATAACCTGAAGTATGATTACATTCTTTTGGCGCGAGCAGGGTTGAAAGTTTTTCCACTCCGTTTTGACAGTATGATCGCGGAATGGTTGATCAATCCTTCCACCAGGAATCTGGGATTAAAAAAATTGGCCTGGGTGCGTCTTGATCGAATCATGAGTGAAATTGAGACCTTGATCGGGAAAGGTAAATCTCAGATCACTATGGCAGAAGTCAGTATCCAGGATACTGCCAGATATGCTGTTGAAGATGCCGTAATGGTATTGCTGCTTCATCCGGTTCTGATGCAGGATTTGAAGGAAACGGAGAGCATTGGCTTGTATCAAAAAATTGAAATGCCTTTAGTCTCGATCCTGGCCGCCATGGAAATGGAAGGGATCGGGTTGGATACTGCTTTCCTGGCTGAGATGTCAACCAAACTTGAATCTGACCTGGATAAATTGGAAGAAAAGATATTTAAAGGTGTGGGCCATGCTTTTAACCTTAACTCCCCCAAGCAGCTATCCGAAGCTTTATTCCAGACCTTAAATCTGACTCCTCCCGGCCGGGCAAGTAAAACCGCCAGTGGATATTATTCAACTGCGGCAGACGTTCTTGAGTTCTTGAAGAAGGAACACCAGGTGCCCGCCTGGGTGCTTGAGTATCGAGAATATACTAAATTAAAATCTACCTATGTGGATGCTTTGCCATTACAGGTTAATCCAGAAACGAATAGAGTCCATACTTCATACAATCAGACTGGCTCAGTAACAGGCAGGATCGCCTCAACAAATCCAAATCTGCAAAATATCCCGGTTCGGACTGAAATTGGAAAAAAAGTACGCCAGGCGTTTGTAGCGGCACCAGGAATGTCCCTCGTGGCAGTGGATTATTCCCAGATCGAGCTCAGAGTGGCAGCTCATATGGCCCAGGATCAAGCCATGCTGGACGCTTTTAAAGATGGCAAAGATATTCACACTGCTACAGCTGCGGCGATCTATGATATACCCCTGGAGGAAGTGAGTTCTCAGCAGCGGCGGGAGGCCAAAGCGATCAACTTTGGTTTGATCTATGGCATGAGTGCTTTTGGCCTGACCCAGACTACGGATTTGACGCTGGCTGAGGCGGAAAATTTTGTCGAAACCTATTTCCAGCGTTTTCCAGGAATTAAGTCGTACTTGGACAATATCAAGGTTCAGGCTAAGGAAATCGGATATGTGGAAACCTTGCTGGGAAGACGAAGGTATTTTCCCCGGCTGGCGACAACCACAGACCATAATTTACGGCGCCGGGAAGAACGCGAAGCTATCAACGCTCCGATCCAGGGTACGGCAGCGGATATAATGAAACTGGCAATGATAGCCGTTTCAGAAAAACTGGAGAAATCAAATCTAACCAGCCGGATTTTACTGCAGGTGCACGATGAATTGATGCTTGAGGCGCCGGAATCTGAGGTTTACAAAACTATTAAGCTTGTAAAATCTGCCATGGAAGATGTATACTCTTTAGAGATTCCCTTGACAACAGATGCGCAGTATGGAAAGAATTGGGGATCACTGGTGAAATTTGTTGAAGATTGATGAAGAGAGATTTTAATGACTGATCAAATGCAAGAGCTGCAAAATCTATTATCAAAAGGTAATTCCGCTGCCTGGGATCAGAAGTGGAATGATGCGGCGACGTATTATAAACAGGCTCTTGAAATTGATGCTGAAAATTTCAAGGCATTGACGAACCTTGGTCTGGCCTATTACGAAATGCATGAATATCATGAAGCGCTTAAGCCCTACAGCAAAGCGATTGAATTGAATGCTGAAGATCCGGCTGCTTACGAGAAAATGTTTTTGATCTACGAAGCGCTTGATATACCGAATGATGCGGTGAAGGCAGCCTTACATGCGGCAGAATCACACCTGAAGAACGAGGATATTCAGAAAGCAATTGAGAATTGGAAACGGGTAGTGGAGCTGGATATTCATAATATCAAAGCTCATGCTCGATTGGGTATGGTTTATGAACGGCTGGGAAAGAAAAAATTAGCGGTCAGTGAATTTATCAACACAGCTGGATTGCTCCAGTTATCAGGGAATATCGAGAAAGCATCAGAGTCCATTGACCGGGCACTGAAGTGCTCACCGGAAAATATCATTGCCCTGCGGGCCCGGGAGATCCTTAACCAGGGCCGTCAATTACCTCTGCCAGAACCGGTCATAAAAGACCCGGAAGAGGAATTAATGCTGGATGTTGCTCAGCTTGCAGCCCCGGATCCAGTCAAACCAACAGTATATGAAAATCCGATTGTGGAAGCTGTTGACAAGGCCTTGATTATCCTCGCAGAAGCCCTGTTTGAGGAACAGTTGTTTAATAAAGCAAACAAAACGCAGAGAAATGTTGAACTGGATGAGGGGTTAAGTTGGAATGTAGAAAGCAGTGCAGACCTGACAGATGATAGTCTGTTGAAACTGCATGTTTCCCAGGCAATTGAAAATTACTCAGCCGGAAATGAAAAAGAGGCTGCAAATCATATCAAATCTGCTATTGAGGATGGTTATACTAATCCGGCGGCTTATTTTCTGTTAGGTTATCTGTATACCAATCTGGGCCGGGTCGAAAGTGCGACGCGATCTTTGACAAAATCTGTTTCCCATGAGAATTTTGCCCTGGCTTCCCGGTTATTGATGGCAAATCTATTTAGCAGCGCAGACCAGTGGGTTGAAGCCAGTAAGGAATACCTGGAAGCGCTGCGCATTGCGGATACATCACTGGTTGATAAAGAGAACGTGGAAGATCTTATCCATCTTTACGAAGTGATGATGGATGATCTTGAACAGCGGGAAGGTGATGAAGCGTTTATCGAAATGAGCAAACATATCGAAGAATTACTGCTTCGATCTGACTGGCGGGATATCTTAACAGATCTAAGAACCAAGGGTAGATCGGAAGATGGTATCTTGCTACCTCAAATGGATGCTTTGCTGGATGATCGCAGATCCCAGATCATGAACATCCACAGAGATATTATTGACCTGGCGGCAGAAGGGCACTATGGCGCTGCCATGGAAAAAGCTTTCTTTGCCCTCAGGAACGCCCCCAGCTTTCTCCCCTTGCATGTCACCATCGGTGATATATTGATGGAGCAGAACAAAATCTCCGGCGCAGTGACAAAATATCTGGCAGTAGCTGATGTTTATGCTGTTCAAGGAAAAACAGAACGTGCTCTGACGATGCTGAAAAAAGTAATAGATCTTCAGCCGATGAATATTGAAGTCCGCCAGCGCCAAATCGATCTTCTGGAGGAATTTGGCAAGAAGGAAGAAGCTATCAACGAATATATTAACCTGGCTGAAGTTTTCTTCCCACTGGCAGAATTGGACAGCGCCCGATCAGCATATTCAAAAGCCTTGATATTGGCAAGTTCATTAGCTGATGGTGGCGGACTAAGACTTAAACTGCTCCATCGCTTGGCTGATATTGATATCCAGCGATTGGATTGGGAATCTGCAATTAATACCTACTTAGATATCTGTGAATTCTCACCCCGGAATAAGAAGGCAAGTATCGCGTTGGTAGATTTGAATTATCGCTTGGACCATAAAACAGCTGCCGAAAGTGAGATCAGCCGCTTCGTAGAAGAGTATGATATCTCAGTTGATTCAGAAACCATTCATGGATACCTGACAGCATTAAGAGAGGAAATCCCTGGTGAGGATTATATTATCCGGCAAATGGTTGAACTTTATAAACACCTTGGACAGCGTGATTTAGCGATCGGTGAATTGGATAAATTGGGTGATCTGCTGCTAGACAGTGGCCGGAAGAGTGCTGCCGTTGAAGTCATTGAAGAGATCATCACCATGAATCCACCCAACACAGATGCGTATCAGAAGCTTCTGGGTCAGCTTAAAGCTCTGTAGATATATCCTCCCATTGATATCAGTTCTATTTACTAAATCTTCACCCGTTGGGGACTGGATTGGTTTGAATGATGGATCTTCAGGATCAAATCAAAAAGTCATTGGCAGGTGATTTGGATTCCTTTAATCAAATCATTATGTCCTTCCAATCCCTGGTATACAACCAGGCATACCGGATTATCGGAGAACCGGACGCTGCCGCTGACGCAACACAGGAAGCCTTTATTTCAGCCTACAAAAAACTGCATACATACCGGGGAGGGTCATTCAAAAGCTGGCTGCTTCGGATTGTCAGTAACGCCTGTTATGACGAATACCGCCGTCGGAAACGACAACCGGTAGTGCCATTATTTCCCGAGGGGGATGACGGGGATGAATTGGATTCGGCTAGCTGGTTGGAGGATCCTGCTGAAAAACCCGAGCAATCTCTAGAACGGCGTGAACTATCTGACGCAATCCAATATTGTTTGGATCGTTTGGAGTATGAGTTCCGGACTATTGTGGTCCTGGTTGATGTGCAAGGTATTGATTATGCTTCCGCGGCAGAGATCATCGATCGTCCTTTGGGCACAGTTAAAAGCCGTTTGGCCCGGGCTCGGGTCAGTCTTAAAAACTGCCTGCAGGGATTTAAGGAACTTTTACCCCGGGGATTACGTCATGTAGGTGAGGTTTAAAGGAAATGAAGATCACCACCAGGGACTGGGTTCAGTTATCCTCTTATCTTGATGGGGAATTGAATCCACAAGATTTGAAAAGGCTGGAAGACAGGATCAAGAATGATCCCGGTCTTCAGCATGCCCTGGACGAACTACGCCAAACGAAAATAACGTTGGGGGCAACCCCAACCCTGGAAGTGCCCAGGAACTTCAAGTTAACACCGGAAATGGTGAGCAGCAGGACCCGCCCCCAACAGGTTAGGGCATACCGGATGGCCGCTGCACTGATGTCGTTCATGTTGATCGGTGTTCTGGTACTGGATTTTGGCAGGGGGTTCATGATTGGGGCTATGGCGCCTGCAGCTCCGAAAGAGGTGATGTTAGAAGCGCTTCCCGAATCAGCAGCAGATGCCTTGGAAGAACCAGCCGTGATGGTTGCTGAAGGAGAAATGGAATCGGATCGGGCAGCAGCTGGCACTGATACAGAATCCATGCCTGATGAAGAAGCTGCTCCCGCTGTTGCAGCCGAAGCAGTAGAAGAAGGGGAGTCTCTAGGGATGGCTCAGGAAGCTGAAAACAAAAGTGCTGGTGATGAGGATGCAGATGAAGCTGCCAATCAGGCAGATGAATGGCAGGAGGAGGAAGTCGCTGAAGCATTGGCGGCACCCACCCAAACACCTGGTATTGAAACCCCGGGTACTGCTATCGCACAAACAACGCCCCCGGTATATTTCCTGGATGAGGGGATAACCAGGACATCCCGGATCGATCCTTTCCGGATCCTGGAAATAATTTTTGCCCTAGGTGCAGTGAGTTTTGGGATCGCTGCCTGGCTGATCAGAAGAAGAAAATCCTGAACCCAGGTTTTATTACAAAGGAACTGATAAGTGGCGCGGGTGACGGAGCAACCCCCGAATTTCAGAAATTATTAATACAAAAAGCCCGGGCAGTGCCCGGGCTTTTTGTATTTCCAATAAGGCTTATTTATTCTTGACAGCTTTCCTGACATCATTCAAGATGATCTTTCCTTCTGCCCCAGTTCCTGTGATGGTTTTAAGATCAATCCCTTCCGCATCCGCCAGTTCAACTGCAGATTTGGTGGCGTTAATCGCTTCATCTTCACTGCTGAGATCTGCGAGGAATGGATCAGGAATCTCTACGGTTTCGGGAACGTAGACTGCGGTTGGTACAACCTGATTGCCGCCTTCAGGATATTCCCTGGTGCCGAAACGGGTCAGCACAACAGCGCCTGTAACCCACAGCCCCAGAATGAACTTGGGAATGAAACCAACACAGGGCACAATGTGCTGGAAACCATTAAACAAGAGGGAAAGAATGAACATCCCAACCCCGGCCATTATGGGGACTGGCCAATTCTGGTCTAAAGCTTGAGCTAGTTTTTTACCGATTTCAATACTCAGGGAAACCAATCCGACTATCCAGGCGGCTAACAGGGCAAAGATCCCTAATAAACTGACCGGACTGAGCAGAATGGTCAGGATCAAAGCGATCAGAACCAGGGGGGCTATAAAAGCTATACCCAAACCAACTACAAAAGTCATAATCGGTTGGCCAAATGCTGCTCTGTTGACTACTGGTGCTTGATCCTGAATAAAGAGTCCAATTAAAATCGCCAGTCCGGTCCAGATCAGTACCTGGAAGAAGAACCAGGAAGCGGAAACAAATGGAAGTTCCCTGAATCGAAAAGCGGGAAAATCACCTTCAAACAGGCCAATATTATCTGGTAATGTGAAATCAAAGGGAATATTATTTTCTGTAATGATATTTCCACTGATATAGGCTCCCGGCGCTTGTTCAAAGGAGCTGCCCAGAACGGTCAGGTCTCCGATCACCCTGGCTTCTTCCAGGAGTTCAACGAGTCCTCCCAACGCAACCAGGTTGCCATTTATGGTGCCGTTCGAGGTGACATTTCCACCCATGACGACAGTATCCCCATTGACAGTTGACGAGGTCTCCAGGATGACATTCCCCCCGAAAACCACCAGATCACCGTTAAGGGTTTCGCCGGAATCCAGGGTGAAATTTCCTCCAAAAACGACTTTGTCGTCACTGAATCCAGAAGCGGATACAGTTGAGGGGATGAGTACTGTGCTGATCAACAGCACTAGGATTAGGATACGTATAATTTTTTTCATGAGCTAAGCTCCTTCTGCATTTCTCTAGAACGGTAATAAGCAATTGTCCAGGCAGCGGTGATCCCGCTTAGGCCAAATACTGCAACGTATAGCCAAACGGGAGATAATAATTTTGCGCCTACCCGGAGCAGGGGGGTAACGATATCACTGATTTGATTAAAGAAAACGATCCAATCGGCGATCAGGGTGACCAATTCAAGCATCATTTGCGGGAAACCTCCCACCACTGATCTTAGTTCCAGGCCGACAGTTGACAGCAGGATTAAAGTAGCCAGGGAAATTACGCCCAAGGTGATAAAAAGGATCAATCGATTCTTGCGTTTTTCTGCTTTGTCGATCTGCTCCATCCAGCGGGCGCTGAATCCAGCTGCGGGTACTGGCACTGGTGCTGTCTTGAATAGATGAGTGAGCTGATGGCTTGCCTGGTACAAGGCCTGGCATTGAGAACACTGTTTCAAATGGCCATGCAGTTCACGCTGCTGTTCCTGGTTGAGTTGAATATCCATTAGGATCCAGTTCTCAAATTGTTGATGTTTCATGAGCAATCCTTTTTGCAGCTGAGTTTACTTTCGGTGCTGAGATCAACTGCATTTCCTGCCATCTCTCAGCCATTAACTTTCTAGCCCTGAACAAGCGGCTTTTGACGGCGCTGCTGCTTAGATCTAATGTCTCTGCAATTTCCTCATAAGAATATTCATGCCAATATTGCAAAATCACCGCAGCTCTATCTGTTTCATTCAACTCTGCCAGAATGGCTTGCACCAGGGCGCTTTTTTCCTTATCCAGAGCTGCCTTCTCAGGGCTTGGTCCTGGATCAGGTGGTGCTAACCAGGCATATGATTCATTATCCATCGACAGGATCGTCACTTTTTTCTTTCTCAATTGATCAATGCTGTAATTCGATGCAATTGAGAGGATCCAAGTAGCAAATGACCTCTCGGGATCAAAGCGGTCAAGAGCCTGGTAGGCTCGGATGAATGCTTCCTGCGCAGCGTCTTCAGCGGCTGTGGGGGTACCCAGCATCCGATAACAGACACTAAAAACCGGTCTCTGGTATTTTTCGACGAGTAACGAAAATGACTCCTTATCGCCGGCTTTTGCATCAGCAATTAATTCTTCTTCGGTCTTACACACTCAAGTTCTCCTTGCGTCCTGCCTTATTCCAATATACGGGATCTTTATAAAGAAGTTGCATGTTATTTTTGTGAATTTAATCTTCCCCGAAAGGCAAAAACCCCTCACCTCGGACCTCATGAGCTTGTCCAATGATCAAAAATGCTTTTGGGTCCATTTCTTTGGTAAGGGCTTTTAGATGGGGAATCTCCGCCCGGGTGACAACACATATTAAAATGCTCTTGTTTTCACCCGAATAGCCTCCCTTGCCATCCATGATCGTAACTCCCCGGTGCAGTCGTTTAAATATCTCTTCTATGATTGGTTCAGGATTGGCGGTTATGATCAGACCGGTGCGCAGCACATTTGAACCCTGACTGATTGATTCGGCGGCAATCCCACTGACATATAACATCACCAGGGCATAAAGGGCATTTTCCCAACTGAAGGAGATACCAGCCAGGAAGATGATCAGAGCATCGGTCATTAAGTAACTTTGAGATACTGGGATGCCTCGCCAGTGACTCAGAATCCGGGCCAGGATATCTGATCCACCGCTGGTTCCTCTCCCTCTATATACCAGCCCAAAACCGATCCCGCTGATGACACCGCCATATAATGAGTTGAGAACGATATCTCCAGTAATACCGGTCTGAGGGAGGAAAGGCATGGGAATATCTACCAGGAGCGAAAAACTCAGGATTGCAAATGCGGTTCTGGCTGCAAAACGAGGGCCTCCCAGAAAACGCCATCCCAGGATAAGGAGAGGAATATTGCCAATTATGACCATAATACCAATGGGCCAGCCGGTGAAACTGTTGATGATCTGTGACAGACCACTCACTCCACCACTGGCGAGCCTGGAAGGAATTAAGAATACCCGTAGGGAGACTGCCTGGAGGGCTGCCCCTAATAAAATCAACACGAAATCCCGGATGGTAATTTTATCCAACTTGATTTTCTTCAAATAGTTTATGATTTTTTTCATATTTACCCTCGGTCCCGTTAAAGCCAAATTATACCTGCTGAAAAAGAAACCCGGCAGAAGGGTCAACTTCCTGCCGGGTGAATTACAGCTGATTTTTGATTTTGATTAGTCCAGGAGCGTAGTATTAGCTAGCTTTTCGATCACACCGATCACAGCAGAATTGTCCAGATCTTTCATACCCATTTCCAGCATCGCTCCGAATAATTGAGTATGCAGGCCTGCGGCTGGGAGGGGAGCGCCATATTCCCGGGCAGTATCCATAACGATTTTGAGGTCTTTTTCCTGCATATAGGCTTTAAAACCAGGCGCCCGATTTCCGGCAAATAAACGTTCTGGTTTGACATCCAGCGTCCAGCATTGAGCAGCCCCACCCTGTATCGCCTGGATGACCCGGGCTGGATCCGCCCCCGATTTTTTGGCCAGGATCATAAGTTCACCCATGGCTACCATTTGGGCTGCTACCATCACCTGGTTGGCAGCTTTTGCGATCTGGCCGGATCCTGCATCTCCAACATGGGTAATAGTCTTTCCAACAACTTCGAAAATAGGACGAAGTGTATCCAGGGCATTTTCCGGGCCTCCGACCATAATCGCCAGGGTACCATTCTGAGCCCCAATATCACCTCCGCTGACCGGTGCGTCCAGGGCAAATGCTCCCCGGGCTTCAAACTCAACGGCGATTCTTCTTGCCAGAGATGGTTTGATGGTGGAGTGGTCTACATAGATCAATCCATCAGAAACTCCATCCAGGATGCCGTCCTCACCCAGGGCGACTAACTCTACATCAGGAGAATCGGGCAGATTTGTAAATATGATCTCAACTCGCGAGGCAACATCTTTTGGGGAGAACCCTTCCTGGGCGCCTTCGCTGACGAGCTCCTGAACAACTTCCCTGCTGCGGTTATGCACCACCAAAGAGTAACCTGCTTTAAGTAGATTTTTGGCCATGGGTTTCCCCATCAGCCCTAATCCGATAAATCCCAGGGTAGGTCGTGTTTCCATTGTCAGAATCTCCTTCTTTTGCATTGTGCTAGCTCTTTGTCTGATACATTACTGATCTACTTATTTTCAATGCTGAATCCATCAGGATTATCCTGAATGATCCAACCTAGATTTTCTATTTCCTTTCTCAATCGATCGGCCGTCTCCCAGTCTTTTGATTGGCGGGCTTCTTCCCTTTTTTCCGCCATGACAATGATCTGAGGAGGAATTTGTAACCCCGTATCAAGTTCCGACTGGATCGAGATTGCCTGATCCCAGCTGGTTTGAGATATACCTGCCAGAGGATCACAAAGATCGAAATCTCCCAGCTCGAGAAGGTCTATCCCACTGCCTGAAGGGATAATCTGCTCCGATCCTTCCCTCAAAATTGTTACGTTGCTCTGCCCCACTACATGGAAACAGGCAGATTGGAAGTCGATCACCAAACCAGTGTTTTCGTCTATGCCAATTACAATCTGGTCTTTTGGCAGCTGGTCCTTCAACTCCTCAAATCGGGATTTTCCCATATAACAGCGGCTGGTATCAAGCCCTTCACCACCATCCATATTATTCCAGTGGGGGATAAAGACCAGCGGTAACCCATAGTGTGAGAAAAAATCCAGACCATTCTTCCAATGCAGATCTTCTCCCACTTTGTAGATCTCATAAACCGGCAGTGCCATGGAACTGATCGCCACAGTGGTTGCGCTTGAAAATGCCAGGGAGGCTCCCAACCTATGGCGGGCCAGGATATATTCCCAGGTAAGTGTGTCTTCCAGCTGCCGTACCGCATAACTCGGGCTGCCAGGCCCCATAAAGATCATGTCGGATCTCAAGATTGGATGGGCGATCACTGGATCGTCCGGGCTGAATTGTGAGCCTTTTTTCCGGGCCGGGATCAATTGGATGCGTGGTTTATAATTTTGCAGCCGATGTTGAATAAAATCTCCAACACTGCTGGCTACTTGCCTGGCGTTTAACTCAAAACCAGCAGGTGTTTCGATAATGCTCACCAGAGGGGATTTTGGTGATAATCGAAACATAAAATCAAAGATCTTCTGTCCGCCTGGAGCTGTTTCGCCAGACCCGAATAAGGCAATTGGTCCTGGTCTTTGTGTATTATTTTTTTCCATCTTTCAACCTATAAATATATTTTGGTTCATATGACAATTCCCTATCATCATACTATAGATTATTCCAGTCAAAAACCGGATTCAGAAACTGAATCCGGTTTTTGAACAGTCCAAGCGGATTTAATTAGTTATCTATTTGTAGTGCTTGGTTATGTTTTCCAGCAAGTATTCCTGGCAGATTTCTCTGTCATGATAGAGAGGTTTCCAGCCCCAGTCATTCCTGGCTGGGCTGTCGTCAATCTCTTTCGGCCAGGTGTCAACAATTGCCTGACGTTTGGGATCTGGCTTGAAGTTGATCTCAGCATCAGGAAAACCATTTCTGGTCATGTCCTTAAAATCACCAGCCGACAGGCTTAAGCTGGTGATGTTGTAAACCCGCTGCTTGAGATTTTCAACAGGTGCATCAGCCAGGAGCAATAACGAGCGTACCGCATCGGGCATAATCAGAAACGGGATGGTGACATCAGAACGCACAAAAGAATCGTATACGAGACCCTGGGCAGCCGCATGTATCATCTCGGGACCAAAGTCACTGGTTCCCCCGCTTGGGATCGTGAAAGCACTGATGATTCCTGGGAAACGGATCGCCCGGAAATCCAAACGTGTTGGAGCTTGATTGGCAAGCTGGTGATAATTCTTGCTGTAATATACACCGACTTTTTCGCAGTAAAGCTTGGAACAGCCATACATGGTAGTTGGTTCGGTATATTGGTTTTCTTTGAGGGGGGAAGCAGTATGTTTTGTTTCCAGGTCGGGCAAACCATATACTGCAATAGAACTGGGAAAAAGGAACTTTACGGGATAATCTCCTGCCTGGGATTGGCTGGCAGCCATCTCTAGCAGGTCAATAGTTATGCAGGTATTTATCTGATGAGCCAGAACTGGATTCTTTTCCGCAGTGGTTGATAAGACAGCAGCCAGGTGATAGATGTGACTGAATTTGGTTTCTTTTTCAAGATAAGCAGTTAATTCTTTGTCCATCAGGTCCCCCTGAATATGATTGGACATACCGGACAGATTATCTGGAAGCGGTTTTAAATCCAGGGATATGATCTCGGTATTTCCCACTTCCGCGAGAGATTGGATCAAGGCCTGACCAATCTCACCACATGCTCCTGTAATTAGAACCTTCTTCCCCGGCATAAAGTGCTCCTGATTATTAATAAATCTTTTTTGTTTATAGGATGGATAACAATTATACTAGTATGCTAGAATGATTCTAGCGTTTCAGGATGATTTTCCATACGGGAATATATATTAAATTCTCCATGAAGGAAATCACATTATTTTAGGAGAGAAAAATGCCTTTAACAATTGTTGTTGGCGCCCAATGGGGAGATGAAGGGAAAGGAAGAGTAGTGGATCTGCTAGCTGGTAAGGCGGATTTCGTGGCCCGATATTATGGTGGAGATAATGCCGGGCATACGGTTACCGTGGGAGAGGAGACATTTAAGCTCCATTTATTGCCTTCGGGTGTGGTCCATCCTCATTCTGTCGGCCTACTCGGAAATGGGATGGTGATCAATCCCAAAACCCTTATTAATGAAATGGATAAGATTCGGAAAGCAGGTGTAGAAATTAATCCAGATCGGATCAAGATCTCTCACGCGGCCCATATCATCACTCCCGGCCATATTGCCCTCGATGGAGCCCGGGAGGCCGCCCGGGGTGCGAACCAGATAGGGACTACAAAACGCGGGATAGGGCCAGCGTATAATTCCAAGGTTACCCGCTCCGGGTTGAGAATGGAATTGATGTTGGATCCGGTTGGCTTTGAAGAGGCAGTTCGCCAGCATATAGAAAGTGTTAACCACCAGCTTAATAAATTATTCGGGGTTGAAAATCTCGATAGTAAAGCTATTGCCAACCAGTATCGGATTTATGCTGAAGAGCTCCGCCCTTATATATTCGAGGTTGGCGCATTCGCTGCCCAGGCCCTTAAAGAAGGAAAATCCATTTTGGCAGAAGGCGCCCAGGGAACTTTGCTGGATCTTGACCATGGTACATATCCATTTGTTACCAGCTCTACTCCAACTGCTCCTGGTGCATTGGTTGGACTGGGATTGGGGATTGGATCTGCGGGCAGGGTAGTTGGCGTTGTAAAAGCGTTCCAAACCCGTGTCGGTGAAGGCCCATTTCCAACCGAGCTGGATGGAGATCTGGCAATCCGGTTACGAGGAACAGGAGCGAACGATTGGGATGAATTTGGTACCACAACCGGCCGTCCAAGGCGGGTTGGCTGGCTTGATATTGTCCTGCTTCGCTACGCCGTTCGCCTTAATGGGATCTCTGAACTGGCCCTGACAAAGCTGGATATCCTGTCTGGTTTTGAAACGATCAAGATCTGTACAGGTTACAGGATCGATGATATGACAACACCAACTCTTCCGATGGGACCTTCCAACCTGGAAGGTGTTGAAGCGATTTATGAAGAAGTGCCTGGTTGGCAGGCTGAAATCACCAAGATCCGCAAGTGGGAAGATCTTCCTCAAGCCGCCAGGGACTATGTTTCCCGGATCGAGGAACTTCTGAAAATCCCGGTCAAGATCATCTCTGTTGGACCTGAACGCTCACAGGTGATCCAGCGCTGATAGTTATGAAAAATATTTGGTTTTTCCTCCTCATAATCCCACTGGCTGCTTGTTTGCCTTTAACAACTCCTGAGCCTCTGCCTACAGCAACTCAGATGATCACGGCTACAGCATCACCGACAGTTGAATGGTTTCCGCCAACACACACACCCGGGATGACGCCAATTGTCGAGATAACCCCGACCCCGGAAATCATGGCAGAGTTAGGGGAGGTCATCTTTAAGGATGATTTTGTTACGGGTGATGGTTGGACAGTTCCCCGATCAGAACGGGGCGAGATCAATATTGGCAATGGTGAGATCAATATCATCATCAATGAACCTGGATCCAATTTGATTGGAATCCTGGAGAAACCTGATTTGCAGGATTTTTATGCTGAAATATCTGCAAGTCCTATCTTATGTTCAGCCCAGGATGAATACGGATTTTTATTCCGGGTCACAGGTTGGAATAGTTTTTACCGCTTTTCACTCACTTGCGATGGCCAGGTTCGGCTCGATAGAATTTCAGGTGAAACAAGCAGTATCCTTTATCCCCGGACCAGGAGCGCTTCTGTACCGGTTGGTGCACCCAGTATTTCTAAGATAGCGGTATTGGCTTACGATGACGAAATCTATTTTTTTATTAATGGTGCACCTCAATTTTCGGTGACAGACCGGCAGCTGCCGGTTGGGTCTTTTGGTGTGTTTGCCCGGTCAATGGGTGAAACAGCAGTTACGGTGAGTTATTCTGATTTAATCGTCAGGGAAGTGCTGTCCAAACAATAAAAATGTATTAGAAGAGATCTAGAACCAGTTCATTAATAATAAAATATCGGTCCATCATCAGGACAGGTCCGAAAATTGAGACAGTGTATAATATTCGGTAATAGGAGACTGATCTCCAAATTACCAGGAGAGCAGAGTTAACTGCTTAAGAGGAGGAATTGTGTACCAAAGATTAACCATTGTAGGAAATTTAGGAAGAGATCCCGAAATGCGTTATCTGCCAAATGGGTCTGCGGTAACTAATATTAATATTGCCACGAACCGTGTCTACAACGATTCAAATGGCCAGAAGGTAACAGAGACAACCTGGTTCCGTGTTTCTGTGTGGAGAGCCCAGGCGGAAACCGTGAATCAGTATTTAAGGAAAGGAAGCAAGGTTCTGATCGAAGGTTATCTAAATGCTGATCCGGAAACAGGTGGTCCTCGCGTATTTACCCGTAATGATGGTTCAACCGGGTCAAGTTATGAGATGACTGCCCAGCGTGTGGTCTTTTTATCATCCAGATCAGAAGATCAAGCCAATCAGTCTCAGGATGGTGGAGGATTCTCAGCCCAGGTTGATGAGGACGATATCCCGTTCTAGCCAGTTTGTTTTTTCAGGAGCGAGGTCACAGTTATGACAAAAGACAACTCTGAAAAGAAATTACCGGGGATCACCATTCCACCAGATCTGGATGCTGTTTATGCTAATATGGCCCGGATCACCCATTCACCATCCGAGTTTATTTTTGATTTTGCTCAGATGCTGCCTGGTTTACAAGGACCAGCTTTTAAATCTAGGGTGCTGTTAAGTCCTTTAAGCGCAAAGCTGATCTATAAAGCTCTGGGAGATAATTTGGCAAAATTTGAAACAAATTTTGGGGAAATCAAACTCCCTGGATCTTCATCGCTGGCTGATAGTTTATTTCAACCTCCTACAGAGTAGATTTCTAGAGAATTGATCCTGATAGATCAAAATTATGCCAAACAAAACATTGAAATTCGATAACATCGCTCTAGCTGTTCATCCACTAAACCAGGATGCTTTTACGCTTGCGGAAAAAATTGGTACCTCCCTTGAAAAAAAGGGTATCAATGTACTCCTGGGTAAGATGGATGATCCAATGCTCAGGGAAGGGATTATAAGCGGCAGCCAGGATTTACTGATCGCGCTGGGTGGAGATGGAACAATGCTCAGGGCTGGCCACATTGCTGCGATTAATAGCACTCCGATTCTAGGGATCAATCTGGGAAGATATGGATTTTTGACTGAGATCCGGAAAGATGAATGGGACGGTTCTATTGACCGTGTTTTGGCAGGGGACTTCTGGCTGGAAAAACGGATGATGCTGCAAACTACATTGTTTAGAGGTGGAAATAATATTGGCAGCTGGAGCGCCTTGAACGATGCGGTTATCAGCAGGGGAGTGACTATCCGTCCCATACAATTGGTTATTGAGATCAATACCCGCCATCTATACACAATTGTTGCGGATGCGGTGATCACCTCGACGGCTACTGGTTCAACCGCTTATGCTATGGCTGCAGGAGGTCCTATCTTGTCTCCGGAATTGAGGAACGTGATCCTTGTACCGGTAGCACCTCACCTCTCTATTGAACAGTCTCTGGTATTATCCGAGGATGTTAGTATTGCTGTGATAGTATACACATCCCATCAGGCGGTCATTAGTATCGATGGCCAGACGCCAGTTGACCTGATGAACGAAGACAGAATAGAGATCAAAGCCAGCGATCATGCAGTTAGTTTTGTTCGTTTCCAGGATCCGGGGTATTTCTACCGGAACTTAATTCCATATATGGATCAAAACCCAACCATCAAAAAAAATGTCTGAAATTGAAACCACCCTTACTTGTACTTTTCACCCAAAAATAGAAACCCAGCTGAGATGCAACCGCTGCAATAAGCCTATCTGCATCAAATGCGCCACTCATACACCCACAGGTTATCGTTGCCCGGAGTGTATTCGCTCTCAGCAAAAGATCTTTATCACTACCACGTGGTATGACCAGGTGATCGCTGCTTCGATTTCTGGATTCATGTCATTCCTGGGGAGTTTATTTGCGGTCAATCTGGGTTTTTATATGATATTTCTCGCCTTGGGCGCAGGATATGCAATTGTCTGGATGGTAAAAAAAGCGATCAAAAATCGGAGATCACCGCTATTGAAATATGTCATGGGAGGTTCAGCATTGCTGGGCAGCCTGATCCCGGTTTTTGGTATCCTTATCCGGGATATTCGCCTTTACGGAACAATATTTGGTGGGGGATTCTATTCGATCATGTGGTATCTGGCATTCGCGTTGATCCTGACTGGCAACGTGTATTACCAGCTAAAAAATTGATATGCTTGTAGAAATCCGGATTAGAAATTTCGCCATAATAAATTCTCTGGACCTGGAATTTGATCCGGGTCTGGTGATTTTAACCGGTGAGACCGGCGCAGGAAAGTCCATTATTATGGGGGCTCTTGATATGCTGCTCGGTCAGCGAGTGGATATGTCAACCCTGCGAAAGGGCAGTGAGTTTGCCAGTGTTGAGGCTGTTTTCAGAATCCCGGAAAGTGTCAAAGAACAAGTTATTCAGCTGCTGGAAAAAGAAGATTTACTTGATGGAACGGAATTTTTGACCATGACCCGGGAGCTAAGGAAAGATAAACGAAATATCGCCCGAGTGAATGGCCATAAAACAAACGCTGCGGTGCTGGTTGAATTGGGTCAATATCTTGTGGATATTCATGGCCAATCCGAGCATCTGTCATTAATGCGGGTTAACCAGCATCTTGGATTACTGGACCGGTTTGCCGGTACAACTGAAGAAGTGATTGAGTATCAGAAGGTTTACAAAGAGTTAAAAGAAACCCAATACGATCTGGATAAATTACGGCAATCGGATCTGGAAGCGGATAAACGAAAAGAACTGTTGGCTTTTCAGGTAGACGAGATCGAACAGGCGGCTCTGAAAAATGGTGAGGAAGAACCGCTGGTTGAACACCGGAACAGGCTGATGAATGCTGAAAAACTTGCCGATCTTAGTCAGCATATTCTCATCCTGCTGGATGACGCACCTGCTCACCAGCCTACGGTGATGGAGTTAATTGGCCAAATTGTCAGTTCTGTGGAGACCCTCTCAAAAACTGACCCATCTCTGGATCAAATAAATAGCAAAACCGCTGAACTGAGTGATGGGTTGTTCGAGTTAGGCAAAGATTTACGATCTTATCTGGACACACTGGAATTTGACGCTGATGAACTTGAAAAGACCCAGGACCGCCTGGTATTGCTGCATGAATTAAAGAGGAAATACGGTGAAACCATTCCAGAGATTTTGGATTATATGGATAATGCCCAAAAGGAATTGGAAGAGATCACTGGCAGGAGTACCCGGATTGGAGAATTAGAGAAAATTGAAGGTCGCCTGTTGGTAATGTTGGGCGTGGTCGGCCAAAAACTAACCCGGAACCGGCAGGTCGGAGCCCAGCGGCTGGCAGAAGATTTAGAGAAACAGCTTGATGATCTAAAAATGGCGGGATCCCGATTTGAGGTGTCTTTCATGTCTGTCGAATCATCCTCGGGAGTACCTGTTGAAAGCGGAGAACGGCTTGAATATTATCCAGACGGACTTGAAAAAATTGAATTCTTGATCGAGACCAATCCGGGTGAAGGATTAAAATCGCTGGCTAAAACCGCCTCTGGTGGAGAAACCGCCCGGTTGATGTTGGCGTTGAAGAACGTGCTCGCCCAGGCTGACCATATTTCTACACTGGTTTTTGATGAGATTGATCAGGGGATTGGCGGCCGGATCGGTGCAGTTGTTGGCGAAAAACTATATCGCCTTACACCTGAACATCAGGTTATTTGTATCACCCACCTGCCACAATTGGCGGGTTTTGGGCAGCAGCACTTTCAGGTGTTAAAAGGATTGGTGGACGGCCGGACTTCAATCCAGGTCCAGGAAATCAGTGGGGAGGACCGGGTAATAGAATTGGCAACCATGTTGGGTGGGCCAAGTGATAAGAATTTGGAATCTGCCCGGGAATTAATGGACTATATTTCCAAGGTGATCCAATAGGATTTATCCCCTATGGATATTAAATCGCATATTATGCGGTTCAGAGCGAATCAAAGGAAAAAGAACCGATCTAATCCCCTGGGTACGATCGGTTTATTATTTGCTGCGTTTTTAAGTATCGGCATGTCCGGGGGATTGATCTATGCTGTGAGCCGTTATTCAGAGATCACACAAGACCTGCCTGCTCCGGAATTAATGGAAGTGTTGTTAAACCCTCAAACCGGATCCCTGCTTGAACCTACCAGGATTATGGACCTCCAGGGTATCCAGGAATTATGGCGATTCGAAAACCCGGCAATAGATATCCGCCGTTATGTGAATATTACTGACGGAAATATGCTGTTCTTCCGTGATGTGCCTGAGGAGATGATCCAGGCCACTTTAGCAGCGGTGGATATCTCCTTTTTGGAGAGGCCAGAAGGTTTTATTACCGGCGTTCTGGATAATAATCCAGATCCTATCACCCAATCCCTGGTAGAGGAATTCTTGTTATGGGGTGAGTTGGATCATCCTTATTATGAGATCCGGGTAAATTTATTGTCAGATCAATTAGTCTCCAGGTATGGAAGACAAAAAATCCTGGAATGGTATTTAAACAGTCTCTATTATGGCCATCAGATCTATGGAGCAGCCCAAGCGTCCCGATATTATTTTGGTAAGGAACTTAACAATCTGACTCTGGCCGAGTCGGCTCTGCTGGCGGCAGTGGGAAAATATCCTTCTTTGAATCCATTTGATGCCCCCAATGCGGCCAAAGAAAACCAGGAAGACCTTCTGGACAAAATGGCTGAGGCGGAATTGATTTCTTTCCAAATAGCGGAACAAACTTCTCAACGACAGCTTTTTTATGCTGATCCTGACAATGAATCCAGCCAGGCACAACCAGTCTATGTTGACTATATCCTGGATGAAGCCAGTATTTCAATTCCTCGTGACCGGCTGTTAAAAGGAGGATACAAGATATACTCCACCCTGGATCTGGATCTCCAGCATATTCTGGAATGTACTGCAGAGATTATGTTGAAGAGAGTGTATGGCAAAGAAGTATCGGTCAGTGATGACTGCGAAGCTTCCCGCCTGCTTCCTCGTTATTCTGGTCCAATCCTGGATACATCGGATTCTCTGGAAATCAATCTGGTTCTGCTTGACCCAACAACAGGAGAACTCCGAGCACTGACAGGAATTACGGATTCAGGGCAAAACCTGGGATTTTCTAAACCCAGGAATCCAGGTACATTAATTACTCCTTTTTTATATCTTAATCAATTTGCCCAGGGGTTGGAACCGGCCTCACTGGTTTGGGACATCCCTGTAAATGATGAACTTTCAAATGAGTTATTACACCCTGGGTGTAGTTCCGATTGTGATTATCGCGGTCCGGTGAGTATGCGTGCAGCTTTAGTAAATGATTATCTATCCCCTGCCAACCTGCTTTGGTCTGATCAATCCCAAAATATATATCAAAGCACTTTGTCGGTTTTTGGATTTACACTCGCTGAGGAAGACTGTTCAAATTGCCCGGTCTTTCCCGGGAGTCCATTCCTGGAGTTAATTGACCTGTCCCAGGGGTTTGGCGTGTTTGGTAATCAAGGATATTTACGGGGGAAAATGGCTGGAAATTCCAGCCTGGAAATCCAACCCTCTGCTGTGCAGCGCATCGAGACCAGATCAGGTGCAACACTTTCGCAAGATCAGTTATTTATTGAAAAGCAAATTATCAGCGAAGAGCTTGCTTATCTGATGAGCCATACGCTCAGTGATGGAGAGGCTCGCTTAAACCCACTTCTCAAGGATGTTTTTCAAATCGGCCGGCCAGCAGCTGTAAAAGTTGGTTTTGTACCGGAGGGTAGCTCTGCCTGGGTGATAGGATATACACCACAGTTCGTCACTGCAGCCTGGGCTGGCAATCCTGCTGGAGATGAGCCAGGCACAGATTATCAACAAATCGCTGCCAATGTATGGAGGGCGATAACCCAATATATCTCGCGCGATTTACCTGCAGAAGATTGGGCCCTTCCGGCCAGTATCATTGCCCTGGATGTCTGTTATCCCTCTGGACTGCTGCCCACTGAAAACTGTCCCAGAATCGTCCGGGAGGTTTTCATCCAGGGCAATGAACCACAGGGAGCTGATAATTTATACAAATCTTATGGGATCAATCGGGAAACCGGATTACTTGCTTCAGTATTTACACCTTCTGAGCAAATAGAGGAAAAGGTCTTTTTGAGTGTGCCTCAAGAAGCACGTCTCTGGGCAGAAACTGCCGGGATTGATACTGTTCCTGTCCTGTATGACCTGGAGATTCCAAGAGACGGAGTGGATGGATTAGCTTTTACGACCCCAGATAATCTTTCGTTCGTAAATGGAAGGATTAATATTATTGGATCAATCCCTGAAGAAGGTTTTGTTTCGGCCCGTCTGCAATACGGAATGGGTTTGAATCCCAGCGCCTGGATCCAGATTGGACCCGAGATCATAGAACCGGCAGATTCTTCTCGGTTGGGTTTTTGGGATACGACGGACCTTAAAGATGGAATTTATGCTCTGCAGTTGGTATTGATCATGGAAAGGCAGCAAGTCGAAAAAGTCTCATTGATAATCTCTGTTGATAATACTCCGCCGGAAATGGAGTTTGTCACGGATTTATTCGGTGGAGAAATATCTTATCAGGAAGACACAGAGATATTATTTGAAGTGGAATTTGAGAATAATTCAGAAATCGATCAAGTTGAATTCTTTTTAAATGAGGATCTGCTTTCCACCCGGAAAGTTGCCCCCTACATCGTTCCCTGGCTAATGGTCTCAGGGCAATATGAGGTACAGATCATTGCCCGGGATCAGGCAGGTAATACAGCAGCATATTCAGCGTTATTTGAAGTGCTCTCAGAATAAAATAGTTATTTCTTGAACCCGAACAGGCGTAAGGCATTCAAGTCATTGCGCCAATTTTTCTTAACTTTGACGCGCAGCCGCAGGAATACTTTCTTGCCGCTCATGGATTCAATTTCCTTGCGGGCAGCGACTCCAATCATCTTGATCATATTTCCACCTTCGCCGATCAGGATACCTTTTTGAGAATCCCGTTCTACAAAAATTGTCGCCTCTATATACGCTGTAACCTCATCCCTTTCCTTATATTCATCTATTCGAACAGCGATTACATGAGGCAGTTCTTTTTGCAGGAGTTGCATGGCGGCGGCTCTGATCAAATCGGCTGCTATTTCGCGTTCGTAGAGGTCAGTGACTTGATCTTCGGGGTAGAGCAGGGGACCTTCAGGCAGGATCTCAACGATCCGTTCTTCCAAATAATCAAGGTTGTCGCCGGTTGCTGCGGAGATCGGAATGATCGGGGCGCCAGGCAGCAGAGCCTGGTACTGGGCTGATCGGTCCTGAAGCTCTTTGGAGTCGAGTGTGTCGATCTTGTTGAGAACAAGAAAGACCGGTGGTTTCTTTTCCAGCTCCCCTAGGACCTCACCGAAAATCTGGTCTTCCTCATTCGGGGGAACACTTGCATCAAGGATCAGCAGGGCCAGATCAGCTTCCTCCATTGCCAGGCGGGCATCATTATTCATGAATTGGCCTAGTTTGTGTTTTGGGAAATGTAATCCAGGAGTATCGATGAAAATCAGTTGGGCTTTATCTGGCAGGGTCAATATTCCCAATTGCTGCAGACGGGTTGTTTGTGGTTTGGGAGAAACTGCAGCCACAGTTTGCTGCAGAATCCGATTCATTAAAGTGGATTTGCCCACATTGGGGCGCCCCATCACAGCAATAAAACCTGACTTGTGGATATTTTCCATCATTTTTCCTGCTACCTAAGGTCCCAGAACATCCATTGAATATCCCCCTGGAAGCCTTGACCGATACGCCTATATTTTATATAATATCGTGTCTGGGTTAAAATCGACTCGGAAGGATACTTGTTAATTTAATCAGTATACCTGAATAGTCCAACGCAATATTTCTTTGCCCTGGTTATGAACCGGGGCATATTAACGCGTATAGTAACCGCTACAGGGTAGTTTGGTCAAGTAGAAAAAAATTAGAGGGAGAATCTATGGCTCATGTAGAAAAAGCCAAAAGTTACGCTCGCATAAGTTATCGTTATCCATTACCACCTTTGATTCAAGTTCAACTGGATTCCTTTAAACGATTAAAGGAAAATGGCATCAAAGATCTCTTTCATGAGATCTCTCCTATTGAATCTTATAACGGGAAAATGAAGTTATATTTTCCGAGCGAATCGCCTGAAGCAGAGCAGTGGGGTCTGGATTTTCGATTTGAGAAACCTGAATATTCAGTTCAGGAATGTGTGGAACGAGATCTGACTTACGCATCCCCTTTGTATGTCTCCGTCCTGCTGGCCGGCGCCAAAGTGCCGGAACCTATCAAGCAGGAAATCTTTATGGGTGAATTCCCGGAGATGACAGATAAAGGCACTTTCATTATTAATGGTACCGAAAGAGTGGTTGTCTCTCAGCTGATCCGCTCCCCTGGTGTTTATTTTGAAGCTGAAGTCGACCGCGCCACTGGCCGTCGGTTGGCTGTCTCAAAATTGATTCCTGACCGGGGTGCCTGGATGGAATTCGAGACCCGCAAGACTGGTTATCTGACCATCCGTTTCAACCGGCAGCGCACCATACCCGTCACTATTTTCTTGAGGGCTCTGGCAGCTGTGGATGATGGTCTGTCTAATTCTCCGATCAAAGAGGGTACAGACGAAGAGTTGATCGCTCTCTTTGAGGATATCGATACCAATCCGGATCGCATGTTCATTCCGGCTTGTTTTGCGCAGGAACCAGACTGGGAAATCCCCGATGGCATGACTATCGCCGAGATGGCCCTGATAGATTTCTTCAAACGTATGCGTCCTGGAGATCCGGCTACTGTCGAAAACGCCCGGGAATTCCTGGAGGACCAGCTCTTTAATGATCGGCGCTATAACCTGGAGAGAGTTGGACGCTACAAACTCAATCAAAAATACGATCTGGATGATAAGGTGCCAGTATCCCACCTGACCATTACTAAATGGGATATCTACTACCTGATCCGCCGGATGATCGAAATAAACAATAATATGGTTGACCCCGATGATATCGATCACCTGGGCAACCGCCGTATTAAAACCGTGGATGAACTGATCCAGAATAAACTTCGGGTCGGTATCAGACGTATGGAGCGTGTCATTCGTGAACGTATGTCAATCCGTGGTAAAAAGAAAATGTCACCTGTCACTCTGGTGAATATACGCCCAGTGGTAGCTTCCCTGCGCGAGTTCTTTGGTTCCAGTCAGCTATCTCAATTTATGGACCAGACCAACCCGCTTTCTGAACTTCGACATAAACGAACCTTATCTGCTCTCGGACCTGGTGGTCTTCACCGGCAGCGAGCTGGTTTTGATGTGCGTGACGTGCATCAATCCCATTATGGACGAATTTGTCCCATTGAAACCCCGGAAGGTCCGAACATTGGTTTGATCGGCCGCTTTGCATCTTATGCCCAGGTTAATGATTATGGTTTTATTGAGACCCCCTATCGAAAGGTCAGGCAGGCAGTATCTCCTGATGATCCGGAGATCGTGGGTGCTCAACTCCGGGAAGATGTCATCCATCCCAGCACGGAAAAAGTCATTGCTCCGGCTGGAGAACGGATAACCGAAAAACTGGCAGCGGCTATGATAAAGGCCAAGATCAAAGATATCCTGGTTACTCCCTATATCTCGGAAGAAGTTGAATATCTGGCAGCGGACGCGGAAGATCGATTTGTTATCGCTCAATCCAATGCGGAGATCAATGACCATTTTGAGTTTGTCAAAGAGCGGGTTTCCGCGAGACATCACTCCGATTTCCTGTTTGTGATACCAACTGATATCGAATATATCGATGTGGCGCCAAACCAGATCGTAGGAATCAGCGCCGCATTAATTCCATTCCTTTCCCATGACGATGCGAACCGCGCCTTGATGGGCTCCAACATGATGGCTCAGGGTGTTCCCCTGTTATGCCCTGAAATTCCCCGGGTTTCTACCGGTATGGAAAAACCAGCAGCGTTGGACTCCGGTCAGGTATTACTGGCAGAAGAGGATGGAGAGGTGATCTCTGTAGTTGGCGACAAAATTGTTATCCGTACTACTGATAATGAGACTAAAGAGTATAAACTCTGGAAATATGAACGATCCAATCAGAGCACCTGTATTGACCAGCGCCCAATTGTTCGAAAGAGCCAGCTGGTGAAAAAAGGTGACGTGATCGCTGATTCTTCCTCGACTGTTGATGGTAACCTGGCGCTGGGTCAAAATGTCACTGTTGCCTTCCTGTCCTGGGAAGGCGCCAACTTCGAGGACTCGGTGGTTATTTCCGAGCATTTGGCCCGGGATGATGTTTATACTTCCATCCATATTGAGGAACATGAGGTTGAATCCCGCGACACCCGGCTTGGACCGGAAGAGATCACCCGTGATATCCCCAATGTGGGTGAGGAAGCCCTTAAAGATCTGGATGAGACCGGTGTGATTCGGATCGGTGCTGAGGTTGGTCCCAATGATATTCTGGTCGGAAAGATCTCACCCAAGGGTGAAAAAGAACTTTCCCCCGAGGAACGATTGCTACGGGCAATCTTTGGTGAAAAATCCCGCGATGTGAAAGATACTTCATTGCGCATGCCTCACGGTGAGCGCGGTAAAGTGATTGAAGTGAACGTCTTCACCCGTGAAGATAACACAGACCTTTCTGCCGGCGTTGAGAAAATGGTGCGGGTATTTGTTGCTCAAAAGCGCCGCATCACCGCCGGAGATAAAATCGCAGGACGCCACGGGAACAAAGGTGTTGTTTCCACGGTTGTCCCGGTTGAAGATATGCCTTACCTAGAAGACGGGACCCCGATCGATATGTTATTATCCCCGACCGGTGTGCCTGGACGTATGAATATCGGCCAGGTGCTGGAGGCCCACCTCGGTTGGGCAGCCAGGAAACTGGGATTCATAGCTGTGACCCCAGTTTTTGATGGCGCTCAGGAAAGTGAAATAGAAGCTGAATTGGGCAGAACCTGGATGATGGATCAAGCCTGGATGGATGCAGAAAAGAAAGCCTGGGAATGGTTGGATGGATTTGACTATGACTCCAACGACCTGCAGGATAATAATGAAGCCCGGCGCCTTTATCTTGAGAATTGGCTGGGTGAACGTGGTTATGATGTGTACAAGCTTGTATCTGATGAGATCTATGCCCGCCGCTCGGTGTTACGAGAATGGCTCCGGGATCATGGTTATGAACCAGATGACATCCTGTTCTTTGAAGACCGTGAGATCCCCAATAATGAACGTGATCTCCAGGATGAAAGAACAGTGGATGCTTGCCTGAGATTGTGGGTCGAGACAGTTTCCGAAAAAGAAATCAAAAAACTGGAACAAATGGATACTGAAGCACTCCGAACCTTGGCCGATAAACTGGTTGCTGAAACTGGTATACCTCTGCCGTTGTACGGCAAACAAACCGTATATGATGGTAAAACCGGCAAAGCATATCACAACCCTGTCACAGTTGGTGTGATGAACATTCTAAAACTTCACCACCTTGTTGAGGATAAAGTTCACGCCCGGTCAACAGGTCCTTACAGTCTGGTTTCCCAGCAGCCGCTGGGTGGTAAAGCCCAATTTGGCGGCCAGCGATTTGGTGAGATGGAAGTTTGGGCCTTGGAGGCTTATGGTGCCGCCCATACACTGCAGGAAATGCTCACAATCAAATCTGATGATGTTGTAGGCAGGGTGCAGGCCTACGAAGCCATTGTCAAGGGCGAACCAATCGAGGAGATCGGTATTCCGGCTTCATTCCGGGTGCTGGTGAAAGAAATGCAGAGTCTGGGGCTGGCTATTGAAGCGGTCACAGAGGAAGGCGAAATAATTAGTTTTGGCAAGGAAGACAGCAGGGCGCAGATACCGCGCATGAGTACAGGATTATTGGGATTGGGAAACCGCTAAGACAGGTTTTCTCCACTCAAAATAATCAAGATAATTGAGATGGACTGGCTTGACGCCTTACCTTTGGCGTGCTAAAATTCTAAGTCGCTGCCCCAAATCGAAAGGGGCGGAAACGATTGATTGAATAAGGGTTTTTGAGCGATCCAAGGCCATCTAGCAAAATCGATGGCCTTGCTATTTGAAAAGTGATCAGGAATAGGTACGGAGGAAATGTGCCAACAATTAATCAATTAGTCCGTAAAGGACGAACAGATAAGAAATCCAAGATGAAAGCCCCTGCGCTGCGTTATACATTTAACTCTATGAAACAACGCAGAATCTGGCAGGATAAAGGCGCTCCCCAGAAACGCGGGGTATGCACAATTGTTAGAACCATGACGCCTAAAAAACCGAACTCGGCACTCAGGAAAATTGCCCGTGTCCGGCTGACCAACGGCATCGAGGTGACCGCCTATATCCCCGGAGAGGGCCATGGTCTTCAGGAGCACTCTGTTGTTCTGGTCCGCGGCGGCCGTGTCAAAGATCTGCCTGGTGTTCGCTACCACATTGTCCGTGGCGTGTTGGACTCCAGTGGTGTAGATGATCGCAAACAGAGCCGATCCAAATACGGAACCAAAGCACCCTAAATTTTGAAAGTCCTTATTTAAGAGATTTTATAACTTGACGGAGAATACAGATGAGACGGAGAAGTGCTGACAGGAGAAAGATTAAGCCGGATGTACGTTACAACAATGTAAAAGTACAGACCTTCATTAATCATGTCCTGAAAAAAGGAAAAAAGAACGTAGCAGCGTCCCTGGTATATGGTGCTTTTGATATCATGGCTGAAAAGACCGGCAAAGAGCCGCTTGAGTTATTTGAACAGGCCATTCAAAATGCATCTCCTCGGATGGAAGTTCGCCCCCGCCGGATCGGTGGTGCGACTTACCAGATCCCGATGGAAGTTCCAACTCACCGCCAGTTCACCCTGGCCACACGTTGGCTTCTTGAAGCAGCCCGTGCACGCAAGGGTCAACCATTTGACCAGTGCCTGGCTGATGAGCTGCTGAGCGCAGTTAATAATGAAGGCCTTGCAATCCGCAAGCGGGAAGAAGCCCACAGAATGGCAAAAGCCAACCGGGCATTCTCTCATTTCCGGGTATAGGCATTAAATAAAAGAATTAAGTAAAAATATGGCTAGAAAGTACGCTTTAGAGCAGTTTAGAAATATCGGTATTATTGCCCACATCGATGCGGGTAAGACCACCACAACCGAGCGGATCCTGTTTTACACCGGGAAGACGCATAAAATCGGTTCTGTCGACGATGGGACAACCGTGACCGACTGGATGGATCAGGAGAGGGAACGAGGAATTACAATCGTTTCTGCTGCTGTATCTGCTGTTTGGAAGCGTCACCTGATCAATGTAATTGATACTCCAGGCCATATTGACTTTACGGCAGAAGTTCAGCGATCCCTTCGGGTACTTGACGGAGGGGTTGTTGTTTTTGACGCGGTACAGGGAGTAGAACCCCAGAGTGAAACTGTCTGGAGACAGGCAGATCTCTATAAAGTACCCCGGATTTGTTTTGTGAATAAAATGGACCGCGTTGGAGCTTCCTACGAGCGCACATTGGAAATGATCCATGAGCGTCTGGGAGCCAATGTAATTGCAATCCAGGTTGCGATTGGCGAAGAAGACCAGTTTAAAGGCGTGATCGACCTGATAACAAGAAAGGCGATTGTCTGGGAAGATCATGATGGCAGTCCACCTGTTGAAGTTGATATCCCTGAAGATTTGAAAGAAAAGGTTGAAACTGGCCCGCACGGCGATGGTTGAGGCAATTGCTGAAACCGATGAAAAATTAATTGATAAATTCCTGGAAGAAGCCGAGATCAGTGAAGATGAGCTGAAATCAGCTCTCCGCGCTGCTGTGATCTCAAATGAATTGACGCCAGTATTATGCGGCAGTTCTTTGATCAGCACCGGCGTCCAACCGCTGCTTGATGCAGTTGTAGATTATTTACCCTCGCCGCTGGATATTCCGCCGGTAGAAGGGATCGATCCCAAAACCGAAGAGGTCCTCATCCGCAAACCTGATGATGATGAGCCAATGAGCGGCCTGGTATTTAAAATCGTCACCGATCCTTATGTGGGCCGTCTGGCGTATATCCGGATCTACTCAGGTGTGATCGAACAAGGCACAACAGTATTTAATCCAAGTAAAGGCAAAAAGGAACGCATCGGGCGGTTAATCCGCATGTATGCTGATAGGCGGGAAGACATTGAAAAAGCTGGAGCAGGTGATATTGCTGCTGTGTTGGGTCTAAAAGGCAGCTTCACAGGCGATACGCTTTGTGAGACTGATTCCCCGATCATCCTGGAAAATATTGCATTCCCGGATCCAGTGATCATGGTCGCGATTGAACCAAAGACTGCCGCTGATCAGGATAAATTAGCCACTGCGCTTCAAAAACTATCTGAGGAAGACCCCACATTCCAGGTCCGCGTGGATGGTGATACCGGGCAGACTTTGATCTCTGGTATGGGCGAACTGCACCTGGAAGTATTGGTAGATCGCATGATGCGAGAATTCAAAGTCCAAGCCAGGGTTGGTCGTCCCCGAGTAGCTTATAAAGAATCCATTACCCGGGCTGTTGAAAAGGTGGACTATCGCCATGTTAAGCAATCTGGCGGCCACGGACAGTATGGGCATGTTGTATTGAATCTGGAGCCCGGCAAAGTTGGCAGCGGGATCGTATTCGAAGAGACCATTCGGGGAGGAACTATACCCCGGGAATATATTCCTGCTGTTGAAAAAGGTGTTAGGTCCGCCGCGGAATCAGGCGTTCTGGCTGGATATCCGGTGACAGATGTAAAAGTCACCCTGGTAGACGGCTCATTCCACGAAGTGGATTCAAGCGACCTGGCCTTCAAAATGGCTGGATCAATGGCTTTCAGGCAGGGCATCCAGAAAGGAAAACCGGTTCTTCAAGAGCCGGTCATGAAAGTGGAAGTTGTCATTCCCGAAGAATACCTGGGTGATATAATTGGACAGGTTAATTCCCGCCGGGGAGACGTGCAAGGCATGGACTCCCATCCCGGAGGTTCACAGGGAATACGGGCAATGGTTCCGCTGGCTGAGATGTTCGGATACGCCACAGAACTGCGATCCGCAACCAAAGGGCGGGGCGCATTTACGATGGAATTTGACCATTATTCAAAAGTTTCAGAGGAATTATCAAATAAGATTGTAGTTGGAGAATAATTAAACTAACCAAAAATTTGGCCAAGATCAAGATAGGTATAATTTAGGTCAGGAGAGGAATTATGGCGAAAGAGAAATTTGAACGAACGAAACCGCACGTAAATGTGGGCACGATGGGCCACATTGACCACGGGAAAACAACCTTAACAGCGGCGATCACCAAAGTGGCGGCGATGCAGGGTTTTGGCAGCTTCGTGGCATTTGATCAGATCGATAAAGCGCCGGAAGAAAAAGAGCGCGGCATCACGATCAGCATCTCGCACGTGGAATATGAGACAGAGAAGCGCCACTATGCCCACGTTGACATGCCAGGGCACCGTGACTACATCAAGAACATGATCACCGGCGCGGCGCAGATAGACGGCGCCATCCTGGTGGTAGCAGCATCAGACGGACCTATGCCGCAGACGCGCGAGCACCTGCTGTTGGCCCGCCAGGTGGAAGTGCCCAGCGTGGTAGTATATCTGAACAAGGTAGACCAGATGGGCGACCCCGAGCTGTTAGAGTTGGTGGAATTGGAACTGCGGGAGCTGCTGACAGAGTACGGCTTCCCCGGTGACGAGACCCCGATCGTGAAGGGCAGCGCCTTGGCAGCCCTGGAGAGCACCAGCGAAGATGTTGATGCTCCTGAGTACGAGAGTGTTCGGGAACTGCTGCGAGTGGTAGATGAGTACATACCGGAACCAGAACGCGAAGTCGACAAACCATTCTTTATGGCAATTGAAGACGTGTTCACGATCAAAGGCCGAGGCACAGTGGTGACCGGCAGGATCGATCGCGGGAAGATTCACACAGGCGACCCGGTAGAGATCATTGGTCTGCAGAATGAGGTCATAAACACCGTAGTGACCGGCGTGGAAATGTTCCACAAGATCCTGGACGACGGACAGGCAGGAGACAATGTTGGACTGCTCTTGCGCGGAACGAATCGAGAAGATGTTGAACGCGGCATGGTGATAGCAAAACCGAAAAGCATCAAGGGGATCACCAAGTTCAAAGCTGAGGTCGTGGTATTGAAACCGGAAGAAGGTGGACGGCACAAACCGTTCTTCTCCGGATACCGGCCGCAGTTCTATATCAAGACCATCGACGTGACAGGAACAATCACCCTGCCAGAAGGTGTTGAGATGGTTATGCCTGGAGACAACGTGAATATGAATGTGGAACTGATTGTTCCCATCGCGTTGGAGCAGGGCGGAAAGTTCGCTATTCGAGAAGGTGGTCTGACGGTTGCGTCCGGCGTGGTCACCGAGATCTTAGAGTAATATTATGGCTAAACAAAAAATTCGTATTCGATTGAAAGCTTACGACCACAGAGTGCTGGATCAATCGGCACGACGTATCGTTGAAACTGCTGAGAGAACCGGAGCCCGCGTTGCGGGACCGGTTCCTCTTCCAACCCGAATTGAAAAGTTCGCGGTGCGGCGCTCAACTTTTGTGCACAAGGATTCTCATGAACATTTTGAGATCCGGACCCATAAACGGTTGATAGACGTTCTGGAACCCGATTCACAGACAATTGACTTGTTAATGCGTCTTAATTTACCTGCAGGTGTTGATATTGAAATTAAGATTTAATAGTGTATAATAGGCAGTCTGTGTCAATTGCAGGGGGCAGCAGTAATGAGAAGCAAGTTCGACAAGCTCCGCCGCTAACTGGGCGGAGTTACGCTGGAGATAGGCAAAGCGCCGAGACCAGCAGCACGATAGGATAACGTAAGAACGTTTCCGTAGAGAACACAAAAACTAGTTGTTCACAAAGGATCCGTTGACTGCGTTATTTGGGATGATGAAGCCAAGCCCTGGTTGACAGTCCCAGAAAATAAATTAACGTTAGGAGACAAATGAGATGAAAGGGCTAATTGGAAAGAAAGTTGGAATGACCCAGTTATTTGATGACGCCGGGAAAGCGGTTCCCGTTACTGTTATCGTAGCTGGGCCTTGTTATGTAACACAGGTTCGCACCGTGGATCAGGATGGATATCAAGCAGTTCAGCTTGGTTTTGAAGAAACCAAAACCCAGCGCTTGTCAGGTGGTGAACTTGGCCACCTCAAGAAACATGATCTGCCGCCTCTGCGCATTTTGCGTGAGTTCCGGACGGACGAAGAATTAGTAGAAGGACAAACCCTCACCGTTGAAGTATTCGAAGAGGGTGAACGAGTGGATGTAGTTGGGAAGTCCAAAGGACGCGGCTTTGCAGGTGTGGTCAAGCGTTATGGTTTTTCCGGTGGTCCCAAGACCCATGGTCAGTCTGACAGGCACAGGGCACCCGGTTCCATTGGCGCAGGATCCACCCCGGGACGCGTTTTTAAAGGCAAAAAAATGCCTGGACGGATGGGAAATGATACAGTCACTTCCCAGAATCTAATGATTTCCCGGATCGATCCGGAGAATAACATTATTGCCGTCCGTGGATCTGTACCAGGACCTAAAAACGGGTTGGTCATTATTAAGGAAGCCCGGAAGCAATAACCGGTTGGAGCAAATGATTATGGAAGCAAATGTTATTGATATGAAGGGCAAGAAAATAGATACCATTGAATTACCTGGTGAAATTTTTGATGCCCCTGTAAATGTGGATATGATGCATCAGGCCTTTGTTCGACAGTTGGCACATCAGAGGCTCGGTACTCATAGCACCAAAGGCAGAAGTGAAGTCTCTGGCGGCGGCCGCAAACCTTGGCGGCAGAAAGGGACCGGAAGGGCCAGACAAGGCTCCATCCGCGCAGCGCAGTGGGTCGGTGGTGGGAAGATCTTTACACCCAAACCCCGCTCCTACGATAAAAAGATGCCCAAGAAAATGCGCCGGGCTGCACTGAGATCTGCCATCACACAGAAATATGGCACCGGGGACTTCTTCATTGTGGAGGAATTTTCCCTTAAAGAGCCAAAGACAAAGTTAATGTCTGATGCCATTCTGAAAATCGCAGGCAGTCAGCACTGTGTGATCGTATATCCTGAACGGGATGAGAACTATGAACAGCTGGTCCGGGCAATTAGCAATCTGCCCAAAGCTACTCTTATCCTGGCGGATTATTTGAACATTCGAGATTTATTAGGACACGAGAAGGTCATCCTGGTCAAAGCAGGATTGGACCGCATCTCAAAGATCCTGTTACGGGAGTAGGGCGATGACTTCGATTTACGATGTTTTACGACGTCCAATATTGACTGAAAAATCCAGCCACCAGTTCGCGAAACTGAACCAGTACGTTTTTGAAGTGGCTACAAATGCAACCAAGAGCATGATCAAGGAAGCTGTTGAGACTATCTTTGATGTAAAAGTCGAAAGAGTGAACACCATGGTCATGCCCGCAAAACGATCTCGTCGCGCACAGAGCCGCCGGATCTTGATCCGACGCAGCGCTTATAAAAAGGCCATTGTCACTCTGGCTGCTGGCGATTCGATTTCGGTTTTTGAAGGAGTACGGTAATGGCAGTAAAAAAATATAAACCGGTAACCCCGGGTATGCGTGGGCGGACCGGCTATACCTTTGAGGAAATTACCAAAGATAAACCGGAACGTTCTCTGGTTAAAACCCTTCGCAAAAAAGGTGGACGAAATTCCTACGGCAGGATCACGGTTCGTCATCGAGGTGGTGGTCATAAGAGAAAATTACGCGTGGTGGATTTTAGGCGTGAAAAGATCAATATCCCGGCCAAAGTTGCCGCGATCGAGTATGACCCGAACCGAACAGCCCGCCTGGCCCTGCTGAACTATGCTGATGGTGAGAAACGCTACATCATCGCTCCCCTGGGCCTGCGCGTTGGTGATACCATATTGTCCGGTCCTGAAGCGGAAGTTGCCCCAGGCAATACATTGCCCCTGAGCAGTATTCCCACTGGCACCCGCATTCATAACATTGAGTTAAAGATTGGTGGCGGCGGACAGTTAGTGCGTTCAGCAGGAACATCTGCCCGCTTGATCGCCAAAGAAGGAAAATTTGGCCAGGTACGTTTGCCGTCAGGTGAGATTCGCCTGATCCATCAGGAATGCATGGCAACGATTGGTCAGGTAGGAAATGTTGACCACGGCAATATCAAGTTAGGTAAAGCTGGCCGAAAACGCCATATGGGTATCCGGCCAACAGTCCGCGGCTCTGCGATGTCCCCCCGGGACCATCCGCATGGTGGTGGTGAAGGCCGCTCTCCGATTGGTATGCCGAGTCCTAAGAGTCCTTGGGGAAAGAAAACCCTGGGAGCCAAAACCCGGCGCAATAAACGAACGGGTAAATATATCGTTCGCGACCGGCGAGTTGGAAAGAAGAAGCGCCGCTAAGATGATCTTGTATTGCCGGCTTGCGGCAGTACATGAGGAGTAAATAGTATGTCTAGATCACTAAAAAAGGGTCCATTCATAGACCCCAAGTTATTAAAGAAAATTGATGCAATGAATGAGCGCGGAGAGAAGAATGTAATCCGGACCTGGAGCCGGGCCAGCGTGATATTCCCCCAGTTAGTGGGGCATACCATTGCGGTTCATGATGGACGTCGGCATGTGCCGATCTACATTACCGAAAATATGGTCGGCCACCGCCTGGGTGAGTTCGCTCCCACCAGGACCTTCCGAGGACATTTGGCAGTCAAGCGGACCTCCCGGAAATCGGGCACCGCTACCTCTGCTGCGAGGGAGATTTAGAGATGGATTATCTGGATATCAAAGCCAAAGCAAGTCATATTCCGATCTCTGCCCAGAAAGCTCGCCTGGTCGTTGATCTGGTGCGGGGCAAAGACGTCGTGGAAGCCCTTGAGGTGCTGAGTTTTACGCCAAACAAGGCTGCTTTGCCAATTTCTAACTTAATCACCTCGGCGATAGCTAACGCTGAAAACAATTTTGGATTGAACCGGTATGACCTGTACATTCATAAAATTGTTGCTGATGTTGGACCAACCCGCAAATGGCGCCGATTTGGTGCCCGTGGCCGGGTCAAACCCCGCCTGCGCAGGTCCTCACATCTTTCTATTATTTTACGAGAACGCGAAGAAGCATAAGCAGGAGATTTATAAACAACTGCCTGGACCGGAAACAACAAAGGCAGACGTGAGCAGTAGGAGAAATTATGGGTCGTAAAGTACATCCAACAGGATTTCGTCTGAAAATAACCAAAACCTGGGACGCGCATTGGTTTGCCGAGGGTGAGCAGTACGTGGAACATCTCCAGGAAGACCTTGCCATTCGGAAATTAATCCATCAGGAAGCGGAAAAAGCAGGTATTTCCAAGATTGAGATTGAACGATTCCCCGGTAAGGTAAAAGTCATCATCCACACTTCAAAACCTGGTGTGCTGATCGGGCGCAAAGGCGCCAATGTAAAGATCGTGCGCGGTAATTTGGAGGAACTGGTCGGCAAGACCATAGATGTTGATATCAAAGAGATCGAAGCACCTGATCTGGATGCCTACCTGGTGGCAGATAATATTGCCCGCCAAATCGAAGGCAGGATCAGTTACTCCCGGGCTATGAACCGGACAATTCAGCGCACAATGAGAGAAGGAGCTGAGGGGATCCGGGTAGAAGTTGCAGGCCGTCTGGGCGGAGCAGAAATGTCCCGCACTATCCATATGAGGGAAGGACGTGTTCCCCGCCAGACCTTAAGAGCTGATATTGATTATGCACTTGCTGAAGCAGGAACAACATACGGCAATATCGGCGTCAAGGTGTGGATTTATAAGGGTGAAGTTCTCCCGACATTGGAAGAAGACGAAGAAATCGAAACGCATGATGGAGTTTACGTCAGCAAATAAAATGCTGTACAGATAACTTCTGTGTAGTGAGGATAGGATTAGTAACATGTTGATGCCAAAACGTACTAAACATAGAAAACAAATGCGTGGTCGCATGAAAGGCAAGGCGAGCCGTGGTGCAGAAATCCATTTTGGAGATTATGGACTGCAGGCCCTTGAACCATCCTGGATTTCCGCTCGGCAGATCGAATCTTGCCGACGGGCCATGGTAAGAGCTATGAAACGCCGTGGTAAGGTTTGGATCAGGATCTTTCCTGATAAACCGATCACCAAAAGAGCAGCTGAATCCCGCATGGGTAAAGGCAAAGGTGACGTAGAATATTGGGCTGCCGTTGTCAAACCAGGCAGGATCATGTTTGAACTCGGCGGAGATATTGATGAGAGCACAGCTCGAGAAGCGCTGCGATTGGCCTCTTACAAGCTGCCCATCAAAACCAAAGTGGTCATCCGCGAAGAGGTAGGAGAAAGCGCATGAAAGCAGATGAGATCCGCGATTTAGCGGACGAGCAGATCCGGGCCAAGATTGATGAAACCAAGGAAGAGTTAATGAACCTGCGGTTTCAACAGTCAACCGGTGAATTATTGGATACATCCCGGTTAAGAGTGACCAAGCGATTACTCGCTCGACTCGAAACCATTTTACATGAAAGCGAGCTGAAAGCCGCAGTGGAAGGTGAATTATGAGTAATCGCCGACGAATGACTGGTGTAGTGACCAGCAACAAAATGGACAAAACTGTTTCTGTCCAGATTAGCCGGCGCTTTCGCCACAAGCTGTATAAAAAAGTCATTGATCGACATTCTAATGTCAAAGCACATGACGAGATTGGATGTGAAATCGGGGATCAGGTTTTGATTGTTGAATCACAACCGATATCAAAGACAAAACGCTGGGCTGTGGAAGAAATCTTACGGAAAACGGTTTCTACCGAGCAGGCTTAATCGGAGGCAGGAATGATACAGCAAGAATCAAGAGTAAATGTTGCCGATAATTCCGGCGCCCGCGAATTACTTGTTATCCGGGTCCTGGGTGGGTCCACCCGCCGCTACGCCGGGGTTGGCGATGTAGTAGTTGGATCCATTAAAAACGCAACTCCCCACGGGGCGGTGAAGGCTCACGAAGTTGTCAAGGCAGTGGTGGTTCGCACCGCCAAAGAATGGCGACGTAAAGATGGCTCCACTGTAAAGTTTGATGATAATGCCGTAGTAATCCTGGATGCCGACGGCACTAATCCCAAAGGCACCCGCATCTTCGGACCGGTTGCTCGTGAACTACGCGAACGTGGGTATATGAAAATCGTTTCCCTGGCGCCAGAGACCGTTTAGGGAAGTAAAAAGCAGGAGTAATTATCGTGAAATTTAAAATACGCAAAGGTGATACGGTAGAAGTGATCAGTGGAAGGAAAGCTGATAAAGGTGAACAAGGTGAAGTTATCAAAGTTTACCGGGAAACACGCCGGGTTACCGTACAAGGGATAAATATCCGCAAGAAACACCAGGGGCAGATACAGGCCCAGGGAAGGACCATGGCACCGGGTATCATAGAATTTGAAGGCCCGATCCATATATCCAATGTCATGCTGGTTTGCCCTTCCTGTGGAAAGGCCACCCGTGTGGGAATTACCCGCAAGGATGGCGAAAGCCATAGGGTATGCAAACGCTGCGATGCGTTGATTGACTGATTTTGGAGCTGAAGAATGAATAGATTACAGGAACGTTATCAGAAAGAGATTGTGCCAAGTCTTGTAAAAGATCTTGGTCTGGAAAATATTATGCAGACTCCCCGCATCCAGAAAGTGGTTGTGAATATTGGAGTGGGTGATGCGCTGGATAATGGCAAGCTCCTGGATGAGGCTGTACGCGATCTGACAAAGATCACCGGGCAAAAACCCCTGATCAATAAATCCAAGCGAAATATCGCCAACTTTAAGTTGAGGATTGGGTCAGCCATCGGCACTTCCGTCACCCTGCGGGGATACAAAATGTGGTCATTCCTGGATCGTCTCATGAATGTTGCATTACCCCGGGTGCGTGACTTTAGAGGGGTTTCTCCTAATTCGTTTGATGGACGGGGTAACTATACCCTGGGCATTACTGAGCAGCTGGTATTTCCAGAAGTGAATTACGACGAAGTCAGCAAGATCCGTGGTATGGAAGTAACCATCGTCACCTCTGCACAGGATGACGAATCCGGTCGAGCGCTGCTCCGGAAATTGGGAATGCCGTTTAAGGAGGATAACCAGTAATGGCAAAGAAAAGTATGATTGCTAGAGAAAATAATCGTAAATACAAGGTCAGGGAAATCAATCGCTGCAAAAAATGCGGTCGCCCGCGTGGTTATATGCGCCGCTTTGGCCTGTGCAGAATTTGTTTCCGTGAGTTGGCTCTCGAGGGGAAGATCCCTGGTGTTGTCAAATCATCTTGGTAATTTGGATGGAGGATGAGTAATGAGTTTTAATGATCCAATTGCTGACATGCTAACGCGAATCCGAAATGCAGTGCGAGCTGAACATCCCCAAGTGGCGATGCCCAGCTCTAAGATGAAAATCTCCATTGCGAAGATTTTGGTTGAAGAAGGATTCATCAGCGGCTATGATGTCAAAGATATTGAAGATTCAGCCCATAAAACCTTAACCCTGGACTTGAAGTATGTTGGCAAGCGCAGGACCAAACGGTCAGTTATCACAAACCTGGAACGGGTCAGCCTGCCTGGACAGCGAATTTACGCCGGGAAGGATGAAATCCCCTATGTCTTATCAGGAATGGGTATTTCCATCCTGACGACATCAAAAGGTGTGATGACAGGTCGGACAGCCAAAAAAATTGGTGTTGGTGGAGAAGTAGTCTGTAAGGTTTGGTAAGAAGGTAAGGTCCCGGATTGTGGTAAGCACAATTAAGGACAAAAGGAGAAGGTGCCGTGTCTAGAGTTGGACGATTGCCGGTTGTAGTTCCCTCCGGCGTAGATGTAAAAATAACTGGACCGCATGTCAAGATCAAGGGTCCAAAAGGTGAAATGGAATTTACCTTTTCCCCTCATATCAAGATCTCGTTTGAGGATGGGGAGATCGCTGTAAAGCGGCCCTCAGATGCTCGGGAGATGCGATCCCTACATGGAACCACCAGGGCCTTGATCCATAATATGGTCATTGGTGTGACAGAGGGTTTTCAAAAGGAACTGCAGCTGGTGGGTGTTGGTTACCGAGCCAGTATGCAGGGAAATAACCTCGAATTAAATGTGGGTTTTTCCCACTCAGTCGAAATTGTGCCGCCTGCCGGTATCACTTTCGAAGTGGGTGACCGTGCTCAGCAGATTTTCATCTCTGGTATCGATAAACAGTCGGTTGGCCAGGTTGCTGCTGATATACGTAAAGTAAGACCGCCTGAACCATATAAGGGGAAAGGCATACGATATAAGGATGAACATATCCGCCGGAAAGCAGGCAAAGCCGGTAAGGTAGCATAATATGGCTAAAAATCGAACTCGAGCGAATGCTCGCAAAAGACGACATGATCGGGTACGCCGGAAAGTATTCGGCACAGCTGAAAGACCTCGTTTAAATGTCTATCGCAGTCTGGACGAGATCTATGTTCAGGTAATTGATGATAATAAAGGCCATACCCTGGCTTCAGCATCGACCATTGATGCAGAACTGAAGAAGAAAACCAAGGGTAAGACCAAAAAAGAACAGGCAAAACTAGTTGGCGAGGCCATTGCAGAAAGGGCTCAGGAAAAAGGCGTCAAGGAAGTGGTTTTTGACCGCGGCGGTTACAAGTATATTGGCCGTGTTGCAGCCCTCGCTGAAGGTGCTCGTGAAAAAGGTTTGCAGTTTTAGTTTCCAAACCGGGAGAAAGTTATGGCAAAAGGTTATAAAGATAACCCTGAACAAGAATTTGACGAAAGGATAATTAACATCGAGCGTGTCGCTGCTGTGGTAAAAGGCGGCCGACGGTTTTCCTTCCGGGTGACGATGGTTGCTGGGGATCATAAAGGCAGTGTGGGTATCGGTATGGGTAAAGCTAATTCCGTCCCGGATGCTATTCGCAAGGCAGCATCCAATGCTAAAGATGATATGCATCTCGTAGCTATCTACGACACCACTATCCCTCATAAAGTGATTGGTAAACTCAGTGGAGCTAAAGTGCTTCTCAAACCTGCTTCTGAGGGAACCGGTGTTATTGCTGCCGGTGCTGTACGCGCTGTTGTTGAAGTGACTGGAATTTCCAACATCTTGACGAAATCCTTGGGAAGCAACAACGCAATGAATATCGCTGGAGCAGCAATTAAGGGATTGGATCAGCTAAAAGATCCTTATGAAGAAGCTGCCAATCGCGGTGTGGATGCAGAAAAACTGATTCCATTCTGGGATCGAGGAAAGAAACATGGCTAAGAAAAAAGATACCATGCTAAAAATCAAGCTGGTGAGGAGTCCGCATGGACGGACACAACCCCAGCATAGAACCCTGGAAGCTCTGGGTTTGAGGAAAATCAACCAGGTTGTGGAACGCCCTGACCATCCCAGCGTTTTGGGTATGATTGAGCGAGTGAAACACCTTGTTGTGGTTGAGTAAGTGGATTTGAAGGAATTTAATTATGAAATTGCATGATTTGAAACCCAATAGAGGGGCAAAAAAGAACCGCAAACGCGTTGGACGTGGTTACGGTTCTGGTATGGGAAAGACTTCTGGCCGCGGTATGAATGGTCAGGGTTCCCGAGCGGGTGGGGGAGCAGGTCTCTACCACCAGGGTGGCGACACCCCGTTTTACAGGCGCATGCCCAAAAAACCCGGCTTTAAAAACTTCAATCGGGTTGAATACCAGGAAGTAAACCTGGAGTATCTATCCCAATTCCGCAAGGATTCCGAAGTGAATCCTACAGTGTTGAGGGAAGCGGAGTTAATTAAAACAGTCAGCCTCCCAGTTGTCATTATGGGTCGGGGTGAGTTAACAAAACCCCTCAAAGTCAAAGCTCATCGATTCACTCGCAAGGCCGTGGAGAAAATCGAAAAAGCTGGCGGAAGTGTTGAGGTTATTGAAAGTTAACTGATTTACTTTCATATGATTAGAGAATCTATTTCAATTCCTTTCAGGATTGAATGTAGGAGAGAAGAGAAATGAAAACATCTGCTTGGCGTTATTTGTGGAAAGCAGAAGATATCCGTCGAAAATTGCTGATCACATTACTGATCCTGGTAATTTATCGTCTGGCAGCCCATGTGCCGATTCCTGGCGCTGATCGACAAGCTATTGCTTCTATCATCTCAGGAGGTGGTGCAGGCAGTACTTTTGTTGGCATCCTGGATATGTTATCCGGTGGCACTGTATCCAATTTCTCTGTGCTGGCAATGGGTGTGTACCCATATATTACAGCCCAGATTATTCTCCAGCTTCTGGTCCCCATTATTCCTGCCCTGCAGGCAAAGATGGAAGAGGACCCGCAGGAAGGCCGAAAATGGATGGAACGCTGGACTTATATCCTCGCTATTCCAATGGCGGCGCTGCAGGCAATCGGTCAGATCAGGATCTTCTCAAATCTGGCTGGCGGCATCCCGATCATCAGCAACTTCGGATTCAGCGGCGCTTCCCTAATACCCAGCATTGCGATCATAGCCAGTATGACTGCTGGTACCATGTTTGCGATCTGGTTGGGTGAGCTGATCTCTGAATACGGTATCCGTAATCAGGGTCTCTCCATCTTGATATTTGCTGGTATTGTCTCCCGGCTCCCGTCACAACTTTGGATCCATTATCAGTCTGACTGAAACCCCGGGGATTACACTGGCCTTTGTGCTGCTTTTGACTATTTTAATCATCTTTGCAATTGTTTATGTACAGCAGGGCCAGCGAAATATCCCGGTGATGTACCCTGGACGAAGGGTTGGCAATCGCCAGTCCATGCCAGTTAAAGGCGCTCTGCCTTTGAAAGTCAATATGGCAGGCATGATCCCGCTGATCTTTGGACAGTCACTCTTGACCTTCCCGGCAATTGTGGCCAGTTTCTTTGTTCAATCCCAGACTTTCTGGGTGCAGAACCTGGCAACAAAAACACAGGCGCTCTTTGGTGGACAGTCCCCCTGGTACTGGCTTTTATATTTCCTGATGGTGATCGGTTTTACTTTCTTTTATACCGATGTGTTATTTGCCCAGCAGGATTATGGTACAAATCTGAAACGGGCCGGAGCCCAGATACCTGGCGTCAGCCGGGGCGCTCCCACACAGCGGTATCTCACGAAGGTTTTACGGCGCATCACCTTCCCGGGAGCATTTTTCCTGGGAACTATCGCAGTATTGCCTTTTGTACTCGGTTTGATCTTGTCGGCAATTGGGCTGACTGAATTAAGCAGCAACGGCACCGGCACCATGTTGATCACTTCTTCTGGTTTGTTGATCGTGGTTGGTGTTGTTAGGGATACATTCCAGAATATCGATGCGGAATTAAAACTGCATGGATATGATGAAAAGTTGTTAGTACGTTAATAAATTAAAACGGGCAGTATGGTTTTCAGTAACTTGGTAAACCGGTTTGGATAAAACGATGATTTCTTTGGATGAGCAGTATATCAAAACAGAACTTGAAATAGAGAAAATGCAGGCAGCGGGCAATGTAAATGCCCTGGTTCTGGAAGAAGTCAAAAAAATGATCAAACCCGGTGTTATGACCAAGGATCTGGACCAAGCGGCAGAAACGATAATCAGGGATCACGGCGGATTACCTACGTTTAAGGGCTATCCAGGACCGTATCCTTACCCGGCGACTCTGACCATTAGCATCAATGAAGAAATGGTGCATGGAATACCGAGCGGCAGGAAGCTGAAAGAAGGCGATATAGTTTCTGTTGATTGCGGAACAACACTGAATGGTTACATTGGCGATTCTGCCTTTACAATGGGCGTTGGTGAGATCAGTGAGGAAAAAGACCGCTTGATCCGCGTCACCCGCGAATCCCTCTATAAGGGAATCGAACAGGTCCGCCCCGGGAAACATCTCGGCGATGTATCGGCCGCGATCCAGGAACATGTGGAAAATTCTGGATTCCACGTTCCCAGGAAATACACCGGTCATGGTGTAGGCAGGCAGATGCATGAACCGCCTCAGGTACCGAATTTTGGAATACCTGGCCAGGGCTTGATACTGAAAGAGGGGATGACTATCGCGATCGAACCAATGGTCCTGATGGGAACACCCAAAACCAGGGTGTTATCAGACCAGTGGACAGTGATCTCGGCGGATCATTCCATGACGGCACATTATGAACATACCGTTGCGGTAACTGCCAATGGCCCGTTAATATTAACAAAGGTCAGGGAACACTAAACGATACTTCCCTAGACTGGACTTGGTCGATAAGATATAATAGTACTTTTGCTGGAAGGCAGGAAACAGGTTTGATAAGGAAGTGTAATCATGAAAGTGTCATCATCAGTAAAGAAACGCTGTGAAAAATGTAAAATAGTGCGACGTAAGGGACGAGTTTACGTCATTTGTGAAAATCCGAAGCATAAACAGAGGCAAGGATAAAATAGTATGGCTCGTATTCAAGGTGTTGACTTACCACGCGATAAACGTGTAGAAATTGCCTTAACGTATATTTATGGCATTGGTTTAACCCGGTCCAAGGAGATCCTCACTGAAGTAGGAGTGAATCCTGAAACACGGGTGCAAGAATTAACCGACAGCCAGATTACAGGGTTAAGGGAATACATCAATAAAAATTTCAAAACAGAGGGTGACCTGCGCCGTGAGGTGCAGATGAACATCAAACGCCTGGTGGAAATTGGCTGCTACCGCGGCATTCGCCACAAACGGGGTCTGCCTGTTCACGGTCAGCGCACAAAAACAAACGGGCGCACCCGCAAAGGTCCCAAGAAAACGGTTGCCGGCCGCGGTCGACGCCGTGGTATGCAGAAAACCTAAACTTTGGGCAGTCTTCCATTCGCCTTTTTGGCGATTTTGGGAGATTAGCCTGCTGTTGTTATTCAAATCATGGGAGCCTTTCCTCCCTGCGGCATTGAAAACAACAGTTGGTAAATAGAAAGATCAACTTAAGAAGATTGAAGAGGTACTATGGCTCAAAAAACAGCCCGCCCAAAAGGCGGCCGGAGAAAAAAAAGATCACTTGCTTCAGGGCAGATTCATGTTCGGGCGACCTTTAATAACACTATCATCACGGTCACCGATCATCAGGGTAATACCGTCTGCTGGAGCAGTCCTGGTGCAGTTGGATTAAAAGGATCCCGCCGGAGCACCGCATTTGCAGCCCGTTTAGCGGCTGAAGATGCAGTTAAAAAAGCAATGGGAATGGGAATCCGTGAGGCTGATGCCTTTATCAATGGACCTGGACCTGGACGCGAAGCTTCCTTACGGGCTATTGAAGCCATGGGATTGAAACTGAATTCGATCGTTGACGTGACCTCAGTTCCCCATAATGGCTGCCGCCCGCCCAAGAAGCGCCGGGTGTAGTGTGAGATCTTTCCGCAAGGAATGCTAAATTTAGAAATTATAAGAAGTAACAAGAGAGATAAAAGAGGAAGTAGTTATGTCAAGATATCGTGAGGCAAAGTGTAAAGTTTGCCGTCGAGAGGGTGAAAAATTGTTCCTGAAAGGGGAACGTTGTTTTACCGAAAAATGTGCTTTTGAACGCCGGAGTTATCCCCCGGGACAGCATGGCAAGAGTGCCCAGTACCGCCGCAACCGCGAGTCTGATTTCTCCCGCCAGCTGAGAGCAAAACAGAAAGCCCGCCGGATTTATGATATTTCCGAGCGCCAGTTCAGACGCTACTATGCCACTGCCCAGCAGAGGCGTGGTCTGACGGGTTTGAACCTGCTGCAGATCATGGAATCCCGCCTGGATAACATAGTTTACAGAATGGGATTTGCCGCCAGTCGGGCCCAGGCCCGTATGCTGGTGACCCATGGTCACTTTAATGTCAATAACCGGCGAACTGACGTTCCTTCGGTCCTTGTCACCGATACTGATCAGATCAGTGTCAGGGAAGGTTCCCAGAAACGAACCTTCTTCAAGAACCTGTCTAAAGATGCTGAAAATAGGACCCCTGCAGAATGGGTCCAGCGAGATTTAGAAACCTTATCCGGTAGTATGGTCCGTTTACCAGAACGATCAGAGATTGATGGCAATCTCGATGAACAGCTGATCGTTGAATATTATTCCAGGTAATCGGCAGGAACAGAAAAGTAACAATAGGATTAGGGAGAGGTGAACCGTGCTAGGAATGAATAATATGGTAACACCAAAAATTGAGCGGATTGCTGAAGCTCGAGCCTATGGAAAATATGAGATCAATCCCCTGGAGCGCGGGTACGGCATGACGCTAGGAAATGCCCTGCGCCGGGTGATGCTTTCCTCTATGGAAGGCTCAGCAGTTACATCGGTCAGGATCACGGAAATCGATCATGAATATGATACGATTCCCGGAGTTCAGGAAGATGTATTGCGCTTGATATTGAATATAAAGAAGCTGCGTTTGATTCTGCACGAGGGTGACATTGCCAATATGCACTTGGAAGTAAAGGGTGAGGGCGTTGTTACCGCTGCAGATATTATTACGCCAGCAGAGATCGAGATTGTTAATCCTGAACTGTACCTGATGACTGTGGATGGCCGGAGCAAACCGCTCACCATCGAAATGACAGTTGGCAGGGGCAGGGGATATGTGCCAACTGAAGACCGCAAAGATCGGCTTCCTATTGGTGAACTTCCCATTGACGCGATTTACAATCCGGTCCAGCGGGTTAATTTTGAAGTTGGCTCAGCCCGAGTTGGACAAAGTACAGTATATGACAATCTGGAAATTGAAGTTTGGACAGATGGAACCTTAGAACCCGAAGATGCTTTAAGCAAAAGCGCCAAGATCTTGATGGGACATTTGCAGCATCTTGCCGGTGTAACGGCTGAATCGCTGGCCGCGATGGTGGAAGTGGAAGAACCAGCGGAACCGGTCGATGAGATCGTAGATATCCCCATTGAAGAACTGGATCTATCAGTTCGGGTATTCAACTCTCTCAAGAGAACCGGGATCACCACTGTTCGTGAGGTCATGGAATTAAATACGAAGGGAGATGACGCTTTGCTGTCTATCCGTAATTTCGGTGTCAAAAGTTTAACCGAATTGAAGGATAAACTTGCAGAGCACGGCTACCTTCTCGATATTAACCTGGATTTGGAGTAATTATGCGACACAAGGTAGCAGGAAAGAAATTAGGTCGAAATTCTGGACAACGGGCAGCCCTGAGGCGTACCATGATTAAGCAGCTATTTGAAAATGAACGTATTCAAACAACCCGTGCAAAAGCAGAATTCATCCGGCAGCCGGCTGAAAAGCTGATCACCCTGGCAAAACGATCCCAGGATGCAGATGATGCCAGAAAAGTTCACGCCCGGAGAATTGCAGCTTCCCGCCTGGATAATGACAAAGATATCGTCAAGAAGCTTTTTGATGAACTGGGACCACGTTATCTCAACCGCCCGGGTGGATACACCCGCATGTTCAAACTTCCGCCCCGGACCAGCGACGCCGCTGAAATGGTAGTTTTGGAATTGGTGGAAGAGTAAAGGATGTGAATAATCGGTTCCATGTTCTCCTGGCTTATGATGGCACTGGATTCCATGGCTCGCAGTATCAACCGGAGCTGAGGACAGTCCAGGGAGAAGTGGAGCGGGTATTGCCAAAACTTGGTTGGAAAGAGAAGTCAGTACTTTTCGCCGGTAGAACTGATGCCGGTGTACATGCAGCAGGACAGGTGATCGCATTCGATCTTGATTGGGGTCACACTGAAGAGGAGTTACAGAAAGCAATTAACGCGGTTTTACCGCATGACATCTCGGCTCTAGAGGTCAAACGGACAAGAAATGATTTCCACCCCCGGTATCAAGCATTGTCCAGGGTATATCAGTACCAGATCTTAAATAGTCCTATCAGGAACCCCCTCCAGGAGAGGTATATTTGGAGAGTCTGGCCTGAAATAGATGTCAAATTGGTAAAAACTGCATCCAGGCATTTGCTCGGTAGTCATGATTTTGCTGCTTTTGGGAAGCCTCATCAACCTGGCGGCAGCACTATCCGAGAGATAAAAAGCACAGCCTGGAAGAAAGAAGGCAAGAAACTGGTTTTTGAACTTGAAGGTAATGCGTTTTTATACCATATGGTCCGGCATATTGTTGCGGTCCTGGTAAAGATCGGGCAAGGTTTAGAACCAGTACATAAAATTAAAAATTACCTGGATGATCCAGGCGGGTTGGACGCTCAAGGATTAGCACCCGCCCAGGGATTATCATTAGTGGAAGTGAAATATCAAGATTGACCTCGAAAGAAGATGTCAATTAGAATATTGTGGAGTACAACAAAGTGAAGAAGACATTTTATCCAAAAACTGAAGATATAACGAGGAATTGGGTTCTGGTGGACGCCAGTGGAAAGAACTTGGGGCGTCTGGCTACCGTGATTTCTAAACTCATCATCGGCAAACACAAACCTGAGTATACACCTGGTGTAGATGTAGGCGATTTTGTTGTCGTCATCAACGCGGAACAGATCCAGGTGACCGGTAATAAAATGGATGATAAGTATTATTACAGCGTTTCCGGATACCAGGGTGGTCTGAAAAAGATCAATCTCAGGAATCAAATGGAAAAACGGCCGGAGTATGTGATCGAACACGCTGTCAAAGGCATGATTCCTCACACACGCCTGGGCCGCCAAATGAACAAAAAGCTCAAAGTGTATGCCGGATCTGAGCATCCCCATGGCGCACAAAAACCTGTTCCGGTTGATGAGTTATACCCGAACTTGAGCTGAGCAGGACTTATTGATAAAATATGCTGCGAATTGATTGTTTTATGTAAGAGGAGTATTTATGGCACAGTATTATGAAGGCATCGGACGTCGGAAAAGATCAACTGCCCGTGTGCGAATTATGAACGGGAAGGGTTCGTTTGTAGTTAATGAAAAAACCCTGGAAGAGTATTTTCCAACTGAACGAGAAAATAAAATCGTTACCGATCCGTTGAGCGTTCTAACTACAAGTCGATCTAATTTTGATATCAGTGTGCTTGTTAAGGGCGGCGGTGTTCTCGGCCAAGCAGCCTCTGTTCGTTTGGGCCTGGCTCGTGCGATTTTGAAAATGGATCCCGAACTGAGACCTGACCTCAGTCATGCTGGATATCTGTCCAGAGACGCAAGGGAAAAAGAAAGGAAGAAACCTGGTCTCAAAGGCGCCCGCAAAGCCCCGACCTATACCAAGCGTTAGTTGCTTCAGGCTGAGTTTCTTATCAGCGACAAATGAATAAAACGGAACTAAAAAGCGGAGAACACCCAGACTGATCGAGTGTTCTCCGTTTTGTTGTTATCAAAAGGTGATTTTTATGGAAAAGAATACAAATCGGCCGGATATCATTATTCTGGGATTAGGGCCTGGGGACCCCGATCTCTTAACGCTGCGTGCATCAAGAGTGATTAATGAAGCCGATAGGATCTATCTTAGAACCCGGGAACATCCCACCATGTCAGGACTGCCATCAAAGATAGAGATCATCTCTTTTGATGATTATTATCAGGATGAAAAGACTTTTGAAAAAGTTTATCAGCGTATTGTTAATGAGATCATTCGTCTTGCGAAAGAAGGGCCGGGCGTGATTTACGGAGTTCCGGGAGATCCATTTATCGCTGAAGCAACACCAGCATTGATCTGTTCTCAGGCTGAAAAAGAAGGCCTTGTGGTAGAAATAATCCCTGGAGTTAGCTTTCTGGAACCAACCTTTGCAGCACTGAAGTCAGATCCGCTGCCGCAAGTAACTATCCTGGACGCTCTGGAAATGCAAACTTCCCATTTTCCAACCTTTCCGCCTGATAAACCAGCCCTTATTGTTCAGCTCTATTCTCCGGAGATCGCATCAAATACAAAACTGACCCTGATGTCAGTTTTTCAAGATCAGCACCCAGTTATGTTGATCCATGATGCAGGGTCGGGATCAGAGATGATCGAAGAACTCCAATTATTTGAGATCGATCGCAGCCAATTCATTAAAAACCGGACAGTATTATATGTTCCACCCCTTCCAGATGGCTCTTCTCTGGAATCATTCCAGGAGATTATTGCCCACCTTCGCGCTCCGGATGGCTGCCCCTGGGACAGAGAGCAAGATCATCAAACTTTAAGACCTAATTTACTCGAAGAGACTTTTGAGGCATTAGAAGCCATTGACAATGATGATTCAGCTGCCATGCAAGAAGAGTTCGGTGACCTGCTGCTGCAGATTGTCTTGCATGCCCAGATCGCCAGTGAATATGGCGAATTCACTATGAGTGATATCATTCAGGGCATTCACACAAAATTAATCCACCGCCATCCCCATGTGTTTTCTGGTCTGGATCTCGATGAACCTGATGAAGTCCTCAAGAACTGGGAAGCGATCAAAGCCCAGGAACGCCATCAGAATGGGGCAGGGGATAAAGGATTGCTTGATGGTGTCCCTGCTTCGCTACCCGCTTTAACACAGGCTGAGACCTATCAAAAACGGGCCGCCAGGGTAGGTTTTGACTGGGAAGAGTTTCAAGATGTGTTGGCCAAGATCCCGGAAGAGATCACTGAACTCCAAAGTGAAAAGAGCTTGATTCGCCAGACCGAAGAGATCGGAGATATCCTGTTTTCGGTCGTAAATGTAGCTCGCTGGATGAAAGTGGACGCAGAAAGCGCCTTAAGAGGGGCCAATAAACGATTCAAAACGCGGTTTTCGTATCTAGAAAAAGAAGCCCGCGCTGTTGGGCGCGAGCTATCTAAAATGAGTCTTGAGGAATTGGATCAGCTTTGGGAGCAGTCCAAGACGATGTTGGGGGATTAACTAACTTCTGTTTTGGAAGACTGCGATTGAACAAATAATAAACCAACCAGAAAATAAGGCATCCCCTGGTAGAGAATGGGTATAAAGCGGTTGCCTGTATTAGTAAAGTAGATGAAGATGCTCAGCAAGACGCTGAGAACGATGATGAACTTACCACCTGTCAGGGGTTGTCTCCAGGCCATCAGTACGCCCAGGGAGAGCGTAGAGATCAACAGGAATAGAATGATACCAGTTGACGCCTGGTTATGGATGGATTGAATTCCTCCCTCAATCATCGAACCAATGATCTTATACAGCCAAAGAATACTGACAATCAATCCACAGATCCGGGCAAACCACAGCAAGGTGTTACTCTGGTTCTTGTTTTCTTTCATACAGTCATCCTGTCCTTATAAACCGCTAATGATATCACCCAGGATTTTGCCGCCCAACCCTGCGGCGCCTTTTACCTCTCCTGTGGTTGTGCCGCTGGTGAGGTTAGATGCAGCTATGATGCGGTCAGCCAATCTGGAGAGCGGTAGGCTCTGGAGGTAAACCTTACCGGGGCCAGTCATCTTGGCAAGGAATAGACCCTCGCCGCCAAAGAGAGCATTGGTGAATCCCTTGACCATCTGGATATCATAGTCAATTGAAGGGGCAAAAGCTACCAGACAGCCGGTATCCACACTGAGGATTTCTCCTGGTGCCAGTTCTTTTTCGATTATCGTTCCGCCAGCATGGGCAAATGCCAGCCCATCTCCAACCAATCGCTGCAGGATAAATCCCTCGCCGCCAAATATACCGGCTCCGATCTTTTTACTGAAGGCGATCTCGATTTCTATGCCCCTGGCAGCGCATAAAAAGGAATCTTTCTGGCAGATAAACTTGCCGCCTAATGCAGTTAAGTCCAAGGGGACGATCTTTCCAGGATAAGGCGCTGCAAAAGCCACTCGTTTAACACCATCCGCAGAATTCAGGAAAGTGGTGATAAAGAAGCTTTCGCCAGTGAACATGCGCTCGACACCCTTAAAGATGCCTCCGCCAGTACCGGTTTGCATTTCAATACCTTGTTCCATATAGATCATTGTGCCAGCTTCAGCCCGGACACCTTCATTGGGATCCAGTTGAATTTCAACCAGCTGCAGGTCATCACCATAGATTGTGTAATCAAGAATATCAGCCATCGCTCCCTCCTTATAGGGTTACCTAACACATTGAGATTTTACTATAATCTTAATTCTAACCCAGTGCAGTTATTATAAGTGGATAAATTAAATGGAAAACCCCGAAAACCTTTCGGGGTTGATAGCTGGGGGCCAGGGATTCGAACCCCGACTTACGGTTCCAGAGACCGCTGTCCTACCGTTAGACGAGCCCCCACCAGCGTAGGAATTTTATCATTTCTGTGGACCTTAGTCAAATCAATTCAACAGAGTATGCTAAAATTTGGGAACAAGTTCAAATTAATGGAATCGTGGTTTCTCTGATTGAGGAGATATTTGTATGGCTGAAGAGAATGAATTAACTGATTTTATCCGGGACATGATCAAAGAACATCTGGCTTCGGGGCGCTTCGACCGGGTGCAGACTCGCTTCCCACCAGAACCCAATGGTTACCTGCATATCGGTCATGTAAAAGCTATTGCCTTGGATTTTGGCGTGGCGGAGGAATTTGGGGGTGTTTGCAGCCTGCGTTTTGATGACACTAACCCGGCCAAGGAAGAGGAAGAGTATGTTGAGGCCATTATGGAAGACATACGCTGGCTTGGTTACGACTGGGAAGACCGTCTGTTCTTTGCCTCGGATTATTTTGATCAGCTCTATGATTTCGCCCAGGAAATGATCAAAGCCGGCAAAGCTTATGTGGATGACCTGAGTGCCGATGAGATCCGGGAGTACCGGGGCACTTTGACTGAACCTGGCAGGGAAAGCCCTTTCCGGGAGAGATCAGTGGCAGAGAATTTGGATCTGTTTGAACGTATGAAAGCAGGTGAGTTTGAAAAAGGAGCCAGGGTCTTGAGGGCCAAGATCGATATGGCCTCTCCGCATATCAATTTGCGGGACCCTGTCATGTACCGGATCCTCCATCAGGAGCATCACCGTACTGGTGATCAATGGTGTATTTACCCCATGTATGACTGGGCTCACGGTCAGTCGGACTCCCTGGAAGGTGTGACCCACTCGCTGTGTTCGATTGAGTATAAAAATCACCGCCCGCTTTATGATTGGTTCCTCGACCAACTGGGGATCTTCCATCCCCAGCAGATCGAGTTTGCCCGATTTAATATGACCTACACTGTGATGAGCAAGCGCCGGCTGGTCCGGCTTGTGAAAGAGGGCCACGTACATGGCTGGGATGACCCCCGGATGATCACCCTGGCCGGTATGCGCCGGGCGGGTATCACCCCGGAAGCGATCATTAAGTTCATTGAACATGTTGGTGTGGGCGTATCCCTCAGCACTATCGAGCACTCCAAGTTCGACCATTTTGTACGAGATGATCTCAACCAGCGAACGAACAGAGTTAATGGAGTATTAAATCCCCTCAAGGTGGTTTTGGACAATTATCCTGAGGATAAAGTGGAGATGATGGAGTTCCCCAATTATCCGGATGATCCTTCTCGCGGTGTTCGGCAAGTTCCCTTTAGCAGGGAACTGTACATCGAAAAGTATGATTTTATGGAGGAACCTCACAAAAAGTTCTGGCGTCTGGCGCCGGGACGCGAAGTGCGGCTGCGGTATGGTTACCTGATCACCTGCACAGATGTGATCAAGGATGATCAGGGGGAGATCCTTGAGGTGCACTGTGTGGTGGATCATGAAACCAAGGGCGGTAACGCGCCTGATGGCCGGTCCGTGAAAGGCACCCTGCACTGGGTCAGCGCCGGGCATTGTCTGGACGCCGAAGTGCGTCTTTATGATCGGCTGTTTAATCATCCCTTTCCGAAAGAAGCTGAGGGCGATTTCATCGACTATATCAACCCCGATTCCCTGCAGGTGATCGAACACGCCAAGCTCGAGCCCAGTTTGAAGGACGCCGGGGTGGGGGATAAGTTCCAGTTCGAACGCGTGGGCTATTTCTGTGTTGATCCGGATACAACAGCTGAAAAACTGGTCTTCAATCGCACGATTGCCCTGCGGGACAGCTGGACCAAGATCGAAAAGCAGTTCAGTTAATGAATCCCTAAGGAAGCGGGATCAAACCTCCCGCTTCCTTATAATGTAGTATTTTTTTTCTTCCTCTCTGAAGGTTTCCCTTACTGGTATACAGGTACGTATCACTTGCAGCTGCCCCGCAAGGGTTCCTTGCATAGTTCATCCATTAGGTCCTTATATGAATAATTGCGGAAAGAATATTGAATCGATAATTCTTGACATATAAAGGAATAATTTATGCGTATTCAACTAATTCGTAATGCAACATTACGAATAACTTATTCTGAAAAGCTGATAATTACTGATCCATACCTGGCTGATAAATGTTCAATGCCGTCTTACACTGGGGCCTCACCAAACCCATTGGTTGATTTGCCCTGTACGCCACAAGACGTGATCGAAGGCATCGATATGGCTCTCGTTTCACATATTCATTCAGATCACTTTGATCCAACTGCACAGCGATTGCTGCCCAAGGATTTACCTCTTTTTTGCCAACCGGGTGATGAACCTATGATTAAGGAGAAAGGGTTTCATAAGGTTATGCCTGTGGTAGATACCATAAATTGGGACGGGATCACAATTTTGCGCACACCGGGCCAGCATGGAACAGGCAACGTTCTAGTTGAAATGGGAAACACTTCTGGTTTCTTGCTAAAATCTAAGGGTGAACCTACTGTGTATTGGGTCGGAGATTCAATTTGGTGTGATGCTGTTGCGGCTGTTATTGATAAACATCAACCTGATATTATCATTACACATTCAGGTGGAGCTGTTTGGGGCGATAATATTCTAATAATTATGGATGCTTTGCAAACTGTTGACGTTTGTCGTGCTGCTCCAAAAGCAGTAGTTGTTGCAATCCACATGGAGTCTCTTGACCACGGTACAGTCTCAAGGTCTGACCTTAGGACAAAAGCTAAAATGGAAAATATCAAACCTGATCAGTTACTTATTCCCGATGATGGAGAAATTATAGAATTTTAGATAATACTCATTGTACTAATGAAGAAAAACATAATATATTTCTGCACTAGAAAACCCCACTGTGCCATCTCCACAGTAAATCGTAGTTTAGTTAGTAGTAAGCAGACTAACTACCCAACGAATAACAGCAGCAGGCTATAATCAAATCTACTTACTTTTTACACCTAACCCTTTACAAAACCGGGCAGGTGAGCTCAATCAGTTATGCCTTCCAGACATGTTATGACTAAGACGATCAAAGATTTTTACGACAATCTGACTCCGTTCTATCATCTAATCTATCCAGATTGGGGAAAGAGCATAGAACGGCAAGCTTCCATGCTTGATTTAATCATTCGCAAGAATTGGGGTGATCAAGTATCAGATATTCTTGATGTCGCTTGTGGAATTGGTACGCAATCTCTGGGTCTTGCTGCACTTGGATATCAGGTCACTGCCTCAGATTTATCTGAACAAGCAGTTGAGCGCGCAAAGAGGGAATCAGCGATAAGAGGTTTAAGCATTTCCTTCTCTATTGCAGATATGCGATCAGCATTTGATATTCATTCCAATCAGTTTGATATTACCATCGCCTGTGATAATGCCATACCTCACCTTTTAACTGATGAAGAGATCCTTAACACTTTTCGTCAATTACTCCAATGCACACGGCCTGGAGGTGGTTGCATCATTTCTGTCCGAGATTATGAAGCTGAAGAAAAGGTTGGTCAGAGTTTTAAGGTTTATGGATCAAGACAAGAAAATGGAATCACTTTCTTCATCTTTCAAAGTTGGGATTGGGAGGGAGAATATTATGATTTATCTATGTACTTCATTGAAGACGACGGAAGCACTCAATGTAGGACGCATGTTATGCGTTCAAAATATTATGCTGTGAGTATCACCAAACTAATAGATCTAATGATTGCAGCAGGATTTCATAATGTGACCAGGTTAGATGATGAGTTCTTCCAACCGGTCGTAATCGGTTCAAGAACGGCCTGACCCCCGCTCCGCCTGGCAGCGCCTTTGGCGCAGTAAGGAGTACTTGAGGAAGTTGTAATGAGATTAACTTTCAGTGGAATAAGAGATAGAATTTTGTGAAAGGATCTACTTACTACTTACTATTTACTATTTACTTCTTACTTAATCGGGTGGGTGCCCAGCGTTGCGCTAAGTATGCTTTGCGAAGCACCTCTTTCAGGTAACCCTAAGACAGTCGATATTTGTTTACATGAAGGATTCGGGTTTTTATGATAATAATGAGCACTAGAGTAGAGGTAGGTGGTTTGTCTGGAAGAAGCGTATCGGCCTTCATGTTGAATTGTAATGATCAAGAATACCAGGACTGGTGGCCGGGGACCCATTTTGCATTTCATACCAAAAAACGCTTTCCTGGTGATCTTGGCAATCTTGTGTACTTTGATGAGTATGTGGGAAAGCGTAGATTGAAGTTTGAAGGTATAGTGATCAAGAACATACCGGGCAAGCAGATTGTATGGCAAATGAAGAAGCTAGTAAGATTACCAGCCTGGTTGGTGCTAGAACTTGATGAAAGTGATCATGCACTAACGATAACACATACCATGAAGGCGGGTTTTGCTGGTGCGGGGAGTTTGTTTGATCCTTTTTTGAGGCTCTTCCTCACTAAAGAATTTGAAAAAGATTTGGAGGAGCATGCCCGTATCGAATTCAACAAATTATCGGATATATTGTCATAACTAAAATGCTATCTGGCAAGAAGTGTGAAAACATTGCCTAGCCTCTCTTCAATTAAAAAACGATTAAGTACGGAGGACTGGGGACGGGGATGATAAGACGATGGACCGGGTGAGGTTATACCTTCGACCGGTTTGACTGATAACTGAACCAATCCAGGATTAATGAGATGATTTCTACGGATCAGGAAAGAACCAAGGATAGAAATAGAATATCTACCAACATTATGGTTTTAGTGGGATGTTTGGCTTTTTTTGGCCTTAGTATGTTAAGCCGGCGGATCTATTCCCTCTTTGGATTGGTCGTTCTAATTGGAATCGGATTCCCTCTCGCCTGGGACGGAATCACAAATGATTGGCAATCTCTGGTGTTTTTCAAGCGCAGCGTCTGGAAATCATTGGCATGGGGAATTGGTGCAGGAGTTGTCAGTAGTTTAATTGGATTTTCTGTTCTTAGCGATTTGGAAATTCCAGATAATCTCGGTCAGCAGCTGTTGATAGGAATACCACTCTGGTTATTGGTTATCAGCCCCTTTCAAGAATTTTTCTTTCGTGGGTGGATGCAATCTGATTTGACAGATAAGCTTGGAAAATGGTTGGGATTGCTGATCGCAAATATCTTTTTTACTGCCTGGCATTATCTGTCTCCCATCGTGGATCTGGCCCCGTTTCCATTAAATAGCTGGGCAGGGCTTTTATCGACCTTTGCCGCAGGATTGGTATATGGTTACGCGTTTCAACGCAGTCAAAATGTCATCGCACCCTGGCTGGCCCATGGAATTTCAGGGATCTTATTTCTAGTTTTTGGTTTAATGGATCTGCTTCAAGTTATAAATTAGTCTGCAGTGCCTTCACTCGGTCTCCACACCAACCGATTATGATAGGGGACTGGGGATGGAGGAGCCTGCGGTGGTTTTACCTCCGACCGGGTTTGCCAGATAACTGAAAGCTGAAACAAGCTGATGGACTATTGATCTTGATAGTCATCCAATTGATCGTGGATCGGGTTTCTTAATGTTAAATCGTTTGAAAGAATGGGCCGCGCACTTAGAAAGAGAAACATTTGTTTTATATTTTGCATATCGGGATCCGAGAACTCCCTGGTATGCAAAGCTGCTTGTTGGGTTTGTAGTGGCGCATACCCTTAGCCCGATTGATCTTATCCCTGATTTCATACCGGTTTTAGGTTACCTTGATGATTTGATCATCACACCTCTTGGCCTGGCGCTGTCATTAAGACTGATACCTGCGGCTGTAATGGCCGAGGCAAGAGACAAGGTTGAATCAGATTTTACCGATCTGAATAAAATCAAGCGGGTTGGTTTTTTGATTGTAATTAGCATCTGGCTGATAGGATTATTTTTTATATTATTGATCTTATACCGGTATTTAAGCGAGAAGTGATTTTTCAAGGGGGATATGGTTACTCACTCCCCCCGAAAGGACCCCAAATCGAGATTCAGAGATAGTCTGTAAGATCTAGTTATGGAGGATGGTTAATTCAGGGTAGGATACCGGCGATGATATATTCAAATTACAGACAAAATTTGTGTTCTATTATGAGTGTGATATACACTAAATAGGAGATAACTTGAAAAAAATCAATTGCTTCAGTCTTTTGGTATTTCTTCTTATTTTTTCCGGCTGTGCCACTTCTCCATCCAATGGAAATAGTCCTCCAAATACAGAGTTGCCCTCCGCTGAACCCTATTTCGGCCAAGTTTTTCCTGGATCAACAGAAAGCCGGTTTGCCCCTGCGATTTTTAATGAGGAAATGCATGCGCCTCCAATCTTCACCCCGGACGGCAGGGAAGTCTACTGGAGTTTGATGGATTCCCGGGGTGTGATGTTTATGAAAATCGAGAACGGCGTCTGGACGGAACCTGCGCCCGCTCCCTTTGACCGCGGAGGGCAGGGCGATTCTCCTTTTATCACTTCAGATGGAACCAGGCTGCTTTATTTATCCTCTGGTTCCAACAACGAAAAAATCAGGCTGGTAGAAAGGGAAGAGGATGGATGGGGCTCCCCTGAAATGCTGCCAGATGAAGTGAACCATAATGGAGCCCATTGGCAGGCCTCAATGGCCGAAAATGGCAACCTCTATTTCGGCTCACTGGGGGAGATATACTTCGCCGAATTTGTTAATGGAAGTTATGCTCAGGCTTTAGAACTCAACTCATCCATTAACACGCCGGATGCGCATGAAGGGTCGCCTTTTATTGCCCCCGATGAGAGTTACCTGATCTTTGACAGAGCGCCTAATTCTTCTTATGCAGATCTGTACATCACTTTCAGGAATGAAGCTGATGAATGGGATGAACCTGTCGCTCTAGAACCTCTAAACACCGGACTGCATGAACTCTATGCCAATGTCTCTCCGGATGGTCGATTCCTGATCTTCTTGAGCAATCGCTCTGGTGGTTCTCTGCTTCCCTATTGGGTAGATGCTGGCATTATTGAGGAACTACGAGCATCTGATGGGGACTGAAGATCAGGCCAGTATTATTGAAATCGAATAGGAGCATATCATGCAAGTTGTAAAAATCACCCATAATCTTCACAAAATCAGCTTATCACTGAATGAATTTACAGTTAATCTGGCTGTCTACCTGGGAAAGGACCAGGCCCTGATGGTTGATACGGGCTGGACCATAACAGCTGATGAGGTCAAAACAAAGGTAGCCGAATTAGGTGCTGGACCGGTGAACTTGATCATCCTTACTCACAATCATGCGGACCATACAGGCGGTATTGAAGCCCTTGCTGATCAGACCACATTAATCGCCCACAAAAAGGGACTCGACGGAATAAAGGGCAAATATTACGCCCTTGATCCAATCCCTGGACCGGAGTTGCCAATAATTTTGCTTGAAAACGAACTGGGATTAAAATTTGATGGTGAAGAGATCAAAATCATACCTGCGCCCGGGCATACTGATAACGATTTAGTGGTCTATTTTAGCAATGCTGGGGTGGTTTGCCTTGGGGACCTGGTCTTGGCAGACACATTTCCACCCCTGGATCTGACCCGGGGAGGAAGCGCAGAGGCATATCAAAAAAGCCTTTCCATGCTTGTGAAGATGTTCCCGGAGGATGTCAAGATCATTACCGGCCACGGACGGGATTACTCTCTGGATGATTTAAAGGAGCATTATCACATGGTAGTTGAAACGATGGATCTCATTAAGGCTGGCATTGCCGCGGGGAAATCCGCTCCTGAGATGGTGGAAGAGGATCTTCTTGAGAACTGGGGGAAATGGAGCAATGATCAGGTCAGCAGTGAAACTTGGATCACACAGGTGTGTGACAACTTCTCAGGTCATATTGAAAAATCAATTTCCGAAGTTCTCAGCTACATAATAGTAGAAGAAGGCATCCGGGCGGCTATTGAGCAGTACAGGATGTTAAAGAGGGAAGAGCCGGATAGGTATAATTTTGGAGAGAACGAGCTGAATATGCTGGGTTATCAACTGATCTGGCGTGATTATAAAGAAGAGGCAATTGAGATATTTAAACTGAATATTGAGGCCTTTCCAGAATCTGCCAATCCATACGATAGTATTGGGGAAGCTTATCAATTACTTGATCAAAAAGAATTGGCTGTTGAAAATTATAAAAAAGCCCTTTTAATTAACCCGAACATGGAATCTGCTGTTGAAGCGCTGAAGCAACTCAAAATAGGTGGGGTAGAGTGAAGGGTTTTTCGTAAAATAGCAAACAACCAGGGGAACCCAGTTGTTGTGATATGATGACAAAGAGAGTTTTTTTGTTACAGATCTGGATGTTAAAATTACATTCAGATCATTTTGGATAATGATCATTACTCAGCTGTGTCATGTTTAAATAGTTGGAAATCTGGAATAGCTTATGTGTGAATTGTTAGGATTAAATTTCAAATCTCCAGTAACACCATCATTTTCCTTTCGGGGGTTTAGGCACCGCAGTGAAGATAATCCCCATGGCTGGGGTATAGCCAGATATGAGGGCAGATCCTGCCAGATCTTTAAAGAAGCCCATAATGCCCAGACCAGCGAACTGGCTGAATTCGTTCGTGATTATGAACTCTTCCGGAGCCAGATCTTCATTGGCCATGTCAGAGATGCAACGCGGGGCGAAAATACATTAGGCAATACACATCCATTCGAGCGGGTTTTTGATTCCCGGGATGTTGTTTTAGCCCATAACGGCACCCTGGAATCTCTGCCGTTGAAAAAGGATGAATTAAGTTTCCTGCCGGTCGGGGAAACAGACTCAGAGTACTTGTTCTGTGCTCTTCTGACGATCATGGCGGCTGAAAAATTCCAATTTACAGATTTCCAGGAGATTGAGAACGTGCTGGCTGAGTTTAATAAACTGGGCAAAATGAACCTCTTATTCTCTGAGGGTGAGCACCTGTTCAGCTATCGGGATAATAAAGGACATAACGGGCTTTGTATCACAGAAAGAATTTCTCCGTTTGGACTTAAATCCCTGAAGGACGAAGATTGGGAATTCGACCTGGCTGAAGAAAAAAGCCCCGGTCAAAGGGGTTTTGTGATCGCCTCCCACCCCCTAACCGTAAATGAAAAATGGATTGACCTGGAGTTGGGCAAACTGGTGGTGTTAAAGGATGGGGAGATCATTTTCGGAAACCTGAAAGGTAACTGAATGAGTGTTTCATGTAGGCGTTTGATCAGTATTCCATGGAAAATCCTGCTCCTGATCCTGGTTCTATTCCTGGCAGTTTGGAGTATCTTTGCCCCGGACACTCAAGCTGCTCATTCCAAGGAACAAAACCAGCAAACAGCCGGCCATACGCCGAACGATCTGATCAACGCTGTCAACCAATTGCGATTGGAAAATGGACTGAATGTCCTCAACCCTCATCCAGCGTTAAACCAGGTTGCCCAATGGGAGGCCGATGCCATAGCCGGAGGTGCGCCAGGACATACCCGTCCTCCAGGGTTAACGCTGGGTGCCTGGATGATCTCCCTGGGATACCCATTGGGAGGCAATATCGCCCTGGATGGTTACCGCTCCGAGAACTGGGTGGCCGGATCAGAGCTGACGGTTGATGAAGCCATCCAGCTCTGGCTGGGGGACGCACCCCATACCAATACCATGCTTTCCGTCCAGCGCAGTGATATCGGAGCCGGAGTGGCGCTGGGAGAGGATCCCTGGGGTAAGACGGTCTATTATTATGTGATCGAGACTGCTTTGCAGACATCTTCTGGACAGCAGCAGCCTGAGGCTCTGATCCTCCTGACAAACCTGCCGCAAACCCAGGCTGCTCAGTACGGAGATGCCACCCAGGCAGCTGCCGCAGCTTCTGTGTCCCAGTATATCTACGGCGTGCGTGTTGCGACCGCCCGGCCGGATGGAGATGTGATCCACCTCGTCCGTAATGGTCAGTCCCTCTGGAGCATCGCAATTGAATACGGGGTAAAGATCAACCAGATCAAGCTGCTTAACAACTTGAACTCAAACGAGGTCTACACAGGCCAACAGCTTCTGATCCAGAAAAGTGCCACCCAGCCGGCTTCCTCAATAACACCGTCCCCAACTTCAAGTCCCTGGATTACACCCTTAACTGCGACTCCTGCCAGAACCGGAACTCAGACACCAACGCTGGATCCAGGGAGCGAGGTATCTGTCCCTAGCGGGAATTCGACTCTGGTTATTTTCCTGGTTGTTATTTTGTTGGCAGTGGGCCTGGTAGTTGGACTTGTGCTGCAGGACCGGCGGCGCTGATCAAAGACCGCCCGGATGTGGAGAATCATTTTCCTGCCAGGCCTGGTCAACCAGCTGAAGGTTTTTGGATCTCTTATTTGCCTGGATGACCTTCCGGATTCTGTGCTGCTGAATCTCCCAGGCTTCAAATAAAACAACAGGATTCTTGCTGTCCGGGGCAGTTTGACTTCATACCTTATCCGAGAATAAACAAATCGGAATAGTTTTAGGCGGGTTTAATGGTAAAACGATAGAAGTAAAGTCTCAGCAGATCAGGATCAATGGATCAACCGGGTAGAATAACTCCTGAAACTCATGGCTGAAGGTTGGATGCCACATATGAAGGATTACAAACCACTTCACTTTATTGGAGCCCTGATCGAGGTTCAATTTGATAAAGAGCCACTGCATAAGAAAAAACCTGACTGTCCTGACCGATTTGTGTGGAATGGTGAAACCTTCAACGTTCTTGAGAAGATAAGTGAGTGGAATGATTACAGCCGCAGCGGTCATATGGCTCATAATATGCGTCCGGCCAATATGGCCAAGGCCTTAAGACGCGGTTCCTGGGGTGTGGGACGGTTTTATTTCCGGCTCCTGACAGATGATAACCGTGTATTTGATCTTTATTATGATCGGGCGCCAAAGGATGCAGAAGATCGGGAGGGTAGTTGGTTTCTGGATCGTGAAATGGACCTTGCAGGTGGGTCTGATGATGATAAGAAAATAGAATGAAAAACGGATGCCGCATGACCGGATTGGAGAAGATATGAAAATCAATCATTTAAGGATCAAAAAAGCCCAGGAGCTGATGAAAGAGCAGGGCATGCTGGGTTTAATGATCATGACCAGGGATGATTACCAGTATTTTTTTGGAGAGACCAGGGTCCAGCCCAGAGCGATCATCCCTGCCTTTGGTGATCCAATCTTTATTTGTTTTGAAGCAGAAGTAAAAGAGCTCCGGTCAGCCCTGGGAGATGGAAAGATCAAAGTCTTTACTCATGTCGGGGAACAAATGACCAATGTAAGCAAAACCTTCAAGGCTTTGTTTAGTGAACTTCCTCCCCAGATGTTGGCTGATAATCAGAAGGTGAAGGTCGGCATGCAAATGTGGTTCCAGACCCCTGCGTTCCTGGTGGACCTGTTTCGAAAATTGAATCCTCAGCTGGAACTAGTGACTTCGGATCCTGTCATGGATGAACTTCGCATGGTGAAAGATCCGGATGAGATCGATAATATCCAAGAGGCTCAAAAGATCGCTGCTCTGGGAATGGATCGTTTAAAAGAGCTGCTGAAACCTGGTATAACGGGCCATGAGCTGGCCACAGAGGTCACTTATGTCATGATGAAAGCCGGAGCTTTTGACACCAGCACTCCGATCCATATTAATTCAGGCATACGAAGCTGCTGGATCCATGGCAAGGTCGATCATGAGGTGATCCGGGAAGGTGACCTGGTTGTAGTAGATCTGACACCAAAATACCGGGGTTACTGCGCCAATCTGGCCAGGACCTTTGTAGTTGGAAAACCTGAGCCAAAACAACAAATGTTAATTGACACCTACCTGAAGATCATCTCTGATACACGAGAGGCGTTAAAACCAGGCATAACGGTAGGCAGGTTGGACAAAATTGGCAGGGAGATCTGCCAGAAGAATGAACTTGAAGAATATCATTTGAATGGAATTTCCCATGGTATTGGCCTGCGCTTTGAGGAAACACCAGCCTCAACGATCTTGCCGAACCATCGAACGATTCGGATCAAAGAGAATATGGTCATGACAGTTGGACATACCATCCTTGCCATTCCAGGTTATGGGGGAGTCAGGTTTGAGGATGTATACCAGGTTAAACCAGCAGGAGGAAAAATCCTGGTTGATTATCCAAACGATTATCAAATCCAGCTATGATTCCTGATGGATTTCTTGATTACCCCTTGAAGTGGTGTTACTATATATTTTTGAAATAAGTAACAAGAGGGAAAGATGAGCGCCCATACTTATGAAATTACGATCGATGAGGAGAAAAGACTGGTTCACCTTGTAGTTACGGGGGAATTAGATAAATTTGAAGGTCAGCAGGTCATTAAAGAAACAAGGGCAAAGGCTGCAGAGACTAACTACAATATTCTGTGTGATATCACAGGTGGTACTGTAAAAGCGACCATGGCAGATTGGTATTATCTGGCGCGCAACAAGGATATCTATCCCTCTCGCCCGTCTGGAAAAACAGCCATACTGATCAATCCAGACGCCAGGAAGATTTATAAATTTGTCCAAGATGTGACCCGCAATGCAGGGTTGAATATACGGATCTTCTTAAAGAAAGAGGATGCCTTGGACTGGTTGAAAAAAGTGGATTGAGGCCCTGCGAATAGATCGTGCAGGGGGAATTACCGCAGTAAAAAAAATAATCAAAAGGGCGACCCAGTGGGACGCCCTTTTATTGATATGCGGTGAATAAGTTACGCTTGACTGATTTAAACCAATCCAGCTAATACTTCCCCGGCATTTTCCAACCTTCTAATAACAGCATCTCGCCCGATAATGGGGATAATATCAAAGATTGGCGGGCTTACTTTTTGGCCGGTGAGGGCTTCGCGTAATAGACCAAAGATCTGACCAGCTTTTATTTCCATTTCTTCAGCCAGCTCCCGTAGTGGGGTTTCAGCATTCTCCTGGGTGATTTCGGGCAGCGCCTGGAAAATCTCCAGGATTTTGGCCGCAGCTTTAGCTGCCTGGGCGGCGCTGAGTTTCTCGGAGACTATACGCTCCGGGGCCAGATCGACTTCATCCTGGAAGAGAAATCCACCCATTTCCACAACTTCTGTCAGTTTTTTGGTTCTATTTTGCAGGGCACCGGCAACCAGGAAAAGTTTTTCCTGATTTGGATCATAACCGGCTTTTTCAAACCAGGGTTTAATGCGTTGTGCAAAATCCGACTGCTCCAGAGCACGAATATGCAATCCGTTAAAATGGTCCAGTTTGCTGAAGTTAATCGCTGCCGGGGAGGGATTTAGTTTTTCTAAACTGAACTTCTCGACCAGGTCCTCCAGGGTGAAGAACTCTGTCTTGTCATCAAAACTCCAGCCCATTAATACGATCCAGTTGTTGACGGCCTCGGGAATATAACCCATCTGATCCATATCTTTCATGAAGATTGGAAAACCCTGCTCCAGGGCAAGTTCAGTATCCCTCTTGCTCATCTTTCCCTTGCCGTCCGGATTAAGCAGGACAGATAAATGAACCCAGACCGGTTCCTGCCAGCCCAGAGCCCGATAGATCAGGGCATGGATCGGGAAAGTGGGCAGCCATTCGGATCCGCGCAGGACATGGGTGATACCCATCAGGTAATCGTCCACAATGGCTGCCAGGTGATAAACAGCCAGACCATCTGACTTGATTAATACATTATCATCAAGGGTGCTGTTCTCCACGGTTATATCGCCCCGCAGAAGATCGGTAACGGTGGTTGTGCCATCATCAGGAGCGCGGAAGCGGATCACAGAGGATTCTCCTTTCCTGATCCGATCAGATGCTTCATCTGGAGTGATGGAGTAGCAGGTGCCGTCATAATGAGGGGTTTCATTACGATTGGTTTGTTCTTCGCGGGTTGTTGCCAGTTTTTCAGCGCTGCAGAAACAATGAAAGGCATGGCCGCTTTTTATCAGTTGATCCGCGTAGTCCTGGTAGATTTGAGCCCGATGTGATTGATAGTAAGGTTCATGGGGCCCGCCTTGATCAGGACCTTCATCCGGCTCAATTCCCATCCACTCAAGGGCGTGTTTTAAATCGGCTTCAGCGTTATCCTGGAACCGTTTCTGGTCAGTGTCTTCAATGCGCAGGATAAACGCACCTCCGGTTTGATGGGCTATCAAGTAATCATATAATGCTGTCCGTGCTCCTCCAATATGAAGCAAACCAGTTGGGGAAGGGGCATAACGTACACGAGCGGGTGTTTTTGTATTTGACATGATTGTTGTTTTTCCGATAACTAATATGAAATGGCTCAACTAGAATTCAAGATCTTTGTGCCTTAACACAATACTTTCCACAAGCCCAATAGCAATAAAAAGGGTCATAAGAGATGAGCCCCCATAACTCACAAAAGGCAGGGTCAGGCCTGTAACCGGAAGTAAATTCAAGTTCATGCCTATATTTACGATTGTCTGGAAAGTGATCAAAGTGGCGGCCCCGTAGGCGATCAAGGCCCCAAAAGTATCACTCGACAAGCGGGCCGCTCGCAGGCAGCGGGCAATAATAAAGGCCAGGACCGCGATGACCATCAAGGCTCCGAAAAAACCAAATTCCTCTGAAAGGGCGGAAAAGATGAAATCGGAATGGCGCACTTTTAAGAACCGCAGCTGAACTTGAGAGCCGCTGCCGTATCCCTGTCCGATCCAGCCTCCGTCACCAATGCTGATCAAAGCCTGCTGAACATTATATATGGCGCCAAAACTGGCTTCCTGATCCGGAAACACGAAGTTGATAATCCTTTCCAGCTGATATGGTTTGATCAAGGTCTCTGTGTTATTGGGATCATAATTCAGAAGCATCAGCGGGAGGCTAATTCCCAGTGTAATAGCTCCGGCTACCCCGGCAATCACGAGTTGTTTGATGTCCAGACCGCTGGCCCATAACAGGGCAAACCATAATACCAGGATCACGATCGAAGTGCTGAGATCCGGCTGCAGGATGATCCAGGCCACGATCATGAAAGTGATCGCTAAACTCTGGAAAATGACAATCGGTTTTTTGATCTCCTCCACTTTCTGGGAAAAGAAATTGGCCAGGATCAATATGATGGTGATCTTTGCCAGTTCGGATGGTTGGATCAGGATCGGGCCGACTGTGAACCAACGTGATGAACCAAACAGCGCCCCTCCCACCAGGAAAAGCAGGGCCAGGGCGCCAAATGTCACCAGGAATAAGATAGTACTTAAAGCACCCCAGTAGCGGTAATCAATTATGGCTGTGATTGCCATAATCACAAAACCGACTGCTGCGAAGATGATTTGTTTTGTTACGGTATTGGCTTCGACCAATTCGATATTCCCCGCAATCGCGGAGCGGATCATTGTCACACCAAATATGGTCAAGAAAGCCACGGCGCCGAGCAGCCAAAAATCAAAGTGGCGCCAGGAAATTTGTCGCATAGCTCAGTACTTTTTACTCACAGGACCCGAAATAGGGATGTCGGCGATCAGGCGCTGCTGCCGACCTTCCTGCGTGATGTCGATCCGCATGGATTTGGGGTCGATCTGAATATAGCGGGACAGGACTTCCAGTAGATCATCTTTTAGATTATCCATCGCTAATGCCGATAGATCCGTCCGGTCGTTGATCAATACCAGCCGCAGGCGATCCTTGGCTTTGTCAGCGCTGCTGGGTTCCTTGGAAAAGATTTTATTGAAAAAGTTATCCATGCCGTTAATCTCCTGATCCGAATACGCTTGAAATCCGGTTGAAGAATCCGCCGCCTTTGTCGAGATCCAACAGAGGGACTTCCTCACCCATTATCCGCCGGGCGATATTCTGGTAAGCCTTTCCTGCCATGCTTTTATTGTCCAGGGCTATTGGTGTGCCTTGATTTGTGCTGATGATCACCCCTTTATCCTCCGGGACGATTCCGAGCAGGTGAATGGCTAATAGATCAACCACATCATCTGCTGAAAGCATATTATTCTGCTTGACCATTTCCGGGTTTAAGCGGTTGATCAGCAGTTTTGGGGTCCCTTTTTCCTCAGCTTCGACAATTCCGATAATCCTGTCCGCGTCTCTAACTGCTGAAACTTCCGGATTAGTGACCACGATAACTTGATCTGCGGGTGCGATAGCGTTCCTAAATCCACGTTCAATTCCAGCAGGGGAGTCGACTATGATCCAATCCAGATCAGGCCGCAGTTCATCACACAGCCGGATCATATCTGATGGTGAAACAGCAGTTTTATCACGGGTTTGAGCGGATGGGATCAGATACAGATTAGGAATATGTTTATCCTTGATCATGGCCTGATTCAGACGGCAGCGCCCTTCCACAGCATCAACTAGATCGTAAACGATCCTGTTTTCCAGGCCCATAACCACATCTAAATTACGCAGCCCGATATCGGCATCAATGCAGGCGACCCGTTGACCCATTGCGGCCAGGGCGGCTCCGATATTGGCTGTTGCAGTTGTTTTTCCAACACCACCTTTTCCGGAGGTGATGGTTATGACTTGTGCGCTCATATACCTTCCTATTAAATGATTATTGTCCTGCAGTCCAATTCCGGGCTGCTACTTGTCCATCCTCCAGATAGGCGATTTCCGGACGGGGTTTACCTTTTCTGGGAGGTGAGACACTGATTTTATCAGCAATTCGCAGTTGAGTGGGGGATAGATCCAGGGAGCAAACTACTGCGCTGGTATCTCCCCCGGCGCCGGCATGGACCACACCTCGCAGCCGACCCCAGACAATGATGTTTCCTCCTGCCACCAGTTCTGCACCAGGGTTTACATCCCCAAGCACAACTATATGGCCTTGATAAGTAACCTGATGTCCTGATCTTAATGTGCGGTGAAGAAAAATGGCTTCGTCACCATCCAGCATTGAATTGATAGGTGTTTTTTCTGGTTCAGGGGAGGATTCATCCAGTTTGATTTCCAATCCCAGATCCTGGGAAGCCCGTTCAGTTGCCGGGGATGTGCTTAATACGGCTTTGAGTTTGATATCACGGTCAGCCAGGGTCTTCCGAAGGCCGGATAGATCAGGGGATTTTAAAGACCGATCTCCAACATCGAGCACAAGTTTGGCGCTTTTAAAGAAAGTCAGATTTTGATCTATATGCGTTAAAAGGGAATCTTTTTGCTCATCCCAATCACCTTCCTTGAGCTCAATTAAAATCCCGTTTTTAATGCCTTTGATCTCGATTTCCTGTGTTTGCATGGGGTTAACTCCGCCATTAAAACCACAAAAATAGGGTTTTAAGCACTTCCTGAAATTATAGCATGAGAACTCAGGGCAGGACCGCTCTGCTGTCGATGGACTTCAGTTCGAAGTAGGCTTCGATGGTCCGGCGAACGATAGGCCCGGCAACACTGGCACCTTCGCCGCCATTATATGCAAAGGCAACCACAGCGATTTCCGGGTTGTCATATGGTGCATAAGCAATAGTCCAGGCGTGGGAGGGCCAGCTGCCTGGAATGCAAAGACCTTTTTCATTTGCATACGTATCACAATATTCAGCGGTACCGGTTTTCCCTGCTACCGCGATGCTGATGTTTTTAAAAACGTCCTCCAGAGTACCGGAAGTCACCGCGGCGCGCATGCCTTCCTGGACCTTCTCAACAACCCACGTTTCGACAGTGGTCGTTTCTCCAGTCAATTTTGCTTCACATCCACCGGCGCTGGTTGGAGCAGAGTAAACATCAATAACGGGATCCTGGGTTATATCCCACTTCATCTCTGGCTCAAAGGCCTGAACGATCTCACCTTCAGCATTGGTGATCTTTTCGATGACGGTTGGTTGCATCAACATTCCATCATTGGCGATCGTGGCTGCGGATATAAGGATCTGTAGAGGAGTGGCTGTTACGAATCCCTGTCCCACGCTTGTGATATAGGTATCTCCGGTTGACCAGTTCTCACCATGAGCAATACGTTTCCATTTGGGATCAGGTACAATGCCGTCTGCTTCTTCCGGGAGCTCAATTCCCAGGTAGTCTCCGTAGCCTAGCGCCCGGGCGTAGGTTCCCAGCCGGCAAATACCTAGCCCTTCCGGGACTTCATTGGGGATGCCAGTCCCCAGTTCTTCTGCATCTCCGCCGCCCAACTGGTAGAAATATACATTGCTGGAATTAGAAATACCGCCAATAAAATCAAGCTTTCCAAATCCGTCATCTTTCCAATCCACGTAGGTTTTGCTGTTGCCTGGATCGTTAGGTGTATATTTATTTGCCAGCTGGATCTCGGGTGGTGTTGTGATGACCTGATCCGGTGTAACCACTCCTTCATTCAGGGCGCCCACTGCGGTGGTGATCTTAAATACCGATCCTGCGGGAAGTTCGGCGCCAACAGCTTGATTCACCAGCGGGTTGCGGACGTCCAAATTCAGCTGTTGATAATAATAGGCCGGGATGATGCGGGCCATGCGGTTGTTCTCGTAACTGGGGTAGGATACCATGGCCAAAATCTCACCGGTCTGGGGATTCATGGCGATCACAACCCCGCTGGTAATACGAAGTTCGCCGAGATATGCGTTCCAACCCCCAATCTCACCCAATAGGATCGACTCAGTGGCCTGCTGCAGCCGGGTATCGAGAGTAGTGTATATATTCTGCCCCGGAATGGAGGAGATCACGGGTACTGCATCACGAATGATCCGTCCGGCGACGTCAACCTCTACAACTCGCTTACCTGGTTTACCAGAGAGGATGGATTCAAAAAAACGTTCCAGTCCGGCATATCCAATCTTGTCGCGGTTAGTAACAAATCCCCTTTCGGTGTAATACCCTTCTTCAACACTGGAGATCGGTCCTAAAAAGCCAACGATATTGGCTGTCAAAGAACCTGTTGGATAATCCCTGATAGTTTCGATTTCCAGGGAAATTCCGGGCCAATCCATGGTCTTTTCCTGAATGATCCGGGCTGTTGTTTCAGGTATGTTGCAGGCAATTTTAACTTCCCTGTAAGGCGAGCTTTGCACACCATAATCAATGATCTGGCTGATGCCGTGATCGGAGACGCAGGGAACAAACGGGTTTTCCGGCGTGATGTCTGATCTGGAAACAGGGAGGTCAATATAACCTGCCAGAGAGCGGATTATATTTTGGATGGATCCTTCATCGTCAGGCAGGTCTGCTGCCAGAACTACGACGTTATAGGAGGCGACATTGCGGGCCAGGACGATCCCATTCCGATCAAAGATCACACCCCTGGTGGGAGCAAGACTGATCTCCCTTAAGCGGTTCTCAACCGCTGCTGCTGCCCAGCTATCCCCATTGAGTATCTGGATGGAAAATAGCCGGAGTATGAAGATCAGGAAGACTATTACTACCACACCTGCAAAGGAAAGGATTCGGCCGCTCTTGATCTTATTATGAGAAGAGATAGGAGATAACATATTATTCCTGTGGGTTGACCTGTTCCAGAACATCCTGGGTGAGTATGAATATTGGCAAAGAGAGCATGAAGTTTAGGATGATGCTGGGCAGAGTCACTACTTGTAAAGATGTTTCAAACGACAATTCACTTCCCTGTAAAAATAGGACCAGGAAAGTTAATATATGCGAGAACATGGTGCCAAATAATACTACCAATAACTGCATCAAAAAAGAATACCGCCAGATCCTTTTCCTGATAATCAAAGCCAACCCTGTTGCGAGCAGGTAGCTCACGGTAAAGATCCCAAACGGCAGGCCGGAAAGGAAATCAATGAAAAGACCACCTACGATGCTCCATTGCCATGAGGTAGTGACGTTCTTTTGCAGGGCAATGGCTACCAACACAACCAGCATTATATCCGCAACGCCGCGGTTCAATGGCAGTCTACTGACGATAGAAGATTGCAGGATGGCTATAAGACCTAAGGTGGGAATGCTTAATAGTATTGACATGTTTGGATGTCGATCCGGATCAGGGTGTTCCTGAGTCCGGGATCAGGGGGCTGAAATCAACTGGTTCAAAATTAGTGATCACAAGGACAATACTGATATCTGAGAAGTCTGTCACAGGTTGGACTGATGCGCTTTGGAAGAGGGCATTTTCCCGACTGCGGACGCTGGTGACCTGGCCAACAATGATATTGGCCGGGTAGTTTCCTCCCAGACCTGAGGTGAGGATCAGGTTGCCAGGGCTAACATCTGCATCCTGAGGAATTTGCTCCAGAGTAATATCACCCGTTATGGATCCAGTTAACACCGCTGCACTCCGGGATGGTTCGACACGGACGTTTATGCGAGTGACTGGATCAGTAACCAGACTCACCCTGGCGCCGGTAGCAGTGACTTGCACAATGCGGCCTGCCAGACCGCTCTGGGTGACAACCGGCATTCCCCGCCTTAATCCATCGTCAGATCCTCTGTTGATAATGATATAGTTCAGGAAAGGGCTCGGGTCGCGGCCGATTACTGAGGCACCGATATATTTATGCTCCGGGTTGGCCCGGGCGAATTCGAGCAGAGCTGATAATATCTCAAACTCAATTAATTGCTGCTGAAGTTCCACTATCTGGGCTTGCATGCGGGCGTTCTCCGCTTCCAGCCCTGTATTTTGCTGCTGAATTTCTCTGATATCCTGGGATGCTGATACAAAATTTTCTACCCCCTGATATTGTTGGGATACCCAGGTCTGGATGGATGTAAATGGGGTTCCAATCAAGCGTGATAAGGAACTGAAAACACCACTTAGCGCCAGGGCCAAAATGCCGATGGCTACCAGGCTGAGAGCTATTATGCGGAGAGATTTTGGAAATCGAATATTCATACTGGGGTGAGGTAATTCATTCTACCGCTCCCCGGTGAAGTGAGCGTGACTGATTAACGTGAAAAGAAAATCGGGGGTTGGCAGGGTGTTCTAAGATTCCTGGAGTTTAATCTCTTTGGGCGCTTTTGCGCTCCAAGCCGATAAATAGTCCCTTCCATTTATTCAAATCTTCAAGAGCGACACCTGCGCCCCTGGCTACACAGCTGATCGGATCCTCGGCAAGCCAGGCTCGGATTTGGAGCTCTTCGGTTAAACGTTGATCCAATCCCTGCAGCAATGATCCGCCACCTGCCAGACAGACACCGTTGTCCATCAGATCTGACAGGATCTCAGGTGGTGTTTCGTCCAGGGCATCCCGAACGGTATCGATGATGGTTTGGACGGAATCTGAGATAGCATCCCTGATTTCGATCGATGAGACCTCCACTGAATCTGGCAGTCCTGTCACTAGGTTTCTACCCCTCAGTGTCATGGTTTTTTCTTCTGGTAGAGGGTAAGCGGATCCAATAGTTATTTTTGTTTCTTCAGCCAGACTCTGGCCGATCAGAATGTTGTATTTATTGCGGATGTACTGGATGATGTCTTCGTCAAGTTCATCGCCAGCCACACGTAGTGAGCGGGAGGAAACTACGCCACCCATGGTCATAATGGCAACTTCAGAAGTGCCGCCGCCAATATCAACGATCATGCTGCCGACAACTTCATCAATTGGCAGGCCAGCACCGAGAGCGGCTGCAACAGGTTCTTCGATCAGATATGTGTTGCGGGCTCCGGCCGCCATGGCTGCATCGTATACAGCTCTTTTTTCGACCTCTGTCACACCGGCAGGAATGCCGATAACTACCCGGGGACGCGGAACAGGTACGATACTCTGTTGATGAGCCCGGGCGATGAAATATTCCAGCATAGCCTGGGTGATCTCAAATTCAGATATCACACCATCCCGTAAGGGGCGGAGAGTGATGATATCGGCCGGGGTTCGTCCAATCATTTCTTTAGCCGCTGCGCCAATAGCAATTGGCTCCCGGGTGCGTTTGTTAATTGCTACCCAGGATGGTTCTTGAATGACGATACCCTTACCCTTGACGTTAACAAGGGTATTTGCCGTACCAAGATCAATTCCTATATCAAGTGAGAAATATCCCAACAGCCAATCGAAGGGAGAAAAAGCCACTACGAACTCCTTTTTTCTAACAGATAGATTATACCAGCAAAATAAAGGGATATTATAGGATAAGATACCCCCTGAATTGAAAATGTTTTCCTTAAGAAAAAGCCTCTTTCCCCTTGATTTAGACCTAAAAATTCTCTATATTGATGAGTAGATGATATTGATATGAGGATCAAGAGGTAATCCGCTTAAATTGGCTTTAAAGGGGGAGGAATTATGCCAGCCAAAGGGGGAAAAACAGCCCTTGTTATAACAATTCTGGTAGTGATACTGGGAGGGAGTTTTGCCTGGGGTTTTAGTAAAAGAACATCTAAAAACCTCCCAATTTGCGAAGTGCAAGGCAGTGGGGATATTTCGCCTTACGCAGGCAATCTTGTATTTATCCAGGGTGTAGTGACTGCAGACTCGGAAGAGGAGATTCCAGCAGGTTTTTTTATATTTGATCAAAATTGTCCTGCTGGCAAGAAAGGGTCAATGGGCATATTCGTTCAGCATGATTTTCTGGGAGATATTGTGCACCTGGGTGATGAGGTTCAGGTTAAAGGCCTGGTGCAGGAATTCTCCGGAGAGACCAGGTTAGTGAGTGATCCTGCAGAGATTGAGATTCTCTCATTGGGAAATGAGCTTTCACCATCGGTAAATCTGGAGAGAATATTTTCCCTGGAACCTGTTACGTTCCAATATGAAAACTGGGAGGGAAGGGTAGTATCGATACCCAAAGGTGAATTATTACCTGGGATTTATGAATGGGATTTGCCCCGCTTGCTGCCTTTTTTTGATTTGCCCCCGGATTTGCAGCTGATCTGTCTGCAAGGGCAGTCCCTAACTCTGCAGCTTTCCAACCTTGATAAATATCCCTGGATGCGGAACATCTCAGATGAGGATATCTTCCAAAACTTAACAGGAGTCATTAGGCAAAATATCAATGGCTACATACTCGACTTAACACCGGGAATAAAAATCTCTATGATTGGCCGGCAGGAACTAACCAATTCATTCCCTGTGATTTCCTCACTGGACACAAAATCAACCGGAATGGTGGAGGTAAACACACCAGATTCTACCTCTGGTACTCCAGTGGACAGTCCAACCAGCACATTAATCCCCCCGGCGATTTTAATCCCTTCACCTACCTGGTATCCGGTTCATTTGTTGATCTCTGAGTTTTACCCAAACCCCACGAGTAAAGAACCGGACGGTGAATGGCTTGAGATCTACAATCCTGAAACATATGGACAACCCTTGACTGGTATCAAAGTAGGCGACGAAACATCACCGGGTGGTAATGAAGGTATGTTGAAATTCCCGGACGGTTATTATATTGGAGCTAAAGAAGTTATGGTCATCGCCAATAGGGCAAATGTGTTTCTCTCAGAAAATGGTTTTCTGCCGGACTTCGAATTTGAAGACAGCGATAATAGGGTTCCGGATCTGCTCCCTTATGACGGCTGGGGGCGGAGTGGAATCCAGTTCAGTAATAGTGGAGATGAGGTCCTTTTGTTGGACCCCTGGGATGAAATTGTGGACCAGTTGGTGTATGGCAATTCCACTGAGGGAGCATTTTCAGAGCCACCACCATCACCTGATGAAGGGAACAGCCTGGAAAGATATCCGCCAGAAAGAGATCGAGACAGAGGTGGGGATTGGCGAGAAAGGGAGCAGATCTCTCCCGGCAGGTTGGACCGCTCGCCTCCTACTCAGCCGGCATCGTTGACTCCAGGAGCAGCAGAGACACCAACTGCCAGTCTTCAACCAAGTGTAACTATGACAGCCATCGTCATACCGAGTTCAAGTCCAACAATCGATGGATCTGATACGCCGACCCCGGAGGTTGTTTTCTCTCCAACCTTGAGCCAAACTCCCCCAATCACTTTGACACCGATCTCAACATCAATACCAACCATAACCTTGACGTCAACCTTGACGCTCACCCCGTCTGAGCCAGCAATAACACCACCAGATCTGGATCCCTCTTCAACCCCTACTGCTGCCTGGACTCTTGTTACTGCCACTCAATCCATGACACCTCAGCCAGCAACACCTTCCACAACTCCGTCTCTGACCAGTTCTCCGGGTCCATCACTTACACCAGTTGATACATCAACAGTAGTTGCGTTAGAAACGATCATTCCCTCCCCGGTGCTGACGATAACGAATACTCCGGTATATCTGGAAGACCTCGATATCGTACTAAATGAGATCCATGCTGATCCGGATCTAGTGCTGGGAGATGCCAATAATGATGGATCAGTGCACAGTGACGATGATGAATTCCTTGAGTTTGTGAATATTTCGCAGGGATCACTGGATCTGAGCGGATGGATGGTGAGCGATGCCATAAGGACAAGATTTACCTTTCCAGAAGGTTCTATTCTTAAGGAGGGTTGTGGCGTGGTGATCTTTGGCGGGGGAGCTCCCGGAGGAAATTATGGGGGAAGCCTGGTTTTCATCGCTGGAAGTCTGGGGTTGAATAATTCTGGAGATACCATCACTCTTCAGGATGCAGAAGGTTTGAAAAGGCTGCGGTACCAGTTTGGCGAGGAAGGGGGAAAAAATCAATCCCTGACCAGATCACCGGATATCAGTGCTGAATTGCCGCTCGTGCCGCACAGTGAAGTGCCCGAGAGCCTGGGCACCCTTTTTTCTCCAGGAGTGAAGCTGGACAATACTGTTTTTAATGAATGCCCTTAAAAGGAAGAGCCGCTTTCAATTTGGAAGCGGCTCTAGATGAGGAGGGTGAAGCGTTCCCTCGTAATCCCAAATTTACATCTGGCGGATGACCAGGACCACACTGCCCTGGATTTCCAGATCTGAGGATGAATCCACGTAAATTGGATCCATTGTGGGGTTGGCCGGCTGTAAGCGGACTCGATTCCCTTCGTGATAAAAATGTTTCAGGGTGGTTGCGTTTTGGTCTTTAAGACGGACAGCTACCATTTCCCCATTTCTGGCTTCTTTGGTAGGTTTCATTATGATCACATCACCATCATTAACCATAGCATCGATCATTGAATCCCCATCCACTTCCAATGCAAAGAGGTTTTCTTTTTGCATATTGAAGGGAATCAATGATTCAGGGACCTCAATATTGGATTCAGCATCAAAAAGCGCAAAATCCGATGAGGGGATAGGTAAGGGCTCACTGGCCACGATCCGTCCCACAATTGGAATGGTCAGCGAATTGGAAATTTCCTGGACAGCCTGTTTAACATTGCCAAGCACCTTGTTGACCTTCTCCTGTGCGGCATCTTTGATCTGTAAACTGCGGGATATATTTTCACTGCGCTCGATATAACCCATATCTTCCAGCTGCTCCAGATAATAGTTCACCATCGATGTTGAAGTGATATCTGTCCGGGCGCAGATCTCCCGGTAGGAAGGGGCATAACCATGTTTCGCTGTATACTCCTGGATCACGTCCAGGACTTGTTTATGACGTTCTTTTAATTGTTTCCGGGCTTTCGGAGCCATATGCTGACCTCCCGTGCCAAATCTGTAAAGTAGAATGTTTGTGCTAGTCATGATTGTACACGAACATCTGTTCTGTGTCAAGCAAATTTCCACCTCCAAATGTCCCAATATCTGCTAAAAATATTCCCGGGATTTGGACTGATTTAATTGTGTCATTTCTGGATATAAGATATAATTTTTCTTTACAATCAGAAGTGCAAAACTGCTCCTGATATGAGAGGTTTTCCCTGGATCATTTATTGAGATATGGAGGGCAAATTGGCTCAAATAGGCACCGCAGGAAATCAAGGCCCTGACATTCGCTCCGATTGTTATGCTTCCCTGAAAATCAAAAAAAGCGGGGGAATAAAGATCATCCTTAACAGCAAAGTCAATGCGCTTTATGAAGGATCTATCCGGGATTTGGCTCAACAAATCCTGGTTTTTTATAAAGTGGAACATGCTGAATTGGAGATCATTGATCGAGGGGCGATAACTCCTATCTTGGCAGCCCGCATAGAGGCGGCCGTGAAAGGTTGTCTTGAGTCTGAAGATGAATTCCTGCTGGAAATCATCCCTGAGAACAAATACAGCACCAAAAAAGACCAAAGGCGCCGCTCGCGTTTATATCTTCCTGGCAACACACCAAAATTAATGCTTAATGCTGGTATTCACAAACCTGATGGGGTGATCCTTGATCTGGAGGATTCAGTCGCTCCTGAGAAAAAGGCTGAAGCACGTCTGGTAGTCCGCAACGCTCTGCGAGGATTGAATTTCTACGGTGCGGAACGTATGGTCCGGGTCAATCAGCTTCCAGCCGGTCTGCAAGATCTGGAATATGTTGTGCCGCATCATGTCAACCTGATCCTTCTACCCAAGTGTGAGACAGCGGAGCAGGTTAAAGCTGTTGATAAGAAAATCACTGAGATATTGGCAGGAGCTGGATTGGATTATCCGGTTTATATCATGCCTATCATTGAAAGCGCTCTGGGTGTGGTAAACGCATATCAAATCGCTGTCGCTTCCGACCGGATAGCTTCACTGGCGATCGGTCTGGAGGACTATACCGCGGACCTGGGGGCACAGCGGACCCGGGAAGGACGGGAGAGTTTTTTTGCCCGTAATCAGCTGGTTAATGCTGCCAAAGCTGCCGGCATTCAGGCGATCGATTCTGTATTTTCTGATGTAGCTGATATGGATGCACTTCGGGAAGTGGTGCTGGAATCCAAATCCTTGGGATTTGATGGTATGGGCTGCATTCACCCCCGTCAGATCAAGGTTATTCACGAAGCCTTTTCTCCCTCAGAGGGGGAGATCGATAAGGCCAAGAGGATCGTTCTGGCATTTGATGAAGCAGCTGGAAAAGGTCTTGGTGTGGTTTCCCTGGGATCCAAGATGATCGATCCACCTGTTGTGAAAAGAGCTCAAAATACGATAACAATGGCTCTGGAAGCGGGGTTGATCCCGGAAAATTGGAAAGAGGACGATCTGGAATAATTGATCTTCAGGATGAGATAGAGGAGAAGCGATGGCACCAAAATTCGTGAAGAATGCAGTAGGCCGCATGATCCCCGAGAAGATCAATGGGAAACCGGTCATTCCTTTCCAGGGTGTGAATAAATACATCACGGATGGAAAACGGTATGCGCCTCCGCTGTCGAGCAGTGCCAACTACCCTGCAGATGGCAATAAAAAAGTAAAAGACCTGAAAACGGCTTTGATAAAAGCCGGCATCAGGGATGGCATGACGATCTCAACCCATCACCATTTCAGGGATGGAGACCTGGTCGCCAATCAGATTTTCCAGGCGGCTTCAGAGATGGGTATCAAGGATCTGATCTGGTTCCCATCAGCAGCCTTTCCCTGCCATGAACCCATTATTGAATACTTGAAAGATGGCACCATCCACCATATTGAAGGAAGCATGAATGGACCACTGGGAAGGTTCGCCTCCCTGGGTCATATGAAAGGCGCTGGCGTATTACGCTCCCATGGCGGACGCTACCAGGCTGTGCAGGATGGGGAAGTGGTGATCGATATCGCGGTCATCGCCGCGCCAACAGCTGATCCTTTTGGAAATGCCAATGGCTTAACCGGTGAATCCGCCTGCGGTCTGCTGGGATTTGCCCTGGCTGATTCCCAGTATGCCCACAAAGTGATCGTGGTCACTGACAACCTGGTCCCATTCCCCTGCATACCCTGGCAGATCCAGGGAAATTATGTGGATTACGTGGTGGAAATGGACCATGTCGGAATTCCAGAAAGGATTATCTCTGGCACTACCCGGATCACCAACAGCCCGGATAGATTATTTATCGCTGAGCTGACCGCCAAATTCTGTGACGAAGTCGGGATCATAAAGGAAGGATTTTCCTTCCAGGCCGGCGCAGGGGGAACTTCCCTGGCGATCGGAAATTATTTCGGCGAGATCATGCGTGAAAAGGGCATTAAAGCCCGTTTTGCCAGGGGAGGCAGCAATCAATACCTGGTGGATATGCTGGAAGAGGGTTTGATCGATTATATTCTTGATGGCCAAACCTTTGACCTGGCCGGTGTTCGCTCGATGCGTGAAAATCCTACTCACGTGAATACCAGTCCCTTTACCAGTTATAACTATCACGGCAAGGGTAATTTTGCAGGAATTGTGGATGTGGTGATCCTGGGAGCGACCGAGGTTGATGTGAACTATAACGCCAATGTGGTGACCCATTCAGATGGCTACCTGCTGCATGGGATCGGCGGCTGGCAAAACTGTCTTTTCAGCAAAACGGTGATCCTGCCCATCCCGCTTTTCCGGGACAGGATTCCGATCATACGTGACGAAGTTACTACGATCTGCGGTCCTGGAGAGCTGATTGATGTGATCGTCACTGAACGTGGCATTGCCATCAATCCGCGCCGGAAAGATCTCCTGGAAAAAACCGCCAATTCCAAACTTCCGATTATGACCATTGAGGAATTAAAGGAAGAAGGTGAGAGGATTTGTGGTGTGCCTGAACCGGTTGAACTGGGGGAGCGGGTAATAGCAGCCATTAAATGGGTTGACGGAACGGTGATCGATGTTGTTTATCAAGTAATTGAATAATCACGAGGTGTTATGGATATTAATGAACTTTGGCCGGAACTGGCCTGGATAGATGATCAAAAACTCCGTGAAGCTACCACCAAGACCTGGGCGCTGGCCCTGGAGCGCAGTGTGTTGACCCCGAATGACCTGGGCCGGATTCCATTCACCCTGTTGGCAGGCCCGGACTTGCAGGTCAGCTTCATGGCCCATAAACGCTGTGTAGTGCATGTCGCCCGGGAAAGCGCTCTCAAGATGATCGATTTCTTTAAGGATGAACTGCCAATAGATTTGGATGTGGTCATTGCCGGCGCCATCCTGGCAGATGTGGGAAAATTGCTGGAATATGAATTGGATGAGAATGGCAGCTCCTTCCAGGGAACGTACGGCAAATACCTGCGCCATCCCTTCTCGGGCGTTTCACTTGCTGAGAGTTGCGGTGTGCCGCCGGAAGTCTGCCATATTATCGCTGCCCACGCAGGGGAAGGAGACCTTGTAAAACGGTCCACCGAGGCTTATATCGTACATCATGCTGACTTCATGACCTTTTTACCCTTCAAGAGCAGGCTGGTAGTATAAATTCGACTGGAAACCATAGGATTGATAGGAAAATTATGTCTCAGACATTTGCAGAGAAGGTATTAGCAAAAAAAGCAGGTTTGGATCATACGGTTCCGGGCCAAATCGTGGATATCATCCCGGATGTAGCCCTCTCACATGATAACACCGCGCCGATCCTGGGTTTATTCCAGCGCATGGGCGGAACCAAAGTCTATGATCCCGATATGCATGCGATTATACTGGACCATGCCACACCGGCTCCAAGCACCTCCCACGCTGAAAATCACAAGATTGCCCGGGAGTTTGTGAAAGAGCAGGGCATCCAGAATTTTTTTGATGTTGGCCGGGGTATCTGCCACCAGATCCTGGTGGAGTCCGGCCTGGCCCTGCCGGGTGAGATTGTGGTTGGCTCAGATTCACATACTCCTCATGCGGGCGTGATGGGTGCTTTTGCAGCCGGCATCGGACGGACCGAGATGGCTTCGGTTTGGGCGATCGGTTCGATCTGGCTGCGGGTCCCGGAATCAATTAAGATCACCATCAACGGCCAGCTGAAAGACGGCGTGACTTCCAAGGACCTGGCGCTTTATGTGATCGGCGATTTGAAAGCAGATGCGGCCATCTATATGTCCGTGGAATGGCATGGTGAGGCTGTCGAAGCTCTGGCGCTCAGCCAGCGGGCGACCCTGACCAATCTGATGGCTGAAATGGGGGCTAAAAACAGCTACATCCCTCCCGACCAGAAGGTATTTGATTTCCTGAAAGGTCGCGCCCGGCGGGAATATGAACCTGTCTATCCTGATCCTGATGCTACCTATGCCCGGGAGGTGGAATATGATGGGTCGCAGATCGAACCCATGATCGCCTGCCCCCATACGGTGGATAACGTCAAACCGCTTTCCGAGGTTCGTGGGGTGAAGATCGATCAGGCATTTCTGGGCACGTGTACCAACGGCCGCCTGGATGACCTGGCAGCCGCAGCAGCGGTACTGAAAGGAAAAAAGATCGCAGAGGGGACCAGAATGATCGTCATCCCAGCATCGTCTGCTATTTATCTGGCGGCTCTTCAGGCAGGCTACCTGGAAACCTTCCTCCAGGCTGGTGCTGTGGTGGAAAGCCCGGGTTGTGGCCCCTGCATGGGCAACCATATGGGTGTTCCAGCGGTAGGTGAAGTTTCCATCAGTACTGCCAACCGCAATTTTCGAGGCAGGATGGGTACCAAAGAAAGTGAAGTTTACCTGGCCAGCCCGGCGGTAGTAGCCGCTTCGGCTGTGGCTGGTGTGATCGAAAATCCTGCGAATTTATAAATAAGTCTGGGGAGTTAATTTATGTCAGAAATTCAAGGCAAGGTCTGGAAGTACGGCGATAATGTCAACACCGATGTGATCTTCCCTGGCAAATATACCTATACGGTCAGTGAACCATCAGAGATGCCCAAATATGCCCTCGAGGACCTGGATTCGAAATTCGCCGGCGCTGTTCAGCCCGGAGATGTTATCGTGGGTGGTACTAATTGGGGCTGCGGATCCTCCCGGGAGCAGGCAGTGGTCTGCCTCAGTGAAGCCAAGCTGGGAGCCATCATCGCCAAATCCTTCGCCCGGATCTACTACCGCAACTGTATTAATAACGCCCTGCCAGCAATTGTCTGCCCGGAAGCGGTGGATGCTATCGAAAATGGTGAAACTGTGAGCATTGACCTGGAAATGGGAATCATCACCTGTCAGGCTGGGGATTTCAGTTTTCCGCCCCTGCCGGGCGCAGTGATGGAGATATTTAACGCCGGGGGTTTAATCCCCTATACAAAAAAACGGTTAGCAGAATCAATCTAGACAGGAGAATATTATCAATGGCTAAGTATAAAATCGCCTGGCTGCCAGGAGATGGGGTTGGAATTGAGGTCATGGAAGCCGCCCGCATCGTGCTCGACAAACTTAAACTGGATGCGGAATATATCCATGGAGATATCGGTTGGGAATTCTGGAAAACTGAAGGGGAAGCCCTTCCGGAGCGCACCATGGACCTGCTCAAAGAAGTGGACTGCGGTTTATTTGGCGCCATCACTTCCAAACCCAAAGATGAGGCCCAGGAGGAATTGATTCCTGAGCTGCAGGGAAAGGGGTTAAGCTACCGCAGCCCAATTGTTCGTTTGCGGCAGCGCTTACAGCTGTACTACAATCTGCGGCCCTGTAAGGCTTATCCCGGTAATCCCCTCAACTATCGGGATAATATCGACCTGGTGGTATTCCGTGAAAATGCGGAAGGGTTGTACTCCGGTGTGGAATACTTTCCGGTTGAAGATGAACTGCGGGAAATGATGAAAAAGTATTCCTCGGCTCTGGGTAATTTTGATGATGTTCCCGGTGGAGAAATGGCCATGACTGTCCGGGTGGTTACATTAAGGGGTGCTACTCGTATCATCCGACGGGCATTTGAATATGCCCAGAAAAATGATTATCCGACGGTGACTCTTGTCGAGAAACCCAATGTGCTGCGGGAAACCAGCGGAATGATGGTGCGGGTTGCCCGGCAGATCAGCAAGGAATATCCGGAGATCAAACTTTGGGAAACCAATATTGACGCCATGGTGATGTGGCTGGTTAAGAATCCTGAGGACTATGGTGTGCTCGTGACCGGCAACCTGTTTGGAGATATTGTCTCAGATCTTGCAGCTCAACTTGTGGGGGGCCTGGGATTTGCCTCCAGCGGCAATATCGGAGACAAACTGGCGGTTTTTGAACCCACCCATGGCTCAGCGCCGAAATACGCCGGGATGTACAAAGTTAACCCCAACGCTATGCTGCTGACTGCCAAGATGATGCTGGATTGGCTGGGAGAAACAGAAAAAGCCAGGGTCATGGAAACAGCCATCGCTGGTGTGATCCTGGATGGCAAGGTCAGAACCTACGATATGGGCGGCGACAGCTCCACTATTGACGTAGCCAACGCGGTTGCAGAAAGACTGTAACTGGAGTAAAGGAGAGATGATGAGCTCATTAAGCGGGAAGATGGCCCGTTGGGCCCTGGACTTGAAGTTTGAGGATATCCCTGAGGTTTCGATCTGGGAAGCCAAACGATTTTTGTTGGACAGCATGGGCTGCGCCCTGGCTGCCGTTAAGAATGAGGACATGGAAGCCATGTTCCGTTTTACAGAGAAATTAGGCGGCACACCGGAAGCCACTGTCATCGGCAGAGAAAGTAAAACCAATGCCTCCAATGCGGCATTAATGAACTGTCTGTTAACCAGGGCGATGGATTATAACGACATTTATTGGGAAGAAGATCCATCCCATCCCTCTGACCTCATAGGGGCAGCCCTGGCAGCAGGAGAAGTGAATGGAAAAAATGGAAAAGAGCTGCTGGAAGCGATCATCATCAATTATGAGCTGATGCTGCGCTGGTGCCATGCAGCCCATCCCGGTGTGAGGGAGATCGGTTGGCATCACGCTTCTTTAGTTCAGTTTGTCAGCCCGTTGGTGGCTGGAAAGTTATACGACCTGGATCTGGATCAGATGATCGCCGCTATAGGCATCAGCAGCAGCAGCCACTTTACCCTCGGTGGTGTTGTAGCCGGCCACCTCACCAATATGAAAAATACGGCAGCCCCCCTGGCATCCCAGGCTGGCGTAATCGCTGCCATGATCGCCCGGGAAGGGTACTCCGGCCCGGTCGAGGTTTTTGAAGGCAAAGAGGGTGTCTTTGAAGTGATCGACAGTGTGGAATGGCGCCCGGATTGGGTGTTAAAGGATCTTGGCAAAGATTTTATGATCACCCAGTGCGCCTACAAAGCCTTTCCCACTGAAGCGCTGACCCATCAACCCATCAGCGCCGCCATGCAGGTCTGCCAGGAACAGAACCTGGCTGCAGAGGATATATCCCGGATCCTGGTGGAAACCACAGCCCGCGGGGCGGATATCCTGTCAGACCCCACTAAATTCAAACCAAAAACCAAAGAGACTGCTGATCACAGTTTGCCTTATGTGGTCGCTGCTGCGGTGGCGGACGGCAACGTGCTGCCCAGTTCATTCAGTGATGAAAAATTGAAAGATCCCCGCATCTGGGACCTGCTGGGCAAGATCAAAGTAGTGGCGGACCCTGAAATTGACGCCATGTTCCCCGGTGTGAAACGCGCCCGGGTGACTATCACCAATAACGCTGGAGAGAGTTTTACAGCGCAGGTGGATCATGCCAAAGGTTCTCCCCAGAATCCGATGAGCGATGCTGAGATCATTTCTAAATTCCGGGCTAATGCAAGTGCTGTGCTCAGCAAAGAGCAACAGGATAAAGTGATCGATCTGACCTGGCGTTTTGATGAGCTGGAGGAAATTACGAGTTATATGGAACTGCTCCGGTAATTGAATAGGGATCAAATCGCTTAAAGCGTAAAAAAAGATAAGGACGAAATCCTAAGAAAGGATTTCGTCCTTTGTTCTACATATTGATGAGGGATTTGATCCCTTTTTTGTCAAATCACAAATTTCCCATCCTTATCCAGCAGCTCTTAATCACACACCACGAATGAATTCGGGGCTGGGTTTCATAGACTCGAACTAGAAAATTCCGTGTAAAGCTTCAAAATTTCAGTCAAAATCAAATCCGCCCGGAGGCGGATTGAGTATTCATTTTAAGCGTTTTACCGGTCCCCGGTCTTCGGTCACGCCGAAGGCGTATCCCGTCCAGCTCCGCAGGAGCTGATCAGATCACAAACTTTCCATCCTGATACAGCAGTTCTCCATCCACTCTGATCTCGCTGTCTTTTTTGATATCACATATAAAATCCCAGTGAATGGCGGAAACGTTCTTTCCGCCGATTTCCGGAAATCCCAAGCCGACAGCGACATGGAACGAACCACCGATCTTTTCATCATATAAGATGCTGCCGGTGAACTGCTGGATGCCGTAGTTGGTTCCGATTGCAAATTCTCCCACTACCCGGGCACCCTCGTCTGTGTCCAGCATGGCCAGTAAAAACTCTTCGTTCTTATCCGCGCTGGCTTTTATTATCCGGCCTTTTTCGATCTCAAAACGTACTCCTGTGACTTCCCGGCCCAGGTGAATGGCAGGATAAGTGAACTCTACCCAGCCTTCGGCGCTGTCCTCCACCGGGCTAGTGTAAACCTCGCCGCTGGGCATGTTGTAGGAGCCGTCGGCGTTAAGGAAATCACGACCATCGATTGACAATCTTAGATCTGCATGTGGGCTTTTGACCGTGACCTGCTTCTTGCCTTTCAGCCAATCGACTATTTTCTGTTGCTGGTCATGGACCTTATTCCAGGCGGCCACAGGATCTTCCTGATCGGTAAACATAGCCTGATGGACAAAATCCTCGAAATCAGTCAAACTCATATCAGCATCCTGGGCGAAAGCCTGGCAGGGGTATTGGGTCAGCACCCAGCGGAAATCCCCGGATCCAGTGCGTTCCATCATGATCTTGAGCAGCTCTCCCTGGCTTTCCGCCCGTTTGCCCTGTTTGGCAGGATCGAGACTGCTCAGGTAGCGGGTATTATCAGAGCCCATCAGGACAATTCCTACATCTGCTTTTTTATAGGCCAGTTCTTCCAGGGGTGAGATCCACAGCAGCTGTTGATCGGATCCGTAGCGATGGAGGGTCTCGATCAGCAGATCGGAGTCAAGTAGAGAGGCCGGATAGCCGCCAGCCTGAAGTACAGCTCGATAGACCTCGGCAGCCAGCGGTTCAGCCAGCGGGTGGTAGTACACCATCACCCATTCCCCTGGTTTAACTTTGGTTGAATAGTTGACAAGTATGTCAGCGAGTTTTACGAGGCGGGGATCTGTCATAATCTTCCTAATTATTGGGATTGATAGGCAAAGTCCTTTCAGATGATTTCACCCCAAACTTAGCGGGTTGTAAACGGAGCAACCATCTGTGGTTCGATGATCTGGAATGTCTGGCAGCCATCGCTGGTCTTCACCAGGGCAAACTCATCGTCATCCGGATCATAGGCGATGCCCAGGGCGTGGTTCTTATCTGCGAAGCTGAAATCCCCGTCCCAATTCACATTTTTGATCAGGTCCCAATTCTTGCCAGCGTCGGTTGTTTTATAAATCTCCCGCCCGATGACAAAATAGGTTGAATCTGAAATCTTATTCAGTTCCCCTTCAGGGATGGAATAAATCAGCCAGCTGTCTCCTCCGTTTGAGGTGCTGTAAAGGTAATTTTTTGAAAAACTTCCGCCCTCCAGGAAACACTGGCATTCCAATTTCATTGTTGCGGATTGTTCTCCTGATAGATCAGGGTTATAGAGTCCGCAGGCACAGCTGCTAAAGGCATCAGGAGCGGAAGGCGGGGGTGTCACTTCCTGGGGCTGCCAGGTGGCGCCGCCATCCTCGGTCCGGTCCAGGTTGACAAAGGGTGTTACACCGCGGAAGAAACGGGTCAGCATTCCATGGTTTGAGTCGAGGAAATCTGCCCCGGTTTTATCAAATCCCTGGATGGAATGCTCTGCAGTTGAGGTGGGATCAAGCAGCATGGTCCAGCTGCTCCCGCCGTCAATTGTGGAGTATACCGCTGTATAAACTTTCTGCATGCCCGCATCCAGGAATTGGAAAATCCAGGCATGATCCTCGCCGAAAGTTGTGATCAGTCCGCTGCCCTGGGTTGTGTAGCTGAGCCTGGAAGGGAGCCAATTTTGACCCCCATCTGCGGTAGACCAGACCAGGTCGCTGCCTTGATAGAACGCATACCCGTGTTGTGTGTCGGAAAAATCTACCACGGGATAGAACCAGGATGATCCTGCGTTCAGGGGCTCCGGTGGGGTAATATCCCCCCAGGTGATCCCGCCATCCCTGGTTTTCAGGATGTGGCCAATGCCAGCGCTATCCACAGCAATTCCCCAACCAGTCGAGGCATCCATCAGCTCGACCTCTTGGAGTGTGAACTCAACGCCCGGAACCAGCAGGGGAAGGCGCTCAGCTGGCAGATCAAGGGCTGGATCCTCGGTCGGAGGCGGCGGCTGGGGAGTGGGATCCTCCTGGGTGGGAGGTGTAATTGTTTCCTCAGGTTCAGCGGTATTGGCCGGTTGGGCCGGGACCTGGGTGTCTTCGACGCTATCCTGGGTTGCTTCAATATCTGTCGGGGGTTGAGTGGCTGGAACCAGGGGGCGATTACAGGCGGTCAGGCAAACAACCAGAATTATTAGTAGGAATTTGGAGAATTTGGACATGATGGCTCTCCTTATCATTTTATAGTAGGACGCAACCAATAATTACGGCTTCGTCTCGATTTACTCATGCTTAATTATTGTAATTGAATTTTTATGGCTTTTTGGGGTTAAAAGATCAGGAATTATCTTTTGTTTCAAACAGAAGTTTTCTCGAAAACCCCCAGACGATCAACCCCAGGGCAACCGCAAACCACAGTGTGGCAAAGCGGATCAGCAGAGTGGCGGCGGCGGCGGTATCGTTTGATAATCCCAGAAGCAGGATCAGCATGCCGGCAATGGAGGCTTCAGCGGCGCCCAGGCCGCCGGGCAGGGCGGAGACTGCTCCCACTACGGTTGAAAACGCCAGCACAAAAATGGCGATCGATAAAGTTTCCCAGCCGCCAGGTATGTCCAATCCCCGCAGCACATAATACAACCCGATCCCTTCTCCCAGCCAGGAGACCACACCTATACTTACTGCGATAAGCAGTGCCCGGGGTTTAAATAGGGCATAACTTCCTTCATAAAATTCCCTCAGCCCGGAGGAGATCTTTTTCAGGAGCGGCAGTTTGGATGCCAGATCCAAGAACCACAAAGCCGCCGGGCGGATCTGGATGATCATGATCAGAACAATCAGCCCCCCCAATACGATCGCAAAGGCCGGCCAGTAGCGCGGATAGGCGATCACACCCAGGGTGCTGAGGATCAAAACCCCCAAACCGTCACTGATGCGCTCCGCCAGCACAACCGAAATGCCTTTTGAAACCGGAAGCCCGGTTTCCTTTTCAAGCCAGACAGCTTTCAGGGCTTCACCGACCTTGCCGGGAGTGACTGCCAGCGGGAATCCGGCCAGGAATAAGCGGGCGCTTTTCAGCAGGGGATAATCCTTCACGCCAACCTGGCCCAGGTAGAAATGCCACTTGAAGAAGCGCAGGATGTAATTGAAGAGGGTTAATAACAGGACCAGGGGGTAATAAAACCATTTAAAATGGAGGACCTGCTCGCTGACTTGCTGCAGGTCACCAACCAGGATCACTACTAGAAAAACCAGGAAGCCAAAAATAAATCCGGCGATCAGCCGCCGGGTGAGGGTTTTAGAATTACCTTGATCCATGGGTTTTAGAAAATTGCCACCAGGATGGCGATCAGGGCTGCAAAACCAAGTACTCCTGCCACCAGGGCCTGGATGACGGTCTTCCGTTCCATGCCGGGCATGACAACATCCCCGTCACCGTACTTCTTGAAGACCTGACCCCATTTCGTTTTTAATGCTGCTTCCACCCTTTTACGCCCCACAAAGGGATACCAGTACACATTATGGTAGAAGTTGCTGGCAAAATAAGCCCAGGGAACCAGCGGACTTTGTAATAGGAGCTTCTCAAGCGGTTTTAACCAGCCGTGATAGATCATATGCTGCCCGGTGCTGGCGAAAGTATCTTCCCGCACGAAGTGCCAGGGTTTTTCCTGGTCAATATCGTAGCCGACTATTTCGATCTCTTTTGGGTCACCCACACCGAGGCCCAATTCATGGGCCAGGCGGATGAATTTTAAATCCATGGGGTCAAAACCTTGCAGCTTGGCCGAAACAGCATCAATGGCTACCTGGTCAGCTGAAGCGATCAGAATGTCTTTTTCATGCCAGCGCATAGCCCGGGGACCGGGTCCGTCGCCAGCAAATGTGCCATCCATAACAGCAAAAAGCCCCGGATGGATCTCTTGCTGGATGGCCAGTAAATCTACAACAGTCTCATGAATCACTGCATGGGTCCAGTGCCGTTCCCGGTGTAAAAGGCCGCCAAAGGCGTTTTTCATGGCGCCGGTGATGGTGGTAAATACATGGGTCTTGACCGTGGGCAACTGAACAATATTCATGCCCAGCAGAGCCTTCGGGATCAGAACACCTTTGGGGTAAACCTTGTCAAGAACCAGGTATTTGTGATTCTTAGGAGTAAACTCGATCCACTCAAAATCCTGGTTGTAAAGATAAAGGCAGGGAATATGATATTGATCTGTGACCGCCTTATGTTTGTTATTGGCTTCTCCGTCACTGGTGTCGACCACAACAGTGTCGTTATGGACCCCGACCAGGTCTTTATAACCCCGGGATTGGAGGGATTTGATCACCCCTTCCAGCTGCCAGGGAGCGGTGGAGCAGGCCGGGTACCAGGTCTGCCAGGAGATGTTGATCTTCAAACCTGTCTGGAGATTTTTATCAGGCAGAGCATTTTCAACACCTGCTAGATCCATCAGCCTGTGATAATCCTCTAAAACAGTTTCAGGGGAGGTTTTTACAACCGCTACCTTACCTTTTCCGGGGAAATTACTCATCATTCTTCCTTGAGTGTAACTGGATAATAAATTCACCTTGATTTTATCAGATAACCCTTATTTATCTCAATCCGGAGCCATCGTAATCTCAAATTGAGGGGAGAAAATGATAGAATTGGAGTATCATTTCAGTCCAATTGGAGAGCATTTATGCCTGACCTTCATTATTCAGAAGAGGTGCGCCAGGCCTTGGACCAGAATCAACCGATTGTAGGATTGGAAACCGCAGTCGTAACTCACGGTTTGCCGTATCCCATCAATATTGAGCTGGCCCAGGCTATGGAAAACGTGATCAGGGAAGAAGGCGCTGTCCCTGCTACGGTGGGGGTTTTAGGCGGCAAAGCCCAGGTAGGTATGAACCCAGCCGATATCCAGCTTCTGGCCCAGGACAGGGATGTGATCAAGATCAGCCGGCGGGATTTCTCGCGGGCGGCTCTGAAGAAGTTAAATGGGGGAACCACAGTGGCTGGGACAATCACAGCCTTACATAAAGCCGGAATCCAGGTTTTTGCGACCGGCGGGATCGGCGGTGTGCACCGCAACGCTCCCTTTGACGTCTCAGCTGACTTGTATACTATGGCTCAAACACCGCTGATCGTAGTTTGCGCCGGGGCAAAATCGATCCTCGATCTACCTGCCACCCTGGAAAAATTGGAAACTCTCTCTGTCCCTGTTGTGGGATATCAAACCTCAACTTTCCCAGCTTTTTACGCTCGCTCCAGCGGCTTGCCGGTCACAGCCTCAGTAGAAGATCCAGAAGATGCAGCCACTCTGGCCCGGGCCCATTGGGCGATGGGTGTAAAATCTGCCGTTTTATTGGCAGTGCCAGCGCCCCTAAATGATGCTCTGCCGGACAAAATAATGGCTGATGCTGTTGATCAAGCATTAATTGATGCGGATGATCATAAGATCCAGGGCCAGGAAGTTACGCCGTTCCTCTTGAATCGGGTCAGTGAATTAACAGGAAAATCGAGTATGAAAGCCAATCTTGGCCTACTGCTTAATAATGCCAGAATTGCAGCCCGGGTGGCAGTTGCATTGGTCCGTTAATCGTTCCAGGTATTAGGGGGTGGGGGACACGGTCACGGTAGGCTGGATTGTTCGGGTGGGGGTCAGGGTTTGTGATGGAATAGGAGTAACTGTTGGCGTAGGGGGATCACCAACTACTGTGAAGCTGCCGGAAATGTAGAAGTCCAATCCCAGGAAAATCTGAATTTCATAATCACCCGGCAGCCACAATTCCGGAGCGGGATCCCAATCTGTGTAATCAAACCCTCCACTTCCTCCCTTCCAGGGCAGACTTTCAAAGTGAACCAGTTCATCTCCCCGGTACCAGAGAGCGCTCCACTGAATATCGTCCTCCATGCGGGCGTAGCTGTAAGCCGCGTAAAGATGGCCAACAGGATTAGTGAATTGGATCCCGGGGCCGATAGGGTTGTAATCATCATCCAGGCCGATATTGGAGAAGACCAGAGGGCTGAAGGCGGCTTCTGCTGGTGGGGTGAGTTTGCCCTCAAAACGGGCTTCCACCGCAATTGGGATATGGGGTGTGGAAGTCGGTAGAGGCGTGTAGGATTCGTTCGGTGTAAGGGTGATTGTAGGCGTTTGGGTGATGGTTGGTGAAACAGATGCAGATGGGGAAATGGATGGGGTCAGGCTGGCAGGCCTGGTAGGTGACGGGCTGATGATCGTATAAGCCACCGGCTCGCCGTAAAAGAAGACCAGGATGCCCAGAATTGCCCAGAATAAACCGAGCACAATTAACCACCAACCGCGTCTTTTTTGGTCCTGGCTGAGATTAAAGAATTTGATCTTGCGGCTGGCCAGCACAGTCTGGGTCCCGGTGACAATACTGATCAGGAAAAATATCCCGGTCAGGATGGTGGCAGCGATCACTCCAGCACGGATATCCAGGTTCACTGAGCACGCTCCGAAAGGATCACCGGATTGGTTAGTTTTCCGATACCTTCGATCTCAATTTCCACCGTATCGCCGGCTTCCAGTTTGGAGACCCCTTCCGGGGTCCCGGTTAGGAGGACATCACCAGGCATCAGGGTCATAAAAGAGGAAGCAAATGCGATCAGCTGCTCCACCAGGAAGACCATATCCCGGGTGGATGCCATCTGGCGCAGGTCGCCGTTGACCCGGCAGGAGATGATGGCGTCAGCTGTGTTGAAGTCAGTTTCGATCCAGGGACCAATAGGGGCGAAGGTATCAAAACCTTTGCCGCGGGTCCAGAGCAGATCCTCGCGCTGGAATACACGTTCAGTGACATCATTGGCGATGGTGTAGCCCAGGATGTGGTTTTTAGCCTGATCTGGTTCGATCCAGCGTCCAGCCTTACCGATCACTACTGCCAGCTCGGCTTCATGCTCCACTTGTTTAGCCTGGGGAGGAATAATGATTGCTTCACCGGGTCCGATCACAGCGGAGGGCGGTTTAAAGAACAGAACCGGCAGTTCAGGGACAGCATTATTGAGTTCTGCGGCATGAGCGGCATAGTTACGGGCCACGCAGATGATCTTGCCTGGCTCTACCGGGGCCAGAAGCTCAACCTTATCCAGGGAAGTTTTGGCTTCCCCGCGCTGGAAGGAACCGAATATGTCGCCCTTGATGGGGCCGACTTTATTGCCCAGAAGCCAGCCGTAGCCAGGTTTTCTGCGGGATGTTTGATAGCGGATGATTTTCATAAGTTTTAGATAATACGCTTTGAATGAGTTTATCATACAGGCCAAAACTTTGGCAAATTTGAGAAGGAAGTTGTAAGCAGTAAATAGTAAATAGATTTGGAACGCTGGTTATTAATCTACTTACTACTTACTATTTACTATTTACTTTTAACAAACCCGCTTGGTATAATGAATGCATCATCGGGCGGTTAGCTCAGCTGGTTAGAGCACCTCCTTTACAAGGAGGGGGTCGTTGGTTCGAGTCCAATACTGCCCAC